>NZ_JADNQO010000016.1:0-144031 GCF_047608665.1 Amycolatopsis sp. cmx-11-51 | reverse complement strand
GACGACCCGGCTTCTTCCCCACAGGCAGCAACGGTTCCAGCCTCGCCCACTGCTCATTCGTCAGGTCACCACGCCCCATACAAAGATCATCCCAAAACAAGACCCACTTCTGAAACAGGCCCTAGTTTCCAGGGGTGCGATGACCCGGGGGCGTCACATGTAGCGCCTCTTCCTTGGCGGTCGGGACGTGTCCGAGTTCACCGTGCAGGCGCCGGTTTGTTGCACCAGTCGTTGTAACTCGACGGTCCGATCTCCAGATCGTCCAGGCCCCGTCAGGGCCCGCGGTTACGGGACGATTCGGCGATCCGTCCACAAATCCTCAGGGTGCACACCCAACTGATCGGCGATCCGCTTGATCGCCCACCGGCCGGACACTGGATCCTGGCCAAGCCTCGACCGCAAGGCGCGTCGCCCGCTCCCGCGACTCGTCCGGGTACTTCCGTGGTGCCGCCATGACTGCGATTCCTCCGAGTGTTCGATGTCTCCATCAAACCCGGGGCGGGGCAGTCGGCGACGGCGGCCGTGGACTGTTTTGATTAGCCATGGTCGCCGTCGCCGAGGTCCGCTGCCGATCCGACGCTCCTGGCAGCGCAACTAGTTGGTGGACTGCTAGATCATCGCATGTTCCGGTGAGGCCAGGACCCGGTAACGGTACCGGTTACCCTCTTCGTGGTCGATCATTGTGGAGAACCCAGCTTCGCTGAGCACATCGCACATCGCTTTGGCGACTATTCTGCGGGAGTGTGTTGCATAGCTGAAGAGTCGATCTCGCGTGTCACCTTTTCGCACACTGCTTCGGTATTCATCTGAGTCTTGCAGCGGCGCCCGCCAATCGAGGATCACGCCGAAAGGAAATTCCCAGTGGACAGATACTTGGGCTCCGGGAATCTTTGGTGAGCCCAGGTCCTGATCTGATGTTATTGAAGCCGGAAAACCCATCCGCGACAGCTCATCTCTAACGTTTTCTGCCAGGTTGCTCCAGGATGTGACGGCATCCTCAGGTGCACGAAAGAGTGCATCTTCGGCTAGTTGTGCTTCTCTGTAGAATTCAAACGGGCTAACCATTCTGAACCTTGTCTGGTAGGTGAAAATTGAGGCAGATCGTAGCAGGGCTTTGCCGACGGCTTGATGGGCGGGTTTCCGTCCCGATTACCGGCCTCCTTTTGCGCGAAGGTCGAGAAGCTCGTACAGGATCTCGGCTTCGAGATCGGAGTTTCCAAGATACGTGACGGAGTAGTGCACGTTTGCTCCAGGTGCCGACTCAAGGATGAGTTCTGTGCATTTTTTGCAAGGTGATCTTTCAGTGAAGATATCCGTGATATCGCTCGGCTGGAGCGTTCGCCCATCCGGGAGCTTAAAGTTGGCATCCTTGACTATTCGGAAGATCCGATCCTCGGAGTGAATACTGTTGCCCCACGGCGTGCCTTTGCCACTATAAGCTCTGACGTACTCATCCTTGAACACCGGATCGACCCAGCCAGGAAGCTTCGCTACGGCGACATTAACGATCGGGCGCATACTAGCTACGGCCTCCCGAAACCTGTAAGCTTTGTCTGCCAGTTCGTTTCCCCATCTATCGTACTGGACCGGAATTAGGCAAAGCTCAGTGTTGGCGGCCGCGGTTGTTGCTCGGAGGGCTGTCCGGGCACAGTTCTTGAACCCGTTTCGAATAAAGCTCAGGTCTAGTTGCGCCAGGCCTGTCCGTACTGCGACACCGCTGAGGAGGGCAGCGTCGCTGAGTGCGGCGACCCGGGAGGCGAGTAGTGCTTCGGCTGCAAATCCGGTAACGAGGTCGGCGCCGATGGTGATGAGGAGCCCTGCGCCAGCGGCTTCGGCGAGGAAACCTGCTTCCAGGCCGGCTAGCCCGGCGATCATTGGTGCGGTGCAGACCTCGGCGCAGTACAACCCGACGGCGACGAGCGCGACGGTGGCGACGATGACGCCGGCGGTGATCCAGAATTGCTCGGTGTCCGCCTCGTCTTGTGCATCGGCGATCGCCTTGTTGATCACATATGTGAGAGCGGGGTTATAGGCGCCTTTCAGGCAGTTGTTGAATGCTTCTTCGCTGTGTCCTTTGAATTGGTTGCAGATCGCGACGTTGCGTTCGGATTCGCCCTTGGGGTCGGCGACCATCCGCTTTGCCCGGTTGATGCAGTCGTCGTGGTCCGGGCCGGCTGGTACGGCTTCACATGCCTTCTTGGCTTCGGCCTCGAACTTTGCCCGGGCGTCGGCGATCTCCGTGTTCGCCCGGTCGATCGCCTTCTTGCGGGCATCGTTAGCGGCGGCGACGGCGGCGTTGGCATCAGCACCTGCGTCCTTTGCCGCCTGGTATGCGGCACGCGCGGCACTCTCGGCGCTTCGTGCGTGGCGGAACGCGATGTTGGCTGAGCCCCTGGCAGAGATCGCTGATCGGGTCGCGCTTACCGAGGATTGTGAGGCGCGGGTCGCGGCTTGTTGTGCCACGGCTGCCGATTGAGCGGCCTGGCGAGCGGATTCCTCCGCTTGCTTGGCGGATTCTCGCGCCCGTTGCGCATGGCCGAGTGCGTCGTCGGCGAAGCCTTTGGCGCGGTTCGCGTGGTCGGTGGCTTCGGCCGCGGCGTTTCGTGCTGTGGCCGCGACAGCTTGGGCGGTCTCGGCGTTTTGCGAGGCGGTGGCCGCGACCGAGGTGATCTCCGCCACCATCCCGGCGACCGCGGCTTGGTGTGCGGCTGCCTCTCGGTCGTGGCGGGCGGCGACATACTGACCGCTTTCACGATAGACACGGATGAGATCGGGTGAGCCGTCCAGCACGGCTTGGGACAGCATCCGCACTTCTCGGCCGGTCGCCGGATTGGCGATGAGCTGATTGAGAGCGATCCGATCGTCGCTCTCGCGGGCGATGTTCTGCCCGGTGTCGAGGAACTGCCGGTACGCCGCGATGTCCTGGCTGTCTAGTGCCTTCTGTGCGGCGGCGGCGACCGTGGCGTCGCCACGCTGACGAGCGGCGGCCAGGGCCTGGTTGACGATGATCCGGTACTCGGCATCCTGACCAGCGTAGGTAGGTGACGCCAGGAACCGTTTCACGTCCTCGTCGGTGCCTGCCAGGGCCCGCTCGCCCGCTTCTTTCTTGGCAGGAGAGCCGTCCGCGATCAGCTCACGGATCGTGTCCCGGTCATCAAGTGCGGCAGCCCGCGCGAGACCTGCCTTGATGTATTCCCGGACTTCCGGCTCGGTGCCAGCGAGCGCGCCTTCCGCGGCGGCTTTCGTCCAGGAACCCCCAACGGTCACCAGGCGCAGCGCGACCTTGCGCCCGTTGGTCGCTACCAGGGCGGGGTCGGCATCTGGCGCGCTGGCCGCCTGCAGGAGCTGCTTGGTCTCGGTGTCACGCTGCTCTTCTTGAGCGGCGTTCCACTTTCGGGTCAGTCCCAGGCGGTCATGCGTGGCGGCCGCTGTCCGGGCGGACTCGGTGGCCTGTTCCGCGAGGAGGGTGATCCGTTCGCCGTCGGCTTTGCGCGCGGCGTCGTAGAGCCGTTTGGCCTGGGCTGCGGCATCGATGGTTGTCTGGGCTGCTGCGCTGGCCGCATTCGCGTGCTCGGTGGCGAGCCGGGCGGCGTTCTCGGCTTCACCAGCATGGGCAGCGGCTTCCTCGGCAGCCGCTGCGGCGATGCTTGCGTCGAATGCGGCCCGGGATGCCAGATCCCGCGCGACCAATGCCGCTGCGGCGGCCTCGACCGTGTAGGCCCGTGCGGATGCGGCTGCGCGGTTGGCTCGATCCGCTTGCCGGCGGGATTCCGCTGCTGCGGCTTCGGCCTTGGACGCGTCGGCACCCGCGCTACGTGCCCAGCGTGCGGACTCCTTTGCCGCGTCGGCCGACTTGGTAGCGTTCTGCCCTGCTGAACCGGCCGCGTCGACGGCCTCCTTCGCTTTCCCCAGGGCTGTTTGGGCGAGGTCGAGTGCCTGAACGGCCTGCTGTGCGTTTCGTGAGGCGTCAGCGGCATCGATCGAGGCCTTGCTGGCATCGCCAGCACGTCCCCGGTCCGTGCGGGCGGCCGCTGCGAAGTGCCACGCGGTCGACGAGGATCTTCCCGCCTTGACCGCTGCCGCTGCCGCTCGTGTGGCCGCGTTCGCCGCGATGCGGGCTGCCGCTGATGCCGCGTTGGCCGCCCCGATCGCGCTGACCGCCGCGCTCGCGGCGCGGTTGGCCGCATCCGCGGCTTGTCCTGCCGCGACCGCGGCGCCTGCGGCGTTGTCCTTGGCCGCTTCGGCCGCTCGCTGCGCGAGTTCGGTCGCCTGACGCGCCAGATCCGCTTCCGCGAGAGCCTTCTCGGCGGAATCTTTCGCAGCCTGCGTTTCTTCCGCTGCCTGCCGCCCCGCGACCTTGGCCGAGGCGACCAGCTCAGCGATACCGGCCGTTTCTTGATCGCGCGCTTCGGCTACTTCCCACTCACGCACGATGAACAACCGGAGAGCATCAACGTTGTCACGGTCCAACGCGGTCTGTGCCGCGGCTTTGACCGCCGGGCCGCCTGCCGAGAGGATCTGGTTGACCCGAATCCGTAGGTCATTCGTTTCGGCACGTACGGATGTAACACGCAGAAATTCGTTCAGCGCTTCAGCCGTACCGGCGTCAAGCGCTTTCTGTGCTGCCTTCTTCACCTCGGGCCCGCCGGCCGCGAGGATCTGGTTGACGCGAATCCGCAGGTCAGTGTTCGAGGCGGCAGACAATCCCGTGTTCAGAAAGGCGCGAAGCGCGGACGCGTCCGCATCCAACGCCTTCTGCGCCGCGCTCTTTACCGCCGGGCCGCCAGCCGCGAGGATCTGGTTGACCGCAATCCGGTCATCCAGTCCGGAGAGTCGATCAAGATTGTCGTTAAGGAACGCCTCAACCTCGGCATCGGAGCCGTGCAGGGCCTTTTCTGCTTCCGCCTTGACCTGACTGCCGCCGCTTTGCCAAAGAATCAATACCTTGGCGCGTGAACTCAAGTTCTGTTGAACTGAGACTGTAGCTTCCGGTGTTGCCCCGTCGTCGGGAGCGCCTGCGGCCGGGGCGACACAGAGATGTGCTAGAAGTGCGGTGATCAGCAATGCAATCAGACTGGCTCTTTGCCTTCGCCTGTATCTCATTGTCAAATATTCGACTTTCTGTGAGTTGACAACGTTGACACTGTCACGAGTGAAGAGGCGGAGAATCAATTTCGATTGCCATATTCCCCCCTTTTGTTAGCTTTTCGGCGCACTCGTCTCCGCTTGCGCGTCTGAGTGGCAGATTACTGGCCGCTCCTAGGCGGCAAAGTGTGTTGTGGATCACGTCAAAAGTGGGTAATGGTCAAGCCTGGCCGCCGATACCCCTTGGCGGCACTGTGTCCGCACGTACTCGATCGAATGGGGGTTGAACGCCGTGCTTCTCAGGCGGAAGCTTTTGCTCATTCTCGCCACAGTATTTGCAATGACAGCAATCGGTGGCTGGGCTGCCGGTGCTGTCACTTTTCCGAGGCAAGTCGAGGCTGATGGCCCGAAATCGGTGGTAGAAGACTTCGCGTACCCGGGCGCCGATGGCATCCTCGCCCAGTATGGAGTCGTGCTGGTCTCCGGTGATGGTCACATCGTGTTCGCGGACTGCGCGACTCCTGCCAACGGAAACATCGGCTTGATCCGGGTTCGTACTACGGAATCCGTAGGGCAGAACGGGCAAGTCTGCTTCAAAGTCCTCGGTGTTCCGGGGCATCTGGAGTTGAAGATTCCCGCAGTGTTCGAAATCCGAGGTGACGGCCTGGTTGCCGGGTCGGGGCACAAGGCGAAAGCCGAGCTCACGACCGATGCCGGTCAGCGCACGGTCGTCGACGTGAATCCCAGCGGCAACACACCGGTCGGTGTCGGCGCAAGCCCGGACAACCAGCCGACCACGCTGCTCGAACTCGACGTGGTCGGCTGACCGCTGCCATAGTGATCTGAGGGGAAATCTTGATGCAACGCTCGAGAGCGGCTGGCTTGTCAATGCTGTCCGCAACGCTGGTTTTGGCTGGTCTGCTGACTGGCGCGACCGCAAACGCCGTTACCGTTGGTGCTCCGGTGGTGGACGGGAGCTACAGCTTCGCCGCCAAGGTCAACATGGAGGGCGCGGCCTGCAGCGGGGCACTGGTGACACCCGAATGGATCATCACATCGGCGTCCTGTTTCGCCGGCAATCCGCAGGGCGGTGTACCGGTCAAGCCGACCACGGTCACGGTGGGCCGGACCAATCTCGCTGGTACCGCCGGGGTGGTCGCCAAGGTGACGAACCTGGTGGTCCATCCCAGCCGGGCCGTGATGCTCGCGCGGCTCGACACGACGATCACCGACATCACACCGGTTTCCGTGGGCGCCGCCGCCGCGAGTGGCGAGAAGCTGCGGTTGGCGGGTTATGGCCGCACGGCGACCGAGTGGGTGCCCGACAAACTGCACTCGGCGTTGTTCGCCGTCGGTGCTCCGACCGCGGCAGAGTTCCCGCTCACCGGTGACAACGGTGCGGACGCCTGCAAGGGAGACGCCGGGGGAGCGGTGTTCCGGGAGGTATCCGGCCGCGCGGAGCTGGCCGGTGTGGTGAGCACTTCCTGGCAACACGGGTGTCTCGCCGTGTCCGAGACGCAGCAGGGCACGACGGCTACGCGCACTGACGATCTCGCTGAGTGGATCCGGCAGCAGACGTTCGTCGCGACGGCCAAGGCGGTCGACCACGCGATCACGGTCAAATGGGCTCCGGTATCGGGGCAGGGGCAGTTGACGTACCGGATCTACGCGGGAGAGGAGCCGTCAGTTCCGGTGGCTGAAGCTCGTCGCATCGGCTCGACGACGGGGACCAGCTTTACGCACAAGTCGCTGCCCGCCAAGAAGACCTGGTACTACCGGGTCGTCACGACGTTGGCCAATGGGACGGAGTTGGTGTCCAGCGTTGTTTCGGCGACCACGCCGATTCCCACCGTGAGTGACTTCTCCGGTGACGGCAAGGACGACATCGCCGTCTTCACCCGAGGCGCCACGGCGGACGTCTACGCGGCCGTGTCCGACGGGTCCAAGTTCGTGGGCAATTCGGTCAAATGGCACGAGCGATTCGCGACGAACAACGAGGTACCGCTCGCCGGTGACTTCGATGGGGACGGCAAAACGGACATCGTGACCTTCACTCGGGGAACGCTGGGTGATGTGTATGTGGCGCTGTCCGACGGAGGCAAGTTCGTCGGCGACTCGCAGCAGTGGCACGGCGATTTCGCGTTCGGCGAGGAGATTCCCGCGGTCGGTGACTTCGACGGTGACGGCAAGGACGACATCGCGGTCTTCACGCGTGGGACGACGGCTTCGGTCTATGTGGCGTTGTCGGACGGCAAGAAGTTCGTAGGCAACGGGGTGAAGTGGCACGGACGGTTCGCCGGCGGCGCGGAAGTGCCTGTGGTCGGCGATTTCGACGGTGACGGCAAGGATGACATCGCCACCTTCACCCGTGGGACGGCGGGCGACGTGTTTGTCGCGTTCTCGGACGGTGGCAAGTTCGTCGGTGACTCTCTGCAGTGGCACGGAGATTTCGCGTTCGGTGACGAGATCCCGGCGTCGGGCGATTTCGATGGTGACGGTAAGGACGACATCGCGGTCTTCACCCGTGGGACGGCGGCCTCAGTCTATGTGGCGATTTCGAACGGTGTGAGGTTTGTCGGGAATTCCGTGAAATGGCACGGAAACTTCGCGTACGGGAACGAATTGCCCGCGATCGGCGACTTCACCGGCGACGGCAAGGCCGACATCCTCACCTACACGCGTGGCACGAGAGGGGACGTGTATGTCGGGGCGTCCGACGGGACGCAGTTCGTGGGTGCGTCCGTTCTGTGGCATGGCGATTTCGCCTTCGGCGAAGAGGTCACTGCACCAAGGGCGTTCGCACTCGGATTCTGAATAGCCGGCCGGTGCCGGGAAGGGCATCACCGCCCCTGCCCGGCACCGGTCCTTTTCGGGGGCACGATAGAGTGAGGCAAGATCGTTTACAGATCTTGCCCAGTCACGGACAGTGTTGTCGCGTCACAGAAATCTGGGTGATTGTTCGTCTTTCAGTTACCTGGAGAATCAGTTGAGCACAGTTACCGCTGAATCCGTATCCACGCCTGACAGACCCGGCGAAATTCGCGTTCGGGGCCGTGTCCGGGCGTGGAACTGGGTCGCGATCGCGGCCACTGTCGTGGGTTTCGTGGTGCTGGCCTGGCAGCGGCGCTGGATGAGTGATGACGGGCTGATCGTGCTGCGGACGGTCCGGCAGATCCTGGTGGGCAACGGTCCGGTCTTCAACATCGGGGAGCGGGTTGAGGCCAACACCAGCACGCTGTGGACGGCGGTGCTCGTGCTGGTCGGCTGGATCCCCGGCGTCAGCCTCGAGTGGATCGCGGTGATCGTCGGGCTGTTGTTCTCAGCAGGTGGCTTGCTTTTGGCGCTCGACGGCGCCCGGCGGCTGGCCGGGCCTGCCACGTCCACCTTCGTGTTTCCCGCGGGTGCGCTGGTCGTCTTGGCGCTGCCGCCGTTTCGTGACTTCGCCACCTCAGGCCTGGAGACCGGGCTGATCAGCCTGTGGCTCGGCGGAACGTGGTGGCTCCTGGTGCGGCGTGGTACCGAGCAGCCGTTCGGGCCGATGTGGTCGACCGCGGTGGTCATCGGGCTGGGTCCGCTCGTTCGCCCGGACCTCGCTTTGTTCAGCGTGGTCGCCATGGCCGGGTTGCTGGTGCTCACCTGGCGAGGCTGGCGCCACATTGTGGTTCCGCTGGCCGCTGCGGCCGTGCTGCCGGTGCTGTATCAGTTGTTCCGGATGGGCTACTACGGTCTGATCACCCCGAACACGGCACTGGTGAAGGAAGCCTCCGAGGCGTTGTGGGACAGCGGATGGGCCTACTTCGGCGACTTCACCGATCCGTACCTTCTGTGGATCCCGGTCGCCGCGTGCCTGCTCGCCGGACTGGCGTTGGTGTGGCGAAGGTCCGTGAACCGCCGAATGGTGGTGCTGGTGACCGTGCCACTGGTGGGAGCCGTCCTGCTGGCGGCATATGTCATCCGGGTCGGCGGGGACTTCATGCACGGGCGGATGCTGCTTCCAGCGACGTTCTGCTTGCTGCTTCCGGTGATGGCGATCCGGGTGACCAAGCTGACCTTCGTGCCGGTCGTCGCGGCCGCCGCCTGGGCCGTGGTTGCCGGCGGCTGGCTGCGAACCCCGTATGCCGGTCTGGAGGAGCCGATCGACGAGCGTGAGGTCATCGCCGACGAGCGTGCCGCCTACGTCGCGGCCAGCGGGACCGAGTATCCGATCCTGGCGGGTGACTTCCGGTTGTTCGTAGAGATGGCCGACGACGCGCATAAGCAGCTTGCCGCGCAACAGCTCCCGGCCGTCCATGTGTATGCGCCGTCGACGGGCTGGGTCGCGTATCCCTCGGCGAACGGCCGTGACGTACTCACCTACTTCAACATCGGCGGCCCCGGCATGCTGCTGCAACTCGACGCGTGGGTGCACGACCCGATCGGACTCGCCAACCCCGTCGCGGCACACAGCACCACCATCCCGGGACGGCGGATCGGCCACAGCAAATTCGCCGGCTCCAACTGGGAAGTCGCCGGCCTCGCCGACGGGACGACCGAGGAGCTGGCGGCACGAGGCCAGTACAAACAGGACAACCTCGACGCGATCCGGAAAACACTGGCATGTCCGCACAACCACGAGATGCTCGACTCCGTCCGCGCACCGCTGACCTTCGAACGGTTCTGGGAGAATCTGATCCACGCGGTCGGCCGAAGCCGACTGCGCTTCGACCGCAACCCCGCGAACGCACAGACCTGCGGATGACAGTGGCTCGCCGGGCTGCAGGTTGTGAAATGCCCCCATCCCGAGTTCATTACCCATCGGCGAACGCACGCTCCTGCTGCCAGCGTAGGAGCGTGCGCATCCGACGTATCCACATGGCTGATCGACCGCACTGGCACAGCACCACGAATTCACACGAATTTCCCTGGGGCAAACCTGGGGCACGGTGGCAGTCAGAATCGCAGCCAACAGCGCCGAACGGCGGATAAGGGTAGCCAATCACATCTACCGACCTGCGGTTTCCCAATAACCGCAGGTCAGAGGCCCACCAGCACCTCACTGGCAGTGAGGGGGTCAGAATTGCTGTTCTCGCAGATCAGAAAGCTGTCATCTAAGCGACTCAGAGATTCCCACGAGACAACACGCACTGTCGAAGCCGACTACCCACAGTCGCAGGCGAAGGCGTCAGGCGCGCCTCCTGCAACGACAACAATCCAGAGCTGACCACTTCGTGAGCAGGTATCGACAAGCAACGCACGCGTCCACTACCGCAGGTCCCTACCGCAGCGGTTGTGACGAGGAAACAGAAAGGCTGCTACGCCACCAACCGGCACCGCAGAACACTCCTCCACCTCTGAGCACACCGGAGCAAACGGAGACATAACGGAGCCCAGCCACGATCAACGCCAAGGCGAAAATGCCGCCGAAGGACCACCATTCCCGCAGGTCGGCGACGATGTTGATGTTGTGGGCCGGGTCGGGCTCGAACCGACGGCCAAGGGATTATGAGTCCCCTGCTCTAACCAACTGAGCTACCGGCCCCAAGGGGTGTCCTGATACCTCTGCAAGAGTCGCCCCAGCCCGGCCAGCGGGTTTGCTAACGCACAGAAGTCCCAGTTCGCTCCAAGTTATCACAACGCTCACCTGCCACGATCGCCTAGGCCGAACAGCTGGTTTCCGTCACAGGACGGTGTCCGCTCGTCTAGGTTGCAAGGACCAACGCCGAGCGCCGTGCCGTACACCGGGCTCGTGACGCGGGACAGCTCGCCGGCGAACTTCGGGTCCGTGTCGAGCCGGACCGGTGGCTCGATGGCACTGCGCCTCGACGCGATGCCGTCGACGACCGGAGAAGAACGTCTCGTACTTTTCAGGCAGGTTCCGTTCCAGGTGACGGCCGAGGACCGCCTCGACGGTGGCGGGCCGCCCTGCCGGGCGGGCGTCCGGAGACGCGAGGAACGCCCGAAGTTTGCCGGTCTCGTGCGCGATCTCGTTGTCGAGCCGCTGGTCCAGCTGGTTGTGCAGCACGGTCCGGGTCGCCAGCAGCGGACCCGGCGAGGGCGAGCAGCACGACCAGCAGGACCCACGCGAGGATCCGGGCGCGGGCACTCATCGGCGGCGGCCCCGCTCAGTCGTCGAGGTCGAAGTCGAAGTGGTCGTCACCGTCATCAGGGTCATCATCGGGGTCGTCGTCGTGCCCGGCCAACCGGGGCGGGACGACGGCGGGCGGCGAGGCCTCGGTGGCCGCGATCACGGCGGGAGTGAGCCGCCGATGAGGACTCGATGAGAACTTTCTCATCAAGCCGGAGTCACAGACGCGCGTGCGGGTATTCCGGCGAGCGGCGCTGGAACGACAGGATGTCGGTGTTCCGGATCGTGCCCTCGCTGATCTCGACGGCGCGTTCGAACGTTTCGTCGCCTGCCCAAGCGGATCGCCCGCCGAGCATCCGCTTCAGATGCGGCAGCAGCACGCCGCTGATCTCCCAGGTGGCCGAGTCCCAGAGATAGGACGGGCTGTGGTCGACGGCGTAGTAGGTGACGCCGCCGACCTGGAAGGTCGGCTCGGTGAACGTCGTCGGCCTCGCCCAGCTGAAACCCATTGCCTCGTCACAGGAAACGTCGACGACGAGACTTCCGGGCCGGAACCCGGCGAGATCCTCCTCATCGAGGAACGTCAACGGGGCCTTGGGGTCCTGCAGCACGCAGTTGACGACGACATCGTGCCCCACGAGGAAGTCCGCCAGCGGTACGCGGCCGGTCTCGGTGATCGCGTGGCTGCGGCGGAGATCGGCCGGGCCGTTCAGATCGTGGTCGAGGTGCACGATGTTCGCGGAGTGGATCGGCGAACCGACCGCGGTGACGCCGCGATGGGTGAGCACGTGCACGTCATGGATCCCGTGGGCGTTCAGCGCCGTCACCGAACCCCGCGCGGTCGCCCCGAAGCCGATCACGACGGCGCGGAGACGACGGCCGTAGTCGCCGGTCGAGCCGATCAGCTGCAACGCGTGCAGCACCGAGCAATAGCCCGCCAGTTCGTTGTTCTTGTGAAGGACGTGCAAGCCGAACGAACCGTCGCCCCGCCAGTGGTTCATCGCTTCGAAGGCGACGAGCGTCAGCTTCCGGTCGATGGCCAGCTGGGTGAGCTTGTCGTCCTGGACGCAGTGCGGCCAGCCCCACAGGATCTGTCCCGGCCGGCGTTCGGCCAGATCGTCCGCGAGCGGTTTGGCCAGGAGGATGATGTCGCATTCCGCGATGAGCCATTCCCTCGGCCGCAGGCGGCGACGAGCAGCACCAGGTCCTCGTCCGGGATGCCGAAGCGTTCGCCGTAGCCGTGTTCGAGGTAGATGTACTTCCGGAGTTCGGGGTCGATCCGTTCGAGGTGGCGCGGATGGATCGGAAGCCGCCACTCGTTTTCTTTGCGCGAGCGGGAAACGACGCCGAGAGTGAGCTGGTCCACGTGGGCCCCTTAGCTAGACCACAGTCTAAGCACAAGACCGGGACCAGCGTAAACGCAAGGGGCGAGAGCATTTCGTCCTCGGCCCCATCCGGGCCTGTTCGGCCTGGGTCGGAGCACGGTCAGACCAGCGCGGCGAGTCCGTTGAGAACCCGGTCGCGAGGCCCGTCTCGGCGAGGATCGGCAGCAGGGTCCCGGCGACCGCGCGTGCGTTCGGCCCGTCGAGCGGGTGACCGAGCATCAGGTACACCAAGCCGGGATGGGCACGCAGTTTTGACCGCAGTTCGAGGGCGAACGCCCGGACGCGATCCCGCCACGAGAGCGACGGATCGGTGAACCGCACCGGCTCGCCCAGCGCGTCGCCGAGTGTCTCCGCCTGCCGCCCTTGCCGCCTTTGCCGCCCTTTAGGGTCAGGCTATGTCCGACACCGCCCTCGGCCCGCTGCGCGTCCTCGACTTTTCGCGGGTGCTCGCCGGCCCGTTCGCCACGATGCTCCTCGCCGATCTCGGCGCGACGGTGGTCAAGGTCGAGCGGCCGGGCACGGGCGACGACACCCGCAGCTGGGGACCGCCGTATGACGCGTCCGGCCAGGCGACGTACTTCCAGTCGGTGAACCGGAACAAGACGAGTGTGGCGCTGGACCTCGGCGATCCGGACGATCTCGCCAAGGCCCGCGCGCTCGCGCTGGAAGCCGACGTCGTGGTCGAGAACTTCCGGCCCGGCGTGATGGACCGCCTCGGCCTCGGCCCGGAGCCCCTGCGGGCGGCGAATGCCGGGCTGGTCTATTGCTCCGTCACGGGTTTCGGCTCCGGCGGGGGCGCGGCGCTGCCCGGTTACGACCTGCTCATCCAGGCCGTCGGCGGGCTGATGAGCATCACCGGCGACCCCGCCGGCGAACCGCAGAAGGTCGGCGTCGCGCTCGTCGACGTGCTGGCCGGGTTGTTCGCGAGCGTCGGGATCCTCGCCGCCCTGCGCCACCGCGACCGGACCGGCGAGGGCCAGCGTGTCGAGATCGACCTGCTGTCCAGCCTGCTCGCCGCGCTGGTCAACCAGGGCAGCGCGTACACCTCCGGCGGGGCGGTCCCGGCGCGGATGGGCAACCGGCATCCCAGCATCGCCCCCTACGAACTCGTGCCGTGCGCCGATCACGAGATCGCGCTCGCCGTCGGCAACGACCGGCAGTTCGCGGCGTTGTGCGGGGTCATCGGACTGCCGGAACTCCCGGACCAGGTCAGGTTCGCGACCAACCCGGCGCGGGTCGAGCACCGTGACGAACTGCGCGAGCTACTGGAAGAGCACCTGGGCCGACGTCCGGCCGCCGCATGGGCGGCCGAGCTGAGCGCGGCCGGAGTTCCCGCCGGCGAGGTCAACGACGTCGCGGGCGCGTTCGCCCTCGCGGACCGGCTCGGCCTGAACCCGACGGTCGATCTCCCCCGGCCCGACGGCACTTCCGTGCGGCTGACCCGCAACCCGATCGGCCTGTCGGCGACGCCGCCCCGCTACGAGACCGCACCGCCGGACGACCCTGGGCAGCTCACCCTTCCCCTGCCCCGTTGGAGCTGACAGCGACGGTCAGCGGACTGTCAGCGCTTCGTCAACGACGGCCGCGAAGCTTCCGGCCATGACGAACAGGACAGTCCTCATCTCCGGTGCCAGCATCGCCGGACCCGCGCTCGCCTTCTGGCTTTCCCGCCAGGGCTACGCGGTCACCGTGGTCGAACGGTCAGCCGGACTCCGTACCGGTGGCCAAGCGGTCGACTTCAAGGGCGCCACCCACCGCGCCGTGCTGGAGCGGATGGGCATCCTCGACGAGGTGCACCGGCGCCAGACCGGTGGACACGACCAGACCATCATCGACGCCACGGAACGCCCGCTCGCCGTGCTGCCCGGCGAGTTCACCGGCGGCGACGTCGAGATCCGGCGCGGCGACCTGTCCGCGATCCTCCACGAACAGACCGCCCAGGACTGCGAGTACGTCTTCGGCGACTCGCTCACGTCGCTCACCGAGACGGCCGACGGTGTCGACGTCACGTTCGAACGGGGCGCGCCGCGACGGTTCGACCTCGTCTTCGGCGCGGACGGCATCCACTCCACCGTGCGACGGCTGGCGTTCGGCCCGGAGGCCGACTACGTGAAGCACCTCGGCCACTACTACGCCCTGGTCGAGACCGGGGAGACCGACGACTTCCGCGGCCCCGGCGGCACCTCGATCATGTACAACGAGCCCGGCCGCCTCGCCGCCACCGGCGGCCCCAAAGCGGCCGCGTTCTTCGTGTTCGCCTCCCCCGAAATCGCCTACGACCGGTACGACGCCGAGCAGCAGAAGAAGATCCTCGCCGACGCGTTCGCCGACGGCGGCTGGCGGCTGCCCGAACTGATGGAGGCGGTGAAGCGGTCGGACGACGTCTACCTGGACTCGATCAGCCGCGTCACGATGGACGGCTACTCCACCGGTCGCGTCGCGCTCCTCGGCGATTCGGCCTACGGCAACACCTTGAGCGGCTTCGGCACCGGCCTCGCCGTCGTTGCCGCCTACGTCATCGCGGGTGAGCTCGCCGCGGCGGACGGCGACCACGAGGTGGCCTTCCGGCGGTACGAGGAGAAGTTCAGCGGCTACGCCAAGATCGCGCGCAGCGCCAACGCGGGCCCGTTCCTCGCCCCGCCGACGAAGCTGCGGATGAGCCTGCGCAACCAGATGTTCCGGCGCCCGTTCATGCTGCGCTGGCTGCTGTGGGTGACCGACAAGTTCGCCACCGACATCACCCTGGACGACTACCCCGCGCTCACCCACCGAGCGTGACCACCCGGCTTCGGCGTGCGCACGCCACCGGGCCGTGGTCGGCTGGACAGGGTTTTCCGCGTGACGTTTCCGGGGAAGACGTGTCTTACGGGAGTCACCCGACGAAGGTGGCGTGAAGGGAGCTTCGGATGGCGTCACTGCACAGGTGCGCTGGATGACGACGTCAGCGAGAGAGGACGCGCCCGCGGCCGGGGAAACGGTGCTGGACGACGCCACGCTCGTGGCGCGGGCCCGTGACGGCGAGATCCGCGCGTACGAGCAGCTCGTCCTGCGCTTCCAGGGGCCGATGTACCGGCTGGCGCTGCGGATGCTGGCGAACAAGGGCGACGCCGAGGACGTGGTCCAGGAGGTGTTCCTCACCGCCTGGCGACGGCTCGACCAGTTGCAGGAGGACGCGGCGTTCGTCGGCTGGCTCTACCGGACGACGACCAACCGGTGCCTCAACGTGATCCGCGCGAGGAAACCGGTGGCCGACGTCGAACTGGACCTGCGGGAATCCGAGGGCCCGGTCGGCCGTCCGGATCGCGCGGCCGAGACGAGCGCGCAGATGACGGCGCTGACCGCGGCTCTGGACCAGCTGACCGGCGAGCAGCGAGCCTGCTGGCTGTTGCGCGAGGTCCACGGCCGCTCCTACGAGGAGATCGCGAAGGCGATCGGGGCGACCACCACCGCGGTGCGCGGACGCATCGCACGAGCACGAGCACAGTTGGCGGAGGTGATGGCGCCATGGCGATGAATCACGCGACCCAGGACTACCTGCTGCCGTGCGGCCGTGATGTGGAACAGGTCTGGGAACGGCTCGACGAGGTCGACGCCGGCCGGGCGGACGCGCACGAACTCGGCTGCCCGCACTGCCGGGCGACCCGCGAGAGCCTCCGGGTGCTGCGCGGGCTGACCACGGAGCTGGCCGAAGACGACGCCGGGCCGTCGGCGGATCTCACGAGCCGGATCATGGCCGCGGTCCGCGCCGAGGTACGGCGCCGTGATCTGGTGCCCCTGTCCAGCCCCGAACCGGGCGAGGTCCAGGTGAGCGACCAGGCGGTCGCCGCGGTACTGCGGTTCGCCGCGGACTCCGTCGACGGCGTCCGCGCGCGGCACTGCCGGGTCCATCGATCGGTGGAAGACATCGACGCGCTGGCCGTGGATGTGGAATTGCACCTCGCGATCGCACACGATTTCGAGGGCGACTCCCTGAACGTCGTTCGGGAACGGGTCACCGCGGCCGCGGGTGCCCGCGTCGGCCTCCGGCTGGCTCGGCTGGATCTGGTGGTGGAGGACCTCTATGACGCGTGAACAGGCGCCGGCCGGGCAACTGGTCGAAACGGTGATCGCCCCGCCGGTGGTCGCGGCGGTCGCCGCGCATGCCGCGGCGAAGGTCCCCGGCGTGGTACGCCTGGAACCCGGGCTGCGCGGGCTGGCCGGTTCGCTGACCCGGATCGCGCGGCAGCGGATCAAGGGTCTCGAACCGGCGCCGACCGAAGGGGTCCGCGCGTTCGTCGAACACGATCCGCCCGACGTGCGGGTGGAGATCGATCTCTCGCTCTCCGGCCTGGACCAGGCCGCCGCGACCGCGCAGGCGGTGCAGCGTGCCGTCAGCCGGGCGGTCACCGAGGCGACCGGGCTCACGCCCTCGGCCGTCTCGGTGTCCATTTTGGACATCGAAATCCGCGGAGGGCTGTTGTGACCGCACGTTCCGAACTGACCGCGTCGCTGCTCAGCGCGCTCCGCGACATCCCGGGGCTGCGTGCGGCGACGCCGTCCACGACGGCCGCGGCCTCCGCGGTGCCGTGGGACCTCGACGTCATGGCCGTCGACATCACCGAGGACGTCGTCGAAATCCGCGTCGTCGCGCTGGAGGTCCCGATCCCGCCGCTGACGGAGACCGCCGGTGCCGTCCTGCGTGCCGTGCTGACCGGGACAGCTTGGGAGAACGCGAGTCTGCGCCTTGTCGTGACCGATGTGGACGCCGCCGCCCTCGTGCCCTGATTTCCTTGACACAACGATGATCGCGGTGACCACACCCGAGGGTGTGGTCACCGCGATCATGGCGTGGGGGCTCAGTTCTTGTTGGTGCCGGGGGTCATCACCTTGTCGATGACGAACACGGTGGCGTTCTTGGTGGGGATGTTGCCGCAGAGGATCTTGGCGCCGTTGACGGTCATGGCGTCGCCGGTGCCCTCGATCTTGAGCGGGCCGCCCGCGGTGTTCAGGCTCTCCAGCGTCTTGGCCGACTCCAGGCCCTTGGCGTCGTAGCGCTTGCCGACGACGTGGTACTGCAGGATCGGGGCCAGCTCGGCGGGCTTGCCGGCCAGCTCGTTGAACTTCGCGTCACCCAAGGCGGCGAAGGCCGGGTCCGCGGGGGCGAACACGGTGATGGCCTGCTGGCTGTTGAGGGTGTCCACCAGATTGGTGGCCTTGACCGCGGCGACCAGCTTGGTCAGCAACGGGTTGGTCGACGCGGCGCTGGCGACCGGCTGCGGGCCCATCGAGTCCAGCGAACCGGCCTCACTGCCCTGCGGCAGCTGCGAACACGCCGGACCGAACACGTCGGCGTTGGTGGTGACACCCTCGCCGGAAGCGGCGCTGGACATCGGGGCGGACATCGACGGGGACGGGGCAGGGGCGCTGCTGGAACTGCCGGACGAAGCGCTGTCACTACCACTGCAGGCGGTCAGGGCCAGCGCGGCGACCGCGGTGAAACCGATTCCTGCGACACGAAGCTTGCTCACGGAAAATCACTCCATTTGTTTTTCGGACTCTTACCGGGTATTCGGAACCGCTGCGAAGTCGGATTGCCACTCTTTCGGGTGACGCCGATCACCGTGCGGTAAAGCTGATGACGTGCCAGCCCGTCGCGCCGTCCGGAACGGTTCCGGCGCGGGCGTCGGTCTGTGTGTAGCCGGATTTGTCGACCGCCCGGACGGTGACCTGATGACTTCCCGCCGGAACGTCGAATTCGGTCCACCACATACGCCAGGTGTTGAGACCCACCTCGCGGGAAAGCGTTGCTGGCTGCCAGCTCCCGTTGGCGCCGAACCGGACTTCGACCCGCTCGATCCCGGTTCGCTGCGCCCACGCTATACCGGAAATCCGGACCTTGCCGGCGGATACCGTTTCGAACCCTTTAGGACTGTCGATCCTGGACTGCGTTTTGATCGGGGCCTGTTCGCCCCAACCACGGTCGAGCCAGTACGCGCGGCGCGCTTTCCAAGTCGTGACCTCGAGATCCTTGACCCATTTCGTCGCCGACACATATCCGTAGAGACCGGGAATGACCAGCCGGGCGGGAAAACCGTGTTCGACCGGCAACGGTTCCCCGTTCATCCCGATCGCCAGCATCGCACCCCGCTCCGGATCGAGCGCGGCAACGGCCGGGCTACCGGAGGTCCAGCCGTCGACACTGGTGGAGAAGAGCTGCTCGGCTCCGGGCAGCACCTCGGCCTCCCGCAACAGATCGCCGAGGTCCACGCCGATGAAGTTCGCCGTGGACACGTAGGTCCCGCCGACCTCGTTGGACACGCACGTCATGGTGATCGTGCGCTCGATCAGCGGCCGATCACGGATGTCGGCGTAGCTGTACCGCTTTTCGTTGCGCACCATTCCGTGCAGCCGAAGACTCCAGTCCTCGGCCCTGACCTGCGGCACCGACAACGCGGTGTCGACGCGGTAGAAGTCGCGGTTCGAGGTGAGGAATGAAGGCGTACCCAGTTTGGCGAAATCCGCGTCGGCCGGGATCGGCGGCGCCGGCTTGACCGGGACGAGCTTGCCGATGGCCGCCCGTGAAGACTCCGCGTCCCTTGTTCCGGCGAGCAGTTGCCCTCCGGCGCCCGCCGCTCCAGCGGCGACGACGGCACCCGCCCCGGCCAGCAACACCGACCGTCGCGACGGGGACGCGGCATCGCCCGCGGTCTCCACCTTGGCGTGCGCCCTGGCCGCGGCCAGGCGATGAAGCCAGAGGAAGACGCCGACACCGGCGATCAGGCTGGCCAGCGGTGCCAGCAACGCGACCAAGGTGAGGTCGGGGCGCTGCGACACGGCGAATCCACCCAGCAGGCCGAAGGCGGCGATCAGCACCACCCCCGGAATGGGTGAACGCCGCGAGGCGACCCCCGCCGCGGCGGCGGCGAGCACCATCACCACGGCCATTCCGCCGAGCAGCACGAGTTTGTCGTAGACGCCGAATGTCCGGACCGCGAAGTCCTTCAGTTCCACCGGGGTCAGGTCGATCGCCCCGTTGCCGACCGCCAGGTACGGCGAGGCGTTGGCGCCGATGAACCCGGCCACCAGGTGGCCGGCCGCCAGCGCCGCGGCGAGCGCCACGACACCGATCGCCGCCGCCCCGAACAGCGGGAGGCGGGGTTCCTGATCGGCTCGCGAAGTCTTCATGCCAGGTATTCGCAGCCGGTCGGCCCGCGGACTGGTTTTCTCTTCACAAAAAGAAGAACCTGTATGCAGCAGAGGCGGTCACCCGGTATTCGTCCGCGGACACCCCCTTCCCCACATACAGGAAGGCCCCTCTTGTGCTGGGCGCAGGGTTCCGGCGAAGTCGCAGAGCTGTTGGTCTGCGCTGCTGGTGGTAGTCCGGGCTTGATGTTTCTGGTGCCTGCAGGGGCTCGGGCGTGTGCCGGGGGGATGTCCCTGAACCTCTGTTGGTCAAGGTTCGCAACCGGTGTGATCCCGCGACGATGGAGGAATGGGGACACTCGACGTCCCAACTCCTCCATCGTCAGCCCCACACAGCGGCGAATAACCGCCTGACCCGCAAGACCTCGACTTTGCCGGGACCCTGCGCTAGGCGCAAGGAAGGGGCCCTCAGGTACTTCAGGCGACCAGGGCGCCCAGCAGACGACAGCCAAGGTGCCGTGTCGGGTGGCGAGTCCATGAAGGACTCCAGGACAGGACGCGACGTCACGGCCGCCCCAGTGTCACCAGAACCACATCGGCAGGTGGTGAAGTACTCCTTCACCACCCTCAGGGTAGGCGAGGAGGCCTTCACGGCCAGGTGAACGGCCGGCCGGCGGACCGGCCGGGGTGAGCAGGACCACCCGCCCGGGTTGCCCTGCTTACCCCGGCTTGCATGGTCATACACGACTATGCATATACTTCCATCATGTCCAAGGTACTCACCTCTCTGCCTGTCGGCGAACGCGTCGGGATCGCCTTCTCCGGCGGCCTCGACACCTCGGTAGCGGTCGCGTGGATGCGCGAAAAGGGTGCAGTGCCGTGCACCTACACCGCTGACATCGGCCAGTACGACGAACCCGACATCGCGTCGGTCCCGGGCCGGGCGAAGGCCTACGGTGCCGAGGTCGCGCGCGCCGTCGACTGCAAGGCCGCGCTGGTCGAGGAAGGACTCGCGGCGCTGGCCTGCGGCGCCTTCCACATCCGCAACGGTGGCCGCACCTACTTCAACACCACCCCGCTCGGCCGCGCGGTCACCGGCACACTGCTGGTGCGCGCGATGCTCGAGGACGACGTCCAGATCTGGGGCGACGGCTCCACCTTCAAGGGCAACGACATCGAGCGGTTCTACCGCTACGGCCTGCTCGCGAACCCGTCCCTGCGGATCTACAAGCCGTGGCTGGACGCCGCGTTCGTCAGCGAGCTCGGCGGCCGCAAGGAGATGTCCGAGTGGCTGCAGGGCCACGGCCTCCCCTACCGGGACAGCACCGAGAAGGCCTACTCCACGGACGCGAACATCTGGGGCGCGACCCACGAGGCCAAGTCGCTGGAGCACCTCGACACCGGTATCGAGATCGTCAACCCGATCATGGGCGTGCGGTTCTGGGACGCTGACGTCGAGATCGCGCCGGAGGACGTCACGATCGGCTTCGAGCAGGGCCGCCCGGTGACGATCAACGGCAAGGAGTTCGCCACCGCGGTCGACCTGGTCCTGGAGGCCAACACCATCGGCGGGCGGCACGGGCTCGGCATGTCCGACCAGATCGAGAACCGGATCATCGAGGCCAAGAGCCGCGGTATCTACGAGGCGCCGGGGATGGCGCTGCTGCACGCGGCGTACGAGCGGCTCGTCAACGCGATCCACAACGAGGACACCCTCGCCAGCTACCACAACGAGGGCCGCCGTCTCGGCAGGCTCATGTACGAGGGCCGCTGGCTGGACCCGCAGGCGATGATGCTGCGCGAATCGCTGCAGCGGTGGGTCGGCGCGGCCGTCACGGGCGAGGTCACCCTGCGGCTGCGGCGCGGCGAGGACTACTCGATCCTCGACACCACCGGCCCGTTCTTCAGCTACCACCCGGACAAGCTGTCGATGGAGCGCACCGAGGACTCGGCGTTCGGCCCGGTGGACCGGATCGGCCAGCTCACCATGCGGAACCTCGACATCGCCGACTCGCGTGCCAAACTCGAGCAGTACGCCGGGCTCGGCATGGTCGGCGGCGGGCACCCGACGCTGATCGGGGCCGCGCAAGCCGCGTCGACCGGCCTGATCGGGGCGATGGACGCGGGGGGCGCGCAGGTGATCGCCTCGCGTGGCAAGGCCTCGGGCGACGACGAACTGCTCGACCACGCCGCGATCGAATCCGGCACGGACTGAGTCAACACGGACCGACCCGAACAAGCGGGACGCGAAAGCGCCGGGCGCGCGGCATCGAAGCCGTTCGCCCGGCGCTGTTTCTTTACCCGGTCAAGGACAAGGGCCGCGACGCCGGACGCGTCCGTCGAGGCCGCCAGCACCGCGGACCCTGCCGCGGACGAGCGAGACGAGGGTCGGTGGCGAACCGGGCCGCACCCGGCAGCAGCTCGGTTGCCAGGTCCGGCAGGTCCCAGGTAGTCGGCGGGGTCGAAGCAAACCCTCCGCCTCCGGAACGATCTTGACGTACTCCATCCCGCAGTTTCCCGGATCACCCGCCGCCGAGCTTCGACCGCCGCTCCGAGAGTTCGTCGACGAGCCGGGTGATCTCGACCTGACCGATCGCTTCGGCCAGTACGGAAACCGTCGCGATGCTCTCGATCCGGTACTGGACCGGCACCCCGCCCGCGGCACGCGACTGTGCTTCGGCGTCCGCCTTCTTTTCCGCTTCGACGGACGAGAACACACCGCCTGCCCCGCCGTTGACGCAGCTGATCGAGCCCGAGCCGTTCAGCGGCAAAGTCGCCGTGTTCTGGCAGCTGCCAGCCGAACGGCCGCCGATGGTCACGTTCGCGGTCATCGTGGCGTTGACCTGGCCGGTGACCTTCCCGCCGCCGTTCGCCGACGCGGAGTTGGACACGTTCGCGGTGACCGTGCAGCCCGAGGCGCTGCACGCGACCGTGGCCGCGCCGTCCATGTCGAACCGCACGCCGGTGTCGACCGCGCCGGACAGCTTCTTGGTGTTCGACATCAGGTCTTCGTAGACGGCGTCGGTCTCCTGTGGGGACAGAGCGTCCACATCGGACTCGCCGAGACTGCCGCCGGTCGGCATCTGGGGCCGGGACTCCGGACCGGGCATCGTCGGCAGCCGCGGGACGGACGGCATCCCGCCGGGCACCTTCACGGAGTAGCGGAGGAGCCGATGAGGCGCCTCCTTCGAGACGTACAGATCACCGGCGGACGTACTGGCCTTGAGCGCCGGGACGTCCCGGACGGTCTCGTTCTGGTCGCCGGGGATCTCGTCCGCCCGCTCCAGCGCCTCGCGCAGGCGGGTGGCGAGTTTCTCCGGTGCCTCGAACTGCTGCAGGACCGGGCCGAACAACGCCTCCTCGCCGGTGATCCACCGGTCCTTGAGATCCTCGGCCGCCGACGAGTCCACTCGCGACCCCGGCAGCATGCCGTCGGGCGCCTTGAAGTAGACCTTGCCGCCGACGACGAGGATCTCGATCTTCCTGCCCTGGAAGGACATCGTGCCCGACGTCTCACCGAAGGCGGTGGTCTTGACGTCGGTCTTGATCATCCCGCCGACCGCGGAGGTGCTGTTCCGGACCGCCGGCGCCGAGGAAAGGCCTGCCAGCGCCTGCTCGAAGGGCTCACGGCCCGCTTTCGAGGGCCACAGCAGCCAGGTCGTCAGTCCGGCGAGGAGCACCAGCACCAGCCCGGCGATACCGCCGAACAGCAGCCACCGCCGGGGTTTCATGGCGGGTGGTGCCGGTACCGGTTGGGGAACCCAGCCCTGCGGCGGCGGCCACTGCGCGCCTCCGGGTGGGAATGATTGCTCCACGTCGCCTCCATCGCTGAAATCACCAGACGACGTCACGCTAGGGAGGAAGGATGAAAACTTGATGAAACGCGATCAGGTGAATCGGTAGGGCGCGGGAGCCGGTGCTCAGCGCGAATCGGACGGCCTTCGCGAACAGGTTGTTGCTGTGGGTCCTTAACCGTGGCCCGAGCCGTCGCCGTCGTCGGCGCGCGGCGAGGGTGAGCCCCCGGCCGCGCCGGGCTCAGCTGTCTCGAAGGCCCCCAATGCCACATTGGAGACGCTGAACGTCTCCAATGTGGCATTGGGGGCATCAGCCTCGCAGCGCTCGCGCTGGGCTGAGACACGTGACTCGGCACTTACGAGACCCACCTCCGGCCTCGCCCACGAACACCTTCGCCCTCCCTGACTAACGCTTGCGCTGGAACGAGATCCGGTGCAGCCCGCCGGGAGTCTCGTCGGCGAGGTACAGCTCACCGTTCTGGTCGGCGCCGAACGTGGTGGCTTCGAGCGGGAACTCCCCGATCCGGGCGCTTTCGTAGGTCCCGTCGATCTTCTTGCGGACGGCCCAGGCGGTGCCCTGGCAGAAGTCGGTGGCGAGGTAGATCCCACCGGCGAGCGAGGCGTACTTCTTGCCGCGGTAGACGTGTCCGCCGATCACCGCGCAGCCCTCCGCGCCGGAGATGTAGTGGAAGACCGGCTCGGTGTAGGTCACGCCGTCCTTGCACCGCGTCTCGTCGAACACGACCGGACCCTCCTTGCAGGACCAGCCGAAGTTCGCGCCGCCCTTGCCCTTCGCGATGTGGTCGACCTCCTCAAACCGGCCCTGGCCGACGTCGCCGATCCACAGCGAGCCGTCGGCGGGGTCGAAGGAGAACCGCCACGGGTTGCGCAGCCCGTACGACCAGATCTCCGGACGCGCGCCCGCGACACCGACGAACGGGTTGCCCGCCGGGACGCAGTACCGCAGCGGACGGCACGCACGGTTGACGTCGACGCGCAGGATCTTGCCCAGCAGCGTGTCCAGCCGCTGCCCGCTGGCCAGCGGGTCACCCCCGCCGCCACCGTCGCCGATCCCCCAATACAGGAACCCGTCCGGACCGAACGCCAGCTGGCCGCCGTTGTGGTTGGGGAACTCGGAATGCGACTGGGTCAGCAGTTCGGTGACCTCGCCGGTGTCCGGCCGGACCCGCGACAGCGTCACCGCGCTGTCGGACTTGCGGGTGTAGGCGACGTAGACGCGCCTGTCCTTCGCGATGGCCAACCCGAGCAACCCGCGCTCGACGTCCCCGCCGTTCACCTTGTCGCTGATGTCCAGGAACGGCCTGGCGGCGAGGCCGGTCCGGGGATGGTAGGCCCGGACGACCCCCCGCTTCTCCACGACGAGGATCCGGCCGCTCCCGTCGTTGAGCGCCGTGATGGCGGTCGGGTTCACCAGTCCGGAAGCGACCTGGGTCGCCGTGGCGGTCAGCTCGCCGAGCGGGACACCCCTTGCTTCCCGCGGTTCCGCGCTGCTCGCCGCCGGGAGGAGTGCTCCCGCCAAGGCGAACCCGGCCACCAGGGACAACCCCTGGCGAAGATGCCGTCGCGTCATGTGGACTCCAATCACCGTTGAATGGTCTGGTCCAATTCAACAGCGGCCGGAGCAGTGGTGGTACCTCCATCCGCGAGCTTTCGTCGGCTTCTTTCCCTCGGACCTCGTTCCCTACTCAACCGAGAACGTTCTCGCGATGTTCATCCTTCTTTCGGGGCAATTCGGACATCGGCCATACCCCGGAGTAGCCACACGTGTGACCTCTGTATGCTCCGCTCTCGCTCGATGGGAGTACTTATCCCCCATCTGGGCGAGCCGTTGCGGTCGGCGCCTGTGGTCGCACGCGGCACTGGCATTCATGGTCCGTATCGGGATAGGAGACATATGCACGGCAGGTCAGTTCTGGTTCGCGGCGGGATCGCGGTGGCTTCCGCGGCCGTCGCGTTGACGATGGCCGCTCCGGCCGCTCTCGCCGATGACGGCGCGGCGCGGGGCCGGGTCGTCGATCGCGCGGGCGACAGGGGTTACAGCGTCAACTTCGGGGACAAGAAGCACTACGTCCCGGAGTTGTTCGAGCTCAAGCTCTCCGACGGCAGCAAGCTCAGGATGTACTGCGTCCAGGTCGAGGTCGGCATGCGCACCGACCAGGACATGATCGAGCGCCCGTGGAACAAGTATCCGGACACCGCTTCGCCGTTCAACAAGAACAGCGAGAAGATCAACTGGGTGCTGCACCACGGCTACCCGGCGGCCGGCCTGAAAGCCCTCGAAGGCACCCTCGGCAAGAACGGGGCCAAGCTCAACGGCGGACTGTCCCTCGGCGAGGCCGTCACCGCGACGCAGGCCGCCGTCTGGCACTTCAGCGATGGCAAGAACTTCAACCGCGAGAAGCCGCTGATGGATGGGAATGCCGAAGCGTCCGCCGACGTGCTGGCGCTCTACGACTACCTCACCGGCAAGGACAACGCCGGCATCGGCCGCCAGCCGAAGCCGACCCTCGACATCGGCCCGGCCAAGGCCAACGGCACGCCCGGTACCCAGATCGGCCCGTTCAGCGTCGCCACCACCGGTGACATCACCGAGCTGACCAGCAAGCTGCCCGAGGGCGTCAAGGTCACCGACGCCGACGGCAAGGAGATCAAGGCCGCCGCCATCAAGGACGGCACCAAGGTCTTCATCGACGTCCCCAAAGACGCGAAGGAAGGCAACGGCTCGTTCACGCTGAAGGTCAGCGGCCACCTCGACACCGGCCGCCTGTTCGTCGGCGAGAACTACGCCAAGGTCCCCGCGCAGTCGCTGATTGTCGCGGAGTCCGAGAAGACCTCGGTCGTCGCGAACGCGACCGTGAGCTGGAAGCAGGGCGGCGTGCCCACGACCGAAGCCCCCGCCCCCTCCACGCCCGGTGGCGCCGAGTCGGGTGGCGGCGACGAGCTGGCGAACACCGGTGCTTCCGCGACCCTGCCGCTGGTCATCGGCGGCTCACTCCTCGGCGCGGGTGCGCTGATGGTGCTGCTGGTGCGTCGTCGCCGTAGCGAGGCGTAAGAAGCGAACCGAAGAACGGGGCCGGTCCACTGTGGACCGGCTCCGTTTCTTCGTTCACCGGTCGTAGTGCGCGCCCGGTGTGTGCCCGAAGGCCCGGCGGAAGACGTCGATGAACGCGCTGGTGGACGACCAGCCGCAGGCGTGCGCCACCGCGGTCACGGGGGTGTTGTCGGCCAGCAGCACCAGCGCGCGGTAGAGCCGCAGCTGGGTGCGCCATTGCGGGAACGTCATGCCCAGATCGGCTTTGCAGAGCCGCGCCAGGGTGCGATCACTCGCCCCGACCCTGGCACCGAGGGCGGCGAGCGTCCGGTTGTCGGCCGGATCGGCGCTCAAGATCTCGCACAGTTCGCGTAGCCGCGGATCCTCCGGCGTCGGCAGGTGCAGGGGCTCCTGCGGTGAGGCGCGCAGCTGATCGAGCAAGACCGCGCGCAGCCGCCGCCGTTCCGGGGTGTCCTCGCGCGGCCGGCCGGTGTAGGCGCGGATCAGCTCGCGCAAGAGCGGTCCGACGGCCAGTACGCCGGGTTCGTTCAGCCGCAACGGGTTTTCGATGGCGGGCAGGCCGACCAGATGGAGTTCGAGGTCGCCGTGCGCCTGGTGGGCGTGCGCGGTCCCGGCGGGTATCCAGACGGCCCTGGTGGCCGGAGCGACCCAGGAACCCTTGTCTGTGGTGATGGCCAGGACGCCTCGGGCGACGTACGCGACCTGGTGGTCGTCGTGGCGGTGCGCGTCGATCGCCGTGCCGGAGGCCAGGGAACGGACCTGTGTCGGCGCGGCGGGCAAGTGGCGGATTTCCGTCATTGTTTGTCATTTTATCGGAAGCGCGACACGGCGGCCCGCGCCGAACATGGCGGGGTGGGGAAAAACCGGGTGATCATTCTTCTGTCGGCCGGGCACGCCTGCGTCGACGTGTACCAAGGTTCGGTGGCCGCGCTGGTGCCGTTCTTCGCCGCCGAGCGCGCTTATGGGTACGCGGCGGTGTCGGGCATCGTTCTCGCGGCGTCACTGCTGTCGTCGGTGGCTCAGCCAGTGTTCGGCGCGCTGACCGACCGGTGGGCGATGCCTTGGCTGCTCCCGTCGAGCACGATCCTCGGCGGTCTCGGTATCGGCCTCGGCGGGCTCGTCGAGTCCTACGCGCTGACACTGGCTTTCGTCGCGGTGTCCGGAATCGGTGTCGCCGCGTACCACCCCGAAGCAGCCAGGGCCGCGAGGAGCGCGAGCGGTGGCAGCCATACGGCGATGGGCTGGTTCTCCCTCGGCGGGAACATCGGCTTCGCGGCCGCTCCCCTGCTCGTCACCGCGGTCATGGCGATCGGCGGCCTGACGGCGTCCCCGCTGCTCGTCGTCCCGGCCATGGCCGGTGCCGTGCTCTGCCTGCCCGTACTGCGTGCGCTAACCCGGCCCGGCCCGGCAGGCGGTCACGGTGCCGTCATCGTGAGGACCGACGACTGGCGATCGTTCGGGAAGTTGTCGCTGGCCGTCGTCTTCCGGTCGATCGTCTTCGTCGGGCTGAGCACTTTCGTCTCGCTCTACGCGCAGCAACGGGTCGGCGGTGGCACGACGACGGGCAGTGCCGCGCTGTTCCTGCTCTACCTCGGTGGGGCCGGGGGCACGCTGCTGGGCAGCAGGCTGGCTGAGCGCTGCGGCCGGATCGCCCTGGTTCGCTGGTCGTACTTGGGCACCGTCTTCGCCGTCGGCGGCGTCGTGTTCATCACCGGCCCTGGCTTCTTCGCCTTCGTCCTCCTGGCCGCCGTCGGCCTCTACGTCCCGTTCTCCCTGCAGATCACGCTGTCGCAGGACTACCTCCCCAACCGGGTCGGCACCGCCAGTGGCGTCACCCTCGGTCTGACCGTCAGCATCGGCGGCCTCGCGAGCCCCCTCCTCGGCACCATCGCCGACCACACGTCCCTTCGAACGGCGTTGCTGCCACTGATCGCACTGCCCGCTTTGTGCTGGCTCGTGACCCGTTCATTGTCGGAACCCCTCGAAGGCGTGAAAGCATATCGACAGGAGAACCTGACACGATGACAACGAATTCGTTGGTCCACTATGGACAGGCTACGGTTTTCGAAGCGATCGGCCGGAAACGCCTGTGCTGACGCACGTGCATCACCCCTTGAGTTAAGATGGCGCGTCCCACACTTTCTCGCCTGCAACCGCACCATTGGAGAGACTGGCCTACTGATACCAAACGGGGGGACACCGCATGAACAACCCAGGACGGCGCCTGCATCAGCTGGAAGCAGCCTGGAAAAGCGGTGGGGTCAGAATATGACCGCCCCGGCCGGCCCCGGATTTCCCGCGGAGCGGCCATGGCAGGTTCCCGCTCCTCCAGTGGTGTTCGAAGCGCGTGAGCGGTTCACCGCCGAACTGGACCGGCTCTGGAGCGAAGGCACTGGACGGCATCTGGTGGTGGTGAGCGGAGTGGGTGGTGTCGGCAAAACCTCGCTTGCCTTGGATTGGCTCTACAGCAAGGCTGACGAGTTCCCACAGGGCATCCTGTACAGCGACCTCGGCGGCGCGCGCGAGCAGCCACCGGAAGACCCCAGCGAAGTCCTGTACGGCTTCCTGACGGCGTTGGGGACTTCGCCCGCGGAGATCCCCATGAGCCTGGATCAGCGAGCCGCCGCGTTCCGCACCGCCACCGCGTCGCGGCGGATCGCAGTCCTGCTCGACGACGCCGCGTCCGTCGCCCAGGTCCGCCCGCTCCTCCCCGCCGGCCAGGCGGCGGTCGTCGTCGTCACCAGCCGATGGCGGCTCACCGATCTCGGCATCGACGGGGCACAGTTCGTCGATCTCCCGCCCCTCACCGAGCCTCAGGCCCGGGAGTTGTTCGAGCGGTACGCCGGAACCGAACGCGTCCGATCCGATCCGCCCGCCGCACGCGAGATCGCGGCCTCTTGCGGCGGTCTCCCGCTGGCGCTGACGCTGGTCGCGGCGAGGCTGAGGACCCGGCCCCGGCGCAGCCTTGCCCGTGAAGCCGCCGCCTACGGACGCTGGACGTCGTCGGAACGGGCGGCGGACAAGGCACTTTCGCTGAACGCGATCTTCGAGGTCGTCTACGAAGGGCTCCCTCAGAGCGCGGCGCGCGTGTACCTCGCCTGTGGTGTGCACCCAGGTCCGTACTTCTCCACCGAAGCCTTGGCCGCGGCACTCAGCCGTCCGGCCGGCGCGGTCGAGGATGACATCGACGAACTGATCGAGGCGAACCTCCTTTCCGAAACCGGCGAAGACCGGCTGATCCAGCACATGGTGTTGCGCAGTGACGCGCGCACGCGCGCCGCCGTCTCGTTGTCGGCCGACGAGCGGGATCGGCTGGCCCACTCGTTCGCCCGCTGGTATCTCGACCGGGTGCTGGCGGCCGACGAGGTCATCCATCCCCACCGTGCGAGATTCGCCTCACGTAAAGCACGATCGAAAGATTTCGCCGGGCGCGCCGAAGGACTCGCCTGGTGGCGGGACCAGCTGCCCGTGATCCGCTCGGTGTTCACTCTGGCGGTGGAGCAGGAGTGGGATGACATCGTCTGGCAACTCTGCGAAGCGTCGTGGGGTTTCTTCCTGCACCACAGGGACTATTTGTCGTGGATCGCGACCTTCGAACGCGGCATCCTGGCCGCGACCCGGGTGAATCTGCCACTGGTGCAAGCACGGCTCAGGTGCCAGCTCGCGTTCGCCTACGCCGGACTCGGGTGGTACGACAAGGCTGCCGAGGAGAACGTTGTCGCGCTTCGCCTGGGACAGCGTGAGGACGACGGCCCGACCCAGGCGACCGCGCTCTCACAGCTCGGCAGAGCCGCACGAGGGCAGGGGGATCTCGACGGCGCGCTCGACTTCTACCGCCAGGCCGCCGACCTGCAGGAGCGACTGGGCATCCCCCGAGGCGTCGCGTTGTGCCGACGCCGCCAGGGTGAGGTACTGGCGAAGCTCGGCAGGCACAGCGAAGCCATGATCGAACTGACCGCGGCGGCGACCATGATGGCCGAACTCGGTGATGCCGCCCAGCACGCCCGATCCGTCATGGCGCTCGCCAAGATCCATGCCACGGAAGGGAACGCCGATGACGCGATCGCCCGGCTGGCCGACTCGCTACGGACGGTACGCGCACTCGATTCCCCTTACTACACAGCTGAAATCCTCGCCACCCTCGGAGAGATCGAGCTGCAGAACGGCCGCGAGAAGGAGGGCGCCGGCCATCTCGCCGAAGCTCGAACCCTCTACGCCGAACTGGGTGATCCCCGAACCGTCGAACTCGGCGACTGAGCTCAACCGGGTGCTCCAGCGCTCCGGCGACCGCCGTGGTTCCGTTGCCACCGCGGTGATTCCCGTCGTGCGGGTGGCGATGACGTAACCGCCGGGATGAGCGGCGACCGCGGAACTCGCACCGGGCCAGCGGCGCAGAGCGCCGCTGGCGACACACTGCGCCTCGTCGGCTGTCTCGCAGTCTTCTCGAAGAAGAACGTCTCCGACGGCAGCCCACCCCTCTGGTACGGCGTCGACCGCGACAATGAGGGCATCGCCAGCAAAATCGTCGATATACAAGCGAATCCTGGCCACGCCGAAGACCAGGCGGTGAACGGAACCCAAGATGGTCATGGCTTCACATCTCGATCGGACGAGGCGCGGGCAGCATCGGGACGACCGGCGGAGCGTCCGGTTCCGGAATTCCCAAAAGCCGATACATCGCCGACCGCAGGATCGCGGCCGCTTCACCCGGTCTGGAACTGATCGCCCGCGCCACGACCGAAGACAGTCGATCCCGGCGGCGAACCGCCTCGGCTTCCTGCTCCGGCAACGACCCCCCGTCCAGAGGCGGAGCGTGCTCCCGGACGAGATCGGCGATACTGCCCTCGCGGAGCCCGCCCCCCGGCTCGGTGGCCAGGGTGACCGGGCGGCCGATCGCGGCGGCGTACGCGGTGGTCGATCCGTGATCACCGATCACCCAGTCCGAAGCGATCATGGTCGCCTGCCAGCCGCGATCCGGCGGGATGAGCAGCAGCCCCGCCTCGACGCAGTCGGACAGCCAGGCCGTCACCTGCCTGCGCCCGTGGACGGTCCACACGTTCGGGTGCAATACCACCGACACCGCGTACCGGGCAGGAGGGAGGGCGTCCAGAACCGCCCGGCACAGACTCGGCACCCGGCCGAAGATCGAGTCGGACGACCAGGTCGAACTGATCGTGACCAGCCGTCGCCGCGGACTCAGCCCCAGTTCCCGCCGGTAATGCTCACGGAACTCCGTCCCCGAGGCCATCCGGTCGAGGCAGATGTCACCGGCGACGACGGCGGCGGGTAATGCTTCCGCGCAGAGGGAACCGAGTGCCGCCCTCTCGTCCTCCGTGGCCAGCGCGAGGACGGCAGGCAGGATCCGGCCCCGATAGGTCAGGAGTTCGCGGTCCAGGCCAGTGGCGGGCAACGACGGCCTTTCGGCCTTTCGGCTGTAGCGATGCGACTTCATCGTCCCCGCGCCGTGCCCGATCAGCAGGATCGGCCCCCGGAGTTGCGCGAGATGGCGATGGCTCGCCGCGAGGACGAGGTCGAACGTGTGCTGGACCGCCTGCTCCCACGGCAGGAGAAGGCCGTGCTGCTCGCGAACGAACTCCTCGACCCCCGGCCAGTGATCGGTCGTGTGCGGAACGGTGAACACCACCTGCACCCGATGGTCCGATTCGAGCAACGGCACGATGTCCAGCAGCCGGGTACCCGCGGTCATCGTCGGGACGACGACGAGCGCCGTCCGGCACCCGGCTCGCGTCACCCGTGCCTCCGCACCCGCCCCGACCGGCCCCCGAATCCACATTTCCCTGCTCACGAACTTCCCCTTTCGTCGGTGAACGTGGGAAGGAGAGTGGCCCCGTCCCCTGACACCGACCTTTCGCCCGGCGGTTGAAACTCCTGACAAACGATCACCGATCGTCCGGTCCACACAGGTCACCCTGGTTCGAAACGGAAAAGAATGTGAAACTGGAGAGCGAGGCGAGGGGCGGCAGCACGCACTGCCGATGGGAAGGGGGCCTCCATGGAAGTTGCCTTCGGAGTTCTCGGGCAGACTACGGTGCGAATGCACGGGAATATGGCCGCGAATTGGGGACGGCCGCGCGAACAGGGGATACTCGCGGCACTCCTCACCCGACCAGGCCGTCGCCTTTCGATAGAAAACGTAGTCGAATGGGTTTGGGACGAACAAGAACAACGTCCACGCGACCCTCGATCTACGATGTACCAATACGTGACACGCCTTCGTCACCTTTTCCGGGAAGTGCGCGCACCGGCGGCACTGGTCACCGCGAACGGCAGGTACACCCTCGACGTCGATCCCTCACTGATCGACTACGTGGCCTTCCGTACGACGATGGCGAACGCCAGAGCGCTCGGCGACAGCGGGGAACTTCGACGTGCGTGCGAAACCGCGGCCGCGGCGGTGGCACTGTGGCGAGAGCATCCGCTGGCCGATCTCACGACGCGCCCTGCCGAGGACTGGCGTACGTCGTTCATCCAGACGGACTGGATTCCCGCGAACGCCTTCCTGCTCGACAAACTGATCGCCACCGAACAATCGATCGCCGCCCTGCACCGTCTCGAGGACCTCGATCACGACCATCCGGAAGAACTCGGCTTCGCCAAACTTCGAATCAAGGCACTGAACTCGACTGGCCGTCGCGGGGAAATCCCGGCGTTCTACTTGAGGAAGTATCGAGCGTTCCGCGCCGAGGGCGACGAACAGGCCGCGGATGAACTCCGTGATTTCCACGAAGCGCTCAGGCCCCCGATTCCAAAATCCATTCATATCAACGCCGGAAACGCTGACAGAAAACCGGAGCAAGTCGAGGAAAGCGTCGTCCCACTACGGCGACTGCCGCGTGATATCGACCGCTTCGTGGGCCGCGAGGACATCCTGTCGAATCTCGACTCCTTGGCCATCGGCGCGACGGGCGAACCACTGGCGACGATCGTCTGCGTGACCGGCCCGCCCGGGGTCGGCAAGACGACGACCATCGGGCACTGGGCCCACCGCGCCGCCGACCGTTTCGCCAACGGCGCGATCATGATCGACCTGCACGGGTTCAGCCGGACTCCGCGCCTGGAAGCCACCGACGTCGTGGATATCCTGCTTTCGGCGGTGTTCGACTTCGCCGTCGACCGAATCGTCAGCCCGGCAGGGCGAATGGCGAAGCTCACCACACTCCTTTCCCTGCGACCCGCACTCGTCGTACTGGACAATGTGGAGAACTTCGGCCACGTCCAACCGCTGCTGGACACGCTGACCTCGTGCACGGTGATCCTTACCTCCCGACGGCGTCTGACCCCACTGACGGCCCTGCACAACGTCCCGTCGATCTCACTCGAACCGTTGTCGCCTGCCGAGTCGTGCGAACTGCTGTCGCACCGCATGCGAGAACGCGGGCAGCACGAACCCGAAGTCCTCGAGGCGCTCGCGCGGTTGTGCGACGGCATCCCGCTCGCCTTGAGCATCGTGGCCGACCGTGCGGCGACCCGCGGCGGACTGCGCCTGCACACACTGGCTGATCAACTGAAGGACGCGGAGACCCTCCTGACGATCGGCGACGACGGGGACGGTGCCGGAATCCACCTGCAGTCCGCGTACTCGTGGTCCTACAACGCGCTCGAGGAGGCCGAGCAGCGCATGTTCCGCCTTCTCGGCCTGCACCCCGGCACGGAGATGAGTCCGGCGGCGCTCGCCTCGGCGGGAGCGATCAGCGTCGCCGCCGCGCGAAGGTCACTCGACGCGCTTTTCTCCGCGCACCTGATCCAGCATCCCGGCGATCTCGACCGCTATCGCATGCACGACATCCTCCACCGGTACGCGGCGACCCTCGCCGACCGCGAAAGTGACGGGGACGGCCCTCGGCGGCGATTGCTGTCGTTCTACCTGCACACTGCCTTCAACGCCCATATGACAGTCTATCCCCATAAACCTCGTCCACCGATGCCTCCTGTCGAGCCCGGCGCGATGCCGTTGGACTTCGAATCACCGGCCGCCGCCCGCCAGTGGTGCTTGAACGCGAGGACCAACCTCAACGCGCTGGTGGAGGACTCTCACGTCCATGGACTCCACGAGTACGCCTGGCGGATCCCCCATGTCACCAGCGATATCTACGACAGGTACGGATTCTACGACGACATCGTGAACGGGCTGACGATCGCCGCCCGGTCGGCTTCGGCCACCGGGGATCCGGTCGCCGAAGCGAGCACGCTCAACGACCTCGGTCAGGTCCACATGCTCCTCGGGAATGACCGGACGGCGGATCGCTATCTCAAGATGGCGTATGACCTCGTACTCCAACAGGGCGACGATTTCGGCAGGCTCACCGTCCTCCTCAACATGGCCAGGCGCCACCACCACGCCGGCCGCAAGGACGAGGCGATCACCCGATATCGCGATTGCCTCAAACTGGCACACGTCGTACGTGATTCGGGCCACCTCGGTACCGCGGAACATCGACTGGGAAACGCCCTCGAAGTCGCGGGAGAGCACAATACCGCCGTCGAACACTATCGACGTGCGCTGGGACATCGCCGGGAAACCGGCGACACTTCCGGGCAGATGGCCGTCCACACGGCTTTGGCGGGCGTGCTGACCCACCTGAACCGGTACGACGAGGCCACGCTGCACGGCAACAAGGCCTTGCTGCTGGCCGACGAGATCCACCATCTACCGGCGACCATGAAGCTGTACACGGTGCTCGCCTCTCTCGCGCACGCGCAACTCAAGGACCGCGAGGCACTCCAGTACGCGGATCACGCCGTCGATCTCGCCGAACGCACCCACCACGCGACGGGTCAGGCTCGGGCGCTCGCCACCCTGGGACGCATCCTCGCCGAGCGAGGGAACTCTCCGGATGCACGGGAGGTTCTCGACCGCGCGGCAGGTCTCTACCGCGATCGGGGGCGGCATGTGAAGGCGGCCGAACTGGAGCAGCGGATCGCCGAACTAGGCAAGAAAGTGGCTGGGCTCCCTGGCACGATTCCAGCGACACGGAAAGGCGACGAGGACACGGTCGCGATGCTGCCGCCGGCCCGCCGGGCAGGCAAGAAGTACACAGATCGGTGAATTCGCCCGTTCGCGGTGAGGTAGCGAGCGCCCGTCTTTCGGTTGATAGCCGCAGCTAGCGCGTGCGATGACGCAACTTTCAGTAGAGCGCCTCCTGTCAAGACTCCACAGTTGATGCTTGCGTAAGACAACTCGGCGGCCCTACGCTGCTCAGGCATATCCGAGTTGATCGACTCGGATGGCGTGCCTCCCGAACCCCCGAAAAGGATTGCACTTGAACAAGTTCCTGCGTTCCATGCCTGCGATGACCATGTTGCTCGCGACCGCCTCCGTGCTGGTGTTCAACGACTGGTGGCGCACATATTGAGGCGACACAGGCCGGTGGTGAACACGGATAGTGACACTAGGGGCGACCGCTACCTTTCGAGCCACCTCCCTTGGGTCTGAGCCGCACCCCGTTCTGCAGCAGCATCCGCCGGGCGACCCCGAAGCTCAGCCCGAATCTCTTCGCCACATCGTGAATGTTCGCTCCGCCGAGGTATGCCTCGACGAGGCCCGGTGGGGCCGGCGGCGTCGTCGGCCCCACTTGTCGCAGCTCTACTCCAGCCGTTATGAGTAAGGCGCGCACCTTGTAGTAGGTCATCCCGAAGCGGGCGGCGAGTTCCGTGATCGTGGCGCCGCCTTCGTACGCTCGCACCAACTCGGCGTCGACCTCAAGTTCACGACCCTCTCCACGGGCGTCGGAATCGCCCGGGTCCGTCATCTCAAGGCCACCACCCCGCTCTTGGTACGACCCGTCCCCCACCACAGTCGCGCGCCTACCCTCGCAAATCCAGCACCCGTACAGGTTCTCTTCGCTCGAGCATTGCCAAAACAGACATCAAGGTCGCGTCAATAATCATGTACGCGTCTGTACATCACCGGTTACCGGCTGGTAGGTTCCGGACATCCAAAACGTGATCCACTTCATGATTCAAAGAGGAGTCATGATCAGAAAGCCCGCTCGTCTGCTGGCCCTCGTGCTCGCGCTCATCTTGACTTTCGCCGCCGCGCCCGCCGCCACAGCCGCCCCCAGGACAGATCCCTTCTACAGCTATGACGGCAGCGAACCGCTGTCGTCATACAGCCCCGGAACCGTACTGAAAACCCGGACGCTGAATTACCACGTCATCGGTATTTCCACGCCGCTCAAGGTGACCCAGCTGCTCTACCGGACCACCGACGCGCTCGGAAAGCCGTCCGCCAACGTCACCTCCGTGGTACGCAGCCTCACCGGTGACAGCACCAAAGCCGTTTCGTACCAGTCGTTCTACGATTCGCTCAACCCCGAGCACGGCCCGTCACGGGCGATCGCCGGTGACGTCTCGCTCGGTGGCCTGATCGCGAACGCGGAGTCTCTCCTCATCGCTCCTTCCCTGTTGCAGGGCTACAACGTCGTCATCCCCGACACCGAAGGCCAGGACGCGAACTTCGCGGCGGGGCCGGAATACGGGACGAACACGCTGGACTCGATCCGCGCCGCGACACGGGCACCGGAGACGGGAATGAACGACAAGACCCGGTTCGGGCTCCTCGGCTATTCGGGTGGTGCCATCGCGACCGGCTGGGCCGCCGCGCTCGCGCCCGATTACGCGCCCGACGTCAACAAGAACCTCGTCGGATTCACCGAAGGCGGCGTGCTCGTCAAGCCGTCGCACAATCTCAAATACGTCAACGGAAGCCTCGCGTGGTCGGGGGTCATCCCGATGGCTCTCATCGGCGTCACCCGGTCCTTCGACATCGATCTCACGCCGTACGCGAATTCCTACGGCCGCCAGGTGCTCAAGGATATGGAAAAGGCGTCCATCGTCGACGCGCTCGGCCGTTATCCCGGGCTGACGTGGGAAAAGTTAGTCAAGCCCGAATACATCAACCCGAACACGGTGCTCCCGTACATCGAGGCCGTGAACAAGGTCAATCTCGGTTCGGCGCCGACGCCCACCATCCCCGGTTTCATCGCGCAAGGGAACAACGGCGTCGTGGAAGGCACTTTCGGCAACCCGCCGGGTATCGGCACCGGTGACGGCGTGATGGTCGCGGGTGACGTGCGCTCCCTGGCACGGCAGTACTGCGACACCGGCAACAAGTCGATCAGGTACGACCAGTACAACACGCTGAGCCACGTCGGGGCGGCCGTCGCCTGGGCGCCGCAGGCCATCCTCTGGCTCAACGACCGGTTCGCGGGCAAGTCCGCGCCGTCCACCTGCGGGAAGATCGCACCCGGCAACTCACTGGCGCCGGAGGTGCCGGTCGGCTGACCGCGCTCGCCCACTGACTGTGCCCGGCCGTGCCCCACGGTCGGGCACAGTTGTGAGTGCGGCTGGCGTGACTCGCCCCCACCCCGAGTGTCGCGAAAGCCACTTTCGCGACGTCTGATGTCCTGAAAGTGGCTTTCGCGACACGGCCACCGGGGTAGGCGCGACGAGACCCACTGCGGTGAGTACCACTCACGAGACCATTGGTCTGCACCACCTGAAGCGGTACCGTGCCGCACGTGACCGAGCAAGCCCGCGCCACCCGCAAACTGCCGAAGGGGCCGCACAACCTCAGCCGTGACGAGGTCGCAGGCACCCAGCGCGCGAGGCTGATCGAGGCTGTCCTGGAGAACACCGGCGAACGCGGTTACGTCGCCACCACCATCGGCCACATCACCGCCACCGCGGGCGTTTCGCGCACGTCGTTCTACGAGCAGTTCGCCGACAAGCAGGACGCGTTCCTCGCCGCTTATCGCGAGATCACCACCGAGTTCATCGAGCAGGGTGTCGCGGCGGGCGCCGAAGCCGCGACTCCGCTGGACGCCGTGGCCGCCTGCTGCGATTTCCTCGTCGACTACGTGCATCGCCGCCCGACGGCCGTCCGCGCCGTCTTGCTGGAGATCTACGCGCTCGGCGACGCGGGCCTCGAAGCGCGGGAGAGAACCTTGCGCGCGGGGGAGACCGTCTTCGACCGGACGGCGAAATGGATGCGTGCCACCGATCCCGCGCTGCCGTCACCGCCGCCGTTCACCGCGCGGACGGTCGTCGCCGCCACGATCGAACTGATCACGCAAGCCATTTGGAACGGCACCGAGGACGCGTACGGTCAAGCACGCGAAGCCGTCCGCTACACCTGGCTGCTCGGCTTGTTCGGGCACCGGAGCGTCGACGCCTGATCACCGGCGGGCGAACCGCCGCCGTTCGAAGTCGACGATCAGCTTCGGGTAGAGGCGCGGGAGCAGCCGGACGAGCTTGTCTACCAGTTTCGCGTCGTTTCCGACGAGCACACGCGGCTTCCCGGCTTCGACCCCGTCGACGATGATGCGGGCGGCCTGGTCAGCGGGCATCTTCAGCAGCTTTTCGTTGTACAGCCGGACACGTTCCACCTGCTCGGCGGTCGGCTCGATTCCGCGGGCCTGGGCTTCCTTCAACGCCGACGAGGCGATGCCGGTCTTGACCCCGCCGGGGTGGACGACCGTCACCCGCACCGGATGCCCGCCCGCGATCATCTCGGTGCGCAGTGCCTCGGTGAACCCGCGGACGCCGAACTTGCTGGCGCAGTAGGCGCTGAGCGTCGGTTGGGCCATGAAGCCGTTGAGGCTGGAGATGTTGACGACCTGGCCCTCACCGGAGTCGATCAAATGCGGCAGGAAGGCCTTGGTGCCGTTGATGACGCCGAAGAGGTTGACCGCGAGCGTCCGGTCGTAGAGCTCCCACTCGGCGTCGAGGACGGTCTGCCCGCCACCGGCGACCCCGGCGTTGTTGTAGATCTGGTGCACCACACCGAACCGCCCGGCGACCGTGGCCGCGTACTCCTGGACGGCCACGCGGTCGCTCACGTCCAGCGCGGCGCCCCGCACCTCCTTGCCGAGGGCCTTGACCTCGGCGACGGTCTCGGCAAGACCGGTTTCGTCCACATCGGACACTGCGAGACGTGCTCCGCGCCTGCCCAGTTCGAGGGCCAGCTGACGGCCGATGCCGGAACCGGCGCCGGTGACGACGGCGACCTTGCCGCGAACGCTGCTCATCGCTGCTCTCCCGTGGGGTCCAGCGCCAGTCCGGCGGTGAGTTCGACGAGCCGGTCGACGAGGTCCGGCGCGATGTGGTGGCCCATACCGGGGATTTCGACGTAGCGGGCGCCGTTCACGGCTTTCGCGGTGGCCCGTCCGCCGGTGTGGTGGACCATGCGGTCGGTGTCGCCGTGGACCACGATCGTCGGGCACGTGACACGGCCGAGTTCGGCGGTGCGATCGCCGCTGGCCTGGATCGCGCCGATCTGGCGGGCGATGCCGCTGCGTGCCCGCCTCCCGCCCGCCCGTTCCCACAGTCCGGTCGCCCAGGCCGTTTCGACGTCTTTGTCCAGCGGGAAGGTGGCCGAGCCGAGGTGGCCCATCATCGCCAGATGCCCGGTCACGGACTCTTCGACCGTCTGGGCGGGCCGCCTCGCCATACGCAGCAACGTCGACCGCGCCGGCCGCCCGACCCGGCGGTGGCCGGTGGTGGAGAAGATCGACGTCAGCGACAGGACGCGGCCGGGGTTGCGGGCGGCGACGGTCTGGGCGATCATGCCGCCCATCGACATGCCGACCAGATGCGCTCCCCCGACGCCGAGGTGGTCCAGCAGGCCGACGGTGTCCGCCGCCATGTCCCCCAGGTCGTAAGCATCCGGCAGGGGCCGTGCCAGCAGTTGCCGGAGTTTGCCGGGATTCGGCGCCTTGATGCGGTCGGAGCAGCCCGCGTCCCGGTTGTCGAACCGGATGACGCGGAAACCACGGCGGGTGAACCCGTCGATCATTTCCCGCGGCCACGACGTGAGGTCGAGGCCCAGCCCGGCGATCAGCATCACGGGCGTGCCGTCGGCGGGTCCGTCCTCGCGGTAGCAGAGCCGCGGGCCGCCGGGAAGGTCGGCGAAGTGGTCGGTCACGAGCTCACCGGTTCCCGGACCTCGGCGCGGGAGAAGTGCAGTTCGGGGTCGGTGATGTCGTCCGCGCGCAGCAACTTGATGTCGGAGTGGTAGCTCATCGAGGTCAGCCACGGCATGCGGTCGCCTTGGCGCGGCAGCTGGTCGAGAGCACGCTGGACATACCCGGCGGCGAAGTCCAGGAAAGGTCTCGTCGGCATGTCCGGATCGGCGAGGACGGGACGGCAGACGTCGTAGCCCTGGGCGTCCATATGGGCGAGCAGGCGGCAGAAGTGCTCGCACAGCAGGCCGATCTTGAGCGTCCACGACGAGTTCGTATAGCCGATCGCGAAAGCCGCGTTCGGCACGTCCGAAAGCATCATTCCCTTGTACGCGACGGTTTCCGGCATGACGACCGGCTTGCCGTCGACGCTGAAGGTCGCCCCGCCGAACACCTGGAGGTTCAGGCCGGTGGCGGTGACGATGATATCCGCCTCCAGCTCACGGCCCGATTCGAGCAGGACACCCTTCTCGGTGAAGGTCGAGATCTTGTCGGTGACGACATCGGCCTTGCCCCTGCGGATGGCGGCGAACAAGTCGCCTCCCGGAACCGCGCACAGCCGCTGGTCCCACGGGTCGTACGGCGGGTTGAAGTGCTCGTCGACCGGATAGCCCTTGGGAAGCTGCTTCTTGTTGACATAGCGGATGAGCGAACGGGCGGTCTTGGGGAACTTCTGGCAGAACTGCCAGACCGCGAGTCCCTTGCGGATGTTCTTGCGGCGCGTGAGCGAGTAGGCCCGCTCGTCGCCGAGGAGCTTGCGCAGGCCGTTGGCGATCTTGTCCTCGCGCGGCACCGGCATCACGTAGGTCGGGGTGCGCTGCAGCATCGTCACGTGCGCCGCGGTCCCCGCCATCGCCGGGATCAGGGTGACCGCCGTGGCGCCGCTGCCGATCACGACGACCCGCTTGCCCGCGTAGTCGAGGCCTTCCGGCCAGTGCTGCGGATGCACGATCGTGCCGGTGAAGCGGTCACGGCCCGCGAAGTCCGGGGTGAAGCCCTCGTCGTAGCGGTAGTAGCCGCCGGCGTTGAACACCCAGCCCGCGCTCAGCTGGGTGCGCTCACCGGTGTCGGTCCGCTCGATCTCGAGCAGCCAGCGCCCCTCGTCGCTCGACCAGGCCGCCGAGAGCAGCTTGTGGTGGTAGCGGATGCTGGGTTCGAGGCCGTTCTCGGTGACCGTTTCGCGCAGATACGACAGGATGCGGGGCGCGTCGGCGATGGACTGCTTGTCCCGCCACGGCTTGAACTCGTACCCGAAGGTGTGGAGGTCGGAGTCCGAGCGGATGCCGGGATAGCGGAACAGGTCCCAGGTGCCGCCGGACGCGCCGCGGGCCTCCAGGATGGCGAACTTCTTGCCGGGGAGCCCGGTCGTCAGGTAGCGCGCGGCCCCGATCCCGGAAATTCCGGCACCGATGATGACCACGTCGAGGTGCTCGACGGGTGTGCTCGTCGTCATGCGGTACTCCAGCCTCGTCTCGGATACCCCACGATGCGGGTCCACCGAGGGATTGCGCTAGCACTATCTGCACCATCATCATGGGCCCATGGTGCAAAGTGCCGCAACGCCGTGGCCGACCCTGTCGCCGGAGGCGCGCGCTCTCTTCCGGCGCGGCGCGGAGATCGTCCTGCATCCGCGCGCCGAGTGGATCGAAGAACTGCACGAGGCCTCGCTCGGCGGGGGCAGCATGCGCGCCGTCGCCGAGGACCCCGTGCTCACCGAGGGGACCAAACGCGCGAATCTGGCGAATCTGCTGCACTGGGCGGCCGCCAACGTGCAACATCCCGGCAAGCGGGTCTTGGCCAACCTCAGCCAGGAAGTGCTGGACGGCGCGCGCGACATGGTGCGCCGGGGCTTCGATTCCGGCGGCCTCGACGCCTACCGGCGGGCGCAGGGCGTGGCCTGGCGCCGGTGGATCGAGATCTGTTTCGATCTCACCGCCGATCCCGTCCTGCTCCGCGAACTGCTGGACGTCTCGTCGCTGTCCATCACCACGTTCATCGAGGACACCGTGGCGGCGGTGTCCGAGCGGATGGCCGCCGAACGCACCGAGCTGACCCGTGGCGCCCACGCCGAACGCCGCGCCGCGGTCACGCTGCTGCTCGAAGGTGCGCCCATCAGCCGCTCGCGGGCCGAAGCCCAGCTTGGCTACCCGCTCGCCGGTCCGCATACGGCAGCGATCGTGTGGAGCGGGTCGGCCACGCCGTCGTCCCAGCAGCTCGAAAGCGCCGCGGAAACGCTCATGCGGGCGAGTGGCGCCTCACACCGGCTGACCGTCGTCGCCAGCGCAGCCGCCCTGTGGGTCTGGCTGCCCGGCCGGACCCCGCCGCGGGCCGACCGGCTCGCCGAAGACCTCGCGCCACATCCCGACGTCCGGGTGGCGCTGGGGCGACCCGGCAGTGGCATCGACGGCTTCCGCCGCAGCCATCTGGACGCCGCCGCCACCCAGCGGATGCTCGCCCGGCTCACCTCACCGCAGCAGATCGCGCGGTACCAGGACATCCAGCTGCTCGCACTGCTCACCGTCGACCCGGCGCAAGCCGACGAATTCGTCGCCGACACCCTCGGTGAACTGCGGCACGCGGACGCCGAGACCCGGGAGACCGTCCGGGCTTACGTGCGCGAACTGGGCAACACCACGCGCACCGCGGAACGGCTCTACACCCACCGGAACACCGTCGTCCGGCGGCTGGCGCGCGCCGACGAACTGCTCCCCCGGCCGTTGGCGGAGAACGCGGTGAACGTGGCCGTCGCGCTGGAGACGCTGCGGTGGCTGGGAAATGGCGCGTGACGCACCGTGTCAGAACTGCTCGTTGGAGGACGAGGAGAGCCGGAAGCCGTGCCCGTACGGGAGGGCCGGGCCTTGTCGCCAGCCGCCGGCATAGACGTCACCAGGTCGACCTTCGAGGCGGCCATCCGCGCCCACGGCGGTGCCCCAGCCAGGCAGGTCGGCGGATCACCGTGGCCCACCAGATGATCGGTGATCCAGCCGACCGCGTCGGTGATCCAGCCCAGCGCGAACGGCGACAGGCTGGCCCGTTCCGCCGTCACCGGCTTCCCCGGATCACCGACTTCGACCGGATATCAACCTGTTTCGGCGTCGTGGTGCAGCACGACGGGTAGCGCGCCCGGTGGACCACCGGCGGGGACGCCAGAACGAAGCCCGGCCGCTCGGGCGGCGGGACAGCGGTGGACACCACCGACAACATCGCCGGGTGATTCACCGCTCCCTCCGGGACGCTGACCTCGAGATGTCGCGCGGTGTCCACGGTCGCCCCGTTCGTCGGCGAGACCGGTTTCCGCCGGTCGCCGCGAAGACCAGCGCCACCACTGCCACCGCGAAACGCTTCACCGGCACCTAATCTCCTTCGCCGTAGGAGTCGCGATCACCAGGGAATGCGTTACGGCGCCGGAACTTCCGATCGGTCACTCGACGTCCTCCGGACCGGCCAGCGGAAGGTCCAGGTTCCGGAGCATGGCGTGTTGCTCGGCCGTCGGCTCACCTTCGATCGCGATGGTGAACGGGGGTGTTTCCTTGCGGTAGTGGAGAAAATTGCCCCACGCGATGCCGAGATTGGCCAGCCCGGTCAGCGAGCCGATGGACATGCGGATGACCTCGAAGGCCCCTATATGATCCGAATCCACCGACCCCGCCGAGCTGATCGTCGCGGAGCGGAGCACGTCGGCGTCCTCACGAAGCCAGTCGTAGAACTCTTTCAGCCCTTGTTCGTCGCCGGCGGCGTTGATCGTCAGCTCCACGGGACCTCCACTCGAAAGTGACTTCCGTAGACATCGCGGCCTGGGCTCAGGGCGTAACAAGAATCCCGCCCCGAGACCTGACCGGTGGTTCCCGTTGACCGGCCGGTGATGAAACCCGGACCACGAAAGACATCCCGAGTGCGGAAAATGCTGTTCTCGCTGAGCCATCTCGTCCTTTCCCTGAGCCTGACAGCGATTCCCGTACCGGCGGCGAAACCGGTGGCAGGCGACTCGATCTGACTCGACCGGTCATGGGACGGCGACATGACTTGGGAAGGCCTGCTGGGCAAGGCGAGCATTCCCGGCACCTGGACCGATCCCGGCAAGCACCGGCGCGGCTTGATCCGCGCGTGCGGAGACGCCGCCTGGGTCACTTGTACGGAATGGATTCACCCGAAGGTCTGCGACGGCACGAATTAGGCGGACGGCGACTGGCCGACGCGGCGGTGACCGGCCCGGTCCTGACCAGAAGTGGTGCACTCACCGAATCCCGCGATACCGGCAGAACTCCAGTGACGACAACCAAAAGCAGTTCAAGGGCATCTTCATGCGCTTCCTCGCCGAGCTGGCGAGTACGACGAATTCGGCCGTGTACCAGGACTTCGCGCGGCGGCAGGCCGACTCGCTCTGGGTGTCCGATCGCGACCCGCTGAACCGGATCGGACGGCGCTGGGCGGGCGGGACGCCGAACCAGGCCGACTGGCGGACGCGGGCTCGGAGCGCTTACCGCGGCTTCGTGAGTGCTCGCGGGGTCACCCGTGCGGCCTTCAGGACAGCTCGGGCAGCGGTTGGCTACGAGTGACGATTCAGCTGGCCGGGGCAGCCCAGAGCCGGACGGCGTATGTCCCCAGCGGCACCGCCGGGCCGATGTCCCCAATGCGGCATCGGGGACACTGAGCGTCTCCAATGCGGCATTGGGGACAGTGGTTATGCGGGTCGGTGGGTCGTGAGTGGCGATTCGGGTCAGGGTGGAGTGGTCTTCGCCTGCCTACCGGCACAGCCCGCACCGGTCACGGCCTCTAGATTGGGGACATGGTTTCCACCGCTGAGAAGGCCACCAGGCTGCAGGAACTGCACGCCGACCCCGAGTTGCTGCTCGTCGTCAACGTCTGGGACGCGATCACCGCGAAGGTCGTCGCCGAGACCGCCGGTACACAGGCGCTCGCCACCCCGAGTCACGGTATCGCCGCCTCCCGCGGCTATCCCGACGGCGAGAAGATCCCCCGCGACCTGATGGTCGCCGAGGTCGCCCTCATCGTCCGGACGGCTGGCGACCTGCCGGTCACCGCTGACCTGGAGGCGGGCTACGGCGACCCGGGTGGCACGGTCGCCCGCGCGATCGAGGCCGGCGCGGTCGGCTGCAACCTCGAAGACCAGATGAAGCCGCTGGACGAGTCGGTGAAGGCCGTCGAGGCCGCCGTCGCCGCCGCTCAGTCCGCGGGTGTCGACTTCGTGGTCAACGCCCGCACGGACGCCTTCCTCAAGGGGGGCGACCCCGAGGAGGCGCTGACCGAGGCGATCGCCCGGGGCCGCGCGTACCTGGACGCGGGCGCGTCGAACTTCTTCGTGCCCGGCAAGCTCGACGAAACCCAGGTCGGCAGGCTGGTCGAGGCGCTGGGTGAGCGCAAGGTCAACCTGATCGGCATCCCCGGTTCGATCCCGCTGGCCACCGCGCGGGACCTCGGCGTCTCCCGCGTGTCCTACGGGCCGTGGAGCCAGAACGTCGCCCTCACCGCGCTGGCCAAGCTCGCCGAGGACGTCTACGCGGGCGGCGGCCTGCCCGCCGACACCCGCAAGCTGAACTGACCTCAGCGCTGCCCGGAATGGGGTAGCTCGACGGCGCACCGTCGTCGAACGCATGGGCCTGGAACGGCCGGCGCCGCGCAGGTCGACGGTCTGCCCGCCGGGCCGTGGTTCCGGCGCGCGGTCGACACGCCTACCGCGCGGGGCCTCCGTACAGCGCGTCGATCTCGGTGGCGTAGGTCTCCGCGATCGAGGCACGCTTGAGTTTCATGGTCGGCGTCAGCTCGGCGCCGCCCGGTTCCCAGTGGACCGGCAGCACGGTGAAGTCCTTGACCTGTTCGACGCGGGACAGTCTGATGTTGGCCCGTTCGACCACGGCGGCGACCTCCTGGCGGATGACCGCGTTCCCGGCAAGGGAGGCGGGATCGGCCGGGAGCCCGTGACGCTCGGCGAAGGCCGCCGCCGCGTCCGGATCGAGGGTGATCAGCGCGACCACGCAGGGCCGACGGTCGCCGATCACGACGGCCGAACCGATCAGCGCACCCGCCGACTTGAGCGTGTTCTCGATGGCGGACGGCGACATGTTCTTGCCTGCCGCGTTGATGATCAGTTCCTTCTTGCGATCCACAATGGACACGTAACCGTCCGGGTCGATGGTGGCGACGTCGCCGGTGTGCAGCCAGCCGTCGCCGTCGATCGCCTCGGCCGTCCGTTCGGGGTCGTTCCGGTAGCCACGCATCACGGCGGGGCCGCGCATCAGCAACTCGCCGTCGTCGGCGAGCCGTAGTTCGACGCCGTACTGGGCCTTGCCGACCGTGCCCGGCCGGATCGCGTGCCGCGGGTTGATCGTGCCGTGGACCGAGGTCTCCGACATCGCCCAGCCCTCGCAGATCGGCAGGCCGACGGCCATCAGGAAGTCCAGTGTGTCCACCGCGATCGGGGCGGCGCCGCTGATCGGGAGCACGCAGGCGTCCAGCCCCATCCTGGCGAGCACCCGGTCGAGGACGAGCCGCCGGGCCAGCCGGTGCCGCAGCCGCGACCAGCGGGAAGGGCGTTCACAGTGCACCGTGGACAGTCCGATGCCGAGCGCCCATCCGGCGATCGACCGCCGGACCCCGGTTTGCGCCGCGAGCGCCTGTTCGACCCCTGCCTTGATCTTGTACCAGAGCATGGGCACGCCGAGGAACACCGTCGGCCGGACGGCGGGCAGGGTGGCCACCACGGCCTTGGGATCCGCCACGCAGGTGACCGTCGCCCCGGAGGCGATCGGGAAGTAGTGCGCGAAGTACCGGTTGGCGAGATGCGCGTCCGGCAGGAACGAGAGCACGCGTCCGTTGTCGACCGCGCCGGCGATATCCGGCGACTCCAGCGCCGCACCCATGCTGTAGGCGAGGTTGCGATGCGTGAGTTCGACGCCCTTCGGCGGTCCCGTGGTGCCGGAGGTGTAGATCAGTGTCAGGACGTCGTCAGGGCCGACGGCGCGCCACGTGGCGTCGAAATCGAATTCCGGCGGTTCGGTGTTTTCCAGTTCCGCGAGGGAAATCACGCCCTCGGGGGCGCCGTCCACACAGACGACGCGGTCCACTTTCCGCACCCGCGGGAGAAACCGCTCCTCGCAGACCACGATCCGGTTGCCGGCGTTCGCGAACAGGTACTCGATCTGCTCGGCGGAACTGGTGTTGTAGATCGAGAACGGGATGGCGCCAAGGTGGAACGCCGCGACGTCGACCAGGTGGAACTCTGGCCGGTTGGTCAGCATGAGCGCCACGGTGTCCCCGCGCCGGACGCCGAGCGCGTGCAGCCCCGCCGCCAGCCGCCGCACTCGTTCGCCGAACTGCCGCCAGGTGAGCGACACCGCGTCGTCCGGCGTCCGCAGCGCGACCACGTCGCCGAACTCCGCGATCGTGCGCTGGAAAACGTGGCACAGGCTGGGGATCTCCCGCAGTTCGGCCGCGCCGACGCTCATCCGTCCTCCCAAGATTAATACAAACGTATCAATTAAGAGTGAGACGTTAGTATCGGTTCGACCGAAGGGGAAGTCAATGACCGGTAGTCGCGGCAAACAGCAGGCGCGGAGCCGAGAGCGCCGCGAACTGCTGCTCCGGGCCGCGATGTGGCTGATCTGCGACGGCGGCGTCAAGGCGGTGACCCACCGCGCGGTCTCCGCCAGCGCCGGGCTGCCGCAGGCCGCGGCGGGGTACTACTTCGCGACCAGCGAGGAACTCATCGCGGAGGCCCTGCGGTTCCACATCCACGAGCGGATCGAGGTCGTGCGCGAGTTGCTCGCCGACATCGTGCGCGACGCGGAATCCGTGCTGGAGGTCGGCGAACGGCTCACCCAGGCCCTGGTGGCGGGCAAGTTCGGCGTGACCGTCGCCCAGTACGAGCTGTACATGGAAGCCGCCAGGAACCCGGCCATGCGCGACGTGGTCGACGAGGCGATGGGCACCTTCGAAGCGTCCGCCGCTCCCCTGCTCACCTCCCTCGGCATCGCCGATTCCCGGCGCGCGGCCAAGGCCTTCATGGCCCTGCTGGACGGCCTGGCGCTGCACCGGCTGGCCAACCCGCAGCCGACCGAAGAAGACGCCGAGCTCACGAAGCGCGCACTGCAAGGGCTCTTCCTCGCCTTCGCCATGGACGCCGACGACCTGCGACGGCGGACCAGCGTCCCGCTCGTCGATTGACACGTTCCCGCCGTCTGATCATACTCCCGTCTCAAGCTGATTGATACATATGTACTAGTTCGGTGGATGTGGAGGCTCATGACCGGGCGTATCCGCGGCGTCGTCGCCGCGACGATCGTGATGGCGGCGGCCTTCACCGCACCGAGCGCCCCGGCCGCGGCCGCGTCGGCCTGCGGACCGTGGCAGGTGCGCACCGTCGCGACCGGACTCGGTCTCCCGCTGGAGAACCTCGCCTTCGACGGGCGAGGCGGCCTGCTGGTCTCCAAAACCCTGTTCGCGGACAACGGGTCCATCGAGCGCGTGACCCCGGACGGCGCGGTGGACACCCTGCTGCCGGTATCCGGCCCCGGCGCGCTTTCGGTGCGCGGCAATGAGTTGTACGTCAACACCGGGCACGAGACGCTCGACGGCGTCCTCGGCCTGAAGACCGGCACCATCGACATCTACGACTTCGACACCGGGCAACGGCGGACGTGGGCCACCGGTCTCACGATGCCCGACGGCGGCACGGTGCTGCCCAACGGCGACGCGGTGATCAGCACCCTGATCGGGCCGAAGCGTGGACTCTGGCTGGTACGCGAGGAGAATCCGTCGGCCCCGGAACGGTACGGGCCCGACCTGCTCGGCCCCAACGGCATGGTCGTCGGCAACGACGGCCGCACCCTGTACGTGGCGAACACCGGCGGCCCGGACTTCCAGATCGCCGCGATCAACCTCGCGAACCCCTCCGCGCCCGCGAAGAAGATCCGGCTTCAGGCACCGTGGCCACTGAACATCATCGACGACCTGACCATCGGCCCCGACGGGCGGCTCTACACGGCGGGCGAACACGGCATCGTGTACCGCGTCGACCCGGACTCCGGCGCGACCTGCGCGATCGCGACGGGCGTCCACCTTGGCTCGTCCGTGCGGTTCGGCGCCGGACCGGGCTGGGACCCGGAAAGCCTGTACAGCACCGGATTCGACGGTGCGGTGCGACGGCTCGTCCCCCCTGGCCGAGGCGAGTGACGGATTACCCGCTGCGCCGCCCCGCTGCCTCGCGGTCATTGTCCCCCATGTCGCATTGGGGACATCAGATACCGGCGGAGCCGTTCACGTCGCTGCAGGGGAAGTCGTCTGGGTGCTGATCGGGCTGCCGCTGGTGGTGGCGCTGCGCAAACGGTTTCCCCTGACGGCGGTCAGTACACCTACACGGAAGCGCCTGCCGGGGAATGGGTACAGGACTGGCCGGGCCCCCGATCGCCGTGCGCGAGGTGTTGCTGCGCCGGACCCCGTTGCGGCCCGGTGGCTGGGTCACGTTCCTGACCGTATGCGTCTGCCTGGCGATCGCCGCCTGTGTCGAGTTCGTGGAATGGTTCAGCGCGCTGGCCGCCGGGTCGGCGCGGACGATTTCCTCGCCACGCAAGGAGATGTCTGGGACACGCAGTGGGACATGGTCCTCTGCCTCTGCGGTGCGGTCCTTTCCCTGCTCGTCTGGCGCCGGGTTCACGATCGGCACCTCACCGCGGGTTAGAGTGGCCCGCGTGACTGGGGGAACCGTATGACGCCGCGGGTCGGCGAGGACTTCGGCGGATTCCGGATCGACGGGATCATCGGCCGCGGCGGTATGGGCGTGGTCTATCGCGCGTGGCAGCACCGCATGCGACGGCCGGTGGCGTTGAAGGTCCTGCCGCCCCATTACGCCGAAGACCCGGTTTACCGCGAGCGCTTCGGCCGCGAGGCGGCGGCGCTGGCCCGGCTCGATTCGCCGCATGTCGTCGCGATCCACGACCACGGTGAGGTGGACGGCTGCCTGTACCTGGCGATGCAGCTGGTCGACGGGCCCGACCTGGCCAAGGTGCTCGAAGCCGGGCCGATGAGCCCGGACCGGGCTTTGTCGGTGGTGGATCAGGTGGTCTCCGCGCTCGGCGACGCGCACGCCATCGGCGTCGTGCACCGTGACGTCAAATCCGGCAACGTCCTGCTGCGGCCCCGTGCCGAGCACCACGACGAGGACTTCGCCTACCTGTGCGACTTCGGCATCGCGCGTTCCGCCGAGATCGACCAAGGCGCGGAGACCAGCGGGGTGATCGGCACCGTCGGCTACATGGCTCCCGAACGTCTTCGCGGCGAACCCGCCACCGCCGCTTCGGACGTCTACGCGGTGGGTTGTCTGCTGTGGGTGACCCTGACCGGTGAGCTGCCCTATCGCGGCAGCCAGCCCGAGGTGATCGTCGCGCACGACCGGGCACCGATCCCGCAGCTCACGGTCGACGATCCGCGTACCGCGACGGTCAACGGCCTGCTGAAATCGTTGCTGGCCAAGGATCCTCGTGACCGTCCGACGGTGCGCGAAGTACGCGACCGCATCCGGGCCATCCGCGCCGACGCGCCACTCGCCGCGGTCGCCGTCGAGCCGCCTCGCCGCCGCCGGACCGGTTTGGTGGCGGGCCTCGTGGCCGGAGCCGCGCTGATCGTCGCGATCGTCCTGGCGGCGGTCTTCCTGACGTCGACGGGACCGCCCGCCGCCGACCGCGTCGGCCGCAGCACGCCCACCGGGCTCACCTGCGCGCCGGTGACGGCGGCTGGCGAGGGCGTCCGCGCGCAGGTCGTCTGCCAGACCGGCGGCGAGACCGGCGAGCTCCGGATCTCCGCGCTCGACGACGCCGACGCGGCCACCGCCTACCTGCGCACCGGCGCGGGAACGGATCCGGCCGGGCTCACCGCGGGCAAATGCCCCGGCGACCTGCCTGCCAAGCAGTCCTGGTCACGCGACGGGCACCAGGGCACGCTCGTGTGCACGGTGCTCGGCACGACCACCCGGTACGCCTGGACCGACGACGAACACGCGACCGTCTCGGTGCTCGACGGCAAGGTCGGCACGCCCTACCCCGCCGATCTCCGCGCCGTCGAGGACTTCTTCGCGGCACTCCGCTTGCCTCATTAACCGCGAGGGCTGATTCACCGCGAGCCACGCTGCCAGCGCTCCAGCAGCGCCTCCGGAGCAGAACCAGGTGCGCCGAAGTAGTAGCCGTAGACCAGCTTCGCGTCGTCGTCGAAATAGAGGGTGGGGCTGCGGTCGTCCGCCGTGACGAACCGGATGAACTGGCCGACGACCGGACCGCCGTGACGGTTCCAGGTGCTCACCTCGACGGTGCCGGGCACCACACCGCCGTTGGAGGAATTCTCCGTGCGCAGCTTGATCAGGGCCTCGTGGTCGGACGCGGTGCTGAACACCAGCATCGCGCCGTCGGCCAGCGGGCATTTGACCGTCTCGGCCGTGCCGGTGGTGGCGGGCACCGCCCTGCAGTCCGCCGACCGCTCGTTGAGAACGTGCGCCTGCGCGAGTTCCCAGAGTGTGCCGGAGGAGAACGCGGCCCCCGGCACCTCCGGACGTTTCAACACCCCGAACTTCCGCGCGTCGTAGAACTCGGCCAAGGCCGGGAGCCCGGTCTTGGCCGCGGTCAGTGTCGCGCTGACCGCGCGGGGGCTGTCGACGTCCCAGTAGATCGACGATTCGCCGGAGGCCAGTTCCCGCATCGCGAACGCCGCGCCCGGGCCGGCGCTGTTCGCCGAACGCACCGCACCGGCGGTGTCGGCGAGTTTCCGCGACTCGGTGAGCCTGCCCGGCACGTCGTAGGTGACCAGCGTGAGCGCGTACAGCCCGGCATCGCAGCCGACTCGTTCCGTCTCGCCGGGTTTCGCGGCCTGCTGCGCGCACCGGACCGCGCCGTCGAGCAGACGGGCGCCGAGTGCGCGGTAACGGCCGGCGACCTGGTCGAGCGCGTACCGGTCCGGCGGCGGTGCCGCGGGTTCTTCCTTGCCCTGGACGAAGATCACCGCTCCGGTCGCGATCGCGGCCACCAGCAGGACGGCGGCGCCGAAGAACCACCACTTCTTGCGTCCGCGAGAAGGAAGCTGCCGTGTCGAGCGGTTCTGAGGGCCGCCCCAGGTGAGCCGGTTCTCCGCGAGTGTCGGGTTCAGCGGCGGCCCGGTCGGGTCGGGATCGTGCGGCAACGACGCTTCCAGCGTTCCCGGACCTCGCAGTGAGACCACGAGCGCGTCGATTTCCGCCGGGCTGAAGGCGTTTCCGGACTGTTCCAGCGCGGACCGGAGCGCCACGGGATCGGTGAGCGCGTGCCGCCCGAAGCGGCGCGCGACTTCGGCGAGGCGGGGGTCGTGGTCGTCCATCACGCGTCCGGATCCGCCCAGAACTTGCGGAGCACCTGCTGATCGTCGGTGCCCGCCTGCATGTAGACGGCGACCCCGGTGGAGTCTTCGTCGAAATAGAGCCGGGCGTAGCCGTTTTCCGGCTCCAGGAACCGGATCCGGGTGCCGTGCCCTTCGCGCGGGGTGCCGACCGGGATACCCGCGCGGATTCCCGGCTGTCCCGGCACGTACTCCCAGCGCAGCGTCCGGATCGAGCCGGGCCGCGCGCCGTCGTTGTCGGTCTGCAGCACCTTGCGCAGCGAGGTGAGCTGCTTGGGGAAGAACAGCACGCGGAAGCTGGCGATGATGCCGGAACCCAGGTCGCAGTTGACGGTTTCCCGGACACTCACGATGGATTCGGCCCGCTTGCAACGGACGTCGGGACGATCGAGGTACGGCTTCGCCGCAGCGAGCAACTCCGGATCCTCGAAGGCCGCGGCCGCTTCCTCGGGAACTGGTGACGGAGAGGGTTCCGACTGGGGCGCCGACCCCAGCGGCCCCGACGAAGGCACGGACGAAGACGGCGGCGCGACCGGCGGCTTGTCGGCGGCGCTCGGCTCGTCGCCACCGCTGAGCGCGAGCGTCACGCCCGCCGCGACGAGGGCGACCACCATGACGACGACACCGGCGATCACGGCGATCCGCTTGCCGCGCTTCGGCTTTTCCCCGGCCAGGACGGTGGTCAACGCGGTGGTCGGCTCGTCGGCGCCGGTGTCCCTTGGAAGATAGCCGAGGGCCGCGCCGAGTTGTCCGCAAGCCCATTCCGCCCCGGGGGCCGCGCCGCAAGCCGCTGTCGCGACCCGGAGCGCTTCGGCCGGGCCACCTCCGGATTCGAGTACCGCGCGCATCCGCTCGGCCGCGCCCGCGCCCGCCGCCGCGGCGAGCGCGCTGATCTCGGCGTCCGGTGGCGGGTCGGGAAGACTGCGCAGCGCGCCGGTGAGCACGATCGAGTCGGACAGCGCGTCGCGCCCGTGCCGGTCCACCACGTTCTCGAGTGCGGTCAATGTGGTCATGGCGGTCAGTTAAACCCATCTCGCTTCAAGATCGCTTTAGGCCGTGTCTTTCGAAGCGCGCTTTCGGCTGACCCCTCATCCAGCCGTCTCAACGGCCCGCCTCCGCAAACCGAGACCTCCGGCCGGAAAAACGCACGCGCGTGCCCTCGCCCAACCTGCCAACCCCAGTTTGCGAAACACGGCCCAGGCCGTGTGATGATCGTGCCCGTGACAGTGGAGGTGCGGTTGCTGGGAACGGTGGAGCTGGCCGTCGACGGCGTGCCCGCCACCCCTGGCGGGCTGCGGCCCCGCGCGGTGCTCGCCGTGCTGGCCGCCTCCGGTGGAGCGCCGGTCAGCGCGGCCAAACTGGCGGAGGCGATCTACTCCGACACCGGTAAGCCCGCGTCTCGCTCCACCGTACAGGTCCACGTGCACAATCTGCGGCAAACCCTTGGTACGCACGGAGAATCCCTGCGGCACGGACCAGCGGGCTATCAGCTTCTCGGCGTCCGCGCCGACCTGCGCGAGGCGGAAGACCGGATCGGCCGGGCGAGGGCCGCCGAACGGGCCCGTGACACCGGGGGCGCCGCGGCCGGCTACCGGCAGGCGCTCGAACTGTGGCGGGGCCCGTTCTGCGCCGACTTGCCCGACCACACCGCTCTCGACCCCGCGCGCACTCTCTACGCGGAAATGCGCTGGGAGGCACTGGAGGCGCGGATCGCCGCGGACCTGCGCGCGGGGGACGTGCCCGGACTGGTGCGGGAACTCGAGGAACTGGTCGCGGATCATCCGCTGCGGGAACGGTTCTGGGGTCAGCTGATGGTCGCGCTCTACCAGGACGGACGCCAAGCCGAGGCGCTGGACCGCTTCCGGCAGGCGCGGCGGGTGCTGGCCGAGGAAGCGGGCGTCGATCCGGGTCCGGCGTTGCGGGAACTGGAACGCGCTGTCCTCGCCCACGCCGGAACGGCGACACTGCTGCGAGTCGCCGCGCCCGGTGCCGCCGGATCCGGGCAACCGGCGCTGACCTGGGTCGACGGCGCCGGCCGGGCCCGCCTGCGTGAACTGCCCACGCTGGGGCGCCTGGTCATCGGCCGCGACGCGAGTGCCGACGTGGCACTGCGCCACGACGGCGCCGTGTCCCGCGAGCACGCCGGAATCACCATCGAGGCGGGCGATCCCGTTCTGACGGATCTCGGTTCCCGCAACGGAACTTTCCACAACGGCGAGCGGATCACCGGGCCGGTCCCGCTCGCCACCGGTGACCTGGTCCGCTGCGGCGACACGGTACTGGCGGTGACGAACGGCGGCGCGCCGGTCAGCGCGGTGGACGGGACCACCCGCTCGTAACTCCGGTGGTCCGCCCGGCAGGGCTGAAGGGGACTTTTCCCGCATGCCATGCGGGGAAAGCGCCCTTCACCGCGTCAGACGCGGGGAAAGTCCCCTTCAGCCGCATTTCACCTCGCCGAAACTTGATCGTCCAGACGGGTTAACGCACCGGTTCGGCGTTCTGGATCACGCCGGGCCAGCCTTGAGCGGGCCCCGTCCGCGTGGATAATTCCGGCATGACGAACGCGGCCTTGAGCGACGGTTCAGCCACCTTCAAGGCGCTTCTGCATCACTACCGCGTTCGTGCCGGCCTCACCCAGGAAGAACTCGCGGAAGGCTCGGGCGTCAGCGTCCGCGCGATCAGCGACATGGAGCGCGGCGTCGCCAAAAGCCCCCAACGTCGCACGATAGAGGCACTCGCCGCCCCGTTGGCCCTGACCGACGACGAGCTGACTCAGCTGCAGAAGGTCGCGAAACGGGGCCGGTCACGGGCGGCGGTGACGACACCCGCCACCGCACCGGCCCAGCTCTACGGTCCTCCCGCGGTCGGCGTGCTGCCCGCCGACCTCGACGATCTGACCGGGCGCGAACCCGATCTCGGCGCGCTGCGCGCTCTCGCCGGCGAACTGGACGGCGGCCGCCGGCGCTCCGGGCACGTGGCGGTGCTGAGCGGGCCGCCCGGCACCGGCAAGACGAGCCTCGCGGTGAGGACGGCCAACGAACTCGCCGGGCACTTCCCCGACGGCCAGCTTTTCCTGAAGCTGCGCGGGATGTCGTCCGAGCCGAGCGAACCGGCGGACGTGCTGCACCTCGCGCTGCGGTCACTGGGTGTCGACGCGGTCCAGATCCCGGCCGAACTCGACCACCGGATGAGCCTGTGCCGGGCGTTGCTGAAGGAGCGCGCCACCCTGATCGTCCTCGACGACGCCGCCGACGAAGCGCAGGTCCGTCCGCTGCTGGTCGGCGGGCGGCGTTGTCTGACGCTGATCACCAGCCGTCAGATGCTGGTCGGCCTCGAAGGGACCAGCAGGATCCCGCTCACCGTCCTGGGGCGGGACGACGCCGTCGCACTCCTGACCAGCATCGTCGGACAGGCTCGGGTGGCGCGGGAGAGCGCCGCGGCGATCGAGCTGGTCGAACTGTGCGGACGCCTGCCGCTCGCGCTCCGTATCGCGGGCAACCGGCTGGCGAGCCGTCCGGTGTGGCCGCTTTCCCGGCTCGTCGACCAGCTCCGGGACGAAGGCAGGCGACTGACGACGCTCACCGCGGGCGATCTCGACGTCCGCAGCGTGTTCGAACTGTCCTACCGCCAGCTCACCCCGACCGCGGCCAAGGTCTTCCGCCGGGTTTCGCTCGTCCCGGCCGCCGACTTCTCGGTGGGGGCGGCGAAGGAACTCGTCGACTCGCCGGACGAGGACGAGGCGGCGATCTTCCTGGAGGAACTGGCCGACGCCAGTCTGCTGCAGACGTCGTTCCACGACGGCCGGTACCAGTTCCACGACCTCCTCAGGGTGTTCGCGACGGAACGACTCACCCGGGAGGAGACCTCCGAAGCCGTGCAGGAGGCCGAGAACCGGCTCAACCGCTGGCTGGTGCGAACGGCGACGGCCGCGGGCCGGTACTTCCAGCCGTCCGACCAGGTGACCACGCCCGCGGTGACGACCTCGTCGTTCGGCGACCACACCGGCGCGGGCCGCTGGCTCGAGGTGGAGACGAAGAACTGGTCCGCCGCCTTGAGAAGTGCCGCCGCACGCGGCGAACACCGGCAGGTCCTCGAACTGGCCGAGGCCATGCACTGGTACTCGGAGATCGGCGGCACCGCGAGCACCTGGCAGGAGGTGTTCGAGCTCGCCCTGAAATCGGCACTCGCGATCGGCAGTAAGCGCGACGAAGCGGTGCAGCGCAACTTCTTGGCCTGGGTGCTGTCCACCCTCATGGGTCACCCGGACGACGCCGTCCGGATGGCCCAGCAGGCGTGGGAAGCCGCGGTGGACGCGGGCGATCTGCGGGAACAGGGCTGGGCGCGGGTCTATCTGGCGAGCGCGCGACTCCATGGCGGCAGCACGCCGGCTTCCCGAGGACCGTTCGACGAAGCGGTGACGTTGTTCACCGAGGCCGACTATCCTCTCGGCCTCCACGTGGCGCGGGCGATGCGGGCCACCTACCGGCACACGAACGGGGATTTCGACGAAGCCGCCACGGAGTTCGACCTCTGTGTCCGCTACTTCAGGCAAATCCAAGTGGGCCCGCACACGCCCGTCGACGACACCAACTATTCGTATCTGTTGTTGCGTTCGGCGAAGAACCTGGCCGCGCTCAACGCTTTCGGTACCGCGCTCGGACAGTGCGAAGAAGCGCTCGAGCTGTTCCGGCGCCACGGCGCGCTCATGGGCCAGGCCCGCGCGCTCCAGGCCAGCGGCAGGCTGCTGCACCGGCAGGGAGAGCGCGTGACGGCCCGCGACAGGCTGACCGAGGCCCTTGCGCTGTTCGAGCGCTTCGGCCAGCCACAGTCCCAAGTGGACACTCTTTGCGATTTGACGGCCCTGGCCGAGGAACTGGGCGACCCGGCGTCCGCACGCGACACGCGGGAGCGCGCACTGTCCATCTGCGACAGATTGGATCGCGCCGAAGCCGCCAAACTGCGCGTGCGGCTCGCCGGGCATCCCAACGCGTCGTGACCGGTCAGGCCGACGAACGGGTCAGTTCCTCCCAGGTGATGTTCCCGAGCAGGACGTCCTGGATCGTGTAGCGGGGCGCGGGTTCGAATTCGGCGATGGTGGTCCGCTCCGGCCGCTCCGCGGCGGCGGCGATCCGGACGCCGAGTTCACTCGCGTCCATCCCGCGGATCTCTTCGCGGGACACATAGACGGCCACCATGTCCTCGGCCGTGCTGGCGGGACGACCGGTGAAGCCTTGGATTCGTAGCGACACGTCAACTCCTCTGGTCGAGCGGTTCTGCGACTCGTGTTCCAGTACACGTGATCAGGTCTTCCGCCACCATGCGTAACCACCGGCAGAAGGACCGGAAGGTGCTCCGGGCTGTCAGCCCTGACTCCACACCGGACGACGCTCGGGGCCCGGCGGCTCGAGCACGAACCCGGCCGCGCGCCGGACGGTTTCCGGTGTCACCGGATCCACCACTCCCCCACCCGCCCGGATCCGGCTCAGCAACCCCGGTTCGGGGGCCAGGCCGTGGTGCTCCAGGTAGTAGGTCACGGTGTCGGTCCAGATCCACTCGCCGTCGGTCAGGAAGTTCGACGGCACGACAGCCTTCCGGGCCGGGTCGACGACGTCGTCCATCAGCGTCGGCGTGACCAGTACCGGAGTGCCGCCCGACAGATACGCGACCAGTGCCCGGCGTTCCTCTTCGTCGTCGACACGCGGGTGGCCGGGCGCGAAACCAGGGCCGGTCGCGGGATCGACGAGGTCGAACACCCTCGCCAGGGTGAACTCCTCCGTTGTGGGCACCGGCTTCTCCTACCGTTGGCGCGAACTCGACCTCATCAGGACACCTGACCGGGGCGCCGGGCACCATGCAGGAGGGGCGGCAGAACCGCCCGGCAGTTCCGGACCGCCTGACGTTCTACGGGTCTCGCGTGCTTGGAGGCGTAACACACGAGTTCCGCCTCTGAGCACGCGAGTTCCGGGTTCGGTCACGCGTCGTCGTCGGGGCTGGTGATGTCGCGGAGGCCGGAGGTGCCGATTCCGGGCGACGGCACCAGCACGTCGAATACGGCGTCGGAGTCGAACCCGCCCGCACCTGGCTCTCGCGGAGCGTCCTCTTCGTCCGGCACGGTGACCGTCACCGGCTCGGCACTCGCCTGCTCCTCGGCGAGGACGGCCTCGTCGAACAGGGCGGCCAGGTCCCGGTACTTCTTTTCGTACGGGAGCTTTCCACTCTCTCGATCGGCCGAGGAATAGGCGAACCGATGCTCGCCGGGCACCAGCACGTGCCCGACGTTCTCCGCTTCCGCCATCCCGATGAGCTTGTCGTAGCCCGGCCACACCGCGTCGTCATCGTCGTGGACGAACCTCGCATGGGCACTGTAAGAAGAGAAATCCGCCTGGTAGTACTGGTGGAATTCGCGGAAGAGATTCCGTACGTCGCGGGCATTCGGCGCCGTACCGTCCGGTCGCTTCACCCAGTGCGCGAGATCGCGCACGAAGCCGTAGACGCCGTGTTTGTCCATGACTCTCTTGTCCGCGCTCTTCTTTTCCGTACCTTCCTTTTCGGCGCCCTTCTTTTTCTTGCCTTTCGTGTCCACACCGATTTCGCGGAAGTAGTAGCCGAACGGGTCGGAGTCGACGAACCTGCAGACCAGCTCGAATTCCCGGCGGTCCGACCAGAGACCTTCGTAGCGTCTCATCTGTTCGAGGGCGCCGCGGTGTTCCGGTTCCTTGTCGTGCTGGACCTGCGCGTCGCCGTACTGGTTCTTGGAGTTCACTTTCTCCATGTCGTGGAACAGGATCGCCTTGACGATCGCGTCCCGTTTCACGAACCGGCCGGCGTCCTCGTGTCCCTGCGTGATCTTGAGGTACTGGTTGATCACCATCTGGGCGTGCTCGCTGAAGGTGTTCGGTTTCGTCTCGGTGCCGGTGCGATGAGGACCGCCGTTCGGCTTGACCGTCTCGGCGAATTTGCGGGCCAGCCCGCCCCGCGGGTCGGTGACTCCCTCGTCCACGTTCGTGACGAGTGCGTCGAGGATCGTCTTGGCGGACCGGTCATGGGGTGCCCGCAGTTCGGCGCGGATGGTCTCGGTCAGCTCCCGGCCGATCCGCTGATGCGCGTCGAACACGTGTGGCTCGTGCTTCCAGGTGAAGCCGAGGACGTGTTCCGTCAGCCAGCGGCCATAGTCGTTCGAGAACGGCTCGCCTTCGATGTGGTCCCCGTCGAGCCGGGTCTGACGGGTGTCGAAGTCGGCCTTGATCCGGCGTTCGTCGGTGGCGACGAGGGAGCCGATCTCCGCCTGGGTCGCGAACTGCGGCAGCAGGTCCATGAACTCGTCCGCTTCTTGCCGGGTCACCTTGGCGAACGACTTCGCGGCCAGTTCCAGCTCGCGCACCCTCGGGCCCACCGCGTTCGCGACGGCCGTCCGGGACTCCGCACTGGCGAGTTTGGCGACGTTCTTGCTTTTGAGCTCCTTCGTCAGCGCGGTGGCGACCTCCCCCAGCCTGGCGTCGAAAACCTTCTTCAAGTCTTTGGCTTCGAGATCGACCAGTTTGCTCTTGGTGACCGGGCGGATGGCCTTGGGCACGGCCTGTTCCTTGAGCTGTGCGGCGAAGGCGGCCCGGGAGATCGTCAGGTCAGGTTGGGCGAATTGCGCCGCGAGGGTGCCGGTGAGCTCGTCGATGACCGCCTTGGTGAACGCCTCGCCGCGGGCACCACTGAGGTAGCCGCGCTTCGCCTGCGACAGGGCGTCCAGGTCCCCGCCCCAGTCGGACCGCAACTGCTCGAACCGGGCGCGCACCGTCTCCCGGATGACGTCGAGGACCTGCTGGGTGAACTCCTGCTCGATCGCCTCCGGCCCGAGATGTGTTTCGAGGGAGGCTTCCACAGCCTGGGCCACGATCTTCGCCGCCTCCAGCGAGATTCGCGGATGGGTGAGCAGGGCCGTCCGGAGTGCCTCCAGGTTCTGGTATCGCACGGTGTTCGCCGCGACGGCGGCCGTCGCCGCGTTCAGGACCTGCTGCGGAACCTGCAGGCTGGCCTTGATCTGATTGAGGACGACGTCCTTGAACTCCGACGGCCCCACCGGCACTCCATCGGGGGCTTGCGCCCTGACGACGGTATCGATGGCCTCGTCGATCTTCGCGGCCAGCTGATCGACGGCCGCCTTTCCGGGGCCGCGGGTGTTGAGGAAGACGTTCATCTCCTCGGCACGGCGGAACGGGCTGTCCGCGGCCGGGTCGCCCTCGACCCCCGGGATGGCGTCGGCCGCCGGGCTGAAGAACGCTTCCGGCGACTCCTTCCACGTGTGGTAGTGGTTGCTGAGTGTCTTCGCCAAACCGCGCAGGGCGGCCGGATCGTTCCGGAAGTACTTGCGGTCGCCCGCCGACCAGGTGAACCACGGGTCGACGTCCTTCCCCAGCCTTTCGGACTTGAAGTCCGGGCTGAGACCGAGCCGCGAGTAGAGGTCGGCGATGTCCTCCTGGCGGCCGGCGGCCTCCGGCATCAGGCTCTCGTTCGCGCCGTGGGTGTAAGTGATGAGCGAGCCGTCGAGGGCGCGCTCCCGCAGGCGAGTGAAGTCGAGGCCGCGCAGTCCGAACTGGTTGGTGTCACCGTTCTGGTCGACGTTCATCGAGAGCTTGTTGCCGTCGGACCTCGACTCGACGGTGGCCTGGCGGGTGGCGGCCAGGAAGGTGCCGAGCGGCACCAGGAACGACCGCAGGGCCGACTGGACGTCGGGCACGCGGTTGACGTCCTTTTCGTACTTGGAGATCCATTGCACCGCACGCAGCGGCCGTCCGCCGCCGACCCAGAAGACCTCTTTCGCGCCGTCACGGCCCTGACCGCTGAACGGCACGACCTTGCCGCTCTTCTCCTGGTGCACGTCCTTGTACTCCGACGCACGCTTGGCGGGCGCCAGTACCGCGGTGTAGAGGCGGACGTAGTGCTTTCCCTTGACGGTCTCGATTTCGAATTCGCCGCGGTGCACGACCTTGCGCTCGTCCCCGGTCACCAGCACCGAGGAGCCTGGGTAGCTCACGTGCGGCCGTCCGATGTGGACGTTCTCCCGCAGGCCGAGGTAGTTGTCCTCGCCGTCGAGGTCCGCGAGCAAGAGGTGCACGGGACGCCCGGTCTTCGGACCGTAGCTCCGCCAAGTCCCGTTGGCGCGGAGAACGTGGACGCGAACCCCGGCGGCGTCGGCGAGTCTCGCAAGGTCGGTGTCGCCGGGATGGTTCTTCGCGAACTCGTCGAGTTCGCGGGTGACGCGCTTGTACTCGAGCGGTGCCCGGTCCGACAGGCCTGCGGCGACAGCTTTGCGGAAGGTGATGTGCGGGGCCTCGTTCCCGATGAAGAGCGGTTCCGCACCGTGGATGCGCAGTGCCTTCCGCTGTCTCGGGGAAGCGATGTCCCGTGGCAGTATCCTGCCCGGATAGAGGTCGTCGACCACGACGGAGTTGACGGTTACCGTCGACCTCGTCGACGTTTCGGACTGGTTCCGGCTCCCAGGCGACGGCCTGAGGACGGGCGTCTCATCCGCAGTGGGCAAAGGGCGACCAGGGTTGAGCTCGACGGAGATCACCGCGCGACGGCGGGCTCGCCGGGCGGCGAGGTCGTTCCGCGGCTCGCTGCCGAGATCACTTCCCTGAGACGTCGGGTCGACGATGGGGACTTTCACTGATCCGTCGGTCGGCAGCTTGGCGATGATCGCGGCACTCAACTCCTTCGCCACCGTTTCGGCGCGCGCCTGACCCGTCCTCCTTGCCTGGTCCTTGTCCGTGACACTGCCGTTGCCGTACCCGACGACACTCACGGTGGGGTCACCCTCGCGGACCGCCGACGCCACCAGCACCGCCGCTGCGTCCAAAGTGGACCGCCCGGCCGAGGGGAAATCTTTCCTCCCCTGTTCGAAATAGATCTCGAACTCTCTGGGAGCCTCCCCGGTCCCCTCGTGCGGGACGACCGTGGAAACGACGACGTCACGCTCCGAGGCGGAAGTGAGCACGGACAGCCGGACGCTGCGGGTCAGCGTGGACCGCAGCGTCCTGGCGATCGTCGAGAGCCGCGAATCACCCACCGGCCCGCGCACCTCCACCGGCGGCGGAACCGGCTGAGCGGCGACCATTTCCGCGAACTCGGCCAGGTTCGCCCGCACGGTCTCCGCGGTCCCGACGCCGCTACCGTCGACCGTCTCGGTCCCGAACGGCAGGGAGCCCGGGATGGTCTTCTCGATCAGGTCGCCGTCGGTGGTGGGCACGACGTCGAAGCCACCCGGCGCCTTCCGGAAGACAGGCGGGTCTTCGTCGCCGGCGACCAGGTACGCGCCGTGCTCCGTCACCTCGATTTCGGCGCGTTCGGCGAACCGGAAGTGCAGCCACTGGCCATCGCCCGTGACCACCGGGCGGCCGTCGCGGTGGAAACCGACCTGGCTCGCCACCACCAGTTCGCCCGGCGTGGCCCCGTTTTCCCGGCCGGGCGTCGACCAGACCGCGGTGTCACCCGCGTAGGCGTCGGTCTCGAGGTTCTCGTCGGCGAGTCCGTGCAGCACGGTGGAGACGTAGCCATGGACGTCCGGCGAACCGAGTCCGCACGCGACGAACCGCAGGGTCCTGCCATCGGTCCAGACGCCGTCCTCGGCGAGCCGGGCCAGTACCTCGACCATCACTTCCGGGGTGATCGGCCGTCCGCGGAATTCGGGGACGCCACCGGGGCCGACGTGCGCGACCACGGTGAAGAACCGGGGATCCCCGCGAAGTGCGAGAACCGCGTTCCGTTGCGCTTCCCTCGCGGTCGGGTCGGCCGAGGGGTCGGTGAGCCAGATCCCGGCGTCGTGCGACTCCGCCTCGGCCAGCACGTCGACGGCGAGTCCGCCGGGCGGTTCGGGCTCACCGGTTTCGGGAGCGGGTGCCTCGTCCGGTTCCGGCGCGGGATCCGGCCTCGAAGGCACCACGACGGCGCGATCCACCAGCACGTCCCGGCCGACCAGGATGTCGTTGCGCTCGGCCCAGCGAGCGAACTCGCCGAACGAGAGGTAATCGTGGTTCGACTTCTTCGGATCGCCGAGCACGAACATCCGCTCGCCGCCGACTTCGGCCGCCTTGAGGAACATCTGGTGGGATTCCGTGCCGACCCGGACGCCGTTACCGGAGCGGATCCGCTGCCAGAACACGCCGGGATCGGGCTCGAGCCCCGGTGAGAGCGGCACCTCCGGCTCGGTCCACAGCCTGCCGCGGTAGTTCTCACGAGGGGCGGGCGCCAGATGCCGGTGGACGCTCTCGCGGTACGGGAGGTCGTCCAGTCCGGTGGCGCGCCTCATCGGCCGGTCCACGGCGAGCGGGAGCAGCAGAGGAGCGCTCAGCTCCCAAGCCCCGGGAATGATCTTCTTCGTCAGCACGGGAACGGAAGAACCGTCGCGCCGGTCGAGCCGGACCACCGCGGCCAGTTTCTGCAGGGTGCGGCCCCACTGGGTGGTGAGCTCGGCCCATTCCTCAAGGGCGGCGGGATCGGTGGCGGCCGCCGTCGCGAGCCGCATCGCCTGCTTCTCGATGCCGTCGAACCGTAGCCCGGCCTTGGCGACCCGTTCGCGCGCCAGCGCGCCGATGGTCCGGCCGAAGGGCCGATCCCGCTTGGTCAGCTGGTCCGCCCGCATCCCCTCCAGCTGCTGTTCGACGTGAGTGGCGACGCCACGGCCCGCCAGCAGCAGACCCGCGATGGTCGGGACCAGGCCACGGATTTCGGAGTTCGTGGCCGCCGCTTCGCAGGAGTTCATGAAGTGCTGCTCGTCGTGCCCGGTCGCGGCGAACAACGCTTCGGTCATCGCGGCGGGGTTTTCCAGCAGTGCCTGGAAAAGCCGGTCGTCCTGCAGGGTGGCCCGCGCCGGCGGCGTGAGGTTCGTCAGCCCGAGGCGGGCCAGCCGGGATGGCAGTTCCTGGTCGGGCCGGTAGTCGATCCCCTGCACCGTCGATCCGAGAGCGGTGAACGGATCCCGGCCCGCTTCCAGGTTCACGGCGAGGTCGCCGAGCAGCTGTCGCAGCCTGTCGATCGACACCGGCCGCACGACCCGGCGATCGCGCACGGTCCCCAGGCCCAAACGGGAATTGTCCCGGGAGTCCCGTTCCCTGGCAGGCGTCAGCGACGTCACCAGCAGCGCGTCGTTGACCAGCGACCGCACCCTCTCCCGGATGTCCGGCTCGGTCAGCGTCCCCAGTCCCTGATCGATGCGGCCCAGCAGTGTGGAGATCTCGCGTGAGCGGAGCACCGCCTCGACGTGGTTTTCGAGCCGCCCGCCTTCAGCGATCCGTGACAGCTCTCCGAGCCGAGCGCCGTCGTCGGCGCTCACCAGGTTCGGCAACCCGGCGAAGACGGCCTCGTAACGGGACGTGTAATCGTCGATGCCGGGGTCGGCGTTCTCGGCCTGGCCACCGCCGTCGGACTCGCCGAACGTGTGGTCCACCGGAGCGCGCCTCGTCGGCGGCCGCGTCTCGGCGGCCTCCGGGACGCGGTGGGTCGCCAGGAAGTCGCCTGAGGACGAGAGGACCACACGCGCCGTTTCACCGCGGGAGGGGCCGAGGCGGACGGTCGTCCCACCCTCGGTCAGCATCCGCAGCCGGACGCCCAGCGCGTGCGCGACCTCCTCCGGGGTCGCGTGCGGCAGCGAAACGCCCAGTTCCCGCAGTTCCGCCTGGCGCGAAGGCGAATCGGGAGCCACCGTCCTGGCGATCGCCTCGATCAGGTTCGACGACACCGTGTCACCACCGACCGCGAAGACCTCCCGCCGCTCCCTGGTCATGGCGGTCCGCTGGACGTCGGTGAGCAAGGACGGCGGGACTCCCGGCAGGTCGTCCTGGCCGGGGTCGGTGAGCCGGTGGCCCGATCCGAGCTGGCTTTCCAGGACGTGCTGGATCTGCCAGGCGTGCCGGGGCAGCAACCGCGGGGCCTGTCCCGGTTCGACCACGTCGGCGCCCATGATGCCGCCGTCGCCGGTGACGACACCCGTCGTGCCGTCGTCTTCCTTGCTCAGGAACACCCGATCCTGGTCGTGCTCCTCGTCGGGCGCGCCGAGGTAGTGGAGCAGTTCGTGGGCCAGCTCTTCCGGTGTGGCGTCCGGTCGCCAGGTGGTCTGTGTCGTGCGCTCGTCGTCGCGGGCGACCACGTCGTACGCGCGGTACCCGGGTTCGCCGTTCTCGCCGGTCAGCCTGTCTTCGGTGAACTCGACCCGGACGTGCAACTGGTCGCCGTTCGGCAGGCCGTGGCGTTTGTTGATCAGGGTTTCGATACCCGCCCGTGCCCGTTCGCGCAAGGCCGTGAGCTGCTCGCCGGTGACGCCAGGGCCTGGCACGAGGTTGATCGGCACGGTGAATTCGGTGACATGGCGGTCGCCGACCTTGAATCTGCTGACGCCGTACCGGATCACGCCGTCGTAGCGCTTGTCCGGCCCGGTGCGCAGGGTGGTGAGCACGTCGGCGGTCTCGGTGGCCACCGCCCGCCTCGGCGTCTCCGCCCGCAGCGGCTCCCACTTCGCCGGGTCGAGCGGCTCCGCCACGGTGAACCAGGGTGCGTCGGTGGCCCGGCTGTGGCGCCACGCCTCGTCTTCCGGCGAGCCCGGCTGTGCCGCCAGCCGGGTGAATTCGGCGTCCAGCGCGCCTTTCGCCAGCCACCACGCGTCCTGTTTGGACTCGGTGAGGTCCAGCCACGCGGCCTGCAGTACCGCTTGGGTCCTGGCCACCTCGTCGGTCGCGGCGGCGCGCTGGACCTCGGCCTCTTCGACGGCTTCACGGGCGAGATCGTCGACATCGTCCGCCATGGCCTCCAGATCGGCTTGCAGCGCGTCGGTGGCGGAGCGCACGAGTTCGAGCCGGGTCCGCGCCGCCTCGGCGAGGTTTTCGGCCTCCCGCAAGGCTTGTTCGGTTCGGCGCGCGTACTTGTGGTGCCGCTCTTCGAGCCTGCCCGGCCGCTCGGCTCGTGCCGCGGCGACCGTGGCGGGCCAGTCGATGCCGACACCCAGTTCCCGGATCAGCGCATGGGCCTGGAGGCGGTGCCGCTGGGCGCCGACCTCGGCCTCGCGCCACGACTTCGCCGTCCGGGCGACCCGTCCCTGTCGTGCCTTCAGCAGACGCGAAACCTTCTGGCCGGTGACGTCCGTCAGATCGCCGACCGGCATCCGCACGTCCGCCGAGGCGGGCAGCGCGAGGTCTACGACCTCGGTGCGGCCGCCGACCTTGACCACGATCCGGTAGTCCACGTCGAACCGGACCAGCGCGGTGCGTCCCGCCGGTTTCAGGTTCGCGGCGGCGGACACGGTCGTGCCGTCGGTCGTCGCGACGGCCGGCTCGTCGGCCCAGCGTGTCTCGGCGCCGCTGAACAGGCCGCCGATGTTGGCCGACTCCTTGACGGGCACGACCGAAGGCCCGCCGACGGTCACTTCACCGACCTCGGCCGTCTTGCGTTCCGCCGAACGCGCCGTCGTCGCGTTCGCCGGGCTCTCCAGGTTGACGCCGTCGCTCAACGCGACCAGGCGAGGTGTGGTGAGGCGGGCGTGCACCTCGACGTCCGCCCGTTTGCCCCGTAGCACGGCCGCTTCCCGGAGAGCGGGCACGGGAAGGCTTTCACTCGTCATCGACGGCAGGAACGCCTGCAGCACTTGAGGACTCAGGGCGGACCAGAGGGCGTTGATCGTGCCGGTGCCGTAGCCGGTGATACCGCTGTCCGCCCCGGCGAGGGTGAGCGTGTCCCGCACGACCTCACGCAACCGCGCGGCGGCGCGCACGGACTCCACCGACGCCGTTTCCGGCAGCTTCGCCACGCCGCCACGGCGCCAGGTCCGCAACTCGCCGGGGAGGGCGTCCCGCCGTGACAACCTGGCCGGGCCGGACTTCTCGAAGGCGCCCGCGCCCGGCGTCAGGTTGTCGGCCAGCAGCCGGATGGCGAGGTTCTTCTTGCCGGTGTTCCCGGCGGCGACGAACCTGCCGTCACGCCGCACCTCGAGGGTGAACTGGATCGGGACGTCGAACAGCGCGGCGGGCCCGGTGCCCGTCCGCAACCGCGTGTCCTGCCTGCTGGTGACCTCGTTGACGCTGGTCGTCTTGGTGACGCCGACGCCGTCGGTGACGGCACCGCCGACCGAGGTCGCCGTCGCGCCGCCGGAGAACTTCTCCTGGCCGCCGAGCCGCAGTGCCGCCGACCACGACTTGGCCGTGCCCTCCGTCCGGGTGGTCCGGATCGCGCGGGCGGTGCTGTGCTCGATGGTCCGGCCGTCGTTGACGACCTCGCGGAAAGCCGGTTCGCCAACGACGCGCGCGGTCAGCAGCACCTGGAAACCGCGGTCGGTGAACAGCTTCGGCAAATGCGCCTGCAAGGGGATGCCGCCGTCGAGGGCACTGTCCACCAACGCCTGCACACCATCCGGCGAGACCAGGTCGGTCAACCGAGCCCAGTTGTTCATCGCGTCGTCCAGGAACCTGCCGGGCAGCAACGGCACGTCGTGCCGGGACAGCCGCGCGGTCAACTCCGGCACCAGATCGGACAGGTCGGGCAGGCGCTCGATCGCGCCCAGTCCCAGCGCCCCTGGTCGAAACGGCGGCAGCGTCGTGGGCGCGGCAAGCCGCTCGGGCCGCTTCCGGGTCTCCCTCGGTTCGGCGGGCAACAGGCCGTAGCGGCGGGCCTGGTCCTCGGTGAGCCAGACGAAAGCGGCGCCGGGAAGGTCTACGAAACGAGCCGCGCCGCGGGCTTCGGGACGTACCACGACGGTCTGCTGCCGCGCCTCGGCGAGCACTGTGAAGGCGATGTCGAACCTTGCCAGCACCCTCGGCGTACCGGCCGCCGTGGTGACGTTGCGGTCGACGCTCGCGGAAATGTCGAGACCCTCGCCCTTGGTGGTCGTCTTCGCCCACGGTTTCCCGGTCACCCCACCGGTGCCGGAACTCGCGGGATCGTCGTTCGCCGCGCCGGTGATCGCGACCCCGGCGGTGACCGCCGGTCCGCTGCTCTTGCTCTTGCCGCTCTCGAACCGGTAGCCGCCCGCGGTGGAGCGTTCCGCGCCGGCGTCATCGGCGACTCGGACGAAGACGGGGTTGCTCAACCGGGCGACGACGCCGATCCTGCCCACCCTGTCGGCCAACCGCCGGGGATAGACGAGTTCGGTGCTCAGCGTCCCATGGGTGAACGAACTCAGGGCCGCCTTGATGTTCTCGGTGCTCAGCATCGTCTGGACGCTTGCCCATGCGTCGCTGCCGGGCAGGGTGAGCGCCTGGTCGCCGTCCGACGCCTCCACCAGCGCCGCCATGGCCGCTTCGCTGACGTGGCCGGTGTGCGCGATGGCCTCGACCCCGACCCACTCGCCGACGTCCGGCGGCGCGAGGGCCTGGAAATGCCCGATGATCGACCGCGGCGGGTCCAGCGTGCGGACCCTCGGCGCGCCGGGCGCGAACCTTCCGGGGTCGGCGGGCAGGGTCACACTGTCCGATGTCAGCAACGTGTAGGTCACCGGAAGCCGGTACGGGCCTTGGTCCTCGTCAGGTGTGGTCCAAAGAGGACGGACATGCGGCACCTGAGTTCCGGGGAGCCCGGGCAGTGTCTTCCGGGCCACCTCGCGGGCCCGGGAATACGCGGTGATGGAAACGACGAAGCGGCCCGTGTGCTCGAAGACCTGCGAGTCGGGGCTGCCGATGTTCAGGTAGGTCGAATCGACCGTCGGACCCCCTCCGGTCCGGGTGGTGGTGGCGCGGCCGTACTTCGCGGCGAACGTCGGCACGATGCCCAGCGTGGCCGCCACGATCCCGGCTCCGACGGTCACCTTGCCCTCCGGGCCGACCGACCAGCCCTTGGCGGACGAGGACGACGCGCCCAGCGCCGGACTGGTCGTCGTGGCGTTGCGGACCACGCGGTCCTTGACCTGGCCGCGGTGCTCGGCCGACTTCTGTTCCAGCCGGACGGTGATGGTGACGCGGTCCTGCCGGAAGTCACCCTGGCGGTTGAGGGTCACCGACACCCCCGCCCCCAGCAACGCGTCCATGCGGTTGCGCAACGCCAACGGCGACAGCGCGGCCTGCAGTCGGCGCTCGTTGGCCAGCATCTCCAGCGTCTGTGCCGCGTTCACGTCGTGCCCGTCCCAGCCCGGCAGGAGATCCGCGTACCGGGCGACTTCCGCGAGCCTGGCGCGGATCTCGGCCGACACGCCGTCCGCGCCCTCGAACCGGCCCACCCGCACGTTGCCCGCCGCGAGCCCCGCGGCGAGGTGCGCGGGCTGGAACTTCGCCTTGTCCGGTGGGGTGATGCCGGTGCCGGTGCCCGCCGGCACCGGCAGGCCCTGTGCGACGGCTTCCGCCATCCCCACCCTGGCGTAGACCGTCGCCGTGACGGACGGCGTTTCCCTGCCGTCCAAGGCCTGCACCACGATTTCGGCGTCGAACCGGTAGAGACCGATGTCGCTCTTGAGCTGGATCCCCGCCTTCGTGGTCGACGACCGGCCGGACGCGGTGGTGTCCCCTGTCCTTGAGGAGAAGCCGCCACCGACCCCGGCGGCGACCCGTGCTCCGCCGACAGTGCCGCCGCCACCGACCGCCGCCGAGGCGTCGAACCCGCGCTTGGTGGAGGCCGAAACGGCCGACCCGGTGGTCGCCGATTCGTGCAGCCGCAACTGGGTCCCGGTCGTCGGGCCGACGAGTTCGGCCCTGGCCAGGACGGCCTTCATCCGGACCGCGCCCACCCTGTCGCCGTCCGAGCTGAGCAGCGCGGGTGAAGTCACCCAGCCTTCCAGCATGGCGCCGAAGTGTTCCCTGACGCTCGCGGTGCCGAGGAACGCGCGCAACGCCTCCCGGCCGGGAGCGTCCAGCGCGGTCACCGAACCGTGCAGCAGACCGGCGGTGTCGGTGAACACGTCGCCGAGACCGGTGACCGCCTCGGGCACCGGGTTCCGTAGTCCGCGACCAGCCCTGGGCTCCAGGTTCGTCGCGGTCACTCCGGACGGCGGGGTGATCCCCACCAGGTCGTCCGGAAGGCGCAGCGTGACACTGCCCGGAACCGGCTCGGCCGGGCCGTCGACCTCGGCACCGTCCTGGTCGTGCACGCTGAGGGTGAACTCCACGTTCCTGACCACGCGGCGGGAACCTTCGCCGGAGCGGATCGCACGCTGGTCCGAAGTGGACACGGTGACGGTCTGTGCCACGCCCGGCGCCGCCAGCGCCACCTTGCCGCCCACGGTGCCGTACGGACCGACCGGTGCCTGCACGGTGCCTGCCATCCCGACGTCACCGGCGTGGAGAACGGTCATGTTCTCCGAGTTCGTGATGCCCGACTGGACGGTGAGGTCCGCCTTGGTCTTTTCCTTCGGCTCACTCGTCACGTCGCCGCGGAAGGCGGCCCGGATCGTGACCTCACGCCAGCCTTCCGCCGTGCGAAGCGGGAAATGCAGGCCGCTCAGGGTGGATTCGAAATCGTCGCGGACGGCGTCCCCGATCGCGTCGAGGCGATCGGGGGTGACTCCGGGCAGCAGCCTGCCGAGTTCGTCCCGCAGTTCCTCGACGCCCTCCACGGCGAGCACCGGCGCGGAACCGAGTGCCTGGCCGTCGGCGAGGAACGGCGGCAGATCCGCGAGCACGAGAACCTGCTCGTCCGGCTGAGCGACGGCTTCCGGCTGAGCGACGGGCGCGAGGGGCTCGGGCTCGGCTTCGGGCTCGGGGGCTTCCGTTTGCGCCTCGGGGGCCTCGACTTCGGCGACCTGGTCGGTGGTGACAGTCTCGGCCGTCTCCGCTTCGACCGCACTCGACTCGGTCTGGGCGGGTGCCTGCGGCGCCGCCGTCTCCTCGGTGGAAGTGGTGCGCAGTGGCGAGGGCCGGGTGCGCGGACGTTCTTCGTCCGCTGGACTCCCGCTGTCGGAGGTAGTGCGCACGGTCTTCGCATCCGGCTGTTTGGCCTCCGCGGCCGTCTTGGCTGGCTTGACGTCCGACTCCGGCTTGGCGACCTTACTGTCCGAAGTGGACTTCGTCTCCGTTGACACCTTGGTACCGGCGGAAGTTCTGGTGTCCGAAGTGGACTTGACGTCCGAAGTGGTGGCAGCGCCGGTCGTTCCGGTGGTCGCCGTGGCAGGCGCCGTCACCGTGGCCGGATCCGTCCCGCTCTTGGTGTCGAGCGTCGTACTCGCCGAGAGGTCGCCGAGCGACCCCACGCCGCCGAACTTCTCCTTCATCGACGTGATCGCCGCGTCGAGTCCTCGTTCCCCGATCCCTTCGAGTTTGTGGCTCACGGCGCCGCCGACCACGCCGCCGACGAACCCCATTCCGTACTCCGCCGCAGACACGGACTCGCCGTTGAGCGCCGCCATCGTCGCCTGGCTCATCACCCCGGAGACGCCTTCGAAGAGGAAAGTGGTGCTGAATTCGGCCGCCCTGGCCGCGAGGTTGCCGCCAAGACGATCATTCACGTTGCGGGACAGCACCTCCGGCACGTGACCGGTGAGCAGATCGACGGCGTCCTTGCCGATCTTGTCGCTGTGCGGGTCGAGCGCCCGGCGCAGGCTGTCACCGAACGCCCCGGTTCCGTCCAGTCCGCGCTTGCCCCAGTTGTCCACGAACGTGCGCGCGTAGTCCCGGCCGAGTTGCCGGGCCGCGTCGTCGCCGAGGGTCTTGCCGAACGCGGTGCCGAAGCGGTCGGCCACCTCGTCGCTGAAGCCCTCGATCGCCCGCTTCGTGAACGCGGTCGCCGGATCGGTGAGCTGTTTACCCGCCCGATCGGTCAACGTGCGGCCGAGGTCGCGCACCCAGTTGTCGGCGAGTTCGTCCCCGCCCGGCAGCTTGAGATCCTTGACCAGCTTCAGCAGGTCGTCGGTGGCGATCTTCCCGAAGTCCTTGCCCAGCAGGGCGCCGACCTTGCGGCCCAGCCGCTCCCCCAGTTCGCCGACGGCGCCGCCCAGCAGACCGCCGATCGCACCCGAGATCGCCGTCTGCTTGGTGGTTTCGTCGTCCCATTCGGTCCGTTCCCGCTGCAGCCGTTGCACGGCGGCGTCGATGATCAGCCCACCGGTGATCCCGATGAACATCTCGAACACGATCGCCCGCACGAGCATCTTGAACAGGACGAGCAGGTACCCGCGGGTGAGGGCGTAATGCCAGGTGAGGTTCGCGAGTGACGCGCCGGCGGTGACGGACGCGAGGGCGTACTCCATCGCGATCTCATAGGCGAGCAGGAAAAGCTGGCCGATCGCGGAGAACTTCGTGTACTCGACGTCCAACGCGACCTTGCGGCAGCCGTCGGCGATCCCCTTCGTCCCCTCGGCCAGTTCACCCAGCAGGTTCGGCGTCCCGCCGGTGAGCGGCTTCATGCTCTTGTCGAACGCCTCGCCCCCTTGGGGCATCGACAGTTTCTGGTCGATCCCGCGTTTGACCCTGGCGATGTCGTCCGGCAGCTTGGCCAGCTGTTCCGTCACCAGGTCGTACTCCTGGGCCACCCGCCGGAACTTGTGCTGGTTGGCGGCGGGCCAGGAGACGCCAAGCACCTCGAGGAGCGTCCGCGCCCACTCGGGCACGTCGCCGAAGTCGCTGCGGTCAACCTTGATGGGCACGCCTACCTCCGTTTCACCGGAGACAACGCACGCCGCCGGGCGGACGGTTCACTGAACGCTTCGGTCACCTGCCGTGGTGGCGAGTCCGTGAAGGCCTCCTTAAGGGACTCTGGGTCCCTCAAGGGGGCCTTCACGGACTTGCGCGTCCAGGTAGTGGCGCCACGTTCGTCCCAGTGTCACCATGGATCACAGCTGCGGCGCGTGAAGGAGTCCTTCCCTGCCTTGAGGGTCAGGGTCCCGGCAGAGCGCAGAGCTGCCGGTCTGCGCTGCTCTTGGCAATCCGGACTCGGCATCGCTGGTGCCTGCAGGGGCCGAGCGGGGAGGATTCCGGACGTTCAATGTCCCAAATCCTCCCCACTCGGGCGTGTGCCGGGGCCATGTCCCTGAACCCCTGTTGATCAAGCTCCGCACCGGTGCGAGCCCGCGACGAATAGTTGCCTGACCTGCAAGACCTCGACTTCGCCGAGACCCTGACTTGCAAAGCAGGGAAGGAGTCCTTCCTGTACTTCAAGCGAGCGTCACGCCTGGCACTTGGCCTTCACCGCCGCCGCCGCGTGATGCGCGTAAGTCTTCTTCGAACCCGACCAGTCCCGGCCCCGGTTGAGCAGCTGGACGGCCAGCTTGGCGCCGTTGATCCGGAACGTGCCGACATTTACCCACCTGCCGCGGTTCGCGATCTGGTCGACCTGGAACGTCCCGACCGGGGTGCCCTTCTCCACCGCGAACCGGTCGTAGACGCGGTAGACCGACGGACTGCCACCGACGGCGGTGAGGTCGCCGTTCGGGATGAACACCGTGACAGTGCATGTTCCGGTGGTCACCGGGCCGGTGTTGAACGTCCACAACCCGTACGCGCCGGGGTCGTCCTTGTTCGCGTCGCCGGACATGGGGACGGACGCGAACGACGTGCCGCAGCCGCCGTTTCCGTGGTTCACCCAGCCCGCCTTGCCGTCGCTGTAGGCCCCGACGCCGGTGAATCCGGTGCCACCACCGCATCCCTTGCCCGCCGTGCCCTCGTAGGACATTGTCTTGGCCGCGGCAGGCGGAGCGGGCGGGCCCTGAGGCTGGTTCTGCGGCTGTCGCACCGGTCCCGGCCCGCCACCGCCCGCCGGGACACCGGGGACGGCCGGTGTCCCCGCTTCGGCTGGTGCGCCCGCCTGTCCGGCGGGGACACCGTCGACCGGCTGCCCCGGGAGTGCTTGACCGGGCTGTGCACCGGGTTGACTTCCCGGCAAGCCACCGGAGTTGTCCGTCGGCGGAGCCGCCAAGCCTGGCACGAACCCGCCGCCCGGCGGGAGATCCTGCGCGTATCCGGCGTCTTTCGATCCTTCGCCGGGATTGTCGTCGCCCAGCAGCCCGCCGAAGGCCATCGGCAGGGCGACCAGCACGACACCGGCGACCGCCGCCGCGACGATCACCGGTTTGGGCATCCGGCCCGGCGTCGACCCTTCGGCCGCGGTGCTCGCGTCCACGACCGGGGGAACCGCGCCCGCGGCGACGGTCTCGGTGGCGGACGACGTGGTTTCGGTGTCCGCCTTCGCTTCCGTGACGGCGGGTGTCGCTTCCGCCGCGGCGACCGCGACACCCGTGGACTGATCTGCCTCCGTGGGCATGGTGTTCCCGCTTCCTTGGTCGTTGACTAGCGCTTGAGACCTTTGTGGACGTTCGCGATGTTCGCGCTCTCCGCCGCGGCGAGCTGTGCCGCCATGCCCTTCGTCACGTTGGTCTGGTTCTCGACGACCGTGCTGATCGAGGTGAAGGCACCCTCGATCTTCGCCGCCGGGGCATGGAGATTCTCTTTGATCTCCTCACCCATCTCGTCGTCGCCGCAGGCTTCGAGCAGCAGATCGATGCGATCCTGGCCGAGTTCGCAGATCCGGTACATCTTCGCCGCGATCGACTGGTATCCCTCGGAAATGACCTCCATGGCCCTCGGATCCGCACTGAAGTTCGCCATGGTCTCCCCGTCCTCATCCGGTGGTGGTGCCCGTGCCATGGCCGGCAGCGGGTTTCTGGCCGAGCCCGAACGTGTAGTCGTGTTCCGGGTTCATGCTCTGCTGGACGGGCGCCCGCGACCGTCGACCGCGTCTGCCCAGTACGGCGGGCGCGACCGCCGGATCGGTGCCCCAGGTCTTCTCGTCCTCGGCGAGCCACGTCGTCCGGTCGCGTTCGCTCTTCCCTTGCCCCGCACCGCCGGGGCCACCGGCCATCGGCGGGTAGAACGGCACGCCGTTGCCCGAAGCGCCCTTGGGATTACCGAGCTGCCCCTGCCCCGTGGTGGGCGGAGCCGCCGTTTTCCCGCCTGGCGAAGACACTTCCGGCGACACACCGCCCCTGCCGCCGCCGAGCGATCCCGGTCCACTGTGGAAGTTCGCCTGCGGGTCGTACCTCGACATCGTGATCGGCAGGGAGTCCGGTGCGCGCAGCGGCGGCAACTGCGGAGGAGGCGTGCGCCGCAACGACTTGAGGTGCCGTTCCAGCGCCGACTCCCCGTTGCTCCCGATCCGGACGCCCCCCGGCGCCGGATAAGGCTTGCGCAGCCGGTCTTTCTGTCCGAGGTTCCCGGCGCCCCTCGGGCCGATGATCTCGCCGTTCCCGCTCACCCGCGAGCCCGGCGGGACGATGATCGGCCTGCCGTCAGGGCCCAGCACGGGCTTGCCGTTGGGGCCGATGACGACGCCGTCCGGGCCGACGTACGAACCGGTCGGCACCTTCAGGAACGGGTCCGGCCCGCCGATCGAGGTGTTCGGCCCGCCGGGAACGGGAGGACCGGTCTTGATGAACGGTGGCGGAGGTGGGGGCGGTGCCGAGGATTTCTCGGTGACGACCGGTCCTTCGTCCTTGGCCGGGCCGTCGCCCCCGTTGGGACCGGGCCCGCTGTCCCCCTGGCCACCCCCGCCGGTGCCGCCGTCACCGGTGCCACCGGAAAGGTTCAGATAGACCGGTGTCCGGATTTCCGGTAGGTACTGCCTGGCCGTCCAGTAGGTCGCCTCCAGCAAGCCGACCGCGCCGGCGCCCCAACTGTCCACCAGGACGAGATGCTCGCCCCAGACCCGCTTCGCCGCCAGTTCCAGCTTCTCCCGGGGTCCGGTCTCGCTGAACTTGCCGCCGAGGAGCTTGCTCGCCGGCGTGTTGTCCCCCACCGCGTCCGCGTAGTAGCTGTGGGCCTTGTGGCTGTTGACGTCCTTGACCAGTGCGGGTGCCTGCCAGATCGCGCGGACCACACCGATGGGGGTGGACAGCTCCTGTCCGGTTCCCGTGACCGGGAAACCCAGCCCGGTGTCGTAGGTGAAGGAGTTGTCTCCCGCCCAGATTTCGCGTCCGTCGTGAAGGAACCCGGCGACGTGTTCCATCAGCTGCATCGCGTCCCGCAGCGCGACCCAGGACGCGCGTTCGCGGCTCATCTGCTCGATCAGGTTGGTGCAGCGGTGAGTGAGCCTGTCCAGCACCGTCCAGAACGCCGCCGCGCCGGTGCCTTGGAAGTCGTCACCGCGGTGCCCGGTCTTGTCCCGCCAGGTCTGCAGCGGATACAACTGCTCGAACAGCAGGTTCGCCGTTCCGCCCAGCGTGTTCGCCGCCCGCTCGAACGTGGACCGCTTGGCGATGTCGTTCGAATCGTCGCGCAAGGAGTTCACGATCTTGTCGATGTTGGCCGAATACGTCGCCGCCAGTTCGGTCATTTCCGGGGTCGCGTCGGCGGTGGCGTAGTACGACGTGTAGGCCGTCATGATCTCGGCGTGGATCAGGTTCGTCGGCACCTTGTTGCTCGGGCCGCGGATATGCGTGTGGGTGCCCCAAGAAAGCCAGGTCTTCTTGATGATGTCCGCCCGCGAGGGCACGATGGGAAAGTTGGGTTCCGAGGAGAAGATGTTGAGCGCCTGCTCCCACTTCCACGTCCGCGAGTCCGGCCCGCCCAGGATCACGGGATCAGTCCCCTCGCCTGCCGAAAACGTCCGAAGGCGCCTCGTTCCAGAGCGCCGAGAACGCCTTGTCGACCTCGGTGGTGCCCGTCATGGCCGCACGGAGGTCGTCACGCTGATCCATGAGCGGACCGAACACCTCGACCACCGTGTCCGCCATCTCCCGCCGGGCGCGGCCGAGCACGTCGAGCAGCGTCCTCGCCAGTTGCTCCGGCGGCATGGAGCGGTACTTCGTCGTGTGGAACTTCATGCCCACCACGGTGTTCTGCGCGTCCACGGTCACCGTGACCAGATGATCCGCGGAGGTCGCGGAAGTCGTCCGCGACGCGAGTTCGGCCTTCGCCGACTCGATCCGGTCACGCTGATCCTTCAGCGTGGCCATAGCCTGGTGAAGTTGCTCCTCCAGCCAGTCGGCCATCGTTTCCTCCCTGTCCGTAGTTGTTCGGGCCACCGGCACCCCGTCCCGCGAGCCGCCTGCCGCGTTTGCGGGCACCCAGCACCGACGGCGGGAGCTTCGGATCGGTACCCCAGGTCTCCTCGTCTTCGGCGAGCCACGTCGTCCGGTCGCGTTCGCCCTTGTTCTGGTCCGCGCCCCCTCCTGCTCCTGCCCCGCCCGCGGTGGGCGGGTAGAACGGCACGCCGCCCATCCCGTTCTGTGGCGCGCCGCCGCTCTGCTGGTTCTTGACCAGCGACGGACCGCCCTCGGTCGTCACCGGCTTCCCTGGCGGCGACGTGGTCGTCTCGGGCTTGCCGTCACCGGCCGAACCGATCGACCCCGGATGCGGCGCGGACCCCGAAAATCCACTGTGGACACCCAGCGGTCCGCCGGACGAAAGCGAGACCGGCGAGTGCGTCCCGGGCAGCAACGTCGGAATCGACGGGGCGTTGTTGCCGCGTAACGACTTCAGGTACTGATCGAGGTCGTTCTGCTGAGTGCCGTCCTTCTTGATTGGATCCGGCCGGGCCAGCCGGTCCTTCTCAGTGAGCTTGTCGCCCTTCGGGCCGATGATGTCGCCGTTGGGGCCGATCCGGGAACCCGGCGGCACGACGACCTGCCGCCCGAACGGATCGAGCAACGGTTTTTTGTCCGGGCCGAGCACGACGCCGTCCGGCCTGATCGTCGACCCCGACGGCACCTTCAGCCGGTCATCCGGCTTCGGGCCGACGGGCGGCGGCTTGTCCGGGTTGTTCGGGTTCGGGAACAAGGGGTTGTTCTTGTCCACCGGCGGCGGAACCGGCACCTTGGGCCCGTTGGGTCCGTTTGGCCCCTTGGTGTCCTTGTCACCCTTGGTGGGGTCGGGGATCTTCGGCGGTCCGTCCTTGGGCCCGGGCGGCGGCTTCGGCGGCCCGTCCTTCGACCCCGGCGGCGGAGGCGGGGTCTGCGACCCCGGAGGAGGCGGAGGCGTGGTCGGCGGCGGTTTATGGAGATTGAGCCGCCTTGGCTCCCGGATCTGCGGCAGCAGAAGACCCAACGCGCTGTAGTTCGGGGGAAGGTCTTTGAGCACGGCGTTGGCGGCGACGTCCAACGTGCGCTCGATGTGGTCGGTCCAAAGACCTTTCGCCGCCTCCATGATCCCTTCCCAGAAGGCGGGACTTCTGGCGTCCGCCCCGAGCAGGTCGCTTTTCGGGTAGCGTTCTTCGAAACCCCAGTAACTGTCGGTGGACCTGTTGCTTTTCAGATCCGCCGTGAATTTCGGGCTGTTCCAAATCGCGGTCAGGCAGCCACCCGGCCAGGCCAGCTGGTTGCCCGGCACAGTGATGCTGTCGAACTTCGCGGTGGGGCAAGGGACCGAGAGAGGCGACATCCATTCGGCATAACCCTGGTGAAGCCGGTCGAAAGCCCATCGAAGACCAACGGCGGCTTCGTTGACATCCTTCGTGTCGAGATTGTCCTCGGGAGTTTTTGTCTTGAGGTCGTCAGGCCGCGTTCCCAACTGGCTCACGAGGTTGTCGCACCGGAAGACAAGCCCGTCCAGGACGTCCCGGAACGCGCCGGCGCCGGTGCCCTGGAAGTCGTCGCCCTTCTTCCCGACCTTGTCCCGCCAGCCACCCAAACCGGTGGACATCCCGGCGAGAAGGGACTTCGTACCGTTCAGCGCGTTGAACGCCTTGGTGAACGTGGACGGCTGCGCCACCGGGTTGGTGTTGTAGTAGCCGTTCATGGAGTCGAGGATGTCGTCCAGGCCGCCGTAGTACGCGGTCATCACCGGCCCGAACGCCTCGTAGTTCGCGCTGGCCGCCGCCCAGAACTCTCTCGTGGTCGAGTAGCTGTTGACGGTGTAGTCCCACCCTTTGGGTTTGTAGCCGTGATAGTGCCGGGTGGAGGACCAGACATCCCACTTGAGCCACTGGACGTTCAGGATGGTCTCGCGAAGGGGCATCTTCGCCAGCTCACCCGTCGGGCCGCTGCCGGTGAAGTAGTTGAGGACGTCCTCCCACGGCGTCTTCGATCCCCCTGGAAGTCCGGAAGTCATCGCGGCTCAGCTCCCCGTGCCACCGTTGTTACCACCGGGGGGCGGCGGAGCGGAAGTGGTCGTGAAGATCTCGCCGAGCTGGCTCATGTTCAGCTCGGTGGACAGTTTGAGGTTCTCGTCCTCGCCCTTCTCCGCGATGTCGACCACGTACGAGATGTTCTCGTTCAAAGTGATCAGCTGTTTCCGGATCGCGTCGACCTGGTTGTACAACGTCGGCGCCGTCCCGGTGGTGGGGGCTTCGTACTTCTCGATCAGCAGCCTGGCGGGCTCCCACGCCTCGGAACCCGCCAGCAGCCGCCGTTTCCCGGCGGCGCTGTTCACGGTCTGGGCCAGCTCCGCGACATTCGGATCCTTCAGCAGATCGTCGACCATCTTCCGCAGGACCTTGTCCTGGAAATCTTTCAGAAAACTGATGGTGATCTTGATGTCGCCGCTGTCCGCCATGCTCCTTCTCCTTTCCCCGCGACCGGCCTCGACCTAGATTCCCTGGAACTTCGCCCCGATGTTCTGGTCGGTGCGCGTGTAGTTCTCGAAGGACATGGACAACGTCTGGTGGCCCTTTTTGAAGCGGCCTTCCATGGCGCTGGTCGTGGCGTGCCACTTGCGCTGCAGTTCCGTGTAGGACGTCGCACCCTGACCGAGCCAGGTGTCGGTCATCGGCTTGATGGACTTCTCCAGATCGAGCAGCGCGTTGTCGATCGCCTTGCTCAGCCCGACCATCCGCTCGGCAAGGTGCGGAAGGTTGCCGCTGACCGCGAAACCGTCGTAAGGGGTGGTCATGATCGTTTCCTCTCGGTACGGGGGATTACGCCGGTCAGGACAGTTCTTTGAGGACGCGGTCGCTTTCGCCGCCGAACGACGACATCGCCACCAGGTTGATCTCGTCCTCGGCGGTGTTCATCTGCTGGTCGCTCGCGTTGACCATTTCCTTGATCTCCGTGAGCAGCGCGAGAACCTGGACGTAATCCGTTTCCCACGCCTCGAGCTGGGTGAGGAAGGTCTGGGAAGCCGCGCCCTGCCAGTCGTTCTTCAAGTCGGCCCGGACCGACGTCACGCCTCCGTGGATCCTCTTGCACTCGCTTTCGCATTCCTCGATGGCCGTGAGGCCACCCTTCATGCCCGAGTCGGTCTTTTGAAAATGCGGCATGCTCATCGGTTGTCGTCCTTCCCGTGGTGTCGCTGACGCTCCAGGGCAAGCTCACCAACACCGGGCGCGGGAGACCATGCGGAACCACCGGCAGAAGTCGCGGCACCGGTTCCTCTGGTCAGGAACCGCACGTGGTGGCCGCGGGCAGCACCGCGCCCCCGTCACGCAGCACCGACGGGTCCAGCGCGGCCCCGGTCGGCAGCAGGTTCAGCAGGGTCGTCGGCAAACCGCGGGACCCGGCAGGGTCGAGGGAGAGCGCCTTGGCACCCTCCGGCGGCACGGGATACTTCACGCCGGTGTCGGTCACGAGGAAGAGCGCGTCGCCGGGCCTCCCCGACGCGGCCGTCGCCCTGACGAGGGCACCGGAGCCGGGCCGCACCGCGATCCGGTCGACCCGCGCACAGGGCGCCGCGACACCGGGCTGGTCGAACGGCGGCTGCCCGGCACCGGAAAGCCGGTCGGCGACCGCGACCTGGGTGCGCGGCGTGTCGCCGTCCGGGGTGACGAGAGCGCACAGTGCTTGTCCACTGTGGAGGGTGGTCGCCTTCGGCGGTTTCAGGGGCGGCGGTGGTTCGGCCGGGGACAGGTGTTCGCTGACCACCCGGCCGGGCAGCGACGCCACCGCGGCTTCCCCGCCGTCGTAGGCGAGGCGGCGGACCTCCGGATCGACCGTCAGCAGCCGCGCGTCGAGTTCCGAGATCGGCCGGAGCCCCGACTTCGTGAGTACGTAAGGTTGCGCCGGCTCGCCTGCCACCGTGTACAGCCTGCCGACCGCGCCGAGGCCCGGCACCGCGGTACCGAGCCCGTCGATCGCGGGCGGCCCGAAGTCCGGTCCGGCGGGAAGTGCGTCGAGCAGCGCGGCCGGCGCCCTCACCAGCTGCAGGACGCCGTCCAGCGCGTCGAGCGCGCCCCGTTCGGTCGCCACGCGATGACGTTTGCCGCGCCACAGCAGGAAGTTCACCCCGTCCGGGGCGACGGCCACGACCGCGGCGTCGTCGCCGAGGGGATTCGCGGTGACCCCGCCCACCCGCAGGGACGTCGGCCCGGACCGGTCACGGCCGGTCACGGCGCACACCTCCCACGGGTCGGCCGCGAGTGACGGCGGTGAGTCGGGCGCGCCGATGATGCCCAGCGGGTCACCGCGGGGCACGTCCTTCAGCGACGCCTCGGCGACGTGCTTCACGACCAGCTGGTTGCCCGCGACCAGTTTGGCCGAGGCGTAGTTCAGCACCGGCAGCAGTTTGCCGCCCGCGTAGAGGAAGCGCGCGCCGGAGGAATCCGCGATGACGAGCGCGCCCTCCACCCGCCATGACTTGTTCCCGCCCGGTGAGATGAGGCCGAACACCAGCGTGCCGAGGCAGGCGAGGACGGCGATCAGCACGCCGATGACGCTGCCCCGGTACGTCCGGTTCAGCGGGCTTTCCGGCGCGTCCGGATCGACCCGCAGCAAGGCCGACGACAGTCTGCCCAGCATGAACTTGTGTGCCTGGACCTGATCGGTCTTCGAGTTCATGGTCAGCCCCCGAGACCGCGCATGAAGGCGAAGACGCCGAGCAGCCACAGTGCCAGCGGCAGCAGCGACACCGCCGCGAGGGTCTCCGCGAGATCCGCGAGCCTGCCCCACTGCGGCAGCAGCCTGCGGCCGGGCAGCGTCCACCTGGCCACGATCAGCACGGCGGCGAGCAGGAACACCCCAGCCACCATCGGCAGCGGGCTCGCCGAGTCCTGCTGGGTGGCGAGCAGCAGCCGCAGCACACCGTAGACCCCCGGCACGATCACCGGGAGCCGCTGCCACACGCTGCCGAGCGCACGGCCGTGCACCAGCAGCAAGGTGCTGAGCACGGCGGCGAACGTGGTGGCCTGCCAGGAAGTGTCCCGGACCACGAATTCGATCGAGACGACGCAGGAGGCACCGATCGCGGTGAACAACGCGGTCACGAAGCCGTCCGCGACGCGGCCCTTGCCGACGACCTCGTCACCGGCGTGCGGTTCGAGTTCCTCCTGCAGTTCACGGGCGCTGGTGGGCAGTCCCGGCAGCCGCAGCCCGGCGAGCCGGAAGGCGATCCGCGGCACGAACGCGCCGAGCAGCACGGCGAGCACCGCGATGATCGTCGCCGAAGCGGCGGCGCTCACGCCGCCGAGCATCAGCACCAGGCCGCCGGAGGCGCACAACAAGCCGAGGGTGGCGACGGAGACGAACACCGGCGCGGCACCCGCCACCGCGGCGAGTCCGAGCGCGGCCGCTCCCGCGCCCGCCACGCAGGCGGCCAGCAGCCGCGCGCCGGTGAGCACCGTGCCTTCCGGTCCGCTGGGGACGATCGAGCCCGCCAGGCCGACGAACGGAACCGCTGCCAGCGCCAGCGCGAGTGCCGCGGTCCCGTCGCCAAGCGCGCGTGCCGCGGTGGCCGAGCAGACCAGCAGGAAGATCGCCGCGGCGGCGGCCGCGACCAGCGTCGGCCATGCCGCCGGGGCGGACACCAGCAGCCCGAACGCGAAGGCGACGAACGCCAGGACACAGCCGAGCATCGTCCATCGCGTCGCCTGCGGGCTCCACGAGTCCGGACGGCCGCGGGCTTCGGTGGACAGCCCGTCGATGATGTCGTCGAAGTGGACGGTCGGGAGCTGCTCGCGGCGGGGCCGCAGATGCACGGTCTCGCCGTCGCGCAGGTTCAGCGAATCGACGGTGGCTTCCTGGTCCAGCGGTGGATCCCCGAGCCGCTGCAGCGTCCAGCCGTCGTGGTCCACACCTTCCTCGGCGAGCTCACGGCCCGCGTGACCGAGGATCGTCGGCATCAGATCGATCAGGGGGATGTCGACCGGCACCGCCAGCTCGAAGCAGGCGGAAGGGGCACGGACCCGGAGTTTGCACAGTCCTGAAGTGGTCGCCATGGCACACGCCTTCGGTTCGGCGACCGACGCGCGGCATCACGAGTGAACCGTCGCGTGGTCGGATTTCGTCACCTCTTGTGGAGCCGCCACCACAGCGCGTCCGAGAGGGAAGGAATCCTGGCTTGAGTGTAATCACCTTCCGCAAGGGGCCGCGACGGCCAGGACCGGAAATGCCCGAGGGCGAGCTGAGCATCCAGGAACCGCCGACGCTGCCCGAAGTCCAGCGCAGTGCCGGCGCGGTCATGATGTACCTGCCGATGGCGCTGTCGTCGACGGCGACCGTGCTGCTGTTCGTCCGGCCGGGCGAGAACGGCGCGTTCAGCTATCTGGCCGCCGGGCTGATGACGGTGTCGTCGATGGCCATGCTGGTCGGGCAGCTCGGCCGCAGTGCGGGCGAGCGCAAACAGAAACTCAACGACGCCCGGCGCGACTACCTCCGCTACCTGGCCCAGTCCCGGCGCAAGGTCCGTGAAGTGGTCACGAGCCAGCGGAAAGCCCTCGCCTGGCGGCACCCCGATCCGACGTCGCTGTGGTCGCTGCCGGGCACGTCGCGGATGTGGGAACGCGACGCGCAGGACGAGGACTTCGGGGAGATCCGGATCGCCAGGGGCCCGCAGCGCCTCGCCTGGCGGTTGAACCCGTTGTCCACCAAACCCGTCGACGATCTGGAGCCGCTGTCCGCGCACGCGCTGCGCCGGTTCATCCATGCCTACGGCACCGTGGACGGCCAGCCGGTCGCGGTGTTCCTGCCGTCGTTCGCCAGGATCCTCATCCGCACCGAGGGCGAGGACACCGAACCGATCCAGGCACTCGCGCGGTCGATGATCGCCCACCTCGCCGTCTTCCACTCCCCCGCGGAACTGCGGATCGTCGTGCTCGCCTCACCGGAACGGCGGGCGGCGTGGGAGTGGGTGAAATGGCTGCCGCACAACCTGCACCCCAGTGAGACCGACGGCGCGGGCGAGGCCCGGCTCGTGGTGGAGTCGACCGCGGAGCTGGAGAACGCGCTCAGCGACGAGTTCGCGATCAGGCCGGGGTTCGATCCCGACGCGCTACCGGACAGCCACGAACCGTGCGTGATGCTGTTCGTCGACGGCGCCACCGTGCCGCCCACCTCCCGGCTGGCCGGTGACGGCTACCGCAACACGACGGTCGTGGACCTCTCCTCCGCCCTGTCCGAAAAGGACGATCAGCAGACACTGCGGTTCCGGCTCGATGGCGGGACGCTGAAGCTGATCACGGTGGACCAGCACAACAAGGAGGTCGCCGGCGACCTCGGGCGGCCGGACGGGATCGGTCTCCACACCGCGACCGCGCTGGCGACGCGGCTGGCGCCGTACCGGGTCGGCGCGCGGCAGCGATCGGCCGAGCCGATGAACGCCGACTTCGACCTGACCGCCATGCTGGGCATCACCGACATCCAGACCTACGACGTCGCGGCGGGCTGGGCGGCGAAACGGCTGGGCGGCAGGCTACGGGTGCCGCTGGGCGTCGGCCCGACCGGTGCGCCGATCGACCTCGACATCAAGGAATCCGCCCAGTCGGGCATGGGCCCGCACGGCATGCTGATCGGCGCGACCGGCTCCGGGAAGTCCGAACTGCTGCGCACCCTGGTGCTGGCGCTCGCCCTCACGCATTCCTCGGAGATCCTGAACTTCGTCCTCGTGGACTTCAAGGGTGGCGCGACCTTCCTCGGCCTGGACGGTCTGCCGCACACCTCCGCGGTGATCACCAACCTCGCCGACGAGGCCGCGCTGGTCGGCCGGATGCGCGAGGCGCTCAACGGTGAACTGGTGCGGCGCCAGGAACTTCTGCGCAAGGCGGGCAACTACAGCTCGGCACTGGACTACGAACGGGCCCGCGCGAACGGGACACCGCTGGCTCCCCTGCCCACGCTCTTCCTGGTGGTGGACGAATTCAGTGAGCTGCTGTCGGCGCACCGGGACTTCATGGACCTGTTCATCATGATCGGCAGGCTCGGCCGCTCGCTGGGGGTGCACCTGCTGCTCGCTTCCCAGCGGCTGGACGAAAGCCGGATCCACCAGCTGGAATCGCATCTGTCCTACCGGATCGGCCTGCGCACCTTCTCCGCGATGGAAAGCCGGGGCGTGCTGGGCGTGCCGGACGCGTACCAGCTGCCGTCCGATCCGGGCAACGGCTTCCTCAAGAGTGGCACCGCGGCGCTGGACCGGTTCAAGGCGGCGTACGTCTCCGGGCCGCACCGGGTGGTGCGGCGGAACGTAAAACAAGCCGTGGTGGCACAACAGATCGTGCCGTTCACCTCGAAGTTCACCGCCCGCCGCGATCCGGAGCCCGAGCCGGTTCCGGTGCCCGAAGCCGAGCCGGAGGGTGCGGTGCCGAGCCTGCTGGAGCTGGCCGTCGACCGGCTCCGGGACAGCGGTCCCCCCGCGCACCAAGTGTGGCTGCCGCCGCTGGACGCGCCCGGCTCACTGGACGAACTGCTGCCGCCGCTCGTGGAGACCGCCGACCGCGGCCTCAGCGCGCGGGACTGGCCCGGTGTCGGCGCGTTGGCCGTGCCGATCGGCCTGGTGGACCGGCCGTTCGAACAGACAAGGGATCCGCTGCTGGTCGATCTGGCAGGCAGCGACGGGCACGTCGCCATCGTCGGCGGGCCGCAGAGCGGCAAGAGCACGGCCCTGCGGACCCTGATCACCTCGCTGGCGCTGACGCACACCCCGGCGGAGGTCCAGTTCTACTGCCTCGACTTCGGTGGCGGAACGCTGTCGAGCCTGCGGAAACTTCCGCACGTCGGCGGCGTGACCGGACGGCTGGACGTCGAGCGCATCCACCGCACCATCGGCGAGGTCACCGCGCTGCTGACGCGCCGGGAACGGTTCTTCACCGACCACGACATCGACTCGATGACCACCTACCGGCGCAAACGGGCGGCGGGCGAGTTCGCCGACCAGCGGCACGGCGACGTGTTCCTGGTGGTGGACGGCTGGTCCACCATCCGGCAGGACTTCATGGACCTGCTGCCGACGTTCGTCGAACTGGCCTCGCGCGGTCTCAACTACGGCATCCACCTGATGCTGGCGTCGAGCCGGTGGAGCGAGATCATCAGCGCAGTGCGCGACCTGGTCGGCACGCAGCTCGAACTGCGGCTCGGCGACCCGGTCGACTCGGTGATCAACATGCGGGCCGCGGCGACCGTCCCGAAGATCCCCGGCCGCGGCCTCACCGACAAGGAACTGCACTTCCTCACCTCCCTGCCGTCGATCGACGGCGCGGAGGGCGACGTCGCCGAGCACGTCGAGACCCTGGTGAGCCGGATCGCCGCGGCCTGGCCTGGCCCGTCCGCTCCCCCGGTCCGGATGCTGCCCGTGGTACTGGACCGGGCCGAACTGCCCGCGCCGGACGCGGACGTGCGGCTCGCCCTCGGCCTGGACGACCAGCGGCTCGAACCGCTGTGGCACGACTTCGAGGACAACCCGCACCTGATGGTCGTCGGGGACGTGGAGTCCGGGAAGACGAACCTGCTGCGGCTGGTGATCGACGGGATCACCCAGAGGTACGACCCGCAGGAGGCCCGGATCATCACGGTGGACTACCGCCGCGGCCTGTACGACGCCGTGCCCCAGGAGTACAGACTGGGCTACGCGGTGTCCGGCGACTCGGTGCGGGACATGATCGACGGCGTCGCCCGCGCGGTGCGGACCCGGATCCCCGGACCGGACATCACCCCGGCCCGCCTGCGATTGCGCGACTGGTGGACCGGGCCGCAGGTGTTCGTGGTGATCGACGACTACGACATGGTCGCGTCGTCGTCGAACGCGCTGTTCCAGCAACTGTTCGATCCGCTGGCGCAAGGAAACGCGCTGGGCCTGCACCTGATCGTGGCCCGTGGCGCCAACGGCATCGGCCGCGGCGCCAACGATCCTCTGCTGCGACGCCTCACCGAGGTCAACACCCCGGTGATGCTGCTGTCCTGCCCCCTGTCGGAAGGCATGGTGTTCGGCGAGGTCCGGCCGCGGGTGCTGACCCCTGGCCGGGCGCAGTACGTCACGCGGCGCGGCACGACCGTGGTGCAGACCGCGCTCTCGGCCCACGAAGCGGAACTCGTCACGAAATGACCGGCTCGCCCTCCCTCGCCGCGACCACCCCCGGCGGCGAGGGAGGGCCACCCGGCGGCGGGCCCAGCCGCCGGAGTCGAGCGCTCCGTGCAGGAGTCCTGCACGGACTGCCGACGTGATCCCTGGTGTGCGCCCGGTTCTCGCGCAACTGCTTCGAGGTCGATGTCCCCAATGCGGCATCGGAGACATCCACCGGAGGTGCGCTTCTGCTCGCCGAAAGCGCCCTGGAACGTGTCGCGAAAGCCACTTTCGAGACCTTGAGCGTCGCGAAAGTGGCTTTCGCGACACGCCGCCTCGCGTGTCCCCAAAGCCGCTAACGACCGGCGCGCCACCCTCGCCGCCGCCCCCGCGGCACCACCACGGCCGCCGCCCCCAGCAGGCACACCGCCACCATAACCCCAGCCACCACAGCGAAAGCCGACTGCCGGACAGGCGCGACGTCGGGCGGCGGCACCAACGTCACCGGCTCGCGGCGCACCGCCCCGCCGACGTCGGCCGTCGCGACCGAGGTCAGGGCCGCTAGCGGGTCGAGCACGGTGACACCGGCCTGCGGCGAGGCGGTGTCCCGCAGCCGCCGGGCGAGGTCGGCGCCCGTCACCTCGCCCCGGTACGCCCGGATCAGCGCCGCCGCGGCGGCCACGTGCGCGGCGGCGAACGCGGGGCCCGCGCCGACGACCTGGCCACCGCCGGGTCCCCTGCCCACCACCAGGTTTCCCGGTGCGGCGAGGGCTCCCTGAACCGGCGTGGCCTTTCCGTCCGGGCCGATGGCGGTCACCGCGAGCACCCCGGGGAACGCCGCCGGGTAGTACGGGCCGGGTGGGACGTCATGTGCCGTGGTGAGGTCCCGTCCCGCCGCGGCCACGATCAGCGCACCCGCGGCGATCGCCCGGTCGACGGCCTGCCGCAACACCGGATCCGCCTCCGTGACGGCCGTCGCGACGCAGATGATCCGTACCCCCGCGCCGACGGCCGCGTCGAGCGCGCCGGCGATGCCCGACGCGGTCGCGGCCCCGAATTTGTCGGTACCCCGCACGGACAGCACCCGCGCGCCCGGCGCGAGCCCGGAGACCCCGGCGTCGGACGACGGGGGCGCGGCGATCAGGCTCGCGACGACGGTGCCGTGCCCGACACAGTCCGTACCGGCCTCACCGATGGCGTCCGCGGGCAGTATCGACGTGTCGACACCGGTGTCCACCACCGCCACGGTCACGCCCGTACCGGTCGAGAGCGACCAGAGCCGTTCCGCGCCGAGGTACGGAAGCTGCCACGGCGCGGAAGGGATCTTCTTGCCCGACGGGGCGGTGCACGGCTGCCCGGCACGCAGGGTCTGCGGGATCTGCGGGAGTTCCCTGTCCTGCGCGGCCGCGAGGCCACCGTTCGCCAGAAGGGCGAGCGTCGCGCACGCCACGGTCAGCTGTCGCCTCATCGTCCCAGTCCAGCACGCGGGGCGGGCGCCGAACACGAAGAAGGACCGGCAGTTTCCCCGCCAGGTGAACCGTGCCGGGCCTCCACCGCGTTGTCCACGGTGGAGCCCGCAGAACGACGAGGGGAGCGCTCGTGTCACGGCACGTGCTCACGGTGGACCGCGATCAGGGGTATCGCACCATTTCGGCCGCGCTGCAGGACGCGCGCAACGGCACGGTGATCTCCGTGCTTCCCGGCCGCTACGACGAAGCGCTGGTGGTGACGAAGGTGGTCACCATCGCGGCCAGTGACGTGCGCGGCAGTGTGGAGATCGTGGCGCGCAACGGCAGCGTGCTGCAACTCGCCGCCGAAGCGGTGAAACTCACCGGTCTGGTGCTGCGTGGTCAGCACGAGGAACTGCCCGCCGTCGACGTCGCGCGTGGCCAGGCCGCGGTGGAGGACTGCGAGATCATCGGCGCCGCCTGGACCGCCGTGCTGGCCCGCAATTCGGGCTCGCTGGCGATGCGCGGCTGCCGGGTGACCAACCCCGCCGGCGCGGGGATCGTGGTCACCTCACCCGCTCCCAGCACGATCGAGGACTGCGTCGTCGAACACGTCCAGACGTCCGCCGTGGTGATCGCCGAACGCGGCAACCCGACGGTCCGCGACTGCACCCTGAGGCACGCCAAGGGCAACGGCGTCTGCGCGAACGGACAGGCACAGGGCACCATCCAGCACTGCGACATCTCCGCCACCGAGCGGCCGGGGATCGCCCTCGAAGAGGACAGTGCGACGAAGGTGCTCGACACCACCGTCCGGGACAGCACGAGCGGTGTCTTCGTCAGCACCCATTCCTCACCGGTGCTCGAAGAATGCCGCGTCACCAACACCACCGGCGACGGGATCACCGTCGCCGACGGCGCCGACCCCCTGCTGCGCCGCTGCCGCACGGCCAAGACCGGCGGTGTCGGGGTCCGGGTCACCGGACGATCCCGCGGCACCTTCGAGGACTGCGAGGTCGCCGACGCGACCGGCGCGGGCATCCATGTCGACGAAGCGAGCGGCCCCTCGTTCCATCGCACGGCCGTCCGCGGCGGCTCGTCGGCGGGCCTGCTGCTCACCGACGGCGCGACGGCCGAGTTCGACCGGCTGGAGGTCCATGACGTCGCGGGCGACGGCGTGCTGGTGGAGGCGGCGGCCAACCCGCTTCTTCGCCGGGCGACGCTGAACGGCTGCCGCGGCAACGGCATCGAGGTCACGGGGAACGGCCGCGGCAGGCTGGAGGACTGCGAGGTCCGCGACGCCAAGAAGGCCGGTCTGAGCGTCTCCGAGGGCGGAAGTCCTTACATCAGCACACTCCGGGTGTTCCAGCCGGGACAGTCCGGTGTCCTGATCGGACCGGGCGGCGTCGGCTCGCTCCGGGACTGCGAGATCGTCGAAGCGGGCGAAGACGGAGTAGTGGTGCACGACGGCGGCGAACTGACGCTGTCCCGGTCCACGGTCCGGCGCTCCCGTGGCCACGGTGTGCGGGTGGACGCCGGCGCGCGGGCGAAGCTGACGGCCGACGACGTCAGCGGCAACCGCCGCGACGGCGTGCGGATCGAGTCGTCCGACGCGGTGAGCTTGGTGGACTGCACCGCGTCCGACAACACCGGGGGCGGCCTGCGGGTCACCGTGCCCAGCGCCCGGCTGTCGGTGGAGAACCTGACCAGCAACGGCAACGGCGGCCCGGACACCGACGGCGGCACGGCGAGCACGGTGGAGGTCGCGGACACCGGCGCGACGGACGCGGCACCGCGGCAGGCGGAAGACGAGGACGCGCCGCTCGCGAAACTGGAGGCCCTTGTCGGCCTCAGTGGCGTCAAACATCAGGTGAAGACGCTGGTGAACCTCAACAAGATGGCTCGCCGACGCGAGCAGGCCGGCCTCGTCGCGCCGCCGACCAGCAGGCATCTCATCTTCGCCGGACCGCCCGGTACCGGGAAGACGACCGTCGCCCGGCTCTACGGCAGCATCCTCGCCGAACTCGGCGTGCTGCGCGACGGCCACCTGGTCGAGGTCGCCAGGGCCGACCTGGTCGCCCAGATCGTCGGCGGGACGGCGATCAAGACCACCGAGACCTTCACCAAAGCGCTGGGCGGTGTGCTGTTCATCGACGAGGCGTACACCCTGACGGCGCAGAGCAAGGGCAGCGGGCCGGACTTCGGCAGGGAAGCCGTCGACACCCTGGTCAAGCTGATGGAGGACCACCGTGACGACCTCGTGGTGGTCGCCGCGGGCTACTCGCCGGAGATGACCGCGTTCCTGCAGTCCAACCCCGGCCTCGCGTCCCGGTTCACCCGGACCATCGAGTTCGAGAACTACGCCACCGACGAACTGGTGACGATCGTCGAGCGCATGTGCACCGCACACCAGTACCAGGTACCCGAGGACACCAGGAACGCCCTGTCCGTCCACTTCGGACGGATGGAACGCGGTGACGACTTCGGCAACGGGCGGGCCGCGCGCAAGGTGTTCGAGGAGATGGTGGACCTGCAGGCGTTCCGTCTCGCGAGCGAAGAGGACGCGGACGACCAGAGCCTGTCGCTCCTGCTCCCCGCCGACGTGCCCGGTGGTGTGGCGGCCGGCGCGGGGGCCGGTGACGACGGCGCGCTGACGGCGTTGCGGACGCGGCTGGACTCGATGATCGGCCTGGCCGGGGTGAAGGACGCGATCAACGATCTGGTGAACCTGATCGCGACCGCCCGGCAGCGGCGTCAGGCCGGTCTGCCGGTCCCCGCGATCAGCAATCACCTGGTGTTCGCCGGGGCACCCGGTACCGGCAAGACCACCGTGGCGAGGCTCTACGGCGAACTGCTCGCCGCGCTGGGCGTGCTGCGCAAAGGTCATCTGGTCGAGGTCGCGCGGGCCGACCTCGTCGGTCGCTACGTCGGGCACACCGCGCACCTGACCAGGGAGGCGTTCGAAAGCGCGCGTGGTGGCGTGCTGTTCATCGACGAGGCGTACGCCCTCACACCGGAAGGCGCCACGGGCGGTGACTTCGGGCAGGAAGCCGTGGACACCCTGGTCAAACTGATGGAAGACCATCGGGACGACACGGTGGTCATCGTCGCCGGTTACTCCGCGGAGATGCGGAAGTTCCTCTCCTCCAACACCGGTCTCGCCTCCCGGTTCTCCCGGCACATCGAGTTCGAGAACTACAGCACCGACGACCTGGTGACCATCGTGCACCGGATGGCGACGACCAACGGTTACGAGTGCGCCCCGGAGACGGTCATCGCGCTGCGGCGGCATTTCGCGGACGTGGAACGCGGCGAAGCGTTCGGCAACGCCCGTTACGCCCGTCAAGTGATGGAGATCATGATGACCCGTCAGGCCGGGCGGCTCAGCACCACGGGTGCCCCCACCGTCGCCGACCTGCGGCTGTTGTCCCCCGCCGACCTCCCCTGACCCCTCTTTCGGCGACGCCGCGCCATGGCAGGATGGCCGCCATCGGCACGGCGTCGCTGAAAGGGGCTCTACTGCGTGGCTACGACCGCGTTCGGTGACTTCCTGCGCTTCTACCGGCTGCGCATCCCCATGACCCAGGAAAAGCTCGCGGAGCGGACCGGGATCAGCGTGCGCAGCATCAGCGACATGGAACGCGGACGCGTCCGAAGTCCTCAGCGGCGTACCGCGGAACTGCTTATCGAAGGACTCGGCCTGGCGGGCAAGGAAGCCGGTGACTTCGGCGATCTGGCCCGATCCGGACGCCGGTCGCCCGCGCCGTCGGAGACCCCGGCACCGGAGAGCGAACCCGAAGCGCCGAGGTCCTTTGTCGCCGCCCTCCCGCCCGACCTCACCGAACTGACCGGACGGGAAGCCGAACAGCGGATCCTCGACGACGTCGCGCGGGACGCCGGATCCTCGGCACGCCTGCAGGTCGCGGTGATCCACGGCCTGCCGGGCGCGGGCAAGACCGCGCTCGCCGTGGACGCCGGGCATCGGCTCGCCCGGCATTTCGGCGACGGCTGCCTGTTCCTCGACCTGCGCGGCATGGATCTCCAGCCGCTCAGCCCGGAACGCGCCGTGCACCGGCTCCTGCGCGGATTCGGCGTGGACGAACGCGGGCTCCCCAACGATCCCGAAGACCGGCTGGCCCTCTATCGCTCCCTGGTGCGCGACCGCGAGGTGCTGCTCATCCTCGACAACGCCGCCAACGAGGCCCAGGTGCGGCCGCTGCTGACCACCAGTCCCGGCTCCATGGTGCTGGTGACGAGCCGGAACACCCTCGCCGGACTGGACGCGCGGCACCGGATCTCGCTCGGTTCACTGTCGGGAGACGAGTCTGCGGAACTGCTCGGCGTGATCGCCGGGAAGCGACGGCTGACCGGCGAACCGGACGCGGCGCGGCGGGTGGCGAAGCTCTGCGGCGGCGTGCCGCTCGCGTTGCTCATCGCGGGAAACCGGCTGGCCAGCCGTCCTCAGTGGACGATCGCGCATCTCGCCGACCAGCTGGAGAACGAACGGCGGCGGCTGTCCGTGCTCACCGCAGGCGACCTCCAGGTCCGCGCCGCCTTCGAACTTTCCTACCGCCACTTGACTCCCGACGTCGCGAAGGTGTTCCGTCTGCTGGCGCTGGTGCCCGGTTCGGACACCTCCGTCGAACTCGCCGCGGTGGCCTCCGGGCAACCGGCGGACGAGGTCGAAGCGGCGCTGGAGAAACTGGCCGAAGCCAGCCTTCTCGGTTTCAGCGGCACACCCGGCCGCTACACCAGCCACGACCTGCTGCGCGTCTACGCCATGGAGCGGCTCGAAACCGCCGAACGGGCCGAGGACGTGCACGCCGCCGGTGAGCGCGTCCGGAAGTGGCTGCTGACGGTGGCGACGAAGGCCGCGCAGTTCTTCGACCACGACCGGCCGGAGGTGACGGCCGCCGTCGACGGGCCCGATCCCGTGCACGACCGGGATTCCGCGGCCCGGTGGCTGGCGCGGGAGCAGACGCACTGGCGCGGCGCCCTGCGCGCGGCCGTGGGTCGGGGTGAACACCGCCGCGTCCTCGATCTGGCCGAGGCGATGCACTGGTACTCGGATCTGCGCGGTACCGGCGATCTGTGGCTCGAGGTGTTCCGGGGAGGCGCGGCGGCGGCGCGGGCCTTGGGTGACGTCAAATCCGCGGCCGAGCAGCTGAACTACGTGTCATGGGCGCTCTACGCGCTTTGCGGGGAACCGCGTGAAGCACTGGCCGCGCACAAGCTCGCGGTGGTGGCGGCGGGTGACGCGGGAGACGTCGTGACGGAGGCGTGGTCGCTGTACTACGGGTCGGCCATCACCCGGCGCCTCGGTTCGCCCCGTGAGGCCGCGCGAATCAGCAGGCGGGCGGTGGAGCTGTTCGAACATGCCGGTTATCCGAACGGTCACCATCTCGCGTTGTCCTTGCTGGGCGGCATGTTGCACACCCTCGGCGAGTTCGACGAAGCCGTGGCCGTGCAACGGCGGAGCGTGGCCTACTACCGGGGTTCGGCCACCGCGCCGGGCAACGACGAACTGCTGTCCATGGTCCTGACCAGACTCGCCGACAGCCTGGCGGCGAGCGGGGACGTCGCCACCGCGCTGGAACTGCTCGCGGAGGCCGAGTCGTTGTTCCGCGAGCACGACGCGATGTTCGGGGTGGCGCGGACGCAGCACCTGCGCGGGCGGGTGCTGTCCAGGGCCGGACGGCTGAGGGAAGCCGAAGAACAACTGCGGTCCGCCCTCGCCGAAGAACGCCAGTCCGAAACGAAGATCGAGATCATGGTCGAGCTGGCCGAGATCGCCGACGCCGTCGGCGAACCGGAGGAAGCCCGGCGGCACCGGGTGCGTGCCCTCGCCGAATGCGCCCGGTACGAGACCCCTCTCGCCAGGAGCATGGCCCGGAAACTGGCTGGCACGCTCGGCGTCGCCGTCCGGGAATCGGCCTGAGACCGGGCGGGTCACCAGCCCGCGGCCGTGACCCCGTTGCAGGCCAGCACCTCCGTCATCGCGATCCGCGCGTGGTGCACCCGCGATTTGACCGTGCCGACCGGCACCCCGATACTCACGGCCGCGCGTTGCCGGGTGCGGTCGTGCCGGTAGATCTGTTCGAGGGCTTCCCGCTGCGTCGGCGTCAGCTGGGCCAGTCCTTCTTCGAGGACGCACCGTTCCACGACCTCGTCGGCGAAGTCGGTACCGCCCGGCAGCAGATCGAAGTCGTCGTCGCCGAACACGACCGGGCGGGCGTTGTCGCGGCGGGACCAGTCGACGATGAGGTTGCGGGCCACCGTGAAAAGCCAGCCTCGGACCGAACTTCCCTTCCCGGCGAGGGTCTCGCTGTTCCGCCAGGCACGGAACAGGCATTCCTGCACGACGTCCTCGGCCCGGTGCGGGTCGGTGGGCAGCAGGCGGCGGGTGAACCGCAGCAGGTGCTCGCGGTGCTCCGCGTGCAAGGACGCGAGGAAGGCGTTGCCGTCGGACGGCGACGGTGCCCGGCCCGCCAGTGCGGTCACCCCGGTGACACGGTTGCTCGCCACGCTGACCTCCCGGTGATCGACGGCTTCGATGGGCTCAATTCCACCTTCGGACCCCCTCGGCGACCATGAGGAAGAACCGGCAGAAGTGACGACCGGGGCGTTCTTCCGGTCCGGCACGACGACTGCCTGTTCGCACAGAGATCACTGTCCCCTCGAACCACGCCCGCCGGGAATACCGTGGTATTCCGGTCACTTTCCCTTCGATGCCAACGGCTTTCGCTTGACCGCCGTTCCACGTGGACACCAAGATCGAAGCCAGGGAGCACGGTCCGCAGTGCGCCGTCCCGCAGGGAACGAGGGACCGTAGGTGCTGCGGACGGCCGATCCCGGTCCCAGGCCGTCGCGCCTCCGGAGAGTCGCGGAGTTCCTTTCCGGGCTGCGGTGAGCGCGTCCAAGGCGTGACACATGTGCCTGGACACGCGAGATCGCCGCCTGATCACGCGAGATCGCCGCCTGATCACGCGAGATCGCCGCCTGATCATCTGTAATTCAGCTAACGACGCAACGATCTCGTGTTCAGCACGCTGGAGGCGGCAGATACGGTCGTCGGCATGAATCTGCGAGCCGCGATGGTGCGGCGGAAACCGGTCGCCGACCTGATCACCGAGAGTGATCATGGCACGCTGAAGCGAACCCTCACCCTCGGGCAGCTGACCACGCTCAGCATCGGCGCGACGCTGGGCAGCGGGATCTTCGTCGTACTCGGCGAAGCGGTGCCCGTCGCAGGTCCCGCGGTCGTGCTGTCGTTCGCGCTCGCCGGTATCACCGCGCTGTTCTCCGCGCTCTCTTACGCCGAACTCGCCGGCATGATCCCGTTGTCGGGTTCGTCCTATTCGTACACTTACGCCACTCTCGGCGAGCTGGTCGCGTGGGTCTGCGGCTGGTGCCTGGTGCTCGAGTACGGCGTCTCCGTGGCGTCGGTGGCCGTCGGCTGGGGGCAGTACGTCAACGAGCTGCTGCGGCTGACCCTCGGGGTCGCCATCCCGGACGCGCTGAGCCGGCCACCGGGCTCGGGCGGGATCGTCAATGTCCCGGCCATCGTCGTCGTGCTGCTCGCCATGGTCCTGTTGCTGTCCGGCGCGAAGGAGAGCGCGCGGGTCAACACCATCATGGTCGTGGTCAAGATCGGCACGCTGGTACTGTTCTGCGCGATCGCGTTCTCCGCCGTGCGGGCGGCGAACTTCACCCCGTTCCTGCCGCTCGGCCTGGCGGGGCTCAGTGCCGGTGGCGCCAAACTGTTCTTCTCCTACATCGGCTTCGACGCGGCGTCGACGGCGGGCGAGGAGGCGAAAAACCCTCAGCGCGACCTGCCGAGGGCGATCCTGCTCTCGCTCGCCATCGTCACCGTGTTGTACTGCCTTGTCGCCGTGGCCGCGGTCGGCGCGCTGCCGTGGCAGCAGTTCGACGGCCAGGAAGCCGCGCTCTCGCACGTGCTCGGCGCCGTGTCCGACAACCCGCTGTGGGCCGCGCTGCTCGCCGTCGGCGCGATCGTCGCGATCTCCAGCGTCGTACTGACCGTCCTCTACGGACAGACCCGCATCCTGTTCTCGATGTCCCGCGACGGCCTGGTGCCGGCCGCGTTGTCCAAAGTGGACCCCAAGACCGGCTCGCCGCGGATCAACACCTTGGTTGTCTCCGGTTTCGTCGCGACACTGGCCGCGTTCATCCCGCTCGGGAAGCTGGCCGACGCCACCAGCATCGGCACGCTCTTCGCCTTCGGGTTGGTGAACGTCGCCGTCCTACTGTTGCGGCGACGGGAACCGGAGGCGCCGCGCTCGTTCCGCGTGCCGTTCTCCCCCGTCACGCCGATCCTCGGGGTGCTGTGCTGCGGTTACATGATGCTCAGCCTCGACGGCGCCACCTGGGTCGTCTTCGGCGGCTGGATGGCGCTCGGACTGCTGATCTACTTCGGGTACGGCATGCGCAGGTCCCGATTGGCGCGAAGCTGAGGATCACCGGCTCGCCCGTTCGCCGCCATAATTCCTAGCCTGTACAGCCGCAGTCGGAGCGAGATCATTGAAGTAACGGTGCGGAGTAGGGGACACTGCCGACCTGACCCACGGAAAATCCCTACCGTGAACCGAGGTCCTTATGCGTCGAAAATATCCCATTTCCGTGCTGACCGTATGCCTCGCTCTGTCCCTCACCTCGATTCCGGCGACCGCCGCGGCTCAAGACGTCGGTACGACCGGCGTACGTGCCCCCTTCTGCTACGAAGAGCCCGTGCAGCCGAAGGCCGATGTCAGTGACATCAAAGCCGGTTTCCAGTCTTCGAAGTGGTTGCAGACGATCCAGGCCGTGTACAAGCGGCGGTGGCCCAGCGGCGAGGGCCTGGCGATCGCTCAAGCGAAGGACAAGTATTTCAGCCAGTTCGTCACCAAGACCAGCTTCAACGGGCTCGCCGAATCCCTGATGGTGGCGATCCACGAAGAGACCCATATGTGGGATCTGGATCCCTCGAGAACCTCTTGGGACGTGTACATGTCCGCGTGGATCAACAATTCCCGCAAGGCGATGAAGGTACCACTCCACGGTGGATTCGCCCGGCGCGAAATACTGCCGCTGATCACGGACAAGCTCACCGACTCGATGGACGGCATCTACCTGCGAGACCAGCAGCAAGGGTCGTATCGCATGCAGGGCGTCATGGCGGAACTCAACGCGGGACTCATGGGACTGCCCGCGGCGACGGTGGTCGCCGAGTACATCCAAGGCGTGGGAGCCAGCAACTCCAGGGACATCGTCGCCACGAATATTCGGTACCTTCTGCTCTACCTGCGCGTCGCCAAAGCCAAATATCCCGCCTACTGGGCCAAGGCCAAGGCTCAGCCCGAACTGCGTGAACTGGTACTCGTCGAGTTTCTCCGTGCGGCGTATTGGCTCGATCAATCCGCGTCTTATGCCGGCAAACTCGGCAGCCCGGACGTGGACAAGATCGTCGCCAAGAACTACGCCCCGGAAAACATCGCGATACTCGAGGAGTTCACCGGGGCCAAGGTGAACACGGGTTCGGCCAAGAACTGCTCGACCTGACGAGAATTCCTCGGATCGCACCCGCCAGGAAGAACGGGCGGGTGCGATCCGATCTCAGTGAGGGCGGAGGTCCGTGACCGGCGAACGCTGTTCGGCGCGGACGCGAGCGGCCACGAGCGAACGGTGGCATGCCTCCGGATCACGCTCGACACAGAGGAGCACGGTCACCGAGTCGCCGGAAATCCCCGCCACCAGCGCGCCGAGATCGAACGGGTCGAGAATCTCCCGGGTGTAGCGCTCGGCGTACTCGGGCGCCAGCGCGACACGGTCGCGCTTGCCCACGCCCTGGCGGTCGTCCTCGCGATACTGGAGCCGGCGTAGCTCGGTCGTCGGCGCGAGTTCCTTCACGTGCCGGTAGCCGATGTCCGCCGCGGCGAGCGCGCTTTGGAGCCGCACCGAGTTCGCCCAGGAGTAGTCAGGGCCCCGGACGCCGCGGCGCTGGCGGAGGTCGAGCAGCAACCCCACGCCCTCGCCGACGAGCCTCTCGACGAAAGCGCCTGCCGTGAAGCCGTAGACGCCGATCGTCGCGAACCGCCGCTCCACTACGGCACGAGCATCGGCTGGTCCAGCACCCAGAGCCACGAACCGTCCGGCTGGCGACGGGCGATCTCGACGGTCAGCTCACCGGTGGTCAGCGTGACCACCGTGAGCGCCAGGTCGCCGGCCACCAGCGCCGGATGCTGCCTGCCCGGCTCGAGCACCGGCGCGGCCGCCACGAACTGCTCGTACACTTTGCGGATCTCCGCGTGTCCTGTCGCGAGCGAGCCCGGCGGGAACGCCAGCACGGCGTCCGGCTCGTACAACGCCACCAGCCCCTCGACATCGCCCGCGTTGCCACGTTCGATGAAGTACTTGCCCAGGTCGTTCGGCTCAGTGGCCACGGTCTTGCTTGTCATGGGAGGAGCCTCTCAGCGAATCACGACATCCTGTGTCGTGTATTCCGCTAGAGTTTTCGGCATGCGCGCCGACCGGTTGGTCTCGCTGGTGTTGCTGCTGCGCCACCGCGGCCGGTTGTCCGCGGCCACGCTGGCCCGCGAGCTGGAGGTGTCCACCCGCACCGTGCTGCGGGACATCGAGGCGCTGTCCGCGGCCGGGGTCCCGGTCTACGCCGAACGCGGCAGGCACGGCGGTTTCGCGTTGCTGCCCGGTTTCCAGACAGAGCTCACCGGGCTGAACCACGACGAGGCACTCGCCCTGCTGGTCGCCGGATCGCGGCGCGGCGCGCAGGTGTTCGGACTCGGCTCGGCGCTCGCTTCCGCCATGCTCAAGGTGGTCGACGCGCTGCCCGAAGGCCATCGCGACACCGCGGCGGGCGCGGCCCAGCGCCTGCTCATCGACCCGGAGACCGACCTCCTCGCGCGCCGAGTGGCCGTCGAGGAGGTGCCCGACGCGATCGTGGCCGAGATCCGGCGCGCGGTGTTCGCCGGCCACAAGCTGCGCATCCACTACGCGGCAACGGGCGGGAAACCGCAATGGCGCACGGTGGACCCGATCGGCCTGGTCACCGTCCGCGAGCAGGGCTACCTGCTGGCCACGAGGTCCGGCGAGGACCGCACCTACCGGCTGTCCCGGGTGTCGGCCGCCGAGGAACTCCCCGAACCCGCCGAACGAGCCGACCTGGTCAACCTGGACCGGGCCTGGCAGGAACGCAGCACGCGGTTTCGGACCGGTGGCGACCAGGTCGCCGTGCGGGTGCGGGTGAACCCGGCGCGACGGGAGGACCTGGTGGGCACCGCGCTGGCCGTCCTCGCCGAAGATGCCGACGCGGACGGCTGGCTACGGCTGGAGCTGACCTTCCAGGACTCGAGACACGCCGAATGGGCACTGTGGCAGCTCGCCACCAACGCGGAAGCCCTTGCCCCGCACTGGTTGCGCACCTCCCTGCGGGACCGCGCCACGGCGGTCGCCACCGGCTACGGAGGCTAGCGAGTCCCGAGCTGGTGTCGTGAGTGTTGGAGGCGGTTGGGGTGGATGAGTACGGACTCGGAACACCTGACTGCAGCCTCAGCAACCGTGTGAAGGCTTCCTTGCAGGTCAGGCGGTTGTCGTCGCTGCCGACGATGTAGGAATTCGGACGTTGAATGTTCCAACTCCTACATCGTCGCGGAGTCACACCGGTTGCGAAGCTTGATCGACAGGGGTTCAGGGACATGCCCAAGAACCCTGGCACACGCCCGAGCGGGGAGGATTTCGGACATTCAACGTCCCAAATCTTCCCCACTCGGCCTCGCAGGCACCAGAAATGTCAAGCCCACAGGACCGCACGGGTCGAGTCTCACGCGTAGACGAGCGCGAACCAGGCCACGACCGCGAGAAGGTAGACGGGGTAGCCGATACGGGCGGTTCTGCTCAGGACTTGTTCGGCGTGGTCGCGTTTCGTCACGGCGAGGCGTTTGCGCACCATGGTGATCAGGACACAGATGCCGGCGAGCAGGATGAACGAGTAGTAGCCCCATTCCAAGGCCACGATGTAGCTGACCGAAGGGAGCTGGGAGGTCACGTTGTTGAGCAGGACCGCGGTGCTCAATATCGCGGTGACGCCCATCGACACGGCGCCCCGGTCGTCGTCCGGTTTGAAGAACAGGCACAGGAACGTGACGCCGATCAGCAGCACCAGCGGCAGCAGGTTCTTGATCAGGAACGGCAGGGTGTCCCGCTTGAGCTCTACCTCGCCCGCGTACTGGCTGTAGTGGATACCGGTCGTGGTCCCGGTGGCCTGGCCGTCGCCAAGGGCGTCGCTGCTGCCGACGGTCTGCCGGTAGAACCGGACCGACGAGGCGACCCAGTTCGGCACCTGGTTGATGTCGGCGGTGGCGTCGGCGCCGCTGCGCAGGTAGACCCGGGGGTCCTGGTCGAGGATCTCCTTGTCGGTCACGTACGACACCTGGTCGGCGGTCTGGGTCCGGTTCTGCAGCAGCACGGTGAGCCGCTGACGGTCGAACGGGAAGTCACGGAACTCCAGTGCGCTCTTGAACCGGTCGGCCACCCGGTAGAGGCGGTAGGTGTGCCCATTCTTGGTGACGTCGCGCAGCGGCTCCCCGAGCGTCAGATCGGGGCGGACCGCGTTGACGAACTGCACGTCGGCCGCGACGTGGTCGCCGGTGTACTTCAACCAGACGAAGAAGTCGACGAAGTAGGTGCCCGCCGCGGTGTCCAGTTCGCGGATCTCGTTGATGTTGATCCCGGTGGCCACGACCTGACGGCGGCTGAGGTACCGGTTCTTGACCGCGATGACGTTCCCGTCCGCCACATCGGCCCTCAGGGCTTCCTCGGTCAGCGGCTCGTGGATCGTGAACTGGGTCGGCGCCGAGACGAACCGGGCCCCGTCACTGGTCACTACGGACACCGCCATCTGCGCCGACCCGTTCGCGGTGAAGTACAGCGGCCCCAGTAGTGCCGGGAAGGAGTTCTTCTTGTCCTTCAACGACGCCATCGTGTCGCGCACCCGTTCGCGGTCCTGTCCGAGGTGGTCCTCACCGAAGTCGAGACCTCCGGCCCGCATCGCGTGCAGGCCGACGTTGACGGCCTGCCGGGCCGTCGCGGCCTGCCACTGCGGACGTTCCCCGTAGCGCCGCTCGTAGGCGTCGGCCCAGACTTGGGCGGTCCCGGACAGCGAGTCGTGGGCCATCGGCGTCCCCATGAACAGGTCCCCGGTGAGCGAGCCCGGCAGGCTCCGCTTCCGTTCGGCGTCGACCAGTGAGGCGTGGAAGGCCCGCGAGCTCAGCGCCGAGACACCGACGATGGGCGCCGTGACACCTGCCGAACGCAGCCCCTCGATCAGCTCCAGGCCGCTCTTCTTCTTGACGGCGAGCAGGATCGGCTCACGCGGGTCGTGTGTCCCGAGCTCGGTGACCGCGGCCTGGACCGACGCCGCGTGTGCTCCCGGGCCCATGGCGATCGGCAGATCGGCGGTCACGCGGCCGAACTCGCCGAACGACTCCAGGAACGTCTCCCGGCCGGACCGGCCGTCCTCGTCCTCCTCATGGACGACGGCCGCGGTGGCCGAACCCAGGACACGCGAGATGTAGACGGAGAGGAAGTCGCTCTGCGTCCGGTCGCCGAACATGCTGCGGAAGTACCAGTCGCTGCCGTCGGTGATCATCGACGCGCCCGCCGACGGGGTGATGGCCGGGATCCTGGCCCGCTGGTAGATCGGTGCCGCCGCGAGCGTGGTGTCGCTGCCGGCGTGCCCGATCACGTACATCACCTTGTTCTCGCGGACGATCCGCTGGGCGATGCCGACAGCCGCGGCCACGGTGTCCTCGTCGTCGTAAACGAGCAGTTCCACCGGGTGCCCGTGGACACCGCCCTCGGCGTTCACCGTGTCGAGGTGCATCCGTACCGCGCGTTCCATCTGCGACGCGGCCACCGCGTTGTCACCGGTCATCCCCGCCACGAGCGCCACGTGGACCGGCTCGCCCCGCTCGTCCCCCGACGCCGCCCACATCCCGAGCACCGAGAGCAGGACGGCCACGGCCACGCCCACCGCGACCCACCGCGTCTTTCGAGGGCGGCCGGGCACGGCCGTGGCCGTGGCGGGCGGCGGCGGGTCGATCAGGTCGGCGACTTCGGCGGGTGGCGTCGACGGCACGGCCGCCAGCGCCTTGCGGGCACGGGCGGTCGCCGCATCGACCTTGATCGCGTAGGCACGGTCGAGGCAGAACCGCCGCTCGCCGTCGTCGGTGACCAGCTCGGCGAGCCAGCGCCAGGCGGGCTCGTAGTCGTAATCGTTCGCGAGCGCGGCGCCCAGCAGTTCGCGGGCGCGCGCCGGATCCGACTCACCGAGTCTGGCCGCCTGATGGGTGAGCGTGGCCGCCGTGTCAGACCTCTCCGGCAAGGGACGAACCTCCGAGGCGTCGATTCACTGGTGAACGAACCGTAAACAGCCGCCGGTTACCCGATCGAGAAACCTGACACCTCGCGGCCGGCTAGCGCCGCAGAGCCACGATGGGCTGACTACGCATCGCCCGGAACGCCGGCACGAGACCGCCGTCGCGGCGGAGGCTCAACTCTGGTGCGACTTCGCGGTCGCCTCCGCGTTGCTCAGCAGGGTCCGATGTCTCCGCCAGGAACTTGGTCGCGATGCCCACCACCGGCTCGATGATCGCGTCGACACCCCATCCCGTATGAGCCCTCCCGTAGCCACCGGAATGTGCGTCACGAAGCCCGGCATGGCCACTCTGGAATTTCGATGACACATTCAGCGGGGCCTGGCATTTCATCGATATTTCATCGGCGCTCATTACCGTTCGTCATGGGAATTCGACAGTGGGGAGAAACCGATGAGAAGAGTCGGAGCGCGTTTGCTCGCGACCGCCGTCCTGTCCGTCATCACCCTGGCAAGCGCGGTCGCCGGTTCGGGGGCGGCGCAGGCGGCCGCCGCAAAGCCGGACGGCGCGTGCGGGCCGGTCATGTTCGTCGTGCCCGGATACCAGGACGGCGGCGCCCAGAAACTGCTGGACCCGGCGCTCGCGCCGGGTGGCGCCAACCCGGTGCGCATCCCGTACCCGAACGGCGCCGGGGACATCAACCTGTACGCCGACGTCGACGCGGGCGTCGCCAACCTCAGGACCGCTCTTTACAACCTCTACGTCACCTACGGCTGTGACCTCGACACCAAGGTGTACATCGTCGGGTTCAGCCTCGGCGCCCTCGTCGCGGGCACCGTGCTGGAGACCGAGCCGCCCGGACGGAACGTCCAGGGTGTGCTGTTCGCCGACGGTCGGCGGCAGCCCGTCGAGTCGAACTGGCCGGGCGACCCCGGCGGACTGATCGGGCACCTGCCCGTACCCGGCCCCGGCGGCGCCGGTTTCCGGCCGCTGGACTCGTTCCGGTATCCGACGCTGAGCCTGTGCAACGGCCCCAATTCGGGCGGTGGCGCGGATCTGATCTGCTTCGGCGGAACCAATCTGGACAGCTACTTCAACTCGCACCCGTTCTACAGTTTCGAGGTGGGCAACGAGCTGAACATTCACGGCGAAGGGCCGTACCCGAACAATCTGCGCAACCGCGTCATTCCGTAACCGGTCGCGGCGCGATCCACGCGGTCGCCGGTGTGCCGTCGGGGCTCGCCCTGCCGGCACACCGGCTCTGTCTCACCGCGGCGACCTCGGTCAGCGGTTTGTCCGAGCAGGGTTGCGAAGCGGGCCGAGATCGTGCCCGTGGGGGGGCAGGGCGGATCGAACCATCGAGCAACTCTCCGCACCGCCGGCTCCCTGACGCAACCCGATTCCGGTTCTCATGGTGGGCGGGGCGGTCGCCGCCACCTCGCTCCTTTCCGCGTGCAGCTGGAGCCGGCGTCGCGGGAAACAATTCTCCGGTGAAGAACGCGGCCTCCACCCGCCGAGGTGATCCGCGGTGACACGGGGAAGGCCGCGACCGCCAACTCCCGTTTCACGGACTCCCCTCACCTCGAGCGGAGCGCCTGTTTGGTGCGGTGATGGTGCATCAGGCCCGCCTCGACGGCCACCGATTCGAGCGACAGCGTGCTGCCGGACCGTAGGAGCCGCACCGCGCTGTCGAGGATGCGCTCACGCGAGTTGGTCACGTAAAACCTTACCAACCGGAAGGTCGGTTTCCGGCTTATGACGTCGCTCACGCACCCTTTGGGGCCGCGCGGAAGGGTTCCTTGGCGTGGGTGGCGTAATGGGCGGTGACGATCGCGCCCGACATGGCCAGGATCAGTCCCGCGACCGTGAAGGCGGCGAAGCCGTCACGGATACGGTCGTCGAGGAAGACCAGGCCGATGACCGAGGACAACGCCGTGTTCGTGGTGAACATGATCGCGTTGACCGCCGTCGCACCACCCTTCTGCAGCGCCAGTGCGAACGCCACCGCCGCCGCGAGGCCGTTGAGGACCATCCCCCACACGGCCGGTTCCACCAGCACCGCCCAGCCCGACGACGGAGCCGCGAAAGTGCGCGCCGACACACCGACCACGCTGAAGCCGACACCCGTCGCGAAACCCAGCACCTGCGCGGTCCACGGACGGTCGAACCGCCGGACATACCAAGCGATCGCCCCCACGACCAGCGCCATCGCGGGCAGCACCCACCGCCACGCCGCCGGCAGCACCTTCGCCGGACCCGGCTGCGCCGACATTCCCAGCAGCACCAGGCCCACCGCCCCGACACCGAGCGCCACCCAGCCCCCCGCCGCCAACCGGGTGCCCATGAACGCCGAAATGGCGGCCGTCACCCCGATACTGAACGCCAGCACCGACTGCACGAGGAACAGCGGCAGCCGATGCAACGCCGCCGCCGCACAGGCGAACCCGACCAGGTCGACGCCGATACCCAGGAAGTAGATCCACTGCCGTCGCAGGCGCACCAGGTCCAGCGCACTACCACCAAAGGCGCCGGCGCGGCGGACACCGACCGACTCCAGCACCGAGCCACTACCCGAGGCCAACGCCGCCAGCAACGCGAGCACATATCCGACGATCACCCCCGCAGTCTGTCAGCCACACCCCGGCACACAGACCGGCAGAGGGGCGCACGGACCGCGCGGGCGCCGGTCGCCCTCGTCCAAAGTGGACTGGGCCGGACGCGCCGCACCCGGACGACGACATCGAGTTACCGGATCGCCTGATTCACGGTGCCGCGACGGTCTCCTCGGCGTCAGGTGGAGAGGACCTCGGCCGCCTGCTCCGCGCGAGCAGGCGGCCGAGGTCTCCGGTCACCAGGTCACGGTGAACTCGGCGGTGGCCCCACCGCCGGTTTTGGTCAGCCGCGCGATTCTGCTCCGTCGTTCCGGAGACGGGTCTTCCCCCGGGAGCGGACTCGCGTCGGTGATGTAGTTCCATGCGGCCCACCAAGAGCCGTCCGGCGCCTGGAACGCGTTGAACGCGCCGGGCCCTCGCTTGTTACCCGGCAGGTTCTTCTTGTGGTACTTGTCCGGCAGGCCCGGCCGGAACCGCGGTTCGCCGTCCGGGTCGGGCTCGTAGGAGAAGTACGCGCGCTGCTCGGACATCGGCGTGCACCGGTTGTCGGTCAACGCCGTACCGCAGTAGGCGACGCCGGTGGCGTAGCGGTTCGCGTACCAGTTGTTCCCCGAATAGAAGAGGTACCACTCCCCGTCGATGCGGACGGCGTTGGGATTCTCGATCGTGAGGACGTCGTCCGGCGGGCTGTTGTGCCACGTCCACTCGAGATTCGCGTTGTCGAGGAGCTTCTTCGCATCGGCTTCCGACAACCGCCGCACGTGGCGGGAGCGGTCGAAGTCCAGTTTGGCGGCACCCAGGGCGGTGACCCGGTCCCGCGTCCACGCCCCGTTGCGCAGGGTCAGCCAGACCTCACCCTGTCCCCTGCTCACGTCGGCGTCGATCGCCCACCCGCGCTCCGGGCAGAACAGCGGATCGGCATTGGCGAGGAACTCGCCCGTGGCGCGTAACGACGTCGCGTAGCCGATGCAGTGCTTCGCCTGGCCGGCGGGCTCGGGGCCGGGTAGTGCCGCGCTGTAGAACACGTAGTAGACGACCCTGCCGTCCTCCTGACGCGCGAGCATCGCCGGTGTCCACAGTGGAGAGTCCGGCCTTGCCCAGTAACCGGCGGGGAACGTGACACCGTCCCACGCGTCGCCGTCGATCGCACCGCGGCGCTGGAAGGCCCCCTTGCCGAACTCGACCATCGCGTAGGGCAGCTTGACGCCGGGGATGCTCGCACCGATCGCCAGGTAGGTGTTCGTCTCCGGCACTCGCATCAGATCCGCCGCCGGGAATCGGAAGTCCAGTGACTCGTCGCGCGGCCCGGCTTCGGCCGGGGCCGCCGTCGCGCTCGGTACGGCCGCCAGCAGGGCCGCGACGACCGCGACGGTGAACAGGGCGCGCCTCATCGGGTCACCGTCACACGGACACGGACAGGGCGGTGATCGCTTCCGTAGCCGGGGAGGGCATCGGTCTCGGATCCGGTCGAGTCCTTCTTCGCCCACACGTGATCGATGGACTTGGTGTCATGGCTCGGAGCGCTGGAGGGTTCGGCCACGCGCCGCAGCCCCGCCATCAGATCCGAGCGCGGTTCGGCGTTGAAGTCACCCATGAGCACCGGCTCGGCCGCGCGAGAGGAGAACCAGTCCGCGCTTTCGCGGACCTGCCGGTTGTGCAGTTCGCGGTTGAGGTCGAACCGCTGCGCGGACGGGGTGAGGTGCACGACGCCGACGACCCACTCGAAGCCCGCTCCTCCGACCCGTACCCAGTTGACGTACTTCGGCGGTACCCAGCAGCCACAGTCACCGGGCTCCGCGGGCCCGGTACCAGGTGTGGCGGGGTCCACTTTGGACGCGGGCGAGATCTCGCGCGCGCCATGGCCGGCGATGGTCAGGTTTCCGCGCACGAGGATGGCGTTGTGCTTGACCGCTCGGCGGTCGGCCTCGTAAATGGCGACATACCCTGTCGCGGCCGCCGCCTCCTTCACCACGTCCTCGCGGTCGGCGACCTCCTGCAGGCCGAGGACGGCGGGGCGTTCGGTCTCGATGAGACGGACGAGGTCGGCCTTGAGACCACTCGCGTCTCCCGCGTTGTACGTGACGACCTTGATCGTACGGTCGACCGCCGTCTCGGCGGCCGCCGCGCCGGGCACCGCGACGAGAGCTACGAGAGGCGCGAAAAGCGCCAAGGCGAAGACCTTGCGTCGCGGCTTCGAACGTGCCGACGGCTTACCGATTTCCATGGGTTCCCTCCAGCTGTCGATGTCGGAGGGAATCGGAACACCGGCGATCCGCGAGGGCAACGCTCTTCGCGATCCCGTCATTTTCCGGAAAGATTCGCGGCGGCCGTGGCTATCCGGATTTCCCGGGGATGTCCGTGGCGGCGGCTTTCGCGGTGAGCTGGATTTCGACCCGCCGGAGAACCGAGGTGACGGCGTCGACTTCGTCCGGATCGGACACGATCCCGTCGAGCAGCCCGCTCCAGATCTCGCGGAGCTGCCGCAGGTTCTCGTGGGCGCGGGCGGTGGGGTAGAGACGGATTCGCCGGGCGTCGTCCTGATCGGTTTCGCGGTGCACGAGACCCTTCTTCTCCAGTCCTCGCACCGCCCTGCTGAAGTTGCTGGAGATCAGCTGGGTGGCCTCCGCCGCGGCGCGCGCCGACGTGCCAGGGTTCCGGTCGATGAACCGCATCACGGCGCTCTCCAGCGGCGTCCACGACTCGGAAGCGAACTCCCTGTTCGCGAACTCCTTGGACGCGTGGATCTGACGGCCCACCGCCAGGATCAGGTCGGCGAGTTCGAACAGCCGCGACGTTTGCTCCTCGTCCACCAGGCAATGGTACATTTCCTGTCAGTTGATAGCTATCATCTGATAGGAGAACTGGTGGACGCTTCGTCCCGCGACACCATCCCGGTCCCCTTGCTCCTCGTGCTCGCCCTGCTGGCCAGCGTCGCCCCGTTCGGCATCGACCTCTACCTGTCGGCGTTCCCGCGGATGGCCGTGGACCTGGGGACCAGCGACACGGCGATCCAACTGACCCTCACGACGTTCCTGCTCGGACTCGCGGCGGGGCAACTGATCTTCGGCCCCGTATCCGACCGCTGGGGCAGGCGAGGACCGCTACTCGTCGGCTCGGCGGTGTTCGTCGTCGCGAGCGTCCTCGCGGTGATCGCACCCACGATCGCCGTTCTGCTGGCGGCGCGACTCCTGCAGGGACTGAGCGCCGCGGCGGGTATGGTCATCGGCCGCGCGGTCATCGCCGACCTGGCCACCGGCCGCGCCGCCGCCCGCGCGTTCAGCCTGATGATGATCGTCGGCGGGGTGGCGCCGGTGGTCGCGCCGCTGCTGGGCAGCCTGCTGATCGAAGCGATCCACTGGCGCGGAATCCTCGGTGTCCTGGCGGGGCTGGCCGTCGCGATGCTCGCCGGGTCCGCGGTGATGGTGCGAGAGAGCCTTCCGAAGGAAAGAAGAGGGCGCTCTGATAGTGGCGGGCTCCGAGCACTGCGTAGTCGTGCGTACCTGTCCGCCACGGTCACGCTCGTCTTTTCCTTCGCCGTGCTGATGGCCTACATCTCGGCGTCACCTTTCCTGTATCAGACGGTCATCGGCATGAGCGCCGTCGGCTACGGGCTGATGTTCGCACTCAACGCACTCGGCCTGGTGCTGAGCAGCGCGGCGGCGGCGCGGTCACTGCGGCGCACCGAACCGCGCCGCGTCCTCACCGTCGGCGTCAGCTGGCTCGCCGGTGCTTCGGCCGTGTTGCTCGTCATGTCACTGCTGCCGATCAGCGTCGCTTGGCTGCCTGTACCGATCTTCTTCGCGGTCTCGTCGTTGGGATTCATCCTCGGACCCGCCACCGCGATCGCCCTGGACGCGGTGCCCGGAGCAGCGGGAACCGGATCGGCCGTACTGGGCGCGGCGCAGTTCGGACTCGCGGCCGTCGTCTCACCGCTCGTCGGCATGGGCGACGGACATACCGCGATGGCGGTCACCATCGCCGTACTCGCCGCCATCGCGGCGGTCTCCTGCCTGGTCTTTCCCTGCCCCTCGCCTGCCCGCGAAGAGGAATTCGCCGGTCGAGCCGAACTGAACGCGACACAAGGATGACGAGAACGACAACGACACTGACAGGCGCCCTCGCCACCCCTTCCGCCTACGCTCGCGACGAGAGCCTCGCCTTCAAAGATCTCGGCGACCACCAGGAACGGCCGCGGGACCTGGGCGCCGACCGGATCGTTCAGATCAGCATCGCCGAAATCCGCTCGAGCACAGCCACCGCTACTCGGTCTCCTGAACGAACGGGCCACCCTCACCGTCTTGGTCGCGAAGAAACACGCGCCTGGCGATTTCCGCGTCCAGCGGACTCATCTCTTCGCTCACCGGTTCCGCTGGCCGCCACCACCGGAAGCCCAGTGCCTCGTCGTTCACAACGAGCCGAGGCACCACCTGGAGCTCACCCCGGTAGACGGCCAGCAGTTCCCGACGCGCCGGCTCCACGAGAGCGAACTCGGCAACCGCTACGAAGGTCAAGTCGACCCCGTCGATGCCTGTCTCCTCGCGTAGTTCCCGCACAGCGGCTTGACGCGGGGCCTCTCCGGGCTCTCGCATGCCGCCCGGCAGTTCCCACTGCCTGCGCCGGCTGTCGAACATCGTCAGGACAGAGCCCGCGTGAACGACAACGACCAGCGACGCGGGCATGACCGCCCGCTCGGCAGAGACCGCCAACGCCTCTTCCCCGAGGAAACGAACGCCGAGCAAGACATTGCCGGCACGATCACGAATCGGAAGCGTGGTCATCCCCCCATCCAACGCTCTCGCGACCGCCGTAGATCGTGCGCGGCGACTTCCCAACGGGCCGCTGTCGGCTCGCCCGAACGCTGCTCATCCGAAGAATGCGCGGAGCGCTGCGGCGAGGTCGGCGGGGTTGTCCTCGGCCATGTGGTGGCCGGAATCGACGGCATGCCCGCGGACGTCCCCGGCCCACTCCTGCCAGACGGTGACCGGACTACCGTAGAGGTCTTCGAGGTCGTCGCGGCTGGACCACAGCACGAGGACGGGGCAGGTGATCTTGTTCCCGGCCGCTTTGTCTGCGTCATCGGCGTCGCGGTCAGGACCGAGGCCCGCGCGGTAGTCCTCGAGCATCGCGTGGACGGTCTCGGGATCGTGGATCGCGCGCAGGAAGTCGGCGTGGTTCTCGGCACCCATCGCTTCGGGATCGCCGCCGTACCAGGCGTCCGGATCCGCGTTGATCACCCGCTCAGCGGGTTTCGCGAGCTGGCCGAAGAAGAACCAATGCCACCAGGCCTGAGCGAAGGCCGCATCGGCGCGGGAAAGGTGCTCGCCGATGGGGAGGCCGTCGAGAACTGCGAGTTTCGTGACGGCCTCGGCATGGTCCAGGGCGAGCCGGTAGGCGACCGAGCTGCCCCGGTCGTGGCCTGCGACGGCGAACCGTTCGTGGCCGAGGTGCCGCATGAGCGCGACGATGTGCCGGGCCATCGCGCGTTTGGAGTGGGCGGAGTGGTCTTCGGTGGTCTCGGGTTTCGAGGACTGGCCGTAGCCGGGGAGATCCGGGCAGACGACGGTGAAGACGTCCGCGAGCCGGGGAGCGACGTCGTACCAGGTGGTGTGGGTGCGGGGGTGACCGTGCAGGAGAACGAGAGGCGGCCCTGACCCGCCGTGGCGGACCCTGAGGGTCACGTCGCCGACATCGACGTTTTCGAGCTCGAACCCTTCGAACATCGCTCTTTGTCCCATTCGCTAGCGCTGTCAGCTCCGGCAAGTCTGCAACGGGAAGTCCCCGCCGCGCAGTCCGAGTGCGGAAGAACCTCGTTCAGGTCGCGGAAGTTCTTCCGTGGCGAGTGGGCCTTCGACTCGGAGTGGTCGCCCCCACGTGTGACTCGCAGCTACAACGCGCGTGGAAGATCGGTTACCGGGGTATCACCAGGCAGTCGGAACAGTCGAGAAAGGACCTGACGCCATGCGGACACCCCGCCCTCGTGGTCCGGTCAGCACCACCCTGCTGGCCCATCTCACCCGCCCGCCACACGCGTTGCCACCCGCCGTGGAACACGCCGCGCGGCAATCGCGTACTGGGGACGCGGGGGCGGCTCTGGGTGAGGAAGATCTGCAGCTGAGTCTGTGGGTCTGCTACGAGCTGAGCTATCGCGGTTTCGACGACGTCGACCACGCGTGGGAAACCGAACCCTCGCTACTGGCGCTGCGCCGTGTCCTCGAGCGCCGGTTGCTGGCGGCGTTGGAGCACGTCACGGCGGACGCGCCTCGGGAACGGGTCGCGCCCGAGGCGGTCCCGGCGGCGCTCACCGCTCTCATCGACGCCGACAACGGCCCGCCGCTGGCGACGTATCTGCAGCGTGAGGCCACGGCCGAGCAGTTCGGCGAGTTCGTCGCGCATCGCTCGATCTACCACCTCAAGGAGGCCGATCCGCATAGCTGGGCGATCCCGCGCGTCGGCGGGCGGGCGAAAGCGGCGCTGGTGGAGATCCAGGCCGACGAGTATGGCGGCGGCCGGTTCGAGCGAATGCATTCCCAGTTGTTCGGTTCGATGATGCGCGACCTCGGGCTCGACGACACCTACGGCGCGTTTCTCGACCAGGTGCCCGGGGTGACACTGGCCGTGAGCAACACGATGTCGCTGTTCGGCCTGCACCGCCGCTGGACACCGGCGCTGCTGGGTCATCTGGCGGTGTTCGAGATGACCTCGTCGTTGCCGAACCGCCGCTACGGCAACGGCCTGCGCCGTTTGGGCTACGACGCCGCGACCACGTTGTTCTACGACGAGCACGTCGAGGCCGACGCGGTGCACGAACAGATCGCAGCCCACGATCTGTGTGGCGGCTACGCGGCCGACTACCCCTCCACCACCGGCGACCTCCTCTTCGGCGCCGCGTGCGCGCTGGCCGTGGACAACGCCATGGCCGAGCATGTGCTCACCAGCTGGCAAGCCGGGCACAGCTCCTTGCGCACGCAGGCCTGGGCGCCGTCCGACGCCGCCTGACCCCCGCACCCGCGCCGCGCCGCCGGATGTTCGTGACGACGCCGTACGGATCAGCCGGCGTCGGGGCGCAGCGGGTCGCGGGTGGGGCCGCTGGCGGCCTGGAACTTCGCGACCTTGTGGGTGCCGTCGCAGAAAGGCTTGATCGCCGAGCGGCCGCACCGGCACAACGCGATGGTGTCCCGGCCCGCTTCGATCACTTCCCCGGCCTGGGTGCGCAACGCGACCGTTCCGCGCACCAGCAATGGGCCGTTCACACACGGAGTGATCGTCACCATGTCACCGTCCCACCCGCCCGGCTCGTCATCGCGCTGCCGCTGCTCCTCGTGAGAATCCATGACCAATGTCTACCCCCGCGGGGGTAGACCCACACCCTGCCGGGTCCTCCTGCTCGGTGAGCAACCGTACGGCCTCAGCACCCGTCTGCCGCGCCGGCTCCGGCCCACCCGGCTTAGTACGATCCCTCAGGATCCGACGGCCGGGGCCTGAGGGATACGTCACCGCCGACAGGTCCACCGGCACCGCCCCGGCCATCCGTAGTGCCGGACCGAGCAGATTCCGTAGCGCCTGGGCGTCGATACCCCCGGCGGTACGTGGTCGATCGACGACGACGTCACTGCGCCTTGCCGAGTTCAGACTGGTCAGCACTGTTCGCTGCGGGCAGCGCATCACATACCGGGCGACCGCCGACCACCGGCGCGTCGCAGGTGGTAGCCCGCTGCCGCCGTCGATGACCACTACCTGCGCGGAATCGCTTATTCGGCGGGAACCTTGGCGGTCCAGCGTTTGCGCAGCCACAGGCTGACGTAGACCAGGGCGACCAGCACGGGCACTTCGATCAGGGGCCCGACGACCCCGGCGAGGGCTTGCCCCGAGGTGACGCCGAAGACGCCGATGGCGACGGCGATCGCGAGTTCGAAGTTGTTGCCCGCGGCGGTGAACGCCAGCGTCGTGGTGCGCTCGTACGACAGACCGGAAGCTTTGCCCAGCGCATAGCCACCGATCCACATGATCGCGAAGTAGACCAGCAGTGGCAGTGCGATCCGGGCGACGTCGAGCGGGCGGGAGGTGATGTTGTCGCCTTGCAGGGCGAAGAGGATCACGATGGTGAACAGCAGACCGTAGAGGGCGATCGGGCCGATCTTCGGCAGGAACTGCCCCTCGTACCAGTCGCGGCCCTTGCTGCGCTCGCCGATGCGGCGCGAGAGATAACCGGCGGCGAGCGGGATACCGAGGAAGATGATCACGCTGAGCGCGATCTCCCACGGCGAGAAGTCCAGCGTCGTCGCGTCCAGCCCCAGCCAACCGGGCAGCAGGTCGAGGTAGAACCAGCCGAGCACGCCGAACATGATCACCTGGAAGACCGAGTTCAGCGCGACCAGCACCGCCGCAGCCTCACGGTCACCGCAGGCCAGGTCGTTCCAGATGATCACCATCGCGATACAGCGCGCGAGACCGACGATGATCAGCCCGGTCCGGTACTCCGGCAGGTCCGGCAGCATCAGCCACGCCAATGCGAACATCAAGGCCGGGCCGAGAATCCAGTTGAGCACCAAGGAAAGCACCATCGTGCGCTTGTCCTTGGTCACCGTGTCGAGCTTGTCGTAGCGGACCTTCGCCAGCACCGGATACATCATCAGCAACAGCCCGAGCGCGATCGGCAGGGACACCTGCCCGATCTTCACCGCGTCCAGCACACCCTGCAGACCGGGAATCACGCTGCCCAGCAGAAGCCCGGCCCCCATCGCGACGATGATCCAGACGGGAAGGAAGCGGTCCAGAAAGGACAGTTTGTGCAGGACGTCGGCGTCGGCCGGGCCACCGGCCTTGTCGGCGGTGTGAGTCACGGTGCTGGTTCTCCTGAGTCTCGCGAAGGGAAGTCGAGGGGTTAGGCGTCGAGGATTTCGGCGACCAGGCCGCGGACGCGGCGGTCGATCTCGTCGCGGATCGGCCGGACGGCGTCCACGCCTTGTCCGGCCGGGTCTTCCAGGGGCCAGTCGAGGTAGCGCTTGCCGGGGAACACCGGGCAGGTGTCACCACAGCCCATGGTGATCACCACGTCCGAGGCTTCGACGTCCTCGGTGGACAGCTTGCTGGGCACCTCGGCCGTGATGTCCAGTCCCCATTCCGCGAGCGCCGCGGCGGCGGCTGGGTTCACCTTCTCGGCGGGCTCCGAGCCCGCGGACCGGACGGTGATGCGGCCGAGCGAGTAGTGCTGCACCAGCGCGGCGGCCATCTGCGACCGGCCCGCGTTGTGGACGCAGACGAACAGCACTTCAGGCGTGCGGGTCATGCCCGGTTCCTTTCTCTGGAGGGGTCAGTCGGCGAGTTCGTCGAGCAGGTGCCGGACGTGGCGGCCGATGTCGTCCCAAGTCCCGCGGACAGCTCCTCACGAGCCGCTGGATCGACTTCTATCAATGCAATTGAAGAGCGTGCATCGAGCTTTGTCAATTCAGCCGGTACGATGGACTCCGACAGCACCTGGCGCGAAGGAGTGCACGTGGCGAGCGAGAAGAGTCGCACCCGGAAACCGGTCGCCGTCACGCTGCTCATGGCCGAACCCGCCGCGGTCGTCGACCCGGCCGACGCCCAGGCAGCCGCGAAGCTGTTCAAAGCCCTGTCGGACCCCGTACGGATTCGTTTGCTCTCGATGGTGCGCTACTCCCCTGGCGGCGAGGCCTGCTTCTGCGACCTCGCCGAAGAGTTCGACATGCCACAGCCATCGTTGAGCCATCACCTGCGCGTCCTCGTCACCGCGGGTATCCTCGAACGGGAACGGCGCGGGACGTGGAGCTGGTACAGGATCGTCGCCTCACCGCTGGAAACACTGGAGAGCCTGCTGCGCTCCGGTGGACCGCTGGCCGACCGGCCCGCCCGGCTCACGGAAAATATCCGCCCCTCACGGTGCTGACATCCAGAACAGCGGATACCGTCCGGCGCACAACACTTCGACTTCCACTTCGGGCAGTTCACCCTGCCCGGATCTCGGCAGTGACTTCTCCGGGCACCGAAGCATCTTCCCGCCGATCAACGGTCATCACCGATGAGATGTCGCCTAGAACGTTGGTTCGGTGGCGATGACCGGTCCCGCATGATCGCACAGCCTCAGGGGCCGCCACGCCGGTCATCGCGGCACCGCCCGGCCACCTCCGGTGACGTCGCTCAGTTCCTTCGCCTGCCCGCCTTGGGGAGTGCGCAGGGTGGCCATGGTCAGGAGGCCACCGGCGATCGCGATCCCCGCCGCGCCGAGGAACGCGGCCGAGTACCCGCCGGCCAGCGCGACCGGGTCACCGGCCTGTCCAGCGCCGAACGACACACCGACCGCGGTCATCGCGGCGAGACCGAGTGCCGATCCGATCTGGTACGAGGTGTTCACGATTCCTGACGCGAGTCCGCCTTCCTCCGGTTTCGCGCTGGAAATGGCGGTGCCGAGCGACGGGATGAACGCGAGCGCCTGACCGAGTGCCGCGATCAGTGAGGCAGGCAGGACGTCGACGACGAAGTTGCCTGTCGGACTGACGAACGACAGCCACCCCAGCCCCGCGGCGAGCGCCCACAGACCACCGATGATCATCTTCTTCGGCCCGAACCGGCCGATGAGCCGGGGCGCGACGGCGACCATCAGCACGACGATCAACACGGTCATCGGCAGCAACGCGGCGCCACTGGCGAAGGCCCCGTATCCCAGGACCTGCTGCAGGTACAGGTTGAGGAAGTACCACATCGGGATCCACGCCGCGCCGAGCAGGAACTGGGCGAGGTTCGCGCCGCCGAGGTTCGGCGTCCGGAAAATGCCCAGCCGTACCAACGGGACCTCACGCCCGCGCTGGATCGCCACGAACACCGCGAGCAGGGCGATGCCTCCCGTCAACGCGCCCCAGGTACCCGCCGAGCCCCAGCCCGCTTCCGGCGCGCGGACGACGCCGAACACGGTCAGGCCGAGGCCCGCAGTCGCCGCGACGGCGCCGGCGAGGTCGACCGAACCACGCCGGGCGGGCGCGGAAGGCATCAGCTTCCCGGTGGCCAGCACCGCGACCAGCGAAATCGGGACGTAGAGCCAGAAGATCCACGGCCAGGACAGCCATTCGGTGATCACGCCGCCGAGGAACACCCCGGCGGTACCACCGGCGGGAGCGGCCGCGCCATAGAGCGCGAGTGCCTTGGTCAGCTCACGCGGACGCGCGCCGAACAGCATCATCAGCAGGGTCAGTGCGGACGGCGCGATCAGGGCCGCTCCCGCCCCCTGCAGGACTCGGCCGAGCAGTTCGACCCACGCGGTGCCCGCCACCGCGGCGACCACGGAACCGCCGAGGGTGACGACCCATCCGGCGGTGAACGTCTTCCGCGCGCCGAACAGGTCCGAGAGGCGCCCGCCGAGCAGCAGCAGCCCGGCGAGCGCGATGACATAGGCGTTGAACACCCACGACAGGTCGCCAGGTGAGAACCCGAGGTCCTGCCGCATCGCGGGCAGTGCGACGCCGATGATCGAGGTGTCCATGATGACCATGAACTGGGCCAACGCGATGAGTCCCAGCGCCCACCACCGTCGTGGGTCCGGGATTGTCTCCGCCATGACAGGTGTCCTTTCAGGATTCCATTACCCCTAGGGGGTATTTCGGAGTTGAAGGTAGACCGGTTCGCATCGCCGCACAAGTACCCTGTGGGGGTATCAACGTCGTGACCGTCACAGGCGGCGTTTTCTCGCAAACCCGTTGCACGGCAAAGAGTCCTCACGTACCTCGAGCACGCGGACATCGGCACGGCCACGGGTGGATCCGACGCCGCGAACAGGCTTGCCGAATCAACCCACTGAGGACAGTCGATTCGGGCGGCGTTCTGGGCACAGCGATGAGGCGCCCGCGCGGCACCGAGTGGTGCCGCGCGAGCGCCTGGGGAAACGATCAGCTCGCGGTGCTGCGGAATCCTTTGAGCCGCAGGCTGTTCGTGACCACGAAGACCGAGCTGAAGGCCATCGCGGCGCCGGCGATCATCGGGTTGAGCAGCCCAGCCGCCGCCAGTGGCAGCGCCGCGACGTTGTAGGCGAAGGCCCAGAAAAGATTGCCCTTGATGGTGCGCAGGGTCCGCCGGGAAAGCCGGATCGCGTCCACCGCGGCCCGCAGATCGCCGCGGACGAGGGTGAGATCCGACGCCTCGATGGCGACGTCGGTGCCGGTGCCCATCGCCAGGCCGAGGTCGGCCTGTGCCAGCGCGGCCGCGTCGTTGACGCCGTCGCCGACCATCGCGACCACCTTGCCCTCGGCCTGCAGCCGCTTGACCACGTCGACCTTGTCCTTGGGCAAGACCTCCGCGATCATTTCGGTGATCCCCACCTCCGCCGCCACCGCGCGGGCCACGGCCTCGTTGTCCCCGGTGAGCAGGACCGGGGTCAGGCCGAGCGCCCGCAGCTGCGTGATGGCCTCGGCGGAAGTCGGCTTGACCGTGTCGGCGACGACGAGAACAGCACGGGCCTTCCCGTCCCAGCCGACGACGATCGCGGTACGACCGTCCTTCTCCTCGGCGGCCTTCGCCTCGGCGAGGTCTTGCGGCAGGTGGTGCGCCCACTCTTCCAGCAGCGCACTGCGCCCGGCCAGCACCGCCTTGCCATCGACGATCCCTTGCACACCAAGGCCTTCGACATTGGCGAACTCCTCGACAGCGGGCAGCTCGCCCACCCGCTCACGTGCCGCCCTGGCGACAGCCTGTGCGATCGGGTGTTCGGAAGCGTTCTCCAGCGCGCCGGCCAGTCGCAGTGTCGTCTCCTCGTCGGCGCCTTCGGCGACATGGACCGCCACCAGCGACATCTGCCCCGTGGTCACCGTGCCGGTCTTGTCGAGGACGACCGTGTCGACCGACCGGGTGGACTCCAGCACTTCCGGTCCCTTGATCAGGATCCCGAGCTGCGCGCCCCGCCCGGTGCCCACGAGCAACGCGGTCGGAGTCGCCAGACCCAACGCGCACGGGCAGGCGATGATCAGCACGGCCACCGCCGCGGTGAACGCGGCCGACGCCGTGCCACCCGCACCCAGCCAAAACGCCAGGGTGCCGACGGCGAGCGCGATCACGATCGGCACGAAGACGCCCGAGACCCGGTCGGCAAGCCGCTGGACCTGAGCCTTTCCGGTCTGCGCGTCCTCCACCAGCTGCGCCATCCGCGCCAGCTGCGTATCCGCGCCGACCCGCGTCGCACGGACGACGAGCCGTCCGCCCGCGTTGACCGTCGCACCGACCACGGCGTCACCGGGTCCGACCTCGACCGGGACGCTCTCGCCGGTCAGCATGCTCGCGTCGACGGCGGAACCGCCTTCGGCGATGACGCCGTCGGTCGCGATCTTCTCCCCTGGCCGGGCCACGAACCGGTCACCCACGACCAGCTGGTCGACGGGGATACGTTCTTCCTTGCCGTTCCGGAGGACCGCGACGTCCTTCGCGCCCAACTCCAGCAACGCGCGCAGCGCGGCACCGGCCCGGCGCTTGGACCGCGCCTCGAAGTACCGCCCGGCGAGGATGAAGGTCGTGACTCCGGCGGCGACCTCGAGGTAGATGTTGCCGTCACCGGCCATCCGCCGCACAGTCAACTCGAAGGCGTGCGTCATCCCCGGCGTTCCCGCACCGCCGAACAGCAAGGCGTACAACGACCACAGGAACGCCGCCAGTGTGCCCATCGAGATCAGCGTGTCCATTGTGGCCGCACCGTGGCGCAGATTCGCCAACGCCGCCTTGTGGAACGGCCACGCCGCCCACACCAGCACCGGCGCGGCCAACGTCAAGGAGATCCACTGCCAGTAGGTGAACTGGAGCGCGGGTACCATCGCCAGCAGGATCACCGGCACCGACAGCACCGTCGAACCGATCAGCCGCCGCCGCAACGGCGCGATCGGATCGGCCTCTTCACGAGAGTCGTCCGGGCCGGTCGTCTTCGCCGGGGCTGGCACGGCGGCCGAGTAGCCTGCCGCCTCCACCTGCTCGATCAACCGCTGCGGCTCGACGTCGACCGGGTAGGTGATCTTGGCCTTTTCGGTGGCGTAGTTGACGGTCGCGGTGACGCCGTCGAGTTTGTTCAGCTTCTTCTCGATGCGCATGGCACAGGACGCGCAGGTCATCCCAGTGATCGCGAGTTCGAGTTCGGTTGTCCGGGTCTGGTCCACGTCGGCTGTCATCGTGCTCACTCCCTTCGAACTTCCGCGGTCAGCCGTGTCCGCCGTGACCGTCATCGGCCGCCGGGGGTGGGGCTTGGTTCGGGGTCGCCGAGGGAGCCGGGGTCGCAACGGGCGTGCCCGTGGTGGCGACGGTGAACTCCGCGGTGCGGACCTTCCCCCGGTGCCGGAAGTCCAGGAACAGGCGATACGTCCCTGCTGAGGGGACTTCGGCGAAGAAGGTCACCGTGGGACCGGGTGCGGTGCGGCCGTCACCGGGCTCACCGTCCGGGTGGACGTGCAGGTAGGCGAGGTCGCCACCGCGCAGCGCCACCAAGTGTCCGTAGGCGCCCAGATACGGCTGGAGATCGGTCACGTCGCGGCCGTCCTTGGTCACCGTCAAGGTCACCTTCGACGACTTGCCCGGGGTCAGTTCACCGTCCAGGTGGATCTGGTAGCCATCGACGTCCGCGACGCGCGACGGCTGATACTCGACGGGCTTGAACTCCCCTGCCACGGCCACGTCCACACCCAGCGTCGTGGCTGAGCCGCCCGTCGGCTTGAAATCGGCGAAGACCCGGTAGCTGCCTGCCTGAGGCAGTGCCAGCGGAACACTCCACACGCCGTCGGACGCGAGTTCGGGATGCACGTGCTGGAAACCGGCCGTGTCGCGGCGGACGACGATGAGGTGCATCCGCTTCTCGTGTTCGACGTCGTAGCCGGTGATCGGCATGCCGTCGGGTCCGAGGACCTTGAAGGAGAAGGGTTGATCGGTCCCCGGCGTGAGCGTCGTGATGGTGGGCGTGAGGGTGTAGCCGCCCCTGGACGACGCGAGCCCGCCGGGCTCGTCGCTCTGCGCCGCCTCCGCGACGGTGCCGCTGTGAGCGTCCCCGTGCCCGGCGTCCTCGCCACCGGGCAGGCCGGCAGCGCCGGCGAAAGGACCGACAGCGGTGCCTGCGGCCCAGGCGCCACCGGCGACCAGGGCAAGCGCCACACCGTAGGCGGAGAGCTTCGCTGCTGTGTTCATCGTGAAGTCCTTAGTGCAGGGTGGTCCCCGCGTTCGGGAGCGAACCGTGAATCAGGCGGTCAGCTCGTATCCGGCTTCTTCGACGGCCGCACGCACATCCGCGACCTCGGGTTCCTGAGAGCTGGTCACGGTCACCGCACCGGTGGGCAGATCCACCCGGACGGTGGTGACACCCTCGACCTTGCCGACCTCTTCGGTGACCGAGCTGACGCAGTGGCCGCAGGTCATGCCGGTGACGGTGTAGGTGGTCTCGCGCATCGTGGTTCTCCTCCGATTTCGTTGCACTGCTTCAAGAACGGACAAGGCGGGCGATGACGTCGCTCGCCTCCTGGATCTTCTCGTCGGCCCCGTCGCCACCCTTGGCGATGGCGTCGGACACGCAGTGCCCGAGATGTTCGTCCATCAACCCCAGCGACACCGACTGCAGCGCCTTCGTGGCCGCCGAAACCTGCGTCAGGATGTCGATGCAGTACTTGTCCTCTTCGACCATCCGCTGCAGGCCCCGAAGCTGTCCTTCGACCCGCCGCAGCCGGGTCAGGTATTCGTCTCTGCCTCGCGTGTATCCGTACATCCTCTGTCCTCCTGACCCTGACGTTACATACCCTAGGGGGGTAGGGCAACCCGCGTACCCCGGTGACGTATGCCACGCTCGGCTTCCCCGACCGCCACCTTCGACGCACCGCCTCCCAGCGGGCATGATCGAGGCGTACGCGGAATCGGGACTCGAGGAGTGAGCGTGGTTGAGCACAGCGCCGGCAGGCAAAGTCAGCTCAAGCGTCTACGACGCGTCGAAGGACAGGTCCGCGGACTGCAGAAAATGCTCGAAGAGGACCAGTACTGCATCGACGTCCTCACTCAGGTCTCCGCGGCGACCCGGGCCCTGCAGTCGTTCTCCCTCGAACTCCTCGAACAGCACCTGGCGAGCTGCGTGATCGACGCAGCCGCGAAAGGCGGCCCCGAGGCGGACAGGAAGATCCGAGAAGCCTCCGAAGCGATCGCGCGACTGGTGCGCTCCTAACGGTCGCGCAGGTCCGGCGACGGGGACTTCGTCAGCACGAGCGCGGGTTCCAGGAAGGAAAGCGAGTCGGCGAGGAGACCACAGCGTGGAGCGTGCGAGACAACAAGGAACGAGCTCGAATCCTCGATCAGGCAGTCCGGCAGCTGGAACAGAAATGAGAGGAAACTTCATCCTGCCAAGAGATCGACGAGGACCAAGTCGTTGATACCAAGGTCGTCTCTCTCACATCGTTCGCCGGGCGGCCCATCACCCCGCAAAGTGACAGTTGATACGTAGTCCGGGGCCGGCCGCCCACGAGTCGCACACCTGCACCTTCGACAGGAAAGTTCCGCACGGGGCGCACAGGGCCCCCGCATCCGTTACATGCGCCACTCGGCGAGCGAATCCCGCCCGCGATCCGATCGCCCTCGAAACCCATCGGCTACGGTCAAGCGGGGAAGACAGGAAGTCGAGGGTGAGCACAGCACGATGAGCAGCGAGAACGGAGTCGACGGTCCCACCAGGCCCGGCGCCCACCGCTGGACGACCTTCAAATACACGCGGAAGGTGCTCGTTGCCGCACACAACGTGACCACATTGACCCGGCTACTCGACGTGATACCGGCTTTCGACAACGACGAACGAGTGCAACTGTTCTTCACCCACCTGGCAGGCGACCCGTTCCGTCACGGCCTGAACGAAGCGATGACAAACGCCGGCGCTTTGATCCTTCCCTGGAAAGAAGCAAAAGGGCAATCATTCGACCTGGCGATTTCAGCGAGCCACCACGGAGCACTCGACAGCGTCAATGCTCCGCGCGTGGTCCTTTCACACGGTATTGGCTATACTAAATACTCGCCGCAGCGGGCAGCGGGCAGCGGGCAGCGGGCAGCGGGCAGCGGGCAGCGGGCAGCGGGCAGCGGGCAGCTTTTGGCCTTTCCACTGAATGGCTGCTCCAGCATGGAAAACCGCGGGCGGAAGCATTCTGTCTTTCTCATGAAGACCAGCTCGAGTCGGTGGCCGAGAACGCTCCTGCCGCTCTGCCGAATTCCTGCGTGGTCGGCGATCCCTGCTACGACCGGATCGTCGCGAGTTCCCTGCTGAGGAACCGTTATCGCGCCGCGCTGAATGTCGGTCGCCGTCGGCTGGTCTTGGTGTCCTCAACGTGGTCCGGCTCATCACTTCTCGGTTCTCGCCCGCACTTGCTTCGGGAATTGTTGAGCGAGCTCCCACGAGATTCCTGGTCGGTCGCCGCGGCGGTGCATCCCAATGTTCAGCACGAGCACGGACCAGACCAGGTGCGGCGATGGTACGCGGACTGTCTCCGGGCAGGGATGCTGCTCCTGCCCGAATTCGACGGGTGGCGCGCCGGGCTCATCGCCGCGGACGTCGTGCTCGGGGACCACGGCTCGGTCACCGGATACGCCGCCGCACTCGGCAAGCCGACACTCCTCGCCACCTTCGACGATGTTCCACCGGGTACACCGATCTCAGCATTGGGCGACACAGCCCGCCGCCTGCCGTCGCGCGGGCCGTTCATGTCTCATCTCCTGGCGGCGATCGAGGAGCACGAGCCTGACCGTTTCGCTTCGGTCGCCGATCGGGTGACGTCGTTGCCGGGACGTTCCCTGACAACACTCCGGAGCCTGTTCTACCGGCTGCTCGAACTCGGCGAACCGGACTCCGAGGTGACCATCGAGGCCATTCCGGCTTTGTCGATGGAGCCATCGGAGCCGGACGTGTTCGCGGACCTGGTCACCGGGCACGTCGACGCGGATTCACGCCTGATCGAGCTGGAGCGCCGACCTGCTGAGACCCTCCGGCCAGGCGCCGGCCCCCGGCCGACCGGTGATGACGAGCAGCATGTGCACTGCTCCATCGACCACCCGGCGCGGTCACTGGTGGCCAACGCCGCGGTCCTGACCGCCCGCGAGACAGATCCCGGCCCAGCTCCCCAGCACTGGTGGCGCGAGTTCTGGCTACGGCACCCGACCTGCGTCGTGGCCTCGGTTCCGGGCGACAGGAACACCCAGGTCCGAACACGAGACGGCGCGTTGATCACCCTCAGAGCAGCTGGAGTGCCGGGTGAAATCCTGGCGTCGGCCGTCTACCTGTGGCATGCCGCGGGGCTCCCCGCACGGTCGCTCGAGCCCGGGTTCTCCCTCGGACTCGGCGGAGAAGTCCACGACGTGTCGGTGGCGAGCTAGACGCCACCGCCATTCTCGATTTCGCGGGCTTTCGCACCGTAGGCAGCGGCATCGGCCTGCCTGTTCAGCTTCTCGGCCAACGCGGCGAGCTTGTCGTACGTCTTGACCGCGTCGGCCCTGACGTGATGTGCGGCGAAGGTATCGGCCGCGTTGGTCCAGCGCTGTTCGGCCTCGGCGAAGTCGTCGCGCGCCCAGGCGACGTCACCGACCAGAGCCTCGCAGCGAGCCACGTTCGACCCGTCCCTCCCCGACCGGCCGAAGAATCGCAGCGCCGCACTCACCAGGGGTAACGCATCGTCGAAAACGCCTCGTTTGACCCCGGCCCGTCCGCGATGCATCAGCAGCAGAGCACTCGCCCGTTCCTGTTGCGCCGGATCACCCATCAGAGGGACAGCGTCAGCGGCCACGCGGAACGCCTCCTGGGCCTCAGCCAGCAGTCCACGGCTCTCGTAGGACAGTGCCCGCCATTCGATCGCGCTGGCGCGGCCTGGTGGGTGGATTTCCTCCGCCAGTGACGCGTACTGCTCGACCTGCTCGTACTCGCCGAGTCGTTCGTGAAGCTGGGCCAGGTCACGGTAGACCTGCCACCGCACCGGCTCGGCGGTCACCAGATCGAGGACTCGGCGATAGACGTCGATCACCTCGGTGCAGCGTCCCGACTGGTAGGCGTACGAACACAGGGCGGTGGCCATGATCGTGGCCGAGCTGTAGTCCCCGTAGTCGGCACACCGGCGAGTGGCCGCGAGCAGGTTCGGCCATTCCACGTCGAATTCCGTCGCCGCCGAGGCGGCTTGCCCCGCACCGGAGAACGCCGGGTCGACCGTCGCGTAGAGCTCCGCCGAGCCTTGCGGCACGGGGCGTGCGGCGAACGACCGATCGAGTGCGGCCGCGCGGCGGATGTACCAGCGGTCCGCCTTGGTGACGGCCGCGATTTCCTCGTCGGCGTCGCCGTTGTCTTCGACACCTTCGACACCAGCGTCACGAGCTATCCCCAGCGCGTGCTCGCGCATCAGGAAGTGATAGCGATACCGCGCCGCACCCGCGTCTTCCAGAACATTCGAGCTGACGAATCGGGCGAGCAGCCGTTTCGCCGCGTGTTCCGGAATGTCCAATACCGCGGCCGCCGCCGCGGGTCCGAAATGGGGCCCGGGTAACAGACTCAGCTGCCGGTACGCCCGCCGGTCGTCGGAACGCAGTTCGCGGTAGACCTGGTCGAAAACGCCCTTCACCACGAAGTCGCCGTTGATGTCGAGTGCTTCCATGGCATTGCGGGTGAGCTGGTCGACGACATCGGCGAGGGTTTCGTCACCGTCGACGAGCCTGCCCGCGGTGACCGCGAGAGCCAGGGGCAGCCCTCCGCAGATCGAGCACATTCGGGCCAGCACTGATTCAGGCACACCTCGGACGGCGTCGCCGGCGATGGAATCCATGAGTTGTAGCGACGCGGCCTGGTCGAAGGCCGGTAACCGGACCTGGACGAACTGGTGGTTGATTTCCAGGCTCTTCAACCTGTTCCGGCTGGTCACGATCACCGCGGCGCGGGATACGTCCCCCAGCAACGGCTCGATCTGCGCGGCGACCGCGACATCGTCGAAGATGAACAGCAGCCGTTTACCGGACATGGCGGTGCGCAGGGCCTGGATCCGGTCGACGGCAGCGGCCGGGACCTCGGTCCAGGGAATGCCCAGCAGGACGAGCAGCCGCCGGGCCAGTTCGTCAGCGCTGGCGGCGTCACGCAGGTCCGAACCCCGTGCCTCGCAATACAGGACCCCGTCGGGGAAGTCGCCTGCCAACCGATAGCCGAGACTGACCGCGAGGACCGTCTTGCCGATGCCCTGCGGCCCGGTCAGCAGCACCAAGAGCGGCTCGCCCTCCGCCAGCGCCGTCGCTCGCAGGGCCGCGACCTCGTCCACCTCGACGAGCCGGTTGATCAACCGGGGCTTTTTCGGCAGGTTCATCGGACTCGATGGCCGATCGGTCACCACGGCTCCCCTCCGTTGTCACACCGTCGGCGACCCTACCGGTTTTCGCGGCACAGAGTGACAGCTTCGACACTTCAGACGACCCAGGCAAGTGCCAACAGCTCGTCGGCGGCCCGGTCCGCCGTGGGCGCTTCCAGTATTTTCTGCCGAAGCCGGCTCACGGACATCCGGATCTGCCTGTCATCAGCGACCTGCTCGATCCGCTCACGCAGCCCCGCCCTGAACGAGACCACCTTGGCGACTCCGAGCTTCTCGAGTCTCACCGCGCTCCTGCGCTGCTCCGCGATTCTTGGATGCACCACCATCGGCACACCGCACGCCATCGCTTCCAGCACGGAGTTCATCCCACCGTGGGTCAGGAACATATCCGCGTGACCGAGCACCTCAGCCTGAGGTATCCACGAATAGGCCAACACATTGTTCGGGAGGCGCCCCAATGCCGCCGCCGGAATCCGGCCAGTCGCCAGGACGACCGTCCATTCCGAGTCGGCGAAAGCGGCCACCAGGCTTCGCAGCTGTTCAACGGATTGGGTGAACACGGTTCCCGCGGCGGCGACAAGAACTCTCGTCCCCCGCACACGATCCCAGGGAATGCCGGGATCCGGGACGGACAGAGCACCCAGCAAAGGACCGATGAACCGGACGCGATCACCCACCACGGCATCGCCGAGGAGCTCCGCCACTCCGTTGACCAGGACCGAACTCGCCCCTCGCGGAATCCGTCGCCCCGACGTCGTACACACCCAGGCCATCCGAACACGCTCCGGGAGCCGGAGGTTCCGGGTCCACGCCATATGCGGATCAACCACGACCACGCCTGCCCCCATACGAGCGATCTCGCCGTGGCAAACAGCGGCCATATCCGATGCCAACCGACGCCGCGAAAGCCACAACCGGTGCCGTTCGGCGACATCACGGCAACCCCATCCAGCCAGCACACGAACCTCGAAAGCAGAATGGACGTCCACCGGCACGACCCCGGCCGAGCGCACCGAGGCGGCGAACTGCCTGCCCGCCACCATCCGCACCCGCACGCCACGAGCGGCAAGCCTCGACGCCACAGCGAGCATCGGCGCCACATGCCCATGCGCCTGATACGGCACGAACAAGAACTCCACCACAAGCCCCCCGGACGCCGGATGGTATCGGACCACCTGTCCCGCTGCCCACAGGCCAGGCGACGCGAAGCCGCTGCCACGCGTAAGCCAGCTGATGGAAAAACTGGTGCGTGCCAAGGGCACTCAGTTTGGTTGGCTTCCACTTCGGATGACTGCGTGTCCTGATGCCCTCGGTTACCCGCTCAGGATTGAACTCGCGCAGCTACTCCGAGGGAGGACTCAGGCCAGCGCAACGCTTCCTGGGGACCGGCTTTACCGTCAGCAGGCAAGCTGAACACTCACTCCCGTACGCCGTCCGGAAGCTGATGGCGGATTCGTATCCGATGCGTCGGAACTTCGGCGATGCGCGAATGAACCTCACGCGCGGATCGGCAGCACTCCGTACCGGTAATGAGCGCGGCGTACGCGACGATCCAGCGGTCCAGGGCGAGCTGACCGATGAGCCCGCCGACGCCTCGGGCTCGTCCCTTCATCGATCTCACTGCTCGACCTGATGACAACCATGGAGGTGGAGCGGGCCCGGGTCCGGAGCCCGCTCCTCCGTCACGCGGGGAGTCCCGGCTGCAGTCCGGGATGGTCACCACTGACCCGCAGGGCACCCAGGGCTGAACCTTGCGGGCTGTCTCCGACGATACGACGCCGGATCGGGCCTCGCATCCGTTGCCGGATCGGCTGAGAAACGGCGACACCCCCGACCAGGTGCGCACGTGCCGAGCCGGCTGTAGAGCCGTCCGGCGAGAGTGGCCGCGAGCTGACCGAGCTGCGCGGTGGGCTTGAGAAGGGCGGCTTGAGAGGGGCGTATTGACCCGGCAGTTCCGCCACGACCTGTGCCTCGGTTTCCGGCAGCGGCGCGACACACCGCTCGCGACGGCCCTGACCCAGCAGGCGTCGGCGTGCTCCTGGTGGTCGCGCACGCCGGTGAAGCCGTGCGGGTCCCGCCGCGCGGTCGAGTCGGTTACCCGGTCCTGCTCTTTCGAGTGATGTCATCTGGCAGCACCCCGCGTTGACCTGCGGATCTGCGGCGAGGAGGTTCTTCCACGCGAAGCCATGAGCAAATCTGTGGCGGCGGGGGTAGACATTCAAGCTTGGGTGTGTGTAGTGTTCTTCTCGTACCGAGAGAGACAACGTCAAGCAGGCGCGGGAGATGACGGAACTACCCGCGAAGTGAGACAAGGCGGCCAGGCAGGACGAAGCCAATCTGTGAACAGGTTTCGACTGGTGGCCGGAGCAGTATTCCGGGATCGAGAAGTAAAGACGCACAGGGCAAGGCCGATCCCGGCGAAGCAATGCAGTCGCAGTACAAGCAGTACGCAGTTACAAGATAGTTAGCAGTACGCAGTTGCACGACAGTTAGCAGCACAAGCAGTACGCAGTTGCACGACAGTTAGCAGTACGTAAGTTGGTCAGTGCAGGACCGGTCAGGTGGCCGGAGCCGATTTCGGACAGGGCTCCGGGCAGTGACCAGCGGCGTGACGCGTGCTGGGGCCGATCAGTGAAAGGGTTCCAGCCGGTGACGTCCACGACAAACGCAGCACAGGAAGTACCCAGCAAGAAAGAAACACCGGAAAGAAGGGACAGGGAACATCATTGGATCGCCCGCCGCGGCTGGGCAGCACTGCCGCGCGGGTACCGCAGTCCCATCAGATTGGTAGGTGGTTCTCGGTTACGACTCAGCGATCTCCACATCGTCCGCCTCTCGGACGGACACCGTGGATACACGAAGTCAGCCTCACAGCCGACTGACAATGGTGAAACCTAACCCCAGGGACCCCGGACGCCTCACGGCATCCGGGGTCCCTTGCGATGCGGAGGTGGAATGATTCCAGACCAACGCGAGACCCCCACACCCAGTGGGACCGACAAATTCGACGACGACCAATACCCCGCCTACACCATGGGCCGAGCAGCAGACATGCTCGGCACAACCCAAAACTTCCTACGCAGCCTCGACGAAACCGGATTCCTCCAACCACAACGCTCAGCAGGCGGACACCGCCGCTACTCCCGCCACCAACTCCGCCTCGCCGCACGCGTACGAGAACTAGTCGACAACGGCACCGGCCTCGACGCCGCCTGCCGCATCATCACCCTCGAAGACCAACTCCACGACGCACAACACCAAAACCACACACTCCCCACCACCGACTAAACCGCCAGGTGTGCCGCAACAGCCCGCGGCACACCGCTTCCGGACGCGCGCTCCCTCATGAAACACAGGTGATCACGAAGATCGTCGCCTCACCATGGCCGCTCCCCCACAGGCCCTGGTCAACCAAGGTCGACGGCCGCCGGCGCGATACCGGTCGCGCCGTCCGAACCCGGGGTTCGGCCCAAACCAGTCGAGGCAGAAGATTACGGCGCCGTGCAACTCGGCGAAAACAGCACCCGGTACGTGCGTGGCGGGCAGTTCCGCGGTCGCGACGACAGCCTGGTTCAGAGCTGACGCTCTTCCCAAGGTGACTCATTTCGAGGCGCGGTAAGGCGAAGGTGGCGTACCGGTGACTCGTTCGATGCCCCCAATGTGACATTGGCGGCGTTGAGCGTCCCCAAAGTCAAGTTGGCACTGACACCTCAAGCGTTCCCCACATAACCGCAGTTCAGAGGCACTTAGGCTGGTCTCGCAGCATGGCGGCATTCAGGCTTTGAAGCCGGTGTGATGGGGGTGGAGCCACTCCACCCCCATCCGCTACCGAGCGGCCGGAACGTCAGGCAGGTTCCAGTGGGTCGAGCTATCCGACTGGTCGAGCCAGAGTCCGTGCATCCCGTCTCGGGTCACTGTGAGTCCCAGCCGTTCCCACGTCGGGCTCCCTGCCGCAGTCCGAGGTCGCCCCGGTCGCACGCCACGACGTCTTCGGCGACGTGGCCTGTGGCGGCGCCGTGCTTCTGATCCTGCAGCTGAGACATGTGCTGCTCCTGGTCGTTCGCCTATCACCGCTGGTAACGCAGCGTGTTGGATACCTCCAGGTTGGCGCGCAGGACTCTGACTTCGGAATGCCGTGATCCCTGACTTCTTCTGCCTTCTTCTGCCTTCTGCCAGCTGGGCTCGCCCCGACGAGGGCACTCGCCCTAATCTGAAGCCATCGGGGCAGAGGAGGGCGTGATGGTGGACAGTGAGTTGCCGCGTACCCGCCTTGACCAGCTGATGAAGCAGAAGCGCATGACGCTCAGAGATCTGATGGACCGGTTTCGGGAGATCACGGGAACTGAGATGTCGGAGCGCCAGGCGTACCGGTGGGTCAACGGCGACCTGAAGAAGCGGCCCTACGCCCACGCTCAAGCCGCACTCGAACAGATCTTCGGTGAAGCCGCTTCTCGGCACTTGGGTCCGGCCGTAGGGAGCGGTCTCGTCCTCCAGGCAAGCCCGATGGAATCAAGCGGTTTACCGCCTGACCACGAGCGGTACGACTGGCAACGACAGGTAATCGCGAGGAGCGCAACGCGGGCACGCGAGTTCCTGAGCAGGACGGAGGTATCGAACGTGGGAGCAGAGACCTTGGACCAACTGACCGACGACGTTCGCCAGTTGACAGTGGCCTACCAGCAGAAGCCATTGGAAACCTTACTGGGCGACATGAGCGAAACGCAGAACCAGGTCTTCGGTCTACTTGAAGGTCGACAACGCCCGAAGCAAAGTCGGGATCTCCATCTTCTCGCTGGTGTCGCATCCGGGCTCATGGCGCGTGCTTCACACGATATCGGCGCGTCGGACGAAGCAATGGTCCATGCGCGAGCACCTTTTACAGCCGCAGACAATGCCAGGCACGACGGATTGAAGGCTTGGGCCAAGGGGTTGCAGTCACTCATCGCTTATTGGGCTGGCCGCTACTCCGATTCGCTCAAGTACGCGCGCCAAGGCACCGAGTTCGCGGAGCGAAGCAGGAACACGTCCGCCGTGTGGCTCGCGTCTGGGGAAGCTCGGTCGCTAGCAGCACTCGGCCAGTTCGACGACGCCCGCCAGGCAGTCGATAGAGCGACCGAGGCGCGCGAACTCGCTCGCAGCGATGATCTGGACGACCTGGGCGGCTTTTGCACGTTCAATCGGCCGCGCCAGCTTTACTACGCCGCGGAAGCGTTGGCCTGGGCGGGGAACGACGCTGCCGCGGCGACCGAGCGATTTGCGCTCGAAGCGATCGCCGCTTATGAAGCGGCTCCGGCCGGCGATCGGGCGTTCGGCGACGAGGCAGGAACACGGTGCGCCCTCGCCATCGCGAGGATCGCCGGAACCGAGTTCGATGGGGCCGCCGACGCAATGACGGGGGTCCTGGAGTTGCCCATTGGCCAGCGAACGCACGGCGTCGTTACAGCCGTCGGGTACGTACAGCGCTGCCTCGCGACGATCGAAGCCGAAGGCCGCACCCTCAATGAGTTGGGTGATTCAATGCGTGCGTTCACCTCTCAGCGACTGGCGCTGTCCCAGTGACCGCAAAGAGCACAGAGGAAGCGTGGACGGGCGTTCAACCGATCGGCGCCAGGACCCAGCTTCGGGAGTTCCGGGAGTCCGACGGGCCTGCCGCGCACCGAATCGTCGGTGATGATCGGGTGACGCATTTCCTCTCATTCGACAGCCGCGATGAAAAAGCAGCACAAGCCATGGTCGACGGCGCGGTCCAGCGTGCGCGATCTCAACCTCGGAACGAGTACTACCTCGCGATCACACGCAGGGACGACGACACCCTGATCGGATTCTGCCGACTCGCCCTATCAGGAGCGCAGGCCGCGAAGCTCGGATACGCCGTGGCCGCAGACTGCTGGAACCGAGGGTTCGCATCGGATGCAGTCTCGACCATGCTTGAGTTCGCATTCACGAATCTGGAACTGCACAGGGTTACCGCAGCGATCGGCCCGGACAACCATGCCTCTCAGAGGGTTGTAGGCCGACTCGGGTTCAAACGGGAGGGCGTTCTCCGCGATCACGTCTTCACCAACGGATCGTGGCGCGATTCTGTCCTCTACTCGATTCTCAGCAGCGAGTGGGCAGAAGAACACTGATCCAGTGCATTCCACAATTTACCTGCGTCAACATCATCAAAATGGCCATAGAGGGCACATTGGGCGCGAATGTGATTCACGCCCAATGTTCCAGCTTGCCAAAATCAGTCCAGGACATCGCGTCCTGGCATTCTAGTTGCAAGAAATTCGATTCATCAGGTTAGGAGATCGCGTGCTATCCCGCTTCGAAATTCGTTGGTGGCTTTCCGACGGGGACGATGGAGAGGACATTGTTGACGTCAGCGAATTGATCGGCAGCTCGAAGAGCGCGGACGACGACGAATGATCACCCTCGAAGAGTTCGTAGCCGCGCTCCCGTACCGCATAAAGACCGAGCGGGAACTGAGCGACCCCATCGAGGTCGCGTCCGACTCGTCTCTCGTGTATGTCCCCAACGATTGGTGGAAGACCGAATCCACGAACCCCAACGCCGAAGACGAGTTCGAGGACATTCGCAAGGAAGACGAGCAGCAGAACGAGAAGAAGTCCTGACCAGGGTGGGGGCACTGGTAACAGCAGCGCCCCCACCTCTGCTATGCCAGTGCGGCGGCAAGAGTGATGTAGCTGCCACCGCCGACGAGAAGACCCACGACCGTACCGAAGCTGACTTCGGCGGTGGTGTGGTCTTTGAGTTCGACGCGTGACCAGCAGACCCAGGCGACGCCGAGGAACAGCAGGGCGAGCCAGGGGCCGTAGACGCTCATAAGCATCACAGTGGCATCGGCCGCGACGATGGCGTGCATCGAGATCTTGAACTTCAATCCGAACGTAACCGCGAGCGCGACCAGGAGGCACGCGAGTTCGGCGGCCGCGAGTGCAGTCATCTCGTGCGGCGCGTTGCCGACGATCAGGACGACAAAACCGAACGCGAGGGAGCCGATGCACGCGGCGAACGGGATGAGGCGCCCGGCACGGTTGGTGACGTGGTGGCTGTCCCATTTCCCTTGCTTGGCGCCGCGCACGATGACGGCCATCGGGATCAGCGAACCGGTGACACCGACGATGAGCCCCACAACAGCGTCTCGCCGAGGTGGTAGCCGGTGACTTTCCACGCGACGACGAGCGGCAGGCCGAGGACCCAGACCCAGGGCGCGAGGACTTCGGTGGCGATGCGTGCCGCGCGCTTCCGGGTCTCGCTGGTCGCGGACTCAGTGGACGGGGTCGGCGGCATGGCTGCTGGTCTCCTTCAGGATCTCAGCGACGGTGGTGGACGTGCTGTAGGCGGTGGCGACCGTCGCGAGCCATGTGGCTTCCTCGCGGTAGTCGTCAGTGGCCTCGCCCGGAGTGAACGGTACCGGCCACTCGGCGTACACCGGTGTCCCACGCTCCGCGGTGCCCAGGGCCGTGGCGATGGTCACGGCCTGCGCGTACGCTCGGTTCGCGCCGGGCCGCCTCGCTGGCTGGAGCGGCGCACGTGGCTGACCTGTGACGACGACGCCTGGCACGTCGAGCACCGGGAATGGTGGCAGCCGGAGCCCGAAAGCATCGAAGTCCTTCAACGACCGCAAGCCGACCACGTACCGACGGTCGATAGTGCGAGCACAGAGAGTACTGGCCTCACGGCCGTGGCCGACCGGCGTACGCTGCGTTTGTGAGTTCCTCACACACCAGCCAGCTCCATGTGGTCCGGTTCCCGGCCAGAGAGGCCTGCAGGTGATCGGCGAGGAAAAAAGGGCATCATGAGCAAACTCGCCTGCGCACCCGGCGCCGAGTCGTTCGTTCACCCCGCCCTGTTCTACCGAGGACCCGAGGAGTACCTGGCCGGCACTGTCCCCTTCGTCCTGGCCGGGATTGCCGCTGAGGAACCCGTCACCGTAGCAGTGCCGGAAGACAACCTCGTCCTGCTACGGGCCGAACTCGGCCCTGACGCCGAACGAGTGCGGTTTCTGGATATGACCATCGCCGGGCGAAACCCCGGACGGATCATCCCTGGTGTCCTTCGCGCGTTCGCCGACGCCCATGCCGGGCAGCACGTCCGCATCATCGGCGAACCCATCTGGCCGGGTCGCACCGACCAGGAATACCCAGCCTGCGTCCAGCACGAAGCCCTGATCAACCTTGCTTTCACCGGCCGGGACCTCACCATCCTGTGCCCCTACGACACGCAGAACCTGGCACCGGCGGTGCTGACCGACGCCGAAGCGACCCATCCGCTTCTCATCGACGGCGCCGGACGGCGGACCAGCGCGGCCTATGACCCCGTGCGTGTCATCGCCGACTACAACCGGCCGCTGCCCGAACCGGCCGACGCCACCGAACTCGCCGTCGATGCCACCAACCTCGCCCGAGCCCGCGCCCTCGCGCGCACCCACGCCGACCATGCCGGCCTGTCCGATGATCAGGCGGCAGACATGGAACTGGTCGTCACCGAGCTGATCGCCAACAGCGTCGACCACGGCGGCGGATTGGGTCGGCTGCGGATCTGGACGACCGACCGGCATCTCGTCTGCGAGGTCAACGACCACGGCGCCATGACGGACCCCTTGGCCGGACGACGCCCCGCAGCGCCCGGCCAACTGCGCAACCGCGGCCTTCTGCTGGTCAACCACATGGCCGACCTCGTACGCCTCCACACTGACGTTCACGGCACGACCATGCGCGTTCATTTCCAGCTGTGATCGGCTAGAGCGCGCGGGCGCCCGTCTTGGCGGAAAAGCGGAACTCGACGGTCGCCGGCAGCGTGTCGAGATCGAGTGCTTGCCGTAATCGGGGCAAGCCGTCGGTGTCGATCCGACGACGGATCTCGGTGACGTCGCCGTCCTGCTCGGCACTGATCACCAGCGCGACAGCCGGTGTGTCGCGGGTACCCGCGAGCGTCGCGTGCGCGGCGTGGACGCCGGGATAGTCCGTCACCTCGGTGGTGAACGGCTCGATCGCGGTGCTCGCGGCCAGCTCCGTGCGGCCGAAGGCGGGGTCGGTTTCACAGCGCCAGGTGTGGGTCTTGGGTTTGCGGGTCAGCTGCGCGATGAGCCATCGCAGCACGAGCAGGCCCAGCGCCACCGCGACCGCGGTGGTGACATAGAGCGCCCAGGTAGGTGGCTGTCCCGTTCCTGGTACCAGCGCGGATTCCGGTTTCAGGACGGTGAGCGTGCCGAAATGGGTCAGCAGGGTGAAGGCGCCGGCCGCGATCAGCACAAGTCCGAAGAAGGCGAGCAAAGTGCGATTGAGGCGGGCGGGCCGGTTGAGACTGGTCATGACGCACTCCTGGCGGAACGGACCCTGACCTTGACGGCCGGGCGGAGGGCGGGATCGATCTGGTCGAGCCGGTGCGCGATCGCGCCGCGGACGGCATCCGCGAGCCCATCGGTGGTCGTCCGCCCGGTACTCACTTTCGCGGCGACCGTGCGGGATTTGAGTTTCACCGTCGCGCCGGACACACCGTCCACCGCGGCGGCCGCGGCGCGAAGGGTGGAGCGATAGCTTCGGCGCGAAGCTCCGGAGTCCAGATCACCCCGCAGCGGCAGGACGGTGGGCTTGCCCGGCAGTGCCGCCGCCAAGATCAGGATCAGCCCGAGCAGAACCACGCCGGCGCCGACGATGGCCGGTATGACGTCGCTCCAGCGCGTGTCGTGCAACGCACCGGCGACTGTGTCGTAGCGAATCCAGGGAGTTTCACCGAGGAGCATCTGGATCGCGACGACCGCGACGAGGGCGCAGGCCGCGAGCAGGACGATCGCGGTGAGGGTCGCGGGGATGCTACGGCGTGGGCGGCGTTTCACTGAACCCTCCTGGTTTCGGCGGTGGCGGTGTGCAGCGCGGTCACGGTGATGTCCACCTGCGACACGGTGAGACCGGTGAACTCTTCGATGCGGCGCATCAGATGCCGTCGGGCGTTTCCCGTGGCGCGAGCGACCGACATCGGATAGCTGACAGAGATCCGGACGTCGAGGGTGGCCGTACCACCGGCGACTTTCGCGGTGACCTTGGCGCTGTTGTCGAGGTCTTCGCCGCCGACGGCGACACCGAGCACACGGCTCGCGGCGCCGCCGACGCCGTCGACCTCGGTCACCGCATGAGCCGCGATCCGTTCCACGGTGCTGTCTGAGATGGTGAGAACGCCCCGGTCCGCGGTGTCGGCTGGAGCCGTCATAGGTGGGGGGCTCGGCAGAGTGGCGGTCATGGCGGTCAGCCCCTGTCGCGGCCGGTGAGCTGCGACAGGTCGAGCTTGCCGTCGAGGACGCGGCCTGCCAGCAACCCGAGGGCGCCGAGGACCAGGACGACGAGGAACGCGCCGAACCCGCCGAAAGCGGCCGCGAGCCCGAGGGCGAGACCGGTGAGCAGGCCGAGATGCGTGGAATTCATGGGTTCTCCTTGGCGTGGATCAGGAAAGGGACGCGTCGGGCACCGTCTCCGGTTCATCGGCCGGCGAGGCGATGTCGCCGATCCGGACATGTACCGGGCGATCGATCGGCCCCACCGCGGTGCGGACGTCGTCGCCGATCTCGACGGCGGTCGCCGGGTAGCGGCCGGTGACGCCGATGGTGATCTCGTCGTCGCGGATGCGGATCCCCGGGATCCGGCGTCCACGCAGCAGGGTGGCGATCTCGCCGAACCGGCCGCTGTGCAGACCCGCGATGTGGGGCCGGGCCTGCACAGCGGTGGCGATGCGGTCGGCGTCGATCTCGACGCCGGGGCTCACTGGACGCGGCCGGTGTCGGTTTTGGTGTCCTCGTCCTCGTCGTCACCGGGGATGTGCACGTCGGAGACGTTGATGTTGACCTCGACGACCTCGAGCCCGGTGATCTGCTCGACCGCGCCGATGACGTTCTTCCGGATCGCGCGTGACAGGTCGGCGATGGACACGCCGTATTCGACGAGGATTTGCAGGTCGACCGCGGCTTGTTTCTCGCCGACCTCGACCGACACGCCCTGGCTCGCCGAGGCCGTGGCTCCGGGGATGCGTTCACGGATCGCACTGAAGGCCCTGGCGGCGCCACCCCCGAGGTCGTACACACCGGAGATCTCACGGGTGGCCAAGCCGGCGACCTTCGCCACGACAGTGTCGGCGATGGTGGTGGCACCCTTGCTCGACTCCAACGCGCCCGTGCCGGTCTTCTCGACCGCGGTCGACTTGCTCGGAGCCTGGGTGGCAGTCGAATTCGTCATGACTTCTCCTCTGCTCGGTTCCTGTGGTCTCAGCGGAAGATCACGGAGTCCATCCTTACTTCCACACCACTAAGACCCGGGTCCGAGAAGATCGTCACGACCCCATCGTGTGACACCCGTCCCTCCGCCCGGGTCAAATCAGGCAGTGCGATCCCGGCGATGATCGACGGCGTCCCGCCGGACCTGATCGGTGTGCGCCCCGATCTCCCCGAGCCGTTCGGCGAAACCGGTGTGCTCGCGCGGAAGGTGGACGCGCAGGTCGGCAAGCGGCGCCAGCAGACCGGTGACGTCGTTCTCGCCCAGCGCGGTACTGAGCCGGTCCGCGCTTTCCCGCGCCTGGGCGTCCAGCCCGTCCAGCGCCCCTGCCTGCCCGGCCAGCTGCCGCAAGATCGCCGAATTGCGCCGGGCCCAGTCCGCCACGGCGCGATCCCCCGCCCGCCGCTCGCGTTCCGCGTCGACCCGCGCCTCCCCCGTGTTCTCGCCGGTGACGGACGGCCGCAACCGCAGGAACCGCCGCTCCGCCGCCTGACGGCTCGCGACCCCCAGCGCCGGAGCGAGCGAGGTCCAGCTGGTACCGCCCGCCCGGGCCGCCGCGATCAGCTCCGGCTCCCACGCGGCCAGTTCTTCACGCACCGCCCTCAGCGCGGCCAAGGCCGTCAAAAGCCGGTCCGGTTCCGCCGCGCCGGACCGGGCCTCGGCCACGACGTCATGCACGGTCCGGATCATCCGCGCCGGGTCTGCGTCCCTCATTGTCATCCCATCGACGACTCAACAGTTGTCATCTTTCCGATGACATGTTAGAACAGTGGGGCGTGTTGACACCAGAGACAACGAACCCAGGAGGTGGAACCCGATGTTGATGCGCACAGACCCGTTCCGTGAGCTGGATCGCCTCACCCAGCAGATGTCCGGCGCCGCGAACCCGGGAACCTGGTCCAAACCGGCCACGATGCCGATGGACGCCTATCGCGACGGCGACGAGTTCGTCGTCAGCTTCGACCTTCCCGGCGTCGCCGCCGACGCGATCGAACTGGACATCGAACGCAACGTCCTGACGGTCAAGGCGGAACGGCGGCCGATCCCCGGCAAAGACGTGCAGATGCAGGTTTCCGAACGTCCATTGGGCGTCTTCTCCCGTCAGCTGTTCCTCGGCGACGCCCTCGACACGGACCGCATCGCGGCCGACTACGAAGCCGGGGTCCTGACGCTGCGTGTCCCGGTCGCCGAAAGGGCCAAACCACGGCGCATCGAGATCACCGGCACCGAGTCCGACCGCAGGAAGATCCAGGCCTGAGTGTCTGGTCCGGTGCGGGGTCCGCGGGCCCCGCACCGGACCAGACCGGGGAAGAAGGGGAATCCTCGTTGACCACGACACTCGTCATGCCTGCCCGCCACTCCCACACCCGCGACGATGTGTGGGGCTATCTCGCCGAAGTCACCGCCGCCCTGGGAATCGGCCTCGAATCCTGCACCGTCGACCACGACAGCCCGGTCTCGGCCTACGTCGCCCTCGACGAGCGGCTCCCCCGCCACCCCGGGCGTGACGTCGCCCTGCTGTGGGACGAAATGCACGGCTGGGCCGCGGCGATCGAGACCCATTCCGGCGAGGACCTCATCGTCCTCCGTTATCTCGGCGGGACCACCGCCACCCCGCCACCGGCCCGGGTCGCGCATTTCGTCAGCGCCTTGCGTGCGGACGACGACCGCGTCGGACAGCTCACTCCGCCGTCGCCACCCATGACGTCCAGGCCGGCTTGAGGGGCGCTTTGCCCCAAGCATGACCGGCTCGGCAAGCGCACCGTTCACGATGATCTCTCGTGTCGACGGCAGCGCTCGAATACTCCTCGGGAACGCCTGACCCCTGGTCGACGGTGACAACGCCACGCGTGATCCTGGGACACGCGAATCCAAGTGGTGTCCGCCTTCACTGAGGACACGCCTGACGCTCTTCGACAAGCGACAGCTCTGAAGGTGATTGCCCGGACACTTCGTTCCCGGGCAACGACGGGCTGGTCCGCGCGATCAGGCGAGGAGATCAAACCCCGAGTCGGCTGTAGAGACGGCTGCCGAGGGTCGCGGCCAGCTGGTTGAGCTCCGAGGTGGGGTCGACCTGGGCGTACTGACCGAGCAACTCGGCCACCACATATGCCTCGATCTCCGACAGCAGCGCGACGCAGCGTTCCCGACGGCCCTGGTCGACCAGCCCCGCGAGAGCGCGGGCGTACTCCCGGTGGTCGCGCACTCCGCTGAGGTCGAACGGATCCTGCCGCGCGATCGAGTCACTCATTCCCCTCGTCACCCTTCCGAGTGTCCTTGGCCGTATGCCCCTCGCCGCTGACCCGCGGTTCCGGGCTTCCGAAGGAGCTTCCCGCCGGAACACGAACAAACTTATGATGGCGAGGGTAGACTCTCAAGCTTGGGTGCGTGTAGTGTTCTTCTCGTACCGAGAGAGACAACGTCAAGCAGGCGCGGGAGATGACGGAACTACCCGCGAAGTGAGACAAGGCGGCCAGGCAGGACGAAGCCAATCTGTGAACAGGTTTCGACTGGTGGCCGGAGCAGTATTCCGGGATCGAGAAGTAAAGACGCACAGGGCAAGGCCGATCCCGGCGAAGCAATGCAGTCGCAGTACAAGCAGTACGCAGTTACAAGATAGTTAGCAGTACGCAGTTGCACGACAGTTAGCAGCACAAGCAGTACGCAGTTGCACGACAGTTAGCAGTACGTAAGTTGGTCAGTGCAGGACCGGTCAGGTGGCCGGAGCCGATTTCGGACAGGGCTCCGGGCAGTGACCAGCGGCGTGACGCGTGCTGGGGCCGATCAGTGAAAGGGTTCCAGCCGGTGACGTCCACGACAAACGCAGCACAGGAAGTACCCAGCAAGAAAGAAACACCGGAAAGAAGGGACAGGGAACATCATTGGATCGCCCGCCGCGGCTGGGCAGCACTGCCGCGCGGGTACCGCAGTCCCATCAGATTGGTAGGTGGTTCTCGGTTACGACTCAGCGATCTCCACATCGTCCGCCTCTCGGACGGACACCGTGGATACACGAAGTCAGCCTCACAGCCGACTGACAATGGTGAAACCTAACCCCAGGGACCCCGGACGCCTCACGGCATCCGGGGTCCCTTGCGATGCGGAGGTGGAATGATTCCAGACCAACGCGAGACCCCCACACCCAGTGGGACCGACAAATTCGACGACGACCAATACCCCGCCTACACCATGGGCCGAGCAGCAGACATGCTCGGCACAACCCAAAACTTCCTACGCAGCCTCGACGAAACCGGATTCCTCCAACCACAACGCTCAGCAGGCGGACACCGCCGCTACTCCCGCCACCAACTCCGCCTCGCCGCACGCGTACGAGAACTAGTCGACAACGGCACCGGCCTCGACGCCGCCTGCCGCATCATCACCCTCGAAGACCAACTCCACGACGCACAACACCAAAACCACACACTCCCCACCACCGACTAAACCGCCAGGTGTGCCGCAAACATCCCGCGGCACACCTCGCACCGGTCGTCAAACGAGCCGGCGATCGCGCGGTTTGTCGTGTTCGTTACAGCCGCCGTTGTTCTCACGGCGTGCCTTTCGGTCAATGGCGGCTCGTCGCCGTTCTCGCCCGGTCACCGCGCCGCTTTCCAGCGGGCCTCGACTGTTTTGGTCGACGAGACGTCGGTGTTGATCTGTACGACCGCCGGGAACGTGAACTCGTCAGGCACCGCCTCGACCGGCCCGGCCAGCTTGCCCCCGCGGACAGGTCGGTTGTTCCTCGGACTCGCTCGTCATGAAGCCACCTCCGGCTACGCGATCCGCGCGCCACCCTGAGTCGGCGCAGCGGTCTTCAAACAACGCAACATCGTGCAACGCTGCTTCAACCGGCTCGAACAGCAGGGAAGGGCGGCCTGGCGGTTCACAGGCCCAGGCTAGTCACGGGCTTCTTCCAGCAGACCTGCCGCCTGTGTGGTCCGCTGGTACAGCACGTAGCGCCCGGCTCTGACTTTGGTGACGAGGCCCGCGCGGTGCAGTGCGCTGAGGTGGTAGGAGACGGTGCCTGGGGTGTATCCGTTCCGCATGGCGAGTTCAGTGGTGGATCGGGCGGTTTCGAGGTCCGTCAGCAGGGCCGCGCGGGCGTTGCCGACGACTTGCGCGATGTTTCCGGATCTGCGGTCCTGGCTGGTTCCGATCCGCTGGGCGGGGTAGTAGAGGACGAACTGCCCGGGGGTGTCGACCTGGATGATGACGTCGGGCCAGCTGAGCACACTGGGGGCGAGGACCAGGTCCCGGCCGGTGACATCGATTTCGCCGTGCCAAGGCTTGGCGATGGTGACCGCGTCGCCGGCCCAACCGATGTCGGGGTGGAGTGCTCCGAGCGTCCGGCCGACGCCCTGGGTGGCGATGGCCGTCGCACGGTGGGCGATGTCCTGATCGATGATCGAGCGCAATTCGGGCCAGCCATCGGAGAGGGTATCCCGCCAGAACCGCGCGAGACCGTTGGCGAGACGTCGCTGCATCCGCCCCGACTCCGCGATCCGGCGGGTCGTGGCCCTCAGTGGTCTGTTCCAGTGGGTCCGGGTGTAGGTGAAGACCTGGTTTTCGAGGTCGTCCTGCGTTGCCGCCTCGATCTGCGCGATCTGCTCACCGAGCAGGTCACGGCGCCGGGCGTCCGTTTTTGGTTGCGGGGTGAGCAGGTCGGGCGTGTAGGTGTCGCCGTTCTGCGGCAACAGGTCCGCGAGCAGGGCGACGTCCGGATGGGCGAGTGACGCGCGGGCAAGTGGTCCGGGGTCTCCGAACACCGGGTGCCGTCCCGACGCGGCGGCGAGTTTCAGCCACGCCATGGACTCCGATGCGGGGGAAGGCGACCACCGCGTCCTGGACACCGTGTCGGCGTCTACACGCAACGTGAGCACCGCGCCGACGGTAGCAGCTGCCGTGGTGGATTTGAACGGGCTCGAATGCTTTCCGGCGCTAGGCCCACACGCGGTTGAGTGGTGTCGCCGAACAACGTGCCCCCTTACCCGATGAACCTGGAAGTGATCGTCATGGTGAGACCGAAGGACACAACGAAGGCGAAGAACCGGATGAGAAAGGTCGGTGCGGCCGTGGCCGCGGTCGCGTCGGTTGGCGGGATGGTCTTCGCGGCGACACCCGCCAACGCCGCCTATCCCACCAGTACCTTCTCGATCGTGGTCGGCGCGAGTTACTACAAAGGCACGGTCACTTGGTACAACCGGTCGGTCGGCGTCGACGGAGCGTTCAAGGCCAGCGGGTACCGACGGATCTACGCGCAGGCGTGGGCAGGCACAACCTGGCTGGGCTGGCGGGGTTCCAGCACCTGGTACAACAAATCCGGGCCCGCGTCCCTTCCCCTCTTCACCGACGTCGCAGGCGGAGCCACCGGGGTCGATGTCTGGATGACCAGCGGAAACCCCGACGACGGCCTCGAGTACTTTGCCTGCTATCGCGGCGTCAGCGTCTGCTCCGGTCCCCATGCGGGGAGGCCCTGGGTGCCGCCCCTCGATGGCTGACCGGCGGTAGCGGCACCGTCCGGCCTGAGCCCGTGACCGCGTATGGGCCCCGTATCCGCCACGTAGGTCAGGACAACTCGGCGAACGGCGGTGGGAACAATCTCCCTGGACGAGGACGTGGCAAGTCACGCACTCCTCGTGGTTGCCAGGTTCCTGCTCCACTCGAACGGCGGATGGTTCGGTAATAGGACACCACCCAGTATGAAGTGACTGCCCGGCCGTCGGGCGTCGCTAGGGATTTTCTAATCCTGGTGCGCTTTCGGGGAAGCGCACGAGCTGCCGCTATTCCGGTCGATCACCCGCAAATGTGTGGCTCCGCGTCTTCGTCACGAGCCGGAATCATGCGTGGTTCCCTCCGGGTGAGGCCATGACAACAAGGAAATGAGACCGGCTTGCCCTGTCGGCCGGGTCCGCATGAGGAAATGTCAATGAGGAGGTCGAACTTGAACGTCCGTTCCCTGGTCGCGACGGCGGTGCTCGGAGCCTGTCACGTTTTTTGTGTAAGCCAGAGGTGATTGCTTACGTTTGTAGGTTATCAGAAAAGTATGCGTCCGGGAAAGATGTTGATCAGTGTGTTGAGTGCCACTTTCCAGCCGTGTGTTCCGG
>NZ_JADNQO010000015.1:0-148850 GCF_047608665.1 Amycolatopsis sp. cmx-11-51 | reverse complement strand
GGCCGCTGAAAACCTTCGTCGTCGCCGGATCGAACCACCCGAACCACACTGTCGCGACCCGCGCCCTGCACGACTACCTACGTTGGCGCAACGCCAACGCCCGGCACCCCGACGTCCTCGCAGCCCAGCGCCGCGAACGAGCACGCGTCCGCAGCGAACGCCAGCACATCTGGGGCCAACGCGCCACCCACGCCGCCTAAACCAACCCGGCCAACCTATGTGGTCACAGCACTAGCGGGCCGCGCACTACAATGATCTTCGTGCATGGGTCACCGGTCCGCGAGTGGGAGTTCCTGCTCGCCCGGCATCATCCCGGCGGGTGGAAGCCCGTCACGAATGGACAGTCCGGCGCCTATGTCTTTCGCAGTGCCGACGGCTCGCGGTACGCCAAGTGCGTCACGGGCGAGCAGCAGGGTCTCCTGGAACAGGAACGGGACCGTGTGGACTGGCTCAGCGTCAGTGGCATCCCAGGACCCGAGGTGCTCGAATGGAGCGCCGACGCCGGCGGCGCATATCTGGTGACCAGCACCGTCGAAGGCGTGCCCGCGGACCGCCTGCCTGCTCAGGCGCTCTGGAGAGCATGGCCGTCCATCATTGAGGGCGTGCGAGGTCTGCACGCGCTGCCAGCGAAGGAATGTCCGTTCAGCAGAGACCTGGCACAGATGTTCGCCATCGCCCAGAACGTCGTCGCCCGTGACAAGGTCAACCCGGAGTTTTTACCAGTCGACCAGCAGCAGACGCGGCCCGCCGAGCTGCTCGCGCAACTTGCCGGGCAAGTCGATCGCCGCCTCGTGCAAGAAGCTACCGACACCGTCGTCTGTCACGGCGACCTCTGCCTGCCCAATATCATCCTCGACCCGGTCGCACCGAACTTCGTGGGATTCATCGACCTTGGTCGCCTCGGCCGGGCGGATCCCTATGCTGACATCGCCTTGCTGCTCGCCAACGCTCGGGAAATCTGGGATGACGAGAACCAAGCGATCGCTGCCGACGACGCCCTCGCCGGTAGTCACGGGATCACGCTCGACACCGACCGGCAACGGTTCTACCTCCATCTCGACCCGCTCACCTGGGGATAGCACGTAGGGTCTGAGCGGGCCCGTTCGGCGCACTCGCACCCGAGCAGGGGTGTCCTCGGCCGCGGTCGGGTCGAGCCGTGGCGAATCTTTACGTCGAGTTGTGGACAGGAGCCCCGCGGACATGTTGGGCTGAGACCCGGCCGAACCTGGCGTGGTCGGCTGTTTTCTGCCCTGCGACGTCGAGGAGCGGCACCCTGAGCCTGTCGGAGTACCTCCGAGAGAACTGGATCGACGTCGTGAACGACGCGATCCTGCACGTGGATCTCACCCTGGCGGCGATGGCACTGGCCGTGCTGGTCGGAATGACGATCGGCCTGCTCACCTACCGGCGGCGGTGGCTCGGCGCGATGGCGACCACGACGACGGCGGCGTTCCTGACCGTCCCGTCGATCGCGCTGCTGGGCATCCTGATCGGCCCGTTCGGGCTGGGGCTGACGAATGTCCTGTTCGCACTGGTGCTCTATGCACTTCTGCCGATCACGCGCAACACGATCGTCGGGCTGCGCGGCGTCGATCCGGCCGTGGTGGACGCGGCGCGCGGTATGGGGTTCGGCCGCGTACGACTGCTGTTTCGCGTGCGCCTGCCGCTCGCCTGGCCGGTGATCCTCTCCGGCATCCGGGTCTCGACGCAGATCACGATCGGTATCGCGGCCATCGGCGCGTATGTCAAGGGCCCCGGCCTCGGCAACGAGATCTTCGACGGGCTCGGCCGGTTCGGCTCGGTCAACTCCCTGAACCAGGTACTCACCGGAACGCTCGGGATCATGGTGCTGGCGCTGCTGTTCGACCTGGCCTTCGTGGTGGTCGGCAAGCTGACCACACGGCGACGTCCCCGTGTCCGCCGAGCGGCTGCTTCGGCGACGTCGGGGGGAGCCGCCGGAATGGGCGGTGAGACGATCGAGCTGCGGAACGTCAGCAAGCTCTACCCCGGACGAGCGGTACCGGCGGTCGAAAACCTGACGATGCGAATCCCCGCGGGCGAAATCGTCGTGCTGACCGGTCCGTCGGGGTGCGGCAAGACGACGACCATGCGGATGATCAACCGGCTCGTCGAGCCCACCGCGGGCGTCGTCACGATCGGCGGCACTGACGTGTCGGCGCTCGACCTCGACGAACACCGGCGCAACACCGGCTACGTCATCCAGCAGATCGGGCTCTTCCCGCACCTGCGAGTGGACGCCAATATCGGCGTGGTGCCGCGGGTGCTCGGCTGGACTCGACGACGCATCGCGGACCGCGTGCGCGAGTTGCTCGACGTCGTCGGCCTGACCCGCGAGCACGGCATCCGGTACCCGCGTGAGCTTTCCGGCGGTCAGCAGCAGCGCGTCGGTGTGGCGCGGGCGATGGCCGCGGACCCGCCGGTCATGCTGATGGACGAGCCGTTCGGCTCCACCGACCCGATCACGCGCGCCCGGCTGCAGGACGAATTCCTTCGCCTGCAACGGGAAGTGCGCAAGACGATCGTATTCGTCACCCATGACTTCGACGAGGCGCTGAAGGTCGGCGACCGGATCGCCGTGCTTCGGCCGCGGTCGGTGATCGCTCAGTACGACACGCCCCAGGCGATCCTCGCCGCGCCGGCAGACGACTACGTCGCGAGCTTCGTCGGCTCGAAGCGGAATCTGAAGCGGCTCGCGCTGATCCGGGTGGGTGACCTGGACCTCCGGCAGGCGGCCGGGCCGGACGGCCTGCCTCCGGTCCGGCCCGACGCCACCCTGCGGGACGTGCTGGACGTGATGGTGCGGACCGGCAGCACCGCGGTCATGGTTACCGAGGACGGCACCGCGCAGCCGCAGGGGGTGTGCGATGTGCCCAGCCTCGTCGCGGCGCTCCGGCCCGCCGACGAGGCACCGGCGCCCGCGATCCCGGACGCCGAGGAGGCGCCTGGGCCGGGTCCGGACACCACGCCGCCCGCGCGGCCTCGCCGCCGCCGGCTCGGGCTGCTGGTGCGCCCGGTTCTGCTGATCCTCGCCTTGCTGGCGCTCTTCATGATCGTGCGTGCGCACCCGATCGACTCGATCGAACAGCGCTTTCTCAACGCCGGCGAGATCCACACCGAACTGGGCGAGCATCTGCGGCTCACCGTGATCTCGACGGCGTGCACCATCGCCATCGCCCTCCCGCTCGGCATCCTGCTCACCCGCGCCGGCGCCCGCTGGGCCCGGCCCATCGGCCTGGGGCTGGGCAACCTCGGCCAGGCGATCCCGTCGATCGGGCTCGTCGTGCTGCTCGCGCTCTGGATCGGCACGGGCACCGCGACAGCGGTGACGGCGCTCGTCGTCTACGCGACCTTGCCGGTGCTGCGCAACACGATCGTCGGGCTCGACGGCGTCGACCCGACCCTTGTCGACGCCGCTCGCGGCATGGGCATGGGCAAGGCGGCCATCCTGTGGCGGATCGAACTGCCGCTGGCCGTCCCGGTGATTCTCGCCGGGATCCGGACCGCGCTGGTACTCACCGTCGCGAGCGCGACGCTGGCGACGTTCATCGACGGTGGTGGTCTCGGCGGAGGGCTTGTCGCCGGGATCGGGCTGTACCGCCCGATCCTGAGCCTGACCTTCGGCATCATCGTCGCCGTGCTGGCACTCTTCGTCGACTGGCTGGGGCTGGTCGCCGAGGAGATCCTGCACCCGCGCGGCAGTTAGCTCGACCGACTTCAAGGAGGACCAACCCATGCGGATGCTCCAGCGCGCGACCGCCACTGCGCTCGCGCTCGTCGCGGCAGTGGCGCTCGCGGCCGGCTGCACGATCGGCAAGGACGAGACCGGCGCCAAGGTGGGCGCGGGATCCATCAAAAAGATCGACGCGCTGAACGGCGTCCAGATCCGCGTCAGTTCCAAGGAGTTCGACGAGCAGCTGCTGCTCGGCCAGATCGCCCTCGTCGCACTGCAGGCGGCCGGGGCGAGCCCGCAGGACAAGACCAACATCACCGGTTCAAGCAACGTCCGCCAGGCGCTCACCAGCGGCGCGGTCGACCTGTACTGGGAATACACCGGCACCGCCTGGATCAGCTACCTCAATCAGACCAAGCCGATCAGCGACCCGCAGGCGCAGTACGACGCGGTCAAACAGGCCGACACCGCCAACGGCGTCACCTGGTGGGCACGCTCGCCGGCCAACGACACCTACGCCCTCGCCGGCAACCCGGCGACACTGGCCCGGACCGGCGTCAAGACGCTGTCCGACTACGCGGCCCTGGTGAAGCGGGACCCGGCCGCGGCCTCGACCTGTATGGGCCCGGAATTCAAGAGCCGGGACGACGGGTTCCCCGGCCTGGCGAAGACCTACGGGTTCACCCTGCCCGACCCGCAGGTGCACCTGCTCAACGACGCCGTCGTCTACCCGAGCATCGGAAAGGGGGACCCCTGCGGCTTCGGCTCGGTCGCCTCCACCGACGGGCGCGTGGCCGCGCAGCACCTCACCGTGATCGAGGACGACAAGCACTTCTTCCCGACGTACAACCCCGCCATCACCATCGCCACTCCGCTTGCCCAAAAATACCCGCAGCTGGAGCAAGTCTTCACGCCGATCGCCGCGAAGCTCGACACCGCGACGCTCACGGACCTGAACAAGAAGGTCAGCGTCGACGGCCAAAAGTCCGTGACGGTCGCCCGCGACTGGCTCAAGTCGGCGGGCTTCATCAGCTGAACCGTCGGCGGGGTCCGGACAGGGCTTGATCAGCGTTCGAGCGTCTCGTAGCGGCCAAAGACCACTGGGCGGCGAACTTGTTCCGCTTCTGCGTCTTCGGCGAGTTGACGTCCTGCCGAAACTGCCTGAGTGCCTTGGGGGTCTTGGTGCGCTCTGGCTCGGACATCGTGCTCTCCAAGCTTTTGAGTGCGCGCCGCAGGTGCGTCTGGTTTCCGCTGGGAACGCCACCAAGATCCGATGCTGACACCCGCGTCCAGACCGCCCCTGTGTTCCGCTGCCCTTCGGGAGAGAGTCGATGTCCCACGCCGAAACCCCACCGGTTGTCGACAAGATCGCTGACCTTGTCGGCTGGGACAGAGAGTTCACGCCGAAAAAACGTTGGAGCGATGTGGAGCGCGAACTCGGTACGGCATTACCGACCGACTACAAAGAACTCGTGACCCGTTTCCCGGGTGACATATTTCGTCGCATCGATATCGACAGCCCCGTGGTCGGCGAACATGCTTGGCTTAGATTCAAGTCCAACTCGACGACGTCGAGTACGGCCTCTACCCGGAACCGGGTGGCCTGTTGCCGTTCGGATCCGGCGGCCAGGGCGGAACGTTCTGCTGGATCACCGACTCCAGCGACCCCGGCCGCTGGAGGATCGCCTACCACGATCAGAGCCCGGACGAATGGCGCGAGCACCTCGGTTTTACGAGGGCACCCGGCAGGTTCAGCCCCTGCCCGCGACGTGAGCGACTGGGGTCAAGGGCTTGGGTCCACCCGGGGCGGTCAACCGCGTTCCCGTGGGTGTCCACGATCCCGTGGACGCCGTGATCGAGTGGGGAAGCCTCTTTACCGGGCACAGTGTGCAAGAACGCTGGCGAACGGCGTCAGGTGACCGAGATCGAGACGGTGTGTTCATCGAGGAGAACGAAGTGATCAGTCACCTCGCGGAGCTGGCTGCCTTGGCTCGTACCGCCACCGACGAGGGGAAGCGGCTTTACTGCTCCGTCCGGTGACGGCCCGAGAGACACCACATCGTGCTCGAGGACATGTCCCTGCCACGTCGCTCCAACATCGAACTTCGACAATGTGGTCCGTGTAGACCTGCCTGCCGGGGCCGGTACAGGTCAGCGGGCCCAGCCAGGCATAGAGCAGCATCTGCCACTCTCTCAGGGCGCGGACGAATGGCGTGAACACCCCGGACCGCGATACAGCTTCTTTGCGAAGTCCTGACCAACAAGAGTGAGGACAATGTTCTTGCGTGGGATTTTTCCGAACTGCCAGTTGAGTTCGTTCCCTCGATCACTCAAGGCCGGCGGCGGCTCTTGGATTGCGGTGTTGCCGGCTTCGGCTGCCCGGGAACTCGCCTCCGATGGGCCCGGCATCGCCCGAATCCGGCGAGGACGCCTTCTGTGTCGACACCGATTCACCAGAGGTTCAGCCGAAGACCGGCTCGAACCCGCCGTCCCCTGCCACGAAGCGGGAAGTGTCCCACTACCAACAAGCGGCCGCTCAGGCAAGCGACGATAGTCGGGTGAACGGCGTCTGCTGATCCGTTACAGGCAATCGGGTGAAAGTGCGAATTTCCGCATTTTTCAAAGTTCGAGTTGATCGATAACGTGTCGAAAGCAAGGTTATTCCGACGGCGCACGAGCCGGTGCACGTGCGCATGGCCGTGCGGCCCGAAACGTGAGAATTTCGGTCGGCAAGATCATGTTCTTGTTTACGCAGTTGGTGGCCCCGCTGACGGGAAGAAGATGATCTGCGACCACCTCTTCCTGGGGTTTCACGTTTGAGCCGCCGCCCTCGCGGGAACCAGCAGGCGCCACCTCGAAGCGATGTGCGACGCGAGGCGGCCTGAACTGGAAGAATTCGAAGAGAGGGGGTTTGCTCGATTGTTCAGCCGGGCGCCTGCCCGGTAAGTGAAACGACTGGTGTTATTCACGCTCCTGCGTGTCTGGCGATCGGCAGGCACGTTGCACTGTTCTTGCCTTCTGCGGAGTGTGGTGCGCGCCACCATTCCACGATATGCGGCGAATTGACATCTGTTCAATGAATAATCGCGGTTGAATTGCTACCTTGTGTGACGTCAGGGTGTTCTCCGGCCGGCCGGGCGTTCCCACCATTGGCGGTACTGACGATCTCCGGTGCCCGGCAGCGTGTTGTTTCCAGCCCGATGTGGACTCAGAAGTCCCGCGGGCAGGGGGAGCAAGGAACGTGACGCGGCTGAAGACCGCGGTTATCCACCTCGTAGTTTCCTGTTGATTTTGGAGGATTCATGCCGTCCGTACGAGAACGCTACGAATGCCCGAGCCCGCAACTCGTGCGGGCAGGGGATCTTCAGAATGTGCTGAACCGCCTGGCGGCTCAGCACGGCGTCCCGGGAGCTCAGCTCGCCGTGCTGCAGGACGGTGTGAAGACAGTGGTCCAGACCGGTGTCGAACACCAAGACAGACAGAGACCGATGAGAGCGTCCTCCGCTGTGCCGACCGGTTCCGTCACCAAGCTGGCCACCGCGACGGTCGTGATGGTGCTCGTCGCCGACGACGATCTGGAACTCGATCAGCCCGTCAGTGAAGTGCTCGGTGTCTCCGGTGTCTCCGGCCGGATCACGCCGCGGAACCTGTTGAGCCACACCAGTGGCCTGCCGTCCGATCCGGCCGACGTCACCAGCGCGTGCCTGCGGGAAATCCGCGCGGCGGTGCCCGTCTGCCCACCGGGGACGGCGTTCTCCTATTCGAACCTTGGCTACGCGTTGGTCGGTTCGCTGATCGAGGCGGTGACCGGGATGACTTGGCGTGAAGCCGTCGAGGCGATACTCCTGCGTCCACTGGAGATAGAGCCCGCCTACGACGGCGGCGCACGCACCGTCTCCGGGCACGCGACGGGACCGGGCGGTGCCCGTCCTGTCGAGCAGGCACTGCCGCCGATGCTCGAACCCGCCGGCGCGCTGGCACTCAGTGCCGATGACCTGATCGAACTGGGCCGGGTCCATTTGGGAAAGCCGGGCCTGCTCGACGTCGTGACCGCCGCGGACATGCATCGCCGGGTCCCCGCCGCGGATCCGTTCGGCCTCGCCGATGGCTGGGGCCTCGGAATCGCGCTGTACGAGGGCGATGACGACCTCTGGCTCGGCCACGATGGCACCGCCGACGGCACTTCTTGTCACCTGAGGATAGATCAGGCCGGTGCCTGCGTGGTCGCGTTCACGGCCAACGGCGCCGCGGGCACGGGACTTTGGCAGGACTTGCTTCCCGAACTGCGTGCACTCGGCCTCGCGCTCCCGGTCCAGCGCCCCCTCACCGTGACCCGGCCGGTGCCGTTCCCGGCCGGTGACTTCGGCACCTACCGCAACGGTGCCATCGACTACACGATCCGCCCCGACGACCACGGCGGTGCCGTCCTCGTCGTCGACGGCGAGACCTTCGCGGACTGCACGCTTCACGAGGACGCCGCTTTCACGGTCCGCGATCCGGCCACCGGCCGCGTCACGCCCTGCGGCCGGTTGCGCGGCGCGCTCGGCGCGGCGACCGCGATCGAAGTCGGCGGCCGCCTCGCCCGGCGCCGCTGAGTGACGTTCCCCCACCCCGTTTTCTCGCCCCCGGGCGGGACTCCTTGTTGTGCCTGGAAGGTGCGAAAGACGATGACCGTGCAAGACACGACGGACGGCGCCCCCGACGCCGAGAGAACCGCCGCCCTGCCGGAACTGTTCGCGGCCAGGGTGCGCTCGGCACCGCAGGCGATCGCCGTCGACGGTGCCGACGGCCGCCTGACCTATGCCGAGCTGGCGGAGCGGGCCGAGCGCCTCGCGGCTCACCTGATCCGGCTGGGCGTGCGCGCCGAAGACCGGGTCGGGCTGCTGGTCGACCGGTCGGCCGAACTCGTCGTGGCGGAATTGGCGATCGTGATCGCGGGCGGGGCCTATGTCCCTCTCGACCGGCGGGCTCCCGATGCCAGGTCGCGGTCGACACTGGCTTCGGCGGGGGTTTCGGTGCTGATCACCGATCAGCCCGAACGGGCCGCCGGTATCCACGGTGGACAGCTCGTCATCGCCGGGCAGCCGCTTCCGGAGCGGAATTCGGTTCCGCCAAGGGTGGACGCGGACCAGCTGGCGTACGTGATGCACACGTCGGGGTCGACCGGGACGCCGAAGGGGGTGGCGGTGCGGCACCGTGACGTGGCGGCGCTGGCCTCCGACAGCCGGTTCGCGGGTGACGCGCACCGCCGTGTGCTGCTGCATTCCCCGGCCGCGTTCGACGCCTCCACCTACGAGCTGTGGGTTCCCTTGCTCAACGGCGGGACGGTGGTGATTGCGCCGCCCGGCGACCTGGACGTCGAGGCGCTGCGAGGAATCCTTGTCCAGCACCGCGTCACCTCACTGTGGCTGACCGCGGGTCTGTTCCGCGTCGTGGCGCAGGAGGCACCGGACAGCTTCGACGAGGTCCGCGAGGTCTGGACCGGTGGTGACGTCGTTCCCGCCGGCGCCGTGCGGCGGGTACTGCGCGCCTGTCCCGGTCTGACCGTCGTCGACGGCTACGGCCCGACGGAGACCACCACGTTCGCGTCGGTACACCCGGTGTCCTCTGTGGACGGTGTGCCCGACGTGATGCCGATCGGCCGCCCGCTGGACGACGTCCGCGCGCACGTCCTCGACGACGTCCTCGACCCGGTGCCGTCGGGGCAGCCGGGGGAGCTGCACCTCGCCGGGGCAGGGCTGGCGCGGGGCTATTGGGCCCGGCCTGGCGCGACCGCGGAGAGGTTCGTGGCGGATCCGGACGGCGAGCCCGGCGAACGGATGTACCGCACCGGAGACCTGGTGCGGTACAACGACGACGGGGAGCTGGAGTTCCTCGGCCGCGCTGACGAGCAGGTCAAGATCCGCGGCTTCCGGGTGGAACCCGGCGAGATCGAAACGGTGCTCGCCGCCGCTCCCGGGGTGCGGGAGGTCGTGATCGTCGCCCGCGAGGAGCGGCCGGGCGTCAAAAGGCTGGTCGCCTACGTGGTCGCCCGGGCCGGGGAGGCACTCGGAGATCTGGCGGAGACGGCGGCAGCGGCGTTGCCCGATTACATGGTGCCGTCGGCGTTCGTCGTCCTCGACGAGTTTCCGTTGAGCGCGAACGGAAAGGTCGACCGCCGCGCGCTGCCCGCGCCGCCGGAGGAAGTCCGTGCGGGCGTCGCACCGCGGACGGAAACAGAACGCACCGTGGCCACGATCCTGGCGGACGTGCTCGGGGTGACCGGGATCGAGGCCGGCGACGACTTCTTCGCTCTCGGTGGCGATTCGATCCTCGCCGTGCAAGCTTTGTCGCGCCTGCGCCGGACTTTCGGCGCGGACCTGTCCGCCCGGACGGTGTTCGACGCCCCGAGCGTCGCAGAGCTGGCACGGTTGCTCGACGAGGCGCCCCAGCGCGAAGAGGCCGCCATTCCGATCACGGCGCCTTCGAACGTCCTTCCGCTGTCCCCGGCCCAGCGAAGATTGTGGTTCCTCGACGAACTCGCCGGAGCCAGCGCGGAGTACAACACCGCCGTCGGGCTCCGGCTGTCCGGCCCGCTGGACCTCGAAGCCCTGCGCGGCGCGCTCGAAGCACTCTGCGCCCGCCACGAGTCACTGCGGACGACCTTCGCATCCCTTGAAGGCCAGGGTGTCCAGCGGATCGCCGAGACCGGCGAGATCCCGTTGCGTGTCGCGGAATCACCCGCGGACGACGCCACGCTCGCCGCTGAGCTCAGCGCGCCGTTCGATCTGCGCACCGGACCGCTGACCCGGGCCGTGCTGTACCCGCAGGCGCCCGGCGAGCACCTGCTCGTCCTGTGCCAGCACCACATCGTCACCGACGGCCGCTCGATGGGGATCCTGACCGCCGAGCTGATGGACTTCTACGCCGGGATCACCCCGCCGCCCTTGTCACTGGGCTACCGCGACTACACACTCTGGCGCGAGCGTTCCGACGACGACGGTCAGCTCGGGTACTGGGGCGAGGCGCTCGACGGTCTCGAGCCGCTCGCGGTGCCGACCGACCGGCCGCGGCCCGCTCAGCGCTCCACCGAAGGCGCTGTGTACCGCCACGATCTGCCCGCCGACCTGGTCCGCGGCCTCACCGCCGCCGGACGTCCGCACGGCGCGACGCTGTTCATGACGCTGACCGCGGCCGTGCAACTGCTCCTGTCCGCTTATGGTGGCCAGCACGACATCGCCGTCGGCACGGCCGTCGCCGGTCGTGACCGGGCCGAATGGGAAGCCCTGACCGGCTTCTTCGTCAACACCCTCGTCCTGCGCTCCCAGATCGACCGGGCTCAGGCGTTCCCGGAGTTCCTCGCCGGGCTCCGGGAGACGGTGCTGGAGGCGTTCGCGCACGGCGACGTGCCGTTCGACCGGGTCGTCGAGGAGGTCCAGCCCGAACGCGATCCGTCGAGAACACCGTTGGTGCAAGCCGTCGTCGTCTTGCAGAGCCCGCTGGTCCGTCCCCGTGAAGCCGGTGGCCTGCGGGTGAGCGAATACGAGCTGCCTCGCCCGTCGGCCCGGTTCGATCTGGTGATCGAGTTCTGGCCGCACGACGACGGCCTGCGGATCACGGTCGAATACGCCACCGCGCTCTTCGACGGCGAGACGATCGAGCAGCTGACAGCGAGCCTGGATGCCCTCCTCGCCGGTATCGCCGCCGACCCCGCCCGACGCGTGGGTGACCTACCGCTGCTCACCTCGGGTGATCCGCTCCCGCCGGACGCCGCCCCGGCGGAAACCCTCACGCGGCTGTTCGATCGCCAAGCCGGACTTCGGCCGGACGCACCGGCCGTGCTCTTCGGTGACGAGCGGCTCGGCTACGGCGAATTGCGCTCCCGGGCCGACAGGCTCGCCGGACGGCTGGTCCGTCTCGGCGTGCGGCCGGAAGACCGCGTCGGCGTGCTCATGGACCGCTCGGCCGACCTGGTCGTGGGGGTACTCGCGATCCTCAAGGCGGGCGCCGCCTACCTGCCCCTGGATCTGCGTGCCCCGGCGGACCGGCTCCGGCTGCTCCTCGACGGCACGTCGGTCCTGCTCACCGACGAGACCTGGCAAGGCACCGCGAGCACCATCCACAATGGACGGATCTTGGTCCTTCCCGACCAGGGGGAGGAGCCCGCGCCCGGCCTCGCGATCGACCCGGCAGGCCTGGCCTACGTCGAGTACACCTCGGGGTCCACCGGGGAGCCGAAGGGCGTGGCCGTCCGGCACGCGGACGTGGTGGCGCTGGCCACCGACCCGCGCTTCACCGGCGGCGCCCACGAACGCGTGCTGTTGCACTCGCCGCTGGCCTTCGACGCCTCGACCTACGAACTGTGGGTCCCGCTCCTGAACGGCGGCACCGTGGTCGTCGCGCCTCCGGGGGACGTCGACGCCGACGTCGTCCGCGAGCTGACCGCACGGCACGGCGTCACCGCTTTGTGGCTCACCGCCGGACTGTTCCGGCTCTTCGCCGTCGATACGCCGGAGTGCTTCCGAGGTCTGCGCGAAGTCTGGACCGGCGGAGACGTCGTCCCGCCCGAGGCGGTGCGCCGGGTACTGGAAAGCTGCACTGGCGTCGCGGTCGTCGACGGTTACGGCCCGACCGAGACCACGACTTTCGCGACCGCGTTCCGCATGGCCTCGCCTGCCGGGGTCCCCGACGTGATCCCGATCGGGACGCCGCTGACCGGCATGCGCGTGTACGTGCTCGACGAAGGCCTGCGACCGGTACCGCGCGGCGCGCTGGGCGAAATCTGCGTCGCCGGACCGGGGCTCGCCCGGGGCTACGTCGACCGGGCGGGCGCGACCGCCGACCGCTTCGTCGCCTGCCCGTTCGGCGCTCCCGGCGAACGCATGTACCGCACCGGCGACCGCGGACGGTGGCGCACCGACGGAACCCTCGAGTTCGCCGGCCGCGGCGACGATCAGGTCAAGATCCGCGGCTTCCGGGTCGAACCGGCGGAGGTGGAACGTGCGCTGACCGCCGAACCCGTCGTGGCGCAAGCGGTGGTGCTGGCGCGAGCCACCGGCGGCCGCAAGTACCTCGTCGCCTACGTCGTCGCCGCCGAAGCCTCCACAGTGGACACTGACGCTCTCCGCGGCACGCTGGGACGAACCCTGCCGGACTACCTCGTGCCGTCGACGATCGTCGTTCTCGACGCGCTTCCGCTGAGCGCCAACGGGAAGGTCGATCGGCGCGCCTTGCCGGAACCGCGGTTCGAGTCCGCGAGCGCCCACGGTGTCGCGCCCCGGACCGAGCGGGAAGCCGTGCTCGCGGGAATCTGGGCCGAGGTGCTCGGCCTTGACCGGGTCGGCGTCGAGGACAACTTCTTCGCCCTCGGTGGTGACTCGATCCTCAGCATCCAGGTCAGCGCCCGCGCTCGGCGGGCAGGATTCGCGCTGACCACGGCCGATCTGTTCCGCCATCAGACCATCGCGGCCCTCGCTCCGATCCTGGCCGACGCGGTCGCCCTCACCGACCATGGACCCGTGTCCGGCGACGTCGTCCCGACCCCGATCCAGCGCTGGTTCTTCGACACCGTGCGGGTCCCGGACCGGTTCGACCAGGTCATCGCGGTCGACCTGGCGGACTGCGCCGACGAGTACGCGCTCGCCGCCGCCATCGCCGCCCTGACCCGGCACCACGACGCGCTGCGGACGACGTTCACCCGAGACGGCGACCAGTGGCGACTGCACAACAACGGCGTCGAGGACGGCCACTCGCTGTTGCACTGGTCGCTCTCCGGCCCGCCCGAGCGCCGGGTGCTGCGCCTGTCCGCCCACCACCTTGTCGTCGACGGGGTGTCGTGGCGGATCCTGCTCGAAGACCTCGACCAGGCCTATCACCAGGTCCTCCAGGGAAAACCGGCCGACCTCGGGCCGCGGACGACCTCCTTCCTCGAGTGGGCCGCGCGGCTGTCCGCGCACGCGGAGGCCGGCGGGTTCGACGACGAACTCGAGCACTGGCGCGGGCTGACCGCCGCCCCGATCCCCGTCGACGGAACCGGCACCAACACGGTCGCGCGGTCGCGCGCGGTCACCGTCCGGCTGACCGCCGCGGAGACGCGGTCGCTGTTGCGGGAGGTGCCGGAGGTCTACCGGACGCAGGTCAACGACGTCCTGCTGACGGCGCTGGGCCGGACGCTGCGGGACTGGACCGGCCAGGTGCCGGTGATCGATCTGGAGGGCCACGGCCGCGAGGAACTGTTCGACGGCGTCGACCTGTCCCGGACGGTCGGCTGGTTCACCAGCCTGTTCCCGGTGGCGCTGGACGTGCCCGAAGAGTGGGGCGCGGCGCTCAAAGCCGTGAAGGAACAGCTACGGGCGGTTCCGCGGCGGGGAATCGGTTACGGCGCCCTGCGGTACCTGACGGGTATGCCCTCGGCCGTCGACCCGCAGATCAGCTTCAACTACCTCGGGCAATTCGACCTGCCTGGTGACCTCTACACCGGCTTGCACGGTGAGCTGACCCTGGACGCCGATCCCGGCGACACCCGCCCGCATCTGCTGGAGGTGGTCGGCCAGGTCAACGGCGACACCCTCGAATTCACCTGGCACTACGCGGAAGGCGTGCACGACGACGCCACCGTCACCCGGCTGGCCGATGACCTGTTGGAGAACCTGCGCGGAATACTCGGGCACTGCGCCGAACCCGGCGCGGGCGGCCGGACTCCGGCGGACTTCCCCCTCGCCGGACTCGACCAGTCCACCCTGGACGAATTGGTCGGCGACGGCCGCGACGTCGAGGACGTCTACCCGCTCACCCCGATGCAGGCGGGCATGGTGTTCCACGGCCTCGCCCAGCCCGGCGACCGGAACTACTTCGAACAGATCTCCTTCACCCTCGACGCCGTTCCCGATCCCGAAGCGCTCGGCGCGGCCTGGCACCGCGTCGTGGCGCGGACGCCGGTGCTGCGCAGCCGGATCGTCTGGGACGGCGTACCCCAGCCGTTGCAGATCGTGCTTCGCGCCGCCGACCTCCCAGTGTCCTATCCGGACTGGTCCACAGTGGACGCCGACGAGGCGATGCGGCGAAAGCTGGCCGAAGACCTCGCCGTGGGGATCGAGCTGACCCGCGGGCCACTCATGCGGCTGGTCATCGCCAAGGATTCGGCCACTTCGGTCCGGGTGATCTGGACCTTCCACCACGTCCTGCTCGACGGCTGGAGCGTCTTCGGTGTCCTCTCCGACGTCCTCGCCCTGCTACACGGCGACGAGCTGCCGAGCCGTCGTCCGTTCCGTGACTACGCGGCCTGGCTCGCCGACCAGGACGACGCCGCCGCCGAATCCCACTGGCGGGCCGAACTCGCCGGGGTGACACCGACCGCGTTGCCCGGCGACCGTGGCGCCCGCGCCCACTCGGCCAGCTCGACCGCCCGCGTCCCGGTGGAACTCGACGACGCCGCGACCGCCGGACTCCACGCGTTCGCGCGGCGGCATCGCCTGACCGTCAACACGATCGTCCAAGGTGCTTGGGCGACTTTGCTTTCACGCTACAGCGGCGAGTCCGAGGTGTGTTTCGGCGCAACGGTGTCCGGCCGCCCGGTCGAACTGCCGGGCGCGGACGACATCCCCGGCCTGTTCATCAACACCCTGCCGGTGCGGGTGAAGCTCGACCCCGAACGCGGTCTCGCCGACTGGTTGCGGGACTTGCAGGCGGCACAGGCGGAATCGCGCCGGTTCGGGCACGTCGGCCTGCCCCGGTTACAGGCATGGAGCGAGACCGGCGGCAGCCTGTTCGACAGCATCATCGTCTTCGAGAACTACCCGGTCGCGGACCTCCCGGGGCTGCGCGACGTCCGCGCGGCCGAACGCACCAACTACCCGCTCGGTGTCGTCGCCTATCCGGGGCAGCGGCTTTCCCTGGTGCTCAACCACGATCCCGAGCTCATCAGCCCGGAGCTGGCCGAACGGCTCGCCGCGCATCTCGAAACGCTGCTCCGCGAATTCGCCGTGGCACCGCATGAGCCCGTGACGCGGGTACCGATGCTGTCCGAACCGGAACTGCGGCACCTCCTCCGTGAGCGCAACGCCACGGCTCCCGAGGTGCCCGCCGGGACGGTGCCCGAACTGTTCGAGGCACACGCGCGCCGGAACCCGGACGCGATCGCGCTGGTGACCGACGAACAGACCGTCACCTACGGCGAGCTGGACGTCCAGGCCAACCGCCTGGCCAACCGGCTGCGTGACCTCGGCGTCCTGGCCGAAGACCGGGTCGCGGTGCTGATGGACCGTTCGCCCGCGCTCGTCGTGGCCGAACTCGCGATCGTGAAGGCAGGCGGCGCCTACCTGCCACTGGACCTGCGCGCACCGGCGGAACGACTTCGGCTGCTCCTCAGCGAAGCCGGGGCGGACGTCCTGGTCGCCGACCAGACCTGGCTGGCCACCGCCCGAGAAGTGCACAGCGGGGTGATCGTCACCGAAGCCGACGACTTCCCGGCGACCCCGCCCGCCGTGACCACCGATCCCGAGCAGCTGGCCTACGTCATCTACACCTCGGGGTCGACAGGAAAGCCGAAGGGCGTCGCGGCCCGGCATCGCGACGTCCTCGCCCTCGCGGCCGACCAGCGTTTCACGGCACACGACCGGGTGCTGCTGCACTCGCAGCAGGCTTTCGACGCCTCGACCTACGAACTCTGGGTGCCGTTGCTGAACGGCGGCACGGTCGTGCTGGCCCCGCCGGGCGACCTCGACGTCCACACTCTCGGCCGGATCCTCACCACGCACGCGGTGACCGGCGTCTTCATGACCACCGGCCTGTTCCGGCTCGTCGCGCAAGAAGCACCGGAGATGTTCGCCGGCGTGCGGGAGGTGTGGACCGGCGGCGACGCCGTGCCCGCCGTCGCGCTGCGCCGGGTGCGGGCCGCGTGCCCGCGGACCTTGGTGGCCGACGTCTACGGCCCCACCGAGACCACCACCTTCGCGACCGTGCACCCGCTGCCCGGCGAGATCCCCGACGTCGTCCCGATCGGCGGCCCGCTCGACAACACCCGCGTCTACGTCCTCGACGACGACCTGCGGCTCGCCCCGCCCGGCGCACCCGGTGAACTGCACATCGCCGGGGCCGGGCTGGCGCGCGGCTACCTCGGACGGCCGGGGTCAAGCGCCGAGCGGTTCGTCGCGGATCCCTACGGGCCGCCGGGGGAGCGGATGTACCGCACTGGCGACCTCGTGCGCTGGAACGACGAGGACGTCCTCGAATTCGTCGGCCGGGTGGACGAACAGGTCAAGATCCGCGGCTTCCGCGTCGAACCGAGTGAGATCGAGGCCGCACTGGGCGAGCATCCCGGCGTCGAGCAGGCGGCCGTGCTGGCCCGCGCCGACGGCGGCGTGAAGCGGCTGGTCGCTTACGTCGTCGGCGAAACCGGAGGACTGGCGGACTTCCTGGGGCGGACCCTGCCGGACTACATGGTCCCGGCCGCGTTCGTCCGGCTGGAGAAGTTCCCGGTCAACGTCAACGGCAAGCTCGACCGCACCGCGCTGCCCACGCCCGACTTCGGCGTCCGGGACCACGTGGCGCCGCGCACCGACCGCGAACGTCTGCTCACCGGGATCTGGGCCGAGGTGCTGGGTGTCGAGCGGGTCGGCGCCACCGACGACTTCTTCGAACTCGGCGGCGACTCGATCCTCAGCATCCAGGTGGTGTCCCGTGCCCGCCGCGCCGGGCTAGAACTCCTGCCCGGCGACCTGTTCGATCACCGCACCCCGGCGGCGCTCGCCGTCGCGGCGCGGACCGCCACCGAGGCCGTCGAACGCGGCCCGGTCGGCGGGCCTGTCCCGTTGACCCCGATCCAGCGCTGGTTCTTCGCGACCCAGACCGCCGATCCGGAGCACTTCCACCAGTTCGTCCACTTAGGACCTGATCAGGTGGACCCCGACGCGGCACGCAAGGCCGTGGACGCGCTGCTGGAGCACCACGACGCCCTGCGGATGCGCTTTACCCACGACAACGGCGGGCAGCACCAGGAGAACGGTCCCGTCGGTGCCGAGACGCCGTTGATCCGGCTCGACATCTCCGAACACGACGTCACCTTCGCCGTGCACCACCTCGTCGTCGACGGCGTCTCGTGGCGGGTGCTCGGCGAGGACTTCGATCGTGGCTACGCCCAGGCGCTGAAGGGCGAGCCGATCGACCTCGGCCCGCGCACCACGTCCTTTCAAGAGTGGGCGAACCGGCTCACCGAGCACGCCGCCGATGGCGGGTTCGACGACGAACTGGACCACTGGCGCGGCCTGCCCGGCAGCACCTCGATCCCGGTCGACGGCGAAGGCGAGTCCACGATCGCCTCGATGCGCGAGGTCACCGTCCGCCTGCCCGCTCACGAGACCGAAGCGTTGCTGCGGGAAGTGCCCGCGGCCTACCGCACGCAGGTCAACGACGTCCTGCTGACCGCGCTCGGCCGCGTGCTGCGCGACTGGACGGGCGGGATCCCCGTCATCGACCTGGAAGGACATGGCCGTGAAGACCTGTTCGACGGCGTCGACCTGTCCCGGACGGTCGGCTGGTTCACCACCGTCTTCCCCGTCGCGCTGGACGTTCCCGACGACTGGGGCACCGCGCTGAAGTCGGTGAAGGAACAGTTGCGCGCGGTGCCGCGGCGCGGAATCGGTTACGGCGCCCTGCGGTACCTGGCCGGCACCGCGCCGTCGATCGATCCCGAGGTGAGTTTCAACTACCTCGGCCAGTTCGGCTCCGGTCGGCTGGAATCCGACGAGAGCGAGCGTTCGGCGCGGGCGCATCTGCTCGACGTCGTCAGCCGGGTCGAAAGCGGCGAACTCGAACTGACCTGGTACTACGCCGAAGGTGTGCACCGAAAGTCCACTGTGGACCGGCTCGCGGCGGACATGCTGGCGGCGCTGCGCGAGATTATCGGGCACTGCACGCGGCCTGGCGCGGGCGGCCGGACCCCGTCCGACTTCCCGCTGGTCGAGCTCGATCAGTACACAGTGGACTCGCTGGTCGGCGACGGGCGTGCCGTCGAAGACGTCTATCCGCTCACCCCGATGCAGGCGGGGATGGTGTTCCACTCCCTGTCCCAGCGGGAAGAACGCCTGTACTTCCAGCAGGTCTCGTTCGTGCTCGAGGGCGCCGGCGACGTGGGGGCGCTGGCCAGGGCGTGGCAGCGGGTCGTCGACCGCACTCCTGTCCTGCGTACGCGGATCGCCTGGGAGAGCGTGCCGGAACCGGTGCAGGTCGTGCGCCGTCAGGTGACCGTCCCGATCACCGAGTACGACTGGCGCTCCCTCACCCCCGCCGAACGCGAGCGGGCCTGGCAGGACGCCCTGGCGGAAGACCGGGCCGAAGGGCTGGACCTCGCCGGGAACTCGCTGCTGCGGTTGACCTTCGCCCGCCTTTCGGACACGGAAACCCGGGTGCTCTGGACGTTCCACCACCTCCTGCTCGACGGCTGGAGCGTCTTCGGGGTGCTGTCCGACGTCTTCGCCGCCTACGCCGGTGACGAACTGCCCGAGCGGCCGCCGTTCCGCGACTACGTGGCGTGGCTCGGCCGCCAGGACGACGCGGACGCGGAACGACACTGGCGTGGCCAACTGGGCGATCTCGTCGCCCCTGCCCGGCTTCCGGTGGACCGGGCTCCGGCCCAAGCGCACAGCAGCCGCTCGGCGCGGTGGGTGCGGGTGCCGGTCGAACACTCCGCGCGGCTGGGCGACGCCGCACGCCGGGCGGGGCTGACGATGAACACCGTCCTGCAGGGCGCGTGGGCGCTGGTGCTCTCGCGGCTCTCCGGAGAACGCGACGTCTGCTTCGGCACCACCGTGTCCGGCCGCCCGGTCGAACTGCCCGGAGCCGACGACATCACCGGCATCTTCATCAACACGCTGCCGGTACGGGTCGGCGTCGACCGGTCTTCCGTCGCGGACTGGCTGGCGGCACTGCAAACGCGGCAGGTGGAGTCCCGCAGATACGGGCACCTGCCGCTGACGAAGCTCCAAGCGTGGAGCGGCGCCGACGGCAGCCTCTTCGACAGCATCGTGGTTTTCGAGAACTACCCGGTCGACGCCGCCGCCGGTGCGGCGCAAGGATTGCGCTTGCGCGACGTCGACGCCGCCGAGACGACGAACTATCCGCTCAGCGTCGTCGCCTCGCCGGGGGAGCGGCTGACCCTCGACGTCGGCTACGACCCCGACCTGTTCGACACCGCGACCGCCGAGCGGATCACCCGTCAGCTCACGGGCGTTCTCGACGCCTTCGCGGCGGACCTCTACCAGTCGCTCGATGACATCGACCTGCTCACGGCCGAGGACCGTCATCAGCTGCTCGTCACCTGGAACGACACCGCCCAGCCGGTACCGGAGGGCAGCCTCGCCGAGCTTTTCGCCAGGCAGGTCGCGCGTACACCCGGCGCCGTCGCGCTCACCGGCGACGACGTCCGCCTCACTTACGCGGAGCTGGACGAGCGCGCCGACCGGCTCGCCCGGCACCTGGCGTCCCTCGGCGCCGGGCCCGAAACGGCCGTCGGGGTGCTCATGGACCGTTCCCCGGACCTGGTCATCGCCGAACTCGCGATCATCAAGGCGGGCGCGGCTTACCTGCCGCTCGACACCCGCGCTCCCGCGCCACGGCTGAGAACCCTCTTGGACGGCGTGCCGATCCTCGTCACCGGCCAGACCCGGGCCGCTTCCGCCAGTGAAGTCCACAGTGGACAGGTTGTCGTCCCGGACGGCCGGACCGTGGACGCGCCGCTTCCCGTCGCGGCGCCGGACAACCTCGCGTACGTGATGTACACGTCGGGTTCGACGGGGAAGCCGAAGGGCGTGGCGGTACGCCAGCGTGACGTCGTCGCCCTGGCCGCCGACCGGCGGTTCGCCGCGCACGAACGCGTGCTGCTGCACGCCTCGCCCGCCTTCGACGCCTCGACGTACGAACTTTGGGTCCCGCTCCTCAACGGCGGCACCGTCGTCCTGGCGCCGCCCGGCGACCTCGACGTGGACACTCTCCGGCGTGTCATCGCCGAACACGACGTCCACGGCGCGTTCTTCACCGCGGGCTTGTTCCGGCTTCTCGCGCAGGAGGCGCCGGAGACCTTCCGGGGCATGCGCGAGGTCTGGGCGGGCGGCGACGTCGTCCCGGCTGGCTCGGTCCAGCGAGTACGGGAGGCGTGCCCTGGCATCGTGGTCGTCGACGGCTACGGCCCGACCGAGACGACGACCTTCGCCACCTCGCACCGGATTCCCGGCGAAGTGCCCGCGGCCGTGCCGATCGGGAAGCCGCTCGACAACATGCGGGCCTACGTCCTCGACACGGATCTGCGGCTCGTACCGCGGGGCGCGTCCGGAGAGCTGCACGTCGCCGGGGCCGGGCTGGCTCGCGGGTACCACGGTGACGCGGGGCTGACCGCCGACCGGTTCCGGCCCGACCCGTTCGGCCCGCCGGGGGAGCGGATGTACCGCACCGGCGACCTCGTCCGCTGGAACGCGCGCGGGGAACTGGAGTACACCGGCCGCGCGGACGAACAGGTCAAGGTGCGCGGGTTCCGGATCGAACCCGGCGAGATCGAGGCCGCGCTGACCGCACATCCCCGTGTCGGCCAGGCCGCGGTGCTGACCAGGGAAGACCACGGGAGCAAACGGCTCGTCGCCTATCTCACCGGCGACGCGGACGACCTCGCCGAATTCCTCGGAAGGACGCTGCCGGACTACATGATCCCGGCCGCGTTCGTCCGGCTCGACCGCTTCCCGTTGAACGCCAACGGGAAGATCGACCGGCACGCCCTGCCTGCCCCGGACTTCGGCCGGACGGCCGTCCGGACCGCGCCCGCGACCGAGGCCGAACGGGCACTGGCCGGGATCTGGGCGGACGTGCTCGGCGTGTCCGAGATCGACGCCGAAGCCAACTTCTTCGAACTCGGCGGGGACTCGATCCTGAGCATCCAGGTGGTGTCACGGGCTCGCCGTGCGGGGCTGATCCTGTTGCCGCACGACGTCTTCCGGCATCCGACGCTCGCCGCGCTGGCCGCTCATTCCGGCGGGGACGCCGGGCCGCGTGCCGAGCAAGGGCCGGTCACCGGGTCGGCGCCGCTGACGCCGATCCAGCATTGGTACTTCGCCACGCAACCGGAACGGTTCGACCAGCGGGTGGTGCTGGAGTTCACCGAGGACATCGACGAAACCGCGCTGCGTCGCGCGCTGGAAACCGTCTGGGCGCACCACGACGGCCTGCGGCTGCGGTTCGGGGACGACGGTGTCCAGCACGGCGAACCGGTGGGGCCGGCGGAACTGCTCACCGACGAGATCACTTTCGACCTCGAACGAGGTCCGTTGCTGACGGCGGTACTCGACGGACGGCGGCTGACGCTGGCCGCGCACCACCTCGTCGTCGACGGCGTCTCCTGGCGGATTCTGTTGGAAGACCTGGAGACCGCCTATCGCGGTGGGGAACTCGGGCCGAAGACGACGTCGTACCTCGCGTGGGCCGAACGGCTCGCCGAGCACGCGGCTTCGGGCGGTTTCGACGACGAACTGGCGCACTGGCGCGGGATTCCAGCGCTATCCGCGGACGAAACCGACCAGGCCACGATCGCCGACGTCGGCGAAGTGACCGTCCGCCTCACCGCCGAGGAGACCCGCGCCCTGCTGCGGGACGTGCCCGAGGTCTACCGCACGCAGGTCAACGACGTCCTGCTCGCCGCGCTCGGCCGCGTACTGACGGACTGGACCGGGCAGATCCCGGTGCTCGACCTGGAGGGCCACGGCCGCGAGGAACTGTTCGACGACGTCGACCTTTCCCGCACGGTCGGCTGGTTCACCAGCATGTTCCCGGTCGCGCTGGACGTCCCGGACGGGTGGGGCGCGGCACTGAAGTCGGTGAAGGAGCAGGTCCGAGCCGTGCCACGGCGCGGGATCGGCTACGGCGCCCTGCGCTATCTGACCGGTACCGCGCCGGAGATCGATCCCCAGGTCGGCTTCAACTACCTCGGCCGCTTCGACGACGCCGAGGACGGCGTGTTCCGGGCCGGCGCTCTCGACGCCGACGTCGACCCGGCTGCCCTTGTCGCCCACAGCCTCGACATCGTCGGCCGCGTCGTGGCCGGGACGCTGGAATTGACGTGGGCACACGTCACCACCCGGCATCACCGTGACCTCGTCGAAGACCTGGCCGGGCGGATGCTGACCGCCTTGCGCGAGATCATCGCGCACTGCGCCGCACCGGAAGCAGGCGGCCGGACGCCATCGGACTTCCCGCTGGCCGCTCTCGATCAGTCCACAGTGGACTCCTTGGCGGGCGACGGCCGCACGGTCGAGGACATCTACCCCCTCACGCCCATGCAGGGCGGCATGGTGTTTCACGGGCTGTCGCAGACGGCCCAAGGCATGTACGTCGAGCAGGCGACCTTCGTGCTCGAAGGCGTCACCGATCCCGCCAGGCTCGCCGAGGCGTGGCAGCGGGTCGTGGACCGGACGCCGGTACTGCGGACGGCGTTCGTCTGGGCCGGGGTGGAGGAGCCACTGCAGATCGTGAGCCGCGCGGTGCGGCTTCCGGTGCGCCATCTCGACTGGACCGGCCTGGACGACCACGGCGGTGCCCTGCGAAGGCTGCTCGCCGAGGATCGCGAACAAGGCCTCGACCTCGCCGTCACCCCGCTGATGCGCGTGACGCTGGCGAAGATCTCGGCGACCGAAGTCCAGGTGCTGTGGACGTTCCATCACGTGCTGCTCGACGGCTGGAGCGTCTTCCAGGTCCTTTCGGACGTCTGCGGTGCCTACGCCGGGCAGCCGTTGCCCGCCCGGCCGCCGTTCCGCGACTACCTCGCCTGGCTGGGCGGCCTCGACCGGACGGACGCCGAACGCTTCTGGCGTCGCACCCTCGACGGAATCGACGGTCCGACCCCGGTCGCCGTCGATCGGACACCGGCGGCCGGGCACATCCCGTGCTCCTCCGACTGGCTGCCCGTCCGGCTGGACGAGGCCGCGACCTCGAGGCTGGACGCGTTCGTCAAACGCCACGGCCTCACCCACAACGCGGTCCTGCAAGGGGCCTGGGCCCTGCTGCTGGCGGCCTACAGCGGGCATGACGACGTCGTGTTCGGCTCCACGGTCTCCGGCCGCCCACCCGAGGTCGTGGGGGTCGACGAGATCACCGGCATCTTCATCAACACGCTTCCGGTCCGGGTCGAGGTCGACCGCGGCGCCCGGGTGGCCTCCTGGCTCGCGGACCTGCAGGCGGCGCAGGCCGAGGCCCGCCGTCACGGCCATCTGCCGCTCGCGCTGGTGCAGGGCTGGGCGGAGCTGCCGGGCGGGGTGAACCTCTGCGAAAGCCTGGTGGTGTTCGAGAACTACCCGATCACCGACGCCGAAGCCGGGCACGGCCTCACCGTGCGCGACCTCTCGGCGCGGGAGACGACGAACTTCCCGCTCACCGTGGTCGCCTCACCGGGCCGGGAGCTGAACGTCGACCTCGGCTACGACCCGGCCTTGTTCGACCCCGCCACGGCGGCCCGCCTGGCCGGCCATCTGCTCACGCTGCTTCGCGAATTGGCCGAGGACGGCGACCGGAAGGTCACCGCGATCTCCATGCTCACCCCGGACGACGAGCGGCAGCTGGCCGAGTGGACGGCGACCGGTGCGGAACCCGCGGCCCGGTCCTTGCCGGACATGTTCGGCGAGCAGGTCCGCGCCCGGCCGGACGCGGTCGCGGCCGTCCTGGACGGCGAGGAAGTCACCTACGCCGAGCTGAACCGGCGCGCGAACCGGCTGGCCAACCGGCTGATCGGCCTCGGGCTGCGGCCGGAGGAACCCGTCGGTCTCGCGACCGGGAGGGCAGGCACCGTGGTGGCCGAACTGGCCGTGGTCAAGGCGGGCGGGGCCTACCTCCCGCTCGACACCCGCGCCCCGGCCGAACGGCGGCGATCACTGCTCGACGGCGTTCGGTTCGTCGTCGCCGATACGGACTATCCGCATCCGCACACCATTCGACTGTCCTCTGTGGACGGCGAGGCGGACGGCGATCCTGATGTCACCGTCGATCCCGACCAGCTGGCCTACGTCATGTACACGTCCGGGTCCACCGGGGCACCGAAGGGTGTCGCGGTGCGGCATCGCGACGTCGCCGCCCTGGCCACGGACAGCCGATTCCGCGGCGGGGCACACGAACGGGTCCTGCTGCATTCCCCGGCCGCCTTCGACGCCACCACGTACGAGGTGTGGGTGCCGCTGCTCACCGGCGGCCGCGTCGTCACCGCGCCGGTCGGTGCTCTCGACGCGCCCGGGTTGAAGGCGCTCATCCGCGACCACGGCCTGACCGCGATGTGGGTCACGGCCGGCCTGTTCCGGGTGCTGGCACAGGAAACCCCGGACTGCTTCGCCGGACTGAGGGAAGTGTGGACCGGCGGGGACGTCGTGCCCGCCGAGGCGGTGCGGCGAGTGCTCGGTGCCTGTCCCGGGTTGCGGGTGATCGACGGCTACGGCCCAACCGAGACGACCACCTTCGCCACGGCCCATCCGATGGACGAGACGGTGCCCGACCGGATCCCCATCGGCAGGCCGCTGGACGGAACCCGCGCCTACGTCCTGGATCCGGGCTTGAGCCCGGTCCCGCCAGGAGTACCGGGGGAGCTGTACGTCGCCGGTGCCGGTCTCGCCCGGGGCTACCGGGGCCTTCCCGGCCTGACCGCCGACCGGTTCCTCGCCGGACCGGACGGACAGCGCAGGTACCGCACCGGCGACATCGTCCGCTGGACCGGTGAGGGGACCCTCGAATTCCTCGGCCGGGCCGACGACCAGGTGAAGCTCCGCGGGTTCCGCGTCGAACCCGGCGAGGTCGAGGCCGTGCTGGCCCGGCATCCCGCCGTGACGCAGGCCGCTGTCGTGGTCCGCGAGGACCAGCCCGGTGTGAAACAACTCGTCGCCTACGTCGTCTCGGACGCCGACGAGGACACCCTTCGCGCTTCCTTGGCCGGAGCGCTGCCCGAATATCTCGTGCCATCGGCGTTCGTCGCACTGGACCGGATCCCGGTCAGTGCCAACGGAAAACTCGACCGGAAGGCACTGCCCGCGCCGGTCGTGCCGGAGTCCGAGCACGTCGAACCGGAGACCGAAACCGAACAGGCGCTCGCCGGGATCTGGGCCGACGTCCTCGGCGTTGACCGGATCGGCGCCGACGACAACTTCTTCGCTCTCGGCGGGGATTCGCTGCGGAGCCTGCACATCGCGGCCAAGGCCAGTGCCTTGTTCGCCGTACGACTCACCCCGGCCGACGTCCTGACCGCGCGCACTGTCGCCGGACTGGCCGGAACGGTCGAGGAACTCATCTTGGGCGAGCTGGAAAACCTCGCCTCCGGAACGGAAGCGTGAGGACATCGCCATGACCTCGTCCCGACAGGACCGCATCGCGGCACTGCCCGCCCACCTGCGGGAGGCGCTGCGAGCGCGGATGGCGGGAACGGCCGCACCGGCGCCGGAGATCCCGGCCGCCGCCGACCGTTCCCGCCCGATCTCGCTCTCACCCGCCCAGCGACGGCTGTGGTTCCTCAGCAGGCTGCGCCCGGACGACTCCGAGTACAACAGCGCGTTCGCCCTGCGCCTGACCGGATCGCTCGACCACGCCGCGCTGGCCACCGCGCTCCGCCTGCTGGTCGCCCGGCACGAACCGTTGCGCACGACCTTCGACGAGGTCGACGGCGAAGGCGTCCAACTCGTCCAGCCGCCGTACGACGTCGCGTTGCCCGTCGTGGACGTCTCGTCCGAAGATCTCGAAGACGTCCTGCGTGCCGAGTACACGCGGCCGTTCGACCTGCGCCGCGGCCCGCTGCTGCGCGCGACCCTGGTGCGGCTCGCCGAGAACGAGCACGTGCTGCTGGTGTGCGTGCACCACATCGCCACCGACGGTGCGTCGATGGGCGTGCTGACCGAGGAACTCGGCCTGCTGTACCGCGACGGCGAACACGCGGCGCTGCCGCCGCAGCCGGTGCAGTACGCGGATTTCGCCGTCTGGCAAGGAAGCCGGTCGCCGCGCGGTGCCGGTCTGGACTTCTGGAAAGAGCAGCTCGCCGACGTCTCCCCGCTCGAGCTGCCCACCGACCGGCCGCGGCCCGCCGTCCGGAGCACCGCGGGCGCGGTGCGGGAATTCGCCGTCCCCACGGGGGTGTCCAAGCGGCTGGCGGAGCTGGCCCGGGAGTCGGAGACCACGCTGTTCACCGTGCTGCTCAGTGCCTGCCAGGCGCTGTTCGCCCGCTACACCGGGCAAGAGGACATCGCGCTCGGCACCGTCGTGCGGGGCCGCGAACGACCGGAACTCGAACGCGTCGTCGGTTTCTTCGTCAACACCGTCGTCCTGCGCACGGCCGTGGACTCTTCAGCGTCCTTCACCGAGCACCTGACCCACACGAAGCGAACCGTCCTGGACGCCTTCGGCCATGACGACGTGCCGTTCGACGCGGTGGTCGACGCCGTGCAGGCCGGCCGCGACCCGGGCCGCAACCCGCTGTTCGACGTCATGGTGCTGCTGCATTCGAGCACCGGTACCGGCCTGGAGTTCCCGGGACTGACCGCCGAACCGGCGGACGTCGCGCGGGACGCGGCGAACTTCGACCTGTCCGTGGAGTTCGAGGAGTCCGATGGCGAGCTGGCCGGACTTTTCGAGTACAGCACCGAACTTTTCGACGCCGCCACGATCGAGAAGATCGTCGGGCATCTGCTGCGGCTGCTGGCGGGGATCGCCGCCGGACCCGGCCGCCGGATCGCCGACCTGCCGCTGACCGACGACGCCGAAGAGCGCCGTCTGCTCGACTGGGGGAGTAGCGAGCTGGAAGTACCCGCGGCGACGATCGTCGATCTCCTGGACCACCAGGCGGGCACCCGGCCGGACGCGACCGCGCTGGTGTGCGGCGACGTCCGGCTGACCTTCGCCGAACTCGCCGCCCGCACCGACGCCCTCGCCGGAGAGCTGGCCGCTCGCGGCGCCGGTCCGGACCGGGTCGTCGCGGTGGTGCTGCCGCGTTCGGCGGACGCGATCGCCGCGTTGTTCGCCGTGCTCAAGGCGGGTGCCGTCCATCTGTCGATCGACCAGGGCCTGCCGCCGGAGCGGATCCGGGTGCTGCTGGACGACACCCGGCCGGTGGTCGTGCTCGACGAAACCTTCGACGGCACCACCGGTGGGCCGAGACCGGCCGCGCCTCGGCTTTCCGACGCCGCGTACGTCATCCACACCTCGGGCTCGACTGGCACGCCGAAGGGCGTCGTCGTCGAGCACGCGGCCCTGGTCAACCTGCTGGCCAACCACCGCGCCGTGTTCGGCCGTGACCCCCTGCGTGTCGCGTTGACCGCGACGCTGTCGTTCGACACCTCGTGGGAAGGCCCGCTGCTGCTCGCCGACGGCCACGAGCTGCATGTCATCACCGAGGAAACCCGTCTCGATCCGGCCGGGCTGATCCGCTACGTCCGGGACGCGCGTGTCGACTTCCTCGACGTGACGCCGTCCTACCTGCGGCAGCTGCTGCCGGCCGGGCTGCTCGACGGCGACCACCGGCCGCGGTTCCTGATGGTCGGCGGCGAGGCCCTCGACGAGGATCTCTGGCGCGAACTCGCCGCGTCCGACACTGCTGCCCACAACTACTACGGGCCCACCGAGTCCACTGTGGACGCCACGAGCGCGCCGGTGGCGGGCGAGCGGCCCGTGATCGGCAGGCCGCTCGGGAACGTGACCGCCTACGTCCTCGACGAGTGGTCGCGGCTCGTCCCGGCCGGCGTGCCGGGTGAGCTGTGCCTTTCCGGCGCACAACTCGCCCGCGGGTACCTCGGCAGGCCCGGCCTGACCGCCGACCGGTTCACCGCGGATCCGTTCGGCCCGCCGGGAACCCGGCTCTACCGCACGGGCGACCGCGCCCGCTGGACCGCGGACGGGCAGCTGGAACACCTCGGCCGGGTCGACGAGCAGGTCAAGGTCCGTGGCTTCCGGATCGAACCGGGCGAGGTCGAGGCCGTGCTGCGTGCGCAACCGGACGTCACCGACGCCGCGGTGGACGCGCGCGACGGCCGCCTGGTCGCCTACGTCGTCGGCGACGCCGATCCTGTCCGGCTTCGGACCGCGTTGACCGGAATCCTGCCCGGCCACCTCGTGCCCTCGGCGTTCGTCGCCCTCGACCGGTTCCCGCTGACCCGGCACGGCAAGCTGGACCGGCGGGCCCTGCCCGATCCGGAGCACACCACTTCCACCCCGTACGTCGCTCCCCGGGACGAACGCGAGCGGCTGGTGACCGATATCTGGTCCGAGGTCCTCGGCGTCGAGCGGGTCGGCACCGACGACAACTTCTTCGACCTCGGCGGGGACTCCCTGCTCGGGATCCGGGTTCTCGCCCGGTTGCGGGACGCACTGGGCGCCGAAGTGCCCGCGCGGCTGGTGTTCACTGCGCCCACCCCGGCGCGGCTCGCCGCGCAACTGCCGTCCGCCAGGGCGTCCCGGACGACGATCCCGCTGCTGCCCCGCGACGGGGGCCGCTTCGAAGCGCCGCTGTCCTTCGCCCAGCAACGGCTGTGGTTCCTCGACGAATTCGAACCGGGCAGCACCGAATACGTGTCGCCGACCGCGCTGCGGCTGCGCGGCGAGCTGGACTTCGGCGCGCTCGACCGCGCGCTGACCGCGTTGGTCGCCCGGCACGAGTCCCTGCGCACCACATTCGCGACCGTCGACGGACGCGGCGTCCAGGTGATCCATCCGCCGTACACCGTCGACGTCCCCGTCTCCGACGGCGACCTGGACACCGCGCTCGCCGCCGCGACCGGCCCCGTCGACCTGCACGCCGGCCCGTTGCTGCGGGCGGCGCTCACCCGGCTCGCCCCCGGTGACCACGTGCTCACCCTCGTGCTGCACCACATCGTCACCGACGGCTGGTCCTCGGGCGTGCTGCTGGGCGAACTGGCCGCTTGCTACACCGCGTTCGCCCGCGGTGAGGAGCCGCACCTTCCGCCGCTTTCGGCGCAGTACGCCGATTACGCCGTCTGGCAGCGGGAACGCCTGCAGGGCACCGAGTTCGACGCTCAGCTCAGCTACTGGCGCCACCGGCTCGACGGGATTCCGGCGCTGGAGCTGCCCACCGACCGGCCTCGTCCGGCCGTCCGGACCAAGAACGGCGCCCTGCACGAATTCAGCGTGCCCGCCGGGACCACGGCGCGGCTCAAGGAGCTGTCCCGTCGTCAGGGTGGCACCCTGTTCATGACCCTGCTCGCCGCCTCCAAGCTGGTGTTCGCGCGGTGGTCGGGGCAGGACGACATCGCCGTCGGTACTGTGGTTTCCGGCCGTGAGCGCACCGATCTCGAAGGTCTGATCGGCTTCTTCGTCAATACGCTCGTCCTGCGGTCCACAGTGGACTTGAAGCGCGGATTCGACACTTTCCTGGACGACGTGCGCGATACCGTCCTGGACGCCTTCGCTCACCAGGATGTGCCTTTCGACCGCGTCGTCGACGACCTCCAGCCCGAACGCGACACCAGCCGGACCCCGTTGTGCCAGGTCCTGGTCGTCCTGCACAACACGCCGGACGCCCGCCCGTCGATGTCCGGAGTGGACGTCGAGGAGCTGGCGCCGCCGGTCGTGACCGCCGGTTTCGACCTCACGATCCACTTCCAGGAGACCGCCGGACGGCTCGACGCGCTGGTCAACTACAACACCGATCTGTTCGACGCCACCACGATCGAACGGCTGACCGGCTGGCTGAGCCTGCTGCTCGACGGCATCGCGACGGCTCCGGAGCGGCCGCTCGGACGGCTGCCGTGGATCAGCCCCGCCGACCACGACCGGGTCCTGCTGGAGTGGAACGGCAAGGCGGCCGCCGAACCGGCGCCCGCCCTGCACGAACTCTTCGCCGCACAGGTGGCGCGCACCCCGGACGCCGTCGCTGTGACGAGTGGGAACACCGAGCTGACCTACGACGAACTGGACCGGCGCGCCAATCGCCTCGCCCACCGGTTGATCGCCGAAGGAGCCGGTCCGGAGCGGCTGGTGGCGCTCCGGCTGCCGCGCACGGCGGACCTCGTCGTCGCGGTACTCGGGGTGCTGAAAACGGGTGCGGCGTACCTCCCGATCGACCCGGCCTACCCGGCCGCGCGGATCGAGGCGACGCTGGCGGACGCTAGCCCGGTCTGCGTCGTCGACTCCGTCGAGGCCGAGGAATGGCCGGAGACGGCTCCGGCGGTGAAGGTCGAGGCGGACAACACCGCCTACGTCATCTACACCTCCGGCTCCACCGGTGTGCCCAAGGGCGTGCTGGTCCCGCACGCGAACGTGACCCGGCTGTTCTCCTCGACCGACGCCTGGTTCGGCTTCGGCGACCAGGACGTTTGGACGCTGTTCCACTCCTACGCGTTCGACTTCTCGGTCTGGGAACTGTGGGGAGCGCTGCTGCACGGCGGCAGGCTCGTCGTCGTGCCGCAGGACACGGTCCGCGAGCCGGAAGACTTCCTGGCACTGCTGGCCGAGCAGCGGGTGACGGTCCTCAACCAGACACCGTCGGCGTTCTACCGGCTGAGCGCGCTGTCCTCGCCACCGTTGAGTCTTCGGTACGTGATCTTCGGCGGCGAAGCGCTGGATCCCGCGCGGCTGGCGGAGTGGTACCGGCGGCATCCGGACGGACCGCGGCTGGTCAACATGTACGGCATCACCGAAACCACGGTGCACGTGACCTACCGGGCGCTGGAAGCAGGCGGATCCGGCGCGGTCGGCGTGCCGATCCCGGATCTGCGGACCTACGTGCTCGACGCGGATTTAGCACCGGTGCCGCCCGGTGTCACCGGCGAGCTGTACGTCGCGGGCGCGGGGCTGGCCCGCGGTTACCTCGATCGCCCCGGCCTGACTGCCTCGCGTTTCCTCGCAGATCCCTTCGGTGCTCCCGGAACCCGCATGTACCGCACCGGCGACCTGCTGCGCTGGACCGCCGACGGTGAGCTGGACTACCGCGGCCGGGCCGACCACCAGGTCAAGATCCGCGGGTTCCGGATCGAACCCGGCGAGATCGAAGCCGCTTTGATCGCCCATCCCGACGTCGACGCGGCCGCCGTCGTCGCGCACGGCACCGGGGACGCCCGCCGTCTCGTCGCCTATCTGACCGGTGCAGTGCCGGGGACCATCGCGTTGCGAGAGTTCCTCGGCCGCTCGCTGCCCGCGCAGATGGTGCCCGCGGTGTTCGTCCCGCTGGAGCGGTTGCCGCTCAACGCCAACGGCAAACTCGATCACCGGGCGCTGCCGGAGCCGGGCGCGCGGACCGAGAACCGCTACGTGGCCCCGCGCACCGAAGCCGAGACCGTACTGGCCGCGGTGTGGTCAGGAGTGCTGGGCGTCGACCGGGTCGGCGTCGAGGACAACTTCTTCGGCCTCGGGGGAGACTCGATCCTCAGCATCCAGGTCGTCGCCGCGGCCCGGCAGGCGGGGCTGGCCTTGACGTCCAAGGACCTGTTCCGCAATCAGACCATCGCCGAACTCGCCACCGTCGCCCAGCCTGACGCGCCTGTCGCGCCGGTCGAGGACAAGGGCGGGCCTGCCCCGCTCGGCCCGATCCAGTCCTGGCTGTTCGAGCACCTTGACGAGCCATGGCGGCTCACCATGTCCGTGCACGTCGTACTGTCCTCAGTGGACGTACCGAGGCTGATCGCCGCGCTGGGCCGGGTCGCCGGGAGGCACGACGCGCTTCGCCTGCGCTTCTCCCGCAAGGACCACGGCTGGGTGCAGGAAGCCGCGCCGGTCGAGTCGGCCGACCTCCTCCGTCAGGTCGATCTGTCCGAAGTGGACGATGTGGCCGCGGCGATGCACGCCGAGGCGGTGCGGGCACAGATCTCGCTCGACATCGTCACCGGGCCGCTCTGGCGCGCGGTACTGTTCACCTTCCGCGGTCGGGCGCCGCAACTGTTCCTCACCGCGCACCATCTCGTCATGGACGGGGTGTCGTGGCGCATTCTGCTGGCCGACCTCGAACGCGCCTATCTCGGCGAAGAGCTGGAACCAGTGCGAACTTCTTTCACCTCTTGGGCTCGTTCGCTGGACGAGCACGTGAAAATGGGACGCCTCGACAAGGAAGTCCCGTACTGGGAAACTTCTTTTCGCGGTGCGCGAACGGACATTCCGGTTGATCGTTCGGGCCGAAACGCCGCGAAATCGGAGCGCGGCGTCTCGGTGTCACTTGGCCGGGCCGAGACCGCCGCGCTCCTTCGCGACGTTCCCGACGCGTACCGGACCGAGGTCAACGACGTCCTGGTGAGCGCGCTGGGCCGAGTGCTGTCCCAGTGGACGGGCCGGCCGAGGGTCGTGCTGGCCATGGAAGGCCACGGCCGCGAAGAACTCGCCGGGCCACTCGACCTTTCACGGACGATCGGTTGGTTCACCGCCCAATACCCGCTCGCGCTGACCCTGCCCGAAGGTGGGTGGGGCGAGGTGCTCAAAAGTGTCAAGGAACAGTTGCGCGCGGTTCCGAACAAAGGTGCCGGATTCGAGGCTTTGCGTTACTTGAGCCCCCCGGAAGCGCCGGTTTCCGCCTTGCGTACGGCAGTTGCACCGCAGATTTCGTTCAATTACCACGGCCGCTGGGATGTGGGTGCCACCGCTGAAGGATGGTTCAAAGGACGAGGCGAAAGCATCGGACAAGACATCTCTCCCGAAAGTGTCCGCCCGTATCTGCTCGATGTCATCGGCGTCGTCGAAGGCGGGGAATTGCATCTCACCTGGCAGTACTCGGATGAAATGCATGAGGAAAGCACGGTTCGAGCGCTCGCCGATGCCATGCGCGACGCCTTGCGTGGCATCGTCGCCCATTGCGCCGAGACCGGCGGGCGTACGCCGTCGGACTTCCCGCTGGCCCGGCTCGGCCAGGCAGACGTCGACCGCCTCGCCGGGGACGGCCGCGACGTAGAGGACATCTACCCGCTCACGCCGTTGCAGACGGGCATGCTGTTCCACAGCCTGGTGGACACCGGCTCGAACGCCTATTTCGACCAGTTCCGGCTTCACCTGGCCGGAGTGAGCCATCCGGAGGCACTCGCCGAGGCATGGCAACGCGTCGTGGACCGCACGCCCATCCTGCGCAGCAGCACCGCGTGGGAAGGCATGGACATTCCGGTCCAGCGCGTGCACCGCGAGGTCCGGGTCCCGGTCGGGCAGCACGACTGGCGTGGGCTCACGCCGGAGGATCAGCGGCGGGCACTGAACGAGTTGCTGGCGGACGACGTCGCGGCAGGGATGGATCTGACCGCGCCGCCGCTGATGCGCCTCGCGATCGCCCGGGTCGCCGACAGTGAGGTCCAGCTGGTGTGGACCTCGCATCACGTCCTGCTCGACGGCTGGAGCACGGCGCAGGTCTTCGGCGAGGTGTGCGAGCAGTACGCGGCCATCGTCGAAGGCCGGGCCGCGCGGCTGGTTCCCCGCCGTCCGTTCCGCGACTACCTGGCCTGGCTCGACGTCCAGGACCACGCCGAGGCGATCGACCACTGGCGGACGGTGCTGGACGGTTTCACCACGCCGACCCCGCTGCCCTACGACCGGCGGCCCCAAGAGGCCCACCGCGCCGAATCCGCGGGAGCGGTCCTGGTCGAACTGACCCCGGAGGAGTCCTCCCGGTTGCACGAGATGGCGAAGGCCGCCGCGCTGACGGTGAACTCCATCGTGCAAGGCGCCTGGGCGTTGCTGCTCTCGCGCTACAGCGGGGAAACCGACGTGTTGTTCGGCGCCACCGTGTCCGGCCGCCCGGAGGGAATGCCGGGTGTCGAGGCGATGATCGGCATGTTCATCAACACCGTCCCCGCCAGGGTGGAGATCCACGGGCGGGAGTCCGTCGTCGACTGGCTGCGTGAACTCCAGGCGGCACAGGCCGACGCCCGCCGGTACGACTTCCTCGCCCTGTCCGAACTGCAGTCGCTGACGGCCGTGCCCGCCGGTACGGCGCTGTTCGACACCGTGGTGGTCTTCGAGAACTACCCGATCGAAGACAGCGGGCAGGCGGAGGTGCGCGTGCTCGACGTCGATTCGCTGGACACGACGAACTTTCCGCTGAACCTCACCGCGTATCTGCATGACAAGCTCGGTCTCGAGTTGTCGTACGACCCGCGGTTGTTCGACGCGGCCACGGTCCGCCGTCTGGGGGGCCAGCTCGCCGGCTTCGTCCGTGCCATCACCGCCGACCCGCGGTGCCGGCTCGACGCGCTGTCCCCGCTGACCCCCGGCGAACGGCACGACCTGCTGGCCTCGGGCAGCGGTCCGGTGATCGACGTACCGCCGGGCACGGTCCTGGACGTCTTCGAAGAGACGGTCGCCCGTCTGCCGCACGAGACCGCGCTGGTCTTCCGCGACACGATTCTCGATTTCGCCGAGGTCGATGCCCGCGCCACGCGGCTGGCGCGGGAGCTGACCGCACGCGGTGCGGGGCCGGAAGAGGTGGTGGCCGTCGCGCTGCCCCGCTCGGCCGAAGCCGTCATCGCGATCCTCGCGATCTTCAAGGCGGGGGCGGTGTATCTGCCGATCGATCCGGAACTTCCGCAGGAGCGCAAGCAGTTCCTCCTGGACGACGCTCGACCGGTGGTGGTGCTCGGCGAACCGGGGCACGCTCCCGAGACGTCCGAAGGGCGACGGGCGAGCGTGGACAACGCCGCCTATGTCATCTACACCTCGGGTTCGACGGGAACGCCGAAGGGCGTCGTCATCGAGCACCGTGGCCTGATGAACATGCTCGCCGCGCACCGCCACGGCTTTCTCGGTCAGGAGCGCAGGCGGATCGCGCTCACCGCCTCGTTCTCCTTCGACACGTCATGGGAAGGGGTGCTGGCGTTGATCGACGGCCATGAGTTGCACGTGCTCGACGACGAGACACGGCTCGATCCCCGTGCCGCCGTCGGCTACCTCCGTGACCACCGGATCGACCTGCTCGACCTGACCCCGACCTACCTCCGGCAGCTGATGGACGCCGGTCTGCTGACCGGCGAACACCGCCCCGGCAGCGTGATGGTAGGCGGCGAGGCGCTCGATGAGCGGCTGTGGCGTGAGCTGGTGGACTCCGGTGTCACCTCGTACAACTACTACGGCCCCACCGAGGTGACCGTCGATGCCGTCCACACCCCGGTGACGGGGGAGCGCCCCCTGATCGGCCGTCCGCTGGCCAACCTGCGAGCGTACGTCTTGGACGCGGCCGGATCACCGGTTCCCACCGGAATGCCGGGAGAGCTGTGCCTCGCCGGTGTCCAGCTCGCCCGCGGCTACCTCGGCCGTTCCGGGCTGACCGCGGACCGGTTCGTCGCCGATCCCTTCGGCCCGCCGGGCACTCGCATGTACCGCACCGGTGACCGGGTGCGCTGGACCGCCGACGGTCAGATCGACTACCTCGGCCGGGTCGACGACCAGGTGAAGATCCGCGGGTTCCGGGTCGAACCCGGGGAGGTGGAAGCCTTGCTGCGGCAGCATCCCGCGGTCACCGACACCACGGTCGCCGCCAGGGACGGGCGGCTCGTCGCCTACGTCGTCGGCGACATCCAGAGACTGAGGGACTGGCTGCGGGATCGCCTGCCGGACCATCTCGTCCCGACGGCGTTCGTCGCGCTCGACGCGCTTCCCTTGACCCGTAACGGCAAGGTCGACCGGCGGGCGCTGCCCGCGCCCGGCAGGGACACCGCCGTCGAGTACGTGGCGCCGCGGACCGCGACCGAACGCCGTCTCGCGGGGATCTGGGCCGAGGTGCTGAAGATCGACCAGGTCGGGGTCACGGACAGCTTCTTCGAGCTCGGCGGGGACTCGATCCTCAGCATGCGGATCACGTCTCGAGTGCGTGCCGAGCTGGGTGTCGACATCTCGCCACGCGCGCTGTTCACCACGCCGATGCTCGGCCGGTTCGCCGCCGCGTTGCCGGACCAGCGGGCCGAGACGCCGCAAATTCCCGCTGTGGCACGAGATGGTGCTCTTCCGTTGTCGTTCGCCCAGCAGCGGCTGTGGTTCCTGGACGAGTTCGAGCCGGGCGGTACCGAATACCTGTCGCCCACGGCGCTGCGGCTCCGCGGCGAACTCGATCTCGACGCCCTGAACCAGGCGCTCGACACCCTGGTCGCCCGGCACGAATCGCTGCGCACGACCTTCGACGCCGTCGACGGTCGCGGCGTCCAGTTCGTGCACGAGCCCTACCACGTCGGCCTCCCGGTCGAGCTTTTCGACGAGGACACGCTGGCGCGCGAGGCGTCGCGGCCGTTCGACCTGCGCACCGGCCCGCTCCTGCGGGCCCGGCTGTTCCGGCGCACGTCCGACGAGCACGTCCTGTTGCTCGTGCTGCACCACATCGTCACCGACGGCTGGTCCTCGGGCGTGCTGGCCGCCGAACTCGACGACTGCTACACCGCCTTCGCCCGCGGTGAGGAACCGCGGCTGCCCGCGCTTCCGGTGCAGTACGCGGACTTCGCGACCTGGCAGCGCGAACAGCTCGACGGCCCCGAACTCGCCGGTGAGCTGGACTACTGGCGCGACCGGCTCGCCGGGCTCGAACCGCTCGAACTGCCAACCGACCGGCCCCGGCCCGCGGTGCGCACGACGGAAGGGGAATGGCTCGGCTTCGACGTCCCCGCGGACGTCACCGCGAAACTCCGGGAATTGGCCAAGGGGCAGGACGGCACGCTGTTCATGACCTTGGTCGCGGCCTGCCAGGTGTTGCTGGCAGGCTGGACGGGCCAGGAAGACGTCGCCGTGGGCACCGTGACGGCCGGCCGGGACCGCGCCGAACTGCAGCGTCTCGTCGGGTTCTTCGTCAACACCCTGGCCCTGCGGTCCACAGTGGACAAGCGGCGGTCGTTCCGGGAGATCCTGGCGCAGGTGCGGGAAGTGGTACTCGACGCGTTCGCCAACCAGGACGTTCCATTCGAACGCGTGGTGGACGCGGTGCAGCCGGTCCGCGACCCGAGCCGGACCCCGCTGTTCCAGGCCATGGTGGTCCTGCAGAACGTCGACGACGGGTCCGGCACCGGCACGCTGGTAGCGGGAGAGGAGCCGCTGCCCGCAGGGTCGGCGAACTTCGACCTGCTCGTGCAGTTCGAAGAGGACGGCGACGGGCTGAACGGGGCGATCAACTACAGCACCGGGCTGTTCGACACGGAGACGATCGAGCGCCTGATCGCGCGGCTGCGGACGCTGTTGAGCACGCTCGCCGCCGAGCCGGACAGCCCGATGGCCGCCTTGCCGATGCTGCCTTCGGACGAACTCGAGCAACTGCGGGATTGGAACGACACCGCACGCCACATCACGGCCGCTTCACTGGCCGAACTGGTCGAGGCGCAGGCGCGCCGGACACCCAAGGCACCCGCGCTGCTGTCCGACGACGGCTCGATCACCTTCGCGGGGCTGAACGCACGGGCGAACCGGCTGGCCCGACTGCTCACCGAGCGAGGTGCCGGGCCCGAACGGATCGTCGCGGTCCTCCTGCCGCGTTCGGTGGCGCTCGTGGTCACCGAACTGGCCGTGGCGAAGACCGGGGCCGCGTTCCTGCCCGTGGACCCCGGCTATCCGGCCGAGCGCGTGGAGTTCATGCTGCGTGACGCCGACCCGGTTCTGGTGGTGGACACCGAACTCGACGCTTCGGGGTACTCCGACACCGATCTGGGCGTGCCGGTGGACCCGGCTCAGCCCGCGTATGTGATCTACACGTCCGGCTCGACCGGGCGGCCCAAGGGCGTCGTCGTGTCCCACACCGGACTGGCCTCGTTTTCCGCCGCCGAAATCGAACACTGTGAGGTGCGCGCCGGAGATCGTGTCCTGGCGTTCAGCTCGCCCAGTTTCGACGCGTCGATCCTGGAGCTGTGCCTGTCCCTGCCCGCCGGCGCCACGCTCGTCGTGCCGCCCGAGGGACCGCTGCTCGGCGCTCCGCTCGCCGATGTCCTGCGGCGGCACCGGGTCACCCACGCGCTGATCCCGCCGGTCGCGCTGGCGACCGTGCCGGAGGCGCGTCTGCCGGACTTCCGGACCGTGATCGTCGGCGGCGACACCTGTCCCGCCGCGGTGGTGGAACGGTGGGCGCCCGGCAGGCGGATGATCAACGCGTACGGGCCCACGGAGGCCACCGTCGTCACCTCGTGGAGTGAACCGCTGAGCCCTGGTGGCACCCCGCCGATCGGCACGCCGATCCCGAACACCGAGGTGCACGTCCTGGACACCGCGCTGCGGCCGGTTCCGATCGGGACGACCGGCGAGCTGTTCGTCGCCGGCGCCGGGCTGGCCCGCGGCTACCTGAAACGGCCGGGCCTCACCGCCGACCGGTTCGTCGTGAACCCCTTCGGCGCGGCGGGAACCCGGATGTACCGGACCGGCGATCTGGTCCGGTGGACGGCCTCGGGCGCGCTGGAGTTCGTGGGCCGCGTGGACGAGCAGGTCAAGGTCCGCGGGTTCCGGGTGGAGCTCGGCGAGATCGAGACGGCGTTGCGGCGACACCCGTCGGTGCGCGACGCCGTCGTGGTCGCCCGCGAGATCGGCGGGCACAAACGGCTCGTCGCCTACGTCGTCGGCGAACCGGCGGACCTGCGCGCCTTCCTCGGCGAAACGCTGCCGGACTACCTTGTGCCGTCGATCTTCGTACCGCTGGCGGCGGTGCCGACGACTCCCAACGGCAAGGTGAACCGCGCGGCGCTCCCGGCCCCGGATCCGTCCTTGACGCAGACCGCGAGCTACGTGGAACCGCGCACCGAAACGGAATCGTCGCTGGCGAAACTCTGGGCCGAGGTCCTCGGCCTGGACCGGGTCGGTGCCACGGACAACTTCTTCGACCTCGGCGGTGACTCGATCCTGAGCATCCAGGTCGTCCACCGCGCCCGCCAGGCCGGGCTGGCGATGCGGTCGAAGGACCTGTTCACCCACCAGACGGTCGCCGAACTCGCGACGGTGGTGAAGCAGGCCGACACCGCGGTCGTGGACCGCGAGGTCGTCGTCGGCGACGTGCCGCTGACGCCGATCCAGCACTGGTTCCTCGCCTCGGAGCCCGCCAATCCGGCGCACTTCAACCAATCCGTGCTCGTCGAACTGGGCGGAGGAGTGGAGGAGGAGGCGCTGCGGCAGGCACTCGACGCCGTCGTCGCCCAGCACGACGCCCTGCGCCTGCGGTTCGAGCGGACCTCCGACGGCTGGACGCAGTACAACGAGCCGGTCGAGCCGAAGTCCGTGCTGAAGAAGGTGCCCGCCGCCGATCTGGAGGCCGAGGCCGAAAACGCGCAGGCGGACTTCGACCTCACCCGGCCGCCGCATCTGCGCGCACTGCTGACAGAACCGGCCGAAGGGGACAATCCACAACTGTTCCTCGCCGCGCATCACCTGGTCGTCGACGCGGTGTCGTGGAGCATCCTGCTCGAAGACCTCGAAAACGCGTACCGGCAGATCGAGGCGGGGGAGAAGGCCGACCTCGGGACCAAGACGACGTCCTTCCGCGACTGGGCGCACCGGCTGCGCGAGTTCGTCGAAGGCGGTGAGCTGGACGGCGAACACGAGCACTGGGCACGCGAACTACCCGGTCGCACGATCCCGCGCGACCGGACCGACGCGCCGCCGTCCCCACCCGAAGTGGTCAATGTCGAGATCGACGAACGGGACACCGACGCCCTGCTGCACCGGGCACCCGGCGCCTATCGCACCCGGATCAACGATGTCCTGCTGACCGCGCTCGCCAGGGCGCTCACCCGGTGGACCGGCCAGCGGGCCGTCGCCGTCGACCTGGAAGGCCATGGGCGCGAGGAGATCCTCGACGACGTCGACCTCTCTCGCACGGTCGGCTGGTTCACCACCCTGTTCCCGGTCGGGCTCACGGTCGATCCTTCCGTCGGCTGGCGTGATCTCGTCAAAGCGGTCAGGAAACAGCTGCGAGCCTTGCCCGGCAACGGTTTCGGTTACGGTGCCCTGCGCTACTTCCGGTTCCCGGACCTCCGCGACGCGGCGCCGGAGGTCGCGTTCAACTATCTGGGCCAGGGCGATCACGCCGGTGAGGGCAGCGGGCTCTACCGGCGTGCCCTCGCGCCGGTCGGCCGGGAGCAGGATCCCGCGAACCGCCCGCCGCATGTGCTCGAAGTGGTCGGCGGAGTGCGGGACGGCAAGCTGGAGTTCTCCTGGTACTACCAGCCGCACCTGAACACCCAGGCCACGGTCGCGGCGGTGGCCGCGGACTTCGCCGACGCCCTGCGGGCCATCGCGGCCGACTGCCGGGGAGACGACGCGTGAGCCGGCTGGGAAAGAACCGTGACTATCGGCTCCTGTGGACCGGGCAGGTCGTCTCCGAAGCCGGGTTCAGCACCACCATGATCGCCTTTCCTCTGGTGGTACTGGCGATCACCGGATCCGCCGCGCAGTCGGGCCTCGTCGTCGGCGCGGTGGCGATCGCCCAGCTGGTCACCGGTCTGCCAGCCGGAGCGCTCGTGGACCGCTGGCCCCGTAAACGGATCATGCTCGGCTGTGAGGCCGTGCAAGCGATCGCGGCCGCCGGGCTCGTCCTCGCACTGTGGTGGGGGAAGGCCGGAGTCGGGCTCCTGGTCGTCGTCGCCGTGGTGATGGGAGTGTGCCGGGCACTGTTCGAACCGGCGGAGGAGGCGAGCCTGCCCCGCCTGGTGCCGAGCGAACAAGTCCCGGCCGCCGTCGCGCTGAACGCGGCGAGGACCAGCGCCGGGCAGCTGTCCGGCACCGCGCTCGGCGGCTTCCTGTTCGCGCTCGGCCGGTTCGTCCCGTTCGTCTTCGACGTCTTCACGCATCTCTTCGCGTTCGTGGCGCTGCTGTTCGTCCGGATCCCGGACCGGGTCACCGCGACCGCCCGGCCACCGGCGCATCTGGGCCGGGAAATCGTCGAAGGAGTGCGGTGGGTGTGGGGGCAGCCCCGGCTGCGCGTCACGACGTTCTGCGTGATCAGCCTGAACCTGTTCTTCTCGGCCTACTACCTGGTGATCATCGTGCTGGCCAACGACCGCGGCATGCCCTCCGGCGAGATCGGGGTGATGGCGGCGATGCTCGGTGCGGGCGGCATTCTCGGCGCCTTGGCCGCACCGTACCTGCACCGCAAGATCAGCCCGTACCTGCTGATCACCGGGGTGTTCTGGGCGCTGACCGTCCTGACCCCGCTCGCGATCTTCGTGCACAACGGCTACCTCATGGGGCTGCTGTTCGCCGCGATCGCCTTTCTCCCACCGGCGGCGAACACCGCCATCGGCACCTACCAGTTGCTGAACACCCCCGACGAACTGCGCGGCAGGCTGGGGGGAGTGCTGGGCGTGACCGGCGGCCTGGCCGCCGCGCTCGGCCCGGCGTTCGGCGGCTGGCTCGTCGAGGTGTTTCCCGGCCCGCCCGCGGTGCTCGTCTGTGCGGGCGCCATCGCGGTGATCACCGTGGTGACCGCCGTCAATCCCACCCTGCGCGGCTTTCCCGCCGCGTCCGAACCAGCCGAAGTGACCGCCGCAACCAACACCGAATAACCGAGAGAGGAAACCCGATGGACGACAACACCACTTTTCAGGTCCTGGTCAACGACGAGGACCAGCACTCCCTCTGGCCGGCGGAGAAGGAGATCCCGGACGGCTGGCGCGCGGAGGGCAAGACGGGCACCCGCCAGGAGTGCATGGACCACGTGGACGAGGTCTGGACCGACATGCGTCCCCGCAGTCTCCGTGAGCGGATGGCGGCCGAGTAGGGCGTCCACGGGTTGCCCCGGTCGGGATTCCGGCCTGGGCAACCCGTGGCCGAACTCCGGTGGTCACCCCACCACGGAACCCGCGGGATCTGATGATGAACCGTGCCGCTGCCTGAGCGAGGCCACGCTTGCGGTCACGTTCTGGGTGATCTGGCTAGCGACCAGGCGTGGTGCCATCGCGCGTTCCACAGTGGCGGGCGGTCTGCGCGAGAGTCGTTCGATGGCCACCTGAACTACTCAGCCCTCGCTCGACGGCCGTGTGGGATGGGCGGCCTCGTCGGATGGCTCCGAGGTCCACGTGTTCACTACAGGGACCGTCGGTTCGCGGCGTCAGGTGTCGACGGGTGGCAACCCGGCGGTGGGGTGCGGTTGACGGAGCACCGGATCGGCTGGGGCCCGCGTGGAGGCGCGTTCTCCTGACCGGGACGCCCGCTTCGACACGTTCCATGACCAAGGCGAACGCCATGATCAGCATCGGGGTCACCAGCGCCATCCACATGAACAATCAGGTACCCGGACCGCTTTCGAATCAATCCGGCGGCCACCGGCAGGGTGATTTTCGACCGCCGCTCGCCAAGGCCGTCAAGCGGTGAAGGACTCGGCCACTGACGGGTCTCGCCCTCGAGTCGCTGTAGCGCGCCCGCAGCTTCGAACCAGGGGCCCGGACACGAAGGTGTCCGGGCCCCTGGTGTCGCCAAAGCTGAACCATTCCTCGGGACGTGCCGTTCGGCGTCAGCGGAAAAGACCCCTCGTCGGCAGTGTGGAGGCTTGCCCGTAACGCGGAGGCCAAGTTCGTTGTTCGTTTCCGCGTTCCATGGCACGCTCTACTGTCGCGGGAAGTGGCTCAGTTGTGCTGGATCGAGCCGCCACTGACAATGCCGCCCGCGGCGCAGCTTTCGGGCGACTGACCGATGGCCTGGTGTTGCCCCGGCGACAGGATCGGAATACCGATGCCGTTGAGCGAGTCCTCGACGGGAACCTGAATGCCGATAACATTGACGTTGTTGTCGCACAAGCCGAGCGTCGCGTTGACGTTGTGGAGTAGATCGAGATTGTTCAGATTGAGCAGTCCCAACTGGCCGCTGTAGTCCGAGCCGTAGTGGCTGTCCGGGGTATCAGCGGAGGCGATGCCTCCACCCAGCAGGGCGCCGGCGACGATGGCGGCCGCGACGATGCCGATCTTTTTGAGCATGAGTTCTCCTTGATGGCGAATGCGTCGGACATACGGACAGCGCCGAAAATCTCTCGGCCCTGCTCAGGACAAAAATATCGGCGCCGTTTACCTTGCCCTGTTCGAAGCCGCTATCGTGTGACCGTCGCGAGCCGCTGACCAGCAAATGTATGACTCGATCGGGTCACTACGGTGCCGACGGCTTCTCGGCAACCGCAGGCCGTGTCGTGACAGCCGTGTAACTGCCTCGCGACTCGGCATGGTTCCTGGACCAGCGGGAACGTTACTGCGGGAGGATGATCTCCGCGCCGGGTACGCGGTAGCGCGTTTCAGGATCGCTTGGGATGGCACCAAAGTCATGCCGGCGTCCTCGACGTTGTACTGGCCGGTAGGTCACCAGTGCCCTCGTGGCCGGGGTGCCTTTGGCGGTGAAAGCGGCCCACTGTCGTCGTACTCGTCATCTTTCGGGGGTTGTGATCACAGGAAAAGTGTCGCGGCCGTTCCCTCGGGTAGTCGGACCAGATGAGCACAACGGCGAAGGAAAGCGGAACGGCGGCCGCGCTGCAGGGGATCCGGGTCATCGATATGGCGGCTGTCGTGATGGGGCCCTACGCCGCGCAGATCCTGGGTGATCTCGGCGCGGACGTGGTGAAGGTCGAGCCGACGGCCGGGGACATGACCCGCCACAGCCAGCCGCAGCGGCACGATGGCATGGGTGCGCTCGCGTTGAACGTGAATCGCAATAAGCGGAGCCTGGCCGTGGACCTGAAAAGTCCGGAGGGAAAGGAAGCGTTCGTCGCCCTCGCCCGCAGCGCCGACGTGCTGATCACCAACACCCGGCCGGGCGGTCTGCGGCGGCTGGGTCTGGACTACGAGTCTCTCGCGGCGGTGAACCCCCGCCTTGTCTACTGCAACGCCCAGGGCTTCCGCGGTGACTCGGCACGTGCCGATTACGCCGCGTACGACGAGATCGTGCAGTCGGCGTCGGGGCTCACGGACCTGATGCGCCGGGCCACCGGGGTCCCGACGTACGTACCGACCATTCTCGCCGACAAGGTTTGCGCGCTCACGATCGTGTATTCGGTGCTCGCCGCCGTTGTCCACCAGCGCGCGACGGGTGAGGGTCAGCACGTCGAGGTGCCGATGACGGACACCATGCTGGCGTTCAACCTGGTCGAGCACCTGGCCGGGCAGACCTTCCAGCCGCCGACGGGCGAGGTGGGTTTCCCGCGGTCGCTCAGTCCCGGGCACCGGGCGATGCCGACCGCGGACGGCTGGGCGTGCATCATCCCCTACACGCCGCGCAACATCCACGACTTCTTCACCGCGGCCGGCCGGGTGGAGCTGGCCGACGACGTGCGGTTCAGCAGCTCGGCCGCTCTGGCGCGACACTACGCCGACCTCTACAAACTGATTGAGCAGCTGTCTCCGAGCAGGACCACGGCGGAGTGGGCCGAGATCTGCGCGGCGAACAGTATCCCCTTCTCGCCGGTGCTGGACCTGGACCGGGCCGCCGAGGACGCGTATGTCACGGAGGGCGGCCTGCTGAAGGTCGGCGAGCACCCGACCGAGGGCCCCTATCGTGTCATCGGCAACCCGCTGCGGTTCTCCGCGACGCCGCCCTCCATCCGCTCCCACACCCCGTCGCTCGGGCAGCACACGGCGGAGCTTCTCACCGAGCTGGGTTACGACGCCGCGACGATCTCCGCGCTCGCGGACCGGGGTGTGGTCCGCGTCGACGGACACCAGCCCGGGAACACGGCGACAGGAAAGTGACCGGTAAGCGCCATGCGAGCCGACGAAGTCCTCAAGGCGGGCACCACCCCCCTCACGGCACCGCCGTACACGCGGATTCGCCGCAGATTCACTGACCGGGAGTATTTCACTGTCGTCTACCGGACGGACCCGGACGCGCTGCGTCACGCTGTCCCCGAACCTCTGCAGGTGCGAGACGACCTGGTGCGCTTCGAGGTCATGCACATGGGTGATGTGCTCGGATTCGGTCCCTACACCGAGTGCGGACAGGCGCTCCCGGTCGTGTTCGACGGTGAGCACGGTGAGTACCTGCACGCGATGTACCTCAACAGCTTCGCGGGAACCGCGGCCGGGCGGGAGGGCAGTGCCTATCCGAAGGGGCTTGGTGAACCGGCGCTGCGCGTCGAAGGCGGCGCGCTGATCGGCACCCTGGACATCGGATCACTGCGCACAGCCGTTGCGACGATGGCCTACAAGTACGAGCCCCTCGATCTCGAAGAAGCGAAGGCCCAGATCACCCTGCCGACGTTCATGGTGAAGATCGTCGCCGGCTACGGCAAGCGACCGCAGGTCTGTGACCTCGTGCGCACCCGGATCACCGACATCACGGTGCACGAAGCGTGGTCCGGCCCCGCCCGGCTGCAGTTGTTCGAGCACGTCATGGCGCCGCTGGCGGACCTGCCGGTGCGCGCGGTGGTGGCGGCCTCCCACGTGCGCACCGACCTCACCCTCGAACCCGTGCACCCGGTGCACGATTATCTGGAGGAAATTTCATGACCGAGTCCACTTCCGGCACGGTCGCCGTGATCGGGGCGGGCACCATCGGGCTGTCGTGGATGACACTGTTCGCCGCCCATGGTTGGACGGTGCGTGTCCATGATCCCCGGCCCGATCTGGCGACGGCGGTCGCGGACGGGCTCCGCCAGTTCGGGCCGACACTGCTCGAGCCCGCCGATCCCGACCGGCTCGCCCGGCTCGTCCACGTCCACACCGAGGCGGCGGAAGCGGTCGCGGACGCGGATCTGGTGCAGGAGAACGGACCGGAGGACCTGGAGTTCAAACAGCGCCTGTTCGCCGAACTCGCCGAGGCCGCGCCACCGGGCGCGCTGCTGGCGTCGTCCACCTCAGGGCTGCAGCCCAGCGACATCAGCGCGCGGCTGACCGAGGCCGGTGCCGGGCGGATGCTCGTGGCCCACCCGTTCAACCCGCCGCACCTGCTGCCGCTGGTCGAAATCGTGGGCGGTGCGCGCACCACGGAGGACACCCTCACCCGCGCTGCGGATGTCTACCGGACGCTCGGCAAGGTACCGGTGCGCATCCGTAAGGAAACCTCGGGCTTCGTCGCGAACCGCCTGCAGTCGGCGCTATTCCGGGAAGCCGTCGACCTGGTGCTGCGGGGAGTTGTGACGCCGGCCGAAGTGGACACGATCGTCACGGAGTCCCTTGGCCCGCGGTGGGCCACCGGTGGCCCGTTCCTCACGTTCCACCTCGGTGGTGGTCCGGGGGGCTTCCGGCACTTCTTCGAGCACCTCGGACCGGGCATGGTGAGGCGCTGGAAAGACTTGGGCAGCCCCGAGCTCACCGACGAAGCGGCCCGCCGGCTCGTCGAGGCGACCGAAGACGAGTACGGCACGCACGACTACGCGGAGCTGACCCGCGCCCGAGATGTCCAAGAGATCGCCGTGCTTTCGGCGCGGGCCCGCGCCGCACGGCGTTCTTCGTCCCGAAAGGACCTCCGATGACCATCACGCAGAGCACCGGCAGCACGTTCCCCCGCTCAGGTGAGCATCCCTTCGAAACGCACACCGGGGACTTCTTCGGGTTCGAGAACCTGTTGTCGGAGACCGAACGCGGCATCGTCATGCGGGTACGCGAGTTCCTGCGCACGCGGGTCGACCCGATCATCAACGACTACTGGGCCCGGGCCGAGTTCCCGTTCGAAATCATCGACGGGTTCCGCGAGCTCGACATCGCCGGCCTGATGTACGAGGGATTCGCCGCCCACCGCGGTTCCCGGCTGCTCACCGGGTTCCTCGCCATGGAGATCTGCCGGTGCGACCCGTCTGTCAATACCTTCTTCGGGGTGCACACGGGTCTGGCGATGGGCAGCGTCGACCGCTGCGGGTCCGAGGAACAACGGCAACGGTGGCTGCCGTCGATGGCCCGGATGGAACAGATCGGCGCGTTCGCCCTCACGGAGCCTCATGGCGGCTCGGACGTCGCCGGTGGACTGGAGACCACCGCCCGGCGCGACGGAGACACCTGGATCCTCAACGGTGAGAAGAAGTGGATCGGCAACGCCACCTTCGCCGATCTGGTCGTCGTCTGGGCGCGCGACGTCGAGGACGGCCACGTCAAGGGGTTCGTCGTCGAGAAGGACACGCCGGGTTTCCACCCCACGAAGATCGAAGGCAAGATCGCTTTGCGGGCCGTGCAGAACGCGAACATCACCTTCGACGATTGCCGGGTCCCCGACGAGAACCGGCTCCAGCGGGCCAACAGCTTCCGGGACACCAGCGATGTGCTCCGCCTGACCCGCGGCGGGGTCGCCTGGGGCTCGGTCGGCTGCATGATGGCGGCGTACGAGCTGGCACTCGCCTACGCCAAGGAGCGCGAACAGTTCGGCCGTCCGATCGCGAAGTTCCAGCTCGTCCAGGACCACCTGGCCACCATGCTTGGCAACATCACCTCGTCTCTGGCCATGGTGGTCAGCCTCGCTCAGCTGCAGGACCACGGCGTCAACAAGGACGAGCACTCCGCGATGGCCAAGTCGGTGGTCACCACTCGCATGCGGGAGACGGTCGCCCTCGCGCGGGAGGTCTTCGGTGGAAACGGAATCCTGCTGGAGCACAACGTCGCCCGGTACTTCGTCGACGCGGAAGCCCTCTACAGTTACGAAGGAACTCGTGAGATCAACCAGCTGATCGTCGGCCGCGCGGTGACCGGAATGAGCGCGTTCGTCTGAGAGGCAGCGCAAGGTACGCACCTTCTTGAACGAGCTTCCGGACCTGAAGATCCTCAAGCCGAGCGTAAGTGCTGTCTTCGACCAGAAATCCCTCCAGAGAGCTGACTCCGGCGGGTTCGAGCTGTTCGCCGCGTTGCCGCGCGATAGCCGGCAGCGACACGGGTGAGGACCAGTGCCGCTCCGTATCCGTCCACCGGGAGGTAGTGGACCCGCTGGTGCAGGAAATACCGTGCGGCCCCCAGCCGTGACAACGTCGCGGCGAAAGGTTGTTCTCCGAACACGTCGGGCGGTGTGGCAAGGCTGCGCGCGACCATTCTCGCGCGGCGTCTTCGGGATCCGGCTCGGTGCTCGTCGACGAGGCTGGTGAGAGGACAGTTAGTTTCGGGGGTGCGCCTTCGGGCGCCGGAAAGGACTCGAACCGGGTAGCTGGAGGAGTGCTTCGGAGTGTCTGGGGTGCCCGAGGTGATCTAGTGTCGATTTTGGCGATCTTCCAGTGAGCTGCTTACGCTGTTCGCTGCATTGATTGCCGGCTGCAGCTAGTGTCGCGTGATCCTGCGGGTCTTACCCGTGATCAGACGGCGATCTCCGGAGATCGCCGATCTCCGGAGATCGCCGTCCAATCACGCGTAACCGCCGTCTGATCACGCGAGATCGCCGTCCGAGGAACGAAACCAAACCTCAAGCAAGCAGGATCGCGCGACACTAGTTGACGCGACCTGGTTCGACGAAGGCATTCCGGGGACCCATCTTGATCTGTCCGCCGTCCGGTGCGCGGTTGCCGTGGCGCGCTCGGGCCTGATCCGCGCCCGGTGGGCAGAGCGTGTGGTCGGCTCAAGCGAAGATCTCATCGGCGTGACGAGGCCGGTTGTCGTCGATGCTATGAGGTTAGGCCAACCGTGTAGAGCTCGTTTCCGGCAGTTTGCCACCTCTCCTCTCGGGTAGCCGCACTGTACGACAAAAAAATCGGGGGACGCAGGAATGCAGATCGACAAAAAAATGTCCACTGGTCGGTGTGGTGAATCCGCAGCGACAGAATCCGTCGCACGGCTCGGCAAGATCGGTATTCGGTCAGAAGTAGGACAACTGCGACGAGTCGTCCTGCATCGCCCTGGACGGGAGCTTGATCGAATAGTCCCGGAAAATCGTGATTCTCAACTGTTCGACGACGTGCCGTGGTTGGAAGCAGCCCAGGCGGAGCACGACAATTTCCGTTCGATTCTCGAAATAAGAGGCGTCGAGGTTGTCGAACTCCGTGATCTCATGGAAAACAGTTTGACCTACGAAGACACAATCCAGGCCTGGACTGATCTCTCCATCAGCAGCGGAATCCACGGGACACGTGTCCACGGCCAGGTCCGCGAGTACTTGACCCAGCTTTCACCCTTCGACATGTGCGAAATCCTGTTGTCGGGCCTCACTCAGGAGGAGTTCGACCTCGCCAGAGGTACGGTGCCCGACCACCTGGTCGACCTCGCCCAGCACTATGTCGTGGACCCGCTCCCGAACGCGGTGTTCGTGCGCGACAGCGGCACGTGGGTGGATACCACGTTGGTCGGTACTCGTTTCGCCTCTGGCGTCCGGCGACGGGAAGCACAGTATGTCTCCCATGCGTGGCAGCGAGCCGGTGCCCGGACGCTGAGATCCGGGGCGGAGCTAGGCCCGGCGGTCGAAGGCGGGGATGTGCTGGTGGCCGGGAACGGCTGCGTTCTGATCGGGGTGAGCTGCCGCACCTCGGCCGCCGGGGCCACCGAGCTCGCCCGTGAACTCCTGACCCAAGGTCAAGCCGGATCTGTACTGCTCATCAGGCTGCCGGAGGCCCGCAGCACCATGCATCTCGACACCGTCATGACGATGGTGGATTGGGATACGTTCCTGGTCAGCGGTGAGCACGTCGCTTCGTTGGCGGGCTTCCGCGTCCGGCTCGACCGGGCCGGGGGCGTAGCGCTCACCGCCGTGGACGACTTGTTCGGCGAACTGGCCTGCTTGCTCGGCGTGCCGGTCGTGCGGCAGGTCTCGGCCGCGGGGGATGTCTTCACGCGACGCCGGGAGCAGTGGGCCGATGGCGCCAACGTGCTGGCGATCCGCCCGGGGGTCGTCGTGGCCTATGACCGCAACCGGTTCTTCAACGACGCGCTCGAGAAGGCCGGAATCGAAGTCCTGACTCTGCCCAGCGGCGAACTGGCTCGCGGTCGTGGCGGGCCGCACTGCATGTCGTGCCCGGTTCTCCGGGACTGAAACCACCGTAGGCGTCGGCATCAGGCCGTCGCCGGCACATCACAAAGGAGATCGACGATGACCACTTTGTACGAGCGCAGCGACCCCGCCGATGCCGCCATCGGCAAGCAGACCGTGCGGGACGTATACGAACAGCTCGCGGCGGAATACGACGAGCGCATACCGGGCGCGGGGCACGCCGACGACATGTTCACCGATTCGGAGATGCGTTTCCTCATGTCGAAGGTTCATTCCGGCACGAAAGTGCTGGACATGGGCTGTGGCACCGGAAGATTCACGGTTCCGCTCGCCTTGGCCGGTGCGGATATGACCGGGCTCGATCTCACGGCGGCGATGCTCGACCAGGCACGTGCCAAAGCCAAAGCCGCGGAAGTCGACATCGAATTCCGCCAGGGCGACATGGCCTCGTTGCCGTTCCCTGACAATTCGTTCGAGGTCGTGACCAGCATGCTGGCACTGATGCATATCCCGTTGTCCGACCGGCAGAGCGTCTTCAGTGAAGTCGCTCGCGTCCTCAAGCCTGGCGGCCGGATGCTGCTGTGTGTGAAGAACGGCGTCTTCGAACGGATGTTCAGCGGTGACCGGTTCGCCGAAGTCGACGTCACCGACGTCGAGAACAAGGAACTGGTCTTCACCCAGACCCAGGCGGGCGAAGAGCTGCGGGCTCCGTGGTTCAGCTTCACGCCGGACGAGCTCACTCTGCTGTTCGCCCGCGCGGGCATGAGCGTGACGCATCTGAAGGGGAACTCCCCGATCAGCGTGTGGCTCTCCGAGCAGGCGCTCGCCGACAAGGGCATCCGTTCGGTCGTGCAGACACTGGAGGCCACGCTGTCGGACGTCCCGCCGTTCAACCACCTCGGCTACCACCTGCTGATCGAAGCCGCGAAGCCGCTGTGAGGCGATGACATGCTGTTGACCGGTGAAGACATCGCGCACCACAAGGCACCGCCCTGGGTCGAGGAAGCACACGCCGAGTTCGTGGGCGTGCTGCACGATCCCGAGTATCCGTGCTACTTCGCCGGGCAGGCCGAGCGCCAAGGGCATCTGCGGTACAGCTTCGTCGTTGGGGACGATCTGACGTCCCTGCCGTCGACGCTGGCCCGATTCGCCGACGTGTCCCGGACGGCACCGCGTAACCGGCACGTCCTGACCGTCTTCTTCGACGAGACGACGGACCTGGACACCGACGGGCGACGGTTCTGGAACGCGCTGCAGTGGCTGCACGAGCACGATCCGGCACCCTGGCCCGCGGACGTCCCGCGCGATCCCGACGACGCGGCGTGGGAGTTCTGCATCGCGGGGGAACCGATGTTCGTGTTCCCCAGCATCCCCGGCTACCGGCAGCGGCGCAGCCGCGGGGTGGGCAGTCACTTCGCGCTGTGCTTCCAGCCACGTCGCATCTTCGCCGGAGTCGAACGGCAGGACCCCGGCGGCGAAGCCATCCGCACGCGGATCTACGACCGCGTGCGCCGCTGGGACGACGTACCGCCCCACCCGGATCTGGAGTTCCTCGCCTACGGCGATCCCCAGATGCGGGAATGGAAGCAGTACGCCCTGCCCGACGGAAACGATCCCCTTCCCCGCACCTGCCCTCTTCACACCGCCTGATCAAAACAGAAAGGGCACTTCGATGACGAAGACCGCTCCGCAGCCCGAAGCCGCCACGACCCGGTCTTGCGGAGCGGTCTTCGCCGATCCGGCATGGCGCGACGCGTGGCGACACGCCACAGTCGAGCCCGCTCTCGCCGACCGTGTCCTGACAGGACTGGACAACCACGACGACGAGGTGACCGGCGTCCCGTTGTACCGGCTCACCGGGTCCGCGCTGTGGCGAGGCTACGAAGACGACGCCGGCATGGTGGACGTGCTGCCCGGGAACGTCGCGTTCCTCTCCAGCGTGTACGCGATTTCCAACCCGCTCAACCGCCTCACCGAACCGGACGCGGTCAGGGTGCTGGACGAGGCCTTCGAACAGGCCACGGACTGGGGATGTCCTCTCCTGCTGGCCACCAACCTCGAACCCGGCCCGGTCCTCGACCACTTGCGGTCGGTGCGCCAGTCACCGGCGGAAATACGACTCGACGCGACCTGCCGCGCGGTGCTGCCCGGCTCGGAGGACGAGTTCATGGCCACGCTGGGCCGCTCCGCGCGGTCCGACATCCGCCGTCGGCACCGGCGCGCCATCGAACAGGGAGTCACGTTCCACCGGCGGTGGGGGCGGGACGCTCACGGCAAACTGGCGGAGTTCCTGGCGCTGAGCGAACAGTCGGCGACGGAACACGGGAACCCGCCGCTCTACGACCTCGAAACCCTGCAGGCGATCGTCGAGGTACCCGGCGCCGTCCTCCTCACCGCCGAGCACGATGACAAGATCCTCGCCGGCTCGATCGCGTTCCTCCACGACGACTGCCTCCTGGTCTGGGCCGCGGGCGTCGACTACTCGGCGCTGCGGGTGTACCACCCCTACGTTTTCCTGCTCCGCGAGACGATCGCCCTGGCCATGCACCTTGGCTGCCGCGAACTCGACCTCGGCAGGGGCACCTTCGAGTTCAAGACCCGCCACGGCTTCACCCCGACCGTCCTGACGACGCTGGCCTACCCACTCGGAGACACCGCGGCGGACACCCTGACGCCGCTCCACGAGATGGACCGGCGTATCACCGCGTTCCTGGCCCTGTGATGCGGCGGTTCCCGAGCGCGGCGATGACCGCGCTGCTGGCCACCGCCTCGCTGCAGAACGTCGCCTACACCATCCTCATCCCCTTCGTCCCCACGCTGCGCGACGACTACGGGATGAGCGTCTTGATGATCGGGTTGGCCTTCAGCGGTTTCACCGCGGTGAAGGCACTGGTCCAGCCCCTCGGCGGCTGGGCCGCCGACCGGTACTCGCCACGGGCGGTGGCCATCCTGGGCCTGATGACCGCGGCGGTGGCAACTGGGGGCTTGGCCGCGACGACGTCCGCGACCGGCGTGGTCGTCTGCCGGCTGGTCTGGGGCCTCGGCGAAGGGTTCAGCATGCCGGCGCTGTACCGGCTGGTCAGTGACCTCGCCCGCGACACCGGCACCAGCCCAGGCCAGGCGATGGGATGGTTCGGTTCCGCGGCCGTCATCGGCATGACCGCCGGACCTGGCCTGGTCGCACTGCTGTCCCCAGCTTTGACGTTCTCGGGGGCCTTCATCCTCGGCACTGTCCTGACCGTGGCCAGCGCCGGACTGCTGCTCTGCGTGCAGACCAGGTCCCCGGCGCACAGCCAGGAGGCCGCGGCGCCCGTCTCCGGCGACAGTCTCCGGCTACCCCGCCGAACGCTGTGGATCATGGTCGCGGGCCTGGGTCTGATCGACCTGCTCAACAACTTCCTTTACTCCGCACTCGAGCCAGTCCTGCCGTTGTTCGTCCACGACGAACTGGGCATCGACGACCGTTCGATCTCGTTCTTGTTCTTCTGCGGGCTCGGCGTGTTCGCCGTGGTCTCCCCGCTAGCGGGGCACCTGACAGCGAAACGAGCCCCGGTGCTGCTCGCCGCCGCGGCACTCGGCCTGCAAGCCGCCGCACTCGGCCTTCCACCCCTGTTCGGCACTTATTCCGCCTACGTCACGGGTTTCCTGATCCTGATGAGCCTGCAACCCGTCGTCTTCGTCGGCGTGCGCACCGGCCTCGCGACAGTCAACGCAGGCGCCCAAGGCAAAGCGTTCGGCTGGTTCGGCCTGATCTCGGACCTCGGCTGGGTCGCGGGCCCGCTTGTCGCGACCGGGCTTCTGGCAGCCTGGCAGTCGGCCGTGTTCTTCGCCTTCGCGGGGATCGCCGTCATCGGAGCCGCTGCCGCGTTGCTTACCCATCGCGTCGGTGGGCGTAGACCACTCGATTCGTCCAGCTGGGAACCTGCCCCTGACGAGGGCAGACGTCCGGTCGGCAGCTAGCTTGAGTTTTGACCTGTTCGGCGGGGTCGTGGGTCGCTGGGCTTTCATGCTGTGCCTTACAGGTGCCTCAGCCCGGAGTTGATCACCGACGGCACGGCGGTGTAGTGGTTCTCCCTTGGGAAGATGCGGCAGGTGACCCGGAGTCCGGGATAGTCACGGAGGCGGAGCGTCTGCGCAGTCGTGTCATGGAGCCGAGGATGTCGCCCGAGGCCGTCAACGCTTCGGTGGCCTCTGCTTCCTCCGCGCCGAGGAAGAGATCTCCGCGCGGCCGCGGCCCGCGCGGGGCCGCCGATCAGATACTTGGTGAAGGCTTCGGTTCCGTTCAGCAGCGCGTAGGTGGCGAAGTGACCGCCTACGGAGTCACCGAGGAGGCCATGGTCGGTCTCGTCGAAGCGGAACTCGCGCGCCAGTTCGGGACGGAGTTCGTCGACGAGGAAGGCGAGAACCACGTGGAGTTCCCCTCTGTCTACGGCAGAGTGTTCCTCTTTCGCGAAAAGGTGCACCTGCACGACTGCTGCCGACATTCATTGCTGGCCAGCATCGCCTCGAACACCGCGGTCGTTTCGTTCAAATGCTGCACCCCGGGCGGCAGCATCACATGCGCCGCACCGTCCAACTCAACCTGTCGCGCCACCGACCTTTCAGTTGCAGTGGATACCACATCGTTCGATCCACATCGGACAATCCAGGTCAACGACACACCACGACCGCCAGCGACATCGCCAGATATCCCGCTGATCAGCAAGACAGGAAATGTTGGAGTGCGGCCAAGGTCGCATCAGATGCGATAACGGTACCTTCCGTTAAGGTGATCGTTGTGGCCGTAGTTTGCAAGGTGGGTCGCACCGGGCGGCGAACTACAATCGTTCGGCGTGACGACGCTCGTCGTAGCCCTGCTGGCACTTCTGGATTTCGTCTGCGTGGGCGGTCGTCCAGTCGTACAAGTGGCCGAAGGGTTCGCGCAGGGATTCGCCGAGCGGGGTAAGGGAGTACTCGACTCCGACCGGTGAGGTCGGCAGCACGCGCCGTTCGATCATCCCGTTGCGTTCCAGGCGGCGCAGGGTCTGGGTCAGGACCCGCTGGGTGACGCCTTCGAGGCGGCGCTTGATGTCGTTGAACCGGCGCGGCTTGGCGAGGACGGTCATCACCATCATCGACCACTTGTCGGCGATCTGGTCGAGGATCGGGCGGCTGGGGCAGTCGGCCCGGTAGACGACGTCCGTGCCGGTGCTTGGAGTGGCCATGTCGGTATCCTCCACGATCCTTGAGATGCCGAAAGTGCGTTATTGACGCCGGTCTCCCGTCGCTCAAGGCTAGGTATACATCAGGAACTTAGCTGCCTGACAGGTACGGATCGGAGATTCTTCGTGCACCACGACGCCTACGCGACCCTGCGAGTGAGCCATGAGGCAGGCATCGCCCGTGTCACCCTCGACAACCCACCAGTCAACGTCCTGGACGTCGCCCTCATGGCTGACCTGCGGCGGCTGTTGACCGGGCTGCGGAACGACGACTCGGTCCGGGTGATCGTGTTCGACAGCGCCGATCCGGACTTCTTCATCGCCCACGTCGACATGTCACTCGTCGACGCGCCGGACGCCTTCGACGAACTCGCGGCCGACACACCCGACGGTGTCAACGTCTTCCAAGCCCTCGGGGAGTTGCTCCGGCACCAGCCTCAGGTGACGATCGTCAAGCTCGCCGGCCTGGCGCGCGGCGGAGGGGCGGAGTTCGTCACGGCGGCGGACATGGCATTCGCGGCGATCGGTCGCGCCGGGATCGGCCAGGTCGAGGCCCTCATGGGCATCGTCCCCGGTGGCGGAGGCACCCAGTACCTCGCCGGCCGGATCGGCCGCAACCGCGCCTTGGAAGTGGTGCTCGGCGCCGACCTGCACGACGCGCGGACCGCCGAACGCTACGGCTGGATCAACCGGGCCGTCCCCGCCGATGAACTCGACGACGTCGTCGACCGCCTGGCCCGCAACATCGCCGCACTGCCCGAAGGTGTGGTCGCCGCGGCCAAACGCGCCATCGTTCCCGCTGACCTGGCCGAGGGCTTCCTGCGCGAACACGACGCCTGGGCTGGCCAGATTGCCCGGCCCGCGGCCGAACAGTTGATCCGAGGCGGACTGGCCCACGGCGCCCAGACCCGCGACGGCGAACGCGATCTGGAGGGCTTGCTCCGCAAGCTGACCGGCTGATCAGCCGGGTACTTCTTCCGCGACAAGTGATCAACGCTCGGATGGCAAACTGACCATCAAGTCCCTTGCCGCCGGAGCCGTGCTGCTGCGGGAGAAGATCACCCGGGAACGTGACGACTTCAGGGCGAGCAACGAGCAGTTCGCCCGTGTCGTCCACGTCTTGGAGGTCGAAAACCAGCAGCTCCGCGCAGCCGGTCAACGTTCGCCCCTTGCACCGTCCCACAACGTGATTTGCCGGTAACCCGGGGGACGGACAGGACCATCCCCTGGGCGCGGGCTTCCCAGGGGTTGGCACGGATGGTCAGCGGAACAGGCGGAAGAACCCGCGCACCTGCTTGACCAGTGACTCCGGCTGCTCCAGCGCGGCGAAGTGGCCACCCTGCGGCAGCTCCTCGAACCAGCGCAGGTCGGTGAACCGCAGCTCGGCCTCCCGCCTCGACGGGCGGGTTATGTCGCGCGGGTAGACCGACAACCCCGATGGCGCGGTCACCTTGTCCCGGAAGTTGGCGAAGCTCTCCCAGTACAGGCGCGCCGACGACGTGGCCGACGCGGTGAACCAATAGACCGAGATCTCGTCGAGGATCGTCTGCCGCGACAACGCGTCCTCGGGATGGCCGTCGTTGTCCGTCCACGCCCAGAACTTCTCGGCGATCCAGGCGGCCTGCCCCGCCGGGGAGTCGGTGAGGCCGTAGCCGAGCGTCTGCGGCCGGGTCGCCTGGATCGCCGAGTACCCCCGGCCGGTGCGCTGCATCTCTTTCTCGGACTCGAGGTTCGCCAGCTCCGCGGGCGTCGGGTCGTCGAACGTGCCCGCCGCCACGGATCCCAGGTTCAGGTGCACGCCGGCGACCCGTTCGGGCGCCACCTCGCCCAGCACCGCGGACACCGCCGAACCCCAGTCACCGCCCTGCGCGCCGTACCGTTCGTAACCCAGCGAGACCATCAACGTGTCCCAGGCGCGCGCGGTGCGAGTGATGCCCCACCCCGTCGTCGACGGCTTGTCACTCCAGCCGTACCCGGGCAACGACGGCGCGACCACGTGGAACGCGTCCGCCGGGTCACCGCCGTGCGCGCGCGGGTCGGTCAGCGGGCCGAGGACTTCCAGGAACTCGAGCACCGAACCCGGCCACCCGTGCGTGAGCACGAGCGGGAACGCGTCCGGCTCCGGCGAGCGGACGTGCAGGAAGTGGATGCCCAGTCCGTCGATCGTGTCGCGGTACTGCGGGAACACGTTCAGCCGCTCGGCGAACCCGAAGTCGTAGTCCTCGGCCCAGCTGCGGCACAGCTCCTGCGTATACGCCAGCGGCAAACCCTGTGACCAGTCGTCCACCGGCTCGCGCTCGGGCCACCGTGTCCGTCGCAATCGTTCACGCAGGTCCGCGATCTCGGCTTCGGTGATGCTGACCTCGAATGGCTTGGCGGACATGGCAAGGCTCCTTACTGGTCAAGGCGTTATGGGATCGGATGCAGGTGGACCGTCATCGCGGGCTCCCACGCGTGACGTCGGTTTCGGGGCGCCGGTCGGCGGTAGGGCGCCGGGTCAGGCTGAGGACGAGTCCGGCCAGGGGGAGTGCCGCGAGCACGGCGAGGGCCACCGGCACCGGCACGACGCCGGACAGACCCGCGACAGCGGCCGGACCGATCCCGCCACCCAGGGCGTTCATGAAGTTGAGCAGGCTCTGTGCGGTGTCGCGGTCGTCCGCGGCGACCAGGTCAGGCGCGAGGCTCACCAGTACGGCTTGGGTGCCGGCGAACCCGCACACGGTCAACGCCGTGCCGGCGACAATCGGGATCGGCCCGGTGAAGATCGCGACCACGAGCACGCCGGCGACGGTGAGTGCCGCAAGCCCGGCCGACACTTGCCAGCCGGTGAACCGGTCGGTCAAGGTGCCGACCAGCCGCCCGGCCAGCACCGAACAGGCGGCGGCCGGGACCAGGAGCACGCCGGCTTCCAGGGGGCCACCGCCCGTGGCCTGCTCGATCAGGGACGGGGCGCGGAACAGCACCCCGTAGTAGCCGGCGAAGACGGTCCCGCCGATGAGCCCGGCCGCCAGGAAGCCGCGGGATGCGATCACCCGCCGAGGCACGAACCCGTCGGGGGTGCTTCGCACGCGCCACCACAGTCCCACGGCAGCGAGCGCCCCGGCGGCGGCCACGACGAGCGTGACCGGAGCGGGCAGGCCGACCGAGTGTGCCTGCAGCAACGTGATCAAGGAGCCGGCGAGTACCGACAGCACGGCCGCGCCGACGATATCGAGTCGCCCGGTCGAGCCGTTTCGGTCGCCGCTACCGCTACGCGTCAGCGCGTGCCTACTCGGCAACGCGGCCAGCAGGAGGGGCAGCGCGAGGACCGGGATCGCGAGCACGGCACGCCACCCGAGCCATACGGTCACCGCCCCGCCCAGCAGGGTCCCGCACCCCGACGCCGTCGCGCTGGCGGCCGCGATGATTCCCAGGGCGCGGATCCGTTCCCGCCCGGGAAGGGCGGTGGCCGCGGCGAAGACGGCGATCACGGTCGCGCCCGCCCCGGCGCCGCCGATCAGTCGGCCGACGATCACGACGGACAGTGTCGGCCCGGCTCCGGCGAGCGCGGAGCCCGCGGCGAGCACCACGACCCCGGCGACGAGGATTTGGAAAAGGCTCCAGCGGACCAGCAGCCGTCCCGCGACCGGCATCGCGAGCGCGGAGGTCAGCGACCACGCGGCGAGAATCCATGCGGTGGCCCCGAATGGCACCGCGAATGCGCGGCTGATGGCAGGCAGGGCCACCGACGGCGCTCCCAGCGCCACGTACATCGGCAGCACCAGCATCCCCAGAGTCAGCCCCAGCCGACGCCCGTCCGGGGCGTGGTTCGATCCCCCGCTGGGGGCTCCTACGGCGGGAGTCCTCTGCGGCATCGTCGCCTCCTCCCCGGGTCTGTTTTGTGACACGTGAAAGCTACTATGAATGTCACACTACGAACGGCGAGGAGATACGTCAAATGCTTGATGCGTGTTACACCGCCTCGGCGGTCCAGACGGCCGTCGACCTGGCCAACACCTTGAGGCCGATCAAGGGAGAGGACGCGCTCGAGACCGTGGAGCAGCTCCGGGACTTCCTTGACGACCATCCCGCGGCTGAGCCTCCGAGTTCGGCCGCGAACCAAGGGACCGGTCCGCGGCATCTCACCCACGCCGACCTGGCGGAAGTCCGCGCGTTGCGCGAGACGGTGCGTGAAGTGCTCGAGCGGGCGAACGCGGACGCGGTCGAAGCGGAGGCTCTGATCAACGACGGTCTGCGCCGCAGCCGCGCCACCCCGGTACTGCGCCACGAGGACGACCGCTGGTGGACCGAGGTGACCTCCGACACCGACCGCTGCTCGGCGCACCTTGCCGCGACCACCCTCAGCGCACTGGCCTCCGTGATCGCCACGCTCGGTCCCGCTCGTCTCGGCGTATGTGCCGGGCTGACCTGCCGGGCCACTTTCGTGGACCTCTCGCGCAACGGCTCGAAGCAGTACTGCACCCGAACCTGCGCACACCGGGCCAGCGTCGCGGCCTACCGGAGCCGGCGCAGCCCGCGTTGAGCGCCGGCACCTGACCCTGCCAGGCCGGCTCTGGGGTTTCGTCCGAGCCCGCGTTCGACGAACTCGTTCGGGCCTCCGAGTGCGTCCCTCGCGATACGATCTACATCGCCGCGAAAGTCGCAATGCAGACCCGAGCCAACGCGTAGAAGGCACGTGGGTTCCCCGTCGACAAAAACGACGTCGACAACCCCATTTTTCTCGCGCTCTTCGACGCCCGCGTCCTGTGCGTCGTTCGCTGCGGCGCCTACGTCGATCTGCTCCACCAACTGCGCTCCCCAAGGTTTCTTGTCCGTTGAAAACGACGACGACGAGGAGCAACACATCGGGCTCGCCATTTCGGTCCAGGGCCTTCGCGCGATTCGACGGGCAATTCTCGACCTCGACGAGTTCCAAGCAGCGGCGGATCTCAAGCAAGATCGAGCCGAGCCATGGGGGCTGGTGACGGAGCAGGCCCTGGGCACCCATGCAACACAGCAGGACTTGACACGGAAGTCGAGTGGCCCGGCACCAGCGAACCCGCCCGCAAACAGGCCGAGCACTACGGGGCCCGCTATGCAACTGGTAGCCGAACTCGAAGACCTGACCCGCCCGGAAAGGGAGGCTCTCACAGTACCTGTATCGCCAGGGTCTCCCAGACGTCCAGGACGCCTGTCAATCTGTTTGAGTTACGCGGAGAAAAAGTAATGGATCCACGGGAGGCGCGCACGGCGGCCGCCTGGGAATCCTTCCCAGGAGCCCCGAACGAAAGCGCCGACAGCTGCACCGGACGCGCGACTGTGACAGCACATGCTTCCACGATAGAACGGACGAAGACCAATGGCGGACAACCGGTTCACCACGCACTCAGACCTTTTCGATCTGAGTGGGAAGTACGCACTTGTCACTGGCGGCACCAGGGGCATTGGGATGATGATCGCGCGCGGCCTTCTGCAGGCGGGCGCCCGCGTCGTCGTCAGCTCACGCCAGGCAGACGCGTGCGCGGAGGCACAGCGTTCACTGTCCGAATTCGGCGACGTTCAAGCAATCCCCGCCGACCTGTCCAAGTACGACGAGTGTCAGCGCCTCGCTGATCTGGTCAAGGCCGACTCGGAACGCCTGGACATCCTCGTCAACAACGCGGGAGCGATGTGGCGCGAGCCGCTGGAGACGTTCCCGGCCGAGGCCTGGGACGCGGTGATCGACCTCAACCTCAAGTCGCCGTTCTGGCTGGTGCAGGCGCTGCTGCCCGCACTGCGCAGGGCGGGCACCGCCGATGATCCCGCGCGGATCATCAACATCGGCAGCATCGCCGCCATCCACGTCGCCGAGGCGCCCAACTACTCGTACGCCAGCAGCAAAGCGGCACTCCATCAACTCACCAGGGTGCTTGCCAGGGAACTGGGCCCACAGCACGTCACGGTGAACGCGGTAGCCCCAGGAGTGTTCCCGTCGCAGATGATGGCGGCCACGATCGATGCCATCGGCGACACGATCGCGGCGAAGGCCCCCCTGCGCCGTCTCGGGCGCGACGACGACATGGCAGGTATCGCCGTGTTCCTCGCCAGCCGGGCCGGATCCTACCTGACGGGCACCATCGTCCCGGTTGACGGCGGCACCGCCACGACCGCATCAGGTACCTAGGCGCGCGAGGCTTTGTCGGCGGCCGACGGGCCCTTGAGAGTACCTCCAAGTCGGATCTCAACGGGGTACCTGCAGTACCTCCCTTCGCTTGCGGACAGGGCCTACCGTGAAGGGGTGGCCACGATAGATCTGCGCACTGAGATCAAGGAGTTCCTGAGTTCGCGTCGCGCGCGGATCACGCCCGAGCGGGCTGGACTGCGCGCCTACGGCGGCAACCGCCGGGTCAAAGGTCTGCGTCGCGAAGAGGTAGCTCTACTGGCAGGGGTATCGGTCGACTACTACGTGCGTATGGAGCGCGGCAGCCTCGCCGGTGCCTCCGATGGGGTGCTCGACGCGTTGGCCTCCGCCTTGCACCTTGACGAGGCCGAGCGCGATCACCTGTTCCACCTCGCGCGGCAGTCCAAGACGCCCGGCGGTCCACGCCGCCGGCGACCCGCCGTGACGGTGCGTCCGGCGCTTCAGCGGGTGCTCGACGCCATCACCGATGCACCGGCGTGGATTTGCACCAGCCGGTATGACGTGCTGGCCATGAATCACCTTGCCCGCGCGCTGTATTCACCGGTGCTGGCCGACACGCGACGGCCGGCGAACACCGCGCGATTCGTGTATCTGGATCCCGAGGCGGCAAAAACGTTCTTCGTCGACTATGACCGAATCGTCTGCGATGTAGCCGCGAAGCTACGTATGGAAGCCGGCCGCAATCCGCACGACGAGGAGCTGATCGCCCTGGTCGGTGAGTTGTCGACGCGCAGTGAACTATTTCGGCAGCGGTGGGCATCTCGGGACGTTCGGCTCCACCGGTCCGGACGCAAGCGTCTGCACCATCCGGTAGTGGGCCAGCTCGACCTGGACGTCGAGTCGATGGAGCTGCCTGCCGAACCCGGCCTGCTCCTGACCGTCTACACCGCGCCCGCCGGCACGGCGACCGCGGACGGTCTGGCCCTGTTGGCGTCGTGGGCGGCTAGCCAGGAGAAGCTGGCGACCGAGATCCAAGCACTCAGCTGATAGTCCAACCTTCTCAGTCAGTCTGAGTCAGCGCTGAACGATCGGCGAGAGCGTCCGGCCCACGTTGGGAAAGCCTTTCGCGTGATCGTAAGTCGACCTGGGCGCCCGCAGTTGGGGCGCAGGCAAACCCAGTTCCCTGCATTCCGGTCCGGCGCCCGCGCCGAGGTCGACGACGCAACGGGCCCCGAGGTCGTCTGCCAGCGCGAGGCAGGGCTTAAGTCCGCTCACGCACTCCGGACCCAGGCAGGACACAGTCAACTCGCAGCACCGCTGTTCGAAGGTGGCCCGCGCCGAGCCGATGATCCGCTCGATCCGGCCGAGTGGCTGCAAGCGCTCGGCGCACCAGCGCAGCTTGGCGCAGTTCCTCCTCGCGCAGCTCGACCGGGCAGACCTCCTCAGCCAGCCTCGCCGTCGGCCTGACCCGCGCGGCCTACGTCGGCACCGAGGCCGCCAGCGCGCTGACCATGCATCTGACCAAGATGGCCACCTACGGAGCCGGTGATCTGCTCACCGGCCGGTTTCGGCTCTACAGCCCGCTCGTCGCCGTGCTGCGCAGGCCGCACGTTCGTGCCGGGCTCGCAGCGGACCCGGCACGGTCGGCCATGAGGTTGCGGGGTCCCACGTCGGAAGCTTCACGGATGCCGAACTCATGATCTTCCGTTCAGGGTTGATCGAAGATAGTGACTACGCTCTGCGGTGCGTCCCGGCCGTAGAAGATTTCCAGGTTCTGCGCCGAGCGGCCGGCGACCTCGCTACTACGCAGGAACAGCCGCTCTTCGTAGGCGGCGAGCGCGACCTCGATGTCGAGTTGCTCGACCATCTCGCTGGCCAGGTCGGCGCCGTCGTACATGGCGAGGTTCGCGCCCTCGCCGGCAAAGGGCGACATCAGATGCGCGGCGTCGCCGACGAGCGTCACACCAGGTGTCCTGTCCCAGCTGAGCCCGACGGGAAGGGCATAGATGGGTCGGAGCAACGGTTGTGCGTCGCTCTCTGTCACGAAGTCGGTGAGCAGCGGTGACCAGCCGTCGAACTCGTTGCAGACTTGACGGAGGCCAGCGGACGGGTCGCCGAAGTCGATAGACCTCATCCATACCTCGGGCCTGTTCAGCACCACGTGGCCGCGCACGAGCCCGTTGGCGTAGCGATGGACGGTGATGCCTTTGCCCGGCGCGGCCGCCATCAGAGTGCCGCTGCCGATCGCGGCCACGCTGGCCCGATGGTTCGGGTCGCCTGAGGTAAGAGCGATCTCGATGAAGCAGGTTCCGCTGTAGAGAGGTGTGGCGGGGGTGAGCAGCGGACGCACCGTCGACCAGGCACCGTCCGCGCCGATGACGATGTCGGCGCGCGCGGCGGAACCGTTCGCGAAGGTGAGGTCGCAACCGCCCTCCGGACGTTGCCGGATCGGGACTCTATCTCGGCATCCGCCTCGCGGGCGACCACGACCAGAGCCGGTGGGTGGTCACCGGCGAACGTGGTGAAGGCATGACGCAGTTTCATGATTCTCCTCGGTGAACGCCGCCCCCGTGAGCAAACCTGACCGATCTTGCTCGTATTCCCGTCGCTCCGCACGGAACCAGCGGCGTCCAAGTCGATGCGAACGCGGTGCCTGGCAGCTCTGCGGGGGTGATCCTGATCAGTTGCCGGACGGCTTGCGGTCCTGCACCCGGCGGGCGATGGCGAGTGCGATCGGCGCCAGGAGCCAGCACAGGTACGCGCCGGTGTCCCCGGCCAGGAACGAGACCGGAATCGAAATCCCGAACACCGCGGCCAAGCAGACGCTGCGCAGCAGGCTTTGGGCGAACACCCAGGGCGGGCCGTCGGTCCGGTACAGGTGTTCTCGCCGGATCTCCCGGATGATGAGCGCGAACGACGCGGAGGCCAGAACCTGCACCATCGCGTACAGGCTGAACCGGAGCGGGAACGCTCCCTCGGCGGTGATCACCCGCGTCGCGAACGGCATCAGGACCTGCATGAACAGCCATCCCAGGGTGAGGCTGATCAGGCGGCTGCTCAACGAGCGGACATAGGGGAAGATCTCGTGGTGGGCACGCCAGTGGGCGGCGATCACCGCGAAGCTGAGCGCGAAGGCGAGGTATTCCTCGCCGTGGGCCGAGATCGAGCTCAGCATGGCGTCGGTGGTGTCGCCGTGGGGGATCGGGAGATCCAGCGCCAGCAAGGTGAGCGCAATCGCGATCACCGCGTCGGCGAAGATGGTGAGCCGCTCGGCGGCGGCCTTCCCGATCGTGTGGTCCGTCTGGGTCGTCATGGTGAGGAACAGCTCCCGCGTTCTCAGGCGGCGATTTCCGTGGCCGGTCGCGGGGCGGGCGCGAGCCGCCGGGACCGTACGGCCAGGATGATCATGACCGCCGGGATCAGGATGTCGGTGACGAGGACTCCGCCGGTGTTGCCGGGGGCGTGGTCACCGCCCGCGAACCATTGGTAGACGTGGCCGATCACGGCTCCCCAAAGGAACATCCCGCCGCCGAGGCCGATGGTGATGCGCTCGCGCGCGGACGCCGAGGCGGCCCGGAAGCCCAAGACGGCCATGCCGAGGTTGGCGAAGGCGATCTCGAACATGAACGGCGTCCGGTCGAAGCCGATCGCCGTGGCCATGACGTCCGGGAAAGCCAGGAAAGCGACCGTCATCCACAGGCTGCCACAGCCGAAGGCACCGATGGCCCACCAGCGCTGCCAGATCTCCAGCCGTTCCTGAGGTGACGTCGCGTGGCGGGCCCGGAGGAAGGCTCCGACGGCGGGCACGACGATCCAGACCAGCGGGAAGGCGGATTGGGCGAGGTAAGAGAAGTTGTCCATGACCACAGTCTTACCTAGTTAATATTAACAAGTCAACACTCTGGTATGGTGAGGTCGTGGATGACGGACTCGCAGACCTGCTGCACCGCGTGGTCATGCTGATGGGCGAAGCCGCCCGGCGGCGCGCCGATGCCCCCGACGGTTTGACCTACAGTCAGATACGGCTTCTGGGCACACTCGAGGACATCGAGCCGACGACGCAGCATGGGCTCGCCCAGGCGCTGTCGATCTCCGATCCGGCGATCAGCCGGGCCTTGCGGCCACTCGAAGCGGATGGTCTGGTACGGATCACCGTCGACCCGGAACACGCGCGGCGTCGGCTGGTCCGGCTCACCGATCTCGGCCGGAAAGCCTTCCACGCCGCGGGAAAACCGCTTTCTGACGAGTTCCGTGAGGGGCTCGTCGCGGCTGGCTTCCCTTATGAGCGCTACCTCGAAGACACCCTTCGGCTGGCCGAAATCCTCGCGGTCGACTGAGGTCTGCCTCGGCTGCCGGGAGGCGAGAGGGGGCGCGGGCCGTCACCGGCGCTGTGCGCGGCTCGTCGGCGGCTTCCTGGAGGCTTTCCTGGCCGGGCTCACCCGGCTACCCCTGGTAGCCGATGGCCGATCAGCGGCTGTCGCGGTCCGCAGGCCGATCAACAGGACCGCCGTGGGTAGGGCCTGCACCAGTGGGACGACGGGGGTGTTCCCGATGGTCTTCGTCTCGCTCGGCCGACAGGCTGGCCGCATGTCGCTCTCTCCCTCTCGTCGTGGTTTCATCAAAATGAGTGCCACGGCCGCCGTCGGTGTGGCGTCTCTCGGCATCGCGGGCCCCGCGTATGCGGCCGAGTCGCCGCGGATGATGCCGCTGCGGATCCGCACTCCTCGTGGCACTTTCGACGCTGTGGCCGCCGGTCCGCGGCATGGCCGGAAAGTGCTGTTGTTGCACGGCTTCCCTGAATACGGCATCGAGTGGGAGCATCAGTTGCGCGCACTCGCCGCCGCCGGTTACCGGGCGGTGGCGCCCGACCAGCGGGGCTACTCGCCGGGCGTGCGGCCAACCGGGATCGAGAACTACCACCTGGATTACGCCGTCGGTGATGTCCGGGCGATGGCCGATTCCCTTGGCTGGCAAAGGTTCGACCTGGTCGGACATGACTGGGGTGCGGCGGTCGCCTGGATCGCCGCAGCGAAGTACGCACGCCGAGTGCGGTCGCTGACCGCTGTCTCCGTGCCGCATCCCGCTGCTTTCGCGGAGGCGCTGCGGACCGATCCCGTGCAGCGGGAAGCGTCGAAGTACATGGAGTTCTTCCGGCAGCCCGCTCCGATCCCGGAGAATTCGATTCTCGCGTCGGGGCCGCCCAAGCTGCCGGGCGTCCCGCCGGAGAAGTGTGCGGAGTACTTCCGGCGGCTTTCCCAGCCGGGTGCCCTGACCGCCGCGCTGAACTGGTACCGGGCCAACGATTTCGAGGGCTACGAGCAGCGGGTCGCGGTACCGACGCTCTTCATCGCGAGCACGGGCGATGCCATGGTCTCGCCGTCGGGCGTGGAAGCGACCCGGAACTGGGTCACGGGACCGTACCGGCTGGAGAATCTCGCCGGAATCGGGCACAACATCCCCGAGGAGGCCGCCGAGACCACGACGGCCCTGCTCCTCGCACATCTCGCTTCGGTGTGCTTTTAGGAGGGCCGAAGGGCGGCTTTCACCCGGTGATGCACTTTGCGTCGAGGCCACCTGTGGTCGCGGTCGCAGGCCCTGACGATGACCGACTTTGCCTTGTCCAGTGCCAGCCACCCCTGGCTGGCGCTCCAGCCTGTTCGACAGTCTGACTCAGAAGCAGGGATGTGCTTGTACCCCAGTGGAAAACGGTGCGGCGGGGGCGTTGTCCTCGAGGCGTGCGTAGAGTGTGCGGATGAGCGCGTTGCCGGAACAGCCAGTGGTTCACGAGTCGGGTATCCCGATGTATCTGGTGCGAGAGGGAAGCGGGACAGCCGAGCGAGGTGCCCGCGACACGGTCGGTGGGTGGCCGTTCCTTCCGGCGGGGGAGCCGTGGCCGGTGTGCTTCTGCGGTGAGCGGATGGTGTTGTTCTTCCAACTCGACATTCCGGTCGACATCGCCGTGTTCGGTGGGGAGCACCTGCTGGTGTTCCAGTGCCCCGCGCATAATGACGCGGTTTCCGCCGACGGCGGATCAGAGCAGCTGCCAGAAAGGTTCTGGGACCGGCCGCCGCAGCGCTACCACAGTGAAGGCGCGTTCTGGCGGATCATGCTCCACCGCGACGACACCACCCCGAGCGACGAGGTGGACTCGTATCTTCTACCGAAGCCACTTGAGGTCGGTCCTGCGACGGAACGGATCACGGTGTGGTCGCTCGGGGACGCACTCCTGGACGGACGGCCCGCGGATGAGCTGTTCGCCGCACGGGGCAACGGCGTGGACGAGTTCAAACTCGGTGGTGTCCCGTGCTGGGCCCAGGCTCGCGAGTCCTACACATGTCCTTGCGGCGCGGAGCTGGTTTTCGTCTGCCAGCTGCCCAAGGACACCGGGTTCGAGAAGCACTCGCACCAGCCGGCGCAGAACCTCACGTTCCACTCCGACCAGTACGGCCTGTTCCTCGGCAACATGCTCTACATCTTCGCCTGCCCGGCACGCTGCCACCCCGCCGCGGCATGGCCCGTGAACCAGAACTGACCACCGCACGACCCGGCCGACGTCGGTTGCCGCGGGGTGTCGCCGTTCGCGGCGATGGCCTGAACGGCTGGGCTCCGGATGAGGCCATTCGGCTGACGCGCTGCCAGCCCGGCACGGGGACGCAGCACCACCCCCGCCAGCTGAACGTCAAAAGGACAGACCGGTCGCGACGAGCACCTGGACCTCCTGGTACCGCTGGACAACCCTCGTGCTGCTGGCGCATCTCTTCCTCGCCACCATCACCGTCGCCGATCGCGCCAAACCCAACTCGGCCGGGCTGTTCCCTTCACCTCCAACGAAATCCGGCACCTGTTCGCCGGCATCGTCATCGGGCACACCGACGACATCACCGCCTGCCTGCACTGGTACTGGTGGCGCCACCGCACCAGCACCGCGCCAGCAAGCCCACTACCAGCGAAAATCGACCGAAGAACCGCGAACATCACGATCTACGGTTGGAGTCTTAGGGGACATTCGGAAGGCGAAGCGACACGAAGGACAACCACCTTTCTACCCCGTTGGTGACGGAGGAGTCGCCGCTCGACCGCGCCCGGGTCTTAGCGAACCTCTCGTCACGCCGCCTTCTCGAAACGCATTCGACACGACCAGTACTCCCAGATCTCGGAGCCGTGAGCGGAGTGCTGGAGGGCGCCCCGCCCACGGCCCGGTTCAGCAAGCGGGCGCCACTGGTTCGTTGGAGCCGGTGTCCAGGAAGCCGTCGCTGATCCAGTTGCCGTTCTCGAGTCGGTTCCACAGATCGGTGCGACCCCAGACACCGTCCACCGCCTCGCCACGCGCGGTACAGGCGATGGTCACCACGGTGCCGTTGCCAACGGTGCCCACGGCGTCATAGCTGGTGCCAGGGCCGGAACGCAGGGTGACGGAACTGTTCGAGCCGCCGTCGACGGTGCCGGCGGGCAGGGTGGTACCCGCGCCATAGTTCGTGACGCGGCCACCGACGGACACGCGGGTGCTGCCGCGCTGGGCGTAGCCGCCGTACGCTTGGCTGCCCTCGTAGAACGTCCAGCCGCCGACGGTCATGCCGTTCACGCTGATGTGGGTGTTGCCGCGCAACAAGGAGAAATGCACGTGCGCACCACTGCTGGAACCGCCACACGGCAGCTCGTTGCCGATGTGGCCGAGATAGGTGCCGACGCGCACAGCGCTGCCGTCGGTCTGCGTGGTCAGGTCGTACATGTGGTAGTAGGTGGTGCTGTATCCGTTGTCATGCACCACTTTCACCAGCGCGCTGCGCCCACGAACGCAACTCTTGTACACCCGCCCCGGCCCGGCGGACAACACGCGGCCGTCGCCGCCGTTGAAGTCGATCGAGCTGAATGGCCGGGAGTTGCCGCTGTTGCCGTGCGGTCCGCCGCCCATCCACCATGCCACGCCCTGCGGCCAGGGCAGACCGAGGCCGGTGTCGGCGAGCGTCCGGTTCTGGCCGGCGATGTTGTCGGCGAACGTTCGCTTCTCGCCCTCGCTGAGCACCGCTGTCGGCGCCAGGGTGGCCAGCTCGGTGAACCCGGCGGTGCCGTCCAGCTCGACCCGCCAGCCGAGCTGATCACGGTGTGCCAGGAACAACGCCATCAGCGGCGCGCCGTGTTCCTGGCCGTATGCCATCGGGATGGTCGTGCTGCCGAACACCCACGGTCCAGCGGTGCGGGTCGGTTCGAAGAGGGGCTCACGCAGCGACGGCGTGCCCCACTGTGCCTTCAGCGCGTCCCCGTGCTGCTCGAGTACGGTCGCGCGCACGGTGGCCGCGAGGTCGCGTTCGGTGGGTCCGGCGGTAGCCGTCGACGGAACTATCGACATCGCGACGGCGAGGATCAGTGACGCGGAGATCGCGAAACTTCGGCGCAGGGAGAAGGGCATGTGCTCTCCAGGAAGTAGGCGCAGGGGCAGGGGCAGGGGCTGACAGCTGCTGCGGGGGACTGTCGCGCCGATGACATACCCGCTGGCCGGGCGGGTCAAGGTGCTCGCTGCACGTGCCGAACCAACTGTGGAACCGGCCGCAATACTGTTAACAATTACCTACTATTTCCGGGCGTGGTGACAGGATTTCGTCTCCTAAACTGTTTTTTCCACAGTCAAGGGGGTGCTCCGTGGCCGTCCGATCCGGTACCGGTCAGGAGATCGACGTGCTGTTGCGCACCGGCCCCTTCCACGAGGCGCTGGACGCCGCGATCGGCCGCAGCGGCCTCACTCTGGAACGCCTGCGCGACCGGCTCTCCCGGCGCGGCATCCACATCAGCCTCGCGAGCCTGAGTTACTGGCGCCTGGGCCGCAGCCGCCCGGAACGGGCCGACTCGCTGCGCGCGGTGCGGGCCATCGAGACCATCCTCGGCCTGCCCCGCCACTCCCTGGAAGCGTTACTCGGTCCACCCCGGCCACGCGGCCGGTGGGCGGAGCGTCGGCAGCAGGTCCGCCGGTACGGCCACATGCTGGAGCCGGCGCACTCCCTGGCGGAAACCGTGGAAACGCTGGCCGGGCCATCCGACGGCAACCTGCGGGCGTCGTGCCTGGACGACGCGGCCGTGGTGGACGCCGGCGGTGTCCTACGCCGCATCCACACCCGACAAGTGCTCCGGGCAGTCGACGGCCACCCCGACCGCCATATCGCGGTGTACTGCGGCGAACCCGGCACCCCAGCGGACGCGATCGTGCCGGAGGCCATCGAGAACTGCCGCCTCGGCCGCGTGAACCGCCACCCGAACGCTCCGGTCATCGCCGCGGAAATGCTGTTCGACCACGCCCTGAGTGTAGGCCGGACCCATCTGCTGGAATACTGTTTCACCATCGAAGGCGGTGACGCTCAAGCGTATGACTACCGTCGCGCCTTCCGTTATCCGGTAGGTAGCTACGTCCTGAGTATCCGCTTCACCGGACCCCGCTTACCGGTCCGTTGTTTCGAATTGACACAACGCGGTGCCGAGGCGCCCCTGAGCCACGGCGACGAACTGCCCCTTTCCCCCGGTTACCTGACCCACCTCACCGCGACGGACCTGCAGCGAGGCGTACTGGGAATCAGCTGGGAATGGACATGACGCAGCCTTGGCGCGCGAGGTGGCCTCCGTTCGCTCGGAGGAGACACAGTCGTCTTCGACCAAGTCCGCTTCCTCTTCCGGTTCCGCCACGATCACCGTCAGCTGGTCATTGCCAGGCCGAGTTCTGCGGCTTCGAGCGCGGGCGCGGTGTAGATATCTTCATCGCCCTGACGACTTTCGTGCGGTCACCGTAGGACAGCGCGCGACCGTCCAGATCGAACACCGTCGCTGCCAATGCTGGCCGGCTGTCGACGCAACCACCGCTTGAGTGACGCTGGCGAAGACGGATGTCGGACATGGGAGACAGACAAGGTGGAAGTGGCCGGTCCCCGGTGTACGTGCACACCGGGACCCGGCCACCGCGGCCAGGCGGCGTGAACTAGGGGAGGGTCGCGCCGCGGCCAGGTGATCCCATCCCGGGATCCCTGCAGAGTTACCCACATTTCCGAGGTTGGAAAACCACCCATTCAGGCGGCGTAGCGACGTCACGAACCGTCGGGCACGCAACCCGCGAGGAGGGTAGGGCGGCATGCCCGGCGGTGGGCTACGCGAGGCGAGGCCCAGACCGGTGCGGCGCTTCAGTACAGCCGCGTCCAGGTCGTCCCGGCGAGAGCCGATCGGACGACGTTCGGACAGCCACTTGACCTGGTATCACTCGTTGTCGGTGACGATGCGCGGAGAGGACTGATCTGGACGGCCGGATCGGTAGAAGGCGTACACGTGATGGTGCGAGTCGTCGATCGGGTTGTCGGGGGTCATAGCACCCTTGGCGAGTAGTTTCGCACCGCTTCTTTCGAGCGCTCGCCAGGATGCTTCGTTGGCGGCGGCCACAGCGATGATGATTGCGGGAACCTCGGGTAGGTCCTGCCACGTCCGGTCGATCATGGACGTGATCAGCCGGGTCCCGAGTCCGCGGCCGACGCGCTGTGGATCGCCGATCAGGTAGTCGATGGTAACTGCGTCATCAGGCACTTCGGTGATGGCGGTGAACTCCGCCAGGTACTCGGGGTAGTCGGCCAGGCGAGACCGTTGGATCAGGCCGACGGGCTCGTCGTCAAGCAGTGCCACGAAGTCCTCCGAGGGTTCCTCACCTCGCATGGCGGGACCGAAGTCGCGTTCGACGGATGCGGGATCCGTGTCGTGGTTCCACCACCGCGCGACATGGGGTTCGGCGAGCCACTGGCTCAGCATCGGGAGATCTTCGGAGTTCAGTCTTCGCCAGGAGATCACGGGCCAACTCCTCTGTGGTGACGACGGTAGTAGCGGGCTTGCCGGTCGCGGTGTCCGCAAGAGGGATGACAAAAGCGCCGGCGCGCGTGCGTTCGGACGAACAGCAGGGTGCAGCCCGGCCCGGAGCAGCGAGTGATCTCACCCATCGCAGGGGTGGTGAGCAGTTCCACGGCCGTGGTAGCCATCTTGGCCAGTACCGCGCTGATGCCGACGGCCGTGCCGACCCAGTCCGCTCGGCGGGTGCCATCCGATGACCAGGCGAGAGTAAGCGCGGGCGGTGCCGCGGCGGCGAAATCGTTGACGACGGCGACAGCCTCGGACGCCGGTACTGCCCCGGTTGTGGCCGCGTCGAACAGCTTGTGCACGTGATCGCGTAACCGCCGAACTCGATCAGACTCGGCCGCGGTGCGACAGAAAACTTCGGCTGAAGCGAGGGAAGGCGACATCTGGGCGAACCAGTGATTGATCGACGCTGCGGTGGACAGGAAGTCGTGCCGGTCAGCCCCGTACAGCGTGTTCGCGAACTCCACCACGATCGGCTCGGTGCCGAGGATGGGGAACTCCGCTTCATTCACCTGCTGACGGTAACATGTACTGTTTAGCGTCAGCAACCCTGAGGTCAGGGTTCGGCTCCTTGTCAGCAAGAAGCTGTCGCCCTCACCGGGTTTGAACCGGAAGGCAGTCTGGGGTCGATGGAGGAGGACCGGAAGCCGGCCCGGATCGGGCGGACCGCGAAGGATCCGGTGCGGTCGCGTCGCCCCGGACATCACGTCGTTGATGCAGGTCAGCGCCGATCATGTCCGTGATGTGATCCACGCGTTCAACGAGCGCGCCCGGACGTCCCCCGCCTCCTGGGGCATCACCGCGTTCAAGACCTGGTCGCTGTCGAAGCTGCGCGACCACCTGCTCGACCGCGGCACCGTGCTGGCGATCAGCCGGGAGACCTGCGCCGCATCCTCCACACCGGCGGCGTGTCGTGCCAGACCACCTCCACCTGGAAAGCCTCTACCGACCCGGACTTCCTGGCGAAGATGCACCGGATCCTGGACCTCTACGACCACCCACCCGACGACGGCCGGGTGATCTGCGTGGACGAGTTCGGGCCACTGAACCTGATGCCGCGCAACAGGCAAGGCCTGGCGTCAGGTCGGGTCACCGCGGCGATTGCGGGCGACCTACAACCGCCGGCACGGGCGTGAGGCACCTGCTCGCAGCACTCGACCTGGCCACCGGAAAGATCCACTACCGGATCCGGCGCCGCAAACGCCACGCCACGCCGAGTTCCTCGACCTCCTCAAGGCCCTGCGCACCAGGTGGCCCGGCCAGAAGCTCGAACCGAGAACGACCAATGGCGCCGAAACCTGTGCATCATCCTCGATGGCCTTCGCCCGGCGACACTCAGTTCCACTCCATTCGTCATCGTCGTCCAGTCGCTTCAGAAAGGCGTGTCTCGTACACGCAGGGGTCGGTAGCCGACAAGGTCGAGCTAACCCAGTTCGTCTTCGTCGTCGACGCTGATGGCGTGAGGAAGTTGTCGGACACTCAGCACTCAAGAGACTAAAAGCGGTTGCGCGCACTCTCCGATATTTCTAACATCGCTTATGACCTCGACCTTGCATGCGATCTGTTTCGACGCGAACGACCCGCCCGTTCTGGTACGTTTCTGGGCTGGCCTTCTGTCTTGGGAAGTGGACGGCGAGACCCTGTTCCCGAGCGACGACACGGGTTTCCGGCTCCGATTCACCGCATCAGGAGAGCGGAAGTCCCGTAAGAACCAGGCCCACTTTGATCTGACGAGCGAGTCTCTCGAAGATCAGCGGAACACTGTCGCGAAGGCGCTGGATCTCGGCGCGCGGCATATCGACATTGGCCAGGGATCAGGGGCGCAGCATGCGGTGCTCGCCGATCCTGAAGGCAATGAATTCTGCGTTATCGAACCAGGGAACAACTTCCTAGCCGAGTGTGGTTTCGTCGGCGCGCTCGCCTGCGACGGCTCGCAGGAGGTCGGGTACTTCTGGAGCAAGGCGCTCGACTGGCCACTGGTGTGGGATCGTGACTTGGAGACCGCGATCCGCTCGCCACACGGTGGCCCGAAGTTCACCTGGGGCGGCCCGCCGTTTGATCCGAAGACGGGGAAGAACAGGCTGCGTTTCGAGCTGGGTGGCACCCTCTCGGAAGTCGAGCGACTCGTCTCGCTCGGTGCGACCCGCCTCGCCATCGCGGAGACCGGTCGGGTGGATATGGCGGATCCCGATGGAAACGAATTTTCCGTACTCCTTCGCTAACCTCTCCTTTGTGGACATGAGCCGTGACCGAGACTGTCGTCATAAGGGAAAGCTTCCGCGTCCGGGATCTGTGTAACGTGACACGCGCTTCACTTTACCTTTAGGGGGCCAGAAAAAGCTCGGTGAGCACAATTGGCGCACCTCGAGCGGTGCCGCACTTGAACGACGTTGGTGACTACGGGCGGTTGTCCCTGATTTTGCGGCCGTAGTCACCGGGCATCAGGTGTCTTGGTCTCTGCAGGAAGCAGTGGTCCGCCGCGGCTACTCGTGCCCTGCTTGCTTGCGGTCCATCCAATCTGGGGACATGCCGAGTTGCGAGTGCTCAGTCATGGTCTCGCTTTTGGTCGGGCTGTGGTGCCGGAGGTACCCGCCGCCTATGTCACCGAGATGGGCGACGGACGCTGGGGGCGCTTGCTATGGCCACTGGTCCGATCGGGATCGCCTCGAACGCTGATGAGGGCATCACCGCCGGTACGGGAAGTACGCCGGCAACTTCATCGGCGACATCGACGGCCCGTCGCCATCTGCCCACCCAAGAAACCGGACATGCTCAGTGCGGAAGTTTGGAACATATCGACCGATATCCTGTCGCGGCTTGACCGAGTCAACGGGGCAGCGGGCCGAAGGGTGATCCTCGATCCTCGTAAGGCTGGGCCGCCGAGTGAGGGGTGGAAGCTTTTCGGCGGGTAAGCAGATTGAGGAGGAAACCCAGAACAGTTACTGCCGCCGCTGCCAGGCCTAGGAGATCGGGCGTCAGCTGGTATTGGCTCAGGCCGCCCAGCGCGCCGCCGAGAGCGACACCAACATAGATCGCCGAGTTGTTCAAGCCGAGCAGGATGGCCGACGAACTCGGCGCCTGGGCGACGAGCCTGCTCTGCTGCGGCACGACGGGCAGGGATACGAAGACTCCCCACACCAACGCCCAGCCGATCGCCAGCGGTAAATTGCTTGTCAGCAACGGGCTCACGCCGAGCAAGACTGCGGCCGCGCCTAGTCCAGCGGTGACGACCTGCTGGGGTGGATACCGGTCCGCGAGGCGACCGGCCAGTAGGTTCCCCGCCATGTTGCCCACTCCCCACGACAGCAGGAGTGTCGTGAGCGCACCGGCCGAACCATCGGTGGCCGCCATCATGGCCGGGCCGATATAGGTGTAGAGCACATGCGTACCCGACAAGGTAAGGATGGTAACGGCAAGTGTGCCGAGGATCCGAGGTTTCGCAAGAGGTGCCAATCGTGCGCGGAGCGGGTCAGAGGGCAGATTAAGGGGCGGCAGTGCGACAATGACGCCGACTCCGGCGATAAGGCCGAGTCCGGCTACTGCCCACAAGGTGATGCGCCATTCGGTCGCGCCGATGAGGGTGCCCGCCGGCAGGCCGAACGCGATGGCCAAGGTGAGCCCGCCCATGACGGTGGCGAGTGCTTTTCCGCGACGCTGTTCGGGCGCGATGGCCGCTGCGGCGCTGAAAGCGGCGGCACCGATGAGACCCGCGCCCATCGCGGTCAGCACCCGGGCGCTCAGCACAGTCGTATAGTCGGGGCCGACTGCGGTGAGCACGTTGCCCAGGATGAAGATCGCCAGCGCCAGCACCAGCACCCGGCGGCGATCCATTCCGCTGGTAGCCGCACCGAGAACTGGCGCGGATACGGCGAGCGCCAGAGCGAACACGGTGACTAGTTGACCTGCCGCCGTGACGCCGACGTCGAGGTCCGCGGCGATCTGGGGTAGTAGGCCGGCTATGACAAAACCATCGGTGCCGACGGCGAACATGGCTATCGCCAACGGCAAGAGCCTTACGAACAGTTCGTTCCTGGTTGCCATATCCGTGGGTCTTCTTTCGTTCAGCGGTCGATCAGATCAAGGCTGCCCCGGGCCGCTGTCCAGATGCTTTCGTCGCGCTTTCCAGCGCGAGGCGACCCTCTCACCAGGAAGGATGGGTGCGATCGGGTGTGCTCGGGCCGCCAGCGGCATGACAGGCGGACGATTCATCCGCCACATTGCCCGGCGCCGCCTACGGTCTCTCTTGGCGGGGCTGCTGGTGCACGCCGGGACGTTCTCTCGGACGCTCCACGGTTGGGCGCACCGCAGGCTTTTCGCTGGCCGAAAGCTCGTGCTGTGGCGTGGTGGCGGTCTCGCGAACCTCGCCAGTAGCGCTCTGGCCAAACCGACAACGCGACGTCTCAACCAACCACGCTGGGCTATCTGGTGCGCCGGTGCCACAGCTTCGACGACATCGAAGATGTGCTTGGACATTGGCCGCGACAAGGTCGTCGGCCGCGGAGGGGACCTGGCGAAACGGTAGGTCACGGGTTCACCGCGGAGCGCCCGTCAGGCTGATCAGGAGGCATGCCGATCCGCACCACGGGCACGTCGAGACGGTCGAGGGCCGGGCGTCTCAAGCAGGGACTGCTATGACGAACGATCAAGCACGGGCTCGGACCAGCGACGATACCTCATGCTGCATCGGTCTCCCGGCAAAATGCATTGCCCGACCCATTGTGTTTCTCAAGCGACGGAGGCAACGTGCCCTCGCGCAGCGTCAGTTCTGCCACCCGGCTTTGTCTGGTGTGGGCTCGGAGGCAACGTGGGTAGCACCGCATCACTGTTTCGTTTCGCGTACGACCACGGCAGTGGCCATCGAAGGGCCACCCCGAAAGGACCTGTCATGAATAGCGAACACCTCGATCCAGCTGTCGTCAGGGCAACCGGTAGCCGACTCGCCGACCAGTGGGCCGCTTTGTGGAGCGGTGAATATGGCCTCGCTCAGGAAATTCTCGCACCTGGCTTTCGGGTGCACTTTGCTGCTGACCTTCCCGGAGCGGACGCACTGCGCGGACCCGATGACGTACTCACCTTCATTCGATCCTGGCGCAGAGCACGTCCTGGGCTTGTCTTCACAGTGGAGGACACGCCAATCGTTGACCTCGCTACCGGACAAGTGAGCGCTCGGTGGCGTGCCGTACATGACGGCGATCGCGTCGGTAAGAGCGGAATAGATCAGCTGGACATCGATGGTGGCCAAATCACAAGGATTTGGTCGGCGGCGGGGACCCGTCTGTTCGAGAGTGTCGATGCTCCGTCTCGTCTCGTCTGAAGCAGGAAAACGACGGCGGCGTTCCGGCATCCCAATTTCGGAAGTGGCTCTATACTCCCCGGAGGGACGCAGTTCAACCTTGACGGTCGCTCAAGGCAAGAGAAGCGCCCAGGCCGATCATCGTCAGACCGCTCGTGCCGCCGAGCAGTTCCAGGCGCCTGGGCGAGCGGACGAACCACGTCCGGGTTTGGCCGGCGATGAACGCCCAGGTGCTGTCACAGATGAGTGCGGTGATCGGCAGGCAGATACCCAGCAACAGCATCTGCGAGGATGTGGTCCCGGCCTGAGCGTCGACGAACTGCGGCAGGATCGCGGCCAGGAACACAATTGACTTCGGATTGGCGAATCCGAGCACAAAACCGTCGCGCAGCACGGAGAGGGTATGTCCCGGAGTAGCACGTACTTCCGACGCGAAAACCTCGGTCAGCTTGCGGCGTTTCCGCAGCGCCTGAACGCCCAGGTAAATCAGGTAGAGCGCACCGGCCAGCTTGATAGCGGTAAAAGCCGCGGCCGAACTACTCACGATCGCTCCGAGGCCGAAGGCTACTGCCACCACCTGGGTATAAACCCCCGCTGCGTTACCGGCGACGGTGAGGAGCGCGTCGCGCCGGCCAGCGGTGAGAGCTCGGCTGATTGTAAACAGTACGCTCGGTCCGGGTATGATGACCATAAGAAAGGTCAGTGCGGCGAAAGTTGCAAGTTGCCCAGCTGATATCATTCGTCAATTCTACTGTAGATCTGCTGTAGGCGTATCGATTTCGCGTAACTATGACTTCGTTGAACCTTGACTCGGTGTCGCGCGCAACGCGTGGCGAGGAAAAAGTGCTGAGCGCTACCAAGTAGAGAGTTCGATAACTAGTCGGACATCAGTTGGCAACTTTTTGCATCGCTTCACTCTTGATCGTCGACTCCGTCTTGGGCAGGGTGTGCGGGTGACTGCCTGAAGCGAGGCTGCAGTGGTCCTGGGTAGACATTGTTCATTCAGGATGCTGTGGTTGATCGAGTCGCCGATATGGGGAACATCGAAGGTGAACTGCGTTTGCGGTGCGCCTGGCCGAGGTGTCCCGTGGGGGAGGTGCGATGCGGAACAGGGATTGGTAATCGCTAATTGACGAGTATGATCCCCTCAAGGAACGGCGACGCCGTTCCTCCTTGATCCCATCGGTGCACCGGCAAGCAAGCTGTCGCGCAGCATGTCCTGATCTGGTTAGTCTGCAGCATTGTGGGAATTTCCTGCAATCGCGGCTGCATGCCCTCCGCATGGCGAGGGAACATGGGTATGCCGCTCGGTGTTGGGAGCGATCTCTGTTAGATCTCGGACGTTTGGAAAGGTGTCGTGTACCATCGCCAAATGGCGAGACGTCGTGTCGGGTTCGTCTTCGCCGTTATTGCTTCCGTAATCGCGCTGCTTATCTTTGTCGTTTTCGCAGTGCTCCGTATTGTCGACGTTTCCGTACCAGTTGGGAGTGCGCCCGCGAATATCCCGGTCGTTCCCGAGTGTCGACTTTCAATCGAACAAATCGATCGCCTCGGTGTCACGAATCCGACCACGTCCTATACGCTGCGCGGCGAAGATGTCCGCCTAACTGTTTGTGACTACGATACACTCAAAGGGGCGAATGGGGTGAGTTACCGCGCTCTGTCCATAAGAGTGCGAGAATATGTCCATATGGCGGCTGCGGATCAAGATTACATAGTAGAGACCAGAATACTCGCTGGGTCTCAGCCCCTTGCGCTAGCGGGGGCGTCAGGGGTGCAGGGCTTATGGCAGCGCTCTGACCTCGCGACCGCCATCGCCGTCGTCCGGGCCGGAAGTAGGGTGATTCGCGTTCAATATGACGGTTATAACAAGGGGTTTTTCGGTCGTGTGCCCGCCGACCATCAGGAAATAGAGTCAGCTGCTCAGGATGTGACTTACAGTATGGTGACCATGACTCAGTAGTGCGTGCTGACCACTGGATTTGCCCCCGTAAAGGTGCGAAGGCTGAGCATGAACCGCCGAAAACGGCCCTCTTTCGTATTCTCCCGGTGGTTGGCATGACTGAGATGCCCACCACACCGGCGAGGAGCCTGCCCTACCCCTCCCGCCGAGGTGGATCACCGAGTTATTCCAAGCCCAGCAGGGCCGCCGTCAAGCTGGGAGCTTGGGCGACCCACCGGCTCTGTGGAAGCACTATTGGCAAGGACATAGCCACGGCTCCACGTAGGTGCCCTGACGAAAATAAGGCGGGCTGCTCGACAAACAGGAGGTTCGTATTCTTCATGACTGCGGCTACGGCCAGCTCGGCGTGCACGACTCGTTCAGGCAAAACCGGCTCGTAATTCCTCCGGCGACGGCAGTGTTCCCCATGTCACCCGCACTCAGGACGGCAGCATCACCGTATGTGAGGTCGTCGAGCCAAGTGGGGTGGGCCCGCGCCAGCACCGGACCAAGGTAGCTGTAGTGCGCCTGTGTCCGCTAAGGACAGACTGTCACGGTGGTGACGCCGACAATCGCGAGACCGACGGCGGTGAGTCCACTGCTGCCGACGGAGGTCGCCAGCTCCTGTATGAGTGCGCGTCCCTGGTCGATCCCGCTGTGATCGCGCCCAGTACCGGCGCTGGCCAGCGCGAACAGGGCGACCAGCTGACCGACAGCTGTGATCCGACATCGAGTTCAGCCGCGATCTGCGGCAGAAGTCCGGCGATGGCGAGCCGCCGGTGCCCGCGGCGAACATGTAAGTGCCGCTGGGAATCGCTGCTTGAAGCCCATACTGTGGGCGATCGCGTCGAGAAGGTACCTCTCCCGCTGTCTGAGGGCTTCCAATGAACTTTCCAGCGCGCGCCACCGTCGCTCAGTACTGTGGGCGAGTGCGATTCGGTGTGCTGGGACCGTTGACGGTGTGGCGGGAGGACGGGGTCCCCGTCACACCCCAGGGTGCTGACCTACGGTCGCTACTGGCCGTACTGTTGGCGAACGAGGGCGTCGCGGTTCCCGTCGAGCGCTTGATCGCCGACCTCTGGCCGGATTCGCTGCCCGCGCATCCGACGAATGCCCTACAAGTCAGGGTTTCCCGACTCCGTCGCCTTCTGGGATCCTCAACGATCGAGCTGACCGGTGCTGGATACCGGCTGGACACGCCTGCCGACACGATCGACGCCATTCGCTTCCAGCAGCTGCTCAGCGAGGCGCGAAATGTCCACGACCCGCTCCCGCGCAGGCATCTGCTCAGCGAAGGGCTGGCTCTTTGGCGAGGTGATGCCCTGATGGAATTCGCCGATGAGGCGTTCGCGCAGCCGACAGCGGAGCGCTTGGGCCAGCTAAGGCTGCTCGCCGTCGAGGAACTCGTCGAGACTAGGCTCGATCTCGGTGAGCACAGCGGGCTGGTTGCCGAGTTGGCAGGTTGGATTCACCGGTATCCGCATCGTGAACGACTCCGAGCGGCGCATGTCCGTGCCCTGTACCGCGACGGACGTCAAGGCGATGCACTGGCGAGCTATGCCGCCTTTCGCCGTGCTCTGGCCGAGGAACACGGTCTCGATCCCAGTCCGGAGTTGATCGCCCTCCAGCACGCGATCTTGACCAGGGACCCCACCCTCGACACGCCACCCTCCCGCCTGCGGACGAATTTGCCAGCGCAGGTCACCGCGTTGATCGGCCGAGACCGGATGATCACTGACGTCGCCGAGGTGGTCCGCAACGCGCGACTGGTAACCCTCACCGGGCCCGGAGGCGTGGGAAAGACACGCCTGGGTTTCGCTGTCGCGGACCTCCTGGCTGACGCGTTTTCCGATGGAATGTGGCTGGTAGAGCTGGCCGGAACTCGGTCCGGCGACGAAATCGCCGAAGCCGTGATGAGGGTGTTCGGACTCCGTGAGAACACCATGCTCGGGGGACTGCCTCCAGCTGCGCCAACTGCGCACGTCGAACGGCTTTCCGCGTTCTTGCGGGACCGGTCGGTGCTGTTGTTGCTCGACAATTGCGAGCATGCGACCGAACCCGTCGCGGGGCTGGTGCGGACCCTTCTTGCAGCGGCGCCCGGTCTGAAGGTGCTGGCGACAAGCCGAGCACCCCTGGACATACCCGGCGAGATCCTTCAGGCGGTGCCTTCGCTGGATCTGCCAGAAGTCGGCGCCGAAGCCGACAAAGTGCGGCAGTCCAGCGCGGTCCGACTGTTCTCGACCCGTGCCGTCGAAGCTCGCTCCACCTTCACGGTGGACTCCTCGAACGCCGGCGAGGTAGCCGATCTCGTCCGGTCGCTGGACGGTCTTCCGCTTGCCTTGGAGCTGGCCGCAGCCAAGATGAGGGCGTTAGGGCTACCCGAGCTCGTAGCGCGGCTGGACGATCGGTTCCATTTGCTGTCCGGTGGCAATCACGGCGCTCCCGCCCGGCAGCGCACACTGCCCGCCTTGCTCGACTGGAGCTGGGAGCTGCTGACCGAGCCGGAGCGAATCGTCCTGCGACGACTCGCCGTCCTGGACGGCGGAAGCCTGGAAGCGGTGGAGGAGATTTGCTCTGATGAGACCATTGATCGTCGTGATGTGGCGGCGATCTTGGCGAGGTTGGTCGACCGCTCAATGGTCGTCGTCAGCGAAAGCTGCCGATACGGATTGCTGATGACGGTCGCGGCCTACGCACGTACGCGCTTGGCGGAAGCCAAGGAGACGGACACGTTCCGCGGCAAGCATGCTCGGTACTATGTGGACTTGGCCGAAGAGCTCGCACCTGGGTTGTTCGGCCCGCGGCAGCGCTCGAGCCTCGAACGCCTCGATGTCGAGGTCGGCAACTTCCATTCGGCGTTGGCGACCACTGCCGACGACAGCGCGTCGGACATCGCGCTGCGGCTGCTGGACGCTCTCACGTGGTATTTGCTGCTACGTGGCAGGGTTCAGCAGGCTGCTCGCTGGGCCAGGCGGGCACTGGCCGCTCCAGGCGCCGCATCGCAGATGCTGTACGCGCGGGCGAAGTGCTGGCAGACAGGACTCGCTATTCTGCTCGACAGTGAACCCGACCGGGCTAGTCATACCAGAACTGCCCTAGCGCAATTCGACGACGCTGGTGACCTGACCGGACTGTCGATGGCGCAGTGGTTCCTTGGCTACGTCCTGCTGCATGCGGGCGACGTTGACGTCAGCGAGGACCTGACGGAGAAGTCCTCCGCGGGTTTTCGGTCGCTCGGAGATGCCTGGGGTATGGCCGTGTGCGCGAGCCTGCGCGCTCACCACGCCATCCTCCGAGGAGACAGGACCTCAGCGGCCGTCGCCGCCGAGGAGGCACTCGCAGGATTTCGTGGACTGGGCGACCGTGGTGGTGAGCTCCTCACCATCTACCCTCGCGCCGTACTCGCTGAGTACGGCGGCGACCATGTCGCCGCCGAACGGTTACACCGCGACGGCCTCGCGTTGGCCGACCAGCTTGGTATGTGGGCCGAAGCCGCAGACCGGCATTCTGGCCTCGGCAAGCTAGCGCTGACCCGGCAGGACTATGACGTCGCCCGAAAGCATTTTGAGGCGGCGAGGAAACTCGCCGCAGACCACAGTTTCAAGCCCGCGGAAGCTATCGCGATGACCGGACTGGGGCAAATCTGTCTCCGCACGGGGGACCTGGCCGCAGCGGAGAAGCTTCTTCGTGAGGTCGAAGTGTGGTTTGGGCGAGGTGGCCATGCACAACAGCACTCCATCGTTCTCGCCGAGTTGAACCTGATCGCCCGGCTACGGGACGAACGCCAGGGGCTGGCTCCCCGACCGGATAACCCTGACACGTCGGTCGGGGTTGTACATGAGCGCTTATACGGGGGATAGGGAACTGGGATCGTTGGCATGGCGCCCGGCGACCAGACCGGCTCACCGACAGGTCGGAATATGGCGAGAGTCGGCTTCCACTGCCTTCCGTTTCGTCTGGTTCCTCGGACCCTCGTCGAAGCTGGCGTGGCATATGCCCGAGGCTCTACGGATCCGCGGGAAGCGGTACCCCGCCTCCTGATCGTCGGGACCCACCCTATTGGTCATGCGTGGCATTCGATAACCTGTTGTATATCGTTTTAAGCCAGCAGGAACTCCGCGAATGTTCTGCCAAAATTCGCATCTAGACTGATCGGGCTCGTGCAACCAACGCGCGTGGACGGAAGTCGTGCTCGCGGCTATAGCGTCACGCGTGTGGCACTTGTCATGTGCATGCGAGGTCGCACAGTAAATCGCCGAACAGCGATGGTAATTGTGACAGCGAGTCGGAGCAGTAGGCCTAAATGGTCCCTCGGATACTTGCATCGCAGAAGTTCTGCCGAGTAAGTTCCTGTTGCGCCGTGCATCGGTGCGTCTTCTCATCTTGTCAAGCCAATCAAGGACGGTGGCCATGTCTCTGGCGACTCGACGCGGTTCCCGCTGGCTGGCTGTCGTTGTGATGCTTGCCCACGGCGTTGTGTCGTTGAGCTCTGCCTCCGCCGCACCTACCGGACCCAGTGCTGATGTGTTGGCGGCGCCGAACCCCGTGGACGCCGCGTCCGCCGGCCTGACTGCGTCACACTACGTTCGCAACACGGTTTCGCGCATCGCGAAGCTCCGCTCGAACCTGGCTACTGGCGAAGGGCGTTACGACAGTACGATTGACGCGGTGAACAAAACCCTGACGGGCTCGATCACGCTGCCAAAGACCGCGAACGCATACTTCGTGATGTTTGGGTTCATGCCGGTGACCAGTACTGTGGAGTTGCTCCCCGAAGGAGATCAGGGTGGTTCACTGTTGAAAGACCCGGGGGATGCTGGCGAAGTAGCTTCGCGTCCGTTCCCCGACGGCAAGAAGTACTTTTCGGTAATTGTAGACCTGACTCTGCGGCTCACAATCCGGCTTAGCGAGACCAAGGTTGACGGCAAATTCCTCGATGTCGGACCGAACTGCAAGACGAAAGCCCGCTGATCATCAAGATTAAAGGCCTGGTCGGACTGCAGGACGCGGCGCCACCTACACTCTCAAGAACGGTTTCGACATTCCGCCGTTCTCCGGTTGCGGAGTGCGGGAAGATCTGGACAAGCTCATCACCGGCATGATCTCCGGCCCGGGGAACGAGATGAGTACAGCCATCGCTGTCCGCTGTATCTCAACCTGTACCGACTAGGGGTTCCCCTCGATAGTCCGCGAGTCCTGTGATCTCAAAGGTGTCGTCGTGCGAAGCGAGCTGGCTTTCTCTCGTACTTGTTGGTGCGTGGCTGTCGGCACCAGACATCAAGGGCGAACGGTGGTGCAGTGGGCTGGGTCGGTGGAGATCAGGTACTCGCCACCCCAGCGAGGACTCTGGCCGACCACGCGGTGCGTGGCCCAGGAATTCGTCCGGAGGTTGTATCGAGTCCAAACAGGGGCCTTCCCGGCGCAGTCGGGTCCTGGGCAGACTTGACGCTCGTGGTGTCGATCACCGTCCGCGCGTTCGTGGTCACGACACGTACCGCTACCGGGCGGAAGAGGTCCATGCCTTCGACGAAGGCAGGGTTCCGGTTGCCTTGATGTGTTCGCGGTTGATAAACGATGCGTTATCGACCAAAAATCTTTAGCATCATCGCACTCTTGATCGAGCTCTGAATTTGCGGAAAGATAAAAGAGCAGTCAACTGGATTGGACGGTAACGTCCACGTCTGGGCAGGATCGTTCGGCGGGGTGTCGCATCCGGTGGAATAACTTTAGATTTAGTGAAGTGTGCCGGTGAACCCATCCTCGGGGAGGTGTCATGCGTAGCAGGGACTGGTGACCGCACGATAACAAAAGCTAGTACCTTCCAGCGGGGACGCGGCGTCAAGGCGGCGCCGCTTCTCTGTATCTCGGTGAGTATTTGGCTGAAATCCCGGAAGGTACCGTTGTAGCACGACTATCATGAATTCATTCCTTATGCTCACCGACGAGTTGAAGTTAGGCGAGTCGACTGCGCGACCCTGTAAGAGCCAGCCTGTGTCGATTCGACGTCTCAATGCTCTTGAGTGGTGACTGGGGTGGATTTGATCGCTCGCACCAGACGATCGACAAGGTCGGCCCGGCAGAGCATGCTGCCCGACGCCCATGTGGTGCGGGGCGACACGCAGGTTTCAGCGTTGGTCGGAGAGTCCACGTGAGGCATGGCCGGTCGGGTAGTGGCCGGAACGGTCGGTCGTGAGTGGCCATGGCGCATACCGCAGTGGTGTCGAACTCAATACGCGCTAGCTGGGCTTGTTTCTCATTGAGTGCTTCTCAAAACATAATGGAGGTCTGTATTTGTATGCCCAGTCTACGTTCAAGGAGAAAAATTCGATTCATTGCCGCTGTCGGAACGATTGCCGGCGGTCTCGTCTTGACCGCGGTGCCTTCTGCTGATGCGTCGCAGGCCGCCCCTGTCGCGGGGGAAGGCGCGCACTTCGTGGTAGTGGCGCCCAAGCCCTATGTTGCACTCGATCTCGCCGAAGAGGCCGTGCTGGCCAACCAAGGCACGGTCGTGCGAATGTTGCCGGAGATCGGGGTGATCTTCGCCCGATCCCAGAACAAGGACTTCGCCGCCAAAGTGCGGAAGCGAACTGGTGTCGCAGGTGTGGGCGCGACCAGGAACCTGGTTGGATCGGGGGCGAGCGGGCGGGTCGCAACGCGGATGGGGGCGCCAATAATCCGTCCAGAGAGTGCGTCTCCTCCGAAAGTGACCGGGAGTGCCGCCGCCGACCCTTTGGCCGCAAATCAATGGAACATGAAGCTGATCGGTGCAGACAAGGCCAATGAGATCAACACGGGCAGCAGAAATGTGCTCGTTGGAATCTTGGACAGTGGTATTGACTCCGACCACCCGGACCTGGCCGCCAATGTGGACAAGGGTGCATCGGTGAGCTGCATGGAGGGGATTCCAAACACAGCTGAGGCTTCTTGGCAGGATGAGATCGGCCACGGCACTCATGTGGCCGGGATCGTGGCGGCCGCAAGGAACGGTATCGGTGTCGCCGGTGTCGCCCCGAATGTCCGCGTCGCCGCCATCAAGGTAGGGGGAGCGGAAGGATTCATTTATCCCGAGGCGGCGATCTGCGGCTACATCTGGGCCGCGAAGCACGGCGTGCAGGTCGCGAACACCTCGTTGTCGATCGACCCGTGGTACTTCTGGTGTTCCAGCAACCCTGACCAGAAGGCGGTAGCCGAAGCCATTCGCCGGGCAATCTCGTTCAGCACGAGGGCCGGGAACATGGTCGCGGTGAGCGCTCTGGGTAACGAGAACTGGGATCTTGCCCACGATGTGGTCGACAAGCTGAGCCCGAACAACGGGGGTCCGACTCAGACTCGTACTGCGGACTCATCCTGCAAGCTCCTTCCGGCCGAAGACACTGAAGTAGTAGGGGTCTCGTCGGTCGGCGCGTTCAAGAGCCGCTACCACCGGTCGAATCACGGCCTCGGGGTCGCGGACTTCTCGGCTCCTGGAGGAGACGCCCAATTCCAGACCCCGGCGACTCCGGACGCGAACGGACGGGTCTTGTCGACTCTTCCCGGTGGCCAATACGGCTACTTCCAGGGAACGTCGATGGCCTCACCCCACGTGGCAGGGGTCCTGGCTCTGCTGAAAAGTCGCAATCCCGGCATGAGAGCAAATGAGCTGGTGGTGGCTCTGGCCGCAGGCACCCAAGTGTTGCCCTGTCCTGCTGGCGGAGTACATGACCCTGACGGGAAGGGCACACACCGTGCGGTCTGCGAGGGCGGCAGCACCGGTGCGGGCTTCTTCGGCAAGGGCCTTATCAACGCGCGCAAGGCCGTTAGCTGACCGGAAGGGTTGGCTCGGCTGGCTGACAGGGTCGACAAGGATGGGGTGCTGGGTGGCTTACCCAGCACCCCATCTCCGTGAACATCAGGCGGATCGAGGATGGGCTGCTCGCCGAGGAACAAGGTTTCCGGCAACAGGCGTAACTTTCAGCCTTGATCGACTTCTCGGGTGAGGACCCATCGATTCGGATCGAACCCAGGAGCTTCGTTGCAGACGCCGGCGTACATCGCGATCAAGGCCCCGATCGGGCGCGCCGGCTTCGACGAGATCGCGGCCCGTGATGGAAACCCTAGTCGGCTCGGCAACGGCGACGTAGCCAGGTGCTCATGCTCAAGAATGAGGAGTGTTCCGGTTGTGCAAGTCGACCGAACAGCTGCATAGTCGACGATGAAGATGAATCAAGGAAGACCTGTAGAGTGCCTGCCGCAGCCTGGTCTACTGTGCACAGTCGCCGATCCTCAGCTTCCTCGGCGATTTCCCTCGGTATCCTCATTTCCCCTTATCACGAGGATAGGGTTGTTCGCTGGGGTAGTGGTGTAACAAAGGAATGCGGTCTCTAGGCTCGCTGAGAGCCTTTGCGAGAACCATTACTCCTACCGAAATACCCAAGACGGCGAACACGATGCCCAGCAGCATGTCGGGTCGTTCGATACCCTCTTCTCCTGAGTCAAACGTGCAGTCGGTGGTCGGCGACGGCCGCCTGCACGTTTGACTTGGCACCGTGAGTATCGCGTCTTCGATCACCAGTCGTACGCCACGATGACTTTCTGGGGAGGACCAACTCGATGACGCGCATCGGCATCAGGCGGCCCGCAGGCGCTGGCCGTCCATCCAGCGGTAGGTGGTGAGGATGTTGAGCCGGTGCAGTGAGCGCAGTACGGCTCTGATCTGCTCGGGGGCACCTGCAGGCGTGGTGATGCCCCACATCGGAAGCTCTTCGTACAAAGCCTCGACGGGGCGGCCCGCCTCCCGGCCGCGGTGCACGGCGGTGGTTAGGTTCTCCAAGTAGCCGAGGAGGATGGAGATACTGGGCTCTGCCTCACCGATGAAGGCGTGCCCGGGCACCAGGGTGTCGGTGGTGAGGGTGGCTCGCATGGCACGCACGGTGCGCAGGTAGGCCACGGGATCACCGATCAGCATCATCGGCGGCATGCCCGGCGAGATGAAGTTCCCGGTCCAGGTAACTTTCGCGTCCGGAACGTGCACGAGAGTGTCCCCGGGGCCGTTAGCGGAGCCGAAGTGCCACAACTGCACTATCCGGCCGCCGAGGTCGATCTCGCAATACCGGTCGAACGTCACGTCCGGTAGCCGCCACGAGACCACGTCGTCGAGGCTCTTCTCGGCGCCGTACATGCTTTCGGAGCGGATGTTCTTCTCCGCCGCGAGATCGGACATCGCGGCTTTGTTCATCCGTGACGAGATGACTCGGACGCCGGCGTCGAAGGCGGTGTTCCCGAAGGTGTGATCTCCGTGGTAGGTGGTGTTGACCAGGTAGCGGATCGGTGTGTCGGTGAGGCCGGCGGCGATGTCCTGGATGTGCCGTCCGATGCGAGGAGTAACTCCAGAATCGATGATCAACGCGGCTTTTTTGCCGATGATGAGACCGTTGTTGTCCTTGGGTGCTTCGTTGGCCATCAGAGCGTGTACACCCTCACCCAGTTCCACTGGGTGCAGTTCCAGGCCGACCGGGCTCAGGTTCGGCGCGACGAAGTCCGCCGGGCGTTCGGTCATTTCGGGTGCGACGGGAATCATCAGGAAGTCCTTTCGGTAGACATGATCGAGGCCAGGAAGAAGTTCAGGTGGTCGTCGACCGCTTGGCGTGCAGTGGCGAGATCGGCGTCGGTCACGTCGCCGCGGAGGTACAGGATGCGCGGAACCTGTAGTGGTGCGAACAATTCCCACACCAGCTGGCGGGGTGGCAGATCGGTACGTACCAGGCCGCGTTCCTGCCACCGCCGGAACGGCACCTGCAACTGATCGCGGGTCAGTTCGATCGCGGCACTGAGGTCGGCCGGGCCAGTGGCCTCAGCCCCGTCGCGCAGCATCACGTCGAGAAATTGCCGCGCTCGCGGGCTGGACCACTCCGCCCACGCCTGCTCGACCAGGCCGCGAATAGCCGCCTGTGGCTCAGCCGCAGCTACCTCGTCGGGATCGAGTACTGGAGTCCCGGCACTTACTGGTCCGGCCTGGTTGAACAACGCGTCATACAGGGCCTGCTTTCCGGGGAAGTGGCCGTAGAGGGCGGTATCGCTGATGCCGGCCGCCGCACCGATCTGGCGGACCGTAGTGGCCGCGAAACCCTGTCGCGCGAACAATTCCAGTGCGACGTCCAGTAAGCGATCTCGCGTCGTGGCACTGTCACTCTTCGGCGGCCGGCCGGGGCGACGGGCGGCGGGGGTCGCCGGGTTGCGATCGTTCACCATGCCATAATTAAACGAGCGCTCGTTTAATTTGTCAACACCTGCTCTCGGCCACGCCATCCCGCCAATCGATGCTCTCTGGGTAGTGGATCTGTCATCGCCAAGGGTCTCCTGGTATCTCGCCGGAGCTTCGTGCTGCGTCCTCGACGGACGAGAAGCCACCCCTTACTCAAAGGACCCGGATGCTTACGAGGGGATTCTTCTCAGGATTGAAGGTCGTGTGGAAGGGCGCCGCTTGCTGTGATGTGGCAGCCGGGACAGGCAATGCGACCCGATCTCAAAGGCGTGACCGGGACATCTCTCTTACCGCCGCGGCGAAGGCGGCGACCAGAGGATTGGTGCTCGACAAGGGATAGGCGATCGCGATGCGCAGGGGCTCGATGTCGGTGATCGGTAGCCAGACGAGGTCCGGTCGGGCGTAATAGGTGGCCATCGATGACGGTCCGATGCAGATTGCCAAACCACCCGCGACCTGCTCGAGCATCTCCTCGACGTTATCGTTCTGCGGTCCCCACACCGGTTCCGAGCCATCTGGACGAGGGTTCACCGCCCACCAGTCCACCCAAGGTTTCGGTGCCTTGCTCGTCCACATGATGGGTTCGGTCTGCAGGTGCTTGATGGTCACGCTCCTCCGCTTCGCCAACCGATGGTCGGCGGCGAGCCCCACCATGCGCTGCTCCAGCGCGACGACCTCGGTGTGCAGGCCGTTGGTGTCGGCGGGCAGCCAGATGAATGCCGCGTCGACGAGGCCGTCTCGAACCGCTGCGACCTCGCCGCCCCAGTCGAACCGCTTGGGTTCGATGACGACATCCGGAAGGCGCTGGGCGAAGCGCGCACGAGCCCTGTTTGTGAGAGGTCCCGCCCCGGATGCTTCGAATCCGATTCGCAGCACACGTCCTTCTAACGCGGCTACTCCGCGCACCGTTCGTTGCACGGCTTGCCAATCGGAGACGAGCGCCGTGGCCAGCGGCATCAGCGTTTCGCCGGCCGCGGTGAGGAGCACCTCCCGGCTTGTCCTGGTGAACAACGTGACGCCGAGGTCGGACTCGAGTTGCCGGATCTGCCTGCTCAGCGACGGCTGGGTCACGTATAGTCGCTCGGCGGCTCTGGTGAAGTTGAGTTCCTCGGCGACCGCGGCGAAATACCGGAGCACACGGGTGTCGATGTCCATCTCGTGCCTCCTTTGATCGGTGATCTGTACGTCCAGCGTATGGCGAGAAGCCTTGAGGGTGGGTGTCTTTCCTCTGTTTCCCTGGCCAGGGGGCACACCGCGTGTTCGTTCGCGTCAGGGTGGCCGCACTGGTGACGCTCGCGGCGTCGGCCGCTCGACTGTCACACCGGCGTCCGCAGTCGCCGGATTCCGGCGACCACCGCCCTACCTCAGACGCAGGTCGCAAATCAGCACGATGTGGAACTTCTTCAGCCTGGACCTGGCGAGGATCCCTGACGCGGCGAGCGTCTATAGCTCGAACGGTATTGCCGATCGCCTTTTCGCATTGTCATCTTCTTGCGCGACGGTATGGCGTCGGCAAAACTCGTCGAGTGACTTCGCGCGTTTACATTGCGCGGGTGCGTAGTCAAGATGGGGGGTGTAAGATGCGGAACCGTGAGTACTGAGCTTCGATAGAAGTCGCTGTGATCGGAATATGGGCGCGATGATCCTGAAGGTCGCGGAGGGCGCGAGTCTTTAATCGAGATGCTCACACTGGACACGAGGGTGACGGTTGTGGTGCCGTCCTTTGTGGCGAAGGGGTGCATTGGTGCTTACGTCGTCCAGCGTCTGAAGAACCCGTCTGACTCAGGCGGAAGCGCGGGTGATGGACGGGACGCACTCCTGCCCATCACCCGCGTGTTCAGCCGACGGGTGGGCTGCGTAACGACGATTCGGCAGACCGGCTGCGGCAGAGGCCTTCATCGAGGCCGGACACCTGGAGCCAGCCTCTGGACGAATTGCCGCATGGTCGCGTTATCTCTGACGTATTCCGCGATGGTGGCCAAAGACAGCGGAAGGTATCCGCAATACCCGACAATGGAGGCCATGTCAGCCCGTTCCGTCTCGACGCGTTCGGAGTCCACGAATTTTCCGAAGAGTTCCATCGCTTCGTCATGCATGAGCACGTCCATCGCGATGCGTTCTCCACTGTAGGCCACGGCAAGGCCCCGTAACTTGTTCTTGCTCGTGATGATGACTGATTTTCCAGGGCCGGGTAGCAGCGGAGCCACCTGGGTGTAGGTCTCCGCGTCGTCCAGCAGGATCAACATCCGCCGTCCGGTCGTGGTCGTGCGGAAGAGGGGTGCGCGCTCGTCGAGCCCCTCCGGTATTTCAGAACGTGATCGGCCGAGAGAATGCAGCATTGTCCCCAGAACATGCCGTGCCGCGGACGGAGGTGATCCTGGCGCGCTCCGAAGGGTGACGAATGGCAGACCGTCGGGGAACAGGTGCGACGACTTCACGCCGGCTTCGGCTCACGCTCGGTAGCGACTCACGGCGTCCCAGCCGCACACGGTCATCCGCGTGGAGCTGAGCCCGCACCTGGTTCTCCTGCGATGTCCCAAACGTATGAAGGCGAGTATTGGACCTTCTGGAGTACTGGTGCTTGCCTTGGGGAAGTGCCACTCCGGAAGGAACAGACTGTGGAAAACCGAAGCACACCTCTCGACAGGGCGTCAGTCCTGCGCGCGGGCGGTATAGGGGTCGCCGCGCTCCTGGCTGGATCGCTGACCGGTGGGACGGCCTCCGCCGCGCCGGAACGGGCGCGTGAACACCCGAACGTGACCCTGGTCCGCCGATACTACCAAGCCTACGGTACTGGTGATCTTGACGCGCTGAGGCGGTTCTTCGCGGCCGACATCCGATGGACGATTCCAGGGCATCACCCGCTCGCGGGAGTGAAGACGGGTCCGGACGAGGTGATCGCCTTCTTCGAGCAGCTCGGACGATCCGGTTTTCGGGCCGAAATCCTGTATCTGGCCGCGGACGGCGATTGGGTGGTCGACCTCCATCGTGGGTGGAGCACCACTCCGGCCGGTCTGGACATCACGTGGGCGCTGGCCTACCGCATCCGTGATCGGAAGATCGCCGAGGCCGTCAACTTCGCCGGGGACCAGCACGCGGCGGACCAGTACTTCTGGCGGCACTACCCGCTCGCGCGGATCCCCGATCGCCTGGAACAGGACTGAGCCATGAGTGACGGATTCACATCACGACGTCGTGTACTCGCCGCGGGCGCGCTGGGGCTCGCCGCCGGCACCCTTGGCCCGGTCGGCGCAGCTTCCGCTGCATCACCGCGGAGGGGGCGGTTCGACGGTAAGATCGTGTTGATCACCGAAGCTACGTCGGATATCGGCGCCGCCACGGCAAGCGCGATGTCGGTGAAGGGCGCGAAGGGGTACTTCTGCGGCCGTCGCGAATAGCTCGGCCGGGAGGTCGCGCATGGTATCCGCGTCAGCGGCGGTGGCGCGACGTTTCATCGAGCGGACGTCCGCAACGAAGCCGAAGTGCGCGCGCTCGTCGAGGGCTGTGTTCGCCGATAGGGCCGGTTGGACAACGCCGTAGCCAACGCGGGGATCGAAAGTCCGAAGGCGGCCCCGCTCGCCGAACACACCCTGGCCGATCTGGAGAACGTCTGGCGTACCAACACCGCCGGTGTCTTCCTGGGAATAAAATACGAAATCCCGCGCATGCTTGCGCAAGGCGGCGGGGTCATCGTCAACACCGCGTCCATCTCAACGGAGGTCGGATTCGCCACCATCGCGCCGTACAACGCGAGCGACATCGGGTCGCATCCCTGACGAAGGTCGCGGCTCTCGAGTACGCGGACAAGAACATCAGGGTGAACCTACGAACAGATCGCGCAGGGCTCTCCGATCAAGCGCATCGTGCGACCGGAGGAGATGGCGACCGCGGTGATGTGGCTCAGCTCACCCCAGTCGAGCGCTGTGACCGGAACCGATGTCGACGCCAGCGGCGGGTACCTGACCGGGTGACGGGCTCAAATGCTGGTGCGAACCAGAAGCCGCGGCCGTCCAGGAGTGATTCTCGGATCCAGCGCATCTGGGTGTTGCCGGGTTTGATCTGCGGTAGCACCCAGAGTGCTTCTCGGGGGTTACCACGTCCCGTTCAGTCGTTCGCATCCTGCCCCGCTACCTGCGTGGAAGGACTGGGGCGCGGGCGAACCCTTATAAGGCGTCCGGGTGTCCGAGCTGGTGACGGCCATGAAGCTCGCCAGACCATGGCGAACGCGGTCTTCGTGGTGGTTTCAAGCAGATGGCATGACATCGTGGCCGGTCTCGAACTTCGCCTGCAGGGGAGGCGCGCGTGAATTCTACGGCGCTGCCGTCGAGCAGATCCTCTGCCGGAGTGGTGAAAGCCTTGTCTGGAACAGTGCAGCTGGTTGACCGGCCTGCCGGTTCAATGCTCTTGACGCAAACGTAACACTTCGCTTGTCGGCCGTGTGAGGCGCTGGGCAGGTAATGGAGTGGTTGCCCGCCTACCAGGATCGAAACCGAAGCAGGGGCTTGGCTTCACGAGATCGAATATTCCGATCAGATCATGACCGCGGCGAGACGTGCATGGATGTGCGCCCGGTTATGGATCCGCATGGAAGAGGCATGGCTGAATCTGGGGTCCTTCCATGTCCTGGCGGCGCACAGGGTGTTGAATCGGTGCGTCGACAGCGTTCGCTGTTCGTGAAGTGTCCGGATGAATCGGTTGGTATACGACGAGCCGATCCGGACGACGCACTCAGTGCCAACTCGGTCTCTGACTGTGTCGTGAGCTTAGGTGTGACTGTCTGGTGAAATGGTCCGCATGCGATCGGCTGAAGACCTCCACGTTTGGTCGATGGACGCGTGATCCGAGCGCCGTTGCCGTCATGAGCAGACGGCCTGCCCGTCACTCCCCACGTGCCACCCGAGAGCCGCGGCGCGGAAGGACGGCGAAATGAACCGGATCGGCGGCAAGCTGCCGCTGGACGGTCTCTCACTCTTGCACAAGCAACTACAGGAACTCGTGGTAGTGCTCACTGTCGCGTCCGGTCCGGCCGACGTGCGGATGTTGCTGGGACGGCTCGCCGGCACGGCGATCAGCCTGGAGCAACTGCTGGCGACCGAGGATCCGGTGATCCTCGACTGCCTGCGGGCAGCCTTCGTGCACGCGGCCTGGGACCGGACCGACGAACTGCGTGGTGATCTTCTCGATGCGTCCCGCCATCTGTTCGTCCTGCTCAAGTGCAGGGAGGGCTCCTGATGGTGCAGGAGAAACACGCCGCTAGGCGGGACTTCCCGTCCCCTCCCGGCCCGGTCAACGTCACCACCGGGCCATTCCGGCGGGTCTCCGTCAGCTTGAAAAGTTCGGCGTTCCTGCCGACGAAGGTCGTCAACTCCGCCGGAATCCGCCACGTTACGCCGAATGCCCTTGCCAGGCTCATCCTGATTCCTTTTTGTTGTTTAGATCTCCGTTCGTGGGGCGAACCCATTCCAGTCCGAGGCGGAATAGTCATGTTCCGACGACGTTCGACCGCGCGCAACTCGTGACCGGGGCCGAAGTCCCATGTGCGGGTGAACGATTCGTTTCGCTGGGTAGCAGGGAGCCCGCTGGATAACCATCAGGATATGGATCGCAACTCTAATTGCATTGCGCCGGTCTTGCCTGTCGAGAAGGCTTGACGGCAAAGTAACGCCGTTCCCCCGATGGTGGATCGCGCACTGCCTCAGTAGCGCCCCGCGCTCACGGAAATGATGAGAGTTCATGAAAGAAGTGACCGGCCGATTCGACCTGGACAGCTGGGACGAGGACGTATACGACGAGCGAGAAGGCGTTCGCCTTCTGCGCGTACGGAACACCAAGACCTTCCAAGGAGGAATTCAAGGTGTCAGCGAAGCGAACCTGCTTCAAGTGCTGGCTCACAATGGCTCGGTCTCGTATGTTGGAATGGAGCGAGTGCGGGCCAAAATCGATGATCGAGAGGGTGACTTCGTACTGCGCCACTCCGCGTACGGGAATGCCGGAGGTGGACTCGCGATCATCGAGGTGGTCGCGGACTCGGCCGGTGGCGACCTGAACGGGCTCAAGGCGATGATGGACATCAAGCGTTCGCCCGAGGGTGAACACACCTACGTCTTCAACTATGAGCTGTGACGACCGCTGTTCGTTACGTCGTGACAAATTCTGGCTCCCGGTCGTGTCAGTCTGGTGACAGCTTTCCGGATACGAGGCAGGGTTGCGATGTATGGCCGGGCTTCCCTCGTGTGAGAGCCCGCGTTGACAGACCACGGTGAAGCCCGCGGCTGGCGGGCCGCGCTGGCGGTCGAGGACTTCCGGGCACTGTGGATCGCCGAGATGGTGGCTTCAGCGGGTGAACAACTCGCGAGGGTGGCGATGGCCGTGCTCGTACTGGCACGTACGGGTTCGGGGTCGCTTGCCGGGCTGACCTACGCATTGACGTTCCTGCCCGCGGTGGCGGGCCCGCTCATCGCGGGCGTCGCCGATCGCTACTCGCGGCGTGCCGTGCTGGTGATCGGAGATCTGGCGCGTGCGGCGCTGGCCGGTCTCATGGCCGTCCCCGGGCTGCCGTTGCCACTGTCGCTCGGATTGCTGCTGGGTCTGCAACTGATGGCGATACCGGCGAAGGCGGCCCGGGGAGCCATGCTGCCCGACATCCTTCCGGGAGACCTGCTGGTCACGGGCCAGTCGGTGAGGCTTGTGACGCAGCAGATCTCACAGATCGCGGGCTTCGTTCTGGGAGGCGCATTGAGCGGCATCGCGCCCGAGGCGGCCTTGGCGACGTACGCGATCTGCTGTGTGGGTTCCGCGGCCGTCATCGCCCGATACGTGGGCGCTTGGTCGCCTCCGGAGGCGACCCGCCGCGGCTACTGGGGGTCGAGCTGGGACGTAGTCCGTGTCATCTGGGGGCATGCCGGGTTACGGGTGCTCGCCTTGCTCGCCTCCCTTCTCGGGGTGACTGTGGTGCCGGAGGGTCTCGCGGCCGCCTATGTCGCCGAGATGGGCGGCGAGTCCTGGCAGGCGGGTCTGTTGATGGCCGCTGATCCCGCCGGGATGGCTCTCGGCGCCTACTTGCTGGGCAGCCGGCTCATCTCCGCCGAAAGGCGGCTCGCGTCGATGGGACCGCTAGCCGCCGCGGGAGGACTTCCGCTTCTGGTGTGCCTCGCCCGTCCGGGCCTGGTCGTGTCAGCCGTGATGTTCATGCTGGCCGGAGCGTGCACCGCGTATCTGGTCGTTGTCGGTGCAACGTTCAGCCGACTCGTCCCGGTCACTTCACGGGGGCAATGCATGGGGCTCTTCAACTCGCTGCTGGCCGGCTCGACCGGGGTCGCCGTTCTCGCCGCGAGCGCTTTGGCGTCGTTGGTGGGACCGGCGGTGAGCATCGCCGCGGCCGGCGCGTTCATCGTGACGGCCGGTTTGGTGGCGACCGTGCTCTGGCGCCGAGTGCCCCTGTCAACGGTGACGGAACCGAAGTCCACAGTCGGCTGACGCTCAAGCTGGATATTATTCTTGACGACCGAAGTCTGGGGAGTGCGAATGTCACCGACGTGCGCAGTCAATTGAGTTGCGCAGATGTCTGGTGGGTCATTGGAGTAACCTGTGGTCATGACAGGTGATGTCGGGGATCGATCGGCTCCCACCGTGCACCAATTAAGAATGTTTCTCGTACTCGCCGAAGAGCTGCATTTCGGCCGGGCGGCGGCGCGGTTGTACATGAGCCAGCCCGCGCTGAGCCGTCAGCTGAGCGCGCTGGAACGCCGGCTCGGTGTCGAGCTGGTCTCCCGTACGAGCCGATCGACCTCGATCACAGCGGCCGGTCTCGCCATCCTGCCGGACGCTCGCATGGTGGTCCACGCGGTGCGCAGACTGCAGCGTTTGGCAGGGGAGCATACTCGCGGTCTGGCGGGCCGGGTAGTGATCGGCACGGTCGGCGCGGAGGCGACGATGGCGCACACCGTGGCGATCCTCGATGAGGTGCGCAGGCGTCACCCCGCCCTCGAACTTGACGTCCGACTGCTGGGCCTGGGTGAGCAATATCTGAGTCTGAGCACCGGCGAAGCGGATCTGGTGTTCTGCCGCCCGCCTGCCGCGGAGGACATCCGGACGCTTCACCTCAACAGTGAGCCTCGAGTCATTTGTGTGGCGACGGACGATCCGCTGGCCGATAGGGGCAGTGTGCGGCTCGTCGATCTGGACGACCGGGTCGTGGCGTCGTTTCCGGCTGAATGCCCCAAGGTCTGGCGCGACTTCTGGGCGGCGGATCCGCGTCCGAGTGGGGTGCCCGTCCGATATGGACCCGTCGTCTCCGACGTCGAGTCCCTGTTCGCGCTGGTCGCGCGGGGTGGAACGATCGGTTTTCAACCCTCGGCGGCTCGGAATTTCTTTCCGCGACCAGGAATCAAGTATCTCGACGTTGTCGACTTGAGTCCGTGCACTTCCGCACTGGCCTGGCATGTCTCGGCGGAGAACCGGCCGGTCGTCATTGCTGTTCGCCAGGCCGCGCTCGCCGTCTGGCGAGCGAACGAGTGACTTTGACTCTGGTCTCCTAGCGGCGAGGACGGGCCCGCGACCGGCTGGTTCGTTCGCAAGTGCACATGCTTTCTAGTATTGCGGGAGCCGGGTGTACTCGGTCGAACGATATCCTGCACTACACCCTCTGGTGCTTCTCCAATGTGATGATATCCGAAACGTCATCGGTTGGCTGGCCTCTTGCATCGTTTGTCCCCCGGAAACTCCACGCCTTTGCCGGCTGTGGAGGTAGGTTGTGAATTACGACGTTCGGTGCACCGGAATCTGGCCCGCGTCGCTGAGAGCTGATGGACACTGGGGGTAGTCAACGTGGCGAACATGAGAGTGAAGGCTATTCATATTCTGTGTGTCGACGGCCGGTTTCGATCGGAGACTAGCTGTCTGGAGTACTTCGAAACGGCGACTGCTCATCTCCCTGGATAGTGCCGTTTCGAGCGGCGGCCCCGGCGACTCTCCCCTTCACGGTCTCCGGGGCCGCATCTTTATCGACCGAATTTCGATGGTCGCAGATACCTTGTGTGTGTCCCGTAGGGGCGCATGTTTGACAGGAATGAAAGTCGCTCAACGTCGTCAGAGGAACGCGATGCACCAACCGCCGGGGAGGGGGCAGAACACTGTCTTCGTCTCCGTTGTCATTTTCGCCGCAGTGCATTGGTTCTGTTCGTACTCTACGTGACGTCACGGATCGTGAAGTTGCCGACCTGATCGGCGCCGAGGCAAATCCGACGGTGCGGCCGGTTTTGGCCGGTGATGACGTGGGGATGACTTCGTGTTGTTTCGTAGCTCTCAAGGGCGTCGGCAATCACGTGACCGGAAATGTCCATCCAGGTCAGGGTGTTCGGCGCTACCACCGCGGGACTACTACGCGAAGGTCCCCGACCATGTGCATGGTTCAGCCCTTGGGTGGGTTGCGGGACCTGGCAAGCCGGGCGGCAGTGGAGCTGAGCGGATACACCGCGGTCGTCATCGTCAGCCAGGATGGAAGAAGGTTCACCTTCGTGCAGTACGAAGGGTCCGAGAAGGGCATTTTCGTGACGGAGTCAAGCGCTATCGGCGAGGATAGTGACCTGCGAACGAAAATCGCGAAGTTCAAGTGAAGTATCCAGTGAGCGGTGACGATATTCAGCGCCATTCTTTTTCTGATGTCTAGGTGTGATCAGGTGGCCTTTGGCGTCGACTTTTGACGGATATCCTCGTCGCTGGACGAATCTTGATTAGTTGATTTCTGGGTCCTGCCCGGCTTCGGCAGGCACGGGACCGCTGGGGGATGAGGCAGAGATGGACCATTGGACCGCGCCAACGGTGCACCAGCTACGCATCTTTCTCGTGCTGGCCGAAGAGCTGCACTTCGGTCGAGCGGCCACGAGGATGTTCATGAGCCAGCCGGCGTTGAGCCGGCAGTTCAACGCTTTGGAACAACGTCTCGGAATCGAACTCATCATCCGTACCAGTCGCACGGTGAAGTTGACGGCGGCGGGTAAGGCGCTACTCGCCGAGGCGCAGTCGATCGTCACTGCGACGCAGGTTCTTCACCGTGTCGCGACCGAATACACCCGAGCGGCGACGGGGAAAGTGGTCGTGGGCACGATCGGTGCCGAGGCTGCGATGGAGCATACTCGCCGGGTGCTGGCCGAAGCAGTGGAGCAGCATCCCGATCTGCAGATCGAGGTTCGGCTGCTGAACGTAACTGAGCATTTCCAAAGTCTCTATACCGGCGAGGTGGACGTTGTCTTCTGCCGGCCGCCGGCGCCCGAGCAGATTCAGACGCATCATCTGGCGACTGAACCTCGTATCGTGTGCCTGCCGGCGGATGATCCGCTCGCAAGCAGACGCGAGGTGTCGCTCGCGGAGCTGCGGGATCGGGTGATGATCGACTATCCTGCCGAATGCCCGTCGGCATGGAGAAACTTTTGGACCGTGGACCCACGTCCGGATGGCTCTCCGGTCAAGTACGGGCCGGTCGTTCGGGATGTCGAGTCGCTGTTGGCCACGGTGGCGCAGGGCAGGGCCATCGCGTTCCTGCCGGCGTCGGTGAGAAGATTCTTTCCGCGGCCGGGCATCGTGTTCCTCGACGTCGCGGACATTCCTCCTTGTACCTCGGCGCTCGCCTGGCACGTCAATGGCAGCCAACGCCCCACGGTCATGGCAATCCGTCAAGCAGCAGAGCAGATGTATCCGACCAGCTTCTGAGCGGGTTGGGTCAGTCGACCGTAACCAAGGTCTCACGTCTGCCGGATCGCCGGATGAAGAGCGAAACAACGGCGAGGGTGAATGGGGACGAGTAGAACCAAGGCGAGTGCTCCCAGCGCGCTTGTGGACACGAGGCACGAACCCAGTGCCACTTCCAGTCGGTGTGGCGGCGTACTGGATGGAGAAGCCTTCACCGCGTGAGTCCTTCGAGATGGATGCGGACTCAGAAAGTCTCGAGCTCCGAAGCTTTTACGGCATAGAGCTTTTGGGAGCATCGGAGAGTGCAGACTATGCCGAAGCTTCCTTGGGTTCGATTCGCGGGAAGAGCGGCACCGTCTTGGTGAGTGGTAGCCGCAGTTGGCAGCGACAATCTGGCATGATCGGTCAGATTCGGCCGAGCCTCGATAGTCTGCCTGCTACCGGGGGTCAGGCTCGCGTCATGACTCTGCGCGAAATCATCGAGCTGCGGGCAGTTGCTGGTACTGGCTGACGGCTATGCGACAGGTCGTACCTCAGGTCGTGAAATTCTGGTTCGAGCGAGCCGCCCAGGGCACTTCAGCGGGCCTGGGAAGTATTTTTGCGAAATACGGGAGGCTGCGGGCGGTACGCCGTGAACAGCCAAGGACCGCGTGATCACGGCGGCGGGTTCTGCCCCATCACTGGTCCGGAGCCGGGACCGCGGGACTTTCGCGATCGCCGAAAGAGGGCCATGAGCGGGCTGTCCTCCTCGATGAGGAGACGGTGATGCCGGTCGAGTCCTTGTGCTCATGGGCCCGGACCTTGTCCAACGCGGAGTTTGTCGCCCACCACGATGAAGGACTACGGACCGGCGGTGCGGCGGCGAACCGGCACGGCGGAGAACCGAGTGGAACTGTCGTGGTGGGCGGGGAGGGACGCCGGGAGACATCAGGCAGGCGGGGATTCCAGTAGGGCATCGGTCATGGCGAGCAGGCCTGCTCGGACTTCGTCCATCGTCATGCCGCCACCGTCCACGAGCATGTCCACGAACTCCGCGCGCGGGGTGGTCAGGACCGCGTGGGTGATGAAGCGGGCGTCCAAGTCCGGGCGAGCTTCGGCCACTACCGGCGTCATCGCGGAGTGCCAGGCCAGGTACCTCGCGGTGCTCTTGGCGTTGGCGTGGCCGCCTTCCATCGCTCTCAGCAGCGGACGACCGGACACCACGATCACGTCGAAGAGTTCGCCTATGAAGTTCCGGACGCGTTCCGCCGCCGGGCGGTCTGGAGCGCTCAGGCGGGTCAGCGCGCCCGGCTGCCAGTCCTCGGTCAACTGGTCGAACAGGGCCGCGATCAGGCCTTGGCGGTCGCCGAAGTGGCGGAACGGGGTTCCCTTGCCGACGCCCGCCTCCGCCGCGATGTCCTGCATCGACACGTGGTCCACGCCGGTGTCGCAGATCAGCCTGTACGCCGCCGCCAGTACCGCCTGCCTGTTGCGAATCGAGTCCTGGCGTTCGGCACGACGCCTCGTCATTGGGTCGACACGCTCCACCGCCATGTCAGTAGTGTATGTATTCTTAAGTTGACCGATGGTCCGGAATAAGAGTGGACCGTTTGAGGAGGGACGCGAAGATGAAGGCGATCCGGTTTTACGAGCTGGGCGGGCCCGAGGTGCTCAAGCTCGAAGAGGTGCCCGACCCGACGCCGGGTGCGGGCGAGGTGCTGGTACGGGTGTCGGCAGCCGGCATCAGCTATGCCGAGGTGCAGATGCGGTCCGGCGCGATGGGCGCGCACCCGTGGTTCCCCGCGCCGCCGCTGCCGTTCGCGCCAGGCTTCGAGGTAGCGGGCACGGTCGCCGCTGTCGGCGAGGGCGTGGACGAGTCGCTGATCGGCACGCGCGTCGTCGGTGGGGTCGCGAGCGGTGGGTACGCCGAACTCGCGGTGCTCGCGGCCGCGGCGGTGTTGCCGATCCCGGAGGAGCTAGACGACCACAAGGCGCTGGCGCTGTTAGGTCAGGGCACAACCGCGCTCGGCGTGGTCGAGACGGGCGCGCCCCAAGCCGACGAGGTCGTCCTGGTGCTGGCCGCGGCCGGCGGGGTGGGCAGCCTGCTGGTGCAGCTGGCCAAGCGGTCTGGCGCGACGGTTGTGGCCGCAGCCCGGGGTGCGCGCAAGCTCACCCTGACCGAGCAGCTCGGTGCGGACCTGGCAGTGGACTACACCGAGGACGGCTGGGCGGAGAAGGTTCAGGCCGCGGTCGGCCAGGTACACGTGCTGTTCGACCCGGTCGGCGGGGCGGTCAGCCAGGCCGCGTTCGGGCTGCTGGCCATCGGCGTCGGCCGCGCGGTGGTATTCGGGTCGGCCAGTGCCGAACTGCCCGCCTTCACGCCGGTCGACTTCCTCGCGCGCGGCCTGCAGGTGTCCGGCTTCGGGCCGCGGGTATTCGTTGACCCGGCGTACGGCGCTCGGTTGCGCGCGGAGGCGTTCCGATTGGGTGCCGAGGGCGCGCTGAAGCCGGTCGTAGGCGAGGTGTTGCCGTTATCGGCGGCCCCCGCCGCCCACGAGCTGTTCGAGAAGCGCGGTACCACCGGCAAGATCGTGCTGGTGCCGTGAGCGGCGCGGGGTCACCACCTTGCCCGCTAGTGACCCCGCGGCGTACGGCCCCTCGCTGGCCGACTTTCGGCGCTTCGAAGTCGATGTCGTCCTCACTCCGTGACGCACGGTTTCTACCTTCGGACGGCGCCGTGACCTGGATCGATGGCGCGCAGGTCTATGACGTCGGTGTCCCCAGCGATGTGCACTGGACTCAGTCCGCCAGCGTCACCCCGACCGCTGGGCAGCGTGTGCCTCCGGTGTGGCCGCCGGTCATCGGATCGCCTGCCGTTTGGCAGGTGTGGTTCACCGGGTGTTCGCCGCGGTCGGCGAGCCTGACGGCGGTATCCCGGGCGGAGGACGCTATGGAGTTCCGGCATCTCGAATCGTTCCTGGCGCTCGCGGACGAGCTGCATTTCGGGCGGGCCGCGGCGCGGTTACACCTCGCTCAGCCGTCCTTGAGCCAGCAGCTGCAACGGCTGGAGCGCGCCGTAGGTGTCGAGCTGGTGGCGCGGACCTCACATGAGGTGCGGTTGACCGTGGCGGGTCATGTGTTCCGCGAGCACGCGAAGCTGATCATCGCGCAGTTGGAGAAGGCGGCGCACGGTGCCAGGGAAGCGGCCGCGGGCCGGGCGGGTACGGTCAACGTCGGTTACAACTTCCCTGCGGGCCAGCACGTTCTCCCCGCGGTCCTGGCGCGAATGAACACCGAGTACCCCGATGTGACGGTCGCCTTGTGGGAGAGGCGGACTGGCCCTCAGCTCGCGGCGCTGGCGGCCGGTGAGCTGGACGTGGCGCTCGTCTACGGACACCCGGTGTCGTCGCGGTTCCGGTTCCGGCGGCTGCTCCGGGTGCCCATGGTGGCCGTAGTCGGGCACGAGCACGCATGGGCTGGCCGGCAGGAGGTGCCGTTCGCCGAGCTCGCGCATCAGCGCTGCGTACTGTTCGCCCGGGAGCAGTGCCCGGCGATGTACGACGCGATCCTGGGCGCCGCCGAGCAGAGCGGGATCGCACTGAACGTCGCGCATGTGGTCGACGACCCGGGCGCGACCGCGATCGTCGTGTCGGTCCGTGCGCTCGTCGGGTTCGCCTCGGCGACCCGGGGCACGTCCGTCGGGTCGGTTCCAGGCGGTGTGCGGCCGGTGCCGGTGCGCCTGTCCGGGCCGGTGCCTACGGTCGACCTCTACGCGGTGTGGCGCGCGGCTGAGCCGAATCCGCTGGGGGAGACCTTTGTGCGGTGCCTCGACGATGTTCCCTCACTTCCGGACACCGAAACGGCCACGCGGGCTACTTGAGGCCTGAGCGGACGAAGGCGTTCACGATGTGCCGTTGCAGCACCAGATACAGTGCGAACACCGGCAGGCACGCCAGTCCGGCGAGCGCCATCAACGGTCCCCAATCGTCGCCCTCTGTGCCCATGAAGCTCCGCAGTCCCAACTGAAGTACGGCGTTGCTGCGCTGCAAGACCATCGCGGGCCAGAAGTACTCGTTCCAGGCGTTGACGAACAGCAGGATGCCCAGCGCGGCCAGCGCCGGGCGCAGGTTCGGCACCACCACGGTCCACAGTGTCGTCCACGACGAGCGGCCGTCCATTGTGGATGCTTCGAGCAGCTCCTTCGGGAATCCGGCCAGATGCTGGCGCAGCAGGAGAACCCCCAGCGCCGAGCAGAGCGTCGGGATGACCACCCCGGCGAGGGTGTTGAGCAAGCCGAGCTGCGAGAGCAGCACGTAGTTGGGCAGCATCGTGACCTGGAAAGGAACCAGCCAGGTGCCCACGAAGGCCAGGTAGAGCAGCCGGGAGAAGCGGAATCGCCAGGCGGCGAACGCGTAGGCCGCCAGAAGGCCGGTGAGCAGCTGGCCCGCCGCTGTGAGCAGTGCGACGAGCGTCGTGTTTCCCAGGAGTCCCAGTACGTCGACCTTGCGGGCCGCGTCGGTGTAACTCTCCAGCGAGAGTGGCCACGGTAGTGGCGATAGCGAATAGATGTCCCCGGGGCGCCGCAACGAGGTCGCGTACAGCCAGTAGATCGGAAAGATGCAGAGGAGGCCCAGCAGGGCGAGCACTACGTGCCCGCGCACCTGGCGCCAGCGGGAATCGACGGTCTCCATCACCGGCTCCTAGTCGTCATGGAAGGTCAGGCGTTCGGCCAGCCACACCAGCCCGGCCGCGACCAGGCCGAACCCGACGAACAGCAACATCCCCGCCGCCGCACCGAGTCCGGCGTCGTAGCTGTGGAATCCGTAGTCCCACAACAGGTAGTAGACGTTCGTCGTGGCGTCGGCCGGGCCACCCTGGGTGAGGGTGTCGATGAGAGGGAACGTCCACTGCGCCGACAGCAGTACCGTCATCAGTGCGAGGAAGACCAGCGTGGGGGACAGGAGCGGCAGCGTGATCCACCGGGTGACCTGCCCGCGCGACGCACCGTCGAGCTGGGCCGCGTCCGCGTAATCGGGATTGATGCCGGCGAGACCGGCCGACACGACCAGCACCGCGAAACCGAGCACATGCCAGCCGGTGATTCCGATGATCGACAGTTGCGCAGGCCCGGTTTCGTGCAGCCAGTTGACGTCGATGCCGAAGATCCGGTCTACCGCACCACCGCCAGGGTCGAGCAGCCAGCGCCAGACCGCCGCGCTCGCCACCGGTGCGACGAGCATCGGCGCGAAGACCAGAGCCTGGTAGACCACACGGGCCCGGCCACGTACCTGGCGCGTCAGCAGTCCTGCCAGCACCGGGATACCGATCGAGAACGGAAGCAGCCCGAGGATCACCACCACCGTGCGGGTCACCGACTGGCCAAGCTCCGGCAGGTCCAGCAGCCGTTCGTAGTTGGCCCAGCCGACCGGGGTGATCGGGGTCGTGGGCAGAAGGTTCCAGGAGTGGAACGACAGCTGCGCTGTCTGCGCCAGTGGCCGGTAAGTCCACACCACCAGCAGCGCGAGCGCGGGCGCGAGGTAAAGGTACGGCGGGGCGGCGCGAGCGATCCGGCGGGTCAGCGACGGCCGGGGGGAGCTAGGGACCGGCAGCGCGGCGGCCGGAACGGGTATCTCCGCGAACAAGCGGCTCACCCGACCTGTGAGGTGTGCTCGGCGACGAAACGCACTCGCGCGGCCTCGTCCTCGTCGTAGACCGTCACGGCGGCACCGAGTTCGACCGCTGTGGCGACGAAGGCTCCGTCGATCAGGTCGATCCGGCTCAGGCCGCTCGCCGCGGAACCGACCAGCCGCGCGCGGGGCGGTAGCGCCTCGACGCGGTAGGCGAGGGCGGGCGAGACCCAGACCGGAATCCCGGCCAGGGCGCCACATCCGGTGTGGTGCGCGTGTCCGGTGACCACCAGCCGGACATCGCTGCCCGCCATGCTCTCGGCGAGCCGCCCGGCATCCCGCAGGCGTAGAAGATGCACGGTCGGTACCGGTGAGGGCAACGGCGGATGGTGCACGACGAGGACGGTGCCGCGCGGCGCGGGTTCGCTCAGTTCGGCACGCAACCACTCGAGCTGGCCCTCGTCCAAGTGCCCGTCGTGTCTGCCTGGCCGGGTGCTGTCGAGTACGACGATCCGTACGCCGCCGATCTCGTACACCGCGTGGCACGGTCCGGAACCCGATTCACCGAGCAGCTCACTGCGAAAGGCGGCACGATCGTCGTGGTTGCCCATCGCGTAGACGACCGGGACGCCGAGCCGTTCCACCGTGGCCCGCAGCCGGCGGTAGGCCGCCGGGGAGCCGTCGTCGGTGAGGTCTCCGGTGAGCAGGAGCCCGTGCACCTCGGCGCCTGACCGTGTCACCGTGTCCAAAGCGGACTCGAGCACCGTGCCCGTGGCGATGTGCCCGTGCAACCGTTCGCTCTGGCCGGCGAGGATGTGCGGGTCGCTGAGCTGGATCAGGGTCAGCTCCGGCCGGCTCACTTGCCACCGCCCGGCAGCAGCGGGGTGGCCTGCGCTTTCGCCGCGTCGAGCGACGCTCGCGGGTCGGCGCCCTGATACACGGCTTCCTCGACCGCCTCCATCATCCCGTCCCGGATCTGCAGGTAGCTGGTGCCAGGGAAGGAGACCCACGGCTCCATGTTCTTCAGTTGCGCTAGGTTCGGTTTCACCAGCGGGTTCTGCTGGACCCAGTCCCGGAGGCCGGCGGGGTCGTCGGCGAGCCCGGAGCGCAGCGGCAGGTAGCCGATCTTCGTCGCGATCGTGCCGTATGCCTGCTCGCTGGTGAGGAACTTGATCAATTCCCAGCCGGCGCGCTGCTTGGCCGGGTCGGTGGCGAAGACGAACAGCGAGGCACCGGAGTTGGTCGGCACGACCGGTTTTCCGGTGAACGCGGGCATCGGTGCCGATCGCAGGTCCCACTTGCCTTTGGCGCCCTTGACGAACGTCGCCTGCACCGCACTGGTCTCGAGGATCATGCCGATGTCGCCACGTGCGAAGGCCTCATAGCCCTGCTTTTGTGCGAGTTTCGGGCTGGTACCGGTGTCGACGAGGTTCTGTGCCATCTTCACGACATCGACCGCCGGCTGGTCGGCGTAGCTGAGCGATTTTCGGTCCGCTGCGAGGACCTGCCCACCGTTCGAGCGGACGAGACTCTGGAAGCACCAGTCCTTGGCTTCCTTGGTCAGGCAATCCAGATAGACGCCGCCCTTGCCGGTGGTCTTCTTGATCGCGTCGGCCGCGGTCCGCACCTCGTCCCAGGTGGACGGCGGCTTGGCTGGGTCGAGGCCGGCCTGCTGGAACAGGGAGGCGTTGTAGTAGAGCACCGGTGTGGAGAACACGAACGGCACACCGTAGGTCTTGCCGTCCCAGTCGCCGAGCGCGCGGGCGGTCGGCGCGTACGCGTGGGTCGTGCCGGTGAAGTTGGCCTGCACGGCCTCCTTTCCGACGAGATCGTCGAGCGGTTTGGCGCCGAGCTGGTCCACGGTGAAGTCGAGGTCGCTGAAGCCGAGCTGCGCCACGTCCGGAGGGTGTCCGGCCGCGGTCTGGCTTTGGACGCTCGACACGGTGTCGGTGGCCGGGTTCGGGCTGGTGCCCTGTGGCTTCTGCGCGGTCACTTTGATGTTCGGGTGCGCCTGCTGGAACTTCGCGATCAGCTCGGTGAACGTGTCCGTCCAGGCGCCCGCTTGGCCGAAGTTGTAGCTCTCGAACACGATCGACACCTGCTGCCCGGGCTGAAGCTCCGGCACTCTCGTCACCGGGGCGGCCTGGGTGGATGCGGTGTCGCCGAGGCCGCAGCCGGCCGCGCCGAGTGCCAGGGCCACGCTCAGCGCGACACCGGCCTGGAAACGGTTCTTCTGCATGGGAAAATTGCTCCTTGGGTCAGGGGGGTCAGACGGGGGTGGCCTCGAGAGGAGCGGGACGGGGCTGCCAGACGAGGCGTCGGCCGGAGTGGCGGTCGAACAGATGTACACGCTCCGGAGCGACGGTCAGGCCGACGTGGTCGCCGGCGGCGAAGTCGAGGGGGCGCGGCCCGCGGAGGCAGATCTTCGCGTCACCGGCCGTGCAGTGGACGACCTCTTCGCTGCCGAGGTTTTCCACGAACCGCACGACAGCGTGCAGCGCGGCGGTGTCCGTGGTGCGGGCAAGGTGTTCGGGCCGGATGCCGAGCACGACCTCCCGTCTGGGCGCAGCACCGCTGACACCGAGTGGAACGTCGATTCCCGGTGCCACCGCGTGGAGTTCGCCGCCACGGCCGACAACCTCGGCGTCGAGCAGGTTCATCGCGGGCGAGCCGAGGAAGCCGGCGACGAATACCGACGCTGGTTCGTCGTACACCTGCTCCGGCGTGCCCAGTTGTTCCAGACGTCCTTGGTTCAGCAGGGCGATCCGGGTGGCCATCGTCATCGCCTCCACCTGATCATGGGTGACGTAGACGAAGGTCGAGCCGAGCGTGCGGTGCAGCTGGGTGAGTTCGGATCGGGTCGCCGTCCGCAGTTTGGCGTCCAGATTGGACAGTGGCTCGTCCATCAGGAAGGCCCCGGGGTCGCGTACGAGTGCTCGGCCGAGCGCGACTCGTTGCCGTTGGCCTCCGGAAAGTTCTTTCGGGCGGCGGTCGAGCAGCGTGCCGAGGTCGAGCAGCTCGGCGACCTCCTCGACCTTGCGCCGGATGTCGGCTCGCGGCCGGCGGCGGGCCCGCAACGGGAACCCGATGTTGCGCTCGACCGAAAGGTGCGGGTAGAGCGCGTAACTCTGGAACACCATGGCCAGGTCGCGTTCGCGGGGCGGAGTGTTGGTGATCTCCGCGTCGCCGAGCAGAATCCTGCCGCCGTCGAGCGGGGCGAGCCCGGCGACGGCGCGCAGCAGGGTGGACTTCCCGCAGCCACTCGGCCCGAGTAGTACGAGGAAGTCACCGTCGGCGACGTCGAGGCTCACCGCGTCGACGGCGGTGACCGGGCCGAACCGTTTGGTCGCCGCCTCGATCTGGATCCGGCTCACGCGTTTCAGCCTCCTCGGCACAGGGGATCGGGACAGGGGAATACCAGCAGTCCGCGATGGCGTCGAGGTGAACGAGAACCGAACGACAGAACCGAAAAAGCGCAGTTCAGAGGTTTGCGCAGGGAGTATTGGCGCTACTGGCGCGGCGATCGGAAAAACGAATCGGTGGGCGATCGGAACTGCCCGTCGACGGAAGCGGCATCGGACGAGCGCTTGCCGTCCAGTGTCATCGCCGGTACCCGGTCGCGCACCTGGGCGCCGGCACTCGCGACCCATTCGACGGCACCGACGGCGTCGTCTCTGACGTGACATGGTGCCGCCACCGCGTCACCTGATGGGTCAGGCGTGACCGGTGGCAGGGCCCGTGTGAGTTCTACTGGGTATGGGTCGTATCGGTGATCCAGGCGGCGATCTGGACGCGGTTGTTGACGGCGAGTTTGGTCATGATGTGGTCGAGGTGGGCGCCTGCGGTGCGCGGGGTGATGTGGAGGGTGTCGGCGATCTGACGGTTGGTCAGGCCGTGGGCGACGAGTTCGGCGACTTGGATTTCCCGTTTGGTGAGTGGTGTGCGGGCGGGTGTCCGGCGGGAGATACCGGCGGGCTCGTCGGCGAGGGCGAGCTGGATCGCTGTCTGCGGAGGCATGGCGCGGCCGTCGGTGAATTCGGCGGTGGTGGTGTCGGTGCCGAGTGCGTCGACGACAGTGGCGGTGTCGTGGTTGATCGGGCCGGTGAAGGCGGCATAACGGGCGGGAGATACACCGATGGCCGCCCACATGCTGGTGGCGAAGCCGAACAGTCTGGCAGCGCGCCGGTGGTGTCCGTCACGGGCGGCGATGCCGGCGGTGACGGTGAGGACGAACGCGACGATGGATGAGTCCTGTACTTGTTGTTCGAATCGCAGGGTTTCTCGGCAGGCGGTGAGGGCGCTGTCGAGGTTGCCGGTGAGGTACTCGACGGCTCCGAGGGACCACAAGGCCCAGGATCGCCAGAAGATTTCGCCGCGTGTTGTGTACTCGGCGATGCAGCCGGTCAGGATGCGGCGGCCGTGATCGGGGTGGCCGGAGATCGCGGTGGTGGCGCCGTGGTTGAAGCGGGCCCAGAGTTCTCCGCTGAGGTCACCGAGGGTGCGTTGCAGGGCGGCGGACCGGGCGAAGTGGTCGGCGGCCTCGGCCATGTGGTTCGTGATCAGGGCGTCGTAGCCGCGGACGAGGAGGATGTAGGCACGCGCGGAGGTGTTGTCCTCGCGTTCCGCGGCGGCGACAGCGTCGGCGAGGGTGCGTTCGTAGGCGGGCCGGTCGCCTTGGATGAGGGCCAGGTACGCGCAGGTCAGCAAGGCGAGCGCTCGCCCTGGGGCGTCCGGGCGGGCGGCCTGGAGAAGTTTGCCCAGGTGCCGGCGTCCTTCGGTGGTGAGGGCGCGGATCAGCCAGAATTCTTTGATCTGCAGGGCCATGAGCATGCCGAGGACGGCGTCGTCGGGGTTTTCGCAGCAGTAGTCCAGTGCTGTGCGGAGGTTGGCGTGCTCGCGGTGGAGCCGCTGGCTCCACCGCAGTTGGTCTGGACCGAGCCAGGCTCGTTGGCACCGGCTTGTGAGTTCGAGGTACCAGTCGCGGTGGCGGTGCCGGATCCGGCCCGACTCGCCGGTGGCGGCGAGTTTCTCGTGTCCGTATTGGCGGATCGTTTCCAGGAGCCGGTACCAGACCACGCCGTGGCGTTCCTGGCGTAGCAGGATGGATTTGTCCAGGAGGCCCTCGATGAGGGTGAGGGTGTGTTCGGCGGGGATCCCGTTGCCGGTGCAGACCGCTTCGGCGGCGTCGAGGTCGAAGCCGTCGGCGAACACCGACACCCGTGCCCAGAGCAGCTGTTCCTGTTCACCGCACAGCTCGTGGCTCCAGTCGATCAGGGCGCGCAGGGTTTCGTGTCGGTCCGGGCCGAATCGGGGGCCGCGGGCGGTCAGGAGCGCGTAGCGTTCGTCGAGGCGCTCGATGATTTGCCGGAGCGAGAGCGCGCGCAGGCGGACGGCGGCGAGCTCGAGCGCCAGCGGCAGGCCGTCCAGTTGCCGGCACAGCCGGGCGACGTCGGCGGCGTTGGCCTCGGTGATCCGGAACGAGGGCAGTACCGCCGCGGCGCGGTCGGTGAACAAGCGCACCGCGTCGACCCTGGTCAGGTCCGGGCTGGTGACACCGGGATCCGGGACGGGCATCGGTGGCACGACCAGGACCAGCTCACCGGCGAGCTGGAGGGATTGCCTGCTGGTCGCCAGCACGACGACACTGGGGCAGTGCCGGACGACGGCGTCGACAAGCTCGGCGCAGGCGTCGATCAGGTGCTCGCAGTTGTCCAGGACCAGCAGCAGGCGACGGGTCCGCAGCCCTTCGAGGAGGACCTCGAGCTGGGGCCGCGCGGACTGGTCGGCCAGTTCCAGCGCGCCGGCGACCGTGCCGGCCAGCAGCGCCGGGTCACCCAGCTCCGCCAGCGACACATACGTGACGCCGTCGGGGAATCCGGGGCCCGGTGCCCGGGCGAGCCGGACGGCCAGCCTGCTCTTGCCGACACCGCCCGGTCCGGTCAGCGTTACCAGGCGCTCGGACTTCAGGGCACTGGCGGCGTCCTGGAACTCGGTGCCCCTGCCCACGAAACTCGTCAGTTCCGCGGGGATTCCCGCGACGCTGCCCACGGGCCTCATCCCGCCGCCGTTTGAAGCGGGCCGGTGATGCTCGCATCGGTCATCAGGTCCGCGTGGTCGGTCATTCGCGGCTCTGGGTGCTGATCGGGCTGTCGTCGGAGGTCGTGGGTTCGGGTTCGTTCCGGAGACGATCGCGGGTCGGTTCGCTGGTGGTGGCGAAGTTCTTTGGCACCAGGTACAGGGCCGCGGCGCCGATCAGGGCGGGGACCATGAAGGCGTAGAACCCCGCGCGGGGTGAGGCGATGAGGGTGGTGACGAGGGCGAGGTACGCGGGGCCGGCGATGGCACCAAGTCTGCCGATTCCGAGGCCGTAGCCGAGGGATGTGCCGCGCAGTGCGGGCGGGTACAGGGCGCTGAGGCAGGCGATGAGCATGTTCTGGCCGCCGAGAGCACCGAGTCCCGCCAGTGCGGAGACCAGCAGGAGCAGGGGGCGGGGTTGCTGGGTGCTGAGGGTGAACAGCGCGGCGGCGGCGAGCAGGAAGGTGCCGGTGGTGACAAGTCGTAGGTGCCCGCGGTCGGCGTAGATCGAGACCGCGAGACCGCCGATGCTCGCGCCGACGGTGAAGGCGATGGAGAACTCGAGGGAGGAGGTGAGGGCGTAGCCGTTGTTCATCAGGACGGTCGGCAGCCAGGAGGTGGTGCTGTAGACGAGAGTCATGCTGGAGAAGGCCGCGATCCACAGCAGGATGGTGCTGCGGCGGGTGGCGGGGGTGAACAGCCGGCGCAGTGGCCGCCGGGTGTCGGAGGTGATCGGGGGATGGGCGGGTGCCCAGGCTCTGATGAGCGGGAGCAGCAGGATGGGCAGGGCGCCGAGCAGGAACACGACCTGGAAGTGTGCGTGGGGGAGCAGCAGCCGGCCCAGCAGGGCCGAGAGGGTGCCGCCGGCGCCGATGGAGCCCATGGCCGCGGCGAGGTGAAGGGTGCGTCGGTGTGCGGGTGCGGCGTTGGCGACCATGGTGCCGACCAGCGGCGCGAGAGCGCCGACGCCCATTCCGGTGACGAACCGGGCGATGCCGAGTCCGGCGAGTCCTGGAGCGAGTCCGGCGCCGAGCATGGCCACTGAGATCCCGGTGATGGCGATGAGCAGCGGCAGGCGTGGGCCGCGGCGATCCGCGGCCCGGCCGGCGATGATCGAGCCGAACGGCATGCCGAGCGCGGTGAGGCTGCCGAGCAGTCCGAGGGTCGCGGGGGTGGCGCCCCAGGCGGGGTCGCGCAGAAGGCTGGGGGCGATGGTGCCGAGGGAGAACAGGTCGTAGCCGTCGACGAACAGTACGAGGCAGCCGAGGCCGAGTACGGTGCCGCTGTGTTGTTTCGGGGGGCGGGTGGCGGTCATTGGCGTGCCCTCTCTCGTCGTTGGGTGTGGGCGCCAGTGGTCGGTCAGCGGGGATATCCGGTTGCCCGCCGCAGGACTTCGCGTGGGGTTCCGGGTTCGGTGTCGGTCCAGGCGACGTGCTGGTCGGGCCGGATGAGGGTGAGGCGGTGTCCGGAGCGGGCCACGACGTGCAGCGGGATCCGGTGTTCGGCGGCGGCGTCGGTGAAGGGGCCGATCAGGGGGTGCTGTGCGGGGCCGAGCAGGGTGAAGCCGGGTCCGAGGAGGTCGTAGAGTGACTCGCCGGGGCCGAGCCAGTGGTGCGGAAGCCGGGCTCCGGATCGGGCGCCCACCAGCGGTGACCCTTGGTAGGTGTAGTCGAGTACCAGGTCCAGGCTGTGGAACTCGCCGCTTTTGTCGCGGTGTACCGCTTCGGCCACTCGGGCGCGCACCGCGGCGAATTCCGCGTCGGTGCCGGTGAGCCGGGCGTCGCTCAGTTCCGGGGCGAGGATGCTCATGTTCCGCGCCGCCTCGGCGATGGTCCGCGCGGCGATCGGCCTGCGTTCGTCCTGATAGCTGGGCAGCAGCGAGCGCGGTGCCCAGCCGCGCAGCACGGCGGCGAGTTTCCAGCCGAGGTTGACGGCGTCGCCGATGCCGGTGTTGAAGCCATGACCGCCCCACGGCGGGTTGAGGTGCGCGGCGTCGCCGGCGAGGAAGACCCGGTCGCTGTGGTAGCGGTCGGCGAGCAGGAGCTTGGCTTTCCATGGGTCGGTGGCGAGGATCTCGGCGGGGATGTCGGCTCCGACGAGGCCGCGCACGACGCCGAGCGGATCGGCGTCTCCGGCCTGCTGGGGAAGGTTCTGGGCGATGCACCACCAGGTGTCGGCGAGGTCGAGTCTGCCGAGCATGCCCGGATGGGTCGGGTGCAGTACCCAGTAGTGCACGGCGGGACCGTGGGGCACCCGGTCGGCCAGCCCGGGGGAACGGAAGACGATGTTGTAGTTGGGTCGCTCGTCGGCGCTGCCTTCGTACCGCGCTCCGATGGCCGCGCGTACGGTGCTCGTCGCGCCGTCGGCTCCGACGAGGAACTCGGCCCGGATCCGCTGTGCCTGGCCGTGCGGGTCGATCACGGCGGCGGTGACACCGTGCTCGTCCTCGGTCAGGTCCACCACGCGCCATCCGGTTCGCAGGGTCACCAGCGGCGAGCCGCTGATCGTGTCGCGCAGGACCTGCTCGACGGCCGGTTGCGGGATCTGCTGGCCGGGTTCGGCGGCACGGTGGTCACCGGTGAGGTCCAGCCCGAAGCAGTGGTCGATGTGGGTGATCTCGCGGCCCAGGAGCCCGGTGGTGAACACGGCCCGATCGGACCAGCCGACCGGGAGCGCCGCCCGCGCCCGGACCTGCTCGGCCAGTCCCCACCGGCGGAACAGTTCCATGGTGCGGGCGGAGGTGGTCTTGGCTCGTGGACGCAGCCAAGACACCTCCTCGCGCGGTTCGATGACCACGGACCGGATGCCTTGGTGGGCGAGTTCCAGCGCGACGGCCAGTCCGACGGGGCCGCCGCCTGCCACCAGGACGGGGATGGCTTCGGTCATGCTTTCGGGTCCTTCCCACCGCGTGAGCGTGGTGTTCGCGGCCGTTGCCGCGATGTGGGGATGCGGTGCGGAACCGCTCAGGCCACCGGTGAGTGCGCCCCGGTCATCAGCTCGGCCAGGTCGTCCGGTTCGAGGAACGACGGCGGCGGGGGCGGCCCCCAGGCGTAGAGGCCCTGGAGTCCTTCGAGGACTTTCGGGGACCACAGTTCGTCGTCCCCAACGGTGTCCATGTCGGAGTAGTACTCGGCGAACGTGCCGGCCGGGTCCTTGAGGTACCAGAAGAAGTTCGCGCCCGCGTAGTGGCGACCCAGGCCCCAGGTGTGGCGTTCGGGACGGTGCCGCAGCATCGCGTGCGCGCCTCGGCCGACTTCGTCCACGTCGTCGACCTGCCAGCTGGTGTGGTGCAGGAAGTTCACCGGAGCGGCCATGACGAGCACGTTGTGGTGCTCGATCGAGCAGCGCAGGAACACGGCCCGGTCACCCATGTAGTCGCTGATCTTGAAGCCGAGCCCGTCGGTGAAGAAGCGGCGGGTCGTTGGCAAATCGGTGCTGCCGAGGACGACGTGCCCGAGCTTGCGGGGCCGGACGGGGTCGGTGCGGCCGAGCACGGGGGCGCGACCGTGGCGGTCGATGCGGCCGGGGCCGTTGTACACCGGACCCGGTACGGGCGGCTCGACGACGATGCGCGGCCGGATCGCCACGGTCACCGGGGTTCCGGTGACCGGTTCGGTGGTGCGCAAGGCGTCCGCGTCGAGACGCGGCGACCGGTCAAGGGCGGCCAGGCGGGAGGAGATCGCGCCCAGGTCGTCGTGGTCGTCCGCGGCGACGGTCATCTCCAGCAGCCGGCGGGTCGGGGCGTGGGAGACACGCAGTTGCTCGCCGCCGTCGCGGGTGGCGAAGATCCCGTCTCCGCGAGGTTCGAGACCGAATTCGGTGTAGAAGCCGAGTGTCTCGGCGACGTTGGGGACCCCGAGGGAAACCGAGGCGAGTCCGTGCAGTGCCATGGAGACTCCTAATGCTGGTCGGTGGCGTCCTGGAAGACCTGGTGCAGTTCGCCGATCCCCTCCACCCAGCCGCGCAACCGCTGACCGGGCTGGATGAAGCGCTGCGGCCGTCGTCCGACCCCGACTCCCGCCGGTGTGCCGGTGAACACCACATCGCCCGGCTGGAGGGTGACGGTGTCCGACAGCGCGGAAATCAGCGCGGGCACCGGGAAGATGAGGTCTCGGGTGCGGCCCTTCTGGACCTGTTCGCCGTCGAGGACGCAGCCCAGCTCGAGGTCGTCGGGATCGGCGAACTCGTCGGGGGTGACCAGCCACGGCCCCTGTGGCGAGAATCCGGGAAAGGATTTGCCAAGGCCGAACTGGGGCGCGGGACCACGCAGCTGCGTGAGACGTTCGGACAGGTCCTGCCCGGCGGTGAGGCCGGCGACGTGCGACCAGGCCGCGTCCACGGTGATGCCGTGCCCCCCGCGGCCGATCACCACGACGAGTTCGATCTCCCAGTCCACGTTCCCGCCAGAGGGGAGCGGGACGGTCGTGTCGGGCCCGGTGAAGCTGGAGGGGTACTTGGTGAACACCGGTGGTAATCCGGTGGGTGCGTCGAACCCGGATTCCTCGGCGTGCGAACGGTAGTTCAAGCCGATGGCGAACACCTGGCGCGGCCACGGCGAGGGAGGGCCCAGCCGGGTGCGTTCCAGCGGGATGGCGTCCGCCGTGGCGGCGGCCGGGTCGAGGTTCGCCGCCCAAGCGGTGAACTCGTCCCATCGGGGGTAGAGGGCGGCCGGGTCGCTGCCGAAACGGTCGCCGCTGAGGCGGGCTACGTCCAGCCCCCGCTCCGCGCAGGGCGGGCCGACGACCAGGGTCGCGCGGTGTTCGTGATTGGCCAGGCGCATGGTGACTTCTCTCCTGTCAGCCGGACCGGGCGGTGGACCGCGGCCGGCGGCGGTGGGACGCGTCCGGGACTGTAGGGCGGCTGTCCTGTGTGGCAACAGTCCCGTCCTGAAATGCAGGACTTTGAAGGATGCCGTACCGATCAGCTGTCGCGAACGCACAGCCGCCGGGTCACTTCCGCGGCCGCCGCCGCGACCGCGGCCTCGACCTCCGGTAGCTGGGCTTGCGGAATCCGGGCGGCCAGCGCCGCGATGCTGATGGCGGCGCGAACCGAGCCGTTCGCGCCGCGGATCGGGGCGGCGACACCGAGGATGTGGTCGTCGAGTTCGCCCAGCGACACCGCGATCCCGCGGTTGCGGATCCGTTCCAGGCGAGTGCGCAGGGCGGCGGGATCGACCAGGGTCTTGTGGGTGAACCGTTCCAGCGGGGCCTGGTTCAGCACCGCTGTCACCTCGTCCGGGTCCTCCCAGGCGAGCAGCACTTCGGCCGCGGCGCCGGCGTTGATCGGCAGGATGTGACCCCGTTCGTAGGACAGCCGTACCGGTCGGGAGACCTCCACCAGGTCCAGGCAGACCACCGAACGCCCGGACCGGCGAGTGAGCAGAACCGTTTCGTTCACGTGCTCGGCCAGCCCTCGCATGACCGGGACGGCCAGATCGGACAGGCCAAGGCCGACGCGAGCGAGCCGGGCCAACGCGAAGATCCGCGGGCCGAGGCGGAATCCACCCGGGGTCTCTTCGACGAACCCGGTCGCCGAGAGGCTCTGCAGATAGCGGTAGGCGGTCGACCGGGCCACGTCGAGGCTGGCGGCGATGTCCGCCCCGCTCCAGACGGGGCGCTCGGCGCTGAACAGACCCAGGATGTCGAGCACCCGGTCCGCGGTGGAGTTGCGGTCCCGGTAGGGGGTTCCGGAATCGCGAGGGTCAGGTCGTGTGGTCATCGTGCGAGATTAGCCATAGTCCTGCATGGCAGGACACTGCTTTCATAAAACAGGATTGCGATCTTAAGGTGGGGCCACTGACCGCCCACGACGGAATCCAGGGGAGCCGATGCGACCAGCCGAACGTACGGACGTGGTCATCTGTGGTGCCGGGCCGGTCGGCCTGACGGTGGCTTCGCTGCTCGCGGCTCACGGCGTCGAGACGGTGGTGCTCGAGCGCAACGAAAGCACCAGCGCCGATCCGAAGGCGATCAGCATCGATGACGAGGCACTGCGCGTCTATCAGGGCGCAGGCATCCTCGATCAGGTGATGTCGGTGGTCGTGCCCGGCACCGGCACGCGGTACTACGACAGCGCGGGCGCGGAGTTGTTCCACGCTCGCGGACCAGCGCCCTATCGGCTCGGCTACCCGTTCAAGAACCCGTTCGCACAGCCGGATCTGGAGCGCGTGCTGGCCGCCTCGGTCGCGGCCTCCTCCGCCGCGCGGCTCCGGTTCGGCAGCCGGGTCACCGAGTTCGAGCAGGACTCCGAGCAGGTGGTTGTCCACGCGGAGACCGCGGCGGGACCGAAGGTGATCCGCGCGCGGTACCTGCTCGGCTGCGATGGCGGCCGCTCCACGGTGCGAGAGCGGCTCGGCCTGGAGATGACCGGACGCAGCTATCCCGACGTGTGGCTGGTCGTGGACACGGTGGCGGATCCGCATACCGAACGATTCGCCATGCACCACGGTGATCCGGCCCGCCCGCACGTGATCGTGCCGGGACTGGAGGGGCGATGCCGCTACGAGTTCCGCCTTTTCGACGGCGAGGGCGTCCCGGAACGGGAACCCTCCTTCGAGCTCATCCGGCGGCTGCTGTCCCCGTACCGGACGATCACCCCCGAGCAGGTCGAGCGGGCGGTGAACTACCGATTCCACGCGGTGGTCGCGGATCGGTGGACGCTCGGGCGGGTGTTCCTGCTCGGCGACGCGGCGCACATGATGCCCCCGTTCGCCGGTCAGGGACTCAACTCGGGCATCCGCGACGCGGCCAACCTGAGCTGGAAGCTGGCCGAGGTGCTCACCGGCGGATTGCGCCGAGACTGCCTGGCCACCTACCAGCGTGAGCGGTACCCGCACGCGCTGGCCAGCGTCCGCTCCTCCGAACGCCTCGGCAGACTGGTGATGACGACCTCGCCGAGCCTGGCCGCGGTCCGGGACCGGGCGATCCGGCGCGCGCTGGCCACCGACGCGGGCCGCGACTACCTGCAGCAGATGCGCTACCGCCCATCTCAGCGCTACACCGAGGGCATGATCGCTCCCACCGACCGTCCGGCCGAGGTGGGGGTGGCGATCGGGCAGCCGCTGGTGTTCGACTCCGATGAGCACCGCGCGCGACGTCTCGACGACGTCCTCGGCCCCGGCTGGTCCATCCTCGGCGTGGACACCACCGGTTCCGAATGGGCGGCCGTCGAGCCCTTGCGGCGCGCGCTGCGGGCGTGCGAGGCGCAAGTGACGCTGACCGAGCACATGCCACGCACCCCGCGACGGGTCCTGCTCGACGTCGACGGTGCCCTGGCCGCCGAGTGCCGAGAGCACACGCGCCGGTTCCTGCTCATCCGGCCCGATCGCGTCGTGGCCGCGAACTGGTCTCCCGGGCACACCGCCGAGATCACCCATCGCGTCCGGTCTTGGCTTCCCGAGGCCGAAACCCTCCGGACACCGACAGAGAAGGCGTTGAATCATGGATGAATCGCAGCGCGTGCCGCCGCACGAACGAGGCGCGACGGGCACCCTGACCCGGACGGCGGTCTCGCACCTCGGGCTCCGGGTACCCGACCTGGCCGCAGCGGTGGATTTCTACCAGCGGATCCTCGGGCTGGTAGCGGACGAGCCGACGGCACGTGACCGGGTACGGCTGGGCTGGGGCACCGGCCACCATGTCTTGGAGCTGACCGAGGGCGGTCAGGGCCTGACGCACTACGGGTTCGAGGTACGCGACGAGAACGGAATCGACGGAATCGCCGAGAGACTGAGTACGGCGGGGCATCCGGTGGCCGAACTCGACCGGTCCTACCTCGACGGCGCGCCCGGCGACGCCCGCGGTATCACCGTCGCCGATCCCCACGGCACGCCCGTGCACTTCCACACCGCGGTGGCCCGGCACGGCGAAGGCGCGGGAGACACCGGCCGTCGCCCGGTCAAGTACCAGCACATCACCCTTGGCACCGATGACGTGTCCGCCATGGTGGCGTTCTTCGTCGATACCGTGGGATTCCGCGTATCCGATCAGCTCGACGACGGTGGGTTCGCCTGGCTGCGCAGCGATCGCGACCACCACACCCTCGCCGCGGTCGACGTGGGCCGCGGCGGCGACATCGACCACTACTCCTTCGACCTCGCCCGGTGGGAGGACTTCAAGACCTGGTGCGACCGCCTGACCGACGAAGCGGTCGACGTCACCTGGGGACCAGGACGCCACGGTCCCGGCAACAACCTGTTCGTCTTCTTCGACGACCCGGCGGGCAACCACATCGAACTGTCGGCCGAGATGGAGAAGTTCCACGACGACCGGGTCGCCTATACGCCCCGCCGGTGGAAGCCGACGCCCCGTACGGTCAATCTCTGGGGCGGGCAGCTGGCGTCGTGGCGGCACACCAGCGAAGGGAACTGACCATGCGTTACGCGAGTTACGACGACCGTGGCACCCGCCGGGTCGGTGAGGTCCGCGAGCACACACTGGTGCCGCTGCGCGGACTGACCGAGATCGGTCCGCGAACCAGTCCCGAGGTCCTGCGGGACGCCGAACGCGACCACGGCGCGGCGGTCGAGGTGGGCAGCGTCCGGTTGCTGCCGGTGGTGCCCCGCCCGGCCAAGGTGTTCTGCGTAGGACTCAACTACCGGGCGCACGTCACCGAGACGCAGCGGGAGCTGCCCTCGTATCCGGTGTTGTTCCCCAAGTTCGCCGACAGCCTGCTGGGCGGGTACGACGACATCGTGCTTCCTCCCGAGGCGCGGCAGGTCGACTACGAGGGCGAACTGGTCGTGGTGATCGGCCGCCCGGGCCGCCGCATCGCCGAGGCCGACGCGTTGTCGCACGTGCTCGGCTACACCGTGGCCAACGACGTCACCATGCGGGACTTCCAGTACAAGACCCACCAGTGGATGCAGGGCAAAGCCTGGGACGCCAGTACCCCGGTCGGTCCTTTCCTGGTCGAGCCGGACGGGCTGGACCTGTCCGGGGCGGGTATCCGCACCGTCCTGAACGGACGGAAAGTCCAGGAATCGGACCTGTCGATGCTGATCTTCGACGTGCCCCGGCTGATCTCGGTCATCTCCACCTTCACCGCCCTCGCGCCCGGTGACCTGATCCTGACCGGCACTCCAGGAGGCGTCGGCTACCGGCGTGAGCCGCAGCTGTTCCTCAACGACGGTGACCTGGTCAGCGTCGAGGTCGACGGGCTGGGCACGATCCGCAACCACGTCCGCGCCGAGACCGACGGTGCGGACGGGGGCCACCGGTGAGCGCGGCGCGGCCGCTCGAACCGCACCTCGATCGGGCACTGACCCTGCACCTGCGCGGTGACTGGGGCGCGGCGAACCTGCACCGCGTCTGCGGCTGGATCTGCCAGGAACTGACCGACCGCGCCGGTGCGGGCACCCGGATCGCGATCTGGAACAGCCGCGGTTTCGCCGACGCGATCCGCGCGGTCGGCACCGGGGCGGTGGACCTCGCCCTGACCACCCCGGCGGCGTTCGCCACGGCCGCTCTCGACGGGCGTGGCGTCTACCAGGGCGATTCCTTCCCGCAATTGCGCGCGATCGGTGTCGTCCCACAGCGTGATCGGCTGGTCGTCGCGGTGGACCAGCGGCTGGGCGTGAATAGCTTCGCGCAGCTGCGCGAGCGGGCCCCGCGGCTGCGGGTGGCCACCTCGGTTCACGACGGTGTCCACCACGTCGGCCTTTCCGCGCGTGCCGTCCTGGAACGCTCCGGAGTCGACGTCCTCGGCTGGGGTGGGTACTTCCTCGAGGATGAGCGCCCGTTCGAATCCCTCGGGCACGCGCTGGCCGGACGTGCCGACATGATCGTGCAGGAGGCGGTGATGCTGCCCGCTTGGCAGGAGCTGGCGCGCGGATACCGTTTCCTGGAGATCGAGCCCGCCGTGCTGCGGTCGCTGGAGGACGATTTCGGGTGGCCCGCCGCGACCGTGGAAGCCGGGTACTTCCCCGGTTGCCCGGCTCTGCGCACCCTCGACTTCTCTGATTTCCTGGTGCTGGCCACCACCGAGCTCGCCGAGGACGTGGCCTACGCGGTGGCGTGGATCCTCGGGGAGACCAGGCAGGTCATCGAACGGCAGTATCGCCACCTGCCGCCCGAACGAAGCCCGATCACCTATCCGCTGGACCCGGTCGCGATGGGCCGGGCCCCGATACCCCTGCATCCCGGCGCCGCCCGGTACTACGAAGCACTGCCGGCCACCTGAGCCCGGCATCCGCAGGAGAAAGAGGTTCCCGTGCGCGTCGTCGAAGACGTCATGGTCATGGATTCCGACCGGCCGCTGCGCAGCGTCGGGCGGGACGAGCACCTGCTGCTCGCCCCGCCGCATCCACCGACGCTGCCGATGAAGCCACCGCGGCCGCGACCACCGCTGGCCGTGGTGCACTTCCCGCAGGAGTACCGGGACCAGCCCTTCGCCCCGCCGCGCGGGCTCTACGAGAACGATCAGGCGCGGGTCGAATGGCAGACGATGAACAACCGGCAGCCGTTCTACCACCGCAACTGTGACGTGGACGAGATCTCCTACCAGATCGCCGGTGAACGCACCCTGATGACCGAGCTCGGCGTGATCGAGCACCGGCCGGGTGAGTTCTCCCGTATCCCGCGCGGCGTCGCCCACGACAACTACGGGCGCGGCGAAAGTCACCTACTGTTCTATCTGCCCGCCCCGGCCGAGGAACTCGGCGGCCACACGGGCGAGTCGCGTGCCGTCACGCCGCCGTTCCCCGGCTGGGCGGCGGCCCCGATCAACGAAGCGGTCACTCAGTGCATGGGCGCGCACGGCCACGACATCGCCGTCTTCCCCGTCGACGAGCGGGAACTGCTGGACCGCGTACACGAGGAAACCGATCGGATCCCCGTCCTGTGCGGGCCCGATTCCGGTCACGCGTGGCTCTACGCCACCGAGAAGTTCCGGCTCGGCACCGAGCACCTGGCGGCACATCAGCCGCGCCGCTACCGTCGCATGCTCGACGCCGACGAAATCCAGTATCAGATCAGCGGACGGCGGGTGCTGCTGACCCAACGCGGGATCGTGGAACTCGGGCCCGGTGACGCCGTGCGGATCCCACTCGGGGTCGCCCACGCCGGTCACGGTGAACAGGACGGCGTGTTCATCCGCCTGCTGTCGCACCGCGAGCTGCCCCAAGTCGCCGATACCGCGCGCACCGCGGAGCCGTATTCGCCGCAACTGCTGGCCGAGATCGTCGGAGGCGGCCGATGAACACCATGCTCGCCGCGCGCGCTCACCGCGACCGCTCCGACATAGTGCTGGAACGGATTCCCGTGCCGGAAACGGGGCCTCGCGACGTGCTGGTCGCCGTTCGCTCCGCCGGTCTCGCGCCCGGGATGATGCGGCTGCTGCGTGGCGGCGCGTTCAAGCATCTGCCGACCACGCTCGGGCACGAGGCGGCCGGCACTGTCGCGGCGATCGGCGCCGAGGTTCCCGGCTTCGCGGTGGGGGACCGGGTCCGGGTCCACGCCAATCTCAACTGCCGCGACTGTGAATACTGCCGCAGCGACCGCGACATGATGTGCGCGCAGCAGGCGATGATCGGCCACGCCGCGTTCAGCGACGCGCCGTTGCCGCTGTACGAGGAGTACCACGACGGAGCGCTGGCCGAATACGTCCGGGTGCCGCACTGGCTGCTCGACCCGCTGCCCGATCGGGTCGGGTTCGACGTCGGCGCCAAGGTGCACGACCTGGCCAATGCCCTGCGTGCCCTCAACTGCGCGGATCTCGTACCCGGCGCCACCGTCGTGGTCACCGCGGCCACCGGGGCGATGGGCACCGCGACGGTGAAGCTGGCCGCGCACCACGGAGTGTCCAGGCTCGTCCTCGTCGGCCGCAGTGCCGCGCGGCTGGCCGCCGTCGGCGAGCTCGCCGGGTCCGTCCTCACCACGGCGGTCGCGCTCGAAGAGCTCGCGCCGGACTGGACGACCACCGGGGAGCTCACCCAGCGTCTCCGTACCGAGATCCCGGGTGGCGCGGACGCTGTGATCGACTACGTGCCCGATGGCCCCGCCACCGGCCAGGCCATGGCCGCGCTGCGCCACGGCGGCACTCTCGTGCACATGGGAGCCAACCGGACCCCACTGCCGTTCCCCCCGGCGGCCCTCATGGTCAACTGCTGGCGGTTCACCGGGACCCGCTCGTGCACTCGCAACGACACACGGCGAATCCTCCGCCTGCTCACGACCGGGGCGCTGGTCGCGGACGAACTGATCACCCAGCGATACGTCCTGAGCGAAGCGGACGCCGCCGTGCGGGCGATGCAGAACCGCGGCGAACCGATGTGGATGACCGTGGTCAATCCCTGATCTCGCCGACGACCCTGAAGGAGACACCTCAGTGGACCTCACGCACTACGGACACGCCTGCGTGCTCGCCGAACTCACCGGCCGCGACCGGCCGGTCCGGATCCTGTTCGACCCCGGCACCTACTCCCACGGTTTCGACGAGCTTCGTGACCTCGATCTGATCGTGCTCACCCACACCCACCCCGATCACTGCGACGACAGCCGCGTCTCCGCCCTCGCGGCACACAACCCGCGGGCACGGCTTGTGCACGGCGCCGACGCCGACGACCGGTTTCCGGATCTGGCTTGCCCACGCCGGCGGGTCGCCCCGGGCGACACGCTGGACGCCGAAGGAGTCACCGTCACGGTAACCGGTGGCGCACACGCCCCGATCCATCCGGACCTGCCCGGCGGCGGCAACCTCGGCTACTTGCTCGACGACGCCTTGTTCCACCCGGGTGACTCGTTCGATCGGCCGCCCGGGAACGCCGACATCGTGCTGATCCCGGCAGGCGGACCGTGGATGAGGTTGTCGGAGGCGGTCGACTACGTGCGGGCGACCCGCCCGGCCGTGGCCGTTCCCATCCACCAGGCCGGACTCGCTCCCGCCCACCAGCAGATGCACCATCAGCTGCTCACCAAGCTCGCCCCACCGGGTACCGACGTCGTGCTCCTCGACCACGCCACCCCGCGCACCCTTCGATGAGCGGAGGCCAGTCATGACCGATGTAAGGCACACCGTCGCCGCCGCCGGCCACGCCCTGGCCGCCGCGGGATTGACGGACATGGTCTGGGGACACGCCTCGGTGCGCGACCCCGACGGCGACGGCGTCTGGATGAAGGCGTCCGGGTGGGGATTCGACGAGATCGACCCCTTCAAGGTCGTCCTGGTGGACCGGGCCGGCTCGGTGCTGGCCGGCGCCGGACGGCGGCACCTGGAATTCCCCATTCACACCGAGATCATGGCCGCCCGCCCGGACGTGACCTGCGTCGTGCATACCCACGCCCCCGCTCTGGCCGCCTTCGCCTCGCTGAACACTCCGTTGCGGCCGATTTCCCATGACGCCGTCCCGTTCTGCCAGCCGCAACTGCCGCGGTTCACCGACACCGGTGCGCTCATCGACACCGGCGGCCTCGGCCAGGCCCTCGCCCACCGGCTCGGCGACGCCGACGCGATCCTCATCCCTCACCACGGTGCGGTCACCGTCGGGCCTGATCCCCAAACCGCGGTGATGTACGCCGTCCTGCTCGAACGAGCCTGCCGCACCCAACTGCTCGCTGCCGCCGCAGGCGGCCCCGCCACCTGGTCCGACGAGACCGAAACCCGCCACAAACGCGAACAAGTCTGGCCACCCGCTCAAATCGAAGCCGGCTGGAACTACCTGCTACGACAAGCGAAAACCCGCCTGCCGCACGCTCCTGCCGACAACACGTTGTTCTGATCCGGCGCCGAGACCCGGTTGTGCGATCCGGATCACCGGGCGCTGTTGTCGTTGCTGGGGGCACAGTCGCAGCGAGACGTGCTGCGTGCCCGTCACCGGGTACTCGCGGCGATGCACAACCAGGCGGCGCAGTGCGGCGGCGATCTTCCTGCTGTCGGTGTAGGACGCGAACCGCATCGCCGCGCGGATCAGGTGGACCGTGCAGGTCTGCACGGTGGTCTGCGACCAGGTCGCCTCGATGGCCTCGGGATACCCGGTGAGGGCGTCGCAGCACACGATGAGCACGTCCCGGATTCCGCGGTTGCGTGACTCGGCGCAGACCCCGGCCCAGAACGTCGCCACCTTCGGTGGCCTGAACCCAGATCCCCAGCATGTGCTTCACGCCGTCCAGATCGACACCGACGGCGATGTGAGCGGCCTTGTTACGGACGGCGTGGCCGTCACGGACCTTCGCGACCAGCGCGTCGAGGTAGTCGCCTGGCGCCGCCAGCAGTCCACCGAAGCCGACCCGATCACCGCGAACGCCTCCTCTCCCAGAATTTCGTGGTCACTGCGGGTCTGGGACAGGGCCGTGGAGCCCGCGGCCGCTTGGGCGGTCACGGGCTCCACGGTTACCGGTGAGCGGGGTTCCGGATCATGGAGCCGCCGGTCCGTGGATCATCGGACCGTGAGGGTGTACTCCGTAATCCCGGTCTTGCCGGTGCTGTCCGTCGCGGTGATGGTCACCTTGTAGGTGCCACGCTGGTACGGGCCCATGATCGTCATTCGCGAAGTGCCGCCGGAAACGACGGTCCGCGGTGAGAACATCGGCGAGTAGGGCAGGCCGGCGCCGCTGAGCCGGATGGGACCCGTGCCGCCGGTGACGGTGATCGTCGCGTTGGTGTAGCCACCGGGCGGGACGGTGCCGGAGTTCGGCGAGGTGGACGGCTTCGGGCCATCGGTGGTGCCGCCGTCACCGACCGTGAGCGTGAACTCAGCGGTCTTGGAACCAGAAGCGCCCTTGGCCGTGATGGTGACCTTGTAGGTACCCGCCGGGGTGCTCGCCGAGGTCTGCAGGGTCAGCTTGGCCACCTCACCGGAGTTGACAGTCGTCGAGGGCTGGAAAGTGGCCGTCGTTCCGTTGGGCAGGCCGGACGCGCTCAGGTCCAGCTTCTCCGGGCCCTGGTCGCCCGCCGTGGTGGTGATGCTGGTGGAGACGTGCTTACCGGCCTCGGTCTTGCCGGAGGCCGGCGACAAGGCCATGCCGAACTTGCCGTCGCCTGGCTGGGTTCCGCCGATCTCGGTGCGGGCCCAGTCACCCATCGCGTTGGTCAGGCGCGCCATGATGCTGTAGCGGTCGCAGGCGCTGGAGCCCCACGACGAGACGCCGACGATCACGCCATCGACGATGAACGGCCCGCCGCTGTCGCCGGAACAGTTGGCGGTGCGTCCGTCGTTGTAGCCGGTGCACACCATCAGGTCGCCGTTGACCCGGATGTCGAAGACCTGGCAGCCGCTGGGGTCGTTGACCGGCAAGGTGGTCTTGCGTAGTTCACCGGAGCCGCCGCCCGCCGACGTCTTGCCGTAGCCGAGGGACGTGCCGGACTTGCCGGGCTGGGTCAGCGCGCTGTCTCCCGAGCCTGCCACCTTGGCCCACTGGCTTTCCGGCACCGGGAGGTCGTCGACGGTGGTGACCACCGCGACGTCGTAGCCGGTCCGCCAGCCGCCGGAGCCGGTGTAGCCGGGGTGGGTCTTGTACGAGGCGACGGCCGTGCGGAACGTCTCGTCGCCCGGGGTGTTCAGGTCGTCGTCGCCGTAGAAGTAGCTCTTGGCGCCAGTAGTGTCGACCATGCAGTGCGCCGCGGTCAGGATCTTGCGTTTGCCGACCACGGAGGCGGTGCAGGACTGCCCCTGCGGGCCACCGCCCCCGACACGCATACCGGCGATGACGAACGGGTATTCCTTGACGGTGGTGCGTTCCCCGTTGACGATCCGGGTTCCCACGTCTCCCGCGCGGAGCTGGTCGGTCGGGGTCGCCGCGATACTGATCTCGTCGGTCGGCGCGGCGTCCGCGGTGTGCATGATCGGCAGGGTCGCCGTGGCCAGTGCCAGGGTGAGTGCTACGGCGAAGCGTGGTGATCTCATCGTTCTCCTTCGAGGGCGAGGATGGAGAGGGAGAGTGGACGGCGCTGTCTGTCCACTTCGGTCAGAATGTGATCGACCAGCCCGTGAGCGTGCCGACGTCGAACCGGTAGATGTCGCGCACCGAGAGCCGCCACGTGCCGTTCGCGTCCTCGCGCGAGGCGTCGACGGTGAAGCTTTGGTGCACGCCGCCGGATTCGCCGACGCCACCCGCGCGTTTGAGCGGATAGGACGACCCGCTCGGCCCGACCAGGTCGATGGCGAGGTCTCCGGTGTAGCCGTGGTCGATGTCCACTCGCACCGCCAGCGTGGCCGAGGCCTTGCCATCGCAGGAATCCTGGCTCACAGAGCTGCCCACCGCGGCGTCCGCGTCGGGGATGGCCACATCCTGATCGTTGCTCTTGACCCCGCACTCGGGCGGCGGGCCGCCACCCAGGTCGCCGACGTAAAGCAGCTTGTTCGGCGAGGCCGTCCCGGGGTTGGTGATCAGGTCTAGGGTCGCGCTGCGCACCAGCGCGTCGCTGACCTGCTGCGGGGTCGCGCCGGGGTTCGCGGCCAGATACAGCGCAGCCCCGCCCGCGACGTGCGGGGAGGCCATGGACGTACCGCTGGCGGTACGGAACGATCCGGCGTTGTCACTGGAGTAGATGTTGCCGCCCGGTGCGAAGAGGTCGATGCAGCGGCCGTAGTTCCCGCCGCGGGTGCGGTCCTTGTTGAACCAGCCGACGGTGAGCGCCTCCGGGACGCGCGCCGGGCTGACGGCGCACGCGTCCTTGCCGTCGTTGCCCGCGGAGACGGCCACGACGATCCCCTTGGCCACCAAGGCCTTGACCTGTTCGTCCCCGACGCCGAGCGCATCCATGCCCAGGCTCATGTTCACCACCGCGGGCTTGACGGCGTTCTTGGCCACCCACTCCATGGCGCTGACCGTGGCCGAGTCCGGGCCGGACCCTTTACAGTCCAGTGAGCGCACGGCCACGACCTTGGCCTTCTTCGCCACACCGACGGTCTTGCCCGCGATCGTCCCCGCCACGTGCGAGCCGTGCCAGTAGCAGTCGCCGGCGTCGGTATCGTTGTCGAGTAAGTCGTAGCCGTGGCTCGCCCTGCCCTCGAACTCGGGGTGCTGGGTCTGCACCCCGGAATCGATGACGTAGGCGGTCACACCCTCACCCGAGTTCGGGAAGGTGTACTTCTTGTCCAGGGTGGCGGTTCGCTGGTCGATCTGGTCCAGACCCCACGACGGCGGACTCGGCTGCTCACCCGCGGCCCTGGTCGTGCCGTCCTGGTGTACTGCCTTGACCGACGGGTCGGCGGCCAGTCGCCGCGCCTGCCGCTCGGTAAGGTCTCGGACCGAGAACCCGTTCAGCGTGACCGAGTACGTGTCGGTCACCTCGCCGCCGTAGCGCTGGGTGAGTGTCGCGGCGTGGCCGTCCGCCGCGGCACGGGCGCCACCCCCGAGCACCACGATGTACTGCCCGGTGTAATGCCGATCGGCTTGGACGACAGCCGCTTTCGCCTGCTGTGCCACGGCCACGCCCGCGGTCGTCACCACTGCCGCGGCGGCGACCGCGACGGTGAACAGGGTTGATATCCATCGCGTTCTGCACTGTTGCATCGATTCCTCCATCGTGCGTTCGAACGGCCGTAGGGCGGGGTTGTGACATCAAGCCGCTCGGGGAATCACCCTTCGTCCTGGGAGGCAGGGGAACAAGTGTGGTCGCGACCCGTATCGGTACCTGATCCTGTGTGGACGCAAGTGCGGTAGCTCGCGGGGTTATGGCACCCGCGTCCGCCGACCTACCATGTCGGGATCCTCTGCGGGCGGATCACGGACAGGAGCGAGCATGGTTGATGGCTGCGCGAATTCCCTCTCCGTCCGATCCCGCTCGCTGCCGATGATCGGCCGGAACACGGACCTCACCGCGATGCTCGGCGCGGCGAGGAACCCGCCGTCGGCTGTTTTCGTGGAGGGTCAGGCCGGAGTGGGCAAGACCAGACTGGTCTCCGAATTCGCCGCCGCAGCCGCCCGAGAGGGAGCCCCGCGTGTGGTCATGGGTTCGTGCCTGCCGTTGCCCGAGCCGTTCCCGTACGGAGTGCTCCTCGACTGCCTCAGCCAGTGCGATGCCCGGCTGGGCGAGCCCGGTCCGGTGACCGGTGCGCTGCGGGACTATCTGCCCGAACTCGCCGACCGTCTGCCGCCGGCGCCACGTGCCCTCGGCGATCCCGACGCCGAGCGGCACCGAGTCTTCCGCGCCCTGCGCGATCTGCTCCGTTCACTGGGGCCGACCGTGCTCGTGCTCGAGGATCTGCACTGGGCGGACGAAGAGACCCGCCGGGTGTTGCGATTCGTGATGGCGAACCCGCCACCGGACTTGTCGATCGTAGTGACCTACCGCCGCGAGGACCTGCCGTCGGGGGCGCCACTCGGCCACGCCTTCCATGTCCCACACGGAGTCACCGGGGTCAACCTGCTCCTGCGCCCTTTCGGCACGGCGGAGGTGCGCACCATGATCGACGCCCTCGTGGGGGCCGCCGTGACGTCGCGGGGGTTCGCCGAGGCCGTCCTGCACGAGACGGCGGGGATCCCGTTCGTGGTCGAGGAAACGGTGCGGGCGCTGGGTGACCCGGTGCGGGACGTGCGCGCCGAAGGTGACCTCGCCCGGCGCGTCCTCGACGGGATCGACGTGCCGCCCGCGGTGGCGGACGCGATCAAGGAGCAGCTGGGAACCCTGCCTGACGCCGCGCGGATCATCACCGAGGCCGCCGCGGTGCTGGGCGTCCCGGAGACGCCCGAGGTACTGGGCGCCGTGGCGGGTGAGGCGAAAGCGGCACACCTGATCGCGTCGGTGGAATCCGGTGTGCTCGTGGAGGAAGCGGTCAACAGGTACGGTTTCCGGCACAACATCGCCAGGCGCGCGGTGTATGCTTCGCTTCCCGGTCCGCTGCGGCGGGAACTGCACGAACGTGCGATAGCCGCGCTGTCCGCCCTCGATCACGCACCTGTCGCTCGCCTGTCCGCGCACGCCAAGGCGGCGGGTCTGAAGGGCGAGTGGTTGCGGTACAGCGAACTCGCCGCCAAGGCGGCGGAGGACGTGAAAGACGTGTCCACCGCGGTCGACCTGCTGTTCGAGGTGCTGGTCGATGCGGAGACCAGTCCCGAAGCCACGAACCGGTTGGCGACCAAGCTGTGTGACTACGCCCTGACGGGACTACCCGGCGGCGCGGTTACCGCGCGAGTCGAAAGCCTGCTGTCGGACCCGCGCCTGGCCCCGGATGTGCGAGGGCAGGTGCATCTGTGGTTCGGGCTGCTGCTTCAACGTGAGACCGGGTCGGTCGATCGCGGTGCCGAGGAGATCACCCACGCCATCGACCTGCTTGGTGACCAACCGGAACGTACTGTGCGCGGCATGGCGGCCATGGCCGGACCATACCTGGGGACGGCGTCGGTCGCTGAGCATCAGACCTCGCTCGACCGGGTGGAGGGCATCATCGACCACCTGCCCACCCAAGCCTTGCGCACCGCACTGCTGGCCACGACGCTCGGCGGGCGGCTCATCATCGGCGACCCGAGCACCTGGGAACGCATCGCGCAACTGCCATCTCCGTCGGATGTGCAAGACCCTGAGGAGATCCACCACCTGGCTCGGGCACACTGCAACCTGGCGGACGCGTGCTCGTGGATCGGACACTATTCCCGAGCACGCGAGTTCCTGCGCGACGGGATCGCCTTGGCCAAACGAGTCACCTCCTCATACGTCGTCGGCACCGCCGAGGCCACGGCGGTGCGGCTCGACTGGCTCAGTGGGCGATGGTCGGGCCTGGAGCAGCGCATCGACCGCTTGATCGAAACCTACGCGGACCTGTTGCTGACCACGGACCTGCACCTCACGCGCGGTTGGCTGGCGGCGGCACGCGGTGAGTGGGTGCGGGCGGAGAAAGCCTTCCAGGCGGCGGGGTCGTACCCGACAGCGCAGGTCTTCCCAGTGGGCATATCGGCGGCCGGCGGAATGGCGGGAATGCTCCTCAGCCGGGGAAAACCCGCTGCGGCGGAGGAACACGTGAGACGCGGCGTGGCGCTGCTGCGGTCCAAAGGCGCGTGGGTGTGGTCAGGCGACATCCTGCCCCAGGCCGTCGACTACTACCTGGCAGTCGGGGATGTCGACGCCGCGCGGCTGCTCGTCGCGGAAACAGCCCTTGGTCTGAGAGGCGTCGACGCCCCACTGGCCCAAGCGGGACTGACCGCCTGCCGCGCGCGACTGGCCGCGGCCGCGGACGACCGTGACGAGGCCGACCGGCTCTACCGGGAAGCGATCGACCTGCACTGGAACCTGGGCCTGTCCTACCGAGCCACCCAACTTGCCGAGCAGGCCGAGGGCGAAACCCTTACCGACGCCACGGTGCTCGAAGCGCTGACCCAGTCCTACGACTCCCTGGGGGCCACGGTCGACGCCGCCCGCTGCCGCCACCGCACCCGCAGTACCGGCGTGGCCACCCCCTCACCCCGGGGGAGGCGCGGCTACGGCAGCGAACTCTCCCCGCGTGAACAGGATGTCGCCCGCCTTCTGGCAGGCGGCCACACCAATCGCGACATCGCCCAGGCCCTGTTCCTTTCCCGCCGCACGGTCGAGGAGTATGTGGTCAAGGTCCGCCGCAAGCTGAACGTCTCCTCCCGCCACGACATCCGCCTCTTATGAGATGCCGGGTCGGGTCCGGTACGGCAGTTCACCGTCGAGACTCGACGCAACACGGACGGTCGCCACGATGGCTGCCGGGCTCATCCCACGATCTTGGCCACCAAGCCGTCATCACTGGCGCACGCACCGATCGACCAACGACACACACGAACGAGGTGGGGCCAAGTCAGAGTGCCGACCCACGTCGACAGCAGGAGGTGGAACCACAACAGGATGCCGACCGATCCTGCAACCCGACGCCGGGCCAGTTCAGAATACCGAACGGGGGCCAATTTGGCTTGCGATGCCAGTACTCGGGACTGTCCCTGCCGGTCCGGCTGAATCCCGAATTCTCCTGCGGTTTCACGGCGCGGCGGGATCGAGCTGGAAGCGCCCTGGGTGCGCGGCCCGCATGTGGCGGGCGGCGGTGGTGACGCCCACGTCGTGACCGGCGTCGAGCAGATCTCGAAGCCGCGGCGGGTCGTGGAGTTCGACCGCTTGGTGAACTGGCGACCAGGTCATAGTAGCCCTTATCCGCATCGGTTCGGCTGGACGGTAACCGCTCGCGGGGACTCCGCCGAACGCGACGGCTCAGACGCGACAGGTTCACAGGCATCAGCGAGGTGACGTTCTCCGACTCGACGGACCCGCGGCCGGATCGTCGACGACGAGCACCGACTGCTTTCGGTCGCCGGCGAGCGGGTCGTGCTGGTTGACGGCCGGGTGTCGGCGACCTGGAAGCCCGACGGCGACGCGGTGGAAGTGACGCCGTTCCGCCCCTTCTCTCGGGTCGAGCGGCCGCTGTCACCGTGGAAGGGGAGGAACTGGCGTCGTTTCTCTCGGACAAGGACAGCCGGGAGGTGCTTTGGTCAGAATGAGCCCATGTCGGACGAGATCCAGTGCTCGGGGCGGAGGTAGATGGCCGTATGCTCGCCGAGCTGGCTCAGCTCGAACTCCACGAAGCCGTCGACCTTGTCCGCGGGCAGATAACGCGCGGCCATCTGCCTCGACAGCTCGCGGGTGCCCGGCTCGGTCCGGACCACCGGCCCCTCCACCGCCACATAGCGAATCGTCGGCTCGGTCCGCTGAACCATCAGGCTGAACCGCCCAGCCGCCTCGATCGCGCGAGCCTTGCGCGAGCCGGGCGCGGTGTTCACCCACAGTTCGCCACCGGGCGTGTAGTGGTACCAGATCGGCACGACCAGTGGCGCGCGATCGTCGCTCTCGACCACGGACAGCGCCCCGATCCGCGGCTCGGCCAGGAACTGCTCGCGTTCTTCCTTCGACAATGGCATCACCCGAGACTATCGAGATGACCGGCGGGCCGCAGCTCCCAGCCCGGTCAGGTCGTCAGCCGAACCAGGTGAGGTCGAGAACGTCGACGTGGAACTCGCGAGGGGGACGGCCGGGCCGGTGACGTTGACCGTAGGACCACGACGCACCGATTCAACCCGATCGGCAAGCAACGCGATGTTCGCGACAGCGAGGCGCCGACACCTCTCGTCCTTGGCGATGCCGGTTCCGGAAAGACCGTCACTGCAGCGGCGGCGGCTCGCGCACACCTGCTGCGGCGAGACGCGGCCGCTCCTGCCGGCGCCGCTCGTGATCGTGTGTTGTTCTCGACCTTCAGTCTTCAACGGGTTGCGCGCACGCCTGATCTTGCCCGTCGCGACCGCCTCGAACGGGATCCCCTCGGCGGCGGTGACGCGAGCCTCCAAACCGGCCGCGGTACCGACCCAGAGGACCTCCACGGGCTTGCCCTGATCGGCCAGCTTGGCCTGAAGCGTACGAATGGTCGTCAGCGCTGGATAGATATGCCCACCCGTCCCGCCCCCTGTGACGATCAACCGAAACGGCAGTTGTGCCGACATCTTGCGGTGCTGGGCGCCGGCCTGAGCCGCGGCATGCTTGTGCATCGTCAAAACCCGCTGTTTCTCAACCTGTCGGGGAGGACTCGACTGTGACCCGGCCTGGGGCCAGCTTTCGACGCTGATTGTTTCATAGGCGGGGATTCGTTTCGGCGCCACTCACCGCATGCCGTGTAGTACTGCGTTGGGCGTCCACTATGGACACGACCGCGGCCATGCGGGCTGTCCGCTGACAGGTCGTCACCCCCACCCCCTGCAAAGGGGCGGAGGGCACGGTTCCCCTCCCCTGACACCAGTGGCCGATGCAGCCTATCGGCGACAAATCCAGACGGCCCAGTCTCATCTTCGCTTCACAAATGAAACGGAGATGGCGCGGCTAGCGTGGCGCGTGTGCCCTCCCACACCGTGAACAAATCCCCTGGTTCCGCTCAGCACTCCGTCCCGGCCCGCAAGGCCGCCGAGCCTCTTTCGCCGGCGTTGATCCGATGGTTCCCCGGTGAGAAGTTCGCCGGTATCGCCGAGATCGGTGACCACGTCCGATGACCGCGGGCTACTGGAACCGCTACGCCGAGCGCGCGGCCGACACCGGCCACGACGATCCACCCGAACAGGCCTTGGGGTGGACTCGGTATCCCGGGCACGGTCCCGTGGCCGAACTGCTCGGCGACCCGCGTTCCGCTCTTGAGCTGGGATGCGGGCGCTGGGACGCGGTCGCGGCACTGGCCGCACGGGGAGTGGACGCGACCGGCGTGGACGTCTCCGCGGTGCAGTGCGAGCAGGCGCAACGCCGCTTCGGCACCGTCGCGGGTACCCGCTTCGAGCTTGCAGCACCGGCCGGACGATCGCACCCGATACGGGCTTGATCAATCACCATCGCGAATGGCGAGCCTCGAAGAACTGGGGACGGCTGAACGTTGCTCGTAGAGGCCGCACTGCGCTCCGTGGGCGTACCCATCCGACGCCTATGACGGCGGTCCCGCCGCTCAACCGAACGAGAGCTGTGTCTTGACCTCGACTCTGCTTGATGTTTCAGGATGATCGTCATGGACTTGGAGAACATCGGTGAGCAGTCGGGCAAGGTCGCCTCGGTCGGGCAGGTCTCGAAAGTCGGACCGCATGACGACGAGGGCCTCACCTCAGAGGGGGCCGAGGTGAGGCTGCGAGCGGAGGTCATCGACTGGATCGAGGAGGTGGCGCACCCCTTGACGACCACTCGGCCGTCGGCACCGTTGGAGGATCTTCGGCCCTTGGCCGGGATGCTCGGGCGGGCCTCGATCGTGGGGTATGGGGCCGGGACGCGCGGTGCGCACGAGGTATTCACGATGCAGGACCGCATCGCCCGTCTCTTGGTCGGTGCGGCCGGATTCCGGGTGGTCGCTTTCGACCAGGACTGGACACTCGCTACGCGGCTCGACGCGTTCGCGCGCGCCGGTACCGGTGACCCTCGGGCGATCCTCGCGGACGCGGAGGCCTTCGCCGACACCGAGGAGATGCTCGGGCTGGTCGAATGGGTCCGTGACTTCAACCAAAACCATCCCGATGATCCGGTCCGGCTGGCGGGAGTGAGCCCGCACGCGGTCGGGGCAGCGGCGTACGACACGGTCCTCGATCACTTCCGCGAAGCCGCTCCCGCACGTCTCGACGTGTTGGCGGCGTACTATGCCGACCTGCGCCCGGAGGGCGATCTCGCGACGCACACCGACTATTTCCGGAAGCTGGCGAACCGCACGGAATGGGTCGAACGCGCTCGCGCGGCGCACGACCTGGTGGCCGAGGTGACGGCTGGTCTCGTCGGCCACACGTGGGCACTGCACACAGCACGCGTGATCGTTCAGTTCTACGAGCTGCACGATCACGACGACCGGCCCGAAGACCCGTTCAACATGGCCTACTTCGAGCAGTCGTTCGCTGAGAACGTCGAGTGGTGGCAACGGTACACCGGTCGCAAGACCTTGTTCTGGTCATCGAGCTCACACACCTCCAACGGCCTTTACCGAGGCTTCCCTCCGACCCCCTCGGACGTGTCCCGCAACGCGGGCAGCTACTTGCGGGAGCGGCTTGGACCCGCTTACCTCTCAATCGGGCTGACATTCCACGACGGCGAACTGGCCACCTATGCGAGAACCGACCCTCTCCACGTACCGGGCTCCGCGCCCGAGCTGATCGAATCGGTTCTCGGCGGAACCGGGCTGGACGGCTACCTCCTGGACCTCGACGCGGATCGGCCACAGTCGGTAGCCGAATGGCTGTCTCGCACTGCGAAGTTCAGGGTCATCGGAGGCGACTACGACCCCGACGCCGACAGCGTCCACCACATGACGGGCGGCTCACCGCGAGACTGGTTCGACGTGATCGTTCATTGCCAGCACGTCACACCGGCCCGTCCTGTCGACCGGGCCACATGACCACCAGGGTTCAGGGGTCGACGACATCGCCGATCCGCGACATCCACGCAAGCTCGACCAGTTGCCGAACGAGACCGAGGAGATGTGCGGACGTCTGAGCGCTCGCTCCGCGACCAACGGACATAGAGGACGTAACCGCCGCTAGGAGACCTGTGATTGCTGCGATGCCACATGGTAGTTGCATCCAGGCTGGTGAACGGAGCGGAGAGACCTGTGGCTACCTGGCACCATGGGCCCGTGGATGTCGCATGGCCCGGCGTTCGATCTCGTCCAGCCGGAGTCCGTGACCTCGGCGAGCGAGAGCACGTACACGGTGCTCAGCTCGAGTGAGGAGAAGAATTCGCCCGCCGACAGCGCCAGCGGCCGCGGTGGCTCCGACCGCGGCGCCCGTGCTCGTCAGGCTGCTGACGTACATCCGTTCCAGGGTGCGGACGACCTCCGCCGGTGTCGCATCCGGGTTGCTGGCGGGCACGGGCGATGTTCTTGCGGACCAGCGGTGCCTGCATTCTCGGGTTTGCTCAGTTTGGCTTGTGCCTGCTCGAACAGGGCCTTGTAGTCCACTTCGGCGGGCGGTCCGGTCTCGGCCGGTGTGCGGGGTCTGCGGTGTGGAGGCGTTGTCGCCGGGAGAGCGGGAATCAGTCACCACCTGTCCTCGTAGAGATGATCAGGGGAAGGCCTTCACAGGCGGATATCACAGGCGCTGATGAGAATCGAGTCGCTGCGGATGCACGCGGCGGCTGTTACATCGCGTGCTCTGCGGCCCTATGTTGGTCGTTGCCAGAAAACGGCAACAGTCGGGTTCTGTCAGCACAATGCGGGGTACAAAGACATATCGGCATCGGCGCGGGCCACACGCTGGAGACAGCGGGTGCGAGTGCGGTCCCGTCGGTCAAGCAGTCGGCCGACGGGACCGGTCTCCATACGCATCACACCGGCTGGGCCGGAACGTGCAGACGATAAGCGCGTGGCTTCCAATCAGAGTTCGCGACGGTGCTCGACGAGCCACTGGGCGACTTCGTACAGCTTGATATTGGTGGTCTGTGAGGATTCCACCAGGAGGCGAAACGCTTGAAGGGCGTCGATATCGTGACGTTCCATGAGGATGCCCTTGGCCATGCCGATCATGTCGCGGTTTTCGACGGCGACATGCAGGCGGGCTTCGGTCTGTGCTCCGATAAGGGCGATGGCGGCGTGGGTCGCGAAGAGCCCGCCTTCATCGTTGTCTTGGTCGGTGAACGCGTCGCGAGCGCGGGAGTAGAGATTCAGGGAACCGAGTGTGTTGTCCGTGACGAACAGCCGGAAGGACAGCATCGAACGAACACCGGTCTCGGCGGCCTCAAGGGCGAACGCTGGCCAGCGGGTTTCCGTGGTGAGATCTCCGGTGCGGAAGATGTGGTGTTCGGCGATCGCGTCGAGGCACGGTCCCTGACCGGTGCGGTATTGCACCTCGTCGATCGTGGTGACGACGTTGTCGGTCGGTGCGACGGTGCGAATCCGGCGCCGGGGTTCCACCAGGGAGATTCCGGCGAAATCGGCACCCGGGATGTCGTCGGCCGCCGCCTTCACGATTGCGGCGAGTGTGGACTCGACATCGTGTTCGGCCTGCAAAGTTCGGGCGATCCCGCCGAGCATCGCGCTGAGGCTTCCGCCAACCGAACCTTCGTAGTCGTTCACCCGCTGCCCTCTCCTTCCACCGCCGAGGCCAGCCTAACGAACCTCGTGACGACCTGCCGCGCATGACCTGAGCCGGCAAAGATCACCTGCCCAGGGGCGCTGTGGCAACGCGTCCGACAAGATCCACTGCTTGTGCGGGGTGCCGCCCATGCCGGGGGTACCGAGGGCGAAGGTCACCCAGCCGACCCAGTGTCCTGTCGTCGTCGCGGCCCAGGCGCTGAGCGGTCCGGAAGACGGTCCCGGTGAGGTCGAGTCCATCACGGACGGACTCTTCGGTGCCGCGATCGGGAAGGCTCGACGGAGGGATTGGGAAGGCCGCGGGCTGCGCCGCTGGCCTCGAGTGGCGTCACGGGGGAGGAGGGGCCCTCCCGTGGTGGCATGGGTGGCCTGCTCCGGCGCCACTGATCCGTCAGCCGCGAGCCATCTGAGCGGTCACTGATCGTTTCATCCCGATTTCATCGACTGTCACTACCGTCCCTGATCAGGTTGCGGTCCGCTCGTTTGACGACGATCTCGTTGGGGTGCTGATGTTTACTGGGGGAAGGGCACTCGCGCGAGCGCTCGTGCTGGCGGTCCTGGTCGCGTTGTGCGCGTCACTGACGCAGGCCGTGGTGGCTCCGCCGCGATCGGAGGCGGCCGAGGTCCCACGGGATCTGCCGATGATGCCGCCGTTGGCGCCGAGGGATGATTCGGCGAAAGCGGCAACTCCCGGGCAGGCGCCGGTCATGCAGGAGTCGGCGGCCGATTTCACTCCGTTGGCGAGCGGGGGTGCGCCCCGTGCACGGGGCGGTTCGGCGCCGGAGACGAGTCTGGTCAGTCCGGTCGACCAGGCCGTGGTCGCCACCGAGACGCCGACATTGCAGGTCGCCGTGGTGGGCAGTGGCGTCCTGTACTGCTTCAAGGTGTCGACTGGGGTCGACGGCCGATCGGGCAGTGTGGTGGATTCGGGATGTCTATCCACTCCGCAGTGGACGGTTCCGCTGCATGTGTTGCACGACGGCGGCAAGTACAGCTGGACGGTTGGCACGGCCACACCGGGTGGCGGCCCGGAAACGGTGACGCCGCCGAAATGGGTGGGGCACTTCACGGTCAATCAGCGGGTGGGTGATCCTGGACCGTCGCCGACCGACGTGCTGGGGCCCGCGACAGTGAATCTGTTCAACGGCAATGTCCATGTCGAAGCCGCCGGGCCGAAGTTCGAGTCGGTGGGTGGGGCCGCCGGGGTGACGTTCGCGTACAACTCCCGCCAGGGTGAGCCGCGAGGGGTGCGAGCGTCGTATTTCAACGATTCGCGGCACACCGGGGCGCCGGACGACGTTCCGGTGATGGTGCGAAGCGAACCTCAGGTCAATCTGGACTGGGGCAACATGTGGAGCGATGTGCCGGAGAACTTCCCGTGGCGGGAGGATCCGATGCCGCCCGCGTTGAACAAGGACTGGTTCGTCGTCCGCTGGGAGGGCCACTTCCGGGCCCCTGCCACCGGGGACTTCCGCTTCGCCGGTGGACACGCGGACGGCGCGAAGATGTGGGTGGGCGACAAGCTGGTCTATGACAACCCGAATCCCGCGGCGATCGGCAACGATTTCCTCCAGCCGGGCCCCAGGCAGGAACGGGAGGTGGCGTTGACCGCGGGCCAGCGGGTTCCGATCAAGATCGAGCTGTACCACCGTTCGAAGGAACGCCCCCAGATGGTGTTGTGGGCCAAGAGCACCACAGGCCCGGACAATCAGCGCAGCCACAGCCTGCCGCCCAAGATCGTGCCGACGGAATGGCTGTACTCGGCCGATCCGCCGCAGTTGCCGGGGGGCTGGACGCTGGGATTCGCGGGCAGCGGGTACAGCAAGGCCGAGATGTTGGACGGGTCGGTGGTGCTCACCGACAACGCCGGGGGAAAGCACACGTGGGGCAAAGCCTCCACCGGCGGTTACCAGCCGCCCGCGGGTGAAGACGGGGTGCTCGCCTTCGACGCGGGCGGCCGGATCTCAGTGACCCAGACCGGCTCGATGTCGGTGTTCAACGTCGACGGCACCCTGGCCACCGTGGCGTCGGTGCAGGACAGCAAGAAACCGGCCGCTTTGCAGTACCTGTACAGCGGTTCGATCCCTCGGCTGACGCAGATCAAGGATCCGGTGTCCGACAGGGCGCACGAGCTGTTCTACAACACCGACAACAGCGACCGTTGTTACGGCGGTGTGCCTCGTCCGAAAGGCGCGGACGCGGCCCCAGCGCAGCAGCTGTGTCGAATCCGGTATTGGGACGGCACCGAAACCCGGCTCTGGTACGTGCTGGACTCCCTGGGACGCATCGAAAATCCGGGCGCAGACATCTGGGACATGAACTACGCGAACGCACTGCGGGCCAAACAGGCCTTCGACTACGCACGCAATGACGAGGAGCGCCAGAAAGCCAAGGACAGCATTGGCCCCCTGGCCGAGTTCCGCGACGGTGTGGCCTATGACTGGGTGGCACGGCAACCGTCTCTCGAGAACTGGGGCACCGAACGCACAGTGATCGACTACGGCGCCTTCGTCGAACGACCGTGGCAGCCGGCGCGCGCACGAGTGGTGCGAATCCTGGCGCCGTTCGCCGATGGCCGCCTGGCGGCGGGTCCGCGACCCGGGCGGACGTACAGCCACGACCTCGACAACAGGCGAGCGTTCGTCGGAGTGTCCGGGGTGGAGGACTTCCAGCGCTCTCGCACGGTGACCTACGACGACGCCGGTCGTGCTCTGACGGTGACCGATGCGGACGGGGTGACCGCGAAGATGGAATGGAACGCCAAGGACAAGGCCGTCGCGAGCGCCGACGGGAAAGGTAGGCGCATCAGCAACGTCTACGATCACGCCGACCGATTGACGGACAGTTACGGGCCCGCCCCGGCGTCGTGTTTCGCCGGCGAGGTTCCGACGCCGGCGTGCGCGGCGACGGTGCCGCACCGGCGCCTCGGCTATGACGAGGGCATGGCAGGGCTGCAGGCGGAGTTGTATGACAATCCGTTCTTGGCCGGGCCGCCCGCCGTGTGGCAGACAGGGGTCGGTACCGGCGACGGCTCCCTGGTCGGTAACTGGGGCGGCACACGGCCCGTGGCCACCACCGGTGGCTGGTCCGGTCGGTTCACCGGTGAGATGCGGTTCCCGGCCGCCGGTACTTACGAGGTGGGCTTCACCGCTACCGACGGCGTGCGGTTGTGGATCGACGACTTCCTAGTGGTGGACAGCTGGACCGACAAATCCGGCACCGCCGTCTCAGGCAGCTACCGGAACACGACGGCGGGCAGCCTGCACCGGGTCCGGGTCGACTACTACAACCGCGCCGGTGACACCGGGGCCTTGAACTTCACCTGGACCCCACCCGGGACCCAGACACCGGTGACGGTGCCAGGTACGAACCTGGCACCCCGCTACGGGCATGAGACCAGCAAGATCACCGACAGCAGCTCCGGAGGCGGCGTCGAACGCGCACCGGCGACGAAGACGGTGGCCGGGTACTCGGATCCGGAGCACGGAATCGACCCGGTGTTCGGGCTGCAGGTGTCGACGACCGCAGATCCCGGCGGACTCGCCCTGACCAAGCGCAACACTTTCGAACAGCCTGGCACCGGATATCTGCGGCGGCTGGCCGAAGCGCTGCCTGGCGGCGACCTCGCCGACCCCGGCAAACGAGGAACGTCCACCTACTACAACGGGAGTGAGACCCGCGCCAACCCGTGTGACGCGAAATCCGCCGCGGTCAACCAGGGCGGCATGGCGAAGACTCTCACCGCGGCCAAGAACGCGGACGGCTCGGCCAACACGGCCGAGCAGGTGTACAACGCGGCCGGTCAGACTGTCGCCACCCGGGTCAACAGTGAGCCGTGGCTGTGTATCACCTACGACAGTCGCGGGCGGGTTGCCAAGAAGGCGTTCCCGGCGATGGACGGGCAGCAGCTGCGGACCATCACCTACGACCACGCGGTGGGCGGCGACCCGCTGGTCAAGAAGATCAGCGACGCCGGCGGATCCACCACCAGCGTGATCGACCTGCTCGGGCAGGTCGTGTCCTACACCGACGCGAACGGCGTGGTTTCGACCAGCAAGTACGACATCGCCGGACGCAAGCTCAGCGAGACCAGCACGGTCAAAGGCGTCACCTCGACCCTGAACTACCGCTGGAGCAACGCGTCCCGGCTGACTCGCCTCGACCTGGACGGAATCGCCGTCGCGACGCCCGGGTACGACGCCGGGGTTCTGCGGAACGTGGGTTACGGCAACACCTCGAAGCTCGCGATCGACCACAACGACGCGGGCGCGCTGACCTCCGTCTCCTGGGCCGTGTCCGGTTCCACGGTCACGGACACGGTCGTCCGGTCCCGCGACCAACGCATCACCGATGACACCGTCACCGACACCGCCGCGCCGAACACCTCCTATCGTTCCGCCTACACCTACGACGGGGTCGGCCGCCTGGTCGCGGCCACCGTGCCGCACCACCAGCTGACCTACGCCTACGACGGCGACGGTGGCTGCGGACCCAACCCGAGAGCGGGGTCGAACACCAACCGCACCCGCTTCACCGACAGCAAGGGTGGCGCGCCCGCGGTCAGCACCGGCTACTGCTACGACAACGCCGACCGGCTCCTGTCCACCAGCGGCGGGACCGCCCTCGCCTTCGCCTACGACGTCTACGGCAACGCGACCAAGGTCGGAACCGACACCCTCGGTTACGACTCGACCCGCCGCCACGTGTCCACCGCCACCGCGGCGGGGCGCTCGGTCACCTACACCCGCGACGTCACCGACCGCATCACGGCGCGCACGGTGAAGGACGGTGCCAAACCCGCACAGGTCACCCGCTACGGCTACGCCGCCGACTCCGGCGGCCCCGACCTCGTCCTCGACAGTGCCGGGAACCTGCGGCAACGAGTGCTGAAACTGCCCGGCGGTGTGGTGCTCACCAAGAACTACGACCAGGCCAAGGCCACGAACTGGTCCTATCCCAACATTCACGGCGACATCCTGTTCACCGCGGACGGCACCGCCGCCCGCACCGGCACCATCCACCTGTACGACCCGTTCGGCCAGAACATCGACCCGGTGACCGGGGCGTTCGGCGACATCCCGATCCCGGCCACCGCCGAGGGCGGCATGGACTTCGGATGGCTCGGTCAGCACACCGTCCCGATCGAACACGTCGGCAGCCAGCAGGCCCTGGAAATGGGCGCTCGCACTTATCTCCCGGCCCTCGGCCGGTTCCTGCAGACCGACCCTATCTCCGGTGGCTCGGCGAACAACTACGACTACGTCAACGGCGACCCCGTCAACTCTTTCGACCTCACGGGCGAAATGCCAGGGGTGAACGCTCTCGAAGTCCTCGGTCTGGCACTTCCGGTCGTGCCGACCGGAAGGACGGACTTCTTCGGGAAGGTCGAGTGGCTTCCGCCTGGCCATCCGAACGCGCACGAGGGCGGCACGATCAGGATCGTTCCGACGGATACGGGACGGCAAGTAGCATTGCTCACCACCAACCCATTGCTTGAAGCCATCAACACCCCACGTCAACTGCAGGCCGCGGCGTTTGCGTCCTTCGCGCCAGGTCTGAGCGGCGCCATGACGGCCTGGCAGGCGTGGAGTGAATTCAAGGACAAAGCACTCGCGGCGGGTGCCCCCAAGGACCTCGTCGAGTCCGATTCGACGTTCCAACAATTCCTGTGTCATTGGCTTGCGGCGGAGTGGATCGACAACGGCAGGTCGTCTTGGAATCTCGACCCTGGCCGCAACGATATCGGGACAGGGAGATGCATAACGGCCGGGTGCAATCCGGAATAACCCGGATTCGGTGAGCGGCGACCTTCGGTGCGTCGGACAACTCTGCGTGCGGCAGCAACCACCCTGCAAGCGGCCAAGAGCGCCGGACCGAACGTGGTGTCGTGGTCGACGTTCAAGAAGCGCGGGCCGGGTCTCGGCGTCCTGGCTGAACAACGCCTGCTCGAGCCCACCGGCGGCGGAGCCGGTCGAAGATCATGGAACTCATTTCGCCAAGGTCATGGAGCCTGTGGTCCCGGGGATGGCATGGCTGGTGCCCAGCCACGAAGTGCCGCCGGGATCGCCGCGTGGAAGGCGACCTCGCCGACGGCGGTGTCGAGCGCTCCGGCCAGTTCGAGCGTTACGACTCCGTGCAGGGTCGCCCAGAACGAGAGCGCGATCGACTTCGTTTCACCAGCGAGGACGATGGCCGCCACGGCGCGGTCGATCGCGTCGAGCAGCAGCCGGATCGGGTCGCGCGGCCCGGGCATGCCCGACGGGTCGAAGGTCTTCACCCCGCCGAACAACACCATGTACAGGTGCGGGTGCGTACGTCCCCACTTCCGGTACGCGGCGGCGAGCGCGTAGAGGTCCGCGAGCGGATCGTCGGTGACCGGCACCGCGGACAGGCCGTCGAACAGTCCCGCGACCGCCCTGGTGCGCACCTCCTCGATTAGCGCGTCCTTGCTGCCGAACAGCGTGTACACCGCCGCCGTCGCCGTTCCCGCCGCGCTGGCGAGCGCGCGGACGGTGATCGACTCGAGCGGGCGGGTCGCGAACAGTTCGGTGGCCGCCTCCACCAGTCGCTCTTTCACGCTGTCGTCGTTGGTTCTGGGCCTCGCCACAGCAGCAAGTCTAGCCGATATGCTAACTTAGTTTTGAAACTAAGTTTGGAAACTCGGACAAAGGACCCCGCATGTCACGAACCATCCCCCGGCTGGCACGCGCCGCCGGACGCGCCGGACTCGCACTGGCCGCCGTCACCGGGCTGGCCGTCCTGTTCCTGGCGCTGATCGTTCTGACCGATGGCGCGGTCTCCGGCCTCGCGGCGTGGCTGGTGACGCTCGCCATCGGGGTGGCGGCCGCGACCTGGCGGGCCCGCCGCCGTTCGGGAACACGTCGGCTCGTGCCCTACCTGCCGGTGCTTGTCGCCATGGTGCTGACCGGGACGGTCTGCGTCCCGAGCGTGCCGACCGATCGGCAGTACCCCGCGGCTTTGCCGTTCGTGGCAACGCGGCACTGGGAGTTGTCGACCGGAAGTCAGGTCGCGGTGTACCACTACCCGCCCGCCCCCGGCAACCCTCGGCGCGACGTGCCGCTGGTGTACCTCCACGGCGGGCCGGTCCGCAGCATTGCCGTGCTCGACCACCGCTTCCTGCAACTCCTGGCGCGACACGGTTACGACGTCTACGCCTACGAACACGCCGGCGGTGGCCGGAGTGGCCTGCTTCCCCTTGAGCAGTACAACATCGACAGGTCTGTCCAGGACTTCACGGCGTTCGTCGACCACCTGGACAAGGGGCCGGTCGATGTCCTCGGGTTCTCCGCGGGCGCTGGCGTCCTCACCCGTGCCCTGGCTGACCCGCCTGCCGCGACCCGGATGCACAAGGCCATCATCGCCGAGCCCGGCCCGATGGACGGCCCCACCGCGCAGCTCGCCGGACACAAAGGACAGCCGAGCGCACGCGATCTTGTCCCAGCCATGAGCGGGCCGCGGTCCACCCACGTCCCCAGGTACGCCGTCGCGTTCGGCCTCATGCGCCTCGGACTCCTCAGCCCCGGCTCCACACTGGTGGGGCAAGCCGAAGGCGACAACGCGTTCACCGCCGCTGATCTCGGCAGCGACACCGCCTCGTCCTACTGCGCCCGCGACGCCAACCGCATCCCGGAGGAGGACTCCACGGAAAACTTCTCCTTCAGTCCCGCCGCGAGCATGCAGATCCAGCAGACGATCAAAGACTCCCCGTCGATCGCCACACGGCTACAGCGCTCCGGCACACCCGCGATGCTGATGATCGCCCAGTGCTCCTCCCAAGTCCGGCAATGGGCCACCACCATTCTGGCCGAAAATCCCGCCATCGAGCGGACCCAGTTCGTGCCCGACGTCGGACACCACATGTGGAACGGCCTCGATGACAACAACGACAAAGCCTTCGCTGTAATCGACACCTTCCTGCAGGAAAAACCGTCCCCCTTGCCGAACTATCCGACGCGCAGCGACATCGCTGCCTTTCTCCATGAGAAAAAATGACATCCATCGGGTCTGTCAAACGAACGGTGTAACTCGGGTTGAAGGAAATTATTTGTGTCCGGCGGCCAGGCGGCCGTCGAAGGCGGTCTCGAACGCGTTCAACGCTGGTTTCGTGCGCCGTGAGGCGCTGTGGTTTGAGTGGAGGTGAGAGACCGCCACCGTCGGATCGTCGCAGCGGTCCGGTAGGAGCTGAGGACAGGCTCAGTTCACCGACGCCGGCGAGTTTCGAAGGCACTCGGCCCTGCAGGCGCGGGTCACCGAGGCCCACCGGCAACTAGTCGAGCAGAGCGGGTTCGTCTTCCGAGCCGCGGGGGACGCCGTCGGCCACCACGACGCGATCCGCTTCACCACGTACATGGTGCCCGCCCGCGGCGGGGAGATCGCCTGGACCGGATTCATCTTCGTCCGACTGGACGAAGATGGGCGGATCCGGCAGGAGTATCAGTTCGGCGACGCACCGACCGCCGGAGTAGCCAAAGGAAATCTGGCAGGAACCAGGGCGGTCGTGGAAGAACTTCTGCGCCGAAGCGGACAGGGAAATCCCGGGCACATCGCGGAACTGTACGCACAGAACGTCGACTGGCGAGTCGACTGGCCGGTCGAGAACCATCCTGCCGTGCCCTGGATCCGGCCCCGGTCCACCCGAGCCGACGTCGCCGACCACTTCCACACGTTCAGCGAGCACTGCCCACCCGCCGAGAGTCACGTGTCCATCGACCACATCATGGTCGACGGGATCGACGCCGCAGTGACGGGCACAAGCTCGCAGGTGGTCGCCTCGACCGGCAAACGTTTCGTCATGACGTTCGCGCTGCACCTCACTGTTGAGGACGGTCTGATCACCCGGCACCACATGTACGAAGACAGTCTCACGGTCGCCGAAGCATTCGACCGCTCCTGACCGGACACCACTCCGGACCGGCACACCCGGTTCGGAGCGGGTGCCTCTCCCGCCGTGGCCGATGCAGCAGGAGTCGGCAATGTAGCCCTGTTCGCTCACGTCGACCGTATCGACCTCGTCGCCAACCTACTCGGGTCCTTCCGCCGAACTGTGACGATGGCGGTTCAGCTGCAGAGCATGCGATTAGGGTTTCCTGCGCTCCACGGCAACCCGGCTTCGGCGCGCTTGCGACGAGCGTCGAGGGCCGCCACCGCTTGACATTCGACCTGTCTGGGTACGTGAGCAGGGTTAGAGAGCGGTCACCGTGAGATGGTGAGCGGTCGTGGTTTCGTGCCTGTCAGGGTCTCTACGAATTGGCTGTCGCTTCCGGGTCGGTGTGAACCCACTGGAGGTACTCGATCTGGGCTGGGTTCCGGAGATCCGGCACCTTGCTCGCCAAACTCGTCCTGCGTGCCGCCGACACCGCCGAACACATTGGGGTGCTGCGTTACGCCGAGTTCCGCGCGATCTGTGTCCATGTCCCACGTTTCCGCCGAGCGCTCTACGCCGGACCGGTGAGGTTCTAATCGCCACTTCGGTCTAGGCCGGCATGTCGCGCAGCGTGGAAGCCGGGACGAAGGCGGGGCGGAGTGTGCAGTCGACGGGCTGAAAAGTAGGTGGTCTAGTCGGACAGGGCGTACCAACGACCGCAGCCCAGGGGAACTTGTCGGCGGCCTCGTACACGGTCGCGCCGGTCAGGTCGGGTTCGTCCACTGCGCCCCCGGCCACTCGTAGGGCCTAGCGTGTTACCGAGTCGAGTCGACCATGCCAGTCCCTGCTTGGTCCCTGGTCGGAGTGGTGGTGGACCCGCTACCTGGTGTTATGTCTGCCTCTGCCGCACCGGTGCAGTTGCCATGACGTGCGCTATTCGCTGATGGTTGGCCGCGTCGCCGGATTCGGTCAGCGCAATGCATGAGACGGCCGGTGGCCCGGTGACGCGCGGTGCCGGAACGGCTACCATGCCGGGTGTTCCTGACGATCGGCGAGGAGAGCCACTTCCGATGTCCTCCCACAGTGCAGCAC
>NZ_JADNQO010000014.1:0-175339 GCF_047608665.1 Amycolatopsis sp. cmx-11-51 | reverse complement strand
CCGACGTCCTCGCAGCCCAACGCCGCGAACGAGCACGCGTCCGCAGCGAACGCCAGCACATCTGGGGCCAACGCGCCACCCACGCCGCCTAAACCAACCCGGCCAACCTATGTGGTCACAGCACTAGAGGACTAATTGCGGGAGGGGCGAGGACACCGGTGTCCATCGATCGGTTGACAACCGGATTCAGTCCAGCGGACGTCCCGGGACACGGGTCTCGCACAGCACGATCGACGGATGAAGACCGCAGTGAAAGTGCGTGGGTTGCGCAAGGAGTACCCGGGCCACACGGCCGTCGGGGGTATCGCTCTCGACATCGAACAGGGTGAGGTCTTCGCACTGCTCGGCCCCAACGGCGCGGGCAAGACGACGACGGTCGAGATCCTGGAGGGGCACCGCAAGCGGACGTCCGGCGAGGTCGACGTCCTCGGCGAGGACCCAGCGACCGCGGGCCGGGCTTGGCGGGCGCGGCTCGGGATCGTGCTGCAGACGGCCAACGACGCCGCCGAGCTCACCGTCGCCGAGACCATCCGGCACTACGCCCGCTACTACCCGGATCCCCGTGACGTCGGCGAAGTGATCGAGAAGGTCGGCCTGACCGAGAAGGCGGGCGCCCGCGTCAAGAGTCTTTCCGGCGGACAGCGTCGTCGCGTCGACGTCGCGCTCGGCATCATCGGCAGGCCGGAGCTGGTGTTCCTCGACGAGCCCACGACCGGGTTCGACCCGGCGGCCCGGCGCCAGTTCTGGGAGCTGATCAGGAGTCTCGCCCACGAGGGCACCACGATCCTGCTCACCACCCACTATCTCGACGAGGCCGAAGCGCTGGCCGATCGTGTCGCGGTCATCACGCGCGGCGCGATCGTCGCCGAGGGGACGCCGCAGACGCTGGGCGGCCGCGCGACCGCGGAGGCCACCGTCCGCTGGGCCGACGAGAACGGCGGCCACCAGGAACGCACCCACTTCCCGGCCAAGCTCATCCGCGAGCTTTCCGCCGACGGCCGCGAACCGTCGGAGCTGACCGTCCACCGGCCCACCCTCGAAGAGACCTACCTCGACCTGATCGGAGAAGCCCGATGACGACGCTGACCCACCCGGGCAAACTCCCCGGCACCCTGTCACTCGGCCTCATCCGCGGCGCCGCCGAACTCCGCCAGTTCGTCCGCATCCGGGAGCAGGTGATCTTCACCTTCGCCTTCCCGTCCCTGCTGATGATCCTCCTTGGCTCGATGCTGAACTCCTCGATGCCCGGAATGGCGATCACCACCGGCCAGGTGCTGGCGGCGGGCATGATCGGGTCCGGCATCGTCTCGACGTCGTTCAACAGCATCGGGATCAACCTCGCGGCCGATCGCGAGCTGGGCGCGCTGAAGCGGTTACGCGGCACACCGATGCCCGCCGCGTCCTACTTCATCGGCAAGATCATCCTGGTCGGCTTCACGAGCATCGCCCAGGTGGTGCTGATGTCGATCGTCGGCAGTCTGCTGTTCGACCTGGAGATGCCCACCGATCCGATGAAGCTGCTGACCGCGCTGTGGGTCTTCCTGCTCGGTATCACCAGCTGCACGCTCCTCGGCATCGCGCTCAGCTCGGTGACGAAGACGGTCAGCGGCGCGGTCGCGGTGACCAACCTGATCTACATCGCGCTGCAGTTCATCTCCGGGGTGTTCGTCACGCCGATCACCAACCTGCCGAAGGTTATGGTCGACATCGCTTCGTTCTTCCCGGTGAAGTGGATCTGCCAGGGCTTCCGCTCGGCGTTCCTGCCGGCCGAAGCCGCGACACAGGAAATGGCGGGGACATGGGAACTTCCGATGGTGGCACTGGTGCTGACGGCGTGGTGCGTCGCGGGGCTGCTGCTGGCCAAGCTGACGTTCCGCTGGTCGAACGAAGGCAAGTGAACGCCTGGGAGCGGTCCTTCTGGTTGTGGGAAGTCCTCTTCGCGATCACCTACGTCGCGACGACGGCCTTGGTGCTCTTCGAAGACGGTGCAACCGCCAACAAGATCGTCGCCGTGCTGTGCCTCAGCGGCATCGGCGTTGCCTACCTCGCCCGCGGCCGCCGCCTCGTCAGAGGCCCGGACTACGAGTACACGCCGTGGCTGTTCATCACGACCATGATGGTCCTGCTGGCGGGCGCCGTCTTCACCGCCGGCAACTCGAGTTTCATCCTGTTCCTGGTCTGCCCGCTGCTCTACATGACGTTGCCGACGAAGAGCGCGTCGATCCTCACCACGGCGGCGGTGCTGCTGAGCCCGGTGTCCTTGCTCCTCCGGGGCGGGATCGAGGAACAGCCGGTCTTGCTGCCGATGACGGCGATCCTGATCATCTTCAGCCTCCTGGCCGGCCGCTACACCACGCAGATCATCGAGCAGAGCAAAGGCCGGGCCGCGCTGATCGAACAGCTGGAAGCCAGCCAGGCGGAGGTCTCCCGGCTCTCCCGTGAGGCGGGGACGGCCGCAGAACGCGAGCGCATGGCCCGCGAGATTCACGACACGCTCGCGCAGGGCTTCACCAGCATCGTCACGCTCACCCAGGCCATCGAGTCCGAAATGGACACCGATCCGAAGGCGGCCCGGCGCCATCTGGAACTCGCGGCGCGGACGGCGCGGGAGAACCTGGCCGAGGCGCGGGCGATGGTCGCGGCGCGGGTGCCGTCGGCCCTCGCATCCGCGTCGCTGGAGGAGGCCTTGCGGCGGCAGGTCGAGCGGCTCACCGAGGAGGCGGGGATCGAGGCCGCGATCGAGGTCGAAGGCCCGCTGCCCGCGCTGCCGATGGCCACCGAAGTCGTCCTGCTGCGAGGAGCGCAGGAAGCGCTTAGCAACATCCGCAAACACTCCCGCGCCACCAGGGTTTCACTCCGTCTGTCCGTTGTGGACGGGAAGGTCCGGCTCGGCGTGACCGACGACGGCACGGGGTTCGACCCCGCCGAGCCCACCGGCGGCTTCGGCCTGGCGGGGATGCGGACACGGGCGGATCAGGTCGGTGGCATCGTAGCGCTGAGGAGCGGACCCGGTGCGGGTACGACGCTGGAACTGGAGGTACCCGCGTGATCACGATCATGCTGGTCGACGATCACCCCGTGGTGCGCGAAGGCCTGCGCGGCATGCTGGAGGCCGAACCGGATCTGAGCGTCGTCGGGGAGGCGGGCTCTGGTGACGAGGCCGTCGCGCTGAGCCGGGTCAAGCAGCCGGACGTGATCCTGATGGATCTGCGGATGCCGGGTCTCGACGGCGTCGGTGCGACCCGGCAGATCCTCGCCGACCGGCCTGGGCAGCGAGTCGTCGTGCTCACCACCTACGAGACGGACGCGGACATCCTGCGCGCCGTCGAAGCGGGAGCCTCCGGGTACCTGCTGAAGGACGCTTCACGCACGGAGCTGGCCGGAGCGATCCGGGCGGCGTCACGCGGCGAGACGGTCTTGGCGCCTTCGGTCGCCGGGAAGCTGGTGAACCGGGTGCGCAACCCGACGGCGTCGCCGTTGTCGGCACGCGAGATCGAGGTGCTGCGGCTGGTGGCCCAGGGCAGCACGAACGCCGACATCGGGCGAGCGCTCCACATCAGCGAGGCGACGGTCAAGACCCACCTGCTGCGCGTGTTCGGCAAACTGGACGTTTCGGACCGGACGGCCGCCGTGACCACCGCTATGCGGCTGGGCCTGCTCGGGTAGGCACAATGCATCTCATGCTTGCCACGACCGAATCGGCGCTGCTTCGCCGCCTCGCGCACGAGCAATCCTCGTGCCGCACCCCGTCCCTCGTCGCCGCCGTCGTCCGCGACGGTGAAGTCGCCTGGTCCGGAGGACGCGGCCGCGTCGGCGGCGAGACACCGGGCGACGACACGCAGTACCGGCTCGGGTCGATCACCAAGACACTCGTCGCGACGGCCGTCATGCGCCTGCGCGACGAGGGCAGGCTCGACCTCAACGACCCACTCGAACAGCACCTGCCGGGCACCGCGTTCGGCGCGGCCACCATCGCGCAGCTGCTCTCGCACACCTCGGGCCTGACCGCGGAATCGCCCGGTTCCTGGTGGGAGCGCTCGGTGGGCGCCGACTGGGCCGCGCTCGTCGAGAGCCTCGAGGACGGCGCGACGCGGCTCCGGCCGGGCAGCCGGTTCCACTACAGCAACGTCGGTTACGGCGTACTCGGCGAGCTGGTCGCCCGGCACCGCGGGAAGTCGTGGCTCGACGTCGTCCGCGCCGAGATCCTCGGCCCGCTCGGCATGACCCGGACCTCGCCGCATCCGGAAGGCGCGCACGCGAGCGGGTTCGCCGTCCACCCCTTCGCCGACGTCCTCATGCCGGAGCCGTCGCCGGACGCGGGCGCGATGGCCCCCGCCGGACAGCTGTGGTCGACGGTCAACGACCTCGCCCGCTGGACGGCGTTCCTCGGCGGCCACACCGGTGGCGTGCTGAGCGAGGAGACCGTCACGGAGATGCGCGAGATGGTCACCGTCGACGACGGTGACACCTGGACCACCGGGTTCGGCCTCGGCGTCATGCTGGTCCGCACGCAGGGCAGGCGGCTGGCCGGGCACACCGGGTCGATGCCGGGCTTCCTCGCCTGCTCGCTGATCGACGCGAACGCCGGCATCGGCGCGCTGGTGCTGACGAACTCGACGGCGGGCGTCGGCATCACGCAGCTGTGCCTCGACCTGATCACGCTGACCGAAGAGCACGAGCCGTCGCTGCCCGAGGAATGGCAACCGTCCACTGTGGACCCGAAGCTGCTGGAGCTGACCGGGCTGTGGCACTGGGGGCCGACGCCGTACCACCTACGGCTGCTCCCGGACGGCCTGTTCTCCCTCGCGCCGACCGACGGCCCCGGCCGCGCGTCGCGGTTCGCGCTGGTCGGCGAAGACACCTGGGTCGGCCTCGACGCCTACTACGCGGGCGAAACGCTGCGGGTCGGGCGGGACTCGACCGGGAAGCCGAACCACCTCGACCTCGCGACGTTCATCTTCTCGCGGACCCCGTTCGACCCGGCCGCACCCATCCCGGGCGGCGTCGACCCCGGCGGCTGGCGCTGACGAATCCGGATGGTCGTTAGTGGCGGTGATCAGAGGGACGACACAGGTGACTGAGTGGACGACACGCGCGGCGGGAGCGGCTGCGTCCGCGTGTCGTCCATCCAGTCACGCGAAACCACCGACTCGGTCGGGTTGGTCAGGCGGCCGGGGTGTGCCCGACGGCCGTCCCGACGGCCGCGATGAAGTTGCGGGCGATGCGCTTGCCCTCGCCCCAGTCCACGAAGCCGAACTTGAGGCTCGTCTGGATCGCCAGCCCGGAGCCCTCCGACGTCCGCTCTACCTTCACGGTGACCGTCTGCCCGTAGCTGAAGAAGCCGAGCTTGGTCGAGAAGGTGACGTAGCCGGCGGCCGCGTCGTAGTACGGGTTCTGCCCCTTGACCGCGGTGACCCCGTTCGGGAGGGCCTGCCACAACGCCTCAGGGGGCAGAGGGAATCGTTCGTGCACTGTCGCCATGAGGCGAGAAGCTACCCGGCGGTCGGCAGCGGCGGGAGGGAGATCGTCGATCCCATATGCCGGACACGCGGCACCAACTGTCAGCAGGCCCATCCCGACCTGAGAGACTGGGCACATGACCGACGCACCTGAGTTGACCCTCCCCGCGGACCTCAAGCCCGCCGATGGCCGCTTCGGCTGCGGACCGTCCAAGGTCCGTGACGAGCAGCTCGCCAACCTGGCGAAATCCGGTGCCACCTACCTCGGCACCTCACACCGTCAGAAGCCGGTGAAGTCCCTCGTCGGCCGCGTGCGTGCGGGTCTGTCCGAATTGTTCTCCCTGCCCGAAGGCTACGAAGTGGTCCTCGGCAACGGCGGGACGACCGCATTCTGGGACGCCGCCGCGTTCGGGCTCGTGCGGGAACGCTCGCAGCACTTCACCTACGGCGAGTTCTCCTCGAAGTTCGCCACGGTGACCAAGGGCGCCCCGTTCCTCGCCGACCCGATCGTCGTCAAGGCCGACCCCGGCAGCGCGCCTGAGATCGCCTACGAGGCCGGTGCCGACCTGGTCGGCTGGGCGCACAACGAGACCTCGACGGGTGTCGCTGTGCCGGTCCGCCGCCCCGAAGGCAGCGAAGGCGCGCTCGTCGCCATCGACGCCACCTCCGGCGCCGGCGGCCTGCCGGTCAAGGCCGAGGACTTCGATGTCTACTACTTCGCGCCCCAGAAGTCCTTCGCCTCCGACGGTGGCCTCTGGATCGCGCTGGCCTCGCCCGCGGCGGTCGAGCGCATCGGCGAGATCGGCGCGAGCGACCGCTGGATCCCCGAGTTCCTGTCGCTGACCACCGCGCTCGACAACTCCCGCAAGGACCAGACGTACAACACCCCGGCGGTGTCGACGCTGTTCCTGCTGGCCGACCAGATCGAGTGGATGAACGCGGGCGGCGGTCTCGAGTGGACCACCGCGCGCACCCGCGACTCGTCGACGCGGCTGTACGAATGGGCCGAGAAGACCAGCTACACGACGCCGTTCGTCAGCGACCCGTCGCTGCGCTCGCAGGTCGTCGGCACCATCGACTTCGCCGACGAGGTGGACGCCGCCGCGGTGGCGAAGGTGCTGCGCGCCAACGGGATCGTCGACACCGAGCCGTACCGGAAGCTGGGGCGCAACCAGCTGCGCGTCGGCCTGTTCCCGGCCATCGACCCGGACGACATCACGAAGCTGACGCAGAGCATCGAGTACGTCGTCGAGCGCCTGGGCTGAGCTAGCCGTCTGTGAAGGCCTCCTTGCCTACCTTGAGGGTAGGCGAGGAGGCCTTCACGGACTTGTGGAAGATCGCGGCCAGCACCAGCAGCGAGAGGCCGTACAGCACAAAGGATTCCGTCGCCAGACACCAGCCGAAGCTCCCGGCGGGGCGCGGCGCCGGCCACATCGGCGCGACGACGAACAGCGCCATCGTCACGGCGGCGAGCGCGTACGAAACGACCGATCGCATCCAGACGAGCAACACGAGAATCGGCACGCACCAGATCCAGTGGTGCGTCCAGGACACCGGCGAGACCAGCAGCCCGCCGATCGCGCACGCCGTCAGCGCGAAGACCGGTTCGGCGAAGCGCGCGATCACGAACGCGGTCAGCGCGACCACCATGACCACGGCCAGCACCCAGAGGACGTCCTCCGCCGAGCCGAGCCCGAATCGCGCGAGCATTCCCCGCAACGACTGGTTGCCGACGTAGCCGCGATCGCCGATGCGGCTGGTGTCGAAAAGGATGTTCGTCCAGAACCTCGCCGACGCGCCCGGCGAGACCAGGAACATCAGCGCCCCCGCGCCGAGGAACCCGGCCACGACTCGCGCGGACGAGCGGAAGTCCTTGCGGAACAAGAAGAATAGGATGAACACGGCCGGCGTCAGCTTGATCGCCGCGGCGACGCCGATCAGCAGTCCCTTGGTGCGGGCGCGTCCCGGCAAAAGGGCGTCGAGGACGACCATCAGCATCAGCAGGGTGTTGATCTGGCCGAAACCGAGCGTCGACCGGACCGGTTCCATGATCCCGCCCGCCGCCTGCGCCCCGATCGCCGCCAGTACGGCGATGGCGCGACCCCGCACAGCGGATCGGTCGGTGAGCGAGCCGTTGAGCGTCGCGACGAAGAGGTACACGACGATCCCGCCCGCGACGATCGACGCGAGTCCGACCAGTCTCGTCGCCAGCGCGGCGGACAGCAGGGCGCCGGGCAGGAAGACCGCCGCCGCGAACGGTGTGTAGGTGAAGGGCAGCCAACCCCCGTGCGTCTGCACCCACGTGCCGTACGGGTCGCCCGAGTCGAGGAGCAGCCGTGCGCCGCCGAGGTAGACCTCGAGGTCCTGGCCGTCGAAAACCTTGAGCGTGAACAGCACGGCGACCACGACGATTTCGAGCGCGATCAGCGCCCCCGCGAGTTTCCGCCCCGACAATCCCACCAGCACCCGGCGAGGTTACCCACCGCTACTCCGCGAGTAGTCCTCTGGTTGCGGTAGTTCGTGCCACCGACTACCGCAACCAGAGGACGAAACGCGAGCTAGGCGAGGGCCTGGGTGGGCGGGAGCCGGGCCGCGCGCATGGCCGGATAGGCACCGGCGACGGCGCCGACCAAGGCCGAGACCCCGACCCCGCCGAGCAGGGCGCCGACGGGGAGCACCGCCGGCCAGCCTTGGCTCAGCGCGTACGCGGACGTCACGAGGACGCCGACCAGCACCCCGGCGATCCCACCGAGTCCGGACAACAGCACCGACTCGGCCAAGAACTGGCCTCTCACCTGCCGTTTCGTCGCCCCGAGCGCGCGGCGGAGGCCGATCTCCCGGCGCCGCTCCAGCACTGAGATCACCATCGTGTTGGCCACCCCGACGCCGCCGACCAGCAACGCCACACCGCCGAGCCCGAGGAACAGGGCGCTGTACGTGTTCTCCGTCAGCTTCTGCGCCTCCAGCGCCTCCGACGGGCGACGCACCTCGACCTCGTTGGGCGCCTCCGGGTTCATCGTCTGCGCGAGTACCGAGCGGACGTTCTCGACCTGCGAGTCCTTCGCCCGGACGTACACCGTGCTCGGATGTCCCTCGAAGCCGAGGAGCCGTTTCGCGGCGTCCCAGCCGACCAGCGCCGACCGCTCGATCTCCGGCGCGAGCGGCATCGGGCCGAGGATCCCGCCGACGGTGAACCAGTGCCCGTTGATGAACACCTGCGTCGGCTTGGCCTGGTCGATGTGGTCGATCCCGAGCCGCGCGGCCGCGACCGAACCGAGTACCACGACCGGATAGTCGCGAGTGGCGTCCCGGAGGAACTGCCCGGCCAGGATCGAGCCGCCGACGACGTCGAGCAGATCCGGCGTCGCCGCGTAGACACCGAGGCCGGACGTCTCGTCCTTGGCGATCTTGTCCGTGCGCCGCACGGTCCCGCCGGTGGCCCCGACCGCGGACGCCGCCGTCACCGGGGCGATCCGTTTCGCCATCGGCACCGCGCTGTCCGGCAAGGTCGCGTCGCCGCCGAACATCGTCTTGCCCGGCCCCGCCGACAGCAGGTTGGTGCCGAGCGCGGCCAGCTGGTCTTGCAGCGCCTTCGCGCCCGACGCCGGGATCGCGAGCACCGCCACCATCGCGGCGATCCCGATGCCGATGCCGAGCGCGGACAGCACCGCGCGCATCGGCCGCGTCCGCATGCCGTGCGCGCCGAGGGTCAGTACGTCGCGCGGGCCGAGCCGGGCCGGATTCGGCGTCGGCGCCTTGTCGAGGACGGGGGCGCTCACACCAGCACCCCCGTCCCGGTGTCGAGCCGGATCCGCCCGTCCCGCAACTCGATCCGCCGCGGGACGCCCGCCGCGATCTCCCGGTCGTGCGTGATGATCACGACCGTCGTCCCCTGCGAACTCAACGTGGCGAGCAGGTTGAGGATCGCCGCGCCGTTGCCCGTGTCGAGGTTCCCGGTCGGCTCGTCGGCCAGCAGGATCGACGGCGAGTTGACGACCGCCCGCGCGATCGCCACCCGCTGCCGCTCCCCGCCGGAAAGCTCGTTGGGGAAATGGCTCGCCCGATGCGCGAGGCCGACCCTGTCGAGCGCCGCCAGCGCCCGCTCGTGCCGTTTCCGCCGCGGCACCCCCGCGTACAGCAGGCCCGTCGCGACATTGTCGACCGCGCTTACCCCCTCGCTGAGGAAGAACTGCTGGAACACGAAGCCGATCCACCGCGACCGCAACGCGGAAAGCTTGCGGTCCGGCAGTTTCGCGACGTCGTGCCCGCGCAGTTCGATGACCCCGTTGGTCGGCCGGTCGAGCGTGCCCATCAGCTGCAGCAGCGTCGACTTCCCCGAACCGGACGGCCCGAGGATGGCGACCATCTCCCTGTCCTCGATGGACAGTGTCACTTCGTGCAGGGCACGCACGCCGCCGGGATAGGTGCGCGAGGCGTTGCGCACGGCCAGCACCGGAGTCATGACGTCGTCACCACCCGCATCCCGGCGGTGAGGCCGGTTCCGGTGACTTCGACGCGGCCGCCAGAGAACAGGCCGGTCTTCACCGCGATGAGGCGCCGCTTGCCGCCTTCGTCGACCTCGACGGCGTAGCCACCCTCGGCGAGCGCGAGCAGCGCCCCGACCGGGACGGCCAACACTCCACTATGGACTTCCTTGGTGAACCGCACGGAGACCGGCGTCGAATCGAGCGATCCCGCCGCGGCCGGATCGTCCAGTTTGATCTTCACCTTGATCTTCGGCTTGCCGTCGTCCTGCCCGGCGGCGTCCTTGCCGGTCTCCGCGACCTTGCCGACGTCGGTGATCACACCGGTGGCGGTCTCGCCGCCGGTGATATCGATCCCGACCTTTTCGCCCTGCTTCGCGATGGCCTGCTTGGCGGCGTCGAGTTTGACCTCGACGAGACGCTCGGTGCCGGTGTACTTCAGCAGTTCACCGCCACCGGTGCCACCGAGCTGCGCGGCGACCTGCGAAACCCGGATCTCCCCCGGCGCGAGGACGACGTCACCCTGGCCGAAGGTGCCGGTCTGCTCGAGCCCCAGCGACTTCTGCCATTTCTTCAGCGCGGCGGCGGTGGCCGAGGTGAACTTCTTGTCGAGTGTGCCGAAACCGCCGAAGCCGAGCGCCTTCAGGTTCTCTTCCAGCTGCTTGACGTCCGGGCCGTCGGTCGCCCCGTCCGCGAGGTCACGGAAGAACGGCAGTGTGCCGTAGAACAACGGCACCGGTTTGGCGTCGACGCCGTACACCGCCTTGCCGCGGCCGAGCACCGCACCCGCGTCCGGCAGGGACGTGACGGTGCCCTGTTTCCGTCCGGCGAGGGAGTTTTCCGTGCCGTAGCCCAGTGTTCCGTTCGCCTCTTCCTCCTCCCGCAGGTCGGTCTTCTCGACCTTCGCGGTCTCTACCAGGGGCGGCGCCTGTCCGACCTGCTGGGCTTCCGACGTGACCCTGGTCAGCACGACCACCGACATCGTCCCGGCCACGACGACGAGGACCGCCGCGATGACGAACCAGCGCGCCCGGCGCGAACGCCGTGCGCCGCCGGGTCCTTCGTGTTCGCTCATTTCGCCGGGGCCGCCCTCATGGTCATGCCGAGACCACAGGTCTTCGCCGCTTCTTCGAACTTCTTGGGGTCACCACTCGCGTCACCCAGCGCGATCGCGGCGCCGCCCTTGCCCGTGGGCTCGGGGTCCGGGAAGTCGATGCCGTGGTCGCGCATGCACTTCGCTTCCGTGCGCATCTTGTCGAGTTCTTCCGGCGTCGGCGGCTTGATCTCGCCACCGTTCGGCAGCAGCTTGCGGCACGCCTCGTCCGCGGTCTTCATCTTGTTCTCGTCGGGCCTGTTCTCGCCGGCCTCGATGGAGATGGTCCCCTGCTCGTCACCGTCCGTCTTGGGATCCGGCATGTCGATCCCGTGCTCGCGCATGCACTTCGCGAAGTTGCGCATCTTGTCCTCATCGGACACGTTGTCGGCCTGCTTCCCGTCGCCGGCGCCCGCGACGGGTGGGGAGGAGATCGAGGCGACCTTGTCGCCACCGTCCCCGCCACCACCGCAACCGGCCACCAGCGCCAGGACCGCTCCGGCGACCAGTACCGCCATCGGTCGTTTCCGCATCGCTGCTCCTTCGGTCGTCTTGACGAGCTGATTTCTACGGAGCGGGCGATTCCGGGGCGGTAAGCGAAGTCGCTTATGCCGCGCTTACCCAGCCAGCGCCGGATGATCACCTCGGCCGCCGATGCCGAGCCGGTGATGTCGCGAAAGCCACTTTCGGGACACCTGATGTCCTGAAAGTGGTTTTCGCGACACCCGGACCCGCACCCACGCCACCCGGTCGGCTGAGCCACGCTTATCCCGCGCTTACCCCCACCCCCGGCAGACTGACCTGGTGAGAGTGCTGGTGGTGGAAGACGAGCGGCTCCTGGCGGACACGATCGCCGAGGGCCTGCGACGGTTCTCCATGGCCGTCGACGTCTGCTACGACGGCGAACAGGCCCTGGACCGGGTGGGGGTGCACGGCTACGACGTCGTCGTACTCGACCGGGATCTCCCGGTCGTGCACGGCGACGAGGTCTGCGCCGCGGTGCTCAGGACGGGCGGCGAAGCGCGGGTCCTCATGCTGACGGCCGCCGCCGACGTCACCGACCGGGTCGCCGGGCTGGGGCTGGGCGCCGACGACTACCTGACGAAGCCGTTCGCGTTCGCCGAACTCGTCGCGCGGGTGCAGGCGCTGTCGCGGCGCGCGCGGCCGGCGCTGCCGCCGGTGCTGGAACGCGGCGGCGTCGTCCTCGACCTGCCCCGGCACCAGGCGTCCCGCGACGGCCGATTCCTTCCCTTGTCCCCCAAGGAATTCGCGGTACTGGAGGTGCTCATGCGCGCCGAAGGGACCGTGGTCGGCGCGGAGGAACTGCTGGAGAAGGCGTGGGACGAGCACGCCGACCCGTTCACGAACGCCGTCCGGGTGGCGATGATGACGTTGCGGCGCAAACTCGGTGAGCCGCCGCTGATCGAGACCGTACCCGGCGCCGGTTACCGGTTCGGGTCGTGAAACCGCTCCGGCTGTCGGTCCGCACCAAGCTGACGGCGCTCTACGGCGGGGCGTTCCTGGTCGTCGGGCTCGCCCTGCTGATCGTCAACTACCTGCTGGTGAGCTCGTCGCTGCCGGACACGGCGGCGTTCGCCGACACCGCCGCGGGAATCTCGATCCAGCGTGCCCCGGCGTACCCCATGGACACGACGACCATCGTGCCCGCCGAGCGCGTCCAAGCCAGCCAGCTGGTCGCGACCTCGATCACCGAGTACCGCTCGGACGTCCTTTCGACACTGCTGTGGCAGTCGCTGGTGGCGCTGGCGATCGCCGGCGCGCTCGCGGTGCTGCTCGGCTGGCTGATGGCGAGCCGCGTGCTGCGGCCACTGCACGCGATCACCTCGACCGCACGGAAACTCGAGGTCGAGAACCTCGACCGGCGGATCGACCTCGACGGCCCCGACGACGAACTCAAGGAACTCGCGGACACCTTCGACGGCATGCTCGACCGGCTCGCCGTGTCCTTCGACAGCCAGAAACGCTTCGTCGCCAACGCTTCCCACGAACTACGGACCCCGCTGGCGGTACAGCGCACGCTGGTCGAGGTGGCGATGGCCGACCCCGACGTCAGCCCGGAGGTCCGGAAGCTCGGCCAGCACCTGATCTACACCAACGAACGCAGCGAACGGATGATCGAAGGCCTGCTCGTACTGGCGCGCAGTGATCGCGGCCTCGCCGCGCGCGGCCCGGTCCGGCTGGACGAGGTCGTGGCGACGGTGATCCGGTCGGCGGCGGCCATGGCCGAGGCAGCGGGCGTCACGGTGGAGTCGCGGCTGCGGCCGCGGACGGTGTCCGGCGATCCCGTGCTGCTGGAGCGGCTGGTCACGAACCTCGTGCACAACGCCGTCACCTACAACCGCGAGGGCGGCTGGATCCACGTCGACGTCGGCGGCGATCCGGCGCTGGTGGTGCGCAACACCGGTCCGCAGGTGCCGCTGGACGCCGTACCCGCGCTGTTCGAGCCGTTCCGGCGGCTTTCCGGCGACCGGACCGGCGACTCACGCAACGCCGGGCTCGGGCTGTCGATCGTCCGGTCCATCGCGAAGGCACACGGCGGTGCGGCGGGTGCGGAACCCGGCGGCCGCGGCGGCGGACTGGTCATCCGGGTGCGGCTGCCGTAGATTCCCCCGATCGTGACGGTGCGTGTCCGGCGTGTCACTCTGCGAGCCGCGGATGGCGTCGGCAGAATGCACTTGCCGCCATGAGCAAAATAGTGAGCAGGACACATGACATCGGCGCGCCTCGCACGTCAAGGCGACGCGCCGTACTAGCGTTGACACCCACAAAGGTGAAGAACAGGGGAGGCGAGAATGCGAGCGCTACGAGTGGTCGGGCTACACGAGGACGGTAAGTCCATCGTGTGCGAAGACCCGGCGAGCCGCACGCGCTTCCTGCTCCCCGCGGATGAGAGGCTGCGAGCGGCGGCGAGGGGTGACATCACCCGCCTCGGCCAGATCGAGATCGAGTTGGAGAGCCAAATGCGGCCACGCGAGATCCAGGCGCGAATCCGGGCCGGCGAGTCCGTGGAGCAGGTCGCGAGCGGTGCCGGCGTGACCGTGCAGCGCGTCGAGCGGTTCGCGTACCCGGTCCTGCTCGAGCGCTCGCGTACGGCCGAACTCGCCCAGCGTGCCCACCCGATCCGCGAAGACGGCCCCGACGTGCAGACGCTCGGCGAGGTCATGGCTCACTCCTTCGGCCTCCGCGGCCACGACTACAGCCAAGCGACCTGGGACTCCTGGCGCGGTGACGACGGCAAGTGGGTCGTCGTGCTGTGCTGGAAGGCCGGTCGTTCGGACAACCGGGCGCACTGGTCGTTCGCGCCCGGCGCGCACGGCGGCACCGTGCAGGCACTCGACGAGAACGCCGAAGTCCTGCTCAACCCCAACGCCTACCGGGCCCCGCGCACGGTACGGGCGCTGGATCCTGGCAGGGACGCGGTCATCCAGCCCACCTTGGATTCGGTACCCGAAGAGCCGGTCGCGAAGGTGATCGACGCGCCGATCGCGGAACCCGAAGACGAGGTCGAGCCACCACTTCCGGCTGACGAGCCGGCGGAGGTGCCCGAACCCGCACCTAGGGCGAAGGGGAAGAAGAACCACCCCATCGTCCCATCCTGGGAGGACGTCTTACTGGGCGTCCGATCGCAACGAGGTTGAATTCGCACGTAATGGCCCCTTCCGGTGGAGGGGCCATTACGTGCGCCCGGGGGACCTGCGCGATCAGCGGAAGAACCTGGTCGGCTCGCCGCGGCTGAGCCGCTCGGAGGTCTCCGGCAGCACCGTCTTCGATGTCTAGAAGACGACGATCAGTACGCCGATCCACGCGATCACGATCCCCGCGGCGGCGCCGAAGGCCGCCCACCGCACGATCGGCACCCGCCGCGCGAGCCACAGCGACGGCGTGATCCCGCCGGTCACGACGGCGGACGCGATCAGCGCGAGCCAGCCGTTGGTCTCGCGGGCGAGGGTGTTCGCCAGCGCCAGCATCGCCACGACGACCACGGCCGCGATGAACGCGGAGACGGTCAGGCCGGTCAGCCACGGTGTCGGTTCCCCGGCGGGATCCGGTGTACCGAACAGCCTTCGCGCGAGTTCGCTGCGGGGCGCGGGGGCGGGCGGGTCGATGAGGACGCCGTCGCCGGAGACGGGGTCGACGAAACGGACCGACGTGCCCATCGTGGCGGCGACCCGCTGGGCGAGCTGGCGGCCTCGCTGGGTGATCACGGACGCGGCTTCCGTGCCGGATTCGCCGGTGCGGGCGGCGGTGCCGACGGCGGACGCGACGCGAGCCCATTCGTGCAAGGCTTCAGCGAGGTCTGAACCCATCGCGAGTGAGTGCGGGTCCACCTCGTGCGTGCTCTCGCCACCGGGGCCCGCCAGTACCGCGCGTCCCTCACGGATCCGCAATTCCATCGGTTCTCCTCGTGCTCGCTCGGGTGCTCACGATAGCGGTGGACGCGTCTCGTAGAACGCGATCGCGCCCGCCGTGGCGACATTCAGCGAATCGACGCCGTCGGGCATCGGGATCCGCACCGCGACGTCGGCGGCGGCGATGGCCTCCTCGGTCAGCCCGGGGCCTTCCGCGCCCAGCATCAACGCGATCCGCTCCGGCGTCTGGTCCCGCAACTGGCGCAGCGAAACGGAATCCGCACGAGGAGTGAGGGCCGCGACACGGAAACCGCGTTCCCGTAGCAGCTCCAGGTCACCGGGCCAGGACCCGAAGGTGGCGAACGGGACACGCAGGACATGCCCCATCGAAACGCGGACGCTGCGCCGGTACAGCGGGTCGGAACAGCCGCCACCCAGCAGGACCCCGTCGACGCCGAGCGCGGCCGCGTTGCGGAACAGCGAGCCGAGATTCTCGTGGTCACCGACGCCTTCGAGCACCGCTAGCACGCGCGCGCCGTCGATGACGTCCTCGACCGTCGGCGGCGGAACGGGCCGGTCCGCGACGGCCAGCACCCCGCGATTCAAGTGGAATCCGACGACTTCGGCCATTGTCTCGGCCGACGTCACATAACCGGGGACGTCGGCGCCGTCGAGTTCAGCGCGCAATTCCCGGAACCGCCGCTCCACCCCGAGTAGAGCGCGTACTGGGTATCGGGAGTTGAGAAGCCGCTCGACCACGACGGTGCCTTCGGCGATCACCAGCCCACGCCCACCAGGTCTGTCCGGGCGCCGATCGGCTGTGGACAGGTCGCGGAAATCGTCGAGCCGCGGGTCGCCGGAGTCGTCGACGGTGATCAGTTCAGCCACCTGGAGAGTGTGTCATCCGCCCGCTGCGAGCCGGTTGCCTCCGAACGTCCACCGGCGAGTGGTACGAACGGGCTTATTTTGCTGTAAGTTAACCCCTAGTGACAGAGAGCACCAGTTTGGCCGCTAGCCGGGCGATGGCGAGGCGTGAAAACGTTGGGCCGCCTGGCAGTCCCGCCTGGAACCCCGCGGATCGTGGCCAAGAGGAGCTCGACGAACATGGGTAAGGATCTTTCGGCGGACCCGTTCAAACCGCAGGATCGCGGACGGTACCGCCGGAAGGTCCAGCGCTGCCTGGACACTCTCGCCCGGATGCTCACCGACGGGAGTTTTTCCTTCCCGCGCAAGAACATCGGGCTCGAGGTCGAACTCAACCTCGTCGACCAGGAAATGCGCCCGTCGATGACGAACACGCTGGTACTCGAAGCGCTGAACGACCCCTCCTTCACCACCGAACTCGGCCAGCACAACCTGGAACTCAACGTGCCGCCGCGGCCGCTGGCCGGCGAATCCGCGCTGCAGCTGGAGGACGATCTCCGCGCGTATCTGAGCGCGGCGTCGCGCAAGGCCGAGGAATTCGGCGCCTCGCTGGCGATGATCGGCATTCTTCCCACCTTGCGGCACGAGCACTTCGACCAGAAGTGGCTCACCAACAACGCCCGGTATTCGCTGCTCAACGACCGGATCTTCGCCGCGCGCGGCGAGCCGACGCTGCTCTCGATGGAGGGCGCGCCGCTGCCGGGCAGGCAGCCGGAGCGGTTGCGCAGTTACTCCGAATCGATCCTGCCCGAGGCCGCCTGCACTTCGGTCCAGCTGCATCTGCAGGTCGCGCCGGAGGAGTTCGCGGCGCACTGGAACGCGGCGCAGGCGCTGGCCGGAGTACAGATCGCCGTCGGCGCCAATTCGCCGTTCCTGCTCGGCAAGACGCTCTGGCACGAGACGCGGATCCCGCTGTTCCTGCAGGCAACGGACACCCGGCCGGAGGAGCTGAAGAACCAGGGCGTGCGGCCGAGGGTGTGGTTCGGCGAGCGGTGGATCACCTCGATCTTCGATCTTTTCGAGGAGAACGTCCGGTATTTCCCCGGCCTGCTGCCCGAGACCGACCGGGAGGACCCGGTCGAAGCGCTCGACTCCGGACAGGCCCCGAAACTCACCGAACTGCGGATGCACAACGGCACCGTCTGGCGCTGGAACCGGCCGGTCTACGACGTCGTCGACGGCCTGCCGCATCTGCGGGTGGAGAACCGCGTGCTGCCCGCGGGCCCGACCGTCGTCGACATGGTCGCGAACGCCGCCTTCTTCTACGGCGCACAGCGGGCACTTGCCGAAGCCGACCGTCCAGTGTGGACACAGATGTCGTTCCAGGCGGCCGAGGAGAACATGTACGCGGGAGCGCGACGGGGATTCGACGCGCAGCTGTACTGGCCGGGCATCGGCTGGATCCCGCCGGACGAGCTGGTGCTGCGGGTCCTGCTGCCGCTGGCGCACGAGGGACTACGCCGATCGGATGTTTCGGACAAGGCGCGAGAGCGCTATCTGGGCATCATCGAGCAGCGGTGTCTCACCAGGCGGACCGGCGCCGCGTGGCAGCGGGAGTACGTCCTGCGCGCGGAGGAGCGAGGCACCGAGCGGGAACCCGCACTGAACCGGATGCTGGCCCGGTACCTGGAGCTGTCGGCCACCGAGACGCCGGTGCACACCTGGTCGCTCGAAGCCTGATCGGCGCCCGGCCGCGGAAATCCGAAAGCGCGCTCTGAGGCACACGGCCTAAGCTGGTCACCCAGGGAGGTGGCCCGTTGCCCAAGATCATCGGCCGGTCGCTGGAGGAGCACCGGCGCGAGGTCCGCAGCAGGGTGTTCGACGTCTTGCGCGGGCAGCTGTACGAGCGCGGGTTCGACGCGGTCACGCTCGCCGGAGTCGCCGCCGGAGCAGGCCTCGGCCGGACGGCGATGTACAACCACTTCCCCGACAAGGAAAGCCTGCTGGTCGCCTTCGTCGAGGACGAGGCGACGCGGTACGTCGAACAGCTGAAGGCGGCCGTCGCGACCGCCGACACCCCGGTCGCGAAGCTTTCGACGTTCGTCCGGCTGCAGCTGCGGGTGCTGGCCGAGTACCACCTGCCACCCGGGACGGCGCTCGCGTCGGCGCTGGCGCCCGCCGCGTACCGGCGGATCAGCGCGCACGCCGACCCCATCACCGGCCAGCTGCGCGAGATCCTCGCCGAGGGAGTGCCGGAAGAGGATCCCGAAGTGCTGATCCCGATGATCACCGCCGCGCTGGGCAGCCGCCAGGTCGTCGACGTCCCACCCGAGCGGCTGGACGACGCGATCGAGGGGGCCGTCCGCTTCGTGCTCAGGGCGGTCGGGATGGCGGATGACCGGGAAAACCTCGAAAATTAGGAGCCTAACCCGGTGTTGTGCCTTACGCTCTTTCTGACAGCTTGTCAGATCGATGCTTGGAGGCTCTTTCCATGCCGGTGACCACCGACGTCGACTCCGGGCCGTTCTCCGCGACCCTGCGTGCCTCCACCATGGCCGCCCACAACCGGGCCAACCACTCCGTGTACATGAACGCGCTGCTCGGCGGCGAGCTCACGCTCGAGGGGTACACCCGGCTGGCCATCCAGTACTACTTCATCTACCAGGCCATCGAGCGCGCCGCCGACAAGCTGGCGCGGGACCCGGTGGCGGGCGAATTCGTCTTCGAGGAGCTGCGGCGGCTGCCGAGCCTCGAACGCGACCTCGAACACCTCGTCGGCCCGGACTGGCGCGAGACCGTGCGCCCGCTGCCCTCGACGGAGCGTTACGCGCGGCGCGTGGCCGAGGCGTCGGACTGGTCCGGCGGGTTCGTCGCCCACCACTACACCCGCTACCTCGGCGACATCGCCGGCGGCCAGGTCATCCGGCGGCTGCTGGAGCGCAAGTACGAGCTGACCGAGGCGGGTTCGCTGTTCTACCACTTCGATCGGCTAAACAGCGCGCCCAAGTTCCGGGACAACTACCGGGAGCAGCTGAACTCGGCGCCGTGGACCGAGGACGAGCGCGCACGGTTGATCGAGGAGGCGATCGTGGCCTTCGAATGCAACATCGCGGTGTTCGACGAGCTGGCGGGCGAGCTGGACTCGTACCGGGCGGCCTGACGCTGGGTCTCGTGAGCGGTGAAGACAACGGTCACTTTCGATGACCGCCGTCACATCGCCTTGACCTCCACCTAACTGGAGCTAGCAGGCTGGGTTTCAAGCGGCCGCACCAACGGGTACGGCCACTACGAACAGGTCGTTCCACCTGGGGAGAACGCGGCCGCCCCCGGTCGCCGTAAACGGGTGAAGACGACTAAGTTCGTCCTTGGAAACTTAAGTCGAAGACAGAAGGAGGGCCGATGGCCCGCTACGTGCTCCCCGATCTCGACTACGACTACAGCGCACTGGCGCCGCACATCTCCGGCGAGATCAACGAGCTGCACCACAGCAAGCACCACGCGACCTACGTCAAGGGCGCGAACGACACGCTCGACAAGATCGCCGAAGCCCGTGACGCCGGTAACTTCGGTGACATCGTCGGCCTGCAGACCACGCTGGCGTTCCACCTCGCCGGGCACGCCAACCACGTCGTGTGGTGGAAGATCCTGTCCCCGGAAGGCGGCGACAAGCCGACCGGCGAGCTGGCTTCCGCGATCGACGAGGCGTTCGGCTCCTTCGACAAGTTCAAGGCGCAGTTCACCGCGGTCGCCACCACGATCCAGGGCAACGGCTGGGCCGCGCTCTCCTGGGACCCGATCGGCAAGACGCTGATCACCCAGCAGCTGCGCGACCACCACAACAACCTGGTCCTGCCGACCACGCCGATCCTGCTGGTCGACGTCTGGGAGCACGCGTTCTACCTGGACTACAAGAACGTGAAGCCCAAGTACGTCGAGGCCCTGTGGAACATCTTCAACTGGGCCGAGATCTCCAAGCGGTTCGACAACGCCGTCGCCGGTGGCAACGGCCTGCTGCTCGGCTGACTCTCCACCACGAAACGGGGCTCTCCCTTCCGGGAGGGCCCCGCTTTTCGTAGGCGGGCTTGACCTCCAGCGAAGTCGAGGTGTCAGGCTGGACGCATGGACGTCGCCGCGTACCTCGATCGCCTCGGACTCGACCGCCCCGCCGGTGCGGACGTCGCCGCGCTGCGGGTACTGCAGGAGCGCCACCTGGCGGTGGTGCCGTTCGAGAATTTGAGCATCCACCTCGGTGAGCCGATCGTCCTGGACACCGAAGCGCTGTTCGACAAGATCGTGCGACGACGTCGTGGCGGCTTCTGTTACGAGCTGAACGGGCTCTTCGCCGCCTTGCTGCGGGAGCTGGGCTTCGACGCCACCTTGAAGTCCGCGAAGGTGTTCCGGCCAGACGGAAGCCTCGGGCCGCCGTTCGACCACGCGACCGTCCGCGTCGAACTGGACGAGCCTTGGCTGGCCGACGTCGGCTTCGGCCGGTTCAGCCGGTTCCCGCTGCGACTGTCCGCCACTGAGGCACAGGCCGACCCAGGCGGTGAGTTCCTGTTCCTCGACGCGCCTCAAGGCGACATCGACGTCCTTGAGGATGGCAAGCCCCAGTACCGGATCGAGCAACGGTCCCGGGCACTGGACGAGTTCGTCCCGACGGCGTTCTGGCAGGCGACGTCGCCGGACTCGCACTTCACTCAGGGGCCGACCTGTTCGCTGCCGACCAAGCACGGCCGGGTGACGCTGGCAGGCGACAGACTGATCGTCACCACCCACGGTGTCCGCGAGGAGACCAGGCTTTCGAGTGATCAGGAGATCCTGGACGGTTATCGGAAGGAGTTCGGGATCGAGCTCGCCCGGCCGCCGGAACGGCCTTGACCAGAACGGCGAGGTCATCGACCATGAACCCCCGGTATAAACGAAGCCCCACCTCCGGGGGTGACCCGAGTGCGGGGCTTCGTCCGTTCCCGAACTGACTGCCGCTCCCACCACGAAGCGGACATGCATGAGGTTAGCCTAACCTCACCAATACCGGCAAGAGGTTCGTTCGCGAGACGCCGATCTCACCCTTCCGGGTGACGGCACACTGTTCTCATGAGTCTTCTGAGCGGCAAGGCCGTGGTGATCACCGGCTCCGGGCGGGGTCTGGGCAGGGCTTTCGCCCACTACGCGGCCTCGCAGGGCGCCTCGGTCGTGGTGAACGACGTGGACGCCGGTCTCGCGGATGAAGTCGCGCGGGAGATCCGCGTGGTGGGCGGGCGCGCGGTGTCCAACGGCGACTCGGTCGCCGATGCCGACTGGGTGCGGATCTCCCTGCACCGGACAGCCGTCGCGGGCGATGTGGGCACACCAAGGAAAGTCACTGTCGCCGGGCGCCCGGCGGATCTGGTCGCCAAGGGCTCACCGGCCCTTGTGGAGATTCGGCTGTCCGACGCCGACGTGCGCGTGCTCAGGATCGAGACCAGCTGGACGCGCGCGCCCCGGCAGGACGACCAGAGCGAAACCCGGCTGCTCGGGCTGGCCGAAGCCGTCCTCGCGGGAGCTTTCGCGCCTGGACCGAAACTGCCGGCCACCGGCGAACGAGACGTCATCGAACGGAAGACCGTCGAACCTGGTGCGGGCATCCTCGACGCGCCCCTGCCGGAGATCTCGTGGAAGCTGTGCACCCAGCTCAGCCGTGCGCTGGGTGTCCCCGCGGAAGCCACGGAGCCGCGCAGTGACGGAAAGTGCTTTGCGGGAACTGGCGGGGAAAGTGGTGCCGCCGCTTCTGGGGTCTTGAGGGGTCTGCTGTCTCGCAAGTAGTCGACTAATGGCGTGCTTCGCGAATCGGGTGCCGCCCGAGGCGGTGTCAACCAATGGGGTCATGAATCACCCAGCTTTGCTCATTCGCAAAAAGAGACCCTCGACCGATGATCTTCTTGTCGGTCCCCTTCCGGAACAATGACCGGATGACCAGCCACGTGTTCGTCGACGAGAGCAAGGAAGGCGGCTACTTGGTGACGGCCGCCGCACTGCTCTCAGGCGACCTCACGTCCGCCCGGCGTGCCATGCGAAGCCTGGTGCTTCCCAGGCAACGCCGTCTGCATTTCACCCACGAGAACGACGGACGACGAAAACTCATTCTGGACACCATCGCCGAACTCGGGCCGCAAGTGAAGATCTATGACGCGTCGGCACATCATCGGCGGCGGCAACGCGAAGTCTGCCTCGCTGTGCTTGTCGAGGATCTCGCCGCCGCGGGAACACGAATGCTCGTCCTCGAAACCGACGAGTCCATCGTGGACCTCGACCGGAAGACCCTCTACCGATCCGTTCGCCGGCTGGTTGCCGAGACGTTCTCGAATACCGGCACTTACGGGCGTTCGAAGAACCGCTGCTCGCCATCCCAGACGCGCTGGCCTGGTGTTGGCAACGTGGTGGCCATTGGAAACGCCGCGCCGTCGAAATAGTAAATGAGGTCCAAGCACTTTGAGCCAGTGTCGCGTGATCCTGCAGGTCTTACCCGTGATTGGACGGCGATCTCCGGAGATCGCCGTCCAATCACGCGAGATCGCCGTCCAATCACGCGTAACCGCCGTCTGAGCACGCGAGATCGCCGTCCGAGGAACGAAACCCAACGTCAAGCAAGCAGGATCACGCGACACTAGGAGAGTTGGAGGTCCGGATACGCGAAACCCGGCCCACCCACCGTCCGGAAGGCTGCCGGGTCCACTTCGCCGATTTTGGAACCAGCGCTGATCGAAGTCTACCGCAACCCCTCTCGAAGGCCCCCCTCTCCGATCCCCTCATCGGGTTGGCGTTTCGCCGGACAGCCGCGCCGCGAAAGGCTAGCTTCACCCCGTGACCACCGGGAACGACTACCGCGCCATCGCGCGTAAGACCGACCGTCCGATGTGGATCTGGGCGGGCTGCGCGCTGACGAGTGTCCTGCTGCTGTTCGGCGTGGGCATCGTCGTCGCGATCACCCTGCTGAACAGGGACGAACCCGACACGGAAGCCGAGCTGCCGAAAGTCTGGCCGTCCAGATCCGGCGAAGCGCTCCGCCCGGTCCCGATGCCGAAGGGCGAGATGGTGACCGCGCTGACGGGCGGCACCGGCGCGCAGGTGCTGTGCCAGGCGATCCCGGAGCAGCGCTGGGAAGAGATCCTCGGCGGCCGCACGCTGCGGGAGGCGGGCGGTGCCTGCCACGCGGTCACCGCGGAACTCGACGTCAGCGCGCGGATGATCCCCGCGCTGCCCGAGGACACGAGCCGGGGCGTGCCCGCGAGGACCACCGTCGCCGGCAAACTCGCGGTCATCGCGTCCGACAAGGACGGCACCAGTTTGAGCGTCGAGCTGGTCGAGGTCGCGCCGCACAACGGCGCCTCGCCGGTGCTGAACGTCGCCATCCGCGGCAGGGTCCTCAAAGTCCCCGAGACCGAGAGCAAGGCGAAGGCGCTCGCCGAGGCGCTGATCGCCGGTGCGACGCCGCCCGGGCCGAAGTTGCCGAAAATCGGCGAAGACGGCGAGATCCCGCTCGAAAAACCCGCGCCCGGCCCGATCAAGGATCAGCCGCTCCCGGTGATCTCCTGGCTGCTGTGCGGCGAACTCGGCCGCGCGCTCGGGGTCCCGGTGGACACCGCGAAGCCCACCTTCTTCGCCGCCTGCGAGCTGAACGGCGTGACCGCGGACTACGGCGAGTTGTCCGCGACCGTCCGGCCGTCCACGAGCATCGCGGGGCTCCCGGCGCAAGTGACCGACAAGACCGTCATCGTGCAACTCACCGGTGATCCGGGCGGGGAAACGCTGAAGTTCAAGGGCACCGGCGATCTCACCGGGCTCGCCGAGAAGATGGTGCCGCCGCTGCTCGGCCGTTAGGCCCGGTAGTTCGACAGGAGGTCGCCGAGAAGGGTCTCGTACGCCTGCCACTCGACACTGTCGTCGCTGAAGAGACGAACACGCACCACAGCCGAGATCACCGGGGAACAACGGTGTCTGCTCCTGCACGGAAACCATCGAGCGCCGACGGTTCGACGCCGAGCTTGTTCACACCCGCTCCCTCTTCAGCACACGCAACCCGTTGCCGAACCGCCGCACCGGCAAATTCACCCCACCGCGCCGGATCAGCACGACGGCGCAGACCACCGCGGCGAGCGCCGAGATCGCGCCGCCGATGTAGAACGGCGAGCGGCCGCCGAAGGCGTCGGCGATCCAGCCGGTCATCGGGCCACCGATGGGGTTGCCGCCGATCAGCACGAGGACGTAGAGGCCCATCACGCGTCCGCGCATCTCCGGGCTGACCGCGGTCTGCACCAGCGCGTTCGCCGTGTTGAGGAAGGTGATCGTGGCGTAGCCGAGCGGGATCAGCGCGAGGCCGAAGGTCAGGTACGTCGGCATGAACGCGGTGACGACCTCGAACGCGCCGAGCAGGAACGCCGAGATCAGCAGCAGCCGCACGCGAGGACCACCGCGGGTGTTGCGGCGGGCCGACATCAGCGCGCCGGTGAAGGTGCCGACGGCGACCAGCGTCGACAAGAGCCCGTAGCCGTCGGCGTTGGTGTGGAAGACGTTCGCGGCGACGATCGGCAGCGAGGTGAAGTAGGTGATGCCGAACGTGCTCACGAAGAACACCAGCACCATCACGGTCATCAGGTCGCTGCGCCGCCGGACGTACCGCAGGCCCTCGACCAGTTGCCCCTTCTCACGCGGGATGGCCGGGCCGCGGAAGAGCTTGTCCGGGTCCATCATCACCAGCGCGGCGATGACGGCGCCCGTGCTCACCGCGTTCGCCATGAACAGCCAGCCGGTGCCGACCCAGGTGATCGCGAACCCCGCGATGGCCGGGCCGACGATACGGGCCATGTTGAAGATCGAGGAGTTGAGCGCGACGGCGTTGGTGACCTTGTCCCTGCCGACCATCTCGGCGACGAACGACTGCCGCGCGGGCACTTCCAGTGACGCCGTACAGCCCAGCGTGAAGCAGAGGAGGTACACGTGCCAGAGTTCCGCGATACCGCTCAGATCGAGCGCGCCGAGGACGACCGCCTGCGCCAGCACGACGATCTGGATACCGATCAGGAGCCGCCGCTTGTCGACCCGGTCGGCCAGTACCCCGGCCCACAGCGAGAGGAACAACGTCGGCGTGAACTGCAGCGCGACCGCGATGCCGAGGGCGACCGGGTCGTTGCCGCTGAGGGTGAACACCAGCCAGTCCTGCGCGATGCGCTGCATCCAGGTACCGATGTTCGAGATGACCTGGCCGGTGAAGAAGAGCCGGTAGTTCCGCACCTTCAGCGAGGAGAAAATCGTCCCGCGCGGCTTCTCGGCCGTGGGCGGTGGTGGAGCGGGTTCCCGGGTAGCAGTGGTCTTCGAAGGACACTGTGTTTCGCTACCCGTGGTCGTCACCGCTGTTAGTTCCCCGCCATCCTGTCGATGATCTCGGCGGCGCGAGAGAGCACTTCGCGTTCCTCCGCGCTCAACTCCGCCAATTGCTTGTCCAGCCAGATCTCCCGCGCGGTGATCTGCTCGATCACGTACGACCGGCCACGGTCCGACAACTCGACGATGGCCTGACGGCCGTCCGTCGGATGTGGCCTGCGCTCGACGTAACCCATCTCCTCGAGCGCGGCGATCACCCTCGTCATCGAGGGCGGCTGGACGCCTTCCTTCGCGGCGAGCTGGCCAGGGGTCAGCGCACCGCATTTGTGCAGCGTGGACAGCGCGGACACCTGGGTCAGCGAGATACCGTCACCGGCACGCTGGGCTCGCAGCCGTCGATTGAGCCGCACCACCGCGAGACGCAGGCGGCTCGCCAAAGAGCGCTCGTGCGTGTCTCCGGACATATAGTTAGCATACCTCACGATCGGATCATCGCCCCGTGAGATCGCCCACGGATGACATAACCACTGGTCAGGCGAATGCGGCCTGGATCGGCCCGACCGCGAAGTAGGCCACGAACATCACCGCGATGCCCCACATCAACGGGTGGACACCCTTCGCCTTGCCGGTGACCGCGCGGATGACGACGTAGCTGACGAAGCCCGCGCCGATACCGTTCGCGATCGAGTAGGTGAACGGCATGACCACGATGGTCAGGAACGCGGGCAGGGCGACGGTGAAGTCGGCGAAGTCGATCTCCTTGACCTGGCTCATCATCAACGCGCCGACGACGACCAACGCCGGAGCCGCGGCCTCGACCGGCACGATCTGGTACAGCGGCGTCAGGAACATGGCCGCGATGAAGAGCACGCCGGTGACCACGTTCGCCAGGCCGGTCCTGGCGCCCTCGGCGATTCCGGACGCGGACTCGACGAAGACGGTGTTCGAACTCGACGACGCGAAGCCACCCGCCACCGCGGCGGTGCCGTCGACGAACAGCGCCTTGCCGACATTCGGCAGTTTGCCGTCCGGTGGGAGGAGGTCCGCCTCCTTGGCCAGCCCGGTCATCGAGCCCATGGTGTCGAAGAAGTCCGCCAGCACCAGGGTGAACACCAGCAGCACGACGGTGATGATCGGCAGCCGCGTCCAGGCGCCGAAGGAGATGTCGCCGACCAGTGAGAGGTCCGGCAGGCCGAGGACCTGGTCCGGCAGCGCCGGGTAACCGAGGTTCCAGCCCTGCGGGTTGACGCCCTTGGACGGGCCGACCTTCGTGATCGCCTCGACCACGATCGCCAGCACGGTCGAGGCGAGGACGCCGATCAGGATCGCGCCCTTGACCCGCTTCGCCACCAGGATGCCGGTGAGCAGCAGGCCGACGACGAACACCACGGTCGGCCACGAAGCGATCGAACCGTCGATGCCGAGCCCGACCGGCACGGTGGTCTTCGCGTCGTCCGGGACGCGCCGGACGAATCCGGCGTCGACCAGGCCGATCAGGCAGATGAACAGGCCGATGCCGACGGCGATCGCCGATTTGAGCGGTGGCGGGACGGCGTTGAACACCGCCGTGCGGATCCCGGCGAAGACCAGCAGGACGATGACCAGTCCTTCGATCACCACCAGGCCCATCGCCTCCGGCCAGGTCATCTGCGAGGCGAAGGTGACCGCGATCAGGCTGTTGATGCCGAGGCCGGTGGCGATGGCGAACGGGTAGTTCGCGACCAGCCCCATGATGATGGTCAGTACGCCCGCGACCAGCGCCGTCACCGCGGCGACCTGAGGAACGGGGAGGATGTTGCCCAGGACGTCCTTGTGCGCGCCGGCGTCGGAAGCGGAGAAGCTGCCGATGATCAGCGGGTTGAGGACGACGATGTAGGCCATCGTGAAGAAGGTGACGATCCCGCCGCGGACCTCACGTCCCGGTGTCGAGCCGCGCTCACTGATCTTGAAGTACCGGTCCAGTGTGGACCGGGTGCGCTGCTCCGCCATCGCGTACCACCCTTCGCCCGTTGCCGGGTACCCTTCCCCACGTGGGCGAATCGATCGATTCCGGGGAAGTAAACGGTTCAGTGCGGCCAACGCCGGAGCTGCCGAAACAGCTGACCGACCTGACGCCGGTCGTGATCGTAGGTACCTCGCTCTGGGCGGTCGCGACCGTGGTCCTGTTGTTTGTGACCGACGGCATCTGGGTGCAGACGGCCCTCTCCGGCCTCGTGCTCGGCTTCGTCGGCCTCGCGATCATCGCCTGGCAACGCGCCGCCGCCCGGCGCGGCTCCAAAAGCGCCCAGCGCCTGTAACCCGCGATTAGTCCTCTAGTTGCGGTACTTGCACGGGGCAACTACCGCAACTAGAGGACTAATCGCGTTAGTTGAGGAGGGCCGACGGTGAGGGGTCGTCGAGCAGGGCCGTGAGGACGTGCCGATCGGCCCACCGGTCCGTGGCCCAGGCGAAGGCCCGCGCGAGGCCTTCGGGGGTATCGGCGGCGTGCAGCCTGCCGTCGGACCACCAGGCGACGACGCGCTCCGCGTCCTCGAAGGCCACCGCCAGCGCCTCGTGCAGCAGCACCCCGCCCTCGGGCAGCTCGACACCCAGCTGATCGGCGGCCAGCCGGAGCGCGGAAAGCTCCGTCCACGGCACGAACTCGCCGTCTTCGGTGACCTTGGCGTCGAGACCGCTCGCCACCGGCAGGTCCAGCAGTTCCGCCAGCGCCCCGGCGCCACTCGCCGAGACGACCATCCGCTCCGGCGCCAGCACAGCGGCGAACCACGGCACATCGAGCACGACGGCGTTCCCCGCGTCGGCGGCCGAACCGTCCGCGACCCGGACACGATCCGGCGCCCCGACGTCCACTGTGGATTCCGCGAGAACGGCGTGCGCCCGGGAAGCGAGCCCGGGGCTCACCGTGCGCTCCGGATCCCCAAGCCGCTCAAGCAGATCTTCGACGTCCTCGGCGGTCTCGGTTCCCAGCTCCGTCCGAACGCCCGCGGCGAGCAGGATCTCCTTGCTCAGTCCCGAATCCGGGACGACGTCGTAGAGACCGGCCAGCGCGGCGGCGTCCGGCATGCGCCAGTCGAGCGGCGCGTGCCCGTCCAGCAGCGCGTACCGCGCGAGCCACCAGCCGGCGTGCCCGCCGGGTTCGGTGAGGGCCCGCCAGGTTTCCGGGCGGGACGCCAGCAGCCGCAAGGCCTCGGGCCAGGCGTCGTCGGCGACCAGGTCGAGATCGCGCACGGCGAGCAGGCGGGACGGCGGCCGTTCGGACGAATCCCACCAGTCGTGCTCGTCGGGCAGGCCGTGCTCCGGCTCCAGCGGGTCTTCGTCGGTGACCAGCGCGAAAGAATTCAGCACGCCGACCGCGACAAGGGTGCCGACCGGCCAGTCCTCGGCGAAGTTTTCGTCCAGCACGGACAACGCGCCGTCTTCTTCGAACACCTCGGGATCGAGGATGTCACCCAGCGGCGAAGTGGGCAGGACGAGTTCGTCCGCGCGCCGCCAGCCGTCTTCGCCCGGAAGGGCCAAGGCACCCGCCCATTCGGGGGCGTCGTCGCCGACTTCGGCGATCAGTCGAAGCACCGCGCCCGCTAACGCCATACCGTCCAAACCGGACTGGACGTCTTCAACACTGCGCTCGACGGCCGCGCTCAGCGCGTCGGCTTCGAGCAGGTCACTCGCTTCAGAGTGCTTGGCGCCCAGGCGTTCCAACAACGGATGCGCGGCGACCGGGTGCACGAGCCGCAGGCCGATGATGTCCACATCGGACAGCAGTTCGAGCAGTTCCGCCGAGCCGCCGACGAGTAGCGCGTCGCGCACTCCGGGCAGGGTACGGCCGTCCGACATCGGGACCGGCAGGGCGCCGAGGTCGTCCTTGGTGAGGTCGTGCGCTTCGAGCGCCGGGAGCAGCACGTCGTAGAGCGAGTGCCACCACGACGGCTCGCGCTGGACCCCGGTCAGCAGTTCGATCGCCTCAGCGGGCGAAAGGGCCTGAGCACCGACAGCACGAAGGTCCACACCGGACAGTGAGACCAGTCCTGGCACCAAATCGGCCAGCAGGGGCGCCAACCCCGGCACGTCCACCGAAAGGACCCGCGCCTGACGCCCCGGCAAGTCGTCACCCGCTTGCGCGGGAAGCCATGGCGAATCGGCGAGGTTTTCGAGAATGGCCTCGCGCAGTGTTCCGTCCACAGTGGAACGTGGGAACCCGCCACCGGGGACGAGCGCCAGGCGTTCCTTCGAGGGCAGGGAGCGGACGAGATCGACGTACTCCCGCGCGGCGTTCTTCAGTGCCGCGGTCAGCTCCGGCCCCGGCAGCGCGCGACGACGCGACGGCTCGATCGGCAGCGTCGCGATCAGTCGCGCGGGCAGGGAAAGTTCGTCATCGGTCGGCGTCGGGGCGTGCAGGACGTCCTCGCCGAGCGGACGCGGCGAGCCGGATCCATCGAGCGGAACGGCCCAGACGACCTCACCGCGATGGACCTGCCAGTGCTCGGCGGAACCGTCCGGTGACGAGAGTTCGACGACGCCGTCGCCGAGATCGGTGCGGCGCCAGGCACCACCTTCGACCTCGATGCTCTCCAGCCAGGACAGGGTGAGCAGAAGGTCACCGACGTCGTTCTTCAGGTCCGCCAGCAACGCGGGAAGGTCGACGCCCTCGCGCACCGGGAGCCGGACCTCGGTGATGAACCCTTCAGGCAGGGGAGGTTCGCCGCCTCCAACCGGCCACGGGAGCCGGAGCACGGGGACATCACCGGTTCGGGCGGCTTCGGCACGCGTGCGGTCCGCGGAGAACGCGACCCCGCCGGTCGCCGAAACGATCCGCGGTTCGGCGGAAACCGTGAGCACGGCGGCGAACCCGACACCGAAGCGGCCGACAGTCTCTTCACCCTTGCCGGAAGCGCGAAGGGAGGCAAGGGATTCGACGCCGCGCGCGTCCAGTGGCGCGCCCGTGTTTGCGAACCTCAGCTCACCGTCCACAACGGACACCCGGAGCCTGCCAGGCTCACCCGCGGCCAGCGCGGCGTCGGCGGCGTTCTGCGCCAGCTCGACGAACAGCCGGTCACGGTAGCCGCCGACGCGCAGATCGTTCTCGGTGTTGGTGTCCTCGGTGAACCGCGTCGGCGAATCCGCCCACGCACGCAGGACGGCGGCACGTAACCGCTCGGTGCCGAACGGGTCAGTGCTCACTGGCGCTTTCGGTTTCGGGCTGAGCTTCGGGAGTTTCGGTCTCGGCGACCTCGGGTTCGACCTCCGGCTGGACCTCGGCGGTCTCGGGCACCTCGACCACCGGCGCCTCGGACTCGTCGACGACCGTGGCCTCGGCGAACTCGGCCTCGGTCTCGGTCGATTCGGCGGGCTCGGCTTCGACGGGTGCCTCGGGAGCGGACTCGAAGTCGATCAGCGAGTCGTCGTAGACCAGTTCCGCCACCGGTACCGACGAGGTCACCTCGACCTCGATCTCGGAGTGCGCGCCACAGCCGTACGCGACGTCGACGACGTGCCCGTCCGCCGGGGAGATGTCGTTGGTGCACGCGCCGAAGGCCGCGCTGAGCGACCCCGCGAGCGACACGAAGAACCCGCAACCGCCGCAGACGTCCGGCGCGCTGCGCGCCATGTCCGACCGCGGGCCGAATTCGCCGTCGTGCCAGCGGGCGGCGGCGTCGAGCCTGCCGTACCGGGACAGCACGTGGACCCGGCCGAGCCCGGTCTCCTTGGCGACCTCTTCGACCGCGGGATCGTCGGACGCCAGGTACGCCGGAGCGAGCCGCGGGTCGTCCTTCTCCACCGGGAAGATGTCGCCGACACCGAGGTCGCCGGCCTGGACGCGGCGCTCCCACGGCACCCACGCCGGGGCGACCCGCGCGTCCGGACCGGGGATGAGCACGACCTCGCTGATCGTGACCGGCTCTTCCTCGCCGGCGAGCGCGACCGTCACCGACCAGCGCCAGCCGCGATAACCCGTCACGGTCGCCTCGAACAGGTGGCTCGCGGAAACCGCGTCCTCCCGGTCGACGCCGACGTGCGCGCCGACCTGTTCGGCACCGGCGTCCTCCAGCACCGCCGCGCGGGCGAGTTCGACCGCCTCGGCGAGTTTGCGCTGGATAGAGCCGTCGTCCAGGGTCAACAGCAGGGTCATGCCCCCATTCTGCCGCACGCGATATCGCGGTCCGTGTCAGGCTGTCCGCGTGCGCACGCCGATGACCACCTCGCTCCTGCTGGCCGCCGTCCTCGGTGGCTGTGCCGCCGCGCCGGTGAGCGATGCCACCCCGCCCGCGCCGGAGAAACTCGAGGTGCGGGTGCTTTCGTCCCTGCCACACGACGCGGCCGCCTTCACCCAGGGCCTCGAGTTCTCCGGCGAGACGCTGTACGAAGGGACCGGCCTGGTCGGGAAATCGTCGATGCGGGCCGGGCCCGCGGGCGCGGCGCCGTCGGTCCGCCGGGAACTACCGGGTCTGTTCGGCGAAGGCATCACCGTGCTCGGGCCGACGGCCTGGCAGATCACCTGGCAGGACGGCGTCGCGATCGAACGCGACGCCAAGACGCTGGCCGAGCGCAGGCGCGTGAACTACACGGGTGAAGGCTGGGGCCTGTGTCACCTCGACGGGCGACTGGTGATGAGTGACGGCTCGTCGAAGCTGACCTTCCGTGATCCCGCGTCCTTCGCGCCGACGGGCAGCGTCGACGTCGGGCGTGGCCAGCTGAACGAACTGGAGTGCGTCGGGGACTCGGTGTACGCGAACGTCTGGCAGACGGACGAGATCCTGCGGATCGACGCCGCGACCGGGCGGGTCACCGGCGAGATCGACGCGTCCGGACTCCTCAGCCCCGAGGAACGGAGCTCCGCCGACGTGCTCAACGGCATCGCGGCGGTACCCGGCACCGGCGATTTCCTGCTCACCGGCAAGCTCTGGCCCAAGATGTTCCGGGTGAAGTTCGTCCCTGCCGCCTAGAAAGCAGTGGTGAGCGCGCGCGGCGGGTCTCGCGTAAGGCAGGATTGAAGGGTGGGAATCTTCGGCTCGAACTCCAAACCCGACGGCACGCGTTCCGGTCGGGCGGGCAAGGAGCGCGGCCGCAAGAGCAAGCGGAAGTGGACGCCGGAACCCGGCGCGACCCAGGCACGCAGCTGGTCCGCGCCGCCGCCGACCCGCGTCGACCAGCAGCCGGTGCCACCGGGCCCGCCCCGCGCGGCCCGGCCCCACCCGCAGTACCAGCCTCATCCGGCCGGGCCGACCGCCGACGAGGCGCGCACCGGCGCGATCCCGATGGGGCACCACCAGCCACCACCGCCGCCACCGCCTCGGACACCGCCGCGCGGCGCGCGGCCGTACCCCGATCCTTCGCAGCGGCAGACCGAACCCGTCCGGCGTCGTCCCGGCGGGTTCTACGACGACCACCCGCCGGGCAGCGGCGAGTACGAGCACTACGACACCGGCGGCTACGCGGGCGAACCGCGCGGCGCCGGGGAACTTCCGCAGGAGCACCCGACGACCGCTGTCCCGCCGCGGGCGGGCGGGATGCCGAAGCTGCCGAAGAAGATCACGGTCACCCGGGTCGCGGCGATGCGCAGCCGTCAGCTCACCGGGCAGGCCGTCGGCGCGTTCCAGCGCGCGACGAAGGCGGACGGCGCCGACAAGTCGGGCCTGACTTCGCTGACGTACGCGGTGATGCTGAACTACGCCAGCGACGCCGCGATGGCGATCGCGCTGGCCAACACGCTGTTCTTCGCCGCGACCAGCGGGGAGAGCAAGGGGAAGGTCGCGCTCTACCTGCTCATCACGATCGCCCCGTTCGCGCTGGTGGCGCCGGTGATCGGCCCGGCACTGGACAAGATCCAGCGCGGCCGCAGGCTCGCGATGTGCGTGTCTTCGGCAGGCCAGGCACTGATGGCCATCGTGATGGCGCTGCATTTCGACGACTGGCTCCTGTACCCGGCGGCGCTGGGCATGATGGTGCTGTCGAAGTCGTTCACCGTGCTCAAAGCGGCGATGACGCCCCGGGTGCTGCCACCCGAGATCACCCTGTCGAAAACGAACGCCCGGCTCACCGTGTTCGGCCTGGTCGCCGCCGGTGTGTTCGGCGCGCTGGCGAGCGGGGTCAACGCGATCTGGGGCTCACAGGGCGCGCTGTGGTTCACCATGGTGATCTGCGTCGCGGCCGCCGTGCAGTCGATGCGGATCCCGTCGTGGGTCGAGAAGACCGAGGGCGAGGTCCCGGCTTCGCTGTCCGCGCATCCCGAGCGGCGGATCAAGAAGCAGCGGCAGCCGATGGGTCGGCAGATCGTCATCTCGCTGTGGGGCAACGGCACCGTCCGCGTGCTGACCGGGTTCCTGATGATGTTCTCCGCGTTCGCGGTGAAGGCGCAGGCCGAAGGCAGCGGGCAGAGCCCGTTCGACCAGTTGCTGCTGCTCGGCATCATCGGCGCCGCGGCGGGCGCCGGTGGTTTCCTGGGGAACGCGCTCGGCTCCCGGCTGCACTTCGGCAAACCGGATCAAGTGATCCTGGCCTGTGTCGGAGCCTGTCTCGGCATCTCGGTCATCGCCACCGTGGCGGCCGGGCTGGCGACGGCGGCGATCGTCGCGCTCGTCGGCGCGACCGCGAGCGCGCTGGCGAAGATCAGCCTCGACGCCGTCATCCAGGAGGACCTGCCGGAAGAGTCGCGCGCTTCGGCGTTCGGGCGGTCCGAAACCGTACTGCAGATGGCCTGGTGCTTCGGCGGTGCCGTCGGCCTGCTGCTGCCGCCGACGTACTGGATCGGGTTCCTCGTGCTGTCGATCCTGCTGGCCGTCGGCTTCACGCAGACGTTCATGGTCCGGCGCGGGACCTCGCTGATCCCCGGTCTCGGCGGCGACCGCCCGCTGCGCCCGGAGCCGACCAGCGAATCGCCCCTCCCGTCGGAGGCCGGTGACTCCCGGTGGCGGCCGGGCTCGTAATCTTCACCGTATGCGGCGACTTCGTATTTCGGCCCTGCTCGCGGCGGGGGTTCTCGTGGTGGCCGGTTGCTCGGCCCCCGGCCCCGAAGAGGTGACCTTCTTCGCCGACGGGAAGACGGTGAACGTCACCCCGTTGGCGTCCTGCGACATCACGAGCGCCCAGTGCACCACCAAACCCGACGCCGCGGGCAAGCTGCGTGTCCGGCCGGGGAAGCCGGTGCAGATCTCGGTGCCGAGCGGGATCGCGGAAACGCCGTGGAAGGTCACGGTGCAGTACGTGAACGCCCACGGCGAGCCGCAGGAACTGAAGCAGGACATCATCACGTCGCTGGACCGGTTCGCCTACACCGTGACGACACCCCGGCCCGACGACCAGATCCTCGTCGTCGAGGTGGCGCAGGCTTCGGTGATCAGCCAGACGGGGCGTCCGGAGGACGCGGAAGCGGTCACCACGGCGATCTGGTCGCTCCAGGTGGAACCGCCCACCCTCTGAGCGCAGCGCGTGCTATGAACGGCCCGTTACTTGCAAATTTTGCAAGTAACGGGCCGTTCATAGCATCCGGAGGGGTGCAGATCAGGGATCGAGGTCCCGGGCGACGGCGCGCATGATCTCGGCGATCTGCTTCGTGTTCTTGCGGTCCGGGTAGCGGTTACGCCGCAGGTCCGGCTGCGCTTTGAGCTCGAGCAACTTGATCATGTCCTCGATGAGCCCGTGCAGCTCCTCGGCGGGACGGCGGCGCGCCTCGGCGACCGAGGGCGGCGGGTCCAGCAGCCGGACCGAGAGCGCTTGGGGGCCGCGGCGGCCGTCGGCGACACCGAACTCGAGGCGCTGGCCAGCCTTGAGCCCTTCGACGCCCTGCGGCAGCGCGGCTTTACGGATGTAGACGTCGGCGCCCCCATCCTGGGTGACGAAACCGAAACCCTTCTCCGCGTCGTACCACTTGACCTTGCCGGTCGGCACTTCCCTCACCAGTCCTTTGCTGTCCCGCTCACAACGAACGCGCCCGGGGGCGTACCCAGGGCGCGCGTCCCGTAAGCGTATCTCGACACCTGCCCTGTGGAGAAGCGGATACCGGCGGATACCCTTTGTTTCATGGAGACCGCAGCAAAGGAGGCCGCCGTGGCCGTCCCCGAAAAGCCCGGCAAGCCCATCCTCATGCGCGTGGGCATCGGCCTGTTCGCGATCGGCATGATCGCCGTCACAGCCGTGTTCGTCCTGTTCGCCGCCGGGTTGGAGAACCTGCCGGTGTGGCTGTCCGCCGCGGCGGGCGTGGTCACCCCGCTGGGTCTGGCTCTCGGCCTGATCGCCCTGGTTCGCGAGGCTCGCCGAAAGAGCTGAACCAGCCGGGGAACTCGGTCAGGGAATCGAACACCACGTCGGCCCCTTCCGCGAGCAGTTCGGCCTTGGTGCACGGGCCCGTCGTGACCCCGACGGGTACCGCGCCCGCCGCCAGCGCGCCGCGGACGTCGCCGAGGTGGTCCCCGACGTAGACCTGGGCGCCGTGCTCGGTGAGCGCGGCGGCCTTCTGTGTCGACCACAGCTCACCGACCAGGACGTCGACCTCGAGACCGAGGGCGTCCAGGTGCAGTTTCGCGTTGGGTCCGTACTTCCCGGTGACGACGACGGTGCGTCCGCCCGCTTCGCGGACCGCGTGCAGTGCTTGGGCCGCCCCTGGCAGCGCGACCGTCACCGGCACGACGGTCTCCGGGTACATCGCGCGGAACCGCGTCACCAGTTCCGGGATGCGCTCTTCCGGTGCCCCGAACCCCCGCAGGCTGTCGTCGAGGGGCGGGCCGAGGTTGGCCGCGAAGAACTCTCCGTCCAGCGGCAGACCGGATTCCACACCGAGCGCGTTCATCACCGCGACCATGCCCGGCCGCGGATCGATCAGTGTCATGTCGAGGTCGAACCCCACGGTGATGCCCACACCGCCACGGTAGCCGCCACCACCGACGGATTTACGCCGGACAGGTACTCGTCAACTCCTTTGACATGAGCGTGCTCTGTGTCAAGCTGGAAGTGTGGGCGAGATCACGAGCTTCTCCGATCGAACCAAGGCCTCTCTGCGGGAGGCGCTCCTCGAAGCCGCCACCGAACTGCTCACCGAGCGCGGCTTCACGGCGCTGCGGATGGCGGACGTCGCCGCGCACGCCGGGGTGAGCAGGCAGACCGTCTACAACGAGTTCGGCAACAAGGCCGCGCTCGCCGAGGCCGTCGTGCTCCGGACGACCTCGGAGTTCCTGGAGGGCATCCGGCTGCGCGTCGAGCACGCGCGAAACCTCCGCGACGGCATCCGCGAGGCCGTCGTCTACACCATCGAGCACGCCCGCGAGAACCGCCTGGTCGCCACCGCGCTGGGCACCGGGGCCGGTGAAGACCTCTTGCCGTTGCTCACCACCAAGGGCGAACCGATCCTGACCGCCGCCACCGAGGTCGCGGCCGGGCAGTACCGCGAGTTCGAGCCGTCGCTCTCGACGGGGTCCGCCGCGCTGCTGGCGGAGACCGTCGTGCGGCTTTCTCTGTCCCATCTCGTCATGCCGACGCATTCGGCCGACGAGGCGGCGGCTTCCGTCGTCGCCGTGCTGGCACCGGCCATCCGGGCACTGACCCACGATTCGAAGGAGACCTTGTGACCGACACGCTCTCTGAGCTGCGGACCGGTTTTTCCTCTCTGCGCAAGGGCGGGCTGAACTGGGACTCGTTCCCGCTACGGCTGTTCGCCAAGGGCAACAAGAAGTTCTGGAATCCCGCCGACATCGACTTCTCCCGTGAACGCGAGGGCTGGGACACCCTCAACCCGGAGCAGCAGCGGTCGGCGACGTACCTCGTGGCGCAGTTCATCGCGGGGGAAGAGGCGGTCACGGAGGACATCCAGCCGTTCATGCGGGCGATGTCCGCGACCGGCCGGTTCGGCGACGAGATGTACCTGACGCAGTTCTGTTTCGAAGAGGCCAAGCACACCGAGGTGTTCCGACGCTGGATGGACGCCGTCGGCCTGACCGAGGACCTGCATCCGTACGTCGCCGAGAATCCCCACTACCGCAAGCTTTTCTACGAAGAGCTGCCGCGGTCACTGCGGGCGCTGGAGGACGATCCCAGTCCGCTCAACCAGATCCGCGCGAGCGTCACCTACAACCACGTCATCGAAGGCAGTCTCGCGCTGACCGGGTACTACTCGTGGCAGCTGATCTGCACGCAGCACGACATCCTGCCGGGCATGCAGGAACTCGTGCGCCGCATCGGCGACGACGAACGCCGCCACATGGCCTGGGGCACCTTCACCTGCCGCCGTCACGTCGCCGCGGACGACTCGCTCTGGGACGCGGTGCAGCAGCGCATGGGCGAGCTGCTTCCCCACGCGCTCAACATGATCCAGTGGGTACAGGACCAGTTCGAGGAGGTCCCGTTCGACAACGACCCGGAGGAGATCATCCAGTACGCGGCCGATCGGGCGCAGCGCCGTCTCGGCGCGATCGAGTCCGCGCGCGGAATGCCGGTGGAGCAGATCGACCTCGACTACTCGCCGGAGAACCTCGAAGAGACCTTCGGTGAAGAAGACGCGAAGGCGATCGCCGCGGCCGCTACCAACTCCGCCGCTTAACGGGAGCTGAAGGGGACTTTGCCCGCGTCTCATGCGGTGAAGGGCGCTTTCCCCGCATCGCATGCGGGGAAAGCGTCCTTCACGGACTTACCTGGCTGGCCAGTAGACGGCGTGCCAGTTGCCGTCCGCGGCGACCGCGCCCCCCGCGATCGTCCCGTCGAGACCGATCAGCTGCGCCCGGCTGAAACCACCGCCCGGCAGCGTTCCGAGGTCGGTCCGCACCCCGTTCGCGTCCCAGAGCGAGGCGTTTCCCGCGCGGCCGACGATCCGGCCCCGCGGGTCGATGTCCTCGGCCTGACCGTCGGTGCCGGACAGCAGCGTCATCGTCCCGTCACTCGCCCAGCGCACCGGGGCGGGAAGGGAGCCGCTCGGGGAATCGACGTAACCCATTCCCACCGAGACCCCGGAACCGTTGAGCCCCAGTGCCTCCGTGGCGTACGGGTTCATCCAGCCGAGTTCGATCATGCGGCCGTCCGCGGTCCACTTCACCGCCGCGTGCCGGTCGTTGATCGTGGTCCTGCCGACGATCTCGCCGGAGGCGTTCAGCTCGCCGAACGAGCTGTACTCGTCCACGGGACCGAGCACGGTGACCTCGCCGGCGGCGTTCCAGCGCAAGATCCGGTTGCTGCCGTCGGCCTCGTGGAGTTGTCCGGCGATGAACCGCCCGTCACGGGTGATCGCGGTCGCGTAGTAGTTGCCCGCCACCGGCGGGGCGGCGAGCACCGTGACGTTCCCCGACGGGTCCCAGCGCAGCCCGCGCTGCCCGCCGTCGGCGTCCTGACCCGATCCGACGATGACGCCGAGCGTGCTGATCCCCGTCGCCTCCCAGGTCCGGCCGCCCGGCGGCGCGGGCAGTTCGGTGACCGCGCCGTCCGGGGACCAGCGCACGGCCCGCGTGCTCAGGTCCCGTCCGGTCGCGTTGCCGACGGCCACCCCGCTCCCGTTGATCGTTTTCGGCGAGCCGAAACCGCCGCCCAGTGACGGCAGCACGGAGATCCGGCCTGCCCGGTCCCATTTCACCGCGGTGCAGAAATGCGTGTGCGGCTCGGTACTGCAGGACTCCCCGACGAGCTGCCCCCGGTCGCCGACCGCGTTCACCTGGGTCATCTCGTCACCGGGCAGGAGACCGAGATCGATCGGGCCCGCCGCCGCGCTCGCGACCGCGGGAAGGGAGAGCGGAAGAGCCGCGGCCACCGCGAGCGTGGCCAGTAAACGTTTACTTCGTTGACTGAACATGTTTCCCCTGGGCGGCCCCCACCGTCCCGCGCTCTGCGGGACTTCCTGCCGCACGGGGAACACGTTTCAGCTCTGTGACAGGTTGCCCCGAAGTGTCAATCCGTTCGGGCGTGTTCGGTGGAGACCGCCGTTTCCGACCCGAGAATGCTGATCGACTGCTCCCGCATCTCGACCTTGCGCACCTTGCCGGTCACCGTCATCGGGAAGTCCTCGACGACGTGGACATAGCGCGGGATCTTGTAGCGCGCCAGCTTCCCCTCGCAGAACTCCCGCAGCGCCTCGATCGTCAGCGGTGACGCGCCCTCGTGCAGGCGGACCCACGCCATCAGTTCCTCGCCGTACTTCACGTCGGGGACGCCGATGACCTGCGCGTCGAGGATGTCCGGATGGGTGTGGAGGAACTCCTCGATCTCGCGCGGGTACAGGTTCTCCCCGCCGCGGATGACCATGTCCTTGATGCGGCCGGTGATGGTGACGTACCCGTCGGCGTCCATGATCGCGAGGTCGCCGGTGTGCATCCACCGCGCCGCGTCGATCGCCTCGGCCGTCTTGTCGGTCTGTTCCCAGTAGCCGAGCATCACCGAGTAGCCGCGCGTGCAGAGTTCGCCCGGCTCGCCGCGCGGCACGGTCAGCCCGGTCTCCGGATCGACGACCTTGACCTCCAGATGCGGCCCGACCCGCCCGACCGTCGAAACCCGCCGCTCCACCGAATCGTCCGCACGGGTCTGCGTGGACACCGGCGACGTCTCGGTCATGCCGTAGCAGATCGACACCTCCGCCATGCCCATCCGGTCGATGACCTGTTTCATCACCTCGACCGGACAGGGCGAGCCCGCCATGATCCCGGTGCGCAGCGAGGAGAGGTCGTAGGACTCGAAGTCCGGGTCGGCCAGCTCGGTGATGAACATCGTCGGAACCCCGTACAGGGACGTGCATTTCTCGGCCGCGACGGCTTCCAGCGTGGCCTTCGGCTCGAAGGCGGGCGCCGGGATGACCACGCACGCGCCGTGGCTGGTGGCGGCGAGATTGCCCATCACCATGCCGAAGCAGTGGTAGAAGGGCACGGGGACGCAGATCTTGTCGGCTTCGGTGTAGTCGCAGAGTTCGCCGACGAAGTAGCCGTTGTTCAGGATGTTGTGGTGGCTCAGCGTGGCGCCCTTGGGGAAACCCGTCGTGCCGGAGGTGTACTGGATGTTGATCGGATCGTCCGCGGACAGCTCACTCTGCCGTTCGGTCAGCGGCGCGCGGTCGGCTTTTCCCCCGATCTCCAGCAGCGACTGCCACGCCGGGCTGTCGAGCAGCACCACGTGTGCCAGCGCCGGGCATTTCGGCCCCGCCTCGGTGATCATGCCGGCGTAGTCCGAGGTCTTGAACGAGTTCGCGGCCACGATGAGCTTGATCCCGGCCTGCTTCAGCACGTACTCGAGTTCGTGCGAGCGGTACGCCGGGTTGATATTGACCAGGATCGCGCCGATCTTCGCGGTGGCGTACTGGACGCAGGTCCACTCCCACCGGTTCGGTGACCAGATGCCGACGCGGTCGCCCTTGGCGATCCCGAGGTCCAGCAGGCCCAGTGCGAGCGCGTTCACCTCGGCGGCGAGTTCGTTGTAGGTCCAGCGTTTCCCGGCCGCCCGGTCGACGAGCGCGTCCCGGTCGCCGAAGGCGGCCACGGTGCGGTCGAAGTTGTCACCGATGGTGTCCCCCAGCAGCGGGGCGTCCGAGATTCCCGACGCGTAACTGCGCTGATGGGTTCTTTGCGGGAAAGCGTGCCTCGAAACCGGCAAGGCGGGGGCGTCAGGCATGGAGACTCCTGCGTTCGGCGGCATCGACACGTCGAGTCTAGAAAACCTCGGTGACCTGGGCCACCTGCGAGTGGAGACCCGCGACACCTCGGGGGAAACCCGGAGGCCGGGCTCCCGGATGCCCGATATCGTCGAAGACATGCGCCTCTACATCGTCGACGCCTTCACCTCCGAGGCCTTCGCCGGCAACTCAGCCGGAGTCGTGCTGCTGGACTCGCCGGGCGACGCGGGCTGGATGCAGTCCGTCGCGGCCGAGTTGAAGCACGCCGAGACGGCCTTCGTCGAGGTGGGAGGCGAAGGACCGAAGTCGCTTCGCTGGTTCACGCCGGAGACCGAGGTCGACCTGTGCGGGCACGCGACACTGGCGACCACGCACGTCCTGGGCGGCGAGCAGACCTTCACGACGAGAAGCGGCGAGTTGCGCTGCCGCGCCGAAGACGGCTGGGTGTCGATGGACTTCCCGTCGGATCCGCCCCGGGAATCGGACGACGACCTGTCCTCGATCCTGCCGGGTGTCTCCTTCGAGTACGTCGGACGCAGTCACCAGAACGTGTTCGCGGTGGTGGACGACGCTTCGGTGGTCCGATCGCTCGGGCCGGACCTGGCCGCGCTGCGCGCGCACTGGACCGGACGGCTGATGGTCACCGCCACGGGCGACGTCGACGGGATCGACTTCGTCACCCGGTTCTTCGCGCCGGGCGTCGGCGTCGACGAGGACCCCGTGACCGGCTCCGCGCACTGCGTCCTGGCGCCGTACTGGGCCGCACGCCTCGGCCGGGACAAGCTGGTCGGCGAGCAGGCCTCGGCGCGCGGTGGCATCGTGCGGATGAATCTCGAAGGCGACCGTGTCCTGCTTTCGGGGCAAGCGGTCACCGTGGCCAGTGGGGAGTTGCACGTCTGATGCGCCTGATCCTGAACGTCATCTGGCTCGTGCTGTGCGGCCTGTGGATGGCACTCGGCTACGTCGTCGCCGGCGTCATCTGCTGCGTCCTGATCGTCACCATCCCGTTCGGCCTGGCGTCGTTCCGGATCGCGGCCTACGCGCTGTGGCCGTTCGGCCGCACGGTGGTCGACCAGCACGACGCCGGAGCGGCGTCCACGATCGGCAACGTCATCTGGTTCGTCTTCGCCGGGCTGTGGCTCGCGATCGGGCACGTGCTGACCGGGGTCGCGCTGTGCATCACGATCATCGGGATCCCGCTGGGCGTGGCGAACTTCAAGATGATCCCGGTCTCGCTGATGCCGCTGGGCAAGGAGATCGTGGAGCTGCCGTAAGGCGCCCCCGTGAGCTTTCCGCCTGGGTGAAGGGGACTGTCCCCGCATGGCACGAGGGGAAAGCGTCCTTCACGCGGCGAGGTTGCGCGATCCGCTCCCCGCGCCAGGTCGGCGAGGTAGCGACAGCCCCCGCCATGCTCAGTCCTCGGGCTCCCAAGGCAGCGAAATGATCAGGCAAGGACCTCCGACGAACAACCCGCCATCGATCCCCAGCGCCTTCCCGCCCGCGTAGAGATAGGGCCCCTCGATCTGCGCCGGGTGGATGCCGAGCTGGTCGGCGATGACGCTGTGCCCGTGCACGATCCGCTCGCCACCGAGCCGGTCCATCAGCTGCTGCGCGACGTCGGCGCCATCCGGGCCGCGGAAGGCGTAGCGCGTGGTCATCCGCCGCCACACGTCCCACCAGGCCTGGATGTCGCTGCCTTCGAGGATCTCGCGGCCGCGCGCGTTGATCGCGTCGATGTCGGCACCCCAGTCGAGGTACTCGAGCGTGTCCGAGTGCATCAGCAGGTGGTCGGCGGCCAGCGTCAGCATCGGGCGCGAAGACAGCCATTCGATGTGCTGCGGCGTGAGCCGGTCCTGGTCGGCGAGCAGGCCGCCGTTGATCTCCCAGCTGCGCGCGAAGCTGCGCGGCCCGAAGTCGGACGGCACCTCCGTGTCGCCGAAGTGGTACATCCCGAGCAGCAGGATCTCGTGGTTGCCCAGCAGCGTCCCGCAGTGCCCGCCCGCCTTGGCGGCCTGCCGTTCCAGCCGCATCACCAGGTCGATGACGCCGACGCCGTCGGGCCCCCGGTCGACGAAGTCGCCGAGGAACCAGAGGGTGGCTTCACCACCGGCCCAGTCGTCGTCGGCGTCGAGCAGCCCCTTCTCCCGGAGCGCCCCTGCCAGCTCGTCCCGGTGTCCGTGCACGTCACCGACCACGTAGGTCGGTGACGGAGGCTGATCGTCGTGCATCTCTGTGACGATAATCCCTCCGCCCGCCGTTGCCTCGTTCAGCCTTCGCCGAACGGGTCGCCGGTCCGCCCGACCAGATCGGCGATCGAGTCGATGATCATGGTCGGCCGGTAGGGGTAGTGCTCGGCGCTTTGCCTGCTGGAGATGCCGGTCAGCACCAGGATCGTCTGCAGTCCGGCCTCGATTCCCGAGTGGACGTCGGTGTCCATCCGGTCGCCGATCATCAGCGTCGACTCCGAATGCGCGCCGAGCCGCCGCAGCGCCGAGCGCATCATCAGCGGGTTGGGCTTGCCGACGTAGTACGGCGAGCGGCCGGTCGCCTTTTCGATCAGCGCGGCGACCGAGCCGGTGGCGGGCATGGAGCCCTCCACGCTGGGGCCGGTGGCGTCGGGGTTGGTGGCGATGAACTTCGCGCCGCCCTCGATGAGCCGGATCGCGCGGGTTATCGCGCTGAAGCTGTACGTGCGCGTTTCGCCGAGGACGACGTAGTCCGGGTCGCGTTCGGTCAGCACATAGCCGACCTCGTGCAGCGCCGTGGTGAGCCCGGCCTCGCCGATCACGAAGGCCGAGCCGTTCGGCCGCTGCGACGCGAGGAATTTGGCGGTCGCCAGCGCGGAGGTCCAGATGGCCTCCTCGGGGATGTCGAGACCGGTCCGCTCGAGCCTCGCGCGCAGGTCACGCGGGGTATAGATCGAGTTGTTGGTCAGCACCAGGAAGCCGATGTCGTTGGCGCGCAGTTCCTTGAGGAACTCGTCCGCGCCGGGCACGAGGTGCTCCTCCTTGACCAGCACGCCATCCATGTCGCTGAGGTACGTCCAACGGCGCTCGTTCATGCCTTCAATCTAGACAGTCAGGCGAAGCCTGTCCGTTGAGGGCGGTGGCGGGGCGGGGTCCGGGCCTGGTGATCCGCGACGGCGTGAACAGCCACGGACGCCGCCTTGACCGAAAGGGTGACCGGTGTCCCTGGTTCGAGCGCCAGTTCGGCGACCGCGGCGGGGGTCAGATCGGCGGCGAGACCGGCCGCCCAGTCGTCACCGCGGGTCCGGACGCGGATCACCGGTCCGTGTGGTTCGAGCGCGTCGACGACTCCCTCGACGGTGTTGCGCGGGCTGCCCAGGTGTTCGCCGTCCCGCGGGTACACGGCGACGGCGCTGGGCGCGAAGACGGCCACAGCCGCTTCGCCCTCGACGACGTCCTCCGCCGGGATCCCCGCCAACTGCCCGCCTGACGTGCGCAAACCGCTCTCGACGGCGACGCCGGGCACCAGGTTCAGCCCGGCGATCCGCGCGGTGAACGCCGTGCGCGGCGCCGCGAGGACCTTCCGGGTCTCCCCGCGTTCGACGATCCGGCCGCCGTCGAGGACGGCGACGTGATCGGCCAGCGCCAGCGCGTCGAGGGGGTCGTGGGTGACCAGCACGGTCGGCGGCCCGGAACGCAGCACCCGCCGAAGCAGGCCGCGGATGGCGGGTGCCGCGTCGACGTCGAGAGCGGCGAAGGGCTCGTCAAGCAGCAGAAGGCCCGGCTCGGCCGCCAGCGCCCGCGCGATCGCGACTCGCTGCGCCTGGCCGCCGGAGAGCTGCGCGGGCCGCCGTCCGGCCAGTTCGAGCGCGTCCACTTCGGTCAGCCACTCCCGCGCACGTCTCTTCGCCTCGGCGCGTCCGGCGCCGGTCGATCGCGGCGCGAAGGCGACGTTGTCCAAAGCGGACAGATGCGGGAAGAGCAGGGCGTCCTGGGCGAGCAGGCCGATGCCACGCGCGTGCGGCGGCAGGCCCGCCAGGCCGCGGCCGTCCAAGGTGATCCGCGCCCGGTCCGGGCGGAGCAGCCCGGCGAGGCAACCGAGCACACTGGACTTTCCTGACCCGTTCGGGCCGAGAAGCGCGAGCACGCCACCGTCGGGTACGTCGAACTCGACGGCCAGTGCGAACTCGCCGCGCCGCAGGGCGATCTCGGCCGAGAGGGTCACGACCGGACTCCTTCGAGCGCGCGCGGCCGGGCGAGCGCGATCACCGCGACGGCGACCAGGATGAGCAGCAACGCGAGCGCCACAGCGCTGTCGACGTCGACCTCGGCCTGGGTGTAGACCTCCAGCGGCAGGGTCCGGGTCACGCCTTCCAGGCTGCCCGCGAAGGTGATCGTGGCGCCGAATTCACCCAAGGCTCGCGCGAAGCTCAGCACGATCCCCGAACCGAGCGCGGGCATCAGCAACGGCAGCGTGACCCGGCGGAACACCGTCCACGGCTTCGCGCCGAGCGTCGAGGCGACCCGTTCGTAGCGGTCACCGGCGCCGCGCAGGGCGCCTTCGAGGCTGACCACGAGGAACGGCATCGCGACGAACGTCTGCGCGATGACCACCGCCGCCGTGGTGAACGGCACCTGCTCACCGGTCAAAGCGGTCACCAGGATGCCGAGGAAACCCTTGCGGCCCAGCAGGTACAGCAGCGCGAGGCCGCCGACCACCGGGGGCAGGACCAGCGGCAGCAGTACCACCGCGCGCAGCACGCGGACGCCGCGCGCCCTCGACCGGGCGAGCACGACGGCGAGCGGGACACCGAGCAGCACGCAGGCCACAGTGGACAGTCCGGCCGTGACCAGTGACAGCTTGAGCGCGTTCAGCGACGACGGCGAAGCGATGAGACTCGGGAACCGGCTCAGGTCCGAGCGCACCAGCAAGCCGACCACCGGCAGCACCACCAGCGCCAGCGCGCAGACGGCCGGCGGCCACAGCACCCACGGCACCCCGGCCCCCGCGATTCGTCCTCTAGTTGCGGTCCTTGCGCGTGCATCTACCGCAACTAGAGGACTACTTGCGGGGTCAGGGCGCGCCAAAACCGACCTTCGCCAGCTCTTGCTTGCCTTCCGCACTGAGGACGAAGTCCCTGAACAACCCGGCGAGGTGAGCCTGGGGAGCGTCCTTGACCACCGCGATCGGGTAGTCGTTGATCGCGCTCGCCGACTCGGGGAAGTCCACCTTGTCCACTTTCCCGGCAGCCGACGTCGCGTCGGTGACGTAGACGAGACCGGCGTCGGCGTCGCCTGACCGCACCTTCGCGAGCACCGACTTGACGTCCTGCTCCTCGCTCGCCGGCTTGAGCGTGACCCCGGACGACTGCTGGACCTTCTTCGCCGCCGACCCGCACGGCACCTGCGGCGCGCAGACGACCACGGTCAGGCCGTCCTTGGCCAGATCCGCCAGGCCCTTGATGCCCTGGGGGTTGCCCTTGCCGACGGCGATGGCGAGCCGGTTGGTGGCGAACACCGATGGCTGCCCGTCGATCACCTCGCCCTTGGTGGCTTCGTCCATATTGGCGTGATCGGCGGAAGCGAACACGTCGGCCTTCGCGCCCTGGGTCAGCTTCTGGACCAGCGCCGAGGAACCCTCGAAGCTGAACTTCACGGTCACCCCGGAGTTCTGCGCCTCGAACCGCTTCCCCAGGGTCCCGAAGGACTCGGTCAGCGACGCCGCGGCGAACACCGTCAGAGTCCTCGCTTCGATCTGTGCGGTGACGGGCTGCTCCGAACCGCAGGCCGTCGCGGCCAGTGTCAGCGCGAGCAGGGCGGGCACATGCAGGGCAGAGGCGAGTCTCCTCATCGGCTTCCTTCCGGAGTCTCGATCACGACGGTGGTCGCCTTGACGACGGCGACCGCGAGCACTCCCGGCCGCAGCCCGAGTTCGCGGACGGCTTCGGAACTCATCAGGGAGACCACGCGGTGCGGGCCGCATTGCAGTTCGACCTGTGCCATCACCTTGTCCGTGATGACCTCGGTGACCAGGCCGACGAACCGGTTGCGCGCGGAGCGGCCGACGCTCGAAGGATCCTCGGGCTGTTCGGCCTGCGCCTTGGCGAACGCGGCGAGTTCGGCGCCGTCGACGACCTTGCGGCCCGCCGAGTCGTCGAACGCGGTCAACTGGCAGGCGCGCACCCAGCGGCGGACGGTGTCATCGCTGACTCCGAGCAGGCGAGCGGCTTCCGACAACCGAAATTGCGGCATGACAGGAGGATACTTGGCGCAGATGCGGAAAAGCTACGGATGCGAGGAAGTGCCGGGCAGTTCGTCGCGGAGGCCATCGAGCAACGCGCTCTGGAAACACTCCAGCACTTTCCGCTCCTCGGAAGAGAACTCCTCAAAGAGCGCCTTCATGGTCGAATACGCGGATTCGAAGAGCGGCTCGAGCCTGTCCATGACGCCGGTCACAGCCCCTGTCGACAAGCCGGTCGGTTCGGCGATCCTCGCGTGCCGGAGGACGGTCACGTGCTGCCTTCCCGCCGAGATGGGCGAAGCGGGCCAATTTCTCCGCCGAGAGCGGGTATTTCGCCATCCGGAAAACCCTTCGGGAAGAAAACCAGGCCATACGGCGATTCGGTACGAAAGGCATTCCAGACAGTCGGTTTTCTCCGCTTCAGGGTTAGTCTGGTGGTAATGACAGCAGTCGATCTCGGGTTTCCCCGTGTCCCCGGCACACGTGGCCGCCCCACCGTGCCCAGGCCCGACAACCCCGCGCTGATCGACACCTTCGGCAGGGTGGCGACGGACCTGAGGGTTTCGCTCACCGACAAGTGCAATCTGCGCTGTACCTATTGCATGCCCGCCGAGGGGCTCGAATGGATGCCGAGCGCGGACGTGCTGACCGACGACGAACTCGTGCTCCTGCTGCGGATCGCCGTCGAACGGCTCGGCGTCACCGACATCCGGCTCACCGGCGGCGAACCGCTCCTGCGCCCTGGCCTGGAGCACGTCGTCGAACGGATCGCGGCACTCGAACCGCGGCCGAGGCTTTCCATGACCACCAACGGGATCGGGCTCGCGAAGCGCGCGAAGGCGCTCGCCTCCGCCGGGCTGGACCGCGTCAACGTCTCACTGGACACCGTCGACCGCGCGCTGTTCGAGGCGATCACGCGTCGCGACAGGCTGCCCCACGTGCTCGCCGGTATGGCCGCGGCGCGGGAGGCCGGGCTGGACCCGGTGAAGGTCAACGCGGTGCTGATGCGCGGGCTGAACGAGGACCAGGCCGTGCCGCTGCTGCGGTTCTGCCTCGCCGAGGGCTACCACCTGCGCTTCATCGAGCAGATGCCGCTGGACGCGCAGCACGGCTGGAACCGGCGCGACATGATCACCGCCGAGGAGATCCTCGGCATGCTCGGCGAGGCGTTCTCACTGTCCCCGTTCCCCACCGCGCGCGGCGGGGCGCCCGCCGAACGCTGGCTGGTCGACGGCGGACCGGGCGACGTCGGCGTGATCGGCTCGGTGACGAGGCCGTTCTGCGGCGCCTGTGAGCGCACGAGGCTGACCGCCGATGGCGCGGTGCGGTCCTGCCTGTTCAGTAATGACGAGACGGACCTACGCGCGCTCGTGCGCGCGGGCGCGCGCGAAGAAGAGGTAGCGGATATGTGGCGGGCGACCATGTGGGGCAAGCTCGCCGGGCACGAGATCAACGAGGCCGGTTTCGCGCAGCCGATCCGGCCGATGAGCGCGATCGGCGGCTGACATGGTGACCATCGTGGTGCGGTACTTCGCCTCGGCGCGCGCGGCCGTGGGCTTCGACGAAGAGAAGGTGACGCTGCCGGACGGCGCCCGCGTCGCCGACGCCGTCGCTCACCTGCGGGAGCTCCACCCGGAGAAGCTGGCGAAGCTGCTCGACGCGGTCTCGTACCTGCTGGACGGCATCGCGGTGCGCGATCTCACCAAGCCGCTGACCGATGCCTCCGAACTGGACGTCCTGCCCCCATTCGCGGGCGGCTGACCAGCGCGAACGCGGGAAAGCGATAGCAAAGGTCCCTTGCTCCCCCGCGAGCCGTTCCGGGGTCCTTGATCCACGGTCCGCCTGGAATTCACCGGCCGGACGCCGAAGCCGCCAAGGATGCCCAAGTGATCACTCCCCGCCGCGTCCTCGCCGCGCTGCTCGCCGCGGTCGCCGCCACGAGCCTGGCGACCGCACCGGCGTCCGCCCACGAACGCGGCGTCCGGCCGCTGCCGCAGGCGCACAGCCACAACGACTACGAGCACACGCGTCCACTGCACGACGCGCTCGATCGGGGCTTCACCAGCGTCGAGGCCGACATCTATCTGGTGGACGGGCAACTGCTGGTCGCGCACGACCTCGCGGACACCCGCCCGGACCGCACCCTGGAGTCGCTCTACCTGGAGCCGCTGCGCAAGCGCGTCCTGGCCAACCACGGGAGCGTTTACCGTCGGCGCACCCCCTTCGAGGCACGCTTTCCCGCCGAGAAGGCATCAACGGAGTTCCAGCTGCTGATCGACGTCAAGGGCGACGCGAACAGCACCTACGCGGCGCTGGAGAAGCGGCTGCACGACCCGCGGTACTCCTTCCTCTTCTCTCTGTACGCGTTCGGGCACGTGCGGAAGAGGGCGGTCACCGCGGTGATCTCCGGCGGGCGGCCCAAGGACGTGATGCTCGGGCAGCGGTTCCGGCTCGCCTTCTACGACGGCCGGATCAGGGACGAGAACGACCTCGGTATCGGTTCGGACCCCAGCGTGACCCCGCTGGTCTCGAATTCCTGGACCGGGCTGTTCACCTGGACCGGCGACGGCGCTTTCCCCGCCGCAGAGCGGGCGAAACTACACGAAATGGTCAAAAGGGCCCACGCGGCGGGCCAGCGCGTACGCTTCTGGGCCACCCCGGATACCGCTGGACCAGGGCGTGACGCGTTATGGAAAGAGCTGGTCACCGCCGGGGTCGACCACCTGAATACAGACGACCTGAGTGGGCTGGCGAACTTCTTGAGGTCTCGCTAAAGTGCGCGGCCCCTTACCGCGCGAAGGCGCACGGATGGACCAGTCACGCCTTAATCCACGTGATGCAAGCCTCACGATCCGTGAATTATCTCGGCCAGGAAACGGTCCGATAACGGCCCGCTGACCTGCAAAAACAGCCGAATCGTTATGGGTTGCGTGCTGTTACTGTGATGTAGGTCACAGCTCGAATAATTTCCGATCAGGCCGTTCGTTACGTACCGTCGCTTTTCGGTTGGCCCCGACCGACCACGCAACACCGGGAACCCGTAGCGCCGAGCCCTGTCCAACGGATTCCCGGACCCAACCCCGAGCGAAAGCATTTCCGGACAGGGGCGAGGGGACCGAGCCGACGCGTCGTGCGTCTGCGAAGTCAGCCGGCCTGAAACGGCCGGACGGACCCACCCGGGTCTTTCCCTCAGCACAGGCTCGTAGGCGCAGGGAGCGAGATCTATTCACATGTCGTACCGAGGCAAGCACCGCAAGATGTCCGCCGCCACCCGCCACATCGCCCGTGTCGCCATTGCCGGCGTCGCGGTCGGCGCCCCCCTCGCCATCGCCGCGACCCCCGCGTCGGCGACCAACTGGGACGCCATCGCCCAGTGCGAGAGCAGCGGCAACTGGGGCACCAACACCGGTAACGGCTACTACGGTGGTCTGCAGTTCTCGCAGAGCACCTGGCGCGCCTACGGTGGCACCGGCAGCGCCGCCAACGCGTCGCGTGAGCAGCAGATCGCCGTCGCCGAGCGGGTCCTCCAGGGCCAGGGCATCGGCGCGTGGCCGCACTGTGGCAAGAAGGGCGGCTCCGCCAGCCCCGCCAAGGCCAAGTCGACCGCCCCGAAGGCCACCAAGAAGGTGACCCCGAAGAAGTCGACCGCTCCGGTCACCAAGCAGCAGGCCCCGGCTCCGGCCCCGGCCGCCGCCAACGTCGCGGGCTCGCACCCGCAGGGCGACTACACCGTCGTCGCCGGCGACACGCTGTCCAAGATCGCTTCCAAGTTCGACGTTCAGGGCGGCTACCAGAAGCTGCAGCAGCTGAACAAGGAATACGTGCCGAACGCCGACTTCATCGTCGTCGGCCAGAAGCTCGCCACCAAGTGAGCTCTTGAGCACCATCAAGTCGTGATGCCCGCGGGCTTCCCCGCGTGGCCAGGTCGCGACTGACAGAGCCCCACCGCGCCTATTCCCCCGGCGGTGGGGCTTTGTCGTATCCAGGGACGCTCGCTCAGGGCTGCCGTGAGTCAGGCGGCACTACGGCGAGTTGACCCACTCGTCGCTGCCGTCGGTGAAGTGCTGGTGCTTCCACACCGGCAGCCGCGCCTTGACCTCGTCGACCAGCTCCGAGCAGGCCGCGAAGGCCTGGCCCCGGTGCTCGGCCGCCACGGCGCACGCCAGCGCGACGTCCCCGATGGCCAGCGCGCCCAGCCGGTGACTCACAGCGACAGCCCGTACGCCGGTCCACTTCGCCGACAGATCCGCGACGACCTCCGCGAGCACCTCCGAAGCGCTGGGGTGTCCCTCGTAGGCGAGCCGGTCCACCGAGCGCCCGCCGTCGTGGTCCCGCACGACCCCGCCGAAGCTGACGACGGCGCCCGCGGCCGCGTCGTCCACCAGCCGGGCGTGTTCCTCGACCGAAAGCGGCTCGTCGACCACCGCGATCCGTGCGACCCGAACGTTCACTGCTGTGCCTCCCGTGGGTGGTCGCCGCCCGCCAGCTGGTCGACGGCGTGGTCGAGGATCCCGTCGAGGACGCCCAGGCCGTCCTTCACGCCGCCACGCGACCCTGGCAGGTTCACCACCAGGGTCCGCCCGGCGACACCGGCGACCCCGCGCGAGAGGACCGCCGTGGGCACAGCGGGCAAGCCAGCGGCCCGGATGGCGTCGGCGACGCCGGGGAGTTCGTAGTCGAGGATCGCGCGGGTGACGTCCGGGGTGCGGTCGGTCGGCGAGATACCGGTGCCGCCGGTCGTCACGATCACCTGGACCCCGGCCGCGACGGCGTCGCGCAGGGCCTCACCGACCGGATCGCCGTCCTCGACGACCACGGGGTCCGGCACGTCCCAGCCACGCCCGGCGAGCCAGGCCGTGATGACCGGACCGGTCTTGTCCTCGTAGACGCCCTTCGCGGCGCGGTTCGACGCCACGATCACCCTCGCCAGCCGGCTCACGGCCGCTCCCAGGTCCCGGCCTTGCCGCCGTCCTTGCGGATCAGTCGGACGTCGTCGAGGGTCGCGGCGGGGTCGACGGCCTTGATCATGTCGTGCAGGGTCAGCCCGGCGACGGCGACGGCGGTCAGCGCCTCCATCTCGACGCCGGTCCGGTCGTTCGTCCTCGCGGTCGCGGTGATGTGCACGGCGGTCTCGTCGAGGACGAACTCGACCTTCACCCCGGACAGCGCGATCTGGTGGCACAGCGGGATCAGCTCGGGCACCTTCTTCGCGCCCATGATGCCCGCGATCCGGGCGGTCGCGAGGGCGTCGCCCTTGGGGAGCCCGTCCGTCGCCAGCAGGCCGAGCACCTCGGCCGTGGTGTGCACGGTGCCGCCGGCCAGCGCGGTGCGCGCGGTGGGCGTCTTGCCGGAGACGTCGACCATACGGGCGGCGCCCGTATGGTCGACGTGGCTGAGTTCACTCACGCCAGCAGGCTAGCCCTCAGAACACGCGCTGCTTCGAGCGAACCTCTTCGAGCGCCTTCTCCCGATCCTGCCGCTGGCGCGGCGTCATCGAATCGAACAGCCCGCCCTTGTCCGCGGCGCAGGCCGTGTCGTGCGCGGGACGCTTGCCTTCCACGAAGAACCGGTTGACGGCGTTGTTGCCGCAAGCGTTCTCCGAGCTCAGCCAGACCCCGTGCCCGCCGTCGTCGACCGACACCATCCGCGCCCGGTCACCCAGCGCGCGCCGCATCTCCTTGGCGCCACTGAGCGGAGTGGCCGGGTCACGCAGGTTCTGCACCAGCAGGATGTTCGACGGGCCGCGGTCGCCGATCCGCACCGGCGGCTCGATCGGCTCGGACGGCCAGAACGCGCACGCCCAGATGTTCGCCCCGGCCGCGCCGAACATCGGGTACCTGACCCGGTCCTTCTCGACATTGCGCTGGTAGGTCCCGACGTTCTCGGGCCAGTTCGCATCGTTGCAGACCACGTGCAGCTGGCCGGACAGCACATTGCCGATGTCGATCTGCGCGGCCTGAGCGGACTGCTTCAGCACGCCTTCGCTGTCGAGCGCCTGCCACTGCTGTGCCAGCGTGGGGAAGGCGGTGGTCGAGTACAGCGCACCGAACGTGCCCATCCGGAACGCCGCACCGTCCACGCCGGGAACCGTGCCGCTGTCGAGCTTGGCGGCGAGTTCGTAGAACTTCGCCGTCACCTGCCGCGGAGTACGGCCGAGCCCGTAACTGGCGTCACGCGCCGCCGCCCACTTCGCGAAGTCTGGGAAGCGGTCCTGGAACCCCTCCGCGAGCCGACGCGAGGTTGCCGGGTCGAGCCCGCCCGGACCGGTCACGCTGTCGAGCACGACACGATCGGTCTGCTGCGGGAACAGCGTCGAATACACGGCGCCGAGGTAGCTGCCGTACGAGACGCCGTAGTAGGAAAGCTTCTTCTCGCCGAGAGCTTCCCGGATGCGGTCCATGTCGCGTGCGGTGTTGGCCGTGGTGATGTACGGCAGGTTCGCCGCGGTCTTCGACTCACCGCACTGCTTCGCGACACCGGCCACGTACGTCGCCCGCTCCGCCACCGCCGCCGCGTCACGCGCGTACAGCGGGACGTTGCTGACCAGCTGCTCGGGCTTGAGATCGCAGGTGACCGGTGTGCTGCGGCCGATCCCCCGCGGGTCGAATCCGATGATGTCGTACGCGTCGAGCACGCTCGACGGCACGCCCGAGGCGCGCAGGCTGTCCGGCATGGTCAGCCCAGGGCCACCGGGCCCGCCCGGGTTCGTCAGCATGATCCCGCGCCGCTTCGCCGGCTTGGTGCTGGCGAGCTTCGACACGGCGATGTCGATGGCAGGCCCGCCTGGGTTCCGGTAGTCGAGCGGGACCTTCAAGGTGGTGCACTGCAGCGTGGGCACGTCCGGACATGGTTCCCAGCGCGGCGAGCCCGTCGCGGCGGACGCCGTGGCAGGCACGAGTACCGCCACGGTCGCCGCCGCGGCCGTGAGTGTCCCGATTCTGCTCAGGACAGAGCGATTCATCCCCAACCCCCGTCAAGATCGAATTCCTGGTCGGAATCGAGCCTAGGAGCGGGCCGGGTACGGAGTCGTCACCCTGAAGTCGGCCACGGGGTCGGCCTCAGTGATGACGTCGGCCCCGAACGGAGCAAGGGACCTTTGCTGTCACTTCTGGACGGCTTTGGCCGCCCGCTTGACGGCCTCGGCGACGGCGGGCGCGACGGCGCTGTCGAAGACGCTGGGCACGATGAACGACGCGTTGAGCTTGCCGTTGTCCACGACGTCCGCGATGGCGTCGGCCGCCGCGAGCAGCATGGAGTCGTCGATCTGGTGCGCGTGCGCGTCGAGCAGGCCGCGGAACACGCCGGGGAAGGCGAGCACGTTGTTGATCTGGTTCGGGAAGTCGCTGCGGCCGGTGGCGACGACGGCGGCGTGCTGCTGCGCCTCCAGCGGGTCGATCTCCGGGTCCGGGTTGGCCAGCGCGAACACGACGGCGTCCGACTTCATGGTCGCGACCTGCTCGGCGCCGAACAGGTTCGGCGCCGAGACCCCGATGAACACGTCGGCGCCGACGAGCGCCTCGTGCAGCGTGCCCGCCTGCTGCTCCTTGTTCGTGTGCTCGGCGATCCAGGTGAGATTGTCGTCGAGGTTGCCGCGCGCGGAGTGCACGATGCCGTCGATGTCGGCGGCCACGATGTCGCCGGGGCCCTTGCCCAGCAGCAGCCGGATGATCGCCGATCCGGCCGCGCCGACACCGCTGACCACGATCTTGCAGTCTTCGATGTTCTTCCCGACCACGCGCAGGGCGTTGCGCAGCGCGGCGACCACGACGATCGCGGTGCCGTGCTGGTCGTCGTGGAACACCGGGATGTCGAGCTGCTCGCGCAGGCGCGCCTCGATCTCGAAGCAGCGCGGCGCGGCGATGTCCTCGAGGTTGATGCCCGCGTAAACCGGGGCGATCGCCTTGACGATCTTGATGATCTCTTCGGTGTCTTGGGTGTCCAGGCACACCGGCCACGCGTCGACGTCGGCGAACTTCTTGAACAGCGCCGCCTTGCCCTCCATCACCGGGAGCGCGGCGGCCGGGCCGATGTTGCCGAGCCCCAGCACGGCCGAGCCGTCGGTGACGACGGCGACGGTGTTCCGCTTGATGGTCAGGCGGCGCGCGTCCTCGGGGTTCGCGGCGATCGCCTGGCAGACACGCGCGACACCCGGCGTGTACGCGCGGGAGAGGTCGTCACGGTTACGGAGCGCGACCTTGGGGGTGACCTCGATCTTGCCGCCGAGGTGGATCAGGAAGGTCCGGTCGGAGACCTTGCGGACCCGCACGCCCGGGAGCGAGTCCAGGGTCTGCGTGATGTCCTGCGCGTGGTTCTCCGACAGGGCGTTGGCGCTGATGTCGACGACGATCGACTCGGGGTGCGACTCGACGACGTCGAACGCGGTCAGCACACCGCCGACCCGCCCGACGGCCGTGGTCAGGTCACCCGCCGCGCTGGACGACGCGGGGGCCTCCACCCGGACGGTGATCGAATATCCGGGACCGGGAACCGGCATGGCACTACCCCCGCTGAGAACGCTCTGATAGGTCGAGCGAAAACCTACTCCCGTGACGACCGCCACGAAGCCCCGCCGGGGTGACCGACCAGTAACTTCTTACCGGTTGATCTCGGTCTCGGGGTGCACGTAAGGCACCGCGTCGAGCGGGAAGGTCACGTCACCGAACGGGGACAGCGCACCCTGCCGATCGGATGCGAGCTCGGTGACGGGGTGCTCCCCGTCTTCACCGGGCCACGTGGGATCGATGCCCGCGCGCTTCTTGTTCTCGCCCTTCGCCACAACGTCCTCCCGAGCATGGTCAAGCGATCTCTGGAGGACAGTCTGCCCGAACGCGACTGCCGGGCTGCCACCCGCCCGGTATCCTGATCGTCTATGCCCGCGCCCTCCCTGGCGGACTGGCTGCGCCAGGAGTCCGACGAAGCACTCGCCGCGCTGCTGCGCACCCGTCGCGACCTGTCCACGCCGCCCCCGTCCGACACGATCGTGCTCGCCACCCGGGCAGGCACGCCGGGCTCCGTCGCGCGCGCCTGCGAAGACCTCGACACCTTCACCCTCGCCGTGCTCGACGCCTTGCTGCTGGCCGGTGCGGACACCGATCCGGCCGCCGCGGCCGAGGTCGCGCGACTCACGGGGGCCGAGATCGGCGAAGCGCTGGCGCTGCTGCGCACGCGGGCGCTGGTCTGGGGTGAGGACGACGCGCTACGCGTCCCGCCGTCGGCCCGCGACGCGCTCGGCCCCTTCCCCGCGGGGCTGGGGACGTCGTCGCCCACGCTCGCCGGAACGGACATCGAGGCCGCGCTCGCCGAGATCGGCGAAGACGAGCGCGCCCTGCTGACGACGCTGGCCGCCGGGCCGCCGATCGGCCGCACTCGCGACGCGTCGGCCGACATCCCGCTGGAGCGGGCGCAGAACCCGGTCCAACGACTCCTCGCGCGCGGCCTGCTGCTGCGCCGGGACGACCAGACTGTCGAGTTGCCCCGCGAACTCGGGATCGCGCTGCGCGGAGGGTCGGTGTTCGATCCGGTGTCCCTGCGCCGGCCGCAACTCCCCGTGCATCCGCATCAGCGGTCCACAGTGGACTCGACGGCGGCGGGCGAGGCGATGGAGTTCTTGCGCCAGACCGAGAACATGCTTCGCGCGTGGTCGGAGACGCCACCGCCGGTGCTGAAGTCCGGCGGGCTCGGGGTCCGCGAGCTGAAGAAGCTCGCCAAGGATCTCGACACCGACGAGTCGCGGGTGACCCTCCTGGCGGAGATCGCGGTCGGCGCCGGGCTGGTGGCCGACAGCGAAGCGACCACGCCGGAATGGGTGCCGACGACGCTGACCGATTCCTGGCTCGCGTCGCCGACCGCGCAGCGCTGGATGACGGTCGCGCAGGCCTGGCTCGAACTGCCAAGGCTGCCCGGCCTCGCCGGCGGGCGGGACGCGAAGGACAAACCGATCGCACCGCTGTCGGAAGACCTGCGGAGGCCGCTGGCGCCGACGTCGCGGCGGCGGATCCTCCTCGCCCTGGCCGCGCTGCCCGAGGGCGCCGGGGTCAAGAGCACCGACGAACTGGTCGCCGCGCTGGCCTGGCGCGCACCGCGGCGGGGCGGGCGGCTGCGGGACGAAACCGTCCGCTGGACGATGGCCGAGGGAGCCGCGCTCGGCCTGACCGGGCTCGGCGGACTCACCACGGCGACGCGGGCACTGCTGGCCGAGGACCGGCCAGGCGCGGTCGAGGCGATGCTCGACGCGCTGCCGCGGCCGGTGGACCACGTCCTGGTCCAGGCCGACCTGACCGTGGTCGCGCCGGGACCGCTGGAAGCCGAACTCGCGGGCGAGATGACCGCCGTCGCCGACATCGAATCGGCGGGGCACGCCACCGTGTACCGGATCACCGAGACATCCGTGCGGCGCGCGCTCGACACCGGACGGACCGCGGGTGAACTGCACGCGTTGTTCGCGGCCCGGTCGGCGACGCCGGTGCCGCAGGGACTCACCTACCTGATCGACGACGTCGCCCGGCGGCACGGGCGGCTGCGCGGCGGGGCCGCCGAGTCGTTCCTGCGCTGCGACGACGCGTCGCTGCTCGCGGAGGTCATGGGCAGCCCTGTCGCCACGGAGTACGGCCTGCGCATGATCGCGCCGACAGTGCTCATCAGTTCGTACCCGCTCGCCGAGGTCCTTGACGCTCTTCGCACCGCAGGGTTCGCTCCGGCCGCCGAAGGACCCGACGGACGCGTCATGGACATCAGGCCGTCTGGACGTCGTCTGCCCGCGAAGACGCGTGCCGCGCGCCGGGCAGCCGGGGAACAGGCCGGACTGACCGACGATCAGGTCGGCAAGATCGTCGCGCACGTCCGGGCCGGTGACGCCGCGTCCGCGCGTCGGCGCGGCGAGACGGTGCGCGCACCGCAGGGCGGCGGCGCCGGGGACACGTCCGCGACGCTGGCGTTGCTGTCCCAGGCGACCATGGAGCGCCGCGAGGTGTGGATCGGCTTCGTCGACTCACGCGGAATGGCGAGCCAGCGCGTGGTGCGGCCGACGCGGGTCGGCGGCGGGGTCCTCGAAGGGACCGACAACGAGCGCTTCCCGCTGCACCGGATCACCTCGGCCGCCCTCGTCGAAGACTGACCCCCGCGTTTAGTCCTCTAGTTGCGGTAGTTGCACGTGCAAGGACCGCAACCAGAGGACGAAACGCGGGAGGGGTCAGAGGTCGCGAAGGCCTTGAAGGACGCGCTCCATGAAAGCGCGCGAAGAAGAGTCGCCGAGGATCAGCTCCGTCTGGTGGATCAGGACCAGGCCCGCGTCGGCCATGTCGCCGACGAGCACCTTCACGACACCCAGCGGCAGTCGCAGATGCGCGGCGATCTCCGCGATCGACCGGGTGTCCAGGCAGAGGTCGCAGATCTGCCGGTGCTCCATGGTCCGCACGCCGCGATACCGGCGGCCTTGGTCGCTGGTCGACACCAGCGCCTCCAGCGCCAGGTCGTGCGCGGTGCGGGTGCGCCCGCCGGTGCGCGTGTAGGGCCGGACCCGTGAGCCCGAGGACGGCAGGTAGACCGAAGCGGGGGCGCTGCCCGAAGGACCCGAGCCGGCGGCACCGTTTCCCGCGGACGCGGGACGCGGCGTCGGCTGGCGAAGCGGCGACGGCATGGGCGAAGGGACCGGTTCCGGCGGCGCGGCCGGGCGCCGCGGCATGACCGTGCTGATCGAGCTCAGCTCGAACCGGCTCGGGGAGTCGAAGCCTTCGCGCTCGGTGCCTTGGTAGAGGGAGTCCCAGCCGGAGGGTTCCGGTTCGGTGAATCCGGTGATCTTCATCGGCGACTACCCACGGACGCCGCCCTGCAGCTGCGCCCGCAGCTCGGGGGTGATCTGCTGCCCGACCCGCTCGACGAGCAGGGTCATCTCGTAAGCCACGGTGCCGATGTCGCAGGTCGGCGCGGCCAGTACGGCGAGCGACGAACCGTCGGCGACCGACATGAGGAAGAGGTAGCCGCGTTCCATCTCGACGACGGTCTGGTTGACCCCGCCCGCGTCGAAGCAGCGCGCCGCGCCGGCGGTGAGGCTGATCAGTCCGGAAGCGACCGCGGACAACTGTTCGGCGCGTTCCTGCGGCAGGCCTTCTGACGGCGCGAGGAGAAGTCCGTCCGCCGAGACCAGCACGGCGTGCGCGGCACCGGGAACCCGGCGCGCGAAATCCGTGATGAGCCAGCCGAACGAACTCTGCTGTCCGGATGCCGTCACAAGTCCCTCCTCGCTGCGTCAAGACCACCTGGGCGGCGTGGTCCGGACGTCTCTCCCCGACCAGCACCGACCTGGGCACCGGCGAGCCGAAAGACGCCTCCACCCAGCGTATTCGTCACGCCGATCGTGTCGAGCCCGCCACCCGGCCGAGGGTGTTAACCGAACGTAAACGTCCAGCCGCTCACCGCGTCGACACATCGCGAACCACGCATTCGTGGGACACCCCGTGGTGGCCGGGTGCGACCGGGCGTGAATCGACGTCCTCGCAGGTCACCACCATTTCGATCACCCGATTGGGTGCGGCCCGCACCGGAACGCGTGAAGGGATCGCCCCGCGTCCACAACGGCTGGTGGTACCACTCCCCGAAGCGGGTGAAGCCTGCCGAGTTCACTCCAACGGCCGCATCCGCTCCGGGCTTTCGTCCTGTCTATCCCGCGCGCAACGCCGAATCGTGTGCGATGGCGTGCTGCACGACCGAGATCAACACCTGCTTGGCGGACTCACGTTCCCGAGCGTCACAGGCCATGATCGGCACGGACGGTGAGATCGTCAGCGCGTGCCGGACGTCCTCGATCTGGTGGTGCAGCAGCCGGTCGAAGCAGTTGATCGCCACGACGTACGGCAGCTTCCGGTTCTCGAAGAAGTCGATCGACGGGAACGCGTCGGCGAGCCGCCGCGTGTCGACCAGCACGACGGCACCGATGGCGCCGACCGCGAGGTCGTCCCACATGAACCAGAACCGGTGCTGGCCCGGCGTACCGAACACGTACAGCACCAGATCCGAGTCCAGCGAAATCCGGCCGAAGTCCATGGCAACGGTCGTCGTCGACTTGTTCGGGGTGGCCGAATTGTCGTCGACGCCGGTACTGGCCTCGGTCATCATGGCCTCGGTGGTCAGCGGATCGATTTCCGAAACCGCCCCGACCAGCGTGGTCTTCCCCGAACCGAATCCGCCAGCGACCACGATCTTGGCCGACGACGTCGGCCCGGCCACCTGCGGCGCATTCGCGTCGGAGTCAAATTCTCCGAAGCCCACTGAGCACCCTCTCCATGAACTCGATACTGGGCCGGTCACCCACGTTCTGGCTGGCGGTGTGCACCAGGACCAGGCCGAGGCCGGCCACGTCTCCGATCAGCACCCGGACCACGCCGAGCGGCAGGCGCAACAGCGCCGCGACTTCGGCGACGGACCGGGTGTCCAGGCAAAGGTCGCAGATCGACCGGTGTTCGGGGACGCGCACCCGGTCGAGCACACGTCCCTGTTCACTGGTCGAGATCAACGCCTCGATGGCAAGGTCGTACGTCGGCTTGGTCCGTCCCCGCGTGCGGAAGTACGGCCGGACCAGGCCGGAGGATTCGACGTCGGCGGTGTACTGCTCGTCGACGAACTCGTTCTGCGCCTGTTGCGGCAGTGCCGCGGCGAGCGGGTCGGCGGCCGCCGACCGGCGCTCCTCCTCCTTGTCGAAGGAGAACTTGGCGAACTCGCCCGAGTCGTACAGCGGGCCGCTGCCACCACCGAACAGTTCCGCTCCGGGGCCGCCGAGCAGGCGTTCCCGGTAATCCGTGACGCTGAAATCGGCGGGTCCCTGTCCCGCGTTCGAATCGGTCAGCCAGCGGGAGGCCTCGTCCGGTGACACGGGGTCGTTGTCCGCCCCCTGTGCCCGGCGCGATCGCCATTCGCGGTCGACCCGGTCCCGGAAGGACGTCCAGTCCTCCCGGCCGTCGTCACGTTCCGACCACCCGCCGGAGAAGTCGTCACCGAGCCGGCCATCGCCCCTCAAGCGCCCGTCGTCCACGGCATTCTCCTCGGTTCCCGGTCGCTCAGCGGCGGACCGACGCGCCCTGCAGTTGCGCGCGCATCTCCGGTGTCAGCTGTTGCCCTACGCGTTCCACCAGCAGGGTCATCTCGTAGACGACCAGGCCGATGTCACTCTCCGGCGACCCGAGGACCGCCAGACAGGAACCGTCGGACACCGACATCAGGAAGAGGAAGCCGTTGGCCATCTCGACCACCGTCTGCGCGACCGTGCCGCCTTCGAACACCTTGGCCGCACCGCGCGCGAGGCTGGTGAGCCCCGACGAGACCGCGGCGAGCTGGTCGGCCCTGTCCTTGGGAAGCCCCTTGGAGGAGGCCAGCAGCAAACCGTCCGCCGACACCACCACGGCATGCGCCGCGCCCGGGACCCGGTGCACGAAATCCGTGATCAGCCAGGCAAAGCTGCTCGTGTGCCCTTTACCCTGCGCCTGGCCGCCAGGCTGCGCCGGACCACCCGGCTGCATCGCACCCGCCCGTGTCACTTTCACTCCTTACTGCTGTCATCGGCGGAGGAACCTCCGCCGGTCATCGGAACGCCGTTGTCATCCAGCGCGTCTATCGGGCGATCCTTCAACGCGTGCCGTCCCGACTTGTAGCCCTGCTGGAAGCTTGCCATCCGACTCCTGGCCGCCGTCGCCGAGCGGGCGATAGCGCCCGTCCCCGGCATTCCGGAGGTCTTGTCGGCGAACGAGTCTTCCTTCTTCGGTTCGTTCCCGCCGATCGAGCCGGGCACGAGGTACTGGTTCGGCACCCGTTTGGGCAGGCCGGCCGGGGTGATCTCGTCGTTCCGATCTTCGTACAGGACCTGTGCCGCCTGCCAGCCGTCGTCGGACGCGCTGCGCCAGCCATTGTCCTGGAGCACCGTCTCCGGCGGAACAGTCTGCGGAGTCCGAGTGGGCAACGCCTCTTCGGCGGACTCGGCGACGGCTTCGCCCGGCTCGTCGAAGCTGTCGCGGTGCTCCCGCTCCGACACGTCCGGCTCGGGGGGCTCGACCGGCTCCGTGTAGGTGGTCGGAGTGTCACCACCGACCTCGTCGCCTTCGCTGAACCAGCGCGAGAGCACCGACTGGTAGATCGGGAGCCGCCTGGTCGGGACGTCGTCCTCGAGCGCGGACTTGCCCGAATCGGCGGACTCCTCGGCCTGCCGCGGCGACTCGACCGGGTTCACCGGGACGTACCTCGGCTCCCGCTTCGGCAGCACGAGCGACGCGAACTGGGTCTCCGTGCCGCTGGAGGCGCCGTCGCCGTTCGGCGGCGAAAGGTCGTCGGCCGTCGGCCACGCCGGGGACTCCTCGGCGGGGGCCGCGGGGCTGAGGAACGGTCCGGCCGCGTTCTTGCCCGCGACCAGGTCGTCGAGGCTGATCGGCTGGTCGAGCGGGACAAGCCCGCCTTGGTTCGCGATCGGCTGCGGTGCCGCCGGTGGCTTCGACGGCGGCGGCGGGGTCATCTCCAGACCGCGGTCGGAAGCCGGGATGCTCGGCAGCGAAGTCGACATCTCGGACATCGACGGCATCGACGTTTCCGAGCGGTTCGACGGCGGCGGGGTGTTCCGCACGCCGGGCCGCATCGGTATGAGCAGTTCGGCGGGTACGACGACCCGCGCGATCACGCCGCCCTCGATGTCCTCGTTCTCCCGGAGCCTGACCTCGATGCCGTGGCGGCGGGCCAGGCGCGCGACCACGTACAGGCCCATCCGCCGGGTCACCGAGACGTCCAGGTCCGGCGGTTCGGCGAGCCGCGTGTTGACCTCGGCGAGCCGCTCCTCGGTCATCCCGACACCGTGGTCGGTGACCTGGATGGCGAGGGCCTTCTTGCGGGTGATCACCGCGCGGACGGTCACCTTCGTCTCCGGCTCGGAGAAGTAGGTGGCGTTGTCCAGCAGTTCCGCGAGCACGTGCACGAGGTCGTGGATCGTCAGGCCCTGGACGGCGACCTCGGGGACGATCCCGATCTCGATCCGGGCGTACTGCTCGATCTCCGAGACCGCGGCGCCGATGACGTCGGCGGCGGGCACCGGCTTGGGCACCGACTTCGCGAGACCGGCGCCCGAAAGCACCAGGAGGCTTTCACCGTTGCGGCGCAGCCGCGTGGCGAGGTGGTCGAGTTCGAACAGGCTGGCCAAGTGGTCCGGGTCCTGCTCGTCGGCCTCGAGCCGGTCGATCACGCCGAGCTGGCGTTCCACCAGCCGCTGCGACCGGCGGGACAGGTTCACGAAGATGCCGTTGACGTTCTCACGCAGGAGGGCCTGCTCGGCGGCCATCTTGACGGCCTGTTCGTGGACGACGTCGAACGACCGCGCCACTTCACCGATCTCGTCACGCGAGGTGATCGGCACCGGCTCGACCGACCGCTTCGCGGCGTTGACCGGGTCCGGGTCGTCCAGGATCGCTTGCACGGTTTCCGGCAGTCGTGTGTAGGCGACGTCGAGCGCCGTCTTCCGCAGCACCCGCAGCGGGCGCAGCATGAGGCGGGCGATGACGAGCATCAGGAACAGTGCCGCGAGCAGGGCCAGCAGCACGATCGCGGCACCGATCCATGCCGAGTTGATCGCGTCGGTCGCCAGGCCGTCGGCCTGTGCACGCAGCTGGCCGAGCAGGTTGGTCTCGACCGCGCGCAGCTTGTCCAGCGCGACCCGGCTGGCGTTGCCCAGCGCGACGTTGTCGATCGACGGCGTCTCGTTCTGCTGATGCAGCGAGAACGCCATCGTGGTGATCCGGCGGCGGTCGTCGACCTCGGGGCCGGAGAAGGTGTCCGAGTAGAGCTGCCGCTGCTCGGGACTGGCGTTCGCGAGGAAGGCCGCCGTCGAGGCGTCACCGCTCGCGACCGCCGAGCGGGCCTGGTCGAACAGGTCGCCGGGGAAGGAGGAGCGGAAGGAGGCGATCAGCAGCGCCGCGTCACCGCGGGCGATGAACTCCTTGCTCTCACTGATGGCCTGCACGGTGACACCGAGCCGGAGCACGTCGCGGTTGGCGACCGCGGTCGTCACCTCGCGACCGAGCTGGACCAGCGAGTCGAGGATGCCGGAGTAGGCGATGAGGACCGGGGTGTCGCCAAGCAGCGAGGTGTTCATCGCGCCGCGCAGCGGCCGCAGGGCGTCGAGCCGCTGCAGACCACGCGAGTAGCGGTCCCTCGTGTCCTGGTCGTCCGGGTTGATCTGGTTCGCCGAGGCCCGCAGGTCGTCGACCGCGCGGTCGACCTTGGCGATCTGCGCGTCGAGACCGGTCTGGCGCGAGCCGTCCTGGGAGGCGATCCGGGCGACGGCGAGCGCGCGCTCGCTCTGCAGTTCGTGGACGACGAGGGTGATCTTGTCGGCGAACGCGACCTGGTCGGCCGTGTCCTGGAACCGGGCGGCCTCGGAGCTGTCGTCGAGCACGCGCAGCCCACCGAGCGCGAGCGCGGTCAGCGTCGGGATGATCAGGACGGCCGCGAGCTTGGATCGCAGGCGCCAGTGACGCAGGCCCAGGAACGACCCGGCCACCTTCCCCCCAGGACCGTCTCCGGTTTCCCGCGCAGGGGTCCCTCCCACCCCCGCGGTGTCTTCGTTCGGCACCGCCGCACCACCATCATCTTCATCCGGGCCGGGAAAGCCCATTTTGGACATGCCGTTCTCGAACTGGCCGTACTGCTGTCTGGGTCGGTTGTCGGAGACCACTACCCGCTCACTCCTGCCGCCCGGCAGGGGCACACACGACGCGAGTGCTCACTCTGACGAATGAGGAAATCGTCTTTGACGCAGTCTCTCAGGTGCACTTGGCCGAATTCCCGCCTGGCGTCATTGGTCTATTCGGCCTAACCCGCCAGTGCGCGGACACGCACCAGTGAAGCACGGTCGTGTTCGACACTCGTTCGGTCAACGCGTACTTGTTCGACACAGAGTGCCTTGCACCTCGGGAAAGGTCCAGAGCGTTCGGCCATCCAAGGCACTCTCTTTCACTACATCAGTGGTCCACACCTCACTACCGGTGCATGAGGGTAGCGAACGGATGGCCCAGATGTAACCCTTCGGACAAGACGCGGGAAGTCCCACCGGACGGCCCTTGACCTGTTGTCGCTCAGTTGGCAACAAACTCTCGCCGTTCCTCTCAATGAACACGCCCAGTTGTGTTCACTTCTGACAAACAACCTGTTCGGGTGATCGTTACCCTTGAGGATCATAGGATGACCACCCATTGTGAGCGCGTTGTCGGTTCTCTACAGTGAGCCCGTGACTCTGACAAAGAGTCACTTCCGAATCCCACATCAGGCCACGTCATCACGTGACCTTCCCCTTGATCAGGAGCACCACTTGCTTGGCTCTGCAAGCTCGAAGAAGGCCTTGAGCGTCAGCCGGGGTCGGCCGTCACGTGGAAAGACCGGAACTCTCGCCTTCGCGATGGCGGCCGTCGTCGCGGTATCGGTCAGCGGCTGCGGCCTGCTCGGCGGGGACGACTCGTCGTCCTCCTCCGGCGGCTCCGGGAACCTCGAGAAGTCGAAGATCAAGGTCGCGACGATGTCGACCATCGACACCGCGTCGCTGCGATTGGCGCAGGACGGCGGCTACTTCAAGGCGGAAGGCCTGGACGTCGAGCTCATCGAAGCCGCCACCGGCCAGATCTCGCTGACCAAGCTGATCGGCGGCGAGGTCGACATCGCCTACGCCAGCTACACCCCGTTCTTCATCGCGATGAGCAAGGGCACCGCCGACATCAAGCTGGTCTCCGACGCCTCGTCGGCCGGGCCGAAGAGCACGTCGATCATCGCCATGCCGAACTCCTCGGTGCGCGGCATCAACGACCTGGCCGGGAAGAAGATCGGCATCTTCGCGCCGAACACGGTGTCCGACACCCTCACCAAGTCGGTGATGAAGGACCACGGCGTCGACTTCACCAAGGTCCAGTGGGTGCCGGTGCAGCCGCCGAACATGGCCGCCGCCCTCAAGAACGGCGACATCGACGCGGGCTTCCTCACCGAACCGTTCATCACACAGGCCGCGAAGCAGGCGGGCACGGTCCCGATCGTCGACACCGCCACTGGCGCGACGCAGGACTTCCCCACCGCCGGCTACGGCGCTCTCGGCAAGTTCACCGCTGAGAACCCGAAGACCGTGGCCGCCTTCCAGCGTGCCATGCAGAAGGCCACCCGTGACGCGGCCGACCGCTCCAAGATCGAGCCGCTGCTGGTCAAGTACGCGAAGATCGACCAGGACACCGCCGCGCTGACCACGCTGCTGACGTTCCAGTCCACACTGGACCCTCGCCGCATCCAGCGGGTCCCGGACCTGCTCCTGCAGATGGGCGCGATCCAGACCAAGATCGACGTCAGCCCGATGATCGCGCCTCAGGCCACCAGCTGATGACACGCGGTTACACCGAATTGCCACTCCACCAGTAATTCGATTACTAAAAGTAGTGTTGTCCAAGCGGGTGATCACGCGATCAGGCGAATGGCCTAAAACGATCACCCGCTCACGACACCCATTGTGAGCAGGTAGGCAAATCTCTAAGGTGACCGCGTGCCTGGCGAAAAAAAGCCACGACACGGATGAAAAAACCCAAACGGTGATTCATTGTTTCCGAGGAGCTGGCTTTGTTTCGAAACGCCATGAGCAGGAGCGGTGTCCGTAGAGGACGGGGTGCCATCGGTGTCGCCCTGAGCGCGCTCATGCTGGCCACATTGGGCGCCTGTGGCGCCCTCGGCGGCGACGACACGTCCAAGGCGTCGGGCGGTGACGGCGCGCTGGAGAAGCCGAAGATCAAGGTGGCCCTGCTGCCGGTCGTCGACCTCGCGCCGCTGCGGCTGGCGCAGGAAGGCGGCTACTTCAAGGCCGAAGGTCTCGAGGTCGAAGCGGTCGACGCCCCCAGCGGCCAGCAGTCGATGACCAAGATGATCGGCGGCGAGGTCGACATCGCCTTCTCCACCTACATGCCGTTCTTCGTCGCGAAGAGCAAGAACGCGGCCGACATCCGGCTCGTCGCCGACTCCGTTTCGGCCAGCCCCAAGAGCAACGCGGTCGTCACGGTGCCGACCTCCTCGGTCAAGACGATCAACGACCTCGCGGGCAAGAAGATCGCGATCACCGACAAGAACACCGCCTCCCACCTGCTCACCGTGTCGGTGATGAAGGACCACGGCGTCGACACCAGCAAGGTCCAGTGGGTGCCGATGCAGCTCCCGAACATCGCCGCCGCCCTGTCCTCGGGCCAGGTCGACGCGGGTTACCTGCCCGAGCCGTTCCTGACCCAGGCGTCCAAGGTGGTCGGCGCGACCCCGATCGTCGACATCGCGACCGGCGCCACCCAGGACTTCCCCCTGGCAGGCTTCGGCGCGCTCGGGTCCTTCGTGGACAAGAACCCGAAGACGCTGGCAGCGTTCCAGCGCGCACTGGCCAAGGCCGTGCGTGATTCGGCCGACCGTTCCAAGATCGAGCCGATGATCGTCAAGTACGCCAGGGTCGACGCCGAAACCGCTTCGTTGCTCACGCTGCCGACGTTCGGGTCCACCCTGGACGCCCGTCGCCTGCAGCGCGTGCCGGACCTGCTGCTGCAGACCGGTGTGCTGACGGCCAAGCTCGACGCCGCTCCGATGCTCGCCCCTCAAGCTGGATAAAGGTAAAGGTGTCACGACTTCTCCGTGCCCTGGCCGGTCTGGCCGGTTTCTTCCTCGTCTGGGAAGTGATCGTCCAGGCCGGCCTGGTCCGAAAAGAGTTCATCCCCCCGCCGTCCGTCGTGCTCGTGACGATCTTCGAAAGTTTCGGCGAGACACAGTTCGTCCGCGACCTGATCGCCACCTTCCTCGCGTGGGCGATCGCACTGCTCATCGCGGTCGCCATCGCCGTGCCCGCCGGTCTGCTGCTGGGCAGCATCCCCGGCCTGCGCACCGCGACCGCGGTGGTCATCGAGTTCCTGCGGCCGATCCCCGCCGTCGCGCTGATCCCGCTGGTGCTCCTGCTGATCGGTGGCGGCCCCGAAGCGAAGATCACGCTCGCCGTGTACGCGTCGTTGTGGCCCATCATGTTCAACACGATCTACGCGCTCGGCGAGATCGACCCCGTTCTGATGGAGACCGCGAAAGCCTGCGGCACGGGCAAGTTCCGGACGCTGACGTCGGTGGCGCTGCCGCATACCGCGCCGTTCGTGTTCACCGGGGTCAGGCTGTCCGCCAACATCGCCTTGATCGCGGTGGTCAGCACCGAATTCCTGGCCGGCGCCAAACTCGGCATCGGCAACTTCATCATGCAGGCCAGCACCGGTTCGACCAGGTTCGACCTCGTGCTCGCGGGCACCGTGGTGGTCGGCATGCTCGGCTTCCTCATCAACGGCGGGCTGGAGATGATCGGCAGGCGGGCCTTCCGCTGGAGCACGGTCGACCGGGAGGCGGTCTCGTGACGACCCTCACACTGTCCAGCCGTGTCGGCAGGCGCGTGGGCCGGGGCCTCGGCATCCTGGTCCGCAACTGGCTGCTGTTCTTCGCCCTGCTCGGGATCTGGGAACTGGGGACCCGGCTCGCGGAGAGCCCGTTCTTCCCGCCGCCGACCGAAATCCTGACCGCGTCCGTGAAGCTGTGGTTCAGCGGTCCGGTGTCACAGCTGTTCCTGACCGACACCGTGTTCGACAACGTCCTGCCGAGCCTCGGCCGGACGCTCGGGGGCTGGCTGCTGGCCGGTGTCGTCGGCGTCGCGCTCGGTGTCGCGCTGGGCCGGTCCAAGACCGGGATGGACTACGTCGGGCCGCTTTTCGCCTTCTTCCGCTCGGTACCGCCGCCCGCGCTGATCCCGGTGTTCATCGTCCTCTTCGGACTCGGGCCGGGGATGCAGACCGGATCGATCATCTTCGGCGCGATCTGGCCGGTGCTGCTCAACACCGTGGACGGCGTCCGCTCGGTGGACCAGGTGAAGGTCGACACCGCGAAGTCGTTCCGGACGCCTCGGTCGCACTGGGTGCGCTCGATCGTGCTGCCCGCGGCCAGTCCGAAGATCTTCGCGGGCCTGCGGCTGAGCCTGTCCATTTCGCTGCTGCTGATGGTGATCTCGGAACTGGTCGGCTCCTACAACGGCATCGGCCGGTCCCTGATGGACGCCCAGCAGGCGTTCGACTTCCCGCTCATGTGGTCGTGGCTGGTCCTGCTCGGACTGCTCGGCTTCGGGTTCAACGCGGCCTTCCTCGCGGTGGAGCAGAGAGTGCTTCGCTGGCAGCCCACCCGTAACGGCCGTCTCTAGTTCTCGGCTGGTCGGCGGAGCAGGGAGAGGCAGCGGAAAATGACCACAGGCACGAAGCCGCCCCGGCCGCGGGCCCCGCTATCGCGGTGGCAGGGCGCCATACCCGCACAACGCGACAAGCGGCACGAACGAGCGCCCTGCCGACGTCGATCGCGGTCGCGGCTTCACCTCAAGGACACGAAGGGTCAGCAAGATGTCAACCATGCTCGAGGTCTCCGGGCTGAACCACCATTACGGCACGGGAGAAAAGGCGCATGTCGCGGTCAACGACCTGTCGTTCACCGTGGAAGCGGGCCAGCTCGCGAGCATCGTGGGCCCGTCGGGCTGCGGCAAGTCGACGCTGCTTCGCTGCATCGCCGGGCTCATCAAGCCGACGTCCGGGCGGGTCAGCCTGCACGGCGACGACGTCTTCGGGGTGCCGGAGGACCTGGCCGTGGTGTTCCAGGACTACAGCCGCTCGCTGTTCCCCTGGCTCTCGGTCGCGAAGAACGTCGAATTCCCCCTGCGGTGGCGTAACTCGAGCCGCTCCGAACGCCGGACGCGGGCGCAGGAGGCGCTGGAGTCGGTCGGCCTGTCCGGCGTCGGCGCGAAGTTCCCCTGGCAGCTCTCGGGCGGCATGCAGCAGCGGGTGTCGATCGCACGGGCGCTGGCCAGTCAGCCCGCGCTGCTGCTGATGGACGAGCCCTTCGCGTCGGTCGACGCGCAGACGCGCTTCGAACTCGAGGACCTGACCCGCCGCGTGCAGCGCGAGAACGGGAGCACGGTTCTCGTGGTCACGCACGACATCGACGAGAGTGTCTACCTGTCGGACCGGGTGCTGGTGCTGTCGAAGTCGCCGGCCAAGATCGTCGCGGACCTGCCGGTGGGGCTGCCCGCGGAGCGGGACCAGATCACCACGCGCGAGTCCGCCGAGTTCGTGACGCTGCGCGGCGAGGTGGCGAGGCTGCTGCACGGTGGAGCCCCTGAGGCCATCACCGCGGCCAACGACGCGGCCGAGTGGGAACTGGCGCAGAAGGACGCCTCCGTCGACGCTGACGCCGAGGCCCGCGCGAAGAGCTCCTGAAGTGCCGTGAACGGTCCGTTCATAACAGCTCCAGAGGGCCGTGAAGGACTCCTTGAGGGACCCTGGGTCCCTCAAGGAGTCCTTCACGGCCCGGAACAGCATCTCTGGTCCCCGCCCCCACCGACCAGGCATGAGAGCGGATCGCCTGCGTGAAGCCCGCTCAGTAGAGCTTGCGCGGGTTCGGGTCGATGCGGACATGCACCAGGTGCGGGCGCTCGTCCGGCAGCGCGGCCTCCAGCGTCGCCTTGAGGTCTTCGGCCTTCTCGACGACCGACGTGTTCAGGCCCATGCTCTTCGCCAGCGCGGGGAAATCGATGCCGCCGAGGTCGACGCCCGGCAACTTCTCCCCGCCGGCCGCCTCGCCGAGGATGCGCACGGCGGCGTACTGCGAGTTGTCGAAGATCACGAACGTCACCGGCAGGTTGTTCTGCGCCGCCGTCCACAGTGCCTGGACGCAGTACATGCTCGACCCGTCGCCGAGGATGGCGACGACCTTGCGGTCCGGGCGGGCGAGCGCGGCGCCGACGGCGGCGGGGAGGCCGTAGCCAAGAGTGCCGCTGGCGACGGTGAGGAAGCCCGTGTCGGTCGACTTGATCGGCAGGTGATCGTGCAGATCGTTGCGGTGGCTCGGCGTCTCCTCGACGACGATCGCGTTGTCCGGCAGGACTTCCGAGATCGTGGCGTAGGCGAAGTCCGGCGTGATCGGTGTGACCGCGGCGGGCTTTTCCAGCCGGGTACGGGATTTCGGCGCTTCCCGCGGCGCGGCGTTGTCCAGCAGCGCGCGGATCGCGAGCTTCGGCGTCGCCCGGATCCCGGTGCCCTCGGCGGCCCTGGCGAGGATCTGCTCGTCGTCGCTGATCAGGAACAGCGGCGGCAGCGCGGTCTCCGGCTCGCCCCGGTACACGTGGTAGGTGAACGCCGGGGCGCCGATGACGACCACGAGGTCGTGCTCGACCAGCGCGCTCGCGAGCGCTTCGCGTTCCGGCTGCAGGAAACCGAAGAACTGCGGGTGGTCCTCGGGGAAGGAGCAGCGCGCGCCCATCGGCGGCGCCCAGACCCCGGCGCCCACCTTCTCGGCCAGTGCGACGACGTCCGGCACGGCGCCTTCACCGTCGATGCCGGGGCCGACCACGATCGCCGGGTTCTGTGCGGCGTCCAAGGCGGACACCAGTTCGTCCAAAGCGGACGGATCGGGCGCGAAGCCGCGGATCAGCGGCCGGGAGATGATCGGCTTCGTGGTCTCGACGTCCCAGTCGTCCACCGGCACCGAGACGAACACCGGACCCATCGGCGCCTGCGTCGCGATGTGATACGCCCGCGCCAGCGCCGCCGGAACGTCCTCCGCCCTGGCCGGTTCGCAGCTCCACTTCACGTACGGCTTGGGGAAGTTCGCCGCCTCGACGGCACCGAGGAAGGGCTCGTCCGGCAGCAGCGACCTGGTCTGCTGTCCGGCGAGGACGATCAGCGGGGCGTTGTTGCGGTAGGCGGTGAAGACGTGTCCGAGCGCGTGGCCGACCCCGCCCGCGGAGTGCAGGTTCACCAGCACCGGGCGCCGCGACGCGCGCGCGTATCCGTCGGCCATCGCGACGACCGACGCCTCGTGGAGCGCGAGCACGTAGGTGAAGTCGTCGGGCCATTCCGTGAGGAAGGCGATCTCGGTCGTCCCGGGGTTGCCGAAGACCGTGGTCAGGCCCAGTTCGCGCAGGAGTTCCCTGGTCGCGTCACGTACGGTGCGGGTAGCCATGGCCCACACGCTAGCTGGTCATGTCCCGATAGTTGAAGATGCAACCTCAAGTCACCGTGTGTGGTCTGGACCTGACCGCTCGCGCACGGCACCTAGGTTGTGTCTCGGAGCGTGCGGCCCGCCTCCGCGAATCCGAGGCCTCCGGCCGAAAAACACACGCGCGTGTCCTCGCCCAACCTGCCAACCCAGTTCGAGAAAAACGCCCTAGTCCTTGACCAGCGCCGCCCATTCGCGGACGGTGGCGGCGTCCACATCGGACTCCCAGCCGCCGGGCCGGACCGCGCTGCCGACGTGGAACGCGCGCACCCCGCCCGCCCGCAGCAGATGGACCTGTTGCGCCCGCAGGCCGCCGCCGACCAGCAGCCGTGGCCCGTCCGAGCGGCGGGCGAGCCGCTGGAGCACCGAGAGGCCGTGTGCCACGCCGTGCGGATGCCCGGCCGCGAGCACCGTGTCGCAGCCGAGCGCGGCCAGCCGGTCGTAGGCGCGCAACGGGTCCCGCGCGCGGTCGATGGCCCGGTGGAAGGTCCACGGCAGCCCGTCGAGCTCCTTGACCAGCGTTTCGCAGGCGTCGACGTCGATCTCGCTTTCCAGGTCCAGGAAGCCGAACACGAACTCCCGCGCGCCCGCGTCGATCAGCCGCCCGGTGTCCGCGCGCAGCCCGTCGAGGTCACCGGCGGCGAAGGACATGTTGTCGCGCAACATGACCCGCACCGGGAGGTCGGTGGCGGCGAGCACTTCGCGCAGCGTCTCGACCGACGGCGAAAGGCCGTCGCTGGCCATGTCGCTGACCAGTTCGAGGCGATCGGCCCCGCCCTCCTGTGCGCGCTCCGCGTCCGCCGCGGTCAGCGCGATCACTTCCAGCAGGCCGGATTTCGAACTCATGGACCTTCCAATTCGCTTAAGCCGAGGGGTTGTCGTCACCCCTGGCGTGGCGACCGCGCCGGAACCCGCCTTGCAGGCTGGTCATCCGTTCGCGGACCGCTTCGGGGGAAAGTGAGAGTATCGGCCTCTCCCCTCGCGGCTTCTCCGGCCTGTCGTCCTGCGACCGCGCCTCGGGAACGACGGCGGGCAGCACCGGCCAGGTTTCCTCCGCGCCGTCCTCCTGCTCCAGCTCGGCGGACGTCGGCCAAGCGGGCTCGGGCTCGGGTTCCGGTGCCCTTTCTTTCGGCACCAGAGCCTTCGCCTCCACCGGCTTCAGCGACGGCTCGGTCGGCTCGTCCGGATCCTGCACGGGTACTTCGCTCGCCGCGCCCTCTTCCGGTGCCTTCACCGGCTCGAACGAGGGCTTTGAAGGCGGACCGGGCTCAGCGGGCGAAGGTCCTTCGCGCGGGCCACCGTGGTCGAACCACTGCGAAAGCACGCTCTGGTACTTGGGCATCCGCTCGGTCGGCGAGTCCAGTTCGAGATGGTTGCCGTCGTCGTCATCCGCCGACGGCCACTCCGGCTGGGTCTCGCGCTCGACGACCGGCGCGCGCCGCAGCGGACCGGGGTCCAGCACGGGCGCGAACCGCGATTCCTCGGCACTCTCTTCCGGTTCGGGCAGCGGCGGGACTTCCAGTGGTGGTTCGGGTTCCGGCTCGGGGGCGGCGGCGGGCGCGGGTTCCGGCATCGGCGCGGGCTGCGGCGCGTCGACGATGAGGGCGGACGGCACGACGACCACCGCGGTGATCCCGCCACCGTCGGCGGACCGCAGCCGGACGTCGATGCGGTGCCGGACGGCCAGCGTCGCGACCACGAACAGGCCCATCCGCCGCGAAACCTCGACGTCGACGTCCGGCGGATTCGCCAGCCGGGTGTTGGTCCGGTCGATCTCCGCCTGCGGCATCCCGGCGCCGTGGTCGGTGATCTCGATCTGCCACTCGCCGCGTTCGGTCGCGTGCCCCTCGACCTGGACCATCGTGCTCTGGTCCGAATAGCGGGTCGCGTTCTCCAGCAACTCGGAGACCACGTGCACGAGGTCGTTGACGGCCTCGCCGCGGACCGCGATCCGCGGCGCCGCACCGAGTTCGATGCGCTGGTAGTGCTCGACCTCCGAGAGCGCGGCACCGATGATCTCGTCGGCGACGACGGCGCCGCCGTCCTCGCGGACGACGTCGGTTCCGGACAGCACCAGCAGGTTCTCGCTGTTGCGCCGCATCCGCGTCGCGAGGTGGTCGAGCTCGAAGAGCCCGGCGAGCGTGTCGGGATCCTGTTCGTCGGCCTCCATGCGGTCCAGCACGGAGAGCTGCCGCTCGACGAGATCCTGGCTCCGCTGCGACAGGTTCACGAACATCGCGTTGATGTTCTCCCGCAGCATGGCCTGTTCCCCGGCGAGCCGGACGGCCTCGCCGTGCACCGCGTCGAACGCCCGCGCCACCTGGCCGAGTTCCTCGCGGCTGAACACCGGGACCGGCGCGACGGCCAGCCGCCGTCGCAGGTTCTCCGGCTGCGGCTCGGGATCGCTGAGCAGGCCTTCGACGGCCGCGGGGAGCTGGTGTTCGGCGACCTGGAGCGCGCTGCGGCGCAGGATTCGCAGTGGCCGCAACAGCGAACGCGCGATGATCACGGAGAGCACACCGGCGACGAGCAGTACGGCGAGCACGATGCCGCCGTCCCAGATGGCGGACGTTCTCGCTTGTGCCGCAAGGCTGTCCGTGCGCTCCTGCAACTGGACGAGCACCGCCTGCTGCACCTGGTGGGCCAGGTTGACCGTGTAGGTGGCGGCGGTGTCCCACTGGTTCGGGTCCAGCCCCCCGAGCCCCTGGTCGTTCTCCGCGCGGATGAGCGCCGATTCCACCATGCCGTTGCCGATGTCGACGATCAGGCCGATCACCGTGTCGTCGTACATCCGCTGCTGTTCGGGCGTCGCGAAGGTGCGGTAGTCGTTGCGGGCGGCGGCGAGTTCGGCCTCCGCGCCGAGCAGGGCACGGGTCCGGTCCCGGTTGAGGCCGCCCTGGGCGAGCGCGGCCGCCATGATCGCGCGTTTGACCGACATCTGGTCCTTGATCCGCGCGAGCGCGTTGCCCGCGAGGCGGAGCTTCCCCAGATCCGGGTCGGAGACGTCGGCGGCGGTGGAATCGCTGATGTCGAGCAGGCCGGAGATCAGCTCGCTGTAGGAGCGCAGCACCGCGTCGGCGGGAAAAGCCGAGTGTTCCGCGGAAAACCGCAGTCCGGTCAGCACGCGCAGGCGGTCGCTGGTCAGCTGCAGACTGGTCGCGGCCTTGTCCCCGAGCCTGCTCTTGCTCTCGCCGAGTGTGCGATCGAACGTGCCGACGGAATCGTCGACGCGCTTGCGCTGCTCGGCCAGTTCGGAGACGTCGCCCTTGCGGTCGCCCGCGACGAACCGGACGGTGAGGTCGCGTTCGCGCTGAAGCTGGTGCACCGCCTCGGCGACGGTGCTGTCGACCCGGCCGCGGGTGGCGAATTCGGCCAGCTGCCGGGCATCCCGCAGATCCGAGTTGACCCGGAGCCCGACGAGGGCGACCACCGCGAGCGCGGGGATCAGCAGTACCACGAAGAGTTTCGTACGCAGGTGCCAGTTACGCAGCCGCCAGCGTCCTCCCACCCGAGGATGCCGTTCCGCCGCGTCGCCCACACGGGGACGCTTGTCGCGACGGGCCACCTGGTTTCCTTTTCCCACCACGGGACCCTTTCCCATGGCTGACATCGGGGACGAGAGCCCGAACCTACTGTAGAGTAACAAGGTTCGAGAACGATCGAAAGCCGCGCTGGTGCGGCGTCTCCCGCACGCGATCGTATGGGGCCTGGACCATACGATCCAGAAGGAGGAGCACATTCTCTCGGTAGGTGGGCGGAGGCGATGATGCGTGTTCGGGCGATTCCGCTGGTAGCGGCTCTGCTGACGATGGCCGGTTGCGGAGTGTTTTCCGGTGGTGACCCGAGCACGGACGCCCCGCCCGAACGAACCGAGCTGCGAATCGGCGTCGGAAACCCCATCGACACGGCGCCCTTGAGGGTCGCCGTGGCCGACGGGACGTTCACCGCCGCCGGTCTTTCCGTGACCCTCACCGATGTTCCCGCCGACCAGGCGATCACCAAGCTTTCCGCGGGCGAGATCGACATCGCGTTCGCCAGTGACGTCTCGATCTTCCGCGCCGCCGCGGCCGGGACGGCGCTGCAGTTGCAGGGCGAGGCGTACACCGCCGGCCGCAACACCATGGCGCTCGTCACACTCCCCGGCTCCGACTACACCGAGCCGACGCTCAAGAAGTCACCGAAGATCGCGGTGAACATGCTCGACGACGTCGGCGTGCTCGCGGCCCGTTCGGTACTCGGGACCGCGGGCGTCGAGGTGACCAAGATCCAGTTCAAGCAGCACGCGTTCGACCGGATGCCGCAGGCGTTGCAGGCCGGCGAGGTCGACGCCGCGTGGATGGTCGAGCCGTACATCACCAGGGCCGAAAAGGAACTCGGGGCGAGCATCCTCGCCGACGGCGCTCGCGGCGCGACGCTGGACTTCCCGATGTCGTCCTATGTTTCGACCGGCGCCTTCGGCCAGGGCAACACCCGCACGCTCGCGGTCTTCCGGAAAGTACTCGGCGAGGCGCAGGTTCGGGCGGCCGACCCGGTCATCGTCCGCGACGCGCTGCCGACGTTCTCCGACATCGACCGGACCACGGCGTCGCTGGTCTCACTCGGGGCGTATCCGGTCTCCCTCAACGGCATCCGGCTGCAGCGTGTCGCCGACCTGATGCACAACTCCGGCATGCTGGGCGCCCGGCTCGACGTCCAGTCGATGGTGCCGCGTCCTTAATGGCGACATGACGGATCGGCAGACCCCTAAATGTTCTCCCCGGTCGGCCTGAGACACACCGTGCGCTCGGGTGGCCCGGTGTAGTGCAGGGAGGTGTCGTCCGACGAGCAGACGCTCTCCGACGATCCCTTCATCACGACCGCTCGCGCCTCGGCGGAGATGTCGGTGCAGCGGACCTTCGCGATCCGCGTCTCGTGCACGACATCACGCAGGCAGTCACCGGTCTCGACGTTCAGCGCGAGACAGAGCGTCTTCTCGGCCTTGCGGCTGGAGGAACCGCCGTACAGCTCGAACTGGACGTAGTCGGCACTACGGCATTCGGAAACCCCGGTACGGACCTCGTCGACCCGGAAGGTCGCGCGGCTCGAAGTGCAGGTGGCCGTCGTGTAGCTCTGGGCGCCGCCCGACTCGTCGGTCAGGTACAGGCACTTGCCCGCCTCCACCGACGACAGCCCGCCCGACTGCGAGAGCCCCCAGGCGACCAGGCTCCCCAGGCCCAGCGCGACCACGACGCCCAGCACGATCGAGACCTTGGCCAGCACGCTGATCGGCGGTGGCTTCGGGAACGGCGTCGGCATGCCCAAGTCCGGCATCGCGGGCAGCGGCGCGGGCACGTCGAACGGGTCGTATCCGGGCGGCCCGCCGGTCGGTGTAGTCGTCAAGATCCCCTCCTCCTCACCTGCCGCACATCCTTCCACCAGCGGTGCCGCGGCGGGGCCGATCTGGCCGGAACGTATAAAGGAGGATGTGACCGATGGCCCGCTGATCGTCCAATCCGACAAGACCGTCCTGCTCGAGGTCGACAACAGCCAGGCCGACGACGCGCGGATCGCCATCGCGCCGTTCGCCGAACTGGAACGCGCGCCCGAGCACGTCCACACCTACCGAATCACGCCGCTGGCGTTGTGGAACGCCCGCGCGGCCGGCCACGACGCGGAACAGGTCGTCGACGCGCTGACGACGTACTCGCGGTTCCCCGTGCCCCAGCCGCTGCTCATCGACATCGTGGACACGATGGGCCGGTTCGGGCGGCTGCAGATCGCCAACCACCCGGCGCACGGCCTGGTCATGTCCACCATCGACCGCGCGGTGCTGGAGGAGATCCTCCGGCACAAGAAGATCAGCCCGATGCTGGGCGCGCGGATCGACGAAGACACCGTGATCGTGCACCCGTCCGAACGCGGACGGCTCAAGCAGGTGCTGCTGAAGGTCGGCTGGCCCGCGGAAGACCTCGCCGGCTACGTCGACGGCGAGGCGCACCCGATCGAACTGGCCGAGGACGACTGGGAGCTGCGCGACTACCAGCGCAAGGCCGCGGAGGCGTTCTGGGCGGGCGGGTCCGGCGTCGTCGTCCTGCCTTGCGGCGCGGGCAAGACGCTGGTCGGCGCCGCGGCCATGGCGCACGCGAAGGCGACGACACTGATCCTGGTGACGAACACCGTCGCCGGGCGGCAGTGGAAGCGGGAACTGATCGCGCGGACCTCGCTCACCGAGGAGGAGATCGGCGAGTACTCCGGTGAGAAGAAGGAGATCCGGCCGGTCACCATCGCGACCTACCAGGTGGTCACGCGCAAGACCAAGGGCGAGTACCGGCACCTGGACCTGTTCGACTCACGGGACTGGGGCCTGGTGGTCTACGACGAGGTCCACCTGCTGCCCGCGCCGGTGTTCCGGATGACCGCCGACCTGCAGTCACGACGGCGGCTGGGGCTGACCGCGACCCTGGTGCGCGAGGACGGCCGCGAAGGCGACGTGTTCTCCCTGATCGGCCCGAAGCGCTACGACGTCCCGTGGCGGGACATCGAGGCGCAGGGCTGGATCGCGCCGGCGGAATGCACCGAGGTCCGCGTGACTCTGACGGACGCCGAGAGGCTCGCGTACGCGACGGCCGAAGCCGAGGAGCGGTACAAGCTGGCGGCGACCGCGGACACCAAGACCAAAGTGATCAAATCGCTGGTGGACCGGCATCCGGGCGAGCCGACGCTGGTCATCGGCGCCTACCTCGACCAGCTGGAGATGATCGGCGACGAACTGGACGCGCCGGTGATCCAGGGCGCGACACGGAACAAGGAACGCGAGGAACTCTTCGACGCGTTCCGGCGCGGCGAGATCAGGACGCTGGTCGTTTCGAAGGTCGCCAACTTCTCGATCGACCTGCCGGAGGCGTCGGTCGCGATCCAGATCTCCGGGACGTTCGGCTCGCGACAGGAGGAGGCGCAGCGGCTCGGACGGCTGCTGCGGCCGAAGGGCGACGGACGGCAGGCGCACTTCTACTCGGTCGTCTCGAGGGACACCGTCGACACGGAGTACGCGGCGCACCGGCAGCGTTTCCTGGCGGAACAGGGGTACGCGTACCGGATCGTGGACGCGGACGACCTGCTGCGCCCGATGTAGTCCCCGCGTCGTGGCTTGCGGGGAAGTAGCTGAAGGCCCCCATACAGGTACTTGAGCGGGTAGTGCGGTCGTGCGCGAAGCCGCGCTTCCTTCGCTGAGCCAAGGAGGGCCTTCACGCGCACACTTTGCGGTCGGTCGGAGGTCCGTGAAGGACTCCTTGAGGGACCCAGGGTCCCTCAAGGAGTCCTTCACGGACCGACCTCGCCAACCGCCCCGCGACCACCGCCACCAAGAGCCAGCCTCACGATCACATCCACGCTTCCGTCCACTGTGGACTTCGCTGTTTCTGGTGTGACTTCAGGGACACGTGGGACGAGGGGCGAATTCAGAGCGCCGAGAAAATTTCGGCCCCTCGACCTGGGCGAGCCTGAGATCCCGCGGACGGGTATCGAAAACTGTCAGTGCTTCGAACTAGTGTTCGGGTAGAGTTGACCGAACACCAGTTCGAGGGGAAGCCGATGACGATCGCACCGTTCCGCCCGGGTACGCCGCCCGTCCAGACCCTGCCGCCCGGCCGGTGGCACGGCCGGATCTGGGTTTCGGATCTGCCTTTGGCCAGGCCGGAGCGCTACACCGGCTGTGTCGCCGAATTCGACCGGTCCGGGTTGTGGCCGGTGCTGATCCCGCACGATCAGCGGTTCGCGGCCAATGGCGAGGACTGGATCGACGACCGCGGCAGGCTCGCCCCGGCCGACCACCGGATCGCCTCGGTGGACCCGGCCGAGGTGCTGGCCCGGTGGTGGGACACGTCGTGCTGCGACGGCGCCTGCCTGCGTCCGTTCGGCGCGAAGTTCCCCGGGCTCGCCCGCCGCCCGTCGCGCCGGGCGGATCCGCTGGCCGAGGCGGGCAACACCGGGTCGATCCTGGCCGCGCGCGGACCGCATCGGCTCGCGCTGGTGCAGACCGAGCGGCCCGCCGACATCCCGGCGATCCTGGGCTGGACGGGCATGATCAAGGCGACCGATCAGGTCCACGAGCTGTCCGCGGTCCTGCGCAGCTGGGAAGACCGCTTCGGCGCGACGCTCACCGTCCTGGGCTTCGACTCGATGGAGCTGTCGGTGGCCGCGCCGCCGCGCACCCAGGGCCGCGCACTCACGGTCGCCGCCGAGCACCGCTCGTTCTGCCTGCCCGCGTTCGCCGGTCAGCCGGGCAATCTGCGTGAGTTCGCCTCCAGCCTGGTCCAGACCCGCCGCTGGCGGTTCTCGTGGGCCTGAGCGGGCGTTTGCGCCGGGAAGAGAGGGGGAATCAGCACGGCGACAGAAGGCGGTGATCGACGTCGCCGAGATCAGGATCGGCACTTCGGGCTGGCGCTACCCACCCTGGCGCGGGGACTTCTACCCCCGTGGCCTGGTGCAGCGGCGCGAGCTGGAATACCTGTCCGGCCGGATGAACTCCGTGGAGATCAACGGCTCGTTCTACTCCCTGCAGCGACCCGAGCGGTATCGCACGTGGGCCGAGCAGACACCGGACGACTTCGTCTTCGCCGTCAAAGGCGGCCGCTTCATCACGCATATGAAGCAACTGCGCGACGTCGAGACGCCGCTGGCGAACTTCTTCGCTTCCGGGGTACTGGCGCTCGGCCGGAAGCTGGGGCCGATCCTCTGGCAGCTGCCGCCGCGGCTGTCGTTCGACGCCGAGCGTGTCGAAAATTTCTTCGAGCTGTTGCCGCGCACCAGTCACGCCGCCGCCAAGCTCGCGAGTAAGCACGACGACAAGCTCAAGGCCGAACCGCACACCGATCCGAAGCCACGCCGGAAGCTCCGGCACGCGGTCGAAGTACGGCATCCGAGCTTCGCCGAGCCCGAGAGCCTTGAGCTGTTCCGTAAGCACGGCATCGCGCTCGTGGTCGCCGACACCGCCGGTGAGTTCCCGTTCTTGGACGAGATGACGAGCGACGAGTTCGCCTACGTGCGCCTGCACGGCGAGGAGGAGCTTTACGTCAGCGGGTACAGCGACAAGGCCCTGAAGAAATGGGCGCGCAAGATCGGGGGCTGGGGTCGCGACACGTACGTCTACTTCGACAACGACGTCGAGGTCGAGGCGCCGAAGAACGCGATCGCGCTGGCGGAACTCCTCGCGTGACGTGCCCACGCTGCACAGTCAGCGCACAGTGAGCGGTGTCCTGTTAGGTGTCTGCAGAGGTCACGGGCGAACTCGCGTGCTGCGCCTGGGGGTCGGCACGCCGGTCGCCCGTGCCTCGTTCAGCTTTGGCCGGAGACGAGCGAGGCGAGCTTCGTCCGGACGTCGTCGGCGTCCGGATGCGAAAGTTCGGTGAGCACCCGCACCGAACGCAGCCAGCACTCCCGGGCCGACGAGGGATCACCGAGCCGCAGATGGATCGCACCGAGCTGGGCCAGCACGTCGGCCGCCTCGTAGAGTTCGCCGTGGGTGAAGAACATTTCGACGGCCCGCCGCATACAGGCGACTCCCTCGTCGTTGCGGCCGAGGCCGACGAGCGCGATGCCCTTGGTGTGAAAGGTGAACCGGGCCTCGTCGGGCAACGCGTGTGCCCGTAGGGCCAGCGCTTGGTCGGCGAGGTCGAGCGCCTGACCGTACCGTCCGTCGCCGGTGCAGATGTCGCCGAGCGCCTGCAGCGCGTCGGCCTCCATGCCCGCACCGACGTTGTGCTCCCGGATGAACCGCAGTGCCTGGGTCCCGTACTCCCACGCGTTCTGGGCGCCTTCGACGTTCCGGCTCGCCAGCGTGAGGTTGTACAGACCACGCGCCTCGCCCTCGCGGTCGCCGACCAGCCGCTGCAGTTCGACCACCTGCTTCAGGTAGGCGACGCTGTCCTCGTACTGGCGCGCCACGCCGCAAGCGACGCCGAGCCCGCTCAGCATCGCGGCCTCACCGGGCCGGTCCCCCGCTTCGCGCGCGGCCCGCAAGGCGACGTCGAACACCGAACGCCAGTCCTCCAGCCGCGCTCGCACGATGAAAAAGGACTGCAGCAGCCACGCGAGCTGCCAGCACTCCCGATGCCGCCGCTCCCGGTACGCGGCGTTCACCGCGGCGATGAGGTTCCCGCATTCCTCGTCGAACCAGTCCAGCGCCTGGTCGTAATGACCGAACTTCAGCCCCGCGCCCGCGAACCGTTCGGGCTCGATGAGCCGGTAGTGCCGTTCCGGGCGCAGCAGCCGGGACGCGTTCAGCGCCGACGACAGTGAGGCGTGGAGCAGCCTGTCCAGCACTCCCGTCCGCGCTTCGGGCCCGTCCACCTTCGCCGAGAGTTCGGCCGCGTACGCGCGGATCAGGTCGTGGAACTGGTACCGGCCTGGCCTTGACCGCGCGATCAGGTGCGCGGAAGCCAGTTTCGCCAGGTCCGCGTGCGCTTCCGCGATGTCGACCCCGGCCACCGCCGCCGCCGCGGGCACGCTGAAGTCGCCGCCGGTGGGCAGGCCGAGCAGCCGCAGCATCCGCGCGGCCCGCTCGTCGAGCGCGCGATACGAGTACGAGAAGACGGCGCGGATGTTCGTCTCGTCGCCGTCGGCGAGGTCGAACGAACCCAGCCTGTCCTGTTCGGCCTCCAGCAGCCCGACGAACTCCCGCAGCGAAAGGTCCGGGAACCGCGCCGCCCGCACCGCGAGGATCCGGATCGCCAACGGCAGCCCGCCGCAGTAGCGGACGAACCGTTCGGTGGCCTCGGGATCCTCGATGACCCGGTCCAGCCCGATCGTCGAAGCGACGAGGGCGGTCGCGTCCTCGTCGGGCAGTTCCTCCAGCGCGACGCGCCGCGCGCCGTGGGTCGCCACGAGCGCCGGCAATTGCCAGCGGCTGGTCACCAGCACCAGGCAGCCGGGGCCGGGCAGCAGCGGCCGGATCTGCTCGGTACTCGCGGCGTTGTCGAGCAGGATCAGCATCCGGCGGCCGGCGCTGTAGGTGCGCCAGGTGGCCGCGCGACCGTCGACGCCGGCGGGGATCCGGTCGGCGGGCACGCCGACCGACGCGAGCATGGTTTCGAGCGCGGTGGCGGGTTCGACCGGGTCGCCGGGGCCGTAGCCGCGCAGATTGAGATACACCTGACCGCCGGGGAACCGCTCCCCGACCTCGTGCGCGAAATGGACGGCGAGCGTCGTCTTGCCGATCCCGCCCATGCCCTCGATCGACGCGATGGACGTCGATCTCTCGGTGTCCAGCGCTTCCGGGACCAGTTCGTGCAGTGCCTTGAGGTCGCGCTGACGGCCCGAGAACACCCGGAGATCCGCCGGTAGCTGACGCGGGATCAGCGGTTCGGCGCCGAGCCGGTATCGCGTCAGCTCGGAGTCCAAAGTGGTCTCGACGGCCTCTTCGCCGGTCAAGATCGCCTGGTGCGCGCGCTGCAGCGACGTGCCGGGGTCGAGGCCGAGTTCTTCGGCCAGCACCGCGCCGATCCGGCGATAGACGTTCAGCGCTTCGGCCTGCCTGCCGGAGCGGTAAAGCGCGATCATCAGCTGCTCGTGCAGCCGCTCCCGCAGCGGGTTCTCGCGGCACAGCCTGGTCAGCGCGGGAACGACGGTGGCGTGATCGCCGAGGGCGATGAGCGCGTCTGCCCACTGCTCACGGACGCGAAGCCGCTCTTCGCCCAGCTGGTCGGCTTCGTCCCGAAGCAGGGCTTCGGAGTGGACGTTCTGCAGCGCCGGGCCCCGCCATTCGGACAACGCGGCGGCGAACCGATCCGCGGCCCGGCGCAGGTCGCCGTCCCCCGCGGCCTCCGCGCCCGCCGCGGCTAGTGAGCGGAAGCGGGCGAGGTCGAGCAGGGTCTCGTCGAGTTCGAGCAGGTAGCCGCCGCGTTCGGTGCGGATGGTGACCTCCTCGCCGAGTGCGCGGCGGACCCGCAGGATGTAGGTCTGCAGTGCGCCCTTGGAGCGCCGCCGGTCGTCGGGCCACAGCCAGCGGCCCAGTTCCTCGACCGGCACCACCGTGTTCGCGCGCAGCAACAGGCCGGCCAGCACGATGAGCGGCCTGCTGCCGCCCAAGGGCACCGGCAGCCCGTCGGCCGAGACCTCGGTGGGCCCCAGCACGCGAAAGTCGAGTGCCACGTCGCTCATTCTGTCCGGAACCGCGGGAAACGGCACATGATTCCAGCGGTGGCATGATCGGCGTCGATGGACGTCTACGCGATCCCCCTGCGCACCCGGTTCCGCGGCATCACGGTCCGTGAAGGACTGCTGATCCGCGGTGAGACAGGCTGGGGCGAATTCTGCCCGTTCTCCGACTACTCCGACGCCGAAAGCGCGCCGTGGCTCGTCTCCGCGCTCGAGGCCAGCGAACGCGGATGGCCGTCGCCGGTGCGGGGCAGCGTCGAGGTGAACGCGACCGTCCCGGTGGTGTCGCCGGAACAGGCGTACGAACTCGTGTCCGCTTCGGGCTGTCGCACGGCGAAGGTCAAGGTCGCCGACCCGCGGGTGAGCCTCGCCGAGGACTGCGCCCGGGTGGAGGCGGTGCGGGCCGCGCTGGGTCCGTCGGGCGCGGTTCGCGTCGACGCGAACATGGCCTGGGACGTGGACACCGCGGTCAAGGCCATCGGTGCACTGGACCGCGCGGCGGGCGGGCTCGAGTATGTCGAGCAGCCGTGCCCGTCGATCGGGGAACTGGCCGATGTCCGGCGCCGGGTCTCGGTGCGGATCGCCGCGGACGAATCGATCCGCCGGGCCGAAGACCCGCTCAAGGTGGCCGTGGCGGGAGCGGCCGACGTGGCCGTGCTGAAGGTCGCGCCGCTGGGCGGGGTCCGGCGCGCGCTGGAGGTCGCCGAAGCCTGTGGCCTGCCGTGCGTGGTGTCGTCCGCCGTCGAGACGAGCGTCGGGCTCGCCGCCGGGCTGGCGCTCGCGGGCGCTCTGCCCACTTTGGACTTCGCGTGCGGACTGGGCACGATGTCGTTGCTGACCGGGGACGTCTGTGGCGAGTCACTGTCCCCTGTGGACGGTCGCCTGCCGGTACCCCTCCGCGCTCCGGAACCGGATCTGTTCTCCGCGCACGCCGCCGCTCCGGACATCCGTGCCGCTTGGGAGGACCGTCTCACCCGCGTCCGCACCCACCTCGGATGAGATGAACGGGACTTTCATCGCGAATTTCGCGATGAAAGCCCCGTTCATCTCATGCCGCGCGGGGGTCAGCCGCAGTGTTCCAGCGGGGATTCGTAGCTGGAGGACCCCGCCGAGCCGCCCCACTTGACGCACTTCGCGCCGGCGGCCGCGCTCACCGGACCCGCGTAGTACTCGAAGCTGCCGGAGTCGGTCTTCCTCGCCGCGCCTTCCACTTCGAGGAACGCCGAGACCGCGCTGGCCGCGCCGACCGACGTGGCCTTGATGGTGGTGACGCAGTTGTTCTTGTTCGTGCCGTTGTACAGCAGGTACGTGGTCCCGGCGCTGCCGAGCGCCTGCGAGTCGATCACCTTGTAGCCGTCGCCGCACACCTCGACGGCGTCGTACGGGTTGGGGTTCCCGGTGCCGCCACAGGTGTTCTTGGAGGTCACGTTGGCGTTGGGGTAGCCGAACTTCACGCCGTTGAAGTACGCGGGCTTGATGTTGCTCGGCCACGAGGAGTCGTTGGTGCGGACTTCGTAGTGCAGGTGCGGGGTGATGTTGTTGCCCGGCTTGGAGGTGTTGCCGACCTCGCCGATCTTCTGCCCCTGCGCGACCTGCACGCCGGCCGCGACCGAACGCACCTTCAGGTGCGCGTAGTAGGTCGACCATCCCCCACCGTGGTCGATCTTCACCAGGTTGCCGAAGCCGTTCGCCGAACCCTGATGCGCCGAGGTGACCACCTTGCCGGCGGCCGCCGCGACGACGGTGTCGCCAAGGTCCGCACCCGCGGAGCCGCCGCGGTTGAAGTCGATTTCGTAGGCCTTGTGCGCGCTGCTGTTGTCGTTGTCGCCGTTCCACACCTGGTTGCAGGGGAACGGGAGCTGGAAGTTGGGACGCGGACCGACGGCGGCTTCGGCCGACGTCGCGGTGATCGCCAGCCCGGCCATGCCCAGCAACGCGGTGGCGGCCGCGGTGACCACTCGTCTGATTCTCATCGGATGTCCTTTCTCGGCGTTTCGCGAGAAGCGTCCCGAAAGGGCGTACAAGTGCGATACAAACGAGCACGGGCCCTCCCGGCCGAGGGGTCCAGGAGGCCCGTGACTCAGCCGATCCGCTCGATGAGCGTCCGGCGGATCAAGAACTTCCCTGCGCCTCGGCAAGGGCGTCCGGGTCCGCCTGCTGACCGGCGATGAAGTTCAGGTTGTTCCGGAGGGCGGTGTCCAGTCCCTGGCAGCTTTCCGCGGCCTGTCCGGCCGGAGTGCTGACCGCGAACATCGCCGCGGCGATGGCGGCCACCCCGAGAACCGACGCGATGCCGATCGTCGCCCGCTTGCGGTGGTTCCCGGCGCTGTTCATCATCCGTGTTTCCTCCGGTCTGTTTCCTCCTCACCCACATCTGGAGATACGGCCGGGTAACGAAAGTGGTTCAAACCGAGTTCAGCCGAGCCAGGGTTTCGCGATTCGCGCGTAGGTCCCGTCGTTCAGCACGAGACGCAGCCACAAGTCGACCCACTCCTTGAACACGACGTCACGTGGCAGGAGGTACGCCTTCTCCGAGAAAGTGAACGGCGCGTCGGGGTGCACCGCGCACAAGCGCGGGTTCTGCTTTGCCTGCCAACGGGTTTCGGTCGCGTCGGTGATCATCAGGTCGGCGCGGCCCGCCATGATCTCGGCGAAGATCGTGTTGTTGTCCGGATGCCGCACGATCGTCGCCCGCTTGAGGTTGGCGTCGGCGAACTGTTCGTTGGTACCGCCCGGATTCACGATCGCACGGACACCCGGCTGGTCGATCTGCTCCAGGGTCTGGAACCGTTTTTCGTTCTCGCACAAGGTGATCGGCGTTTTACCGTCACGAAGGTAGGAGCGGTGTAGAAACCCTTTCTCGCTCGGTTCAAGGTCACCGACACGCCGCCCATCGCCAGGTCGCACTTCCGCCCGACGTCATCGGCGATCGACTTCCAAGCGGTCTGGACCGAATGGAGGCCGACGCCGAGCCGCTGGGCAAGGTCACCCGCGAGGTCGATGTCGAGCCTGCTCCGCGCGCCATGGCCTTCGGGCGCGGCACCGGCCGTGCCGATTCCCAGCACGGTCAGCACCGCGACCCCGAGGACGAGGGCTTTCGCCTTGATCGTCATCAAGGCACTTTCACTGAGAAGTCGTACCTGCGAAGACGCGTCGTGAGCATCCGGTTTTCCGGACCCTCAGGGGTCGGATTCCAGGGTCGGCTCCGGGCCGTTCCCCGATGTGCCAGGGGTCGTTCCGGAGCGAAGATCGAGCCATGACGAACAGCGTGTACACCCCCCAAGCCACCAAGAAGCTCTACCGCAGCCGGGCCGACAAGATGCTCGCGGGCGTCGCCGGCGGCTGGGCCGCCTACCTCGGCGTCGACGCCGCGATCCTGCGCATCGCCCTCGTGGCCGGTGTCTTCTTCACCGCCGGGTTCGCGATCCCGGTCTACGTCGCCGCGTGGCTCCTGACTCCGGAGCAGCCGGGCGAGTCCTGAACCGACGGGGACGCCGCGAGCAGGGGACGCGGCGTCCGCCGGGCCGACGGGGGTCGGGGGCAGGGGGTAGGTGAAGGGCCCGGACATGGGGATGTCCGGGCCTTTCGCCGTCCGCGCGAGTAGCCGACTGGTCGCGGCATGAGAAAAGCCCGGACGCGCGAGGCGCGTCCGGGCTTTCCGGTGGTACTGCTACCGGCTCGAACTCAGAAGTCCATGCCGCCCATGCCACCGGACGGGTCGGCGGGAGCGGCCGAGGCCTTCTCCGGCTTGTCCGCCACGACGGCTTCGGTCGTCAGGAACAGCGCCGCGATGGAAGCGGCGTTCTGCAGCGCGGAGCGGGTGACCTTCGTGGGGTCCGGCACGCCGGCGGCGAGCAGGTCCTCGTAGACACCGGTGGCGGCGTTCAGGCCGTGACCCGTCGGGAGGCCCTTGACCTTCTCCGCCACGACGCCGCCTTCGAGGCCGGCGTTGATCGCGATCTGCTTGAGCGGCGCCTCGACGGCGACCTTGACGATGTTGGCACCAGTGGCCTCGTCGCCCTCGAGCTTCAGACCCGCGAAGGCAGCCTCGGCGGCCTGGATGAGAGCGACGCCACCACCGGCGACGATGCCCTCTTCGACGGCGGCCTTGGCGTTGCGCACTGCGTCCTCGATGCGGTGCTTGCGCTCCTTCAGCTCGACCTCGGTGGCGGCACCGGCCTTGATGACGGCCACGCCGCCGGCCAGCTTCGCCAGACGCTCCTGGAGCTTCTCGCGGTCGTAGTCCGAGTCCGAGTTGTCGATCTCGGCGCGGATCTGGTTGACGCGACCCTGGATCTGGTCGGCGTCTCCCGAACCCTCGACGATGGTGGTCTCGTCCTTGGTGATGACGGCCTTGCGAGCCTTGCCCAGCAGGGAAAGGTCCGCGTTCTCCAGCTTGAGGCCGACGTCCTCGGAGATGACCTGGCCACCGGTCAGGATCGCGATGTCCTGCAGGATCGCCTTGCGGCGGTCACCGAAGCCCGGGGCCTTGACGGCGACGGACTTGAAGGTGCCGCGCATCTTGTTGACGATCAGGGTGGCCAGAGCCTCGCCCTCGACGTCTTCGGCGATGATCAGCAGCGGCTTACCGGACTGGATGACCTTCTCCAGCAGCGGCAGGACGTCCTTGACGGTGGAGATCTTGGAACCGAAGAGGAGGACGTAGGGGTCCTCGAGCTCGGCTTCCTGACGCTCCGGGTCGGTCACGAAGTAACCGGAGATGTAGCCCTTGTCGAAGCGCATGCCCTCGGTGAGCTCGAGCTCGAGACCGAAGGTGTTGCTCTCCTCGACGGTGACGACGCCTTCCTTGCCGACCTTGTCCAGCGCCTCGGCGATGAGCTCGCCGATGGTGCGGTCAGCGGCCGAGATCGAGGCGGTAGCAGCGATCTGCTCCTTGGTCTCGACCTGGACGGCCATCTTGTGCAGCTGCTCGGTGATGGCCTCGACGGCCGCCTCGATGCCGCGCTTCAGGCTGATGGGGTCGGCCCCGGCGGCGACGTTGCGCAGACCCTCGCGAACGAGAGCCTGGGCGAGCACGGTGGCGGTGGTGGTGCCGTCACCCGCGACGTCGTCGGTCTTCTTGGCAACTTCCTTGACGAGCTCGGCCCCGATCTTCTCCCACGGGTCTTCGAGCTCGATCTCCTTGGCAATGGAGACACCGTCGTTGGTGATCGTCGGCGCGCCCCACTTCTTTTCGAGCACGACGTTGCGGCCCCGCGGGCCGAGGGTCACCTTGACGGCATCGGCGAGGATGTTCAAGCCACGCTCAAGACCGCGGCGGGCGTCCTCGTCGAACGCGATCAGTTTGGCCATTGCGGTGTGGTCCTCCGGTATTGGGCGCCACCGCCGCGCTGGTGATTTCTCAGCAGCGGCGACAGCAGGACTCTTCCTCGGCCAGGCGCGGTGCCCGCGACGGACGACCCACCCCGGTTAGGGGTGCGGCCTCACCGTCCCGACCTTCAGGCGAGCGGTCGGTGACCGCTTGCCTGGCACTCGACGGCGTCGAGTGCTAATACCGTGTTTAGCACTCTCCAGGGTCGAGTGCAAGAACCGCAGGTCAGAGCGGTGCGTGTCAGTTGCTCGGTTTGATGGGAATCGAGGTCGGCGGAGCCTTCAGCGACGACTCCGGGGACTGCGACTGCGAGCCGCCGGGACCGACAGGGATGTTCGGCGCGGTGGTCTGCGGACCGTTGCCACTGCTCGAGTCACTGAAGATGACGATGGCGGCGACGATCGCGCCCGCGACCACGAGGGCGCCGACGATGATCCAGATCCACTTGGCGCCGCCGCTCTTCTTGGGCTGGTAACCGCCCTGTTGCTGCGGCGGAGGGCCGTAACCGGGGGGCGGGCCCTGCTGGAAGCCACCCTGCTGCTGGAAACCGCCCTGCTGCTGCGGAGGGCCATAGCCCGGGGGCGGTCCTTGCTGGTAGCCGCCCTGCTGCTGGTAGCCACCCTGCTGCGGCGGTGGCCCGTATCCGGGCGGCGGGCCCTGCGGGGGCGGACCCTGCGGTCCCGGTCCCTGCTGGCCGTAGCCGGGCTGCTGTCCTCCGTACGGGTGCACGGGGCCCCCCTCTCCCTGTGGCGGCGTGTTCTGCCGCGGCGCCTGCTGCTGGACCGACGCCGCGGCCCCGGGCGGACCCGGTGGCTCGTTCGACATGGCGAGCGGACCCAACGCGCGCCTGGCGGCCGCGATCATCTCAACACAGTTCGGGTAGCGATCGGCGGGATTCTTCGCCGTTCCCCTACGGACGACCTCGTCGATCCCGGCCGGCACGCCGACGATCCGCGAGATGGCCGGGGGCTCTCCGTTCAGGTGCCCCTTGATGACCGTCTGCACGTCGCCCTTGAAGGGCGGGCTGCCGGTCAGGCAGGCGTAGAGGACACAGGTGAGGGCGTACTGGTCGGTGCGGCCGTCGAGCGGCTCACCGCGCAGGTGCTCGGGCGCCGCGTAGGTGGGCGAGCCGAGGAAGTCGCCGCCGCGGGTCCGGTGCCCGGTGGCGCCGCGGCGGGTCAGGCCGAAGTCGGCGACGTAGACGTGCTCGCGCGAAGTCTCCTTGCTGGTGACCAGGACGTTGGCCGGTTTGACGTCGAGGTGCACGAGACCCCGGTTGTGCAGGGTGTCGAGCGCGTCGGCGACCTGGTCGAGCATGGTCAGCGCGCGGGCGGGCGCGATCGGGCCGCCGGAGATCAGCCCGGCGAGGTCCCCGCCGTCGACCATCCGCATGGCGATGTAGAGCATGCCTTCGAGCTCGCCGAAGTCGTACAAGGGCACGACGTTGGCATGGTCGATCGCGGACGTGTTCCGCGCCTCGTCGACGAAGCGTTCGCGGAACTCGGCGTCGGCCCCGAGGTGATCACCGATGACCTTCAGTGCCACCTTGCGTCCGAGCCGCACGTCCGTGGCCTTGTAGGTCACGCTCATGCCGCCCTTGCCGAGCACACCGTCGATGCGGTAGTTGCCCAGCCGGCGACCGGTCAGGTCCCCCGACTCATCGCCTGTCACGCAGCGAAGCGTAACGCGCCAGTTCCGGCGGCCGCCGGGGGTCGGCAGAACTCCGGGCTAGACCTTGCGTACGTCCGCCGCTTGACTCCGCCCGTCTCGTCCGGATTGGACTTCGAACTCCACCCGATCACCCTCGTCGAGCGTCCGGAATCCATCGGCCTGAATGGCCGAGTAGTGGACGAAGACGTCGGGCCCTTCGGTGGATTCGATGAATCCGTAGCCCTTTTCCGAGTTGAACCATTTGACGGTGCCGACTGCCACGGCGCCCTCCCTCAGCACGGGACCCGCCTGCCTTCTCTGGCCAGGGCGGCGGTTTCGAGTGCGGTTCACGCTACCCGAATCACCGGCGTCGGCAATGCTCGATTCGCCCTAAGGTCATCCGCGGAAAAGCCGCCTATTGCGCGCTTGCACAAGGACGCGTCCTGGTCCTGCGAAGTCCAGCGCGAGCCCCTCGCCGGTGCGGACCGACTGCGGGCCGGACGGGTCGACGGCGCGGAGACGGCACTGCACGGTGTCCGGATAGGCCAGCAGGAAGTCCGGCCGCACGGTGACGAGTTCCCCGGCGGTGAGCTCGAAGGCGTCGACCGGGCCCTGCGCGGCCAGCACGAGCGGACCGCTTCCGCTGTAGTGCTCCAGGAAACCGGAGTCGGCCCCGAAGAGCTTCTGCAGTGGCGCCCAGCCGGGGTCCTGCCGGATGGTCGCGGGCCGGGCGAGGATCGCGTCCCGGCTCACGCACCAGCCCGCCCCGCCGGTGAATTCCAGCGGGTAGACGTCGCCCGCGGTCAGCGGCGCGAAGTCGATCCAGCCGCCACCGTCCGGCGCGTTGAACACCGACGGGGCGGCCTTGCTCGCCCGGGAACCACCGCGCGTGGGAACGGTTTCGGTGATGCCGAAACTGCTGGCGAGCACGGTGTCCCCGGTGGCCTGGACGGCCTCGCCGGGGGACAGCAGCACGCGTGCGACCCCGAAGTTCGGGGTGTGCCTCGTCTGGACGCGCATGCGCTCAGCGGGACGGGACCTGGGCGATCACCCAGGCGGACAGCGCCGACGGATTACGGGTCTGGGTAAGCAACTGACCCGGCCCCGCGAAGTCGAAGACGAGGCCTTCGCCGCTTTTCATCGACTGGATGACACCGGTGGCGACCTTGCGGATCTGGTACTGCAGGGTGTCGGCGAACGCGACGACGTGCCCGGTGTCGATGGTGATCACCTCGCCCTGCTGGAGGGTGACCGTCTCCAGCGCGCCGTAGCAGGCCACGACCAGCGGGCCCTGTCCCGTCGCGTGCGTCAGGAAGCCGCCCTCGCCGCCGGCGAGGTTCTTGAGCCCGCCCCATTTGGTCTCGGTCTGCACGCCGTGGGAAGACGCGAGCCACGAACCGCGGGTGACGCACCAGCCGGTGCGGCCGTCGAGGTTGATGATCTGCATGTCGCCGGGCAGGTTCGCGGCGACGTCGACCCAGCCGCCGTTCTGCGGGGCGGTGTAGGTGGAGATGAAAAAGGACTCGCCGGAGAGGAAGGCGCGGCCGAGCCCCTTCATGATGCCGCCCTGGGCCTGGGACTGGACCTGCACGCCGTAGCTCGTCGCCATCATCGCGCCGGACTCGACCTGCGCCGGTTCACCCGGTGCGAGCATGAGCCTCGCCACCGCGAACGATGGCTGGTGACGGATCTGAACCTGCATGTCTTCTTCTCCCCGGTGGTCGTTGTGACGCGCAGAGTCTTGCATGCGCCCCCCGACCGGGGAGGATGGTCGGCGTGATCTCCGTCGACGCCCACCGTGAGACCGTCACCGGCCTGCTCGGAAACGCCCCCGTCATCCGCCTTCCGCTCGCCGCCGCCGCCGGGCTCGTCCTGGCCGAGGACGTGCTCGCGGGGGTTTCGCTGCCGCCGTTCGACAACTCCGCGATGGACGGTTACGCCGTCCGCGCCGCCGATGTCGCCGAAGCGCCTGTGACGCTGCCTGTCGCCGACGACATCCCCGCCGGCCGCGTCGAGATCGGGAAACTGGAGCCGGGTACCGCGCACCGGATCATGACCGGTGCCCCGCTGCCGCCCGGCGCGGACGCCGTCGTGATGGTCGAGCACACGGACGGTGGCGTGACCGACGTCCGGATTCTCAGGACGGCCGCCCTGGGCGCGCACATCCGGCGCCTGGGCGAAGACGTCGTCGAGGGCACGGTGGCGCTTTCCGCCGGAACCGTGCTCGGCCCGGCACAACTGGGTCTCGCGGCGGCTGTCGGACTCGCCGAGGTTCCCGTGCGGAGGCCACTGAAGGTGCTCGTCGTGTCCACCGGCACCGAACTCGTCGACGCGCCGGAACCCTTGCGGCACGGGCAGATCTACGAGTCGAACAGCATCATGCTGGCGTCCGCGATCCGTGCGCTCGGCTGCGAGGCCGAGGTCGTGCGCAGTGTCGTCGACGACGTGGACGAGTTCCGCGCGGTGATCGAGCCAAGGCTGGCGGACGTGGATCTGCTGGTGACCTCGGGCGGGGTCAGCGCGGGGGCGTACGAAGTGGTGAAGGACGCGCTGACCGGGCAGGGCGTGGAATTCCGGAAGATCGCGATGCAGCCGGGCGGTCCGCAGGGCTGCGGCCGGTGGAACGGCGTGCCGGTGGTGACGTTGCCGGGCAACCCGGTGAGCGTGCTCGTGTCCTTCGAAGCGTTCCTGCGGCCGGCGTTGCTCGCGGCGATGGGACATTCCGGGGTCGACCGGCAGCGGATGCGGGCCCGGCTGACCGAGGCGATGACGTCCCCGGCCGGACGACGCCAGTTCCGACGGGGCTTCTACACGCATTCCGAGGGCGAGGTCACCGGGATCGTCGGGCCGCGCGGCGGGCCGGGATCGCATCTGCTGGCGTCGTTCACGCAGGCGAACTGCCTGATCGTGCTGCCGGAGGACGTCGACTCGGCCGCACAGGGCGACGAGGTGGACGTCCTGCTGCTGTGACGCTGCGTTGCCAGACCACGTGAAGGGCCCTTCACGTGGTCTGGCAACGCTTGGGCCGGTCCGCGAAGGCCTCCTTGCCTACCCTCAAGGTCAGGGTCCCGGCAAAGTCGCGCAACTGCCGTATGGTGTCGCGAAAGCCACTTTCGGGACCTCTGACGTCGCGAAAGTGGCTTTCGCGACACCGGGGGCGGCCGCGCTTGCCGTCCGAACCACCCTTCGGTCGTGAGTGGCAATTCGGGTCAGGGCGGACCGGCAGTTGCTTATCCACGCGTGATCAGCCCGACGGCGCAGGGCCTCGAACCATGATCGACGGAGGATTGAGGACACTCAACGTCCCCGATCCTCCGTCGATCAAGGTCAACTTCATCGAGTGGGGAGGATGACACCGCTTCAGCCAGTAGGCAAAACAGGTCGGGTAAAACCTGAATCGCCACTCACGACCCGCTTGACCAGCTCCGCGACTTTGCCGGGACCCTGACCCTCAAGGTAAGGAAGGAGGCCTCCACCACGCACCGGAGCGCGTTTAGCCCGCTGAACGCGACGCGGCCGGGAAGTCGCGGCACCGGCCGATCGGCGTGAACAGCAGGGCGGCGACGGCGACGACTTCGAGCCCGGCCATCAGCCACAACGTCTGCCGCACGCCGGCGGTCTCACCGAGGATCCCGCCGAGCAGGCCGCCGAGCGCGATCGCGCCGAAGCTGAGCACGGACATGCTCGCGGTGACCCTGCCGAACATCGCCGCCGGGATGTAGCGCTGCTTGAACGTGGCGTTGAGGACGTTCGAGCCGACCACCCCGGCGCTGAGCGAGAACCCCGCGGCGACGAAGAAAGCGAGCCCCCAGCCGCCCTGCGCGAGCGGCCCCAGCAGCATCATCAGCGCCCCGAAGGCCTCACAGAGCACGAAGGCTCGCGCGGTGCCGATGCGTGCGGCGAGTTTGCCCGACAACGCGGCACCGAAAACGCCGCCAACGCCGGCGAGCGCGAGCACCAGTCCGACGGCACCCGGCCCCACCCCCAGATCGCGGGCGAGGAACACGACCTCGATCGACTGGTAACCCATGAGCGCGACGTTCGAGACCGCGCCGAAGACCGCGAACACGCGCAGGAACCGGTCGCGGAGGACGAAATCGAGGCCCTCGCGGATCTCGTCCCGCAGTCGCGTCCGCGTCGTGACCACGCGTCGTGGTTCGCGGTAGCGGATGGATCGCAGGCACAGCAAGGAGATCCCGAAACTGGCGGCGTCGGCGAGCACCCCGGCGACGGCGCCGAATCCCTGGGCCAGCAGACCGGCGAGCCCGGGTCCGCCGATCTGCGCGGCGGACTCGCTGCCCTGCAGTTTCTCGTTGGCCTCCTGGAGCTCCTCCTTGGAGACCAGTAAAGGCAGATAGGCGCGGTAGGCGACGTTGAAGAACACCTTCGCGACACCGCCCGCCAGAGCGACGACGATCAAGTGGGTCATCGTGAGCAGCCCGAACCAAGCGGCGACCGGGACGCTGAGGAACACCAGCATCGAGAAGGTGTTGCACACCAGCATGATCGGCCGTTTCGGCCAGCGGTCGACCCACGCGCCGGCGGGCAGGCCGATGAGCAGCCACGGCACCCAGGCGGCCGCGGTCAGCAGCCCGACCGCGAACGTGCTCGCCTCCAGGGTGACCACCGCGACGAGCGGCAGCGCGACGACGGCGATGGAACTGCCGAGCACACTGGTCGTTTCGCCGGTCCACAACAGCCGGAAATCACGTGAGCGCAGCAATCCGCCGCGTTCGCGGACGCTCACGGCCGGGCCGGGGCGGCTCGGGTGGCGAAGAACACCGGCCTGCGTTCCTGGCCGTCGTCCGGCTGTTCGCGGTCGCTGTACTCCCGGACCAGCGCCTGGATCCGGCCCTCGATCTCGGCCATTTCCGTGACCGACAGCTTCATCCAGCTGTCGGTCACGAAGGCGGCCCGGTGCCACTGCTCGGGATAGGTCTCCCGTTCAGCGAACCATTGCCGCGCCATGGAGACCTGACGTTCGAGGGCGAGGGATTCGGCGGCGGCCGCGACCGGGTCGTCCGGGAAGTCCGACGGGGACCAGGAAACCGCGTACCCGACGCGCCGCCACCAGCGCTCACGCCGGTCACGCGCGAGTTCGGGCGCCTCCTCGACGAGGTCGCTGGCGGCCAGCACCTTCAGGTGGTGACTGACGTTCCCGACGGCCTGCCCGGTCCGCTCGGCGAGTACGGACGCGGTACACGGGCCGTCGAGGCGGAGGACGTCGAGCAGGCGGCGCCGCAGCGGATGCGACATCGCGGCGAGCACCTTCGAGTCGTGGACTTCATGCACTTCGCGATCGGCCATAACGCACAACAGTAGTTGCACAAGAGTTCTTGCACAAGCCTTCTTGTGCGCTACTCCATTCGCGTCGGTAACCTCGTGGCATGGGTTTCTTCTCGTGGATCGTGTTCGGCGCCATCGCCGGATGGCTGGCCAACGTCGCGGTGGGCGGCCCGGACCGCCGGGGCGGCTGCCTGTTCAGCATCCTGATCGGTGTGCTCGGCGCGGCGCTGGGCGGTTTCATCTACCGCCTCGCGACGGGCACCGCGCGGAACTTCGAGTTCGACTTCCCCAGCTTCGGCGTCGCCATCCTCGGCTCGATCGTGCTACTCGCCCTGCTGCGACTGGTGCGCGGCTCCGGGCGACGCGATTCTCAGCCGCCCCATCGCCGGTGACCACTGGAGTAACCGTTGGTAACGGTTGACTCGCGACGGGTGATCACGGGCGTCCGGCGAACTAAGGTGGAACTTTCGCTCAGTTCCAGCGGCCGCGGCCGGGTGCATATGCCGTCGGGGGGCATATGCACCCGGCCGCTCGCGCCTCGGCGATCACCGAGACGGCGCGGACGGGGTCGACGAGCGAAGGCATCGGCGCCGCCGAAATGTCCCTCTTCCAGGCTCGGAACAACTCGGCGAGACGCTCGCCTGCGGGGTCCGGACTGGCGGGCATGCACGGGTCCTCACGGTCGGCGATCGGCATCAACTACCTAGAGTTATCGGATATTTCCACCTACCGTTACCGCGATGTGGCCCCTCCCACCCGGACCGGGGAAACCCTTCCGGGGGAGGCCACGGCCCGGCCCCGGACAGGGCGGTAGCGTGGTGGCTCCTCATGCCCCAACCCCCCGACACGAACTGCGGTGAACCCGACCAATGAGCGGCAACCGGCCGGAAGCCACTGGTAACCCACTCGCGCACGCCGTGAAGCTGGCGCGCGAGACCGTTCCGCCGATGCACCCGGCCGGCAGGCCGTTCGTGTTCGGCGGTCTCGCCGCGACGCTGGTGCTGCGGAGGTTCTCCAAGCGCCTCGGCGTCGTCGGCGCGCTCGCGACGGCCGCCACGGCCGCGTTCTTCCGTGAGCCCAAGCGCGTCCCGCCCGCCCAGTCCGGCCTCGCGGTCGCGTCGGCGGACGGTCTGGTCTCGCTGATCGAAGAGGCCGTGCCGCCACCCGAACTCGGGCTGCCCGCCGTGCCCCGGATGCGGGTGAGCGTGTTCCTGTCGGTGTTCGACGTGCACGTCCAGCGGATCCCGGCGTCGGGTGTGATCGAGCGGGTCGCCTACCGGCCCGGGAAGTTCCTGTCCGCGGACCTGGACAAGGCGAGCGAGGACAACGAGCGCAACTCCGTGCTCATGCGCACCGGAGACGGCCACGAGCTCGTCGTGGTGCAGATCGCCGGGCTGGTGGCCCGGCGCATCCTCTGTGAGATCCGCGAGGGTGACAAAGTCGGCGTCGGCTCGACGTACGGCATCATCCGCTTCGGCTCGCGAGTCGACCTGTACCTGCCGCCGGGCAGCAAGGTCCTCGTCTCGAAGGGCCAGCGCACGATCGGCGGCGAGACCCCGATCGCCGAGCTGCCCACGGCGCCGCACCCGGAAGGCTGATCCATGGTCCGTGTGACCACTCCCGGCGTCCGGCTGCTGCCGAACGCCATCACGGTGCTCGCCCTGTGCGCCGGTCTGTCGTCGGTACAGTTCGCGCTGATCGGCAACTATCCGATGGCGATCGCGTCGATCGGGATCGCCGCGGTGCTCGACAGCCTGGACGGCCGGATCGCACGGCTGCTGGACGCGACGTCGAAGATGGGGCAGGAGCTCGACTCGCTGTCCGACGGCATCTCGTTCGGTGTCGCGCCCGCACTGGTGCTGTACGTCTGGCACGCCGAGGGCGCGCGGATCGGCTGGGTCGCGTCGCTGATCTTCGCGGTCTGCATGATCTTGCGGCTGGCGCGGTTCAACACGCTGATCGAGGACGCCGAACAGCCGCCGTACGCGGGTGAGTTCTTCGTCGGCGTGCCCGCGCCCGCCGGTGGTCTGCTGGCGATGCTGCCGCTGATCCTGGAACTGCAGTTCGGGCAGGGCTGGTGGTCGCACCAGTACGTGGTGTGGGTGTGGACGATCGCCGTGGCCGCGCTGCTGATCAGCCGGATCCCGACGCTTTCGCTGAAGACGGTGAGGGCGCCGGCGAAGGCGATCGCGCCGCTGCTGGTCGGGGTGGGCCTGCTGGCCGCCGCGATCATCCAGTTCCCACTGGTGGCGCTGGCGATCGCGCTGGTGCTGTACCTGGCGCACATCCCGTACTCGATGTACCGGCAACGCTGGCTCGCCAAGCACCCGGAAGCGTGGATGGCCCCGCCGCGGGAACGACGCGCGATCCGGCGTTCTTCGAGCCGCCACCGTCTGGGCCTGCGTCCGCCGCTGCGGCGCGTGGTGGCCGGTGCCGCTCAACGCGTCCGGCTGCAGCGGGGCGAACAACACGTCGCGCGCGCTCCGCGCACCATCACCAGTGAGAAGGATCGGGACAACGGCCGCGGACCCCGTCGCCGCTCGTGGCGCCGGATCGGGTTGCGGAAGCGCTGAGCGCGCCGATCAGCAGGTCCAGCTGGAATTCGAAGTCCCGTGGGCAGTCGCCCTCCCGCATCGAGGGCGGCACTCGGTGCGGGGAAAGGCAGTTCCTCGGCGGTCACCAGCCGCTGAAACCGGGCGCAGACCGCTGCGTCGCGTAGACGACGCGGCGGGAGTTCCGGCCTGGCAAGCGGCCGCCACTCGAGCGGATCGCCCACTTCAACGGCTGGGCGGCCTGAGGCTGGATAGGGTGACAGGGTGAGCGCACCCCAGATCACGCTGACCGTCCGGCACACCCCGTCCGCCCTGGATTCCCGCCGCGGCGTCGTCCGGCTGCACCCCGAAGTCCTCGACGCGCTCGGCCTGATGGCCTGGGACGCGGTCCGCCTCACCGGCGCGCGGGTCAGCTCGGCGCTGGCCGCGCCTTCGGAAGCGGAGGGGATCCCGGGCGTGATCCTCGTCGACGACGTCACGATGTCGAACCTCGGCGTGACCGAGGGTTCGGAGGTGGTCGTCGCGCCGGCGGAGGTGTCGGCCGCGAAGACGGTCACCGTGTCGGGCTCGCGGATGGCCAGCGTGTCGCTCTCCCCGCACACCCTGCGGCTCGCCCTGATCGGCAAGGTGCTGACCGTCGGCGACGCGGTTTCCCTGCTTCCCCAGGATCTCGCGCCCGCACCCGGCTCCGACGTCTCCGCGGTCCGCGGCCAGCTCTCCCGCGCCATCGGCCTGACGTGGACGAACGAACTGCTCACCGTCACCGCCACCGAGCCGTCGGGCCCGGTCGCCGTCGGACCGTCCACTGTGGTCAGCTGGCGCGACGGCGCCCGCACCGGTGAGGCCACGCCCGCCACCGCTCCGGCCCGCGCCGGGACGACCTTGGTGCGCAGCACCCCCTCGACCCCGCACGAGGACTTCATCGACGCCGAGATCGTCGAAGACGAAAAAAGCGACGAAGTGGCCGACGAATCCGTACCTCCCCTGTCCGACCTCGCCGGATCCGGATCGGCCGCGCGCAAGCTCGCCGAATGGTTCGACCTGGCCTTCCACCGCCCGGAGCTGCTGGCCAAACTCGGGACGTCGGCGCACCTCGGGGTCCTGCTGTCCGGGCCGGAAGGCGTCGGGAAGGCGACGCTGGTCCGCGCCGTGGCACAGGCCGAGAAGGTGCGGGTGGTGTCGCTCGCGGCGCCGAACATCGCCGTCCTCGACCCGAACGTGGCCGCCGCGCGGCTGCGTGAGGCGATCGAGCGGGCCACGAGCGACGAAGATCCCGCCGTCCTGCTGATCACCGACATCGACGCGCTGCTGCCAGCTTCCCAGCCGCCGCCGCTCGCGACGGTCGTCCTCGATGACCTGCGCAAGGCTTTGCGGAGCAAAGGTTTCGCCGTCATCGCCACCACCGGCCGGGCCGAGTCGACCGATCCGAGGCTGCGCGCGGCCGACCTGCTCGACCGCGAGCTCGGCCTGCCACTGCCGGACGCCAAGACCCGCACGGAACTGCTGCGTGTCCTGTTGCGCGACGCCCCGCTGGAGACCGGGGTCGACGTCGGCCCGATCGCCGAACGCACCCCCGGCTTCGTGGCCGCCGACCTCATCGCGCTCCGCCGCGACGCCGCCCTCCGCGCCGCGCTGCGGCAACGTGAGGCGGACGAGCCGCGGATCTCCCAGCAGGACCTGCTCGACGCGCTGACCACCGTCCGCCCGATCTCGATGTCCACTTCGGACAATCTGGCCACCGGCGGGCTCACCCTCGACGACGTCGGCAACATGGTCGACGTCAAGCAGTCGCTGACCGAGGCGGTGCTGTGGCCGCTGCGCTATCCGGATTCGTTCGCCCGCCTCGGCGTCGACCCGCCGCGTGGCGTGCTCCTGTACGGGCCGCCCGGCGGCGGCAAGACGTTCCTGGTCCGCGCGCTCGCGGGCACCGGCGCGCTGAACGTGTTCGCGGTCAAGGGCGCCGAACTGATGGACAAGTGGGTCGGCGAGTCCGAGCGGGCGGTGCGGGAACTCTTCCGGCGCGCCGCCGAGGCCGCGCCGTCGCTGATCTTCCTCGACGAGATCGACGCGCTCGCCCCGCGCCGCGGCCAGTCCTCGGACGCCGGCGTGTCGGACCGGGTCGTCGCGGCCCTGCTGACCGAATTGGACGGTGTCGAGCCGATGCGCGAGGTCGTCGTCCTCGGTGCGACGAACCGGCCGGAGCTGGTCGACCCGGCACTGCTGCGGCCGGGGCGGCTGGAGCGCCGCGTCTACGTCCCGCCGCCGGACGCGCACGCCCGAGAGGCGATCCTGGCCGCCAGCGCCAAGAACACGCCGCTCGCGTCCGATGTGGACTTGGCGGCGTACGCGACCACTTTGGACGGTTACTCGGCGGCGGACTGCGCGGCGCTGATCCGGGAGGCCGCGCTGACCGCGATGCGGGAGTCGCTGGAGGCCAAGGAGGTCACCGCCGCTCACTTGGCGAAGGCGGCCAAGGCGGTGCGGCCGTCACTCGACCCGGCACAGCTCGCGGCACTGGAGGCGTACGCGCGGAACCAGGCGTGAATACGTGAAAGGCCCTCTTCCTCGCAGTGGGAAGAGGGCCTTTCACGTATCGGCTAGGAGCCGTCCTTGTCGTTGGTGTTGTAGTCCTTGGTGAGGATGACGATCACACCCGGGGCCGCGTTTTGAATACCCTCGAACCTCGGCAGGGCTTGGATCCCGAACTCCAGCGCCAGCGCCTTCGCGGCGGCTTCCTCGTCGGTGCCCGGCCGGAAGTAGGCCGCGCTCTTCTCGAGCCTGCCCTGATGGGGGCCGATCTCGGTGACGTTCCAGCCGGAGGCGCGGAAGTCGTTCGCCCCCTTCTCGGCGAGGCCCTGGATCGTGCTGTTGTTGTAGACGCGGACGGTCACCCACTTGTGCGACGCCTGCTGATCGCCACCGGGCTGGCCCGGACCGGGCTGCCCCGGACCGGGCTGGCCGGTCTGCCCGGGCTGACCCGGCTGGCTCCCGGGTGGCGCGGAGCTCGCGGGCGCGCTCGACGGCGGGGCCGACGAGGCAGGCGGCGAACCGACCGGAGGCGAACCCGGCGCGGGAGACGACGGCGGGGTCGCGCCGTCCGAGGTCGTGGGCGTGGTGCCGGGCGGCGTGGCCGTGTCCGAATCACCGCCGCCGGTGGTCAGGGTGATTCCGCCGATCACGGCGGCGATCACAGCGACACCGACCAAGGCCAGTCCGGCGGCCTTCATCGGCCGGGACAGGCCCGAAAAGAGACTCATGAGAGATCGATCCCCAGTCGCCGGGCCGCGCGATTGCGCTGCCGGGCCGCTCGCGTCTTTCGCAGGCGCTTCACCAGCATCGGATCGGCCTGCATGGCTTCGGTCTTCTCGAGCAGCCGGTTCAGCAGCTGGTAATACCGCGTCGACGACATCGAGAAACGTTCACGGATGGCCTGTTCTTTCGCACCGGCGTACTTCCACCATTGCCGTTCGAAAGCGAGCATGTCGAGCTCGCGCTCGCCGAGGCCGTTCACGGTCTCCAACGGGGACGGCTGGTCGGGCTCAGCCATCGACTCCGCGGCGTCCATCCGACTCCTCGCAATCAGGTCAGTGCTCGGCGGGCGTGAAACCACAGGCTTGTCATTCCGCGGCGCCATTAGACCACGGATCCGGCGCCCGGCCTCGATATCGGCTTCGGCGCGTCATGGGTAAGGGTGTATCAGAAGGGTCCGACTAAACTGCGCGCGTGACCGTCCATCCCATCGTGATCGCCGGCGAGCCAGTGCTGCACAACCCGACTCGGGAGATCACCGAGTTCGACGACAAGCTGCGCACGCTCATCGACGACATGTTCGAGACCATGTACGCCGCCGAAGGGGTCGGCCTCGCGGCCAACCAGATCGGCCACGACCTGCGGGTCTTCGTCTACGACTGTCCCGACGACGAGGGCACGCGCCACAAGGGCGTCGTGGTGAACCCGAAGCTCGAGACGTCGGAAATCCCGGAGACGATGCCGGACCCGGACGACGACTGGGAAGGCTGCCTGTCGGCACCCGGTGAGTCGTACCCGACCGGACGCGCCTCGTGGGCGAAGGTCACCGGCTTCGACGTCGAAGGTAACCCGATCGAGGTGGAGGGCCGCGGCTACCTCGCGCGCTGCCTGCAACACGAGACCGATCACCTGGACGGCTTCCTCTACCTCGACCGGCTGGTCGGACGCCACGCTCGGGCGGCGAAGAAGATGCTGAAAGCGAACAAGTGGGGCGTTCCGGGCAACTCCTGGCTGCCCGAAGCCCAACCCGAACCCGCCGACGACTGACCTCCACGTGTGAGCCCTTTCGGTTCGGCAGCGGCCGAGGCTGTCACTGCCCGCAGGTCCGTGAAGGACTCCTTGAGGGACCCAGGGTCCCTCAAAGGCCCCCTCACCCAGCCCGGAACAGCAACTCTGACCCCAGCCACCCACCAGCCACACCGGCGGCGCGCGAAGGTCCCCTTCCGCGGCTCAGCCGAGGGAACTCGACCTTCGCACCTTCCCCAAGTACATGAAGGCCCCCTTCCTTGCGCTAGGCGTAGGCAGGGGGCCTTCATGTACTTCAACCCGGCAACGGCGCCGATACGGAGCTACGTGAGCGCGACAGGGCTCAGCACCCCAGGAAGTGGCACCGCACCACCCGCGGCTGCTCGATCACCTTCCCCGCCTGCACCGACCAAGCGAGCCGGAGGTACTGCGCGTGCGTCCAGGCCAGCGGCGTCGCGGACGCCGTCGGAGTACCCGCGGGGAAGCCCGTTTGACCCGAAGGCGCGTTCTCGTCCCAGACCTGCTCCGGCATCGTTTCCCCAGAGCTGCTGACGCGGCCAAGGTCGCGAAGCCGCTTCGCAGCCGTACCCCGGTCACCCGCGGCGAGGTCGTACTCGCCGCGTTCCCCCGCGAGCAGTGGCCAGAGTCGCCCGAAAGTGGTCCGGCTCTCGGCCGGGAACGTGTAGTCCCACGGTGAGCCGTCGGCCTTCTCGCCGTAGCCGTCCTTCGTGTAGCGGTGCCAGAACTGACCCATCGGAGTGGTGAACGCGATGTCGGCGTCGGTGACCTCGACGCTGTTCCGGATCACCGGATCGTCGGCCCGGTAGATGCCGAGTCGCACCAGTTCGAGGAATCCGGCGTCGGTCACGGCACGCTGGTCCATGGTCACGCTGGAATTGCCCAGGTTGTACTTCGTGCCGTTGTTCGCGTCGCCGTCCTTGGTCAGCCGGACGAAGTACGGGTCCTTCGACAGCGGACCGTTCGTGGTCACCGTCCACCGGGCGAGTTTCGCCTTGAACGCGTCGGCGGTGTGGAGGTAGCGCTTCGCGTCGGCGGCGGCGCCGTTCGCCTTGGCGAGATCCGCCGCGCAGACCAGTCCGGCGATCACCGCGGCGATCGTCGAAGGCGAATAGCCGTCCTGCTCCTCCCAGCGCTCCTGCTGGCTGTACGGCGACGCGTGACCGTTGTCCGCCTTGTAGGACAACAGGAATTCCGCGGCCTTGCGCACACCTTGCCAGGTTTTGGCGTCGGTGCGGCCGAGTTGCTGCGCGAGCACGATCGGCAGCGCGGTCTCGTCGAGCTGGATGGACTTCCAGTACGGTGTGCCGTCGACGTGGCTGTTCTGCGGCAGATGCCCGTCCGGCAGCTGCTGCGTGCCGAACATGTAGTCGACCGACCGGTTGGCGGCGTCGCGGTCGCCGGCGGCGAGCAGGCCGGTCGCGATCTGGTAGAGGTCGCGCGGCCAGACCAGGTGGTAGGTGCCCGACGGCGACCATTCCGGGTCGTTGTTGCCGAAGCGCCACGGCATGCTCGGCGACGCGATGAGCGCCCCCTGATGGATCTTGTCCTCACTCGCCGCGAGCATGAGCACGGACGCCTTGTAGAGGTCCCGTTCCTGCTTGGTCTTGAGGGACGACGGCACGTCCTTCACCTGACGGAGGTACTGCTTCCAACCGCGGTCGTACGCACGGGCGGCATCGGCGAATCCTCGTCGTTGCGACGCTTTCGCGTTGGCGAGCGCTTCGGAGTCCTTCGCGCCCATGCCGAGCGAAAGCGTGAAGTCCCGCGAGCGGACACCGTCGGCGGTCGTCTGCCCGGTGAGCAGCACGTTGCCCTTGGCCGCGCTCGCGTAATCCTTGAGTGTGAAAGACTTCGTCAGCTGAGTGATGCCGTCGGAGGAACCCGCGTAGCCCACGGAAGTGCGCGAAAACGCCGGTTCGGCGGTCAGCGCGGCCGCGGTCTTCGCGTCGGCCGCGACCGCGTTCACCCCGACGGAGCGTGCGGAGTCGTCGGATCCCTCGTTGGTGAGATCGGGGTCCGCGACCGCGTACACTTGGTACGGGCGGCCGGTCATCGAGACGAAGTCGACGTCGATCAGCACACTCGCGCGCGCCGGGTCGGTGACGTAGGTCTTGCGGACTTTCCAGCGGCGCTGGTCGTCGGTGATGGTCTGCTCGTAGGTGAGACCGTCGGCGCCGGTGCGGCGCACCTGCTGCGACCTGGCCGAGGAATCGACGGTGGCGAAGCTCTTCCCGTCGGTGACGACCAGATCGAGCGCGCGAACACCCGGCGTCGACAGGTCCGGGTAGTAGACCTCGGAGAGGCGACCACCCTGCAAGGTGAACCAGACGTTGCTCGCCCGGTCGCGAGCGGTGCCGAAGCCGGTCTTGTCCGCCGGGAGCCAGCTCGGATGGGCGCCGGGGGCTCCGGGCGCCTCGCCTCCCTGTGCCGTCGCCACCGCCGGGACCAGGCCGGCGATCAGCACGCCTGCCAGTGCCGGGAGCATGAGTTTCCGCATAACCACCCCAGACTTCTGTAACGGTGCAGAACCTCAGGATTCTGTCGTGAATCCCGTGCGAGCACATGCTCCAAACCGGTGAACCGCTAACGCTGTCGACTTGTCGATCACGCAAGTAGAGAACTGGTTGCGGTAGTTGCACGCGCATGGACCGCAACCAGTCCTCTACTTGCGGCTTCGGAGTGACCGATCCCCCGGAGGGTTGATTGCGGGAGCCTCCGCGTGGCATGGTCGGGGGACAACCAAACAACCGCGGGAGCTCGCGCCATGGCGGGCTGAGAGGGCGGCTGGTGTCTTTCTAGGGGACCCGGTGCCGCCGACCGCATGAACCTGACCGGGTAATGCCGGCGTAGGGAGTGAACGTCGTTGACGACGCTTGAGAACGGTACCCAGAACATCACGCCGACCGTGACCACCGGGCCCATCACCGGTTCCCGCAAGGTCTACAACCAGACGGAATCCGGTCTCCGGGTCCCCGCCAGGCGGATAGATCTTTCCAACGGCGAACATTTCGATGTTTACGACACCTCTGGCCCGTACACGGACACGGACGCGCAGATCGATGTCCACAGTGGACTTCACCGGTTGCGCGCGGGCTGGGCCGATGGCCGGGAGCACAACACCCAGCTGGGCTGGGCCAAACAGGGCGTCATCACCCGCGAGATGGAGTACATCGCGGCACGTGAGCGTTGCTCCCCGGAATTCGTGCGGGACGAGGTCGCGCGCGGCCGCGCGGTGATCCCGGCCAACCGTAAGCACCCGGAGAGCGAGCCGATGATCATCGGCAAGAACTTCCTGGTGAAGATCAACGCCAACATGGGCAATTCGGCCGTCTGGTCCTCGGTGGAGGAAGAGGTCGACAAGATGGTGTGGGCCACCCGCTGGGGCGCCGACACCATCATGGACCTCTCCACCGGGAAGCGGATCCACGAGACCCGCGAGTGGATCGTCCGCAACTCGCCGGTCCCGGTCGGCACCGTGCCGATCTACCAGGCACTGGAGAAGGTCGACGGTGAACCGGAAAAGCTGTCGTGGGAGGTCTACCGCGACACCATCATCGAGCAGTGTGAGCAGGGCGTCGACTACGTCACCGTGCACGCAGGCGTGCTGCTGCGCTACATCCCGCTGACCGCGCGCCGGGTCACCGGCATCGTCTCGCGTGGTGGCTCGATCATGGCCGCCTGGTGCCTCGCGCACCACAAGGAATCGTTCCTGTACACCAATTTCGCCGAACTCTGCGAAATACTGCGCGAGTACGACGTCACCTTCTCCCTCGGTGACGGCCTGCGTCCCGGCTCGATCGCCGACGCGAACGACCGCGCGCAGTTCGCCGAACTGGAGACGCTGGGCGAGCTCACGCACATCGCCCGCGAGCACGACGTCCAGGTGATGATCGAAGGCCCCGGCCACGTGCCGATGCACAAGATCAAGGAAAACGTCGAACTCGAAGAGAAGCTGACCGGCGAGGCGCCGTTCTACACCCTCGGCCCGCTCACGACCGACATCGCACCGGCGTACGACCACATCACCTCGGCCATCGGCGCGGCACAGATCGGCTGGTACGGCACGGCGATGCTCTGCTACGTCACGCCGAAGGAACACCTCGGCCTGCCAAACCGCGACGACGTCAAGACCGGCGTCATCACCTACAAGATCGCCGCGCACGCCGCCGACCTCGCCAAGGGGCATCAGTACGCGCAGGAGTGGGACGACGAGCTTTCCAAGGCCCGCTTCGAATTCCGCTGGAACGACCAGTTCAACCTGTCACTGGACCCGGACACCGCGCGTTCGTACCACGACGAGACGCTGCCCGCGGAACCGGCGAAGACAGCGCACTTCTGCTCGATGTGCGGGCCGAAGTTCTGCTCGATGCGCATCACCCAGGACGTCCGCAAGTACGCCGAGGAGCACGGACTGTCCACTGTGGAAGCTATCGAAGCAGGCATGTCGGAGAAGTCGAACGAGTTCGCCGAGCAGGGCAACAAGGTCTACCTGCCGGTGGTCAACCAGTGACGGAAACCCCCAGGACCGCCCTCACCATCGCCGGATCCGACTCCGGTGGTGGTGCGGGCATCCAGGCCGATCTGCGAACCTTCTTCGCCAACGGGGTGCACGGGATGGTCGCGATCACCGCGGTCACCGTGCAGAACTCGCTGGGCGTGCAGGGCTTCAGCGAGATCCCCGTCGACGTCGTCACCGGCCAGATCAAGGCCGTCGCGACCGACATGGGCGTCGACGCCGCGAAGACGGGAATGCTCGCGACGGCCGAGATCATCGACGCCGTCGCCAAAACGCTCGACGAGGTCCACATCGGACGGAACACTTCGACGCCGTTCGTCGTGGACCCCGTCGCCGCTTCGATGACCGGGCACGCGCTGCTGCGCGAGGAGGCGCTGGAGGCGATCCGCACCGAGCTCTTCCCGCGCGCCACGCTGATCACCCCGAACCTCGACGAGGTGCGGCTGCTGACCGGCGTTCCCGTGACCGGTCCGGCGACCCAGCGGGAAGCGGCGGAAGCGTTGCTGGAGTTCGGTTCCGAGTGGGTGCTGGTGAAGGGCGGGCACCTCGACGCGGCCCAGGACTGTGTGGACCTGTTGTCCGACGGCGAAACGTGGGTCGAGTTGAGCGGGCCGCGGTTCGACACGCGGAACACGCACGGCGGCGGGGACACGATGGCTTCCGCGATCACGTCTTCGCTGGCGAAGGGAGCCGACGTGCCTACCGCGGTGAGTGCGGGGAAACGCTTTATCGAGCGTTGTGTGGCGGAGTCGTATCCACTGGGGGCGGGCGTTGGCCCGGTTTCACCCTTCTGGCGGCTCAGCGAGGCCTGAGGCGTGAGATGAACGGGACTTTCATCTCGAAATTTGCGATGAAAGTCCCGTTCATCTCAGCCGCTACCGAGTCGTGACGCGAGGAGCGTCCACGGCCCAGTACCAGTTGTTGCCCGCCGCGTAGAGCCGCCAGGTCAGCTTCACCGAACGAGCACCCGCGGGAACCTTGACCGAAGCCGACGTCGGTACCGAAAGTACGTCGCCGCCCTTGTTCGCCGTACCGGACTCCGGCCCGTAGGCCAGCACGCCCTGCTCGGGACCGCCGTCGAACGACGCCGTCAGAGCGCCCCGCTGCGTCCCGTCCTGCCGGTAGTGCGAGACGAACGAGACGTCCACAGTGGACCTACCGCTGACCTCGAGCCCCGGCGATACCAGTGAGGAATCGAAGGTTCCGCGCGAGGAAGGCGAGCCCTTGTCGTCCCACTCGTCCGGGTCGGCGACCGCGAAGACACCGCGTGCCCGAGCGTTCGCCTCGCGCTGCTGGCCGGGAGCCGTCCGGGTCCAGAAGTCGTCGTTGGTGAAGGCCCAGCCCTGCCATTCCGCGACTCCGGCCGGCATTCCGGACGCGTTCCGCACGGTCCAACCGCCCGGCGCGTCGTGCGTCCAGCCGAGTACTCCCGACGGGACACCGGTTTCGTCCTGCCTGGGCTTCAAGACAGCCGTGTCGAAGACGTCCGAAGGCGCGGCACCGAGCGGGTAGCCGTCGTAGGCCGCCGGAGCCGCGACACCGAGGTGCCGCAACACCGTGGGCGCGATGTCGATGATCTTCGGTGCCACAGCGGGGATTCCGGCCGGGACCGCGCCGCCCGCGGCGATCACGAACGTCATCCGTTCTTCGGGGGTGTCGCCGCCATGACCGCCCGAAGGGGTGTGGCCGTGGTCGGCGGAGATCATGATCAGCCAGTCCTCGCTTCCACGGTTCGACCGCGCGTCGACGGCGGCGAGCAACCGGCCGATCAACGCGTCGTCGGTGCGCAAAGTGGCTTCGTACCGCGAGGAATCCGCGCCGTGGTCGTGGCCCGCGATGTCCGTCTGTCCGAAGTAGACGAACGACGCGTCGGCCTTGTCCTGTCTGAGGTGCTTTTCCGCGTCGACGGCGACCTGCTCGTCCGTCTTCTCGTAGCCGGCGCTGTCGCCGTTCTGGACGAACTTGCGGTCCTGGCCGGTGCGCAGGATCTTGTCGCTGATCGGCGTCCAGTCGACGGCCGCGTAGGTGTCGAGAGCCGGGTTCGCGGCTTCGGCACGGGCGAGCCAGCTCGGGTGCGAGGCGAGGTCGTTGCCGGCGAAGGAGTTGTCCTTCACCTTGTGCTTGTCCGGCCAGACGCCGGTGAGGATCGTGGACCAGCCCGGACCGCTGACCGTCGGCGCCATCCCACTGCCGTACAGGGAACTCCGCGAGGCGTACCCGCGCTTCACGAGCGCGTGGACATTGGGGGTGTCGGCGGCCATCAGCTTGTCGAACCGGGCGCCGTCCAGGCCGATGACCAGCACCTTCGGCGCCTTGGCCTCGGCCGCCGCGAAGCTGTCGGTCAGGCCCGAGCTGAGCCCGGCGACGGCCACCATGGCCGAGAGGAGGGAAAGCGTTCTGCGCACAAAAGCCTCCGGATAACTTATCCGTACCAATTGTTCGTCAAGTTAGTGTGGCGAATCGACTTCCCGGTGAAGTCCGGGTGCCCGCCGGACGGACTTCAGCCGACGGGCTCCATCACCCGCGAGTCGTAGGCCTCGCGGGCTCCAGGTGGACATCGCCGACGTCCAGCCCGGACAGCGGGTGCTGGTCGACGCCGCCGCGGGCGGGGTGGGCCACCTCGCCGTTCAGGTGGCGAAGGCGCGCGGCGCGTACGTCCTCGGCACGGCGAGCGCCGGAAAGCACGACTTCCTCCGCGACCTCGGTGTAAACGAGCCGATCGACTACCACGACGAAATCGCGACGGCGTCCGAGGTGGATGTCGTGTTCGGGCTGGTCGGCGAGCAGAGCGACCTGCGCTGGCTGGACGAGGCGAAGCCGGGCGGCCTGCTCATCGCGGTTCCCGTCGGCGTGAGCGAGGCCGTCACCGCGAGGCCGAAAAGCTGGGAGTGCGGACGTCGGGAATGCCCGCCGAACCCGATCAGTTCGGCCTGCTGGCGCTGACCGAACTGATCGAGAAGGGCGATGTGCGCGTCCACGTCGACCAGACCTTCCCGCTGGAGGACGTCACCAAGGCCCACGATGTCGGCCGTGTCACCGGAAAGCTCGTCCTGACGGTCTAACCGCGCGACAGATGGCTCGGGCCGCGTGCCGGTATCGACTCCGGGGTGTCGCGAAAGCCACTATCGGGACACCACATGTCCCGAAAGTGGCTTTCGCGACGTCCGCCGCCGGGGCAGGACGGTGGACCAGTCGGGAAAATGGACCCATGAGCGAAAATCCGAGCCCGCCGTCCGCGCTGACCATCGCAGGCTCCGACTCCGGCGGCGCCGCCGGTCTGCAGGCGGACCTGCGCACGTTCCTCACCTGCGGGGTGCACGGCCTGGTCGCGGTGACCGCGGTGACCGTCCAGAACACCCTCGGCGTGCACGACCGCACCGACATCCCGGCGCGGATCGTCGCCGGGCAGATCGAGGCCGTCGCGGCCGACATGGGCGTCAACGCGGCCAAGACCGGCATGCTCGCCTCGGCCGAGATCATCCACGCCGTGGCCGCGGCCTGCGACAAGGCGGAAATCGGGCGCGACCGGAAGGTGCCGTTCGTGGTCGACCCGGTCGCCGCGTCGATGCACGGACATCCGCTGTTCGACGAGGACGGCCTGGTGGCGCTGCGGGACGAACTCCTGCCCCGCGCGACCGTCCTCACACCGAACCTCGACGAGGTCCGGCTGCTGACCGGGATGACCGTGACCACCCGCGAGCAAATGCACCAGGCGGCGGTCGTCCTGCACCGGCTCGGCCCGAAGTACGTGCTCGTGAAGAGCGGTCACCTCGTCTCCGACCCGGAATGCGTCGACGTGCTCTTCGACGGTTCCACGTTCGTCGAACTGCCCGGCGAGCGGTTCGCGACCCCGCACACGCACGGCGCCGGGGACACGATGGCGTCGGCGCTGACGGCCGGTCTCGCGAAGGGCATGTCCGTCGTGGAGGCCGCGCGCTACGGCAAGTGGTTCGTCTCACACGCGGTCGAAAACGCCTACCCCATGGGCGCGAAGGTCGGCCCGGTTTCGGCGTTTTGGCGGCTTGCGCCGGAGCACTGAGAACACGTCCCGTTACGATCTGTGCCGTGATCGGACGCGAGCGGGTCGCCAAGGTCGTCGAGGCCCGCGGCTTTCAGCACTTCATCATCGCGGTGATCGTCTTCAACGCCGTCACGCTCGGTTTGGAGACCTCGACGAGGATGCTCGCGGAGTACGGGCCGCTGCTGCACACCGTCGACCACATCGCGCTCGGGATCTTCGTGCTCGAACTGGGCGCGAAGTTCTACGCCTATCGCGCGAAGTTCTTCCGCGACCCGTGGAACATCTTCGACCTGCTCGTCGTGGGCATCGCGGTGATCCCCACGACCGGGCCGTTCGCGGTGCTGCGGGCGTTGCGGGTCCTGCGGGTGCTGCGGCTGATCTCGGTCGTGCCGTCGATGCGGAAGGTCGTCACCGGGCTGCTCGCGGCGATCCCCGGGATGGCGTCGATCGCCGCACTGCTCGCGCTGATCGTCTTCGTCGCGGGCGTGATGGCGACGAAGCTGTTCGGCGCGATCTCGCCGGACAACTTCGGCGACCTCGGCACTTCGCTGTTCACCCTGTTCCAGGTGATGACCGGCGAGGCGTGGCCGGACATCGCCAAGGAGATCATGAAGGAAGCACCCATGGCCTGGGTGTTCTTCGTGGTCTACATCCTCGTGTCCAGCTTCGCCGTGCTGAACCTGTTCATCGCCGTCGTGGTCAGCGGAATGGAAGACGAGCTTCGCCAGGACATCCGCGAAGAAGAGGCGAAGCAGGCCGAAACCCAGGCTCTGGCGAACAAGGAGATTCTGGATGAGCTTCGGGCTCTTCGCGCCGAAGTCACAGCGCTACGCCAGAGCTCCTAGCGGTCGTCGTCCGCGATAAGCGCTTCAAGCGCCGGAAGAGCCGCCGCGAGCGCCGCCTGATGTTCGGGAGTCAGCCGGTCGAGGCGCATCCCCAGCTCGTGCACGCGCGTCGACCGGACGCCGGAAACCAGCCTCTCGCCCTCTTCGGTCGCCTCCGCGAGCCAGGCCCGCCTGTCGATCGGGTCCGACTCACGGCTGACGTAGCCGGCCTCGACCAGCGAAGCGACGATCCTCGACATGGTCGCCGCGGCGACGCCTTCCTTCGCCGCGAGATCACCCAGACGAAGCTGACCGTAGTTCACGAGCGTCGCGAGCGCGGAAATCGCGCCGTGGCCTGGTCCGGGCACCCCCGCCTGGCGCAGTGACCGGGACAACCGGCCCACCGCCAGGAACAATCTGCCCGAAACATCCTGGACCGCTGACGTGGTCACCACTGGCTCCTCTGGGTACACGGCGGCGGGTGCGCCGCCGGAGAGTGCCGTCAACCATACGGGCTTCCGGTGCGTACTCGCTGTCAAGTCCGTGAACCGTACAAAAGGGTTATCGGGGCGGGCTGGAGGCGTGCGCCCAGAACCGCCGCGGGATCCGCCCCGCCCCCGCGGCAAGCCGTCCGGCGATGACGGCCGCGCGCATCGCCGACGCCATCCGTTCCGGGTCCGCGGCCCTGGTCACGGCGGTGGAGAGCAGCACGGCGTCGCAGCCGAGCTCCATCGCCAGCGTCGCGTCCGAGGCGGTGCCGATACCGGCGTCGAGGATCACCGGGATACCCGCGCGCGACACGATCAGCTCGATATTGTGCGGGTTCCGGATGCCGAGACCGGTGCCGATGGGCGCGCCGAGCGGCATCACGGCCGCGCAGCCCGCTTCCTCCAGTCGCAGCGCCAGGACGGGGTCGTCGTTGGTGTAGGCCAGCACGGTGAAACCGTCCGCGGTGAGCTGCTCGGTGGCCTCGAGGGTCTCGAAGGGGTCCGGCAGCAGCGTGCGGTCGTCGGCGTGGACTTCGAGCTTGACGAGGTCGGTTTCGAGCGCTTCGCGGGCGAGCCGGGCGGTGAGGACGGCTTCCGCGGCCGTCCGGCAGCCGGCGGTGTTGGGGAGCAGGCGGATGCCGAGCCGCCGAAGCAGTTCGAGGACACCGGAGCCGCCTTCGGCGTCGGCCTTGCGCATCGCGACGGTGGTCAGTTCCGTGCCGGACGCCACCAGCGCGCGTTCCACCACGGCGAGGTTCGCCGCGCCGCCGGTGCCGATGATCAGCCGCGACGTGAGCTTGTGCTCGCCGATGACGAGGTGGTCGCCGTCCATACCGGACATTTCAGCCTCCTTGAACAGCGGTGAGGATGTCGACGCTGGCGCCGTTGCGCACCACTGCTTCCGGCCATTCGCCGCGCCGGACGACCACGCCGTCCACCGCGACCGCGACCCCCTTCGTCGCCGTGCCCAGCGCCTCGAGCACGCCCTCGACGGTGGTCCCGTCGGGGAACTCGCGCCACTGGCCGTTGACCTGGATCTCCATCACACCCGCTCCTCGCTTCCCCGCGACGGCGTGGCCGCCGCGGCCTCGTCCGGCAACGGCCCGCCGTCCAGCCACGCGACCGCGGCGTCCGCGGTGAGCGGGGCCATCAGGAGGCCGTTGCGATGGTGGCCCGTCGCGGCGAAGACGCCTTCGCCGAGCTCACCGATGAAGGGCATCGTGTCGACACTCGCCGCGCGAAGCCCGGCGGCGGTCTCGACGAGTTCGTACTCGGCGATGCTCGGGAGGACGCGCTCGGCGCCTTCGAGCAGCTCGCGGACCCCGCGCGCGGTGACGGTCTCGTCGAAACCGGCCTCGTACTGGGTCGCGCCGAGCACTACCTCGCCGTCTTCACGCGGGACGAGGTAGATCGGGCGGCCCTCGACGATCGCGCGGACGGTCCGGCGCGGCGGCGGCAGGCAACCCCGGCGCGGCCTCAGCCGGAGGATTTCGCCCTTGAGCGGGCGGACGGCGTCGGCGAGCGCGGGGTGCAGGCGCCCGGTCCAGGCGCCGGCGGCGAGGACGACAACGCCGAAGTCGTCGAGGCCGGTGACGGTCTCGTGGCGGAATTCGACTCCGTGCCTGCCACAGGCGTGTTTGAGCGCGTGAAGCAGCCTTCTGTTGTCCACGGCCAGATCGCCGGGCACGAGCAGTCCACTTCGGACGGATGCGGCGAGACCGGGTTCGGCGCGCCGGGCCTCGCGGCCGGTCAACCGCTCGACCTCGCGGCCGAGTTCGGCGAGGTACGCGGCGAGCATTTCGAGGTTGCCCGCGTCGGCGCTGTCCAGCGCGACGACGAGCGTGCCGTGCGTCGACAAGCCTGGGTCAACGCCCTCTTCGGCCAGGTCACGGGCGAAATCCGGCCAGCGCCGCAGCGAAGCTTCGCCGAGGGTGAGGACAGTCTCCTCGCCGGGCCAGGCCTCGGTGACCGGTGCGAGCATGCCGCCCGCGAGCCACGACGCTCCGCGCCCAGGCTTGGGGTCGTACACGGTGACGTGATGGCCGCGCGCGGCCGCGCGCCAAGCGACCGAGAGGCCGATGACCCCGCCGCCGACTACCGAAAGTTCCTTCATGAACGCACGCTCCCTGCGCCGGCATGACCCGGATCAGGTTCCACGGTCGGAGCGGTTTCGGCTCCCTCTCAGCCCGTCCTCGGGCTCCCGTGCGGACCACCCCACCGTAGCGCGCGAGTACCGTCGCCGCCATGCCCACCCTGTCTGGTTCGGAGATCCGCGCCCGGTTCGCGGATGCCCGCCTGTACCTCTGCACCGATGCCCGGTCCGGCCGCGGCGACCTCGCCGAATTCGCCGACGCGGCACTGGCGGGCGGGGTCGACATCATCCAGCTGAGGGACAAGTCCGGCGGCGCCCCGATCGAGGCGAAACACGAGATCGCGGCGCTGGAAGTACTCGCGGAAGCATGCGAGAAGCACGGCAAGCTGCTGGCGGTGAACGACCGCGCGGACGTCGCGCTCGCCGTCGGCGCGCAGGTGCTGCACCTGGGCCAGGACGACATCCCGGTGCCGCTGGCGCGTCGCGTTCTCGGTGACGACGTGGTGATCGGCCGGTCGACCCATTCGGCCGAGCAGGCCAAGGCCGCCGCCGAGGAGCCCGGCGTGGACTACTTCTGCACCGGCCCGTGCTGGCCGACGCCGACGAAGCCGGGCCGGTCCGCTCCCGGGCTCGACCTGGTGCGCTCCACCGCGGCTTTCGGGACGTCGCGGCCGTGGTTCGCGATCGGCGGGATCGACACCGAACGGCTGCCCGAGGTGCTGGACGCGGGGGCGTCGCGGATCGTCGTCGTCCGGGCGATCACCGAGGCCGAAGACCCCGAGGCCGCCGCTCGCACCCTCCGCTCCGCCCTCGCCTGACCCCCGCGTTTCGTCCTCTAGTTGCGGTAGTTGGTGGTGCGAACTACCGCAACTAGAGGACGAGTTGCGGAGGGGGTCACGGCGCGGGGGTGCCGGAGGCGGGAGCCGAACGGGTCGCCGGGGGCGCCTGAGAAGTCGACGGAGTCGTCGAAGGCGTCGTCGGAGGAGCCTCGGTGGTGGTGGGAGCCGTCGGCGTCGTCGACGGAGTCGACGTGCTCGAAGGCGTCTTCTCGGGCTGTTCGTCCTGGGTCTCCGAAGGGGACGTCGCCGGCGGAGTGTCGTGCTTGTCCTGCCGCTCCTGGGCCTGCCCGCCGCCGATGAACTTCCCTATGGTCGTCCCGGTCCCGCCGCCGAAGGTCTTCCCGGTCGCGCCCTCGAAGCCGGTGATCGCGACGAGCGCCACCACGAACGCCACCAGGCTGACCCCGGCGATCACCGCCCAGCGCGGCTTGAACTTCCGCTCGGAGGCCTCTTCATCCCCCGTCGGGGTGAGCCGGACGGTCTCCTGTTCCGACGGGTCGAGCACCCGGCGCCGTCCCGGCACCGTCAGCACGACGCGCGCCTTCAGCGCCGCGTCCTTCGTGCGTTGCAGCGAACGGAGGTACAGCTCGCCGCCGAGCGTCGTGATGACACTCGCCAGTCCCGCACCCGCCACCGTTCCGGCCACGCCGAGCGTGGAACCCAGCAGCGCCGCGGTGATCGCGGCCATCGCGGCCGCCGTCACCTGGACGATCCTCCCCTGCTTTTCCGTCTTTTCGGTGTCCTTCTCGGAAGTCTCCTTGGTCATGATCCCGTTCTGCAGCTAGTCGATTCTCAACCGGTCCTAACGAATAAGGCGCGCGGGATGCTCCCTTCGTTGTCCACACGTGAGGAGCGCCACGCCGTCTGTCCAAAAAGGACTGTCCATGGTTCACAATTCCTTGACATGATCAGGCGTATGGAACTGGTCTCAATCGAGGAAATCCGCGACGCGGCGAGCCGGATCAAAGGTGCCGCCGTACGCACGCCGCTACTGGAACAGTCGTGGGCACCGTTGTGGCTCAAGCCGGAAAGCCTGCAGCCGATCGGCGCTTTCAAGGTTCGCGGCGCGTATAACGCGATCGCCGCGCTGAACGAAGCTCAGCGCGCTCGCGGCGTCGTCGCGTTCTCCAGCGGTAACCACGCGCAAGCGGTCGCTTACGCGGCGAAACGGTTCGGAATTCCCGCGGTGATCATCGTTCCGGACGTCGCACCACGCGCCAAGGTCGAAGCGACCAAGGCACTCGGCGCCGAAGTCATCGAGGTCCCGATCGACCGTCAGGAGTCCTCCGCGTTCGCCGTCGCGGACGAACGGAACCTCTCCATGATCCCGCCGTTCGACCACCGCGACGTCATCGCCGGACAGGGCACGATCGGCCTGGAGATCGCCGAAGACCTGCCGGACGCCGGCGTCGTGCTCGTCCCGCTCAGCGGCGGCGGGCTGGCCTCTGGCGTCGGCACGGTGATCAAGGCGCTGCTCCCCGGCGCGAAGGTCATCGGCGTCGAGCCCGAACTCGCGGCCGACACCGCCGAGGGGCTGCGCGCGGGCAGGCGGATCGAATGGCCGATGGACCTGCGGGCGCGGACCATCGCCGACGGCCTGCGAGCCCAGCCGTCGGACCTGACCTTCGCCCACCTCCAGTCGGTGCTGGACGACGTCATCACGGTTTCCGAGGAGGAGATCCGGGAGACCGTCCGGACGCTGGCACACCGCGCCCGCCTGATCGCCGAACCGAGCGGCGCCACCGCGACCGCCGCGTACCTGTTCCACCGCGGCGAACTACCCGAGGGCAAGACCGTTTCCGTCGTCTCCGGCGGCAACATGGACCCGGCCACGCTGGCCGGGATCCTGGCTTAGTGCCGACACGTGTGTCCAAACGGAAGACACACGTGATGGGGTGGACAACACGCGTGATGGGGTGGACATCACGCGTGATGGGGTGGACATCACGCGTGACGTCCGTCCGGTCGCGGCACTCAGGTCGGGTGGCCGGTGGGACGGACGTGCGTCGGCGGCGCGTCGACCCCGCAGTGGAGACACTCACCCGGGTGGGGCGATTCGTCGGTGTCCGCGGGGTCGTCGGGGTCGTCGGGGTCGTCATTGGAAGGCGTGTCGAGCACACCGTTGTGGATGCCGAGCGCGATCAGCCCACCCCCGATCGCCAGCGCCGCGCACACCAGCAACGCCGTCCGCCAGCCCGAGGTCAGCGCCACCGGATCGGTGTAGGCGGCACCGGACAGTCCGGCCACGGCGGGCAGCACGGCGATCGCGAGCAGCCCGCCGGACCGCGCGATGGCGTTGTTGACGCCGGACGCCACCCCGGCGTAGCGGTCCGGCGCGGCGGCGAGCACGGTCGCGGTCACCGGCGCGACGACCGTCGCCAGCCCGGCACCGAACACGACTACGGCGGGCAGCACCGAGCCGAGGTACGTCGACCCCGGCCCGACACGCATCAGCAGGAGCATCCCGACGCCGACCAGGATCGGGCCGGCGACCAGTTGCGCCCGCGGGCCGATCCGCTGCGCCAGCGCACCCGACCGGCCCGAGAACACCAGCATGATGACGGTGATCGGCAGCCCGGCGAGCCCCGCCTCGGTCGGCGAATAGCCGAGCGACACCTGCAACTGCATGACCATCAGCATCATCACGCCGCCGAGCGCGGCGTAGACGACGAAGGTGAGCGCGTTGGCGAGGCTGAACGTCCGGTCGCGGAATAGTTTCGGCGGCACCAGCGGGTCGGCGGAGCGGTGCTGGATCACCAGGAACGCCCCCAGCCCCGCGACGCCGAGGACGATGGAGACCAGGACGACGATGTCCCCGATGCCGCGTCCGGGCGCCTCGACCAGCGCGCCGGTCAGCCCGGCGAGCCCGATCGCGCCGACGGCGGCCGCGGTGAAGTCCGGATGCCCGGTCGCCTCCTCGTCGCGGGACTCGGGCACGTAGCGCTTGGCGAGCAGGACGCAGACGGCGGCCAGCGGCAGGTTGATCAGGAACGCCAGCCGCCACGACCACACCTGCACCAGCACGCCGCCGAGCAACGGGCCGATCGCCGCCGCGATCCCGCCGAGCCCGGACCACGCGCCGATCGCGCGGGCCCGGTCGTCGTGGGCGAAGGACGCCTGCAGGATCGCGAGCGAGCCGGGCGTGAGCAAAGCTCCCCCGATCCCCTGGAGGATCCGGGTCGCGACGAGCAGCTCGGTCGTCGTCGCGGCGGCACACAGCCCGGACGCGATCCCGAACCAGACGACGCCGACGATGAACATCCGGCGGCGTCCGTAGCGGTCGCCGAGCGAACCGGCGACGAGGATCAGCGCGGCGAGCGCGAGCAGATAGCCGTCGAGGATCCATTGCAGGCCCGCGACGGACGCTTCGAGTTCTTCGCCGATCCTCGGCAGGGCGACGTTGATGATCGTCCCGTCGAGCATCGCCATGCCCGAACCCACGATGGTGGTCGCGAGCACGCCGCGCGCCACCGGCGTCCCCCAGCGGATGCCCGCCGCCGTGTCAGTCATGGGACGACTGAATCATGACCGGGGACACCGGGCCACCGCGGAATTCCCGGCGTTTTCCGGGAATGGGTCATTTCCCGGAAATACCTGACTCGTCAGGCAGTAGCGTCGTGACGAACTTGTAACGATCGCCCCGGTAGATCGCTCGGGCGAACTCGACCGGTTTTCCGTCGGTGGCGAAAGAATGCCGCGAAAGGAGCAACATCGGCATTCCGACATCGGCGCCCAGCATCTCCGCCTCGTGTGGCCCGGCAAGCGCTGTCTCGATCGTTTCCTCGGCCCTTTCCAGCTCCACGCCGTAGTACTCCCTCAGTACGGCGTACAGCGAACCACCTGCGGAAACGTGTTTGCGCAAACCGCGGAACCGGCCGAGCGGGAGATGTGTGGTCTCCAGCGCCATCGGCTGCGAATCGGCCAGCCGGAGACGGCGAAGGCGAAGGATCTTCGCGCCGACCCGGATTCCGAGCAGTTTCGCCAGATCGGCCTCCACCGGCAGTTCGTCGATCTCCAGGAGCTTCGACGACGGCTTGAGGCCCTGCTTGCGCATGTCCTCGGTGTAGGACGACAACTGCAGGCGCTGCGCGAGTTTCGGCTCGGCGGCGAAAGTGCCCTTGCCCTGTACGCGGTGGAGCCTGCCCTCGGCGGTCAGGTCGGCGAGCGCCTGCCGGACCGTGGTGCGCGAAACGGTGAATTCCCCCGCCAGTGCCCGTTCCGTCGGAATCGGCGAACCCGGCGGCAACGCGTCGAGCAGATCGAGCAGATGCTGTTTCAGCGCCCAGTACTTGGGTTCGCGCTGCCCGCGCATCCCTGCCGTAGTGCCCGCCTCACCCGCGGTGGTTGTCTCCAGCATGACCGACTCCCTAAGCCTTCCCACTCAAACGCGCACCTGCCCCGCTAGGAAACGTACCCTTCACCACAAACGTCCATTCGGGCTAGCATTGGTCTAGACCTACTCGGGGGACGAAGTACGTCCCGGTGGAAGGGAACGAGATGACCGAACAGCGCCCCGGCGAGCACATGGCCGCGGAGATCTCCCAGCAACCCGCCATTCTGGCAGGAATCGTGGAGCGACAGGCCGAAATCGCCGAGGTGGCCGAAGCCATCTCCAAGCGCCCGCCCAGGTTCGCACTGCTCGCCGCCCGCGGCTCCAGCGACCACGCCGCCCTGTATGCGAAGTACCTGATCGAAGTACTCCTCGGTCTCCCCTGCGGTCTCGTCTCGCCCTCCACCGCGACGTTGTACGGCGCCCGTCCCGATCTGCGGGACGTTCTCTTCATCACAGTAAGCCAAAGCGGTGGTTCCCCGGATCTCATCGAGGTCACCGAAACCGCGCGTCGCCAGGGAGCGCTGACCGTCTCGGTCACCAACACCCCGGAGTCGCCGCTGCGTGCCGCCGCCGAACTCGGTGTCGACATCGGCGCGGGGCTGGAAAAGGCCGTGGCCGCCACGAAGACGTACTCGGCCACCTTGCTCTCCCTTTACCTGCTGATCGACGCGGTCCGCGGCGGCAAGGGCGAGGACGCGGAGAAGCTGGGCGAACTCGCGCGGCAGACCCTCGAAGGCGCCGAAGAAAACGTACAGCGCGCGGTGGACCGCTACCGGTTCGTCGACCGGGTGCTCACCACCGGCCGCGGCTACTCCTACGCCTCGGCGCTGGAAGGTTCCCTGAAGCTGGCCGAAACCAGTTACCTCGCGGCCCGCGCGTACAGCGGCGCGGACCTGTTGCACGGTCCGGTCGCCGCTGTCGACGGCGAGACAGCGGTGCTCGCCGTGACGAGCCAGGGACACGGAGTGGGCGCGATGCAGGAGGTCCTCGAGGCCGTCGGCAAGCGCGGCGCGGACGTGCTTGCGGTCGGTTCCGCTTCGGCCGACGTTCCCGCGGCCCTGCGGATCGGTGTCGCCCCTTCGGCCGAAGAGGTCGCCCCGATCCTGGAGATCCTGCCCATCCAGCGGATCGCGCTCGGCCTTTCACTGGCGCGCGGCGGTGACCCGGACAGCCCCCGCGGGCTGCTCAAGGTGACCAAGACCCGGTGAGTCATGTCATAGGGGTGGACGCCGGGGGCACGTCGACGCGAGCGATCGTCGTCAACGCCTCCGGCGCCGTCCTCGGCTCCGGGCGCGCGGGCGGGGCGAATCCCAACTCCCATCCGCCTGCCGAAGCCGCGGCGCGGATCACGAGCGCGATCACCGATGCGCTGGGAAGGTCGGACCCGGCCGCGACGGCGGCGTGTGTCGTCGGCATGGCGGGCGTCAGCAAACTGAGTGATCCGACGATCGCGGAAATCTTCGAAACCGCGTGGAAGAACGCGGGAATCAGTCCTGTGCGGACGGTCCCCGACTCCGAAGTCGCCTACGCGTCGGCCACTTCCGCGCCGGACGGTTCGGTACTCGTGGCAGGCACCGGGTCGATCGCCGGACGGGTCCGCGGCAGGCGGATGATCTCCACCGCCGGCGGTTACGGCTGGTTGCTCGGCGACGAAGGCTCGGCCTACTGGCTCGGCCGCGAGGCCGTTCGCTCCACTTTGGATACTTTGGGTCTCGGTGGTGAACCCGGCCCGCTCGCGGGCGCCGTGCTCACCGAAGCGCTTGGACCGTCCGCAGTGGACCCGGCGGGCGACCGGGCCGCGCTGTGGCGCGCGCTCATCACGAGCGTCAACGCCGAAGCGCCGATCCGGCTCGCCAGGTTCGCCCCGTTCGTCAGCGAGGCCGACCGCGACGGCGACCCGGCGGCGGACGACATCACCACCCGCGCGGCCGCCCTGTTGGTGACGAACCTCATGACCGCGCGGGATCCCGGCGAGAACACGCCGGTCGTCCTCGTGGGCAGTGTGTTGTCGCCGAACGGCCCGGTCGGCGCGAAAGTCCGCGCCGCACTCGCCGGGCTCGAGGTCCTGACCAGCACCGACGGCGTACTCGGCGCCGCGTGGCTCGCCGCCGTCGACGCGTACGGGGAAGGTGCGCCGCGGCCGGCGCACCCGTGAAAAACACCAAAAAAGAGCCCCAAAAGACCAAACCATCGACTCCGGGCCCGAACTCCGGGTACCGTAGGACCCGGCCCCCGGACCCTCCCCCCTCGCCGGGGGCCGCCTTATGTCCTGGGTAGCCCGTCGGGCTCGGAGCCGGAGGGGTTCTCGCCAGCCGCGTCAGCGCCCGCGTCGCCTTCCGCGACCCGCAGACCGGGATGTTCCGGCGGCAGTGTGCGGTAAAGCACCCAGCCGCTCACCGCGACCGTCACCGCGACCAGCGGCCAGGACAGGACCGTCCGCGCGATGCCGAGCGCGACCACCTGCCCGCTCCACCACAACGAGCCGTAAACGACGACTCGCAGCGTGTACTGCAGGAAGACCCACACCCAGCTCGCCCGCGAATACGCGCGCAGCAGCGCGGGATCGTGGCGCCAGCGGGTCTTCTGCCCGATGACGAGCCCGACGACGACGCCGAGCAACGGCCACCGGATCACGATGCTGGCCGCCCACAGCAGCGCGCTGGCCACATTGGACAGCAGCTGGATGAGGAAGAAGTCCTCGGCGCGGCCGGTGTGCAGGGCGATCAGCGCGGCGGCGATCACCGCGGCGAGGCTCACCACGACCGCGCGCGCCTTGTCACCGCGCGCGACCCGGTACGCGCCGAGCAGCACCGCCACCCCGATGGCCACCCCGGCGCCCCAGGCGATCGACTGGCCCGCGATCAGCCAGCCGATGACGAAGGCCGCGGGCGGGGCACTCGCGTCGATGGCGCCACGCCGCCCGCCGAGGATCTGGGCGAGCGACTCGCGCGGGGGTCGATAGGTCACCCTTACAGCCTGCCGGATCCATGAGCCCGAACACCCGGGCGGGGAGACGTTCGCCACATCACGTGTCCGTTTTACGTCCACTTGAGGGGAATCTCCGCAGCCCAGGAGTGTACGTCCCAGTAATGGAGATGCAGGGAAGTCCGACAAAATAAGAGACTGTGTCAACGGACTGAACCACGGGTTTCGCTCGGGTGGGATGGCAGGGGCGCTCTCAGCTGTTCGTTGTGGTGTACAAGTACCCACCGGGGGCACACGGACGGAAGGGGACCCAACGTGTACGGCTTCGACAGCTACGTGGCGATCGGTGACAGCTTCACCGAAGGACTCAACGATGATCTGCCGGACGGCACCTTCAGGGGCTGGGCGGACAGGCTCGCGGAGATCCTGGCCGAAGGCAGGCCCGATTTCCAGTACGCGAACCTCGCCCTCCGCGGGAAGACGCTCGACGAGATCCTCGAAGAGCAGTTGCCGATCGCCCTCGAGGTGAAACCCGACCTGGTCACGCTGTGCGCGGGCGGCAACGACATCATCGTGCCCGGCGCGGACGTGGACGCCGTCGCCGCGCGGCTGGAGGCGGGGGTCGCCAAGCTGCGCGAGGCCGGGATCCCGGTGCTCATCTTCAACGGGCCGGACACCAAGTACCTGTCCGTGATGCACGTCCTGCGCGGCAAGGTCGGCATCTACAACGCGCATCTGTGGGCGATCGCCGACCGCCACGGCGCGAAGTTGGTCGACTTGTGGGCGATGGCCCCGCTGCACGACCGCCGCGCCTGGAGCGGCGACCGGCTGCACTTCACCCCCGAGGCCCACCGGCGGATCGCGTTGCGCGCGGCCGAGGTGGTCGGCGTCCCGGTCGCCGACGACTGGCGCGAGCCGTGGCCGGCGTCCGAGCAGCCGAGCACCTGGATCACGTCGCGCCGCTCGGACCTCGAATGGACGAAGGCGCACCTGCTGCCATGGATCCGGCGTCAGCTCAGGGGTGAGTCCATGGGCGACGGCCTGTCGCCGAAGCGCCCCGAACTCGCGCCGTTGCTCCCGCTGGAGCAGATCGAGTCGGCGGGCGTCGCCATCCCGGCCGAAACGCTGCGGGAGATCCACCACCACGCGAGCTGACTCCGGAGCACTGAGCCTTGCGCATCCTGACGGGGGCTGAAGGGGACTTTCCCCGCATGGCATGCGGGGAAAGTCCCCTTCGCGTCGCGGCGACCCGCTCTCCGGCTGCCCCTGGCGCGACACACTCAAGCGACCACCGCGCGCTCCGATGAGACCGAGCGATGTCACTCAAGAGGGTTGTGTCCCGACCCGCCGGTGACCCCACGCTGGAAGCGGCACGGGTCCGGCGCGCCGACTGGGCACCTCGCCCCCGACGTCGCAGGCCAGGGACACGCACCACTGGCCGAAGACGATCGACAGCGCACCGGAAAACACCCGCGGATTCGTCCCAACGGTCCCCTGACGTCGGGCCGGACGGTGTGAAAGCCGGGTCGCTAACCGGCCGGACGCGGCTTACAGTTCCTTCATGCCCGGTACACGCTGGAGCCGCTTGCTGCCTACAGCGCTGCTGGTCACGCTCGCTTTGACGGCGATTTCCGTATGGTCGGCCTCAGATGACATCGAGGCCGAGCTGACGGCGCGCGCGAAAAACGCGCTGGCCGACGTCGGTGTATCCGGCGGTCAGGTGAGCTTCTCCGGCCGCGACGCGAACCTCACCGGTTTCGCGCCGAACAAGGCCGTGCAGGCGATGGACGCCATCCAGCGGGTCGACGGGGTGCGCACGGTCGAGATCTCCGGCGACACCGCCCCGCCTGCCGGACCGGTGACGACCAGCGGCGAGCCGTCGAGCCCCGCTCCGCCGAGCCCGCCGCCGAGCCCGCCGCCCAGCCCGCCGCCGACTTCGGCCAAGCCGACGGACAAGGCCGGTTTCCAGGCCGAGATCGACCGTCTGCTCACAGCCACGCCGATCACGTTCGAACCGGACAACACCGAACTCACGGCGGACGGCGAGCGCGGCGCGCTGGAGATCGCGAAGCTGCTCACGGAGGCTCCGCGTGAACTGCGGTTCCGGATCACCGGGCAGGTGGCGACCGGTTCGGACAAGAAGCTTTCGCTCAACCGGGCGAAGACGGTGGAACGGCTGCTGGAGCGCAACGGGGTCGAGCGCGACCAGGCGTACTCCACCGAACGCGAGAACTCCGGCGGTGCGAGTGGCGAGGGCCGCCGCGTCGACATCACGGCAGAACAGAGGTGATGGCTGAATGCTCTGGCTCTTCGGGCAGATCTGGCTCTGGCTGCTCATCTCCTTCGCCCTCGGCTGCGGTGTCACCTGGCTGCTGACGCGTGGCGAACGGCAAGAGCAAACGGCCCCCGAACCGGAGCGCGCCGCCCCGGCCCATGTCGAGCCGGAGCCGGAGCCCGTGCCCGAGTTGCTGTCCGCCGAGCAGACGCAGTTCCTCCCGCCCGCGCGGATCCAGGACGACGACGAACTGTTCGACCAGGAGGCGGAAGGCCACCGCGAGGGCCAGCTGACGCCGGAACCGGTGCGACCGGTCTACCCCCCGGAGGAGCCGGAACCGGCGGGCCGGAACGGCACCCACGGCCACGAACCCGAGCCGGTCTGGCCGAGTGACGAGGACTGGCCGCCCGCCAGGCGGGTGCCGGAGCACCGGCCGGGGCAGGGCGGCTGACACCCGCCTGGTAAATTCGGCTACGCACTGTGAGCGTGACGCCGGGTACGTTTCTTCGATCGGGAGCCCCGGCACACGAAGGAGGCTCCGATTGGCGCTCCCCTATTGGACGCCGCACAACTTGCTGCCTCCGGGCCGCCATCCCGCCGATCTGGCCGATGTCTACGAGCGGCTGGTCTTCGACGCACCGCATCAGAACGATCGTGAGATCCTGTTCAGCGCGCTGAACAGCTACCTGGGGGTGGCCCGGCGGATCATGCCGACCGGCCGCGCGTGGATCGGCGGCGCCCTGACCGCCAGGACCCCGCACGCGCCTCTCGGGCTCGACGTGGTGCTGATCCCGGACGAATGGGGTGCGCTCAAACGGCTCGACGACACGGGCCGCTCGGCGCTGTACGGACTGCTGACGCTGCGCGGGGTCATCGTCGGGCAGCCCGCCATGTACCTCGACCAGGTCCAGCCCGTGGGCGGCATGCTCGACGGCTTCCTTTGCCGCCCCGGCGACGAGGAGATCTGGGAGGAAGTGTGGGCATCGGGTGGCAGGGGGATTCCGGAAGTGATCTGGTGAAAAACGAATTCCGGCGCATCGCCGACGAGATCCCCGGCGGCACCTGGCTCGACGACCTCGCCCGCGCGTCGGCGATGGCCGCGTACGCGAAGTTCGAGCGGACGTCCCGTTCGCCGCTGCTTCGCGTATCCGTGATCGGCGAGTCGCATCTCGACGCGTACACCTTCTCTGACATCAGCCGCGCGCTGCAGGACGCGACGGCGAAGATCGGGCACATCATCCGCAACCCGTCGGGTGAGGTGACCATCGTCCAGCCCGCGGACCGGGAGAAGGCCCCGCTGATCCAGCGCGGCCAGGCGGGCAACGCGATCTTCTTCGGTTTCCCGGAACCGGCGCTCGACGACGCGCTCATCCACGACGGCATCGAGTCGCTGTCCGAGCGCGCGGTCAAGGAACTGTGCGACTTCCTGCCTGCCAACGGTTCCGACGACGGCGCGCTGGACGCGGTGCTGCTGCAGCGCGACACCGTCCGCAACGCGGTCAGCGACATCGTCAACGCGGTCAGCAAACACTCCGGGATCGGCATGGCGCTGACCCCGACCGCCGGCGAGGAACTGACCCGCAGCATGACCACCGAGCAGGCGCGGGTCCTGTCCGGGAGCCTGCGTGAGTCACGGGAGGCCGTCGGCTACGAGACGGTCAGCGGCAGGCTGGACGGCGTCCGCACCCGGCGCCGGATCTTCTATCTCGAACGCGAATCGGGCGGCACGATCCAGGGCGCGGTCGCGCCGGATCTGCTCGACGAGATCAAGGAGAACCTGGACCGGCCGGTGACCGCGCGGCTGCGCGTCGTGCGCACCACGACCATCGACGGCCGCCGCGGCCGCCCGGTGCACGAACTGCTGGAGATCACCCCCGAAGTCAGTCTGTTCGATCAGTGATCGGATTTCCGACATTCGGGCGGTGCCACAATTCTCGTCAGAAAATATCAATAACCGCTTGATCATCGTTTAATGATGACTTTTTCCGGCAGGTAACAATTTCGGCCATTGCCCCGAACGATGGGTTAACGTCTTCGGACGGAAGCCTCCGAAAGGGCATGTATGCCGACCGATCCACCTCTCCCGCATCCACCGGCCACCCGCTACGGCCCGGGCTTCACCACGCACGGGACCCGGCACCGAAAGCCCAAAAACGGCCTGGTCATCGCCGGTTTCCTGGTCGGGCTCGCGGCACTGGGGGTCGCCTTCGTCCCCCTCGCGGGGATTGCCGCGTGGCCGCTCGCCGTGATCGGAATAACTCTTTCCGTGATCGGTCTTACCAAAATCAAGAAGGGTGAAGCGGACAAGAAGGGAATGGGAGTAGCGGGGCTCGCGCTTTCCATCGCGGGACTGGTGGCCGCTGCCGGGTTACTGGTCTACACCAGTTTCTTCGCTACTGGTGAGTCGGGACTGCGCATCCCGGCGGTCGCCGCGGACAAGAACACCGTCGAGTTCGTCGTCAGCGCTTCCGGCGGCGCGACCGTCCGGTTCGGCTCGCTCAACCAGCAGCGGACCGAAACGACCCCGGCCAGCACCGACGAATGGCGTGGCACGGCGTCCTTCAACTCGGGTGACTACCTGCTCACCGTCACCGCGGACACCCGGAACTCGTCGGTCAGCAACCAGATCGCCTGCACGATACTGGTCAACGGCCGGAAGGTGGCGGAGAGCAAGGGCCAGACCATCGCCCTGTGCACCGCGAGCACCGGCTGACCTCGCGTTTAGTCCTCTAGTTGCGGTAGTTGCACGGACAAGTACCGCAACTAGAGGACTAAACGCGGGAGGCCGCCTGGCGGCCGGCCGGTATCGCCCCCACCTCCACCGGCCGGACCGCCACGAGCCGCTCCTGGCGACTCTTCAGACGGCCCCGGAAGGGAACCGCCCGAGCGCCGATCGCTACCGCATGCCCCTCCCCTAGGGCTCGATCGACACTGAACGGGACCCTACGCGCGCAAGAGGCGAGGCCACTAAGAATCCGCTAAGGATCACTCACGGACTTTCGCCGAGGTCCGTGAGTTCCGCACGGACCAGCCCGGCGAGCTTGGGATTGGCGTCGGAGAGGATCTTCAGCGCGAGCGCGAATTGCTCGCGGGCACCGTCCACATCCGACCCGGCTCGCAGCACCCTGCCCAAGGTCAACCGCAGCACGCCCTCCTGGAGGACGAACCGCCTGCTGATCGTCAGGTCCACGGCCTCCCAGACATACCGTTCGGCGGCGGCGAGTTCACCGATCCGCATGCTCAGCTCGGCCAGGTTGTTCAGTGAGACGACGGCGTAGCTTTCGTCGCCGAGGGTCCGGTCGATCTCCAGCGAAGCGACCTGGTGCCCGATCGCCTCGATGAACCGCCCGGCCCGTTTTTCGGCCTCGGCGCAGTTGTTGAGCGCCTGCCCGCGCAGTTGGAGGTCACCGGTCCGCTCGGTCTCCTCGACCGCCTGCCGCAACGTCGCGATGGCCTCGTCGTGGCGTCCCAGGAGGGTCAGCGCGGAGCCGAGGTGGATGTTCGCCGAGACCATCAGCCGGTTGTCGCCGATCGCGCTCGCGAGTTCCAGCGCGCGTTCGGCGTCGGCGAGACATCCCTGTGGCAGCTCGAAAGTGAGCGCGATGGCGCAGCGCGAGATCAGCATCCAGCAACGGCCGAGGACGTCGCCGGACCGCTCGGCGGCCTCCAGCCCGATCTCGACCAGCCGGGTCCATTCGTCCAGCAGCGGGTACACCGCGCGATAGGTGTGCGCGACCCTCGCCAGCCGCCAGACGTCGTCGTGGCGCCCGCCGGCGCGGGCGGCTTCGAGGACCTCGACCAGGTTCTCCCACTCCGCGGCGAACCAGTCCTGCGCTTCGGCGAAGGAGTTCATCGGCGGCGTCTGCGCGTCAGTGAGGACGTCGGTGAAGTCGAGGGGGTCGACGATGCGCAGCATCTTCCGCCTGGCCCGGTCGGCGACGGCCTGATAGAACCGCACCGAGCGCCACAGCACGTCTTCCCGATCAGCCTCGTCGAGTTCGTTCTCCGCCAGCTCACGCAGGAACAGGCGAACGAGGTCGTGCGGGGCGAAGGTGTCGCGGCCGGTTTCGGCGAGCAGGTTGTGCGCGGCGAGCACCCGCAGATGCCGCCGCGCCTCGGCGACGGTGATCCCGCCGATCGCGGCCGTGAGATGCGAACCGGCCGAAACGCACTGGACCACGCCGAGCCGCAGGAACGTGTTCGCGACTTCGGCAGGCAACCCGCGGAACGAGACGTCGAACGCCGCGCGGACCCCGTCGTCCGGGCCCTCGACGTCGAGCGCGGCCAGCCTGGTCCGTTCGTTGCCGAGTTCGTCGACCAGATCCTGCGCGGACCACTGCGCGCTGGCGGCGAGCCGGGCGCCCGCGATCCGCAGCGCGAGCGGGAGATAACCGCAGAGCCGGGCGAGCGCGTGGTTGAGGTCGAACCCGGCGGGCCCGGCCAATTCCTCGATCAGCCGGACGGCGTCACCGGGCGCGAGCGTGCCGAGGACACGCAGTTTGGCGGCGTTGGACACGGCCAGCCCGTCGAGCCTGGAGCGGCTGGTCACCAGGGCCATCGACCGCGACCCGGGCGGCAGCAGGGGCCGCACCTGCTCGGCGGAGCGGGCGTTGTCGAGGATCACCAGCATCCGGCGCCCGGCGATCATCGAGCGGTAGAGGGCGATGCGTTCGTGGACCTGCTCGGGGACACCGTCGGCGGGGACACCGAGTCCGAGCAGGAACTGGGTGAGCAGGTCGGCGGGCTCCAGCGGCGGGTGATGTGGGTCGAAACCCCGCAGCGAGGCGAAAAGGATGCCGTCGGGGAAGCGGCGGGCGGCGCGATGCGCCCACCACACCACCAGGCTGCTCTTACCGATCCCGGCGGTCCCGGTGACCAGGCCGACCGCGGTCTCGCCCGCCTCGGCCCGCTCGGCGAGTTCGTCGAGCCAGGCGAGATCGGCTTCGCGGCCGGCGAGGTTCGGCACCGCGGGCGGCAACTGCTGGACAGGCTGCGCTTCGGGCTTCGGTTCCGCGACGACCTTGACCGGCAGGTCGTCGTTCAGGACGCGTTCGTGCAGCCAGCGCAGATCCGCGCCGGGTTCGACGCCGAGGGTGCGCAGGGTCGCCCTGGACACCGTGCGGTACAGCTCCAGCGCGTCGCCACGGCGCCCGGCGTGGTAGAGCGCGCGCATCAGCTGGCCCGCCGTGCGCTCGGCGAGCGGGTTGGCCCGGACCAGCGGGCTGAGTTCGACGATCAGTTCCGCGTGCCTGCCGAGTTCGAGATCCGCGTCGACCCTGGCACCGTGGACGGCGAGCCGCAGATCCTCCAGTTCTGGAGCGCGGACCGAACCCGGCACGCCGGCGAGCGCGGGACCCTGCCAGAGCGCGAGGGCCTCGGCGAGCAGTTCGGAAGCCTTGTCCGGATCTTCGGCGGACGCCCGATCCAGCAGTGCCCTGGCGCGGTGGACGTCGATCCGGCCGGGTTCGACGGTGAGCTGGTAGCCGGGTGGCGCGGTGAGGATCCGGGCGCCGCGCGGATGGCCGCCCTGGATTTCCCGGAGCACGCGCCGCAGGTGGGAGACGTTGCCGTGGACGATCGTGCGGGCCGTGGCAGGCGGGTCGTGGCCCCAGAGCGCGTCGATGATCTCGTCGAGCGCGACGACCTTGTTGACCTTCAAGGCCAGCAGTGCGAGCAGGCCGCGGACGCCGGGACCACCGACGGGGATCGGCCGTTCACCGTCGAGGAGCCGGACGGGACCGAGGAGTTGGAAACGGGCAGGGGAACCGCTTTCGCCCATGACGAACCCCCTCTCCCGATCTCTCCCCTTACCGGAGTAGCCAACCTACCGCGCGAAGACGCCGCCAACCAGAAAACGCGAGGGAAAGGGCGGTATATCGGGCGCCGGAGCCCCACGCCACCAATGCCACATTGGGGACACTGGGCGTCTCCAATGCCGCATTGGGGACATCTGATGGAATCCCGGACGCTCTCGCGAGCCAAGGTAAGACGACCGGCGGACCCGTCTAGCGCGACGGGGAGACTTCACCCCGCGCGCCCTGCGGAACGTCTTCGTCAGCGCGCGACAATAAAAAGGCTCCGCGCCATCAGTCCCGATCTGATGGCACGGAGCCGGGGGATGTCCGATTTGGGCCGCCTGGGGGCGCGACCCACACCGGACATCGGCGTCCACGTCCGTCCGGGTGGGCTCACCCCGAGCGAAGAACCCGTTCGTCCGTCGACAACACCAACGCGTGCGAGCCCACTGGCCCGCTCACGTAGACGACAACGTAACAGGGCGCACACCGACGACTACAGGCGCCCCAGCATGGCCTTCACGACCTGCGGTTCGTCAGCGCGACAGGGGGGTCGAGTCACGACCGGCGATGAACGCCGGACGCGGTTCGATCGCGGCGAACGGCTCCCGCAGCGCGTTCTCGACGCTGTTGAACACCACGAAGATGTTCGACCGCGGGAACGGGGTGATGTTGTTCGACGAACCGTGCATCACATTCGAATCGAACCAGAGCGCCGAACCGGCCTGTCCGGTGAATTGATCGATTCCGTATTCGGCGGCGAGTTCGGTGATGTCATCCTCGCCGGGAACACCGACCCGCTGCTCTTTCAGTGAACTCTTGTAGTTGTTCTCGGGGGTTTCCCCGGCGCATTGGACGAAGGTCCGCTGTGAACCGGGCATCACCATCAGCCCGCCGTTGAACGGGTAGTTGTCGGTGAGCGCGATCGAACAGCTGACCGCTCGCGGCGACGGCATGCCGTCCTCGGCGTGCCAGGTCTCGAAGTCCGAGTGCCAGTAGAACCCGGTGCCCTTGAAGCCGGGCATGTAGTTCACGCGGCTCTGGTGGACGTAGACCTCGGAACCGAGGATCTGCCTGGCCCGGTCGAGCACGCGGGGGTCGCGGACGAGTTCCGCGATCAGCTCGCTGGTCTCGTGGACGTCGAAAATGGAGCGGACCTCACCGGTCTTGGCCTCGGTGATGACCCGTTCGTCGTCGTGGTGGTCCCCCGACGAGATGCGGACGAGTTCCTGCCAGTACGTCTGGACCTCGCCAGGCGACAACAACCGGTCGACGACGGTGTAACCGCGGGTTTCGTGGTTGGCGAGCGTGGCCGCGTCGATGGGACCGTCGGCCTCGCCGCCCCAGACGGTGGGGTGCGTCCTGGGCAGGTGTTCGGGCTTACCCGTGACGCGGGTCGGGTAGTTGTCGTCGACTCGGGTGTCGGTCAGCGTCAATGCAGTCGCCTCCTCGAGCGATTTCAGGGTTCCGTGACGAGCGGGTACACGCCGTTTTCGTCGTGGACCTCACGGCCGGTGATCGGCGGGTTGAACACGCAGACGCACTTGATCTCGGTCTTGGGCCGGACCTGGTGCTTGTCGTGGTCGTTCAACAGGTACAACGTGCCCGGCTTCAGCTGGAAGACCTCGCCGGTCGCGGTGTTCTCCAGCTCGCCTTCACCGGAGGTGATGAACACCGCCTCGATGTGGTTCGCGTACCAGAAGTCGTTGACCGTCCCGGCGTAAAGCGTGGTCTCGTGCACCGAGAAGCCGACGCCCTCCTTGGCCAGCACGACGCGCTTGCTTCGCCAGTTCGGGGTCTTGATGTCGGCGTCGGTGTCGGTGACCTCGTCGAGTGTGCGGACAAGCAACGGAAAACTCCTTCTCGTTCTCGGTTGAGGGCGGTCAGTTCAGGACGGTGGCGATGGACTCGTCGATGATCGACAGGCCCTTCGTGAGTTCTTCGTCGGTCAGCGTCAGCGGCGGCAGCAGCTTCATGACCTCGCCGTCGGGGCCGGAGGTCTCCATCAGCAGTCCGCGCTCGAACGCGGCGGCGCAGACCTTGCCCGCCAGGTCACCGTTGGCGAACTCGAGACCGCGGGCCAGCCCGCGGCCCTTCGCGAGCAGCTTCGCTTCGGAGTACGCCTCGACGATGCCTTCGAACGCGGCGGCGATGCGCTCACCCTTGGCCTTGGTCGACTTCTCCAGCTCGTCGTCGCTCCAGTAGACGCGCAGCGCCTCGGTCGCCGTGACGAACGCCGGGCTGATGCCGCGGAAGGTGCCGTTGTGCTCACCCGGCTCCCAGACGTCGAGGTCCGGGCGGATCAGCGTCAGCGCCATCGGGATGCCGTAGCCGCCGATGGACTTCGACAGGCAGACGATGTCGGGTTTGATACCCGCGTCCTCGAAGCTGAAGAACGGGCCGGTGCGGCCGCAGCCCATCTGGACGTCGTCGAGGATCAGCAGGATGCCGTGCTTCTTGCACAGGTCGTCCAGCGCCTTGAGCCACTCGACGCGCGCGGCGTTGATGCCGCCTTCACCCTGTACGCCTTCGACGATGACGGCGGCTGGCTCGTTCAGGCCACTGCCGGAGTCTTCGAGCAGCTTCTCGAAGTAGAGGAAGTCCGGGATGGCCCCGTCGAAGTAGTTGTCGTACGGCATCGGGGTGGCGTGCACCAGCGGGACACCCGCGCCGCCGCGCTTCATCGAGTTGCCGGTCACCGAAAGGGCGCCCAGCGTCATCCCGTGGAAGGCGTTGGTGAAGTTGATGACGGATTCCTTGCCGGTCACCTTGCGCGCGAGCTTCAGCGCGGCCTCGACCGCGTTCGCGCCACCGGGGCCGGGGAAGACGATCTTGTAGTCGAGTTCGCGCGGCGCGAGGATCTTTTCCTTGAACGTCTCGAGGAAGTCCCGCTTGGCCACGGTGAACATGTCGAGCGCGTGCGTGACGCCGTCACGGGCGATGTAGTCGATCAGGGCCTGCTTGATCGCCGGGTTGTTGTGCCCGTAGTTGAGCGCGCCGGCGCCGGCGAAGAAGTCGAGATAGGCCTTGCCGTCTTCGTCGTACAGGTAGCTCCCCTGAGCCCGGTCGAACACCACGGGCCAGCCACGGCTGTAACTGCGTACTTCGGATTCGAGTTCCTCGAAAATGCTCATCACGTTTTCTTTCTCCCTGAGATCCCCGGCTTAACGTTCTACTGACTGCTGAGCGGACCGATTCGGTACAGGTCCTCTTGCTCATGCGTTCCGTCCTCGGCCGGAAAATCCGCCGCGGAGAACAGGCCCTGCCGTTCCAAGGTGGCGTTCCACCGCTTGGCGAACGAGGCGAACAACCGGATCGAAGCCTCGTTGTCCGGGGTGATCGTCGTTTCGAGGTACCGCACGCCCTGGGCGACAAGACGGCTGAACAGCTCGTCGAGCAGTGCCCCGGCCAGGCCTTTTCCCCGCTGGGACGCGTCGACCGCGACCTGCCAGACAAAGCCGGTGTCCTGCTTCCGATACCCGATCACGAAACCGACCGGTGTGCCGTCGACTTTCGCTACGACGGAGGTGTCCGCGAAATCGCGGCACCACAGTAAATAGGCGTAGGCCGAGTTGAGATCAAGTTTCTTCGAATCGCGGGCGATTCGCCAGAGCTCGGCACCGTCTGCCTTGGTCGGGTATTCGATCAAGTGCTTTCCGGACATGTCCAAGAAACGTACCGGAGTATTCGGGCGCGGTCAGTTCAGCGCGACGGCGACAACGCGGCTACCTGCGACAACCCTGAAACACACGTGACAAAGGTAACGGTAACGTTTGAAGCGCAGCACTCGTGGGTAAGGCCGCGTCGATGCGGTCTCACCGGATGTGACGATACCAACGGTCACCACTCGGTCGCAGCGTCAGGCCACAATTTGGCGTTCAGCGCCGCCGTCGCCGCCGGAATACGGAACCCAGCGGCGTCCAGACGGCGGGCAGCAGGAGCAGCAGGCAGACGATCAGCCACCAGACCGGCGCCTCACCGCGCCGCCAGCCCGCGACGACGTCGCCGAGCCAGCCGAACAGCGGGTCGCGGACCGGCGGCAGGAACGCGGCGAACAGCAGCCCCGCCCCCGCCAGCACGCCAAGCACCGTGAGCACCATCCGCCACGTCTTGCGCAACGTCATCAGGCTGACCACCAGGAACACGATGGCGCCCGCGGCGACCGGGACGCCCACCCACTGCAGCACCGGCCCGCCCTGCCCACCGAGGACGAAGCCCGCCAGCACGGTGATCAGCGCGGCGAGCACGTTCCACGGGGACGGCAGGGTGGCCGCGCCGCGCGTGATCCACCACGCGCTGCGGCCCGCGGCCTTGGCGAAGGTCGCGGCGGGCTGGACCGACTTCGGCACCCGCGTCGCCCCCGCGGCCGCGTTGATCCCGGCGGCGCCCGCCTTGACCAGCGTCTTCGTCAGCAGCATCGTCCCGCGTTCGTGCTCGAACCGCTCGCCGGAGACCTGGCACGCCTGGAACGCTCGCTGGGCCTGCTCGTCGGATTTCGGCTCGTGCTCGATCAGCTTCCGGAACCGCTCCGACGGTTTCCCGTTCCCCTTGGCCGTTTTCGCGTCGTATCCGCAATGGAGCCCGACGCAGGGCAGTTCCTCGCGCGCGATCTCCAGTTGCCGGACCCTGGCGAGCACCATCGCCGTCACCGGCATGCTGATCGGCAGGGTGGGCCCCCCGTCCACGTCGCCGAGTTCGCCGTCGAGACCGAGGAAAGCGAGCTCACCGGCCAATTGGGCACGCAACGCCTCCGCCTCCGCCTGGGACAGCCCGTCTTCGGTGCCCGGCTGCCGCCAGCCGATCTTGCTGAACGCGTCCCGGACCTGTGCGCGGAAGGCTTCCCGCCCGACGACGTCGCGCAGCTGCCGCAGGCGTTTCGGGTCGAGCAGGCACTGGAACAGCCAGCCCGCGCCGTCGACCCGGCCCCACATCCAGTCGTTCGCGCGCCATGACGCCTTGTAGAACGCGCCGAAGTAGTCGGCCTGCATGCCGGTGAGCTTGTCCCACGAGCGGCGCCGCTTCATGTCCAGCAGCGTCCGCGAATCCGCGCTCACCTGGACGAGATCGACCCGCTGATCGACCGACGGCGGCTGCGCGAGCAGGCCGCGGGTCGCGATGTGCAGGCGCACCAAGCGCGAGGTGACGATCGGATCGGCGGCGCTCGCGTCGTCGGACGTGAGCCCGGTCCACGCCAGCAGCGTGCTGACCGTGTCGGCGGCTTCGCTATCGGGTTTCGCCCGTGCCAGTGGCAAAAGGATCGGCGTGGCCTGCCGGAGCGCGGCGACCACCATCGGCCACGCCTCCTTCAGCGTTTCCGATCGGCCGAGGGCCGCCCATTCCTTGGCGAGACCTTCGATCCAGGCGGCCAGCGTGACGTCGGCGGGCGGCGGGTCCTGCTCGGCGACCCAGCTCGCGAGCCGGGTGCCCCGCGCGGACCTGCGGCGTGCCTCGTGCAGCAGCACGCGGCAGCGGTTGAGCCGCACCGCCTGCTCCGGCGCCGGATCGAGCCGGAAACCCGCGTTCACCAGCTGGAGACCGGTGGCCACCGAATCGTCGAGCGCGGTGGTGCGGAAGGCGACCAGGTTCTCGACCTCGCAGGTGTCCTCGGGCGGCTCGGTCGGCAGACCGTCGCGCAGTCCCGTCGCCGCGGCCGCGCGCAACTGCGCCGCCGTACCGGACGCCCACTGGCGGCCCGGATCCTCCACATCGGACAGCGAGAGCCTGCGGGTCGCCTCGCGGACCAGCGCGGTGGCGTCCTCCTGCACCCGCCGGTCACGGTAGTCGTTCATCAGCCGCTGATCGACGAGTGTCTCCGGCCCGCCACGAACCCCCATCGCGGCAAGGGAAACGCGGGTTCCCCTGGTCCGGACCACGGCGTCGTTGTGCCGGGTCAGGTCTTCGAGTTCGGCGCTGATCGTCTGGCTCAGCACGGTGCCGACGACCTTGCTCATCGCACTGCCCAGTAGCGGCGGCCGCTCCGGATCGACCTCGACGCGCTCGGCTTCGCGTTCCGCCGTCGGCACCACGTACAACAGCAGCCGCCGGACATCCGAATGCGACTGCCGTTCGAAGATCTCCCGCAACGCGGGGCGCAACGGCTTGTTCAGCAACACGCCGCCGTCGGTGAGCCAATGCGACCGCGTGACGTCGGTGTACCTGGTCATGTCCGGATGCAGCGGCCCGGTCTTCTCGCCGATCGGCATCCGGGAAAGTTCGAACGCGCCGGGGAACGACGCGGTGGAGCGTGCCGCGAGCGCGAGCGGTCCCACCACGTCATCCGTCCACAAAGGACCATCGAATCGGAACAGCAGACGATGTTCGGTGTCCCGCACGAGGTTTCCCAGCGCGTCGTCGAACCTGGTCGTCTCGCCGTCGATCATCGTGCCGGTGAGCAACACGGTGATGTCGGGACAGTCCGGTTTCACCGTCGCGTTGTCGGTGATCCGGTGCAGGGCGTCCTTGAGATCCGCCAGCAGCACCTTGTCGCCGTTCAGCAGCGACCTCGGCCCCTTCTCGCCGGGGTCGCGGATCAGGTTGTCGAGCGAACCCGTGCTGATCCACGTGTCGCGCAGCACCTGCGGGCTCGACCGGAACGCCTCGGCCAGCCCGAGGCACGCCGCGTTGATACCGCCCGCGCTCGTGCCGGTGAGCACGTCGAGCGAGACGGTGGCGTTGAGCAGATCGAGCAGGGTCCGGTACGGCCCTTCGGATTCCGGCGTTCTCGACGCCCGCAGCAGATGTGAGGTCTCGGTGGCGACCCCGCCCATCCAGACCGCGAGGCTCGCCCCGCCCACCATGGTCATCGCCAGCCGGATCTCCTGCGGCCACGGACTTCCCGCGTCGGCCATGTACGCCCTCCCCGAGGCTTTGTGCACCGTGCACCTTAGACCGGACGGCCGAACCGGCGTACCACCGTCAGTGCCGAAATTCGTTCGCCCGTAAGGGCGGTTTCACGCCCCCGCAATCAGGTGCCCGTTCGCTGTGCCTGGATACGCGACGCCCCCGCGTTTCGTCCTCTAGTTGCGGTAGTTGCACGCGCAACTACCGCAACTAGAGGACTAAATGCGGGAGGGGGTCAGGCGGCGAAGTGTTCCAGGAGGAGGACTTGGGCCTCACCGACGGCGAAACCGAGGACGGCGCCGGTCGCGATCAGGAGCCATTCGTCCTGCTGGAACGCCGGCCGCAGCAAGCCCTCGAACTCGCGCGGCGACAGTTCCTTCATCTTCGTCACCAGCACGTTCCGGATGTCCATCGCATCGGTCGCGTAGTCCTCGATGTATCGCATGGTCTCCGGCAGCTTGTCCATGATCTTCTCGGCGATGTTCAGCTTCATGTCCTGGTACCGCCTGCTGCCGACGGCGAACACCACCAACGGCTTCCCGACGCCGACGCGGCGTCCGAGTTGTTCGTCGAGCTGACGCTGGATCAGGCCGAGCACCCGGTCCGACAGCGGCCCGTGCAGCACCGCCTCGATCACATTGTGCGGGGTGATGATCTCCTTCGCGATCAGCGCGCCGTACGCCTCCGCGACCTCGCCGCGCCGCTTCAGGAACAGGCCTTGCCAGCGGACGCCGAAGTACCGGCGTTCTTCGATCGGGTAGAAGATCATCCGCAGCGCGAGCCAGTCGGTGAACCAGCCGGTGAAGAGCCCGAACAGCGGCATGATCAGCGGAAACTTGAACAGCACCCACGCGATCATCTGGACTACGCCGATCAGCCCGCCGAAGAAGATGCCGGAGCGGGCGATGAACTTGAACTCCTGGTCGCCCGCCTCCTGGAAGATCCGGTTCAGCAGCCGTTTGTCCTTGACCAGCGCGGTGACCACCATGCCCTTGAGGTCGAACACACTGTCCACATCGGACTTGATCAGCTCCAGCACGGCCGCGACCATCTTCGGCGACTCGGCCTGGACGCGCTGGATCACCAGCCGCTGCATCCCGACCGGCAGCGATTCCCACAGCCCCGGCTGGTAGTGACCCGCGACGTCGCGCACGATGTCCTCGACAGCGGCCTGAAGCGGTTTCTCGAGCTCACGCGCGATCCTCCGCGGATCGAGCCGGGCGACGACCTCCGCCGGTTTGATCAGCTGCTCGGTCATCGTGTCGCAGGCGATGCTCGCCATCCGCGCGGCGCGTTTGGGCACGATGCCCTGCCAGCCGAGGAACGGTTTGATCCCGACGAACTCGACCGGCTGGAACATCATCCGGATCGCGACGAGTTTGGTGGTGTAGCCGATCAGGGCGGCGACGATCGGGATGGAGACGTAGATCGGCCAATGCTCGGCGAAGTCGGCGAGGATCCCGTCGAGGAACGCACCCATGCCGGATTCAGCCGGCGCTCGGGTCGCAGGCCTGCCAGAAGTGGGCGCCGAGCCGGGAAATGTGGACTGTGCGCTTGACGAACTTGGCCCGCTTGACCGACTTCTCCGCCTCGCGGACGGTCTCATCGGTCAGCAGGATTTCGTACTGCGTCTCCAGCGACAGGACCTCTTCGCCCAGCTCGACCAGGCCGAGCCCGATCAGCCTGGTGAGGTAGCCGGGCACCTGGTCGGGCAGCGTCACCCCGGCGGCCTTGCCGACGGTGGAGGCGTTGCGCAGTACGAACCGCCCGGCCCCGCCGAGGTTGGTCCGCTCGGCGACGTCGACGGCGGGGAACGGCGAACCGTCGGAAAGCGCGGAGAGGATGCGGGCCTCGTCCGGCGTCAGCTGCCGCAGGATGATCGCGTAGAGGTACTCGCGGGCCCGCTCTCGCCCGAAGCCGATCGAATGGTTGAGCAGTTCGGCCATCGCCGCGCGGAGCGGCTCGAGCCGGGCGCGCGTGTGCACGAGGGTGATCGTCGCTTCGACCGGGCGCGAACCGTTGGCGTCGGGACGGTTCATCGCGGACGCGGCGGCGAGCGCGGCGTGGTACGGGTCGTCGACCTCGTCGAGACGGCGGCGCAACTCCGAAAGCAGCTGCCGCTCACCCTGCTTGATGACCTGTTCCGCGATGTCGACACCGGGGAGTTTGCGGGTGAATTCCCTTCCCGTGCGAGCGGCCCAGCCCGCGAGCCGCCCCGCGCGTTTGGCGAAAGCGGTCAGGTCGTCACCAGCGGGTCGATCGTTGCTCACGGGCACTCCCCTCGCGTTCGCGCTGATGCTACCTGCGAGTAGGCAGAACGGCCGAGATTGTGATCGACGTGGGTGTTTGGATGGATACATGAGCTTCACGCGCTGGGGTCCACCGCTCGACGTCCTCCCGCTGTTCGCGCGGGAGGAGCAGGCCTTGCTCGACGTCCTCACCGGTCTCGACGCGGAGCAGTGGGGCGCGCCGACGGTGTGCACGGGCTGGACGGTGCACGATCTCGCCGCCCACCTCCTGGGCGGCAAACTCGGCAGGCTTTCGCGCGATCGCGACGGCTACCGGACGACGGCGCCCCGCGAGGGCGAACCCTTCGGGCGGTTCCTCGACCGGATCAACGACGAATGGGTGGTCGCGTGCCGTCGGCTGTCCCCCGAAGTGCTGTTCGCGATGCTGGTCGACAGCACCTCGCAACTCGCCGAGATGTGGGGCCGCGCCGACCTCGACGCCATCGGCGAGCCGGTGAGCTGGGCAGGGGACGAACCGGCGCCGGTGTGGCTCGACGTCGCCCGCGAGTACACCGAGTTCTGGGTGCACCAGCAGCAGATCCGCGAGGCCGTCGGCGCTCGGACGCTCGACGGCTCCGAGTTCCGGGGGCCGGTGGTCGACATTTTAATGCGGGCGCTGCCGCACACTCTGCACGACGTCGACGCGCGGACCGGCAGGCAGGTCGTCTACACCGTCACCGGCCAGGGTGGCGGGAAATGGACGGCTCAGCGGACCGCCGACGGCTGGGAATTGGACCGCATCGCGCCGACGTCACGGTCGCCGCTGGCCTCGGTGACCACCGACGCCGACACGTTCTGGCGGCTGTGCACCCGGAACCCGGCGGACCGGGACCGGGTCACCGCCAAGGGTGACGAAAACGTTTGCGCCACCGTGCTCGGGATGACGTCGATCATCACATCGAGTAGCGACCGACCTTCTCCGGATGGATGACGAGCCGGACAAGATCCAGTTCCTGGATCCCGGCGAGTTCACCGGCGTGGGCCGGGTCGTCGAGGTCCCAGTAGCGGGCGCCGAGGCGGGCGGCCAGTTCGTGCGCTCCGTCGGGCTCCACCGTGGTGCGGCCGGCGACCGAGACCCAGCGCTCGCGTTCACCCACCGGCGCGGCGATGACGATCGACGCGCGCGGGTCGCTGTCCAGCCGGCGCACCTTGGCCGAGTCTCGCGGCGTGAACAGCTGGACCGTGCCTTCGTCGGTGGCCTCGAACCACACCGGCCGGGGCTGCGGCGGCACCGGCCCGTCGGCGACGGTCAGGAACCCGTGCAGGGGACGACGAAGGAATTCGAGGTCTTCGGTGGTCAGCATGACCACGATTCAACCCGCCCGGATCGGACGTGCCCATAGGTGAAGCACCGGGTCGCCTGTTTATTCGTCTAACGTCGGCAAGGTGGATGTGTTCAGTGACCTGATCCGCGGAGTGCGGGCGCACGGCTCGTTGTTCGGCAGTTCGACCCTGTCCCCGCCCTGGGCGCTGCACTTCGTGGACGGCGCGCCGCTGACCCTGTGCGCCGTGCTCACCGGGGCGGGCTGGATCGTGCCGGAGGGCGGTCCGCCCGAACCGCTTCGCGCGGGCGAGACGATCATCGTGCGCGGCCCCGCGACGTTCACCTTCGTGGACGAGATCGGCACCCGGGCCGAACCGATCTCGTGCGGCGAGCACTGCGCGACGCCCGGACAGGGCGGGACCCGGCACCGCCTCGGGTGGGCCGACGACCCTGCCGACGGCGAGACGACCTTGATCGTCGGCGCGTACCCGGTCCGCGGTGAGATCAGCCGCCCGCTGCTGGACGCGCTGCCCGTCGTTGTCCGGGTGGACGCCGGCGGCGCGGGCGATCCCGTGCTGGACCATCTCGCCGCCGAGGTCGCCGTCGACGCGCCGGGTCAGCAGGTGGTCCTCGACCGGCTGCTGGACTGGATGCTGGTCTGCTCACTGCGCGAATGGTTCGACCGGCCCGGCGGCGAGCCCCCGGCGTGGTGGGCCGCCCAGCGGGATCCGGTGGTCGGCGACGCCCTGCGCCTGCTGCACGCCGAACCGGCGGCGCCGTGGACGGTCGGCATACTGGCCGGGCGGACCGGGGTGTCGCGTTCGACGCTGGCCAAGCGGTTCGCCGACCTGGTCGGCGAACCACCGCTGACCTATCTCACCCGCTGGCGGATGACCCTCGCGGCGGATCTGTTGGCCGATCAAGGATCCGCGACGCTTTCGGACATCGCCCGCACCGTCGGCTACGCCGACCCGTTCGGCTTCAGCGCGGCGTTCAAACGGGTCCGCGGGGTCAATCCGAGCGAGTTCCGGCGGGCCGCCGCTCCCTGACGGGGCTCAGCGCTGCAGGTGGCGGGACTTCTTGGCCTGCTGGCGTAACTGCAGGATCCGGGCACCGCCGACGAGCGCGACCAGCGCGCCACCGGCGATCACGGAGAACAGCATCGCGACGGCCAGCGGCATCACGGCGGACATGCCGAGGAAGTGCACGCTGGCGGTGTCCTGGTTCTGCAGGATGAACACGAGCAGGAACACCAGCACGACCAACGCCACGATGACGGCGACCCAGGTCCCGCTCACCCGCGTGCGCTTGAGTTTCGGGACGGCTTCGACCTTGCCGCTGTGGCGCGCGCCGCCGGCTTCGGACGATGAGGCGGGCTCGACCGGGACCTCGGCGGCACCTTCCTGCGGCTGAGTCATACCCGATAGTGTCCGCCGAAGTGCGCTTGAGCGCGCTCTCAAGCGTCCGAACGGGTGACCTCGTCGGCCGCGCGCAAGACGCGCAAGGTGTTCTTCCCGGCCAGCTTCGCACAATCCTCGTCGCTCCAGCCGCGTTCCAGCAACGCGGCGAACAGCACCGGGTACTTCGAAACATCCTCCAGGCCTTCGGGAAGTGTCGCGACTCCGTCGTAGTCGCCGCCGAGGCCGATGTGGTCGACACCGGCCACTTCGCGCGCGTGCTCGATGTGGGCGACGACGTCGTCGATGCTCGCCTTCGGCTTCTCGGGCCCGCCTCGATCGGCGGCGAACTTCGTGCGCTGGTCGAGGTTCCAGTAGTCCTGCCCGGCGGTTTCCATGTCCTCGCGCAACCGGTCGTCCCACTCGGCGACCTTCGGGGAGATGAAGCCCGGCACGAATGTCACCATCGCGACGCCGTCCTTGGCCGCCAGTGTTTCCAGGACGTCGTCGGGGATGTTGCGGGCGTGGTCGTTGACCGCGACGCACGAGGAATGGCTGAAGATCACCGGCGCGGAGCTGACCTCCAGCGCGTCGCGCATCGTGCTCGGCGCGACGTGCGAGAGGTCGACCAGCATGCCGATCTTGTTCATCTCGCGGACGACGTCCCGGCCGAACCCGGTGAGCCCGTTGTGCGTGGGTTCGTCGGTGCCGGAGTCGGCCCAGGTGGTGTTGTAGTTGTGCGTCAGCGTCAGGTAGCGGACCCCGAGACGGCGCAGGATCCTCAGCACACCAAGGGATTCGCCGATGCTGTGGCCGCCTTCGGCGCCGAGCAGCGACGCGATCTTGCCGTCGCGGAACGCGGCTTCCGCTTGGTCCGCGGTGTCCGCGAAGGCCAGCTTGCCGGGGTACCGCTCGATCAGCTGGTGCACGATCTCGATTTGTTCCAGTACCGCCGTCACCGCGCTGTGCCCCTCGAACTGGCACGGCACGTAGACGGACCAGAACTGCATCCCGAGCCTGCCTTCGGCGAGCTTCGGGAAGTCGGTGTGCAGATGCGGCTGCCGGACGGTGAGATCCGTGCCCGCCACGGCCTCGACCGGATCCGGCCCGGTCGTGACCCGCAGCTCCCACGGTAGATCGTTGTGCCCGTCCGCGAGGAGCACCGTTTCGAGCAGGGCTTGGGCTCGGACGAGGTCACCGTTAGTCATCCGCCGATGTTACGTTCGGCTACTTTGCTCTCACCGCTACGGGTTGAGCCACCCCGCCGCCGCGACCAAACCGTTGCCCGTCACCTGGTGCCCACCGGGATGGCGGTGCGCGACGACGTCCGCGGAGCGCTCGCGCAGGTCGCGGGCCAGTCCCTCCGCCGACGCCATCGGCGCCATCGGATCGTGTTCGCCGTTCGACAGGAAGACCCGGGTACCGGACAGATCGAGTCGTGGCGGCGACGGAAGAGGCGACATCGCCGCGAACAACACGGCCTCCCCGACGGCGTCCGGGCGGAGCAGGGTGACGGCGGCGGCGATGTTGGCGCCGTTGGAGAAGCCGATGGCGACCAGCCGCCGGTCACCAAGGCCGTACTGCTCGCGCGAGGCGACCACGAAGTCGGCCAGCTGGTTCGCGCGGAAGACGACGTCCTCGTGGTCGAAAACGCCTTCCGCCAGCCGTCGGAACCACCGCGCCGCACCGTGTTCCGACACCGGCCCGGCGGGCGCGAGCAGCGCCGAGGCCGGGCTCAGCTGGCGGGCGAGCGGCACGAGGTCGTCCGGCCCGCCGCCGGTGCCGTGCAGGAGCAGCAGCACCGGCTCGTCCGGAGCCCCTTCGACGTACTTGTACTCCAGTGATTCCGGCGCCGTCATCGCGGGTTGTTCTCGCTCGGGAGGTCCAGCTTCGGCAGCATGGCTTCGATATCCTCGCGCTTGGGTTCCAGCCACGGCGGCAGTTTCAGCGCACGACCCAGTTCCAGAAGCGGTTCGTCGATCGCGAAGCCGGGTTCGTCGGTCGCGACTTCGAGCAGGGTGCCGCCCGGCTCGCGGAAGTAGATCGAGCGGAAGTACTGACGGTCCAAAATGGACGTCACGTGCACGCCGTCGTCGATCAGTTCGGCACGCCACGCGGCCTGGGTCTCCTCGTCCGGCGCGCGCCAGGCGACGTGGTGCACGGTGCCCGCCGCCACCAGGCCGCGCGGGGCGTCCGGCGTCACGAGGACGTCGACAAGCGCGCCGGGACCGCCTTCACCGGCGGAGAAACGCAGGCGATTGCCCTCCTGGCGCTCGAAGGCCAGGCCGAGCCCGTCGGTCAGCATCCCGGCCGTCGCGTCCTCTTTGGACACCGAGACCGTGACGGAGTGCAGGCCGCGGATGGCGTACTCGGCGGGGACGAGTTTCGTGTCCCACGGGTCGCGCGGGTCGCCCTGCGGATGCGCGACGAGCGAAAGCTTCAAGCCGTCCGGATCGAGGAAGGTGAGCGTCTCCTCGCCGTCGGAGTCGCGGATCTGACTCGTCTCGATGTGGCTCTCGGCTAGGTGCCGCTTCCACCAGCCGAGGGAGGTTTCGGGCACGGAGAACGACGTCGTGGTGGCCTGGCCGGTGCCGTGACGCCCCTTCGGCGCGTCCTTCCACGGGAAGAACGTCATCAGCGAACCGGGCTTGCCGGACTGGTCGCCGTAGTAGAGGTGGTACGTGCCGGGGTCGTCGAAGTTCACGGTGGTCTTCACCAGCCGCAGGCCGAGGGCCCTGGTGTAGAAGTCCGCGTTGCGCTGGGGATCGCCACCGATGGCGGTGACGTGGTGCAGGCCCGAAGTCTTGATCGACATGGTGCCCCTCCTCCGAAGTCCGGTGAACTCAAGCTAACCCGATAACCTCTCGCACGCAAGATATATTCCGGCAAGAGTTTCTGGTGTACTCTCACCCGCGTGACAGCGGAACCGAACGACGACGAAGTGGTCACGTGGTGGGGCCTGGTGATCGAGGGCTACCTGGCCACGCAGAACAAGCTGATGGGCGAGATCGCCGAACGGTTCGGCCTGGCGCCGGCGTCGTTCGACATCCTGCTGCGGCTCGTGCGGTCGCCGGAGCACCGGATGCCGATGACGCGGCTGGCCGTCGAGGCGGCGTTGTCCAGCGGCGGGTTCACCAAGGTCGCGGACAGACTGGTGGCCTCGGACCTCATCTGCCGCGTGCCCAGCCCGGACGACCGCCGCGTCACCTTCGCGGCGCTCACCGAACACGGTCTCGACGTCGCGCAGCAGGCACGGGAGGCGTGCGCGGAGATCCTGCGGCGTATCGTTCTGACCCCACTCGGTGACGACGCACCCGGCCTCGCCGAGGCCATGCGGACCCTGCGCACCGTCAACGGCGCGTGATGTCCATCTGATCACGCGTGTTCGCCATCTGATCACGCGAGTTGTCCATCTGATCACGCGAGTCGCCCGTCCAGCCACGCGAGCTTGGCTTGCGACATTGGCGATCACGCGTGATCGGGTGGCGATCACGCGTGATCAGATGGAGAACACGCGTGATCGGGTGGAGATCAGCCGGGTAGGGGGGAGGCGGGGTCTGACTGGTAGGCCCGGACCTCGTACATCTCCCGCACGAGTTCCCGGATCACGTTGCGCCGGATCTTCCCGGTCGCCGTCTTGGGTAGTTCGCCCAGCTCGACGACGCCGCGTGGCCGTTTGAACGACGCCAGCCCGGACCGGCAGAACTCGATCAGCTCGTCCGCGTCCAGCGGGCTGCCGGGTACGCCGACCACGCAGGCGACCGGTTTCTCGATACCGTCGGCGTCGAAAGCGGCCACGACCGCGACCTCGGCGACCGCCGGATGCTGCAGCAGCCGCTCTTCGACCTCGGTGGGCGACACCCAGATCCCACCCGGCTTCAGCATGTCGTTGAAGCGGCCGAGACAGGTGTAGCTCCCGTCCGCGTTGCGCACGAAGCTGTCGCCCGTCCGCAGCCATTCGCCCTGGAAGACCTGCTTCGTCGTCTCGTACCGCGCCCAGTACCCGGTCGCGATCGACGGCCCGGCGACGAACAGCTCACCGGGCTGTCCGTCCGGCACAGGCGCGCCTTGCTCGTCGCGCAGGGCGACCTCGTAACCGGGCACCGGCACTCCGGTGCTGCCCGGCCGCACCTGGTGCGGCCGGTTGGACAGGAAGACGTGCAACGCCTCCGTCGAGCCGATCCCGTCGAGGATCTCGACGCCGAACCGATCACGGAACCGTTCGTACAGCACGGAAGGCAACGGTTCCCCGGCCGAAACGGCCTGGCGCACCGAGCAGAACGTGTCGTCCGGGAGGTCACTGGCGAGCAGCGCCGCGTAGAAGGTCGGGACGGCGAAGAACAGCGTGGGCCGCTCCGCACGGACCCTGGCGGCGATCAGTCCGGGGGTCGGCCTGGCCGGTTCGAGCAGCGCCGTCCCGCCGGCCGCGAGCGGGAAGAACGCCGAATTCCCCAAACCGTAGGCGAAGAACAACTTCGGGACGGAAAGGAACCGGTCGTTCGGTCCGGTGTCGAGCACGCCGCGCGCGTACGTCTCACAGATCGCGCGGATGCCCGCGTGCCGGTGCATCGCGCCCTTCGGCTTGCCCGTCGTCCCCGAGGTGTACAGCCAGAGCGCGGGCGAGTCCTCCCAGGTCGGCGCCGGTTCGAAGCCGCCGTCATCCACTGTGGACAGATCGCCCCAGTCGTGCGCGCGGACCCCGGACTGCAGTTCGGCCGCCTTCGCCCTGTCCAGTACGACGTCGGTGACCTCCGGTGCCAGCCCCAGCGCGATCGTCGCCTGCGCGGCGAACTCGCCGGAAACGCACAGGACCCTTGCCCGTGAATCGGCCAGCACCTTGCCGAGGTCCAGCCCGGTGACCATGGTGGACACCGGCACCGCGACCGCTCCGGCCAGCATCGCGCCGAGGATCCCGGAGAGCAGTTCGACGTCGTCGACCATGCAGAACAGGACCCGCTCCTCCGGGCGGACGCCGATCGCCTTCAGTCCTGCCGCGACCCGGCGGGTTTCGGCCGCGAGCCCGGCATAGGTGAGACTCCGCCTCGGGGAAGTGACCGCGGCCTTCGCACCGTGTCCTTCCGTCAGATGCCGGTCGAGCAGGTAGCTCGTCGCGTTGAACCCGGTAGCTGCAGCGGTCACGGGCGCACCTTCAATCGGCTCAGCTCAGGTAAACGTATTCGTAGTCGAAGGGTTTCCCATTGATGCCCTGGCGTGGCGGCGCCACCCAGCTCGCGATCTTTCCTCGCTCGTAGACCGGGTGCATCAGCGATCGGACGAAGGTCAGGTCTTCGGGGGTGGGCAGCCACTTGCGTTTGCCGGCCGACCAGGTCCGCTCGTCGACTACGGTGCCGTCGGGCGTCACATGGTGGCCGGAGTTTATGCCGACTTCGCGATTGAATCCAGGGTGCGGGAGGACGAATCGGAAGTCGATCCCGGCGTCGGCCAGGATCTTGTTCCAGCGGTTGACCCCGGTCTGGCAGTCGGCGCGGTACTCCTCCCGCAGGTCCAGGTTCAGCAACAGGATGGCCTGCAGTTCTTCGGTCTCCCAGGTGCCGTCGGCCCTCGGCCTCGACAGCGACCCGGCGGCGTCGGTGAGCTTGTGGTCGTCCTTGCGGCGGGCCTCCTGCCAGCGGCCTTTCAGCCCGGCGGTGTAGTAGTTCGCCGCGTTGGTCGAAGTTTCGCTGCCGAACAGGTCGAGCGAGACGGTGTAGTGGAAGTTGAGGTAGCGCTGGATGAGATCCAGGGGGATCCCGCCGTGCCCGGCGATGTCGAAGGTGTCGTGCTCGCGGATCAGTTCGGCACCGCGGGTGACCACCCTGTCGACACCGGTGGTGCCGACGAACATGTGGTGCGCCTCTTCCTTGAGCATGAATTCACAAGTGCGGGAAAGCGGGTCGAAGCCGCTTTCCTTGAGGGTGCCGAGCTGATACTTGCCATCGCGATCGGTGAAATAGGTGAACATGTAGAACGCGAGCCAATCCGCGGTCTCTTCGTTGAAGGCGCCGAGGATGCGCGGGGCGTCCGGACTCCCGGAATTCCGGAGCAGGAGGCTTTCCGCTTCGTCGCGGCCTTCCCGGCCGAAGTAGGCGTGCAGCAGATACACCATCGCCCACAGGTGGCGGCCTTCTTCGACGTTGACCTGGAAGAGGTTCCGCAGATCGTAGAGGCTCGGCGCGGTCAGCCCCAGCAGTTTCTGCTGCTCGACCGACGCGGGTTCGGTGTCACCCTGGATGACGATGAGCCGCTGCAGTTCGGCACGGTATTCGCCGGGAACCTGGTGCCAGGCCGGTTCGCCCTGGTGCTCACCGAAGCCGATGACACGGTCCGGATCGCGCTCCGTGAGGAAGATCCCCCACCGGTAGTCGGGCACGTTGACGTGGTCGAAGTGCGCCCAGCCCTCCCTGCCGACGCTGATCGCGGTGCGCAGGTACACCCCTTGGGTCCGCAGCGTGGGACCCATTTCGCCCCACCAGTCCAAAAACTTCGGCTGCCATCCCTCCAGCGCCCGCTGGAGCCGCCGGTCCTTTGAGAGATCGACGTTGTTGGGGATCTTGGCGTCATAATCGATCTTGGTGGGCATGGGTTCAGACCCGTTTCCTGTCGAAGACGGCCTTCTGACCAGTACCGTAGCGACGCAGCGCGCCTTCGGGACCGGATGCGTTCGGACGGGTGAAGATCCAGTTCTGCCAGGCGGCGAGCCTGCCGAAGATCTTGCTTTCCAGCGTCTCAGGGCCGACGAACCGATGGTTCGCCTCCATTCCGGTCAAGGCGTCCGGGCTGAGCGAGGCCCGTCCTTCCAGCGCGATCCGGATCTCGTCCTCCCAATCGAGGTCGTCCGGGGCGTCGGTGACCAGGCCGAGTTCGTTCACCTCGGCCGGACTCAGCGGTTTGCCGCACTCTTCCGCGAGCCTGGTGACGTGATCCGGGTCGCCGAAGAACCGGGACTCGAGGCGGGATAGGCCGTTACCCATCGGGAAGCGGCCGAAGTTGGCTTCGGACAACGTGACCGACGCACGTTCTTCACTGTCTTCGTCGTCGATCGGCGGACCGTCCAAGATGTACTGCCGGTCCGCGGCGAGCGCGAGTTCCAGCAGGATCCCGGCGAAGCAGCTGCCAGGCTCGATGAGCGCGATCAGGCTGCGACCGGTGACGTCGAGCCGCTTCAGCGTCCGCTTGAAGTAGTGGACGATTTCGTTGCTCACACAGTCTTTCGCGTCGAACGCGGCGCGTTCGTGCGCGAGGACCTCGGCGGGGTCGCCTTCGGTGCGGAGCACCCAGGTACCGAGTTCGGGTTCGTTGGCACGCAGGCGAAGGATGACGTCGTCCAGCTCGCGGGTGACGTCCAGTAACCAGCCGTCGTCGTCTTCAGGCCCCTTCACGGTGATCGTCGCTTCGGCCGAACCAAGGGCGACGTCGACATAGCGATGTGTCAGCGGCGCCAATTCGACACCTACGCCGTCGAGCCGCTCGCTCGTCCGCGTGAGTTCCCGCGCCCTGGCCAGCACGGCGTCGCGGAATCCCTGCCGCGGCACGAGTTCGTCGACGAGCCGCCACTCGACGGCGGTCCGCCCCTTCACGCCGTCAGGACGGGTGGCGAAGACGTCGGCGAGATCCCGCCGCACCCCGCGTTTGTCGACCACCCTGGTGAGCCCGCCGGTTCCAGGGAGAACGCCGAGGAGCGGGACCTCTGGCAGGGCGACGGTCGAGGAGTTGTCGTCGACCAGCAGGATCTTTTCGCAGGCGAGCGCGATCTCGTAACCGCCGCCGGCACAGGTGCCGTTGACCGCGGCGACGTAGAGCTGCCCGGAGTGCGCGGTGGCGTCCTCCATGGCGTTGCGGGTCTCGTTGGTGAACTTGCAGAAGTTCACCTTCCACTCGTGCGACGACGACGCCAGCATGCGGATGTTCGCGCCGGCACAGAAGACGTTGTCCTTCGCGCTGGTCACGATGACCACGCGGACCTCGGGATGTTCGAACCGCAGCCGCTGTGTCGCGTCGTACAACTCGATGTCGACACCGAGGTCGTACGAGTTGAGCTTGAGCTCGTAACCCGGTACGAGACCACCGTCGGCGTCGACATCGAGTTCGAGCCACGCGACGTCGCCGTCGGTGGACAGGTTCCAGTGCCGGTAGCCGCTGGGATGACGTTCGAACGTCACCGATGTGGTCCGCGTCACCCCAACGATTGTCTACATCGCACTGATCATCGTCAATGTTGTGTAGAAAGTTGGTCAGTCACGGTCACCCGGTTGAGCTTCGCCGCCGCCCAGGTCACGAAGGCCCAGAGCAGCAGCGCGGCCGCCGTGTCAGTGTAGATCGTGGCGAACCAGAAGGCCGGAATCTGCGGCACGGCCACGAGGAAGTGGCCGAGGCTCGCCAGCCCGGACAGCGAGAAGACCATCAGGAAGGCGAGCGCCCGCCAATAACGTCCGCGCAGGTAGTCGCGGTAGCCGAGCACGCCGAACGTGGTGAAGAGGATGTAGGCGACGACGACCAGGGTGGCGGTGACGCCGACCGAGATCCCTTCGACCTGCGGGTAGTCCGCCGCCCTGAGCACGTTGTGCGCATAGTGCAGCGTGGTGGACAGCAGCGTGAAGGCCAGGATCAGCCGCAGCGCGGTGAGCCCCTTGCCCTGAAGAACGTCCATGTTCGCCCCCTTGCGATTTGATAGATCGCTCTAGCGAGAGCGTAGCGCATGGTGGGCTGGAGCTGAAGGGGACTTTCCCCGCATGCGATGCGGGGAAAGCGCCCTTCACCGCTTGAGACGCGGGCATGGCGTCCTTCAGCCCCCACCGGCGGGCGGTCGGAAATGTCGGTGGGGGCGCGTAAAGAAAGAGGAGTGCCCGAAGCGACCGTGCCCCTGATCGGGGTCGAGAACCTGAAGATGCCCGAGTGGGCCACGCCCGACGAGAACGTGGCCGACGCGGGGATGGTCAAGGCCATCCGCGCGCTCCCGTCCGCCATGGCCATCGTGCTGCGGCTGGCCTGGCGGACGTCGGCGCGGCTGACCCTGCTGGCCGCCGTCGTCCACGTCCTTTCCGGCTGTGTCACCGCGTTCGGCCTGCTGGCCACGGCGAACGTGTTCACCGCGCTGCTGGAGAACGGGCCCACGCCGGACAGGGTGGTGGAATCGCTGCCCGCGCTGGCGATCGTCGTCGGCACCTACGCGGTCCGCGCGCTGCTCGACACGGCGGTCGCCGCGGTCGAGGGCGCGCTCCGGCCGCGGGTCGTCACTTCGGCGGGCGACGAGGTCACCGCCGCGATGGTCCGGGTCCGGTTGCTGGCCTTCGAGGACGCCGACTTCCGGGAACTGGCCAGACAGGGCGCGCGGTACGGGGTCCGGTCGATCGAGATGAGCTTGCGCTGGATCGCGGATCTGACGTCGGCGCTGATCTCGCTGATCGCCGCGCTGGTGGCGGCGGGCCTGCTCAACCCGTGGCTCGCGCCGGTGCTGCTGCTCGCGGCGGCGGCGGACGGCTGGGCGGCGGCCAAGGTCGCGCGGCTGAACTACCGCCACTACCTCGACACCGTCGGCCGGAACATCCGGAAGGGCATCGTCGAAGAGGTGGCCACCTGGCGCACCTTCGCCCTCGAACGGCACGCGCTCACCCTGCAGGAGCCGTTGCTCCGTGAATACCGGCGGATCACCGAAAGCCTGATGCGCGAGGAGGTCCGGCTCGCGCATCGCAGCAACCTGGTCCGGCTGACCGGCCGCGCGGCGGCCGGGGTCGGCACCGCGATCGCGTATCTGGTGCTCGGTCTCCTGCTCTACAACGGGCAGATGGAGCTCGCCCTCGCCGGGACGGCCGCGCTCGCCATGCGGACGGCGTCGAACTCGCTGTCCATCACGATGCGCGCGGTGAACGCCCTGTACGAGGAGTCGTTCTACATCGCTTTCTTCCACCGGCTGCTTTGGGAGTCCGAAAAACGCAGCCCGCTGAAGGACGGGGTCACCGCTCCGCCTGATCCGGCGGAGATCCGGCTGGAAAACGTCAGTTTCACCTATCCCGGCCAGGAAACCCCCGCGTTGCGCGAGGTTTCGCTGACCATCCGGCGCGGCGAGGTGATCGCCCTCGTCGGCGAGAACGGTTCGGGCAAGACCACGCTGGGCAAACTGCTCACCGGGCTGTACCCGCCCTCGGAAGGAAAGGTGTCCTGGGACGACGTCGATCTCGCGGGCGCCGATCACGAGTCGGTGCACGCGAACATCGCCGTGATCGCCCAGGATCCCGCCGAATGGCCGATGACAGCGGAGCACAACGTGACCGTCGGCAGACTCGGCCGGGAGGACCCGGAACGCGCCGCCTGGCACGACGCGATCACCTCCTCCGGCGCCGACGAGGTGATCGAATCCCTGCCCACCAAAGAGAAAACGGTGCTGTCCAAGAAGTTCAACGACGGGCAGGACCTCTCCGGCGGGCAATGGCAGCGGATGGGCATCGCCCGCGGGATCTACCGTGACGCCGCCGTCCTGGTCGCCGACGAGCCGACGGCCGCGCTCGACGCGAAAGCCGAGGCCCGGGTCTTCGCCGGTTTGCGGCACGCGAGCGTCTCCGGGTCGGGCAGGCGCACGACGGTCCTGGTGACCCACCGGCTGGCCAACATCCGTTCCGCGGACCGGATCCTGGTGCTGGAGAAAGGGCGGCTGATCGAACAGGGCACGCATGCCGAACTCATCGAGGAAGGGGGTCTCTACCACGAGCTTTACGAGATCCAGGCTCGCGCGTATCGCGGCGGGTAGTCACACTGTCCCGATGCCGGAGACAATCGCCGAAGTGAACGGCAACGAGCTGTGTTACGAGACGTTCGGATCGCCGGAAGGCAGGCCGTTGCTGATGATCATGGGCCTGGCCTCGCAGATGATCTGGTGGGACGACGAACTCTGCGAGAACCTCGCGGCGAGGAGGTTCTTCGTCATCCGCTACGACAACCGGGACGCCGGCCGGTCCAGCCGGATGTCCGGACGGGTGAGCCTGCCGCTGGCCTACGCCCTGCGCACGGCGCCGTACTCGCTGAAGGACATGGCGGACGACGCCGCCGCGTTGCTGGACGAACTCGGCGTCGAGAGCGCGCATGTCGTGGGCGCGTCGATGGGCGGGATGGTCGCGCAGACACTGGCCATCGAGCATCCGGCACGGGTGCGTTCGCTGACGTCGATCATGTCGACCACCGGGAACCGGTTCGTCGGGCGCCCGAGCGCCAAGGCGATGCTGATGCTGCTTTCGGCTCCTCCGCGTGATCGCGAACAGTACGTCGACTCCCTGGTGCGCACGTTCCGCGTCATCGGTTCGCCGGGCTACCCCTTCGACGAGTCCCGGATGCGTGAACGCGCGGAACGGTCCTTCGATCGCGGCGTCAGTCCCGGCGGCACCGCGCGGCAGCTGGCGGCGATCGTGTCGAGCCGGGATCGTTTCCGCGCGTTGCGGAAACTCACCGTGCCCGCCCTCGTCGTGCACGGTTCGAAAGACCCGCTCGTCCACGTCTCCGGCGGCCGGGCCACCGCCCGCGCGCTGCGGGAGTCCGAATTGGACGTCGTCCCCGGCATGGGGCACGATCTCCCGCGCGCGATCTGGCCGCGGCTGGTACGCGGCCTGGTCCGGACGGCCGGCCGCGCCGAGGTCAAGACCCGGCCAGCGTGATCGAGCCCAAATGCGAGAAGTGCGCCGCCACCCGTGAACCCGGGCGCAGCTCGACGGCGTCGGTCATCCCGCCGGTGAGCACGATCCAACCCGGCTCCAAGGCGAGCCCGCGCGCACCGAGGGCGTTGGCCGCCAGCGCCAGGGCCTCCGCCGGATGGCCCTGCACGGCGGCGCCGGTGGCGGTGTCGACGATGGCCCCGTCGACCTCCAAAAGCACCGCCTCCAGCGAAAGATCCAGCGTGGAAGGCGCGACGCCGACCGGACCGAGCGTGAAGTACGCGGAGAAACCGTTGTCCGCCACGGCGTCCGGCAGCTTGAACCGGTAGTCGCGGTACCGGCTGTCGATGATCTCGACGCCCCCGTGGACCCGGTCCACCGCCGCCATCGCGGTCGCCGCGGTCACGCCGGGGCCCGCGAGTCGTTTCCCCAGCACGAAAACCAGCTCGGGCTCCGCACGCGGGTGGATCAACGACGGCACTCCGGCGCCGGCGGGCAGGACCATCGCGTCGGTCAGCCACGCGAGCAACGGCGAGTCGACACCCATGCTTCGCCGCATCGCCCGTGAGGTCATGCCCAGCTTGACTCCGACGACGGTCTCACCGCGCGCCCGCCGAAGCCGCAAAGCCTCGTCCTGGATCGCGTACGCGGTATCGACATCCAAAGCGGGCCACGCGTCGGTCAGCGGCTCGCGTTCTTCCCCGGACAGCAGCGCTTCCGCCGCCTCTCGCACACCAAGGCTCACGGCCGCTCCTTCCCGGAGAACTTCGCGGTGACACTGCCGAGCCCCGCCATCGTCGCGACGACGGTGTCGCCAGGGCTCACCGGGATCGCGCGCGTCATCGAACCCGGCAGGACGACATGCCCCGGTTCGAGTGCGACACCGAGCGGCCCGACCGTGTTCGCGAGCCACACCAGCGCGTTCACCGGTGAACCGAGGACGGCGCCACCGGCACCGGTGGCCGCGATCCCGCCGTTCCGGTGCAGGACGCACCCCACCAGCCGCAGGTCGAGGTCGCCGATCGCGGTCGGCCTGCCGCCGAGGACGACCCCGCCCGAGGACGCGTTGTCCGCGATGGTGTCGACGATGCTGATCTTCCAGTCCTGGATGCGAGAATCGACGATCTCCAGCGCCGGGACGACGAAGTCCACCGCCCGCAGCGCGTCCGCCACCGTGACGCCGGGGCCGCGCAGCCGCGAGCCGAGCACGAACGCGATCTCCGGTTCGATCTTCGGCTGCAGGAAACCGCCGATCGGGATCGGCTGGTGTTCGAGGTGGAACATCGAGCCGGTCAACTGCCCGTAGTCGGGCTGGTCGACACCCATCTGCCGCTGCATGGCGGCGGAAGCGAGACCGACCTTGTGCCCGCGAACGCCGTCGCCGCGTTCGGCCCAATGGCGGACGAGCCGCTGCTGGATGCGGTACGCGTCCTCCAGGGTCGCGGCGGGATACGTCTCGATCAGCGGCGCGATCGGCTTGCCGGTCTCGTACGCGCTGAGCAGCGCGGCCGCGGCCTCCTGCAGCGTGCTGGTGTCCATGGGCTCCTTCCGACAGCCGAACTCTGCCCCCTCACCCTGGCCCGCACAAGACGCCCGTTCCACTGGCCGGTACGGCGAGATTGGGCCGAAAGTGTCTTGTGCGACCGCGATCATCACCTAGCCTGCTCCCATGTCCGACTGGTCCCTCTCACGGGCGAAGACGAGGATCGACCGGCGTGAGGAGCTCGACGAGCTCACCGCGCGCATCCGGTACGAGGTGCGGGTGCATCTCAACGAGCCCACGGCGCACACGGCCTACGACGAGCTGACCGACATCTTCGCCATCGGGCACGCGGAGTGTTCAGCGCTGCTGAAGCACCGCCGCGTCCTGCCGCTGTGGGAACGGCTGCTGCTCAGCCGCTACACCCGCCGCCTGTACGGCAAGGCGCTCGCGGGGACCGTGGGTGACCTCCCCGCCGACGCGGGGCCCGCTCCCGCGACCGCGTTCGGCCAGGAGATCGCCTCCCTGGCCCCGGATTCCGGTGACACCGGCGCGAAGTACGACATGCAGGGCCGTGGCCTGGTCAACGTCTTCCGGATCGCCGCCGGGAGGCACGGTGAGAGCTGGCCGGACCGCCACGACGTCGCGTCGACGTCCGCGCGCAGCGTCCTGACCTGTTCCGCGGTCTTCCTGCGGCGCCGCGCCTGGCACGTCGTCTGGCCGGTGTACCGGGTGCGCGGCCTCCGGCTGTGGAAGCTCTAGGAAGACCAGGAGCTGAAGGGGATTTCCCCTCGTCTCTCGCCAGGGCAACGGCAAAGTCGAGATCTCGCAAGTCAAGCGGGTCGTGAGTGGCGTTTCGGCTGCTGGCGAGGAGGCCGAAGGCTTCCTCGCCGTTTCGTGGCGACGGCCACAGCGAGGCGGATTTCGTAGGTGGTCCGGGGCTCGTTCATGAAGGAATCGGGACGCTCGATGTCCCGATTCCTCCATGGACGCGGGTGGCACTCGAGGGTAGGCGAATACCGTCCGCACTCACGCTGTTCACCACTCACGACCAGCCAGCACTCGCACGCGAGGAAGCCCCCTTCAGCCTCCAGGAATTCCCGTACGCCCACCGTGGTTGAACCCGGTATGACCGATCGCGCCACCGAAATCCTCGCCGGATCGAAGACGATCGCCGTCGTGGGGCTGAGCCGCGATCCGGCCAAGTCCTCGCACGGGGTCGCCGCCGTGCTGCAGGCACACGGGTTCCGGATCATCCCCGTCCATCCTTCGGCCGACGAGCTGCTGGGCGAGAAGGCCTACCGCTCGCTCACCGACATCCCGGAGCCCGTCGACCTCGTCGACGTCTTCCGCCCGTCCGAGGACACTCCGCCGATCGCCGAACAGGCCGTCGCGATCGGCGCGAAGGCGCTCTGGCTGCAGCAGGGGATCGTCTCCGCCGAGTCCCGCCGGATCGCCGAAGAAGGCGGCTTGGACTACGTCGAAGACCGCTGCACGGCGGTCGTCCGAGCGGTCTCGAACCTCTCGGTGCGTTAGAAACGGACTCCACGACCGAAACCCTCGCCGCGATTTCCGGCGAGGGTTCTTTCATATCCGTGAACAGAAAAATGACCCCTGAAGTCATACACCGAACCGGGACCGACGAATGGATTGGTCCAAACCGGTGATCTTGACCAGATGCCCCGAGCTGGGAAAACTTGTCCGGTCGACAGTTTGTTAAGAAACCTTCCCAACGTCGGATCGAGCTGTTAACGTCCGAATCCGCTTAGCGGCAACAGGTACCGGCCATCGGTACCCCGGTCCAACGGAGGGGCGAAGTGGGCACACCACGGGGCCTGGATTCCAGTGGCACACTCGAGCGCGGACTAGCGGTTCTCGAGCACGTCGGCCAGAACCAGGAGATTTCCACCAACGCGATCGCCAGGCAACTGGGTCTCTCCCGGAGCGCCGCCTACCGCATCGTCGGCACCCTCAAGAACCTCGAATACCTCGAAGCCGATCGCGCCACCGGCCGCGTGCGGCTCGGCACCCGGCTGGTCGAACTCGGCGCCCGCGCGATGGCGGCGACCGATCTCCACCGGTGCGCGCCGCGGTATCTCGCGTCGCTCGCCGAACGGAGTGGGGAGACGACGTATCTCGCCGTCCCGGACAACGACACGATGGTCTACGTCGCCACCGAACGCAGCGCCAACGCCGTCACCCTCGCCTGCCGCCTCGGCACCCGCCGCCCGCAGCACGCGACTTCGCTGGGCAAGGCGTGGCTGGCGGCACTGCCCGAACAGGACCGGGTCGAACGCATCCGCCGGATGAAACTCGACAGCCTCACGCTCAAGACGATCAACGACCCGGCCCGGCTCCTCGACGACCTGGCCAGGACGAGCCGTCGCGGCTGGGCCGTGGACGAGGTCGAGAACGAGCCCGACGTCGGCTGCGTTGCCGCCGCCGTCCGCGACCACACCGGACGGCCGATCGCGGCGATCAGCATCGCGGGCCCGGCGGGCCGGGTGCTCCGCCGAACCGACGAACTGGGCGCGACCGTGGCGGGCACGGCCGCCGCGTTGTCGCTCCGGCTGGGGTACGTGCGGGCGCGAAGGGCCTGAGGTGGCCGGCGGCGTTGCCGATCATCGTGCTCCTGGCAGTTCGTCGTCGGTGACCGGGTCACGCCAGCGGTACGAGAAGTCGGTCATCCGGGCAGCATCCCCGAAATGATCATTTCGCGTCAATCATTGGAAGATCTCCGAGAATGTCCACAATGGTCATCTGATCTTTACCGGCGACTGGTCTGGATGGATGAACGGATGGTTCGTTCACCCGAATGAGAACTACCGTCGTCCTCATGCCCATGACGCTGATCAAAGGTACGTTCCAGCTTGCCGGAGCCTCACCGGACGGCGATTCGGTGCGGTTCTATCCCGAAGACCCCGAGGCGACCAAGAAAGCGGGCCTGAAGGTCCGGCTCAATTCCCGGGGCGGGATGCAGTTGCGGCTCGACGCGATCGACGCGCTCGAAACGCATTACCAGGCCAGGGGAACCGGCGGGATGTGGCACCAGCCCGCGGAATTCGCCGACGCCGCCGCGGCGAACCTGCTGAAGGCTCTCGGCTTCGAAACCGTCGAACGCGACGAACGGGGAAGAGTCACCTCCTCGACCCCGATCAAGGTATCGGGTCACATACTGACGCGATTCGCGGACAAATACGGACGAGCGGTGGCGTTCGCCTTTCCCGGACAACGGCCGGGAAGGTCGGCGGACCTTTCCAGGGTCCATCTCGACGTCAAAACACTGAAGAACTCCGCGAACCACCGCCAGGTCGCGGACGGACTCGCCTACCCGACGTTCTATTCACTGCTTTTCCCCGATCTCCGTGACGCCTTGGCCGAAGCGGCGGGCAAGGCACGTCAAGACGGACTCGGGCTGTGGCCGCACGACGTCACGAACTCCGGGTTCAAGCTCTCGTCCCGGCGGCAGCTGGCCGACGAGCTGGTGATCCTGCCGAAACTGTTCCGGCGGCTCGTCGACTACCTCGCGCTCGACGAAAGCGGCGGGGTCTCCTTGACCGGGTTCTCCGACTTCCTCGATTCCCGCGACGACCGGTTGTTCACCGTCCCGGACGGGCACGCCACGGAATTCGAGACCTTGGTGAGCGTGAAACGACAGACCGTGCGTCTGACGATCGAACCGGAGCGGATCGTCTTCATCGAGGCCTGAAACGCCCGGTGTGGGCAAAAAGACCGTACCTGCGTCCCCCTCCGCCGTGCTCATCTGAAAGGTGGAGAGGGAGCCGATGCGAGTACACGGTTCGCGGCGGTCGGAGGAGGCCGGCGGGCGGATGGAGACAGCCTCGAAACTCAGGGACGCCATCCGCGTCCTGGTGGTGCGCTACTGCCGGGCGCGGATCGGACGAAGATCGGGAACTTACGACGCCGCCGACGCGGTCGCGAAGAACACTTGTCTCGCGATCGTCGCCAGCGCGGGCGAGGCGCCCGCGCCCCTCGCGTTCGCCTATGACGTCGCGCGCGGCCACGTCGACGATTTCCACCGGACCGCCGCCGAACTGCCGAATCCGCTTTCGGGGCTGCCGGGGCAGCAACGCGAGATCATGGTGCTGCGGTCGCTCGTCGGGCTTTCCACCGACGACACCGCGCTGGCGCTCGGGTGCTCCGTGCAGGCCGTCCGGCTTGGCCAGCACCGCGCCCTGACCGCCCTGCGCCCCGCCCCCGCCTGACCCTGCTCGCGTGGCCGACGGTGGGGTGATGGGGCCCTTCGCCTCGTCTGATGTGGCGAAGGACGCCTTCGGCCCAAGGTCGGTGGCGGGTCGTGAGTAGGGAGTCGCGTGGCTCTCAGTGACTGATGGCCCGTGTCCTGAAGGCCCCCTTTGAGACGTTGACCGGCCCCAAGGGAGCCGTCACGCACCGCACTCGGCAGCGCGGTTCAGCAGCAGGGTGCGCTCCCGGTCGTTCCCGGTCATCTCGGCCGCGCGCTCGAACTCGGCGCGGGCCTCGTCGAGACGGCCGAGCTTCGCCAGGAAGTCGCCGCGCACGCTCGGCAGCAGGTGATACGACTTCAGCGCGGGCTCCGACGTCAGCTTGTCGACGACCTCGAGCCCCGCCCCCGGCCCGAAGGCCATCGATAGCGCCACCGCCCGGTTCAGCTCGATCACCGGCGACGGGTTCAGCTTCCCGAGCCCTTCGTACAGGACCGCGATGCGGCCCCAGTCGGTCTCCTCACCCGTCCGGGCCCGCGCGTGGCAGGCGGCGATGGCGGCTTGGGCCGCGTAGACGCCGAAAGCGCCGTCCGCGAGCGACTCGGCGAGGTCCAGCGCCGCGAGACCGCGGCCGATCAGGAGCCGGTTCCATTTGGCCCGGTCCTGATCCATCAGCAGGACGGGCTCACCGTTCGGCCCGACGCGCGCGGCGGACCGCGAAGCCTGGATCTCCATCAGCGAGACGAGCCCGTGCACCTCGGGTTCCTTCGGCATGAGCCCGGCGAGGATCCGGCCGAGCCGCAGCGCCTCCTCGCACAACCCCGGCCGCATCCAGTCCTCGCCCGCCGTCGCCGAATAACCCTCGTTGAAGATCAGGTAGATCACTTCGAGCACGGACGAAAGCCGCGCGACCCGGTCCTCGCCCTCGGGCACCTCGAACGGCACCTTGGCATCGCCGAGGGTCTTCTTCGCCCGGACGATCCGCTGCGCGATGGCGGTTTCCTTGGCGAGGAACGCCCGCGCGATCTCGTGCGTCTGGAGTCCGCCGATCATCTTCAGCGTCAAAGCCACCCTGGCCTCGGTCGAGAGCACCGGGTGGCAGGCGGTGAACACCAGTCTCAGCAGGTCGTCCTCGATGTGGTCGTCGAGGCCCGAGGTGAAGTCGGGTTCCTCCTCGAACTCCTGGTCGCGGCCGATCTCGCCGAGTTTCCGCTCGTATCGTTCGTTGCGCCGGAAGGTGTCGACGGCGCGGCGTTTCGCCGTGGTCATGAGCCAGGCGCCCGGATTCCTCGGGACGCCTGAATCAGGCCACTGTTCGAGCGCGGCGACCAGCGCGTCCTGCGCCAGTTCCTCGGCGAGGCCGACGTCGCGCGTCATCCGCGCGAGACCGGCGATGAGGCGGGCCGATTCGATCCGCCACACCGCGTCGATCGCCGACCGGGGGTCTGCTGTTGCCGTCACGCCGACCAATCAACATCGTCGGCGCGACGACCGCAACCACTAGTTCGCCTCGGCCTGCTTCCGCAGGTTCTGCTCGTGCTCGATGATCTCGGGGGTGGCGTTGTCGAAATCCTCCAGCTCGGCGATCTGGCGGATTTCGATCTCGCCCTCGCGGAACGGCGCGCGCTTCATCCACTCGACGACCTCGGCCCTGTCCTTGACCTGCAGGATCCAGAAACCCGCGATGAGTTCCTTGCTCTCGGCGAAGGGTCCGTCGACCACCCTGGCCTCGGTGGTGCCGGAGTACTGGATACGGAAACCCTCGGCGCTGGGGAGCAGCCCTTCACCCGCGAGCATGACACCGGCCTTGACCAGCTCCTCGTTGAACTTCCCCATCTCCTGCAGGTCCTCGGCGCTCGGCTGCGCGCCTGCCGCGTCGGTCTGCTCGTCGCTCTTGACAATCACCATGAACCGCATTTCGCGTCTCCGTTCCCGGCGGGGCTCGTCCCTGCCACATCTACGCGTCGATCGGGCACCCCCGGTTTCGACACGGTCCCCGAAACTTTTTCCGCGAGTATTCGAGCAGCCGGAAAACCCCAGGTCAACCGCACATGAAACAATCTGCCGTCGTGGCCGCACTCCCCTCAGATCTCCGCTCCGCCCTCGACGCAGAGCTGAACAAGTACCCGCAGACCAGGCTGACGCAGACCGTCGAGCGGCTCAGCTCGCGCTACCGCGAGAACAACCCGGCGACGGCTCCGATCCTGTCCACCGACGCGGACATCGCCGCGTACGCGGGTTACCGGATGCCGGCCACCTACGCGGCCGTACACGCTGTTCTCGCCGAAGCCGCCCTCCGCGCTCCTGGGTTCGCTCCGCGCACGCAGATCGACGTCGGAGGCGGGACCGGTGCCGCGATCTGGGCGGCGGCCGAGGTGTGGCCGTCGCTGGAGGAGAGCACCGTCGTCGAGCAGGTCCCCGGCGCGATCGCACTGGGGCGGCGGCTCGCGGGGAACGCCGGCGGCAAGGCCGTCCGCGGCTCGACCTGGCAGCGCGGCCTGATCGACCCGGCCGGGCCCGCGCCGGACGCCGACCTGGTGACCCTCTCCTACGTCCTCGGAGAACTGCCCGAAGCCCGCCGGGCCGACACCGTCCGCTGGCTTTCGGCGAAGGCCGGGATGCTGGTGCTGATCGAGCCCGGCACCCCCGCGGGTCACGAACGGATCGTCGAAGCACGGGACCGACTCGTCGCACTCGGCCTCTCCCTGGTCGCGCCCTGCCCGCACGAAGGCGCCTGCCCCATCCCGCGCGGCAAGGACTGGTGCCATTTCTCCGCCCGCCTCCCGCGCACCGTCCTGCACCGCCAGCTCAAGTCCGGGACGCTCGGCTTCGAGGACGAGAAGTTCTCCTACGTCGTCGCCTCACGCACGACGCCGGAGCGCGCCGAGGGCCGGATCCTGCGGCATCCGGTCAAACGCAAGGGCATGGTCAGCCTGTCCCTGTGCGCCGAATCCGGGCTCACCGAAACGATCGTCACCAAGCGGCACGGCCAGGCCTACCGCGCGGCCCGCGACGCCGAATGGGGCGACGCCTGGCCAGTTCAGTCCCCCTCGTGAGCGGTAAGACCGGTTAGAGCCAAAGGTGGCTCAGGTACCTACGCGGTGCGCGGATGGCGGTTTCGCGTGATTGGCGGGACGACTCACGTGACCAGATGGACGACCCGCGTGTCGTCGTCCAGTCACGCGTGTCGTCCATCCCGTCACGCGAAACGGCCAGCCAGGCAAGGGTTTCGTAAGTGTCAGGGACGTTTATTGAGAGGTAGGCGAAGCTGTCGTGTTCGAGCGCGGTGCCGGTGACCGGTCCCGCTGCCGGGCCGCGGGCCGTGTCCCGCACGAGGAGATCCGGGAGGGGGTGGCTTTGCCTTGCCACTCACGAGACGCGACGCGCCAGGCCGCCGATGACGGTGAGCAACGCGCCCAGCGCCGGATTGTCGTTGCCCCGCCGCCACATCAGTTCGAGTTCCACCGGACGGCCCTCGATACCGTCCACCGGACGGAGCACGACACCCTCGAACCGCAGCGCGGCCGCCGCGGCGGGCACCAAGGCGACGCCGAGGTCCGCCTTGACCAGTGCGAGCACCGTGTGCACTTGGCTGGGGTACTGCGTGTACTCCGGCAACACCCGCGCCGCGCGGAACACCGCCACGAGCACATCGTGGAAATACCGGCCTTCCGACGGCGAGTACATGATGAACGGCTCGCCGTCGAAGTCGCGGACGTCGGGATTCTTCTTACGCCGCGCCAAAGGATGTGCCGACGGCAAGGCAGCCAGCAGCGGTTCCCGCCACAGCGGCAGGGTCACGATGTCGCCGCCGGTGACCGGCGGCCGGATCATGCCGACGTCGATCCCGCCCGCCAGCACTTCCTCCACCTGCGCCGACGTCACCATTTCCCGCAGCACCAGATCGACGCCGGGCAAGTCGGCGCTCGCCGCGGCGAGTACGCGTTCGAGGTACGAATACGCCGCGGTGGCGGTGAAACCGAGCGTGACGACCCCGACCTCGCCCTTCTTCGCCCGGCGGACGTACAGCGTCGCCTCCTGCGACGAGCGCAGTATTTTCCTTGCCTCGGCGAGAAAAACCCTTCCGGCGGGTGTCAGCCGGACCGTGCGGTGCGTACGGTCGAAAAGCTCGACCCCCAGTTCGCGTTCCAGCAACTGGATCCGCCTGCTCAACGGCGGCTGGGTCATCGAAAGCCGCTCCGCCGCACGGCCGTAATGCAGTTCCTCGGCCACCGCGACGAAACTCACCAGTTGCTCCAGGGAGAACACCTATCCAGTTTAGGTATCGATCCATGGCGAACAAGCGCCGAATCGGTATCGTTCCCGCCGCATCCGGCTCGAAAGAACACCAATCGCCCGTTCAGCCGGTTCCGGCTTCCCCGTCCGCGCCTAGGCTTGGAAACCAGCGTTCGTGGCTCAGGCCCTCGGCGACGGCGCCGACGGCGAGCTCTGGAGGGGGCATGTGCGTTCGCATTCTCGAAACCCGGGCCAAGCGGGAAAATCCGCTTTTCCGGCTGTTGATCCGTATTCAGCTCAAGGCGTCCTGGCGTTGAGCGCAGGCGCGCAGCCTGCTGATCGCCCGGTGTTTGGTCACCCGCACCCGTGACGAGGTCGTGTCGAGCGCCGCGGCGGTCTCGTTCGACGTCAGCTGGCCGATCACCCGCATTCCCAGCACTTCCCGGTGGGAGACCGGCAACATCCGCATCAGCCTGCCGAGCCGGACCCCGAGATCGTCCCGCAGGGCGCGCTCTTCCGGTTCCTCCGCGGCGACGGCCGGGTGCTCCGGGAGTTCACCGGTCGGGACCTGCCTGTTCCGCGCCGCCTTCCGGAAGACGTCGGCGACCTTGTTCGCCGCGATGGCACGCAGGAGGAACAGGAAGGAACCGCCGCGCAGGCCGTAGCCGGGAACCGCGACGAAGACCGCGAGGCAGATCTCCTGTGCGACGTCGGCCGGTTCGAGGTAGGTCAGGTCGTGACCGCCGAGCCGGGTTTCGGCGTACTGCCGCGCCCATGGCGTGAGGGCGGCCATGAGGTCGTCCATGGCGTGGCACTCGCCGCCCGCCGCGGACTTGGCGAGATCGTCCCAGCCGGCGGGGGAAATCCACGGCTCGCCCTCGCCGGTTCTTCGCACCTCGAAAACGTCGTCACTCATGCCCTGCTCCCCATGGACGAGAGAACTCTGTCGCCGGGGTCCAGGACGCAACGCGGACAACGGTAGTCGAGGAATCCGGCCACCTCAATCGACGAAGGCCGGCGATGAATTGTCCGCCTCGGCGCGAAACCGGACAGGTTCCCACATGTGGTCTGGACATGTTGGTATTCGCGACGTAACTTTCCGTGTTGAGACCCCTCGCCAAGGTCTCGCCAAGACCGGGAACGCGCCCCCGGCCGACATCCGCGAGCACCGTCGCGCCCAGCGTTCGCGCGGCGGGATTCAGCCGAGGAGTGAACTGTGCGCATCCGTCAGAAGATCCGGCGCGTCTTGACCGCGTTGGCGGTCGCTTTCCCACTGGTCACCGGGGTTTCGGCGCTTTCGGCACCCACCGCGGTCGCCGCGGGCCCCGATCCGCTGCCGCTGACCGTCATCAACGATTCGAACCGCTCGGACGCGGTCTACCTCTACGTGCTCGGCACGAACCTCAACACCGGCAGGCTCGGCTACGTCGACGCCGGCGGCGCCTTCACCCCGTGGCCACCCGGCGCGAACCCGCCGAGCCCAGCCCCGGACGTCGCGATCGCGGGCCCCGGCAACGGTGGCTCGACGACGATCAAGATCCCGCGGATGCTCTCGGGCCGCGTCTACCTGTCGTTCGGGCAGAAGATCAAGTTCTTCCTGACCCCGGACGGGCTGGTGCAGCCGGCGCCGTGGGCGGGTGGTGACCCGAACCGGGACATCCTGTTCGACTGGAGCGAGTTCACCTACGACAACGGCGGCCTGTTCATCAACAGCTCGCAGGTCGACATGTTCAGCGTTCCGCACGCGGTCGGGCTGACCAATGGCGCCGGCGTGAACAAGGAGGCCGGACGCCTCAAGGCGGGCGGCCGCAAGAACATCTTCAACGCCGTCCATGGCCAGTCCGGTTTCTCGAACCTGGCCTACAACCGGCTGCGGGTCCTCGCGCCGGGCAAGGGTCTCGACTCCGGCAAGTTCAGCGGGAGCTACCTCGACGGCTACGTCACGAACGCCTGGAACACCTACAAGTCGACACCGCTGACCGTGGTCCCGTTCGAGGCCGAACCCGGCAGGAAGTTCACCGGCCGGACCGGCGGGGACGATGTCATGCGCTTCACGAACACCTCGGGCGCGACGGTGGCGTCGTTCGGCAAGCCGAGCACTCGTGACGTCTTCGACTGCGACGGCAGGCTGCAGGCACCGAACGACCAGGTCGTCGGCCCGATCGCGCGGACGCTGTGCGCGGCGCTGCACCGGTCGACCCTCGGTTCCCTGCACACGCAGCCGACCTACGATGCCGGCCAGTTCTACAAGCAGTCCGTCACCGACCACTACTCGCGGATCGTCCACGAGCAGATGGTCGACGGGAAGGCGTACGGATTCGCCTTCGACGACGTCGGGCACTTCGAGTCGCTGGTACACGACGGCGATCCGCGCGCCGCGCGGATCGCCTTGACCGCGTTCTAGGAGTTCACTCCCGCCCCGCTCCCGATCCGCCAGGCCGACAAGCCGATACCGCTCGGTTTGAACGAGAACACCGGCGGTTCGGGAGTGCGGGTGCGTTCCAGCTCGTGCGGCATGTACCGCACGCATTTCCGGTGCCATTCCAGGATTCCCGACATCCAGTACTTCATGTGGTCGGCGTATCCGGTCAGCGAGGCGCGGGCGTCGTCGTCGAGCCCGAGGTCGTCGCACATCCGCGGCAGGTCCTCGTCCGCGAGCTGTTCGAACTGTTCCATCCGCGCGTTCATCAGCTTGGCGGCGTAGTCCCTGGCCTGGAACCGGTCCACGTCGAGGAAGCGCTCGACGACGTGGACGAGGTTGTGCACCTCGCCCTCGTATTCGATCTCCTTCTGGTACGAGAACAGGTCGTTGGTGAAGGTCCCGTAGTCCTGCGCCGCGGTGTCGAGTTCGTGCAGGACCCGGTTCTGGAAGATCTCCGGCGCCACGACGTCCCCGAGTTCGAGGAGGGCGAGGCTCTTCGTCAGGTCGGAACCGAACGTCCGCCGCCGCATCTCCACGTAGTCGACCGGGTCGGGGACGCGGTTCTGCGCCTGGTTCAGCACCTCCCAGACCCAGCTCGCGGTCATGCTCTCGATCGCCACCCGGAACTCCGCGCGCGCGTGCGGGCTCAGCGGTCCCGCGGTGCGGTTCCACAGATCGGCGAGGCCGACTTCGACCGGGTTCGCGGGCTCCGGCACCGGTTCGCCGTCGAGCGGCATGAACAGGGAGAGCCGGTCGTTGCAGAGCTTCGCCGCGGCGGGGTCCCGCCGCAGCCCGAAGAGCAGCGGGAAGTAGTCGTCGCCGTAGGTGCCCCAAGCGAGCCAGTCCGACGACAGTTTCAGCCGTTCGAAGTCCGCGTCCGCGTGGATCATCGCCGCGCAGTGCGGGAAGTCGAAACCGCGGAACCGGCGTTCGTCCCAGACCCCGCCCTGTTCGAGGTCCGGCACCGCGTCGAACATGCCCATCGCCCGCGCCCAGGTCGGGGCGTACTCCCGCGCGGCGGCGAGATGCGGGCTGGTGCGGACCGGGTACGGCATGCGGAATTCGGGCAGCGGCAGATGTCCCACCGGCGCGAACGGGGCTGGCGCCTGCTGCCGCGTCCGCTGGACCAGGCCCAGCCTGTTCGGCGAGAGACGCAACGACTCCGTGCCGAGTCCCGTCGGGCCGCCCAGCACGCCGCCGACGCCGTTCGCGCCCGAGACCGGGCCCTCGTTCATGTACCGGCTCGACTTCGCGTGCCATTCGTGGCCGCCGGACTGCCAGTCCTGCAGGCCCTTGACGTACCGGCCGATCCCGATCTGTTCGGGCGGCGGGACGTCGTGTTCGGCCAGCAGCGCGGGCACCTCGACGAGCGCGGTGTTCTCGAACTGCTGCAGCCGCGAGGTCAGCAGGTCGTTGGTGAGTTCGGCGGCCTCCTGCGTCGAGCAGTCGAGGAACTTCTCGAAGACGAGGACGGCGTTGGAGTTCTCGCCTTCCTCACGGACTTCGCGCTGGTAGGAGAACAGGTCGTTGCGCAGGTGGACGGCGTCGGCGAAGGTGTCGCGCAGGACCTCCAGCGGCCTGGTCGCCGCGACCTTGTCCGGCACTTCGGCGCCGACCGCGTACTCGATCAGGTTGGCCGACCACGGTGCCCCGCCGACGCGGCGGCGCATCTGGATGTACTCGATGGGATTCGCGATACGGCCGCGGTCGATGTTGTCCAGTTCCCACAGCGATTCGACCATCAGGTTGTGCGTACTGACGACGAAACGCCGCCGCCAGGCCTCCGTCATCGACGGGATGGTGCGCGCCCAAAGGTCCTTGAGCCCGGCTTCGGCGGGATTCTCCGGTTCCGGCGGCGTTTCCCCTGGCCCGGTCATGAACAGTTCCAGCCGGTCCAAATAGGCTTTGGCGCCTTCGGTGTTCCGGGTGTACTTGAATTGCGCGAGGAAATCGTCGTCGAAGAAGAACACCCAGACGTACCAGTCCGTGACCAGATCGAGGGACGGGCCGTCACAGTCCGGATGAGTGTGCGCGCAGAGCAGCGCGTAATCCATTTTCGCCAGCGCCTGCTCGGTCCAGACGACGTCGCCGGACGGGGCCGGCGAATCGAGCATGCCCATCTGCCTTGCCCAAGCCATGCTGTGCGTCCGCGCCGCTGCCAAGTGCGGGTTTATCCGCGCCGGATGCGGCACGTAGAACTCGGGCAAGGTGAAAGCCTGCATCTGCGAGTGCCTCCCGTACGCGGTGTCGAATAAGACTCGACATTTCCAGCCGACCGGTGCGCGGGGCAACAGCCACCTGAGCGATTCGGCGTACCAAGGAGTGAATCAGTCCCAGAGGGACGCCGAGTCGACGTAGGGCGCGAGCAACGCGGTCAATACCGCGTCACCGTTCCCGTTCAGTTCGTCCTCGGCGATCCGCCGGGCGACACCGACCAGGAAATCGGCGACCTGTACTCGCGGATCGGTCCGCGAGTCCACGAACTCCAGCCCGGCAAGGCCTGGATTCGCCTCGATTTCGGCGAGCCGTTCCCCCTTGAGCGACGGCTGCTCGTCGTGGACGAGGAAGACCGGCTCGCCGTCCTCGCTCCAGCGTCCGACGGCGCGGAGGATCGCGGGGACCAGCGGATCGAGGACCTTGGCGGCCCGCAACCCGGCCACTTTCGCCCGCAGCTGTGCCGTGTCGCCGACCAGGGCGTAGAACGACCCCGCCGCCGGATCCCGCCGGTTCCTGGTCCGCAACACGTCGTTGAACGCGGCCAGGAGTTCGCCGTCCGGCGAGACGCCCCGGCCGACGAGCGTGCGGAGTTCGTTCGCCAAGAGCAGTTTCTTGTCCACGAGGTACACGTGCGCGCGATCGTGGACCGGGCCCGACGGGCCGAGGAACCATTCGAGGACCCGCCGGTGCTTCGTGCGGAGCAGGTGGTTGGCCTTGTACTCGACCGCCGGCGAGCGGATCCTGCGCCGCAGCTCGACCAGGCAGGCCGCGGCGTCCTCGATGCTCAGCCGGACTCCCGCGTGGGCGAACACGTCGGTCTGCCCGCCGATCAGTTTCTCGCCCTCGGACCCGGACTCGTCGCAAGCGATCTCCAGGGGCACGCCGCGGATACTGCCTGATGAGATCGACGGCGTCGACCCACTTACGCGGGTTCGGGCAGTGGCTCGCCGGTCTCGAGCAGCGTCTTGAGGCTCGACAGGATCGACGGCCACCCGCCCTGGACCATCTCCAGCACCGTGCTGCCCCCGTCGAAACCGTCGTGCACCACGGTCAGCTTCACCGTGTCACCGACCGGCTGGAGGTCGAATGTCACCTTCGACCGCGACTCGGCTTGAACCTTCGCCGACACGTCGTCGTCGAGCCCCACGGACTTGGCGAACTCCGGGGTGAAGGTGTGCCACGTGTAGGACAGCCGCCGGTACGGGGCGGACTCCAGCACGACCTGTTCGGCGTCCTCCTGCTTCACGCCGTGCTGCTCCCAGGCCATCGTCGACCCTGGCTTCCAGTCCGAAGTGAACTCGCAGCCCCAGTACTGCTTCGTGAAGACCGGGTCGGTCAGCGCCCGCCAAAGCCGCTCCGGCGTCGTCTTGATGTAGCTGGTGTAGACGAATTCGTTGGTACTCATGGGTTCCTGCTCCAATGCCTGCTTCAGACCAGCGAGCGCGCCGACCCGGCCCTGGTGGTACCGGTCGATCCAGCGCTCGGCGATCGCGTTGATCGGCTCCGCGTTCACGTAATGCAACTTCTCGCGGCCACGCCACACCGTGGTCACCAGATTGGCCGCCTCCAGCACGGCCAGATGCTTGCTGACCGACTGCCGCGCCATCTCCAGCCCCGCGCACAGCTCGCGCAGGGTCTGCCCGTTGCGGGCGTTCAGGTCGTCGAGCAACCGGCGGCGACTGGGGTCGGCCAGTGCCTTGAAGACCTCGTCCATGTCGCCTTCCTCGATATGCAGCCTCGCGGCTGCCTTTAACTTTAGGCAGCCGCACGGGTGCATGTCAAGCGCTGCCGTCCTCGACAGGGGCTACGGCTTGCTGCTCGGCGAAGCCATCAACTGGACCGTGCCCACGACAGCGGTGATCATCGTCGCCTGCATGGCCGTCTGCGCACCACGACCTCGGCGAAGACCAGGGGAACCGTCACTGGCGAATCCCCGCGTCTGAAGGTTGCGAAGCCTGCCGAGATCTTCGACGAGTCCCTGCCGCGGCAGTACCCGGTTTCGGCAGGGCACGATGCGGGCAGCCACGGTTATGCGCGTGATTATTCAACCGTCTTACGGCACGAAGGAGGCGCGGCGGCACTGGGCGGAGACGCTGGACCGGCCGATATCGTTCCTGCGACCCCGGTATGCCGAGGCGCTGAGCGCGGATGAGCGTGCCGAGCTGATAGCCGCACACCCGGGCGGTGAGGCCCGTTTCTGGGGTGCGACCGCACAGCACGACAGAAAAATGGACAACCTCGACACAAGTGACTTCGTGCTCCTCACCGGGCAGAAGCACGTACGCGCGGCCGGGACCGTAGGCCGTTGCCTGCGCAACGACGAGCTGGCCCGCCGACTGTGGAACCCGGACCCGGCTCGCTGCTTGTGGCGCAACGTCTACACCTTCCACACCTATCATCCGACGGCGATCCCCTACGAGCACGTGTGGGCACTACCGGGCTTCACGGTCGGCGACAACTTCATGGGCCTGCGTTTCCTTGACGCGGAGAAGAGCGCGACCATCGTCACCGGGCTCGGCCTCGCGGACCTGCTCGTACACGGAGTGACCAACGCTCCACAAAGCCCAGTCTGATTCCCCCTTGCCCGTGCTCGGCAGCGTCAGTCGACCTGCCGGCCGACGCGCCGATCCGTTCCCAGGTAGCCGACATCCAGGCCGTGTCAGGGTGGTGTCAGTGCCGCGTCAGCACATTCGGCGATCGTGATCCCCGCAAGTCATCAGCACAGGTCTTCACCAGAAGGGGTCACGACATGGTGGACGGAACATCCGAGCAGGGGAACGTGCGACGCAGGACAGTCTTGGCCGGAGCACTGACCGCAGGCGCGCTCGTCGGCCTCGCCGGGCATGGCAACGCGGCCGAGGACAGCCATGACGGCAATGGCGTCGAGCACGGCTGGGGCAAGGTAGCCGACGTCTTCCGCAGGAACTTCAAGGAAAACCCCGGCGAAGTCGGCGCCGCGTGCAGCGTCTACGTGGGCGGCCGCCAGGTCGTCAACCTGTGGGGCGGCCTCGCCGACCGCGAGGCGAACCGGCCGTGGCGTAAGAACACCATCGTCCAGGTCGCGTCCACTACGAAGGGCGCCACCGCGATCTGCGCGCACATGCTGGCGCAACGCGGTGAACTGGACCTGGACGCCCCGGTCGCCCGGTACTGGCCGGAATTCGGCAACGCGGGCAAAGAGCAGATCCCGGTGCGTTGGCTGCTGTCTCACCAGGCCGGGCTGCCGATCGTCGACGGACCCCTGACCTTCGAGCAGGCCTGCGCCTGGGACCCGGTCATCCGGGCACTCGAGGCGCAGAAACCGCTGTGGAAGCCGGGAACCGAACACGTCTATCACAGCGTCACCTACGGATTCCTGGTCGGGGAAGTCGTCCGTCGCATCACCGGCAAGTCACTCGGGACGTTCTTCGCCGAGGAGGTCGCCCGTCCGCTCGGGCTGAGCGCCTGGATCGGGCTGCCCGAGAAACACGAGAACCGGGTGGCCAAACTCCACTACGCCGCCCCGTTCACCTTGGAAGAGCTGATCGCCGGCATGATCACACTGACCGGGCTGGACGCGGACACCGTCACCAGGTGGGTCAAAGCCCTCTGGGAGCCCGGCTCCGTGCAAGCCCGGGCAGGCGAACTGGGCGGCGCCCTCGACCCCACGACCGACTACTTCACCTCCCGCGCCTGGCGCGCCGCGGAGTTCCCGGCCGCGAACATGCTCGCCGACGCGCGATCGGTAGCCCGGATGTACGCCGCCACGGTGAGTACCGTCGACGGGGTCCGCCTGCTGAATCGGGCGGCCGTCAAGAAAATGACCACCGTCCAGACCGACAAGACGCCGATGCACGGACTGCCACCCGGACTGAACATCCCGGCTGACCGCTCCTTCTACATGTCACTCGGATTCCACCGGGCATGCCCGCCGATGCCGATGACCGGACCGGGTTCGTTCGGCCACCCGGGCTCCGGCGGATCGATCGGCTTCGCGGACCCGGACGCCGGTGTCGGCTTCGGTTACATCACCAACCTGTGGAACTTCCGCCCCGACGACCCCAGGGCCGCGAACCTGGCCAAGGCCGTCCGCGCCTGCCTCGGCTGACAGGCGACTACCCGACAACTGAGTACGAGCACTGAATGTCCTGTTAGGACTGTCAGGTCCGGTCCAGGCGGCGATCTTCTGGGCCGGACCTCTCGAGCGCAACCGACCCGGGCCGCTCGCCTGTCGACCGACCCGCCAAGGCGACCGTCGTGAAGTGGAATCAACGGGCGGCACACGATTGGACCTCATATCTCGAAGCTCGCCTACCCCACGGGCCCGGGATCTTAACCCTCACCGGCTGTTCGTCGCCGTCGGGCCACAAGCCGAGCATCGACGCCAAGGTTCGCTGGTCGTGGGGTCCCTGCGAGTACCCCTATCGCCCAAGGCTCCCTGCGACGGCGGGAACCTGTTGTCCTGGTATCTACGTACTGGCCGTCGGTGTTTTCCTGATGGGCACCGGAGATCGCGAGCGACGTCGGGAGCTCGGTCGCGGACGGGAGCCGAGACTTACCGCGAAAACCGTCTTGGCGTGCGTGCTGGTCACCAGGTCGGGGCACCGAGGCTGCGGGAGATCGAGCGGGCGGTCTCACGAACGGTCGCGACGAGGTCGCGACGGGGCTGTCGGTCTTCGTCGCAGATCCGCTCGATGGCGCCCGTAATCGCGATCGCGCCCACTGTGAGGTTGCGCTCGTCGTGGATGGGCGCGGCGATGGAAGCTTCCCCGTGAACGAGTTCATCGCGATCCATCGCCCAGCCCGCTGCCCGGATCAGGGTGATCTGCTGGAGCAGTTCGTCGCGCTGGATGATGGTGGCAGGTGTCTTGCCGGGCAGGTCGATGCTGCCGGCCAGGACGTCACCGCGCAGGTCGAAGCTGAGCAGGGTTTTGCCCAGCGCGCTGGCGTGGAGCGGCAGCAGCGCCCCGACCTCCAAGATCTGGAGGCTGTCATCCGGGCGGAAGACATGGTGGATGACGAGCACCTTGTTCTCGTGCACGGTGCCGATCCGGACGCTTTCACCCGAGCGAGTGGCCAGGGAATCCGCCCAGCTGAGGGCTCGGGAGCGCAGTTCATTGACGTCGAGGTAGACGTTGCCCAGGTGCAGCAGCGTCGGACCAAGCCGGTACTTCCCGCCGGCGCCGATCTGTTCGACGAACCCGACATACTGCAGCGTCTGCAGGATTCCGTGCACCGTGCCCTTGGGCAGGTTCATCGCGTGGGCCAGCTCGACGACGCCGAGCTGGCGCGACCCTGAGGCGAGCAGTCGCAGGATGGTGGCCGCGCGTTCGACCGACTGGATCCGTTCTGGCACGCTGCCACCCTAACGATGCCGCCAGCGCGACTGGAAGTTCACGACCCGTCCGGCGCCTCCTCGAACGGTGCTTGTCCGTTGAAGACCTGGTTGGCTCGTTCGCGGTCGAATTCGTTGGTCCAGTTTCCGACGAGGATGGTGGCGACGGCGTTGCCGGCGAAGTTGGTCAGGGCGCGGGCTTCGGACA
>NZ_JADNQO010000013.1:0-176391 GCF_047608665.1 Amycolatopsis sp. cmx-11-51 | reverse complement strand
GCCGCGATGCCGCCTCATCACCCCGACGAGACGATATGTCCTGTGTCACTCAGTGTCCCTTCCGACCGCTAAACCAGCAAGTCGATCTTGGTACACCTCTGGCTTACACGGTTACCGTGACACGCCCCGGACTCATCCCGGGTCACACCAGGTCGTGTGCCGTCCTCGACGTCCGCGGCACGCAACCAGTTCGCCAGACACGACTCGGAGATCCCGAAATCCTTCGCGACCTGCTTCAACGGGACCTGCCCCTGACGGGCGACCGCAACAACGTCGTCATGAAACTCACGAGGATAAGGCTTAGGCACGAGTGACATCCTTCCAAGCAAGGCCGAAGCCTCACAGATCAGGTGTCAACCAAACCCTGGGCAGTCCCCAGGTCGGACTGCCTGACCTCAACAGCCTTTACCGCACCGCTATGTGAAACCCGCGCATCCACCGTTTGGACCCGACCCTAACCTTACCTGCGAAGGACAAGCAGTATAGGTAGCCGATAGTGACCTGCATCAACGGCTACAAGCCTGCCCAATAGATAGGTCTGCTTTAGAGCCGCTCCACGTCGAGTGGTCGTGAACTTGCGATCATCACTGTTAAAGCACAGTGCCGGATAAGTTTCACGTCCTCGCTGACACTCAAGGCAGCGGAAGTTCCGGGGACGAGCAAGAGGTTCCGGCCGTCTTCGATGTCGCCCTCTGCATGTACGGTTTGGTTGCGGAGTTTGGAGAGACGTTCAGCCACCCGTTTCACGAGCTCGTCGCGTCTGGTTGCCTTGGGGATGGCGGGAACACCGGCCAGGACGTCTCTGCGGGCCAGGTGGCGCGATAGCGCGACGTCGGAGGCGATGAACTTGGCCATGTCATGGGGTTCTATGCAGATTGCCAGGGTCATGGCTAAGAGTTCTTCCTTGGAGTTCCGCTTCCGGACCTGATCTTGGACTGCCGCTAGCAACGCAGCTGCGTCATGATCGTCCGCGAGGTCGATACGTGGATCCCTCATTTGCTTGCGAAGCAGCCTGATCCCGCTTTCCACCGCGTACCGCTGGAAGTGATACTCCAGAACCTTGTAGTAGGCGTTGTACGCGTGGATCGGAGTGCTCTCCAGCTTTCTTGCATCCCAATAGTAGCTCAGGGCATTGCTCGTGTACTCGTTCAGCATGAGCGGCAAGGGCTGCCGAGCGGCTTCTGGGCGGGATCGTTGGACAGAACGCGCCCCACCGCGCTCCCAGAATCCGTCCCAGTCGAACCGGGGGGACAGAACGAAACCTCTGCCGAACCGAGCCTCAAGCCCAATCGAGCACGAGTTGGCCACCGCCTTGAGCACGGCGTGGCCATGAACCCGGTCATGGAGCTTGGCGCCAGAGATCTTTATCGTCACGAGCTCGGGCCAGTCGTCACCGTAAGGGGACGGAGCCGATAGCCGGGCCTCTAACGCAGTAAAGAGGGCGCTTGGGCGTGAGATCTCCACGGCGATTCCCTCTTCGGTAGGCGCGAAGGTGATCTCGCCTGGCCCCCGTCTGAAGACACCATCCTGCGAGGCGAACAGGTGTTGATCGATGTAGTAGGTGGATGGGCGAAGTCCTCCTCCGGAACGGGTGTGGACGTCCTCGATGATCGCCTCGATGTATCCCCTGCTTACTTGGATGATCCCCGCGTGTTCGGGCAAGAGCATGAGATCACTGGAGAGGTCGGTGGTCAGCTGCCTCACTATCCCGAGTGAGCTAAGACGAAGAGGCATTTCCATCTCACCGGCACCGTCGCTCAGGTGCAGGGCGCGCTGCAGCTGTCGGTTTGGACGGAGGTTGGGCGCCCCCAAGGTGTCGTCTCCCCACGGAGTCAGCTTGAGTCCGAGCTCAGCGCATCTCGCGTCGAGCGCGACCCCAAGCGCGGAGAACTGCGCAGCCTCTTCCCGTGCTTGGGTCCGCTCCCGTTCGCGCCGTGCCTCCGCAGCTCTTAACCAGGGTTTGGTCTTATTACTGCTCTGCGCCATCTCGTGCTACCTATGATCCCGATCTAGATTCGATTGGAACATGACTACCTTCCCGGTACATATTTCCGCACACGTCAAATCAGATTTGGCTAAGGTTAGGAACGACCCAGATATCGACTCAGCTGACGGTAACAAGAGTGGCGCGGCCGGTTGAGGTGCCGCTGGGGCGCTTCAACCATGCCGCAGCGTCGTCTCGGTGGTCGTGTTCCTAGCGAGCTACATGACCAGAACCGCACTGGAGATAGATAGTCGGCGGGCAGCACACTGAGGAGCCTGCCGATGCTCTCCGGGCAGCCCGCTAACTGCTCCCGAAGCCAAAGTCGCGCCGAAAGGTTGTTCGCATGGCCTTGAAGGTATCGAGGACCGCCTCGAACTGTTCCCGGAGCATGGCAGGTTCGTCTGGCATCCAGCCAGATTCGTTGCCGATGTCGATTCGGTGGTGATATCGATGGAAGTCCCGGTAGGTCATCAGCGCTGCCTGGATGGAGTCGTCGGAGCCGATAACGTGGACGCGATCGACAGCCTCCCTGACGGCGGCATGTGCTGCTTTGTTGCGCAAGCCTAGTGCGTCATCGCCATCGGCGGCGCGCAGTTCGTCGAGCTCGTCCTTCAGGACGTCCAGCCAGGTCTCGAACGCTGTGAGGCACTGGGAATACGCTTCGAAGCGCTGTTCGCTCCAGTGCTTCAACAGGTCGTGTGTCCGGTCGTCGCGATGACGTTCCTGATCGCGGGTCCATCGCAGTTCGTCATTCGCTATCGCCCTGTTAGCGGTCTTTTCGGCCGTTCTAGCGGCGATGAACTGCCCACCCAAGGCGCCGCCGAGCGTGCCAAGCACCGTCAGCACACCGAGCGCGACCGTGACCCATGGAGAAACCATGCTTGTCATGGGCGTCAGGGTAAACTGAGCTTGACTATGAGCTAGAAGTAGGCGAGCCAACTCTTCCGCGTGATATGAGGAGGCGACGTCCGCGTTCCGAAGCGTCCCGGAATTTCTGGTCCGGTAGTTGTGTCCGTCGGCTATTTCGCGCGGGTGGCTGGTTGGGAAACGCAAGGTCGAGGTGCGAAATGTGGGATTGACGTTTAGGCGCACTCGACAACGCTGTCGGGTAGTTGCTGGCTACGACGGTGCGGAGATGGCTGGTGCGTGGGTGTCGCGGGCCAACTGCTGGCTGGAACGCCATTCCTGTGCTTCCGGCTCCTCGACGTAGTCGAGGAGGTTGTCCTTCAGGCCCAGGTCTTCGAGGATCGCGAGGATCTCAGGCGGGGTGGCGTAGAAGAACTCGCGCCGGAGGTTGACCCGGTTGACGCGCCGGTCGGCGAGGTGCTGGTGTAGCCGCGTTTCCAGGCTCACAGCGTCGGCGTCGAAGATCGTGGCGTGGACATCGAACCTGAACGGAACCGAGGCGTCGCCGAGCTCGCGCACGCGTTCGAGTGGATCGAGCCGCCGGGTCAATCCGATCTTGACAACGCTGTCGCCGAAAGATCCCACGTTGGAGATCACGTAGACCCACCCGGTGCGGATGTTCGCTTCGCGCTCCTCGACCCCTCTGATTGCGTCACCGATCTCGTCCAGCTTCGCCCGTGCCGCGTCGGCCTGCTGCTCGTCGCCGGATGTGGCCCACTTCTGCAGGGCGTTTCGCCAGTGTGCCTCTTCCTTGGTCAGTCTCGCTTTCTCACGTTCGAACTCCCGCTGAGCCTGCTGTTCGTCCCGTTGACGTTCCCGTTCGGCTCGGATGCGCTCCTTGTCTTCTTCGACCTTCGCGAGGTGGTCGGCGGTGAGTTCGAGTTCTTGGATGCGCAGCTTGTGATAGCTGGGGGAGATGTTGATGTTCATGGTTTTGCCGAGGCGGGAGATGACCTCGCGGGTCTTGGTCAGACGGTCTTTGGCGGAGTCAAGGCGGTAGGGGCGCATGGATCTCACGCAGTTGTCGGCTTCGGCGTTGTAGGCGCGCAGCATGAGCTTGGAAAAGTCTCTGACCATGCGCTGGCCTTCGACGGTGGAACCGTTCACGGTCCAGTCTGTGGTCGCGGTGATCGCATGGTTGTTCTTTGCGGAGATCTTGATGGAATCCTTGAGACGCTGCAGGGCGGCCTTGTAGGCTACGGCGTCGGCAAGCCGGTGCCGAAACTCGTAGATTCCGGCCTCCTGGAGCAGCGTGATTTCTTCAGTCTCGACGATTTGGCCGTGCAGTGACTTGAGCTTGATTGCCGCGTCGTCGGTCTGCCGTCGGATCGAGGCCAGTTGTGCCGCGGCGTCCTTCTGGCTCTGTGCCTGGGCGCCTCGTTGTTTCTGTGCCTCTTGCCCGAGTTCGGCGATAGTCTGGCGCATCTGCCGGATTTCTCGCTCTGCCTCCAGCGCGTCCTTGCCGCGGAGCTCAGCGTACTTGGCGTTGAGGTCCGCCAGTTTCGCGCTCAACGTAGCGTTGTGTGTACCGAGTTCGCGAACTTGGGATGCCGCTTGTTGGAACTTGGCGGTCTCCGTGCTGAGTTCGGCTACGAGTTCTCGAACCCGTTTTCGGGAGCCGAAAAATCCAGGCTTGCTCGATGCTGCGGGGCCCGGTCCTGCTTGGACGGGCGCTGTTTGAGACCGTGGCTCGGGATCAAGTGTCCACAGTTGCCAGAATTTCGGCGGTGCGGGCCAGTCGGCGGGTGGCTGCCAGCCGGGCGGAGGCGTCCATCCGGAGGGGACTGCCGGCCAGTTCGGTGGCGGATTGAATCTATATCCCATACCACTACCTCCGCTGTTCCTGATCACCGCAGAAGTCGCGGTTTCGTGAGCGTGTGTTACACGGTTTGGACCGGTTGTGTGTGGAAGCTGCAACTCTCGTCGGCAAATGCGCCGACGTTAGCAACCGCGTCTCGCACGATGAAGTCAACGGAGGTATGCGGCAGCGCCGCCGTGGCCTCTTGCAAGGCGTCGTTCGCCTGCGATCGAAGTGGCAGGTGTTCGTTGTTCATCAACCAGCACGGCGGACTGCTACATTTCGGGCACGTGATGCGCCTCTTTACCCAGTTCGTTACTGAGTCCGAGGGACTGTTCGATTTGGGTGACGGCGTTGTGATGTGTTCCGATGGCGGGATCCATGATCCACAGCTGATCGATGGCGGGTTGGAATCCGAGTGCTGCCCAGGTGCGGCGTACTTTTTCGAGTGCTGGTTCGAAGGCCGAGTCGTCTTCGAGCAGGGCGCGGTCGAGGTCGATGGGGAACGGCAGTACAGCGACGAGGCGCGGGTCGGCGCAGACCCAGCGGAGCAGGCGGGCGGTGAGTAGCCGTCCGACTCCGCCGAGGCCGCGCCAGGCCGGTGCGAGCTGCACTCGGTCGATGATGAAGACGTGGCTGCCGAGCGAGTCGACCTCGTCTTCGAGGTCATCCCGGAGTGTGACGAAGCCGAATTGATCGCGGCTGCCGAAGAGGGGGATGAATTTGGCGTAGTCTTCGCTGCGGGCATCGAGTGCGACGTGGATGTTTTTGACGTGCTGGAGGTCGACGGTTAACCCGTTGGCTTCGAATATCGTGACGTCGAGAGCTTCCTCGTCGAGTCGTTTCGTCGAGAGTGCCGTGCCTTCGATTTCGTGCCAGGGGTTGATGCCGTCGGCCTCGTCCTCGTCCGGCAGGACGCGTACGGTCGCGCTGGCCCACCAATCACTTGTTCCGGGATCGGTTTCGCCGCCGCCGACGAGGTTCGCATGGTTTTTCAGGTGCAGTTCGACCCACTCAAGCTGAGCAAGTAGTTGCTGCGCTAGGTCTGGATCACTGTGGAGTGCAGCCATAGGACGTTACTACTCGGATTTCGCCATCGGCTCAAGATGAGCGCATCCTGGTCTGACGGAATCGATCAGCGTCAGGGAGTCGTGATGGGTGAGCGTGGTGTGTGGAAGCGGTGTGGGTGTGTCGACCAGGAGACAGGACGTCGGTGTGGTCCTCGGTGTCCGCAGCTGGCGGTGCGGGGGCACGGTAGCTGGTATTTCACGGTGGAGTTGCCAGGGCGCAGGGATGGTGGGCGGTGCAGGCTGCGGCGCGGCGGATTCACCTCACGGGCGGCGGCTACACAGGCTCGGCGGTATTGGCGGGGCGAGGATGTTGATCCTGATCTGAGTCTGGTGACGGTGGGGCAGTGGCTGGACATCTGGCTGGCGACTCGTCACACGATCCGTCCGGCGACTCGGACGATCTACACCCAGCTCGTTCGTGACTACTTGAAGCCTCGTCTTGGGAACGTGGTGCTGGCGGAGCTGACGATCGGGCGGGTGCAGGCGATGTTCACCGGTCTGCTGCGCGCGAATGCGACGCGGGTGCGGCCGTTGTCGGCGGCGACGGTGCAGCGGATGCGGGAGGTGCTGCGTGCTGCGTTGAACGGGGCCATCCGGCGTGGGTTGATCACGAGCAATCCAGCGCGGTGGGTGGAATTGCCCTCGCCGCAGCGGCCGCGTCCGGTGGTGTGGACGGAGGCGCGGGTGGCGGTGTGGCGGGCGACCGGGGAACGTCCACCGCTGGCGGTGTCGACGGCTGAACAGACCGCGGCGTTTCTCCAGTTCACCGGGCAGCACCCGCTGCATCCCTTGTTCCACGTCGCGGCCTTGACCGGGCTGCGGCGTGGCGAGGCCCTTGGCCTGCGCTGGTGCGACCTCGATTTGAACGAGGCGACCTTGACGGTGACTCATCAGATTCAAGAGCGAGACGGCCAAGCGGTGGTGTGCCTGCCCAAGACCACGGCCAGTGGCCGCACGGTGTCCCTGGACCGAAGCACGATAGCTCTACTGACTCGGCTGCGTGCCTCTCAGCTCCAGACGGGCGGAGGAGCTCCGGATGGCTGGGTTTTCGCGCATGACAATGGGCAGCACTGGAGTCCGAGTTACGTGTCGCACGCGTTCAGTCGGCTTGTCACCAAGTCTGGACTGCCGCCGGTACGGTTCCACGACCTCCGGCACGGTGCAGCCACGCTGTCGCTGGCCGCGGGGAACGACCTGAAGACGGTGCAAGCGCTGCTGGGCCACGCCAGTATCGTCCTGACGGCCGACACCTACACCAGCGTGCTCCCGTCGCTCGCTCGTGCCAGCGCCGAAGCGACCGCGAGCCTTATTCGTCGCGCCGGCTACGAACGGGGTCAGAAGATCTGCAGGTCGCGCGCCACTCGCAGTCGACAACAACGAAGTCAGGGCAGCGGCCGAGGTCCGCGCCTCATCTATCGAGGAGAGGCACTCGAACGGCCTCACGGTGGCCCCACCTTGGGCTCACACACCAACAAAGCCCACCAACGGCATCCCTGAAGTGAGGGGAAATCGTTGGTGGGCTTTGATTTCTAACTGTGCGCCATCAGGGACTCGAACCCCGAACCCGCTGGTTAAGAGCCAGCTGCTCTGCCAATTGAGCTAATGGCGCCTGCTTGTTCCGCCGCTTTGGTGTTCCCCTCGGCGACGTGGAAAACATTAACACAGGGTTGCTGGGGCCCGTTTCAGGGGGTCCCCTCCGGCCGCCGTGGGCGTCACGGGGACGGATTCGGCCATCCGGCCGCGAGCGTTGCGGCCGGTCAGGCAGACTATAGCCAGACGTAGGGGTTGGTACCACGCGAAACGGGCGGTGTGCATGAGGGTCTGGGGAGCGACGGGGCGGTCGCGGGTGGCGTTGGTGGCTGTGGTGGTCGGGTTCACACTCGCGGCGTGCAGTAGTACACCGTCGGGTGAATCGCCGTCTCCGGGTGGTACTCCCGGTGGTTCCCAGCAGAGCGGTGAGGCCGCTCCGGCTCCGAAGCCCGCCGCGATGACGCTGACTCCGGCGCAGGGCGCGGCGGACGTGGCGCCCGGCGAGCCGGTGTCCGTCGCCGTCGCCGACGGCAAGGTGGGCGAGGTCAAGCTGGCCGGCACCGATGGCAAGGTCGTCGCGGGCAAGCCGAAGGAGGACGGTTCGGGCTGGGAGTCGTCGGAACCGCTCGGCTACGGCAAGAGCTACACCGTCACCGCCGCCGCGACCGGCACCGACGGCAAGCCGGTCACCGCGACCTCGACGTTCTCCACGGCCAAGGCGGGCCGTCAGATCGGTGTCTCGATCAACCTGGTCGAAGGTGAGACGGTCGGCGTCGGCCTGCCGTTGATCTTCAGCTTCACCGGCAACGTGCCGGACAAGGCGGCGACCGAGAAGGCGCTTAAGATCGTGACCGAGCCGCCGGCCGAGGGCGCTTTCCATTGGTTCGGTGAGAAGACCGTGATGTGGCGGCCCAAGGAGTACTTCAAGCCGGGCACGAAGATCTCGGTCAACGCGGCCATCTACGGCAAGAACCTGGGCAACAACACCTTCGGTCGCGAGGACAAGCCCGCCAAGGTGGTCGTCGGCGACAAACTGGTCGCGACCGCCGACGGCGGCACGCACCAGATGAAGGTCGTGGTGAACGACCAAGAAGTCAAGCAGATGCCGATCTCGATGGGCAAGCCGTCGAGCAGCACTCCCACCGGGACTTACACGGTGATGAGCGAGCACACCGGGTACACAATGGACTCGAGTACCTACGGCGTCCCGACGGACAGCAAGGCCGGCTACCGGACGTTCGTGAAGTACGCGGTGCGGATGTCGAACAGCGGCATCTTCTACCACTCGGCGCCGTGGTCGGTCGGATCGCAGGGCAAGCGGAACGTGAGCCACGGCTGCATCAACCTGTCGACGGAGAACGCGAAGTGGCTGATGGACACTTCGAAGAAGGGCGATATCATCACGGTCGCCAACTCGGGTCCGCAGGTACTGAAGCCGACCGACGGCTGGTCGGTGTGGCAGATGTCGTGGGACGACTGGAAGACCGGCGGCGACCGCAACTGACTCGACGCCATGAGGGGTCCCCTAGGACGAAATCGGTCCTGAAGGGACCCCTCATGGTGTTCCGGAGGTCGAGGTGAGCCGCGCCGCGGTCACGGTTGCGATCGGACCAGGCGTCACCGGCGGCGTGGGTGTTCGGTTCGACGGTGAGGCCGAACAGGCCCCGGCGAGCATGCAGAATCCCAAACCGCAAGACCGGCCATCGTTCAATGGCATTCTCCGCGCGTGAACCCGCGCGATCGCCACGCCGTGTCACCGGCGGCCCCGGGAAAGCGAAACCCCAGTCCGGATGAAGGCCGTGAGACCCGACCGGACTGGGGTGATGGGGTGAGCGACGGGTTTCGAACCCGCGACCTCCTGGACCACAACCAGGTGCTCTACCAACTGAGCTACGCCCACCATCGCCGGGCTCGGGAAGCTTCCCCATCACCTCGGCCGCACTATATTAGCGTGCCCGTTTCCGGGGCTCGCAACGGGTTACGGTTCGTGGCGTTCCTGCACTTCAGCGGCAGCGGCCTTGGCCTGTTCGGTGGTCGGTCCGGGCTGCGGGACAAAGGCCACTCGACGGTAGTAGTCGAGTTCGCCGATGGATTCCTTGATGTCGGCGAGTGCGCGGTGGGCGAGGCCCTTCTCGGGCTTGGCGTAGTAGATCCGCGGGTACCAGCGCCGGACGAGTTCCTTCACCGACGAGACGTCGACCATGCGGTAGTGCAGGTGCTCGTCGAGAGCGGGCATGTCGCGGGTGATGAAGCCGCGGTCGGTGGCGATGGAGTTGCCGGCGAGCGGGGCGACGTTGGCCTCGGGCACGTGCGCGCGGATGTACTCGAGGACGCGCCGCTCGGCCTCCTCCATGGTGACCGTGGAGCGCCGGACCTCTTCGGTGAGGCCGGAGTGGGCGTGCATCTCGCGGACGACCTCGGGCATGCCGTCGAGGGTTTCGTCGTCGGCGTGGATGACGATGTCGACGCCTTCGCCGAGGACGTTGAGTTCGGCGTCGGTCACCAGCGCGGCTATTTCGATCAACGCGTCCTTGCCGAGGTCGAGCCCCGTCATTTCGCAGTCGATCCAGACTAGGCGGTCGTTCACCCCGGAACCCTAACCCGACCCGGGAATTCGGGGCGCGCGACGTGCGGGTTCGGCGGCTAACTGGCAGCGTGTGCACCCTCAGGTGAGCCGTATCACAGACCAGGGAGCGACAGTGGCCGAACAGGGTCCAGCCCACGAGATCGCGCAGGGTTACGTGAGCGAGGGGGCGGCGGTCGAGTTGGGTGCCGTCGTGATCGACGGCAAGGCCGAGGCGGGTGCCGCGGTCCGTCTGCCGCTGGCGACGCTCAACCGGCACGGGCTGGTCGCGGGAGCGACCGGTACCGGCAAGACGAAGACCTTGCAGCTGATCGCCGAGCAGCTGTCGGCCGCTGGAGTCCCGGTCGTGCTGGCGGACGTGAAGGGTGACCTGTCGGGGCTCGCGGCGCAGGGCGAGAGCAACGACAAGATCGCCGAACGCGTGGAAGAACTGGGTGATCAGTGGGAGCCGTCCGCGTTCCCCGTGCAGTTCCTGTCGCTGGGCACGGGTGGCAAGGGATCGCCGATCCGGGCGACGATCACGAGTTTCGGCCCGATCCTGCTGTCGAAGGTGCTGGGGCTCAACGAAACCCAAGAGTCGACGCTCGGCCTGATCTTTCATTGGGCCGATCAGCGCGGCCTCGCGCTGCTGGACTCGAAGGACCTCCGTTCGGTCATCACGCACCTGACCAGTGACGAGGGCAAAGGGGACCTGAAGGGCATCGGCGGCGTCTCCACCGCGACGGCCGGGGTGATCCTCCGGGCGCTGTCCAATCTGGAGGCTCAAGGCGGTGAGGACTTCTTCGGCGAGCCCGAGCTGGACGTCCACGACCTGATGCGCCAGGTCGATGGCAAGGCGATGGTGACCTTGCTGGAGCTGGACAACCTCCAGTCGAAGCCCGCGCTGTTCTCGACGTTCCTCATGTGGCTGCTGGCCGAGTTGTTCGAGGAACTGCCCGAAGAGGGCGACCTCGACAAGCCGAAACTGGTGTTTTTCTTCGACGAAGCACACTTGCTGTTCCACGATGCGTCGAAGGCGTTCCTGGAACGCATCGAGCAGACCGTGAAGCTGATCCGCTCCAAGGGTGTCGGCGTGTTCTTCTGTACGCAGCTCCCGACGGACATCCCGAACAACGTCCTGTCCCAGCTGGGCGCTCGGGTGCAGCACGCGTTGCGCGCCTTCACGCCCGAGGACCAGGCAGCGCTGACGAAGACGGTGAAGACGTACCCGAAGACGGAGCACTACGAACTGGACTTGGCGCTGACGTCGCTCGGTATCGGCGAAGCGATCGTCACGGTGCTTTCCGAGCGGGGCGCGCCGACGCCTGTCGCGTGGACCCGCCTTCGCGCGCCGCGGTCGAAGATGGGGTCCATCGGGGCCGAAGCCATCTCCGCGGCGACGACGTCTTCGGATCTGCACGCGAAGTACGCCAAGACGATCGACCGCGAGTCGGCCTACGAGAAGCTCGCGGCGAAGGTGGCCGCGCCGCCCGCCGGTGAGGCTCCGCCGGAAGTGCCCCCGGCGCCGAAACCCGAGAAGGAAGGGCCTGGGATGGTCGAGCAGGCGATGAAGAACCCGGCGGTGAAGTCGTTCCTTCGCTCCGCGGCGAGCGCGCTCGGACGGGAGATCACCCGCGGCCTGTTCGGGAACCGGAGGCGGTGAGGAATACCTGACGTGTTTTGTCAGGTATGTGTGACAGGCTCGACGTCATGATCAACACCGCGACAGCGTCGTTCACCGTGGACGGCTGGGATCCGCAGAGCACCGAGAAGGCCGAAGACACCGAGTTCTCGCGAGTGCGGCTGACCAAGACGTTCACCGGTGACGTCGAGGGGACCAGCGCCGTCGAGATGCTCACGGCGGTGAACGAGACGTCCTCGGCGTACGTCGCCTTCGAGCGGCTGGCCGTGTCCGTCGGCGGACGTAAAGGTGGCTTCGTCCTGCACCACTCGGCGGGGGAGAACGGGCATCGCCTGATCGTCTTGCCGGGCTCCGGTCACGGCGAACTGGCCGGTATCACCGGAACTGCGGAGATCGTCCAGGACGACGAAGGCAACCACACTTTCACCCTCACCTACGAACTCTGAAAGTCCGTGAAGGTCTCCCCGCACGAAGGAGGCCTTCACGGACAGTGCCTGCTGGGCCGCCCCCTGACAGCGGTCCAGACGGCCGGGTCAGCCGACGATCTGCTCGACGATCTTCTTCGCGTCGTTGATGGGGATCGCGAAGCCGATGCCGATGCTGCCGGTCGAAGCCGGGTTGTACAGCGCCGAGTTGATGCCGATGACGTTGCCCCGCGCGTCCACCAGCGCCCCTCCCGAGTTGCCCTGGTTGATCGGGGCGTCGGTCTGGATCGCGGTGTAGCTCGGCCCGCTTTCGTTCGTGGTCCTGCTGTAGGGCGAGCGCCGGTCCTGGCCGCCGCTCAACTCGTCGAGCTCGCGGTTCAGCGCGCTCACGATCCCGGTGGTCACGGTGTTCTGCAGTCCGCCGGGCGAGCCGATCGCGACGACCTGTTGTCCCGCGACGAGCTTGCTCGAGTCGCCGAGCGAGGCCGGGGTCAACCCGCTCGCGTTCTTCGCTTGGAGGACGGCGATGTCGGCCTTCGTGTCGGCGCCGACCACGCTCGCCTTGTACTGCTTGCCATCCGAAAGCGTGACGGTCACGTCGCCTAGGGCGTCGTTGACCACATGGGCGTTCGTGACGATGCGCCCGTCCGCCGTCAGGATGACGCCGGAGCCGACAGCCTCACCCTGTGCGGTGGTCACGTTCACCTGGACGACGCTCGGCGTCACCTTCGCGGCGACCCCGCTGACGTCACCCGAAGTGTTGTTCCCGACCAGTTGCCCGTTGGCGACCGAGGACGAACCTGTGCCGGACCCCGACGAAGCGGAGTCGATGCCCATGAGTGCCGCTCCGCCGACACCGCCGACGAGTGCGGCGGCGAGCGCCGTCGCACTGACGAGGACGGCGACCCGGCCGCCCTTCTTACGGGGCGGCGGGGCCGGCGTCTGGGTGAAGAGCGGATTCGGCGCGGCCTGCCAAGGGGTGTGACCGGGGTAATGCTGCTGGTGCGGCGGCTGGTGCCCACCGGTGGAGGCGGGGCCGGGCCGACTCTCGTTCTCTGTCATGGCACCAGATTCGCGCCCGTACTTGTGAATCGCATGTGGAAATCCCCTGGGCTTTGCTGAGAAGAATCAGCTGAGACTCTGCCCATGCCCTCTCAGCGGAAGAACTTCGAGCGTGTCGACGTTTTCTCAGTCGAAGAACGCCGGTACGTCCAGCGCGCCGCCCGAAGCCTCGAACTCTTCGTGCACCGCGGCACGGAGTTTCGCGTCGGCCAGGTAGTCGACGGCGGTCATCGCCAGCCCCAGCGCGCCGTCGACGACCGCGCGATCACCGTCCGGCGAACCGGCCGCGGCCGCGAACTCCTTGGTGTGCAAGGCGGTCGTCGGCCCGGCGATGGCGATCATCGGGTGGATCGCCGGCATCCGGTAGGAGAGGTTGCCGAGATCGGTCGAGCCGGTGAGGAACTCCGGCACGATCCCCGGCGGCAGCGGTTTGCGGCCGGCGTCGACCTGATGCGCCGACCAGCGTCCGGCGAGGGTGGTGTTGAACCGGATCGGCAGGTACGCGGGCTGCTCGTCCCAAAGCAGTTCGACGCCGCAGCCGGTCATCTCCGCCGCGCCGCGCGCGATCGCCGAAACCCGCTCGGCGAGGTCGCGCAGCGTTTCCGGTTGCGCGGAGCGGAGGTAGAACAGCAGCGCCGCCCGTTCGGGAACGACGTTCGGCCGTGCGCCACCGTCGCTGAAGACGCCGTGGACGCGGTCGCTGGAGGGCAGATGCTGCCGAAGTGCCGCGACGCCCTGGTACGCGGCGACGGCGGCGTCGAGTGCGTTGCGCCCCATGAACGGCTGAGCCGAGGCGTGCGCGCCGACACCGTGGAACACCATTTCCAGCTGTCGCCTGCCGAGGAACGGGTGCATGGCGATGTCGTGACTGAAGGGGTGGAGCATGAGCACGGCGTCGACGTCGTCGAAAACGCCCGCGCGGGCCATGGTTTCCTTGCCGCCACCACCTTCCTCCGCCGGTGTGCCGATCAGCGACACCCGGCCGCCCAGCCGTTCGGCGACCGCCGCCGCACCGAGGAACCCGCCCGCGCCGGCGGTGCAGATGACGTTGTGCCCGCAGCCGTGGCCGAGCCCGGGAAGGGCGTCGTACTCGGAGAGGACCGCGATGTGCGGGCCGGTTCCGGGAGTGCTCGCGACCAAGGCGGTGTCGAGCCCGCCCGCGCCGATGGTCACCTCGTGGCCGTGCCGCTGGAGCAGGTCCCCGAGCGCGCGAACCGAGCGGTGCTCGGCGAAACCCTCTTCGGGATGCGCGTGCAGGTCTCGGCTCAGTTCCACCAATTCCGCCGTCAGCGCGCGGATTTCGGCACCGACGGCGTCCCGTGTGGCGGAGTCCGCGCCATCATGCGGCGAGCCGAGGGGCTCGGCCGCGGTGACGGCGTCCGCGGTCGCTTCGACCAGCGAACGGAGGTAGCTGTCGTCTGGGGGAGTCGGCGAAGCGTGCTCAGAGCGGATCATTTCCGGATGTTAACCGGTAGCTCGCCCGTGACGATCTGCGTGACGCCGGAGTACCGCTCGTCCACGTGGTCGAAGCCGCGCCGGAACAGTTTCACCGCGATCTCGCCGCGATCGAACATCCGCTGTCCGCTCAGCCTGCCGAGGACGGTGTCGGCCAGCCGCATCGGCTGGTCGCTGTGCCGGGCGCTGGTCAGCATCACGAGCGAGCCGCCGGGTTTCAGTACCCGGGCGAACGAATCCAGTGCCGCGTCCGGGTCGGCGAACATGTGCAGTGCGGCGAAACAGCAGAGGGCGTCCACAGTGGAATCGTCGAGCGGCAGATCGACGGCGTCGGCACGCAGATAGGCCGCCGAAGCGGGGTTGGGTGCGGCGAGTGCCTTCTTCAGCATGGTGACCGAACCGTCGAGCCCGATCGACAGCCCATCCGGGCCGACCGCTTCGCCGAACGCGCGGGTGAACCGGCCGGTGCCGCAGGCGACGTCCAGGGCGACCTGGCCGGGGCGAAGGCCGAGCGCTTCGATCGCGATCCGGACCTCGTCCGCCATGGTCGGGCCGTTCAGTCCCTTCGCGACCCTGCCCAGCGTGGGACGCCAGTACCGCTCGTAGATCAGCGGCACGGCGGAGGTGCGCATGAGCCGCTGCGCGAGGCCGGTCGGCGGCCCCGCCTGCGGAATTTCTCCCACCAGATCGAGAAAACCTTCCCCTGTCTCGGCGGGCGTGGTACCCGGCCGCAGCAGGCCCAAGAGACGTTCGCGATGGTCCGGCATGACTGCTCCCTTCACGGTGGTCACCCGAGAATCTGCCATGACCGGCCCGTTCGCGACATTCCCGCCACCGCGACCCGAAACTGTCGGTGGCCGTCTCTAGCGTCGGAGGGAGTCACCGTTCCCCAGCCGAAGGAGCCCGAAAATGACCGGCTCGATCCTGCAGCACACCGCCACGACCACGCTTCGCATCCCGGTGCGCGGCCCGTTCGACCTCGACAAGTCCATCCGGTTCCTGACCGATTTCCCGCCCGCGTGCCGCACGGACGCCGATGCCGAACCCGGCACCCTGCGCCTCGCCTTTCCCGCCGAAGCGGGCTGGGAGCACGTCGGTGCGGCCGTCAGACAGAGATCGCCCGGCTCGATCGAGGTGGAGGTCTTCGCCGACGAAGGGCTCGCCGTCGAGGTCGGCGCCCAGGTGCGGAGGATCCTTTCGGTGGACGTCGACGGTGTCGGCTTCGCCAAGGTCGGCACCGCTGATCCCGTGGTGCGCCGCCTTCAGCAGACGTTTCCCGGGCTGCGGCCCGTGCTGTTCCATTCGCCGTACGAAGCGGCCTGCTGGGCGATCCTGAGTCACCGGACGCGGATGTCGCAGGCCGCCACGGTGAAACGACGGCTCGCCGAGGAGTTGGGTAGGCCGGTGAACGTCGGCGGCAAGATCCTCATGTCGTTCCCGGCGCCGGACGTCCTGGCCGGGCCGGAGGCCGGGCGCGGGCTGCCGGAAATGAAGGCCGAGCGGCTGCGTGCGGTGGCCAACGCCGCCAAGGACGGTCTGCTCGACGCCGCGTACCTGCGCGCGATGCCGGTCCCGGACGCGTTGCGCTGCCTGCAGCGGTTGCCGGGGATCGGCCCGTTCTCGGCACAGCTGATCCTGATCCGGGGCGCTGGGCACCCGGACGTCTTCCCCGGAGACGAGCCTCGGTTGCAGGAGGCCATGCGGGCCGCGTACGACCTGCCGCTGGCGCCGCCCGAGGAACTGGAGGAACTGTCCGCGGTGTGGCGGCCGTTCCGCAGCTGGGTGGCCTTCGCCTTGCGCAACGACCGGGAGTTTCGCACGCGCGAGATCGGGGGTTCGATGACCGCCTGACACGGGACGTACCCGGCTTGTGGTGAGCTGGTGCGGTGAGCTCGTCTCCCGCCGAAACGGTTTCCGACATCGCCCAGTCCACCCCGCCCGGCACGATCACCCTGGTCACCGGTGGTCTCGCCCTGCTCGTGGTGCTGTCCGGCAGGCCATGGCGGATCGCCCGCAACGTGATCACGCTCGTACATGAGGCAGGCCACGCGCTGGCGGCCGTGCTGGTCGGCCGACGGCTGCAGGGCATCAAGCTGCACTCGGACACCTCCGGCGTCACCGTCTCCCGCGGGAAGCCGGAGGGACCGGGGATGGCGTTCACCGCGCTGGCCGGGTACCCGGCGGCCGCGGTGCTCGGGCTGGTGTTCGCCGGGTTCCTCTCGTCGGATCTGATCACCGTCGTCCTGATCGTGATGGCCCTGATGCTGCTGGGCGTACTGGTGATGGTGCGCAACACCTACGGCGTTTTCGCGGTGGTCACCAGTTCGGTGGTGCTCGGGTTGGTCGCACTGGTTGCGCCGTCGTGGTTCCAGGCGATCTTCGTCTATCTGCTGACCTGGTTCCTGCTGTTCGGCGGCGTCCGGCCGGTGGTCGAGCTGCAGATCAAACGGCGCCGGGGGTCGGCGCGGGATTCCGACGCCGATCAGCTCGGCAGGCTCACCGGGATGCCCGCGGTGCTGTGGGTGCTGGTGATGGCCGTGCTGACGGTGAGCTGTCTGTTCGCGGGCGGGTTGTGGCTGCTGGAGCCGACCGTCGCCTGACCGGGGCGGTGCGGCAGACTGATGGCTCGTTCCGCGCGGAAGGAGTCACCAGATGGACGAGGTCGCCAAGGCCGTCGAGGAATGCGCTCGATCGGCGAAACGGGCCGCGCCGTCACTGGCCGCCGCCTCCGCGGAGGCGATCGACGCCGCGCTGAACGCCATGGCGGGCAAGCTGGTCGAGCACGCCGACGCGGTGCTGGAGGCGAACCAGGCCGATATCGCGAAGGCACGCGAGGACGGAATGAGCGCCGGGCTCCTTGACCGGCTCACCATCACGCCCGAGCGGTTGACCGGCATGGCCGAGCAGCTCCGCCTCCTGGCCGGCGCGCCGCACCAGGAGCGGTCCGTCGATGTGTCCACTTTGGACGGAGGACTGCGGCTGGTGGAACGCCGCCGCCCGGTCGGCGTGATCGGCGCGAACTACGAGGCGCGCCCGAACGTCACGGTCGACGTCGCCTCGCAGCTGGTGAAGTCACGCAACGGTGGCGTGCTCCGCACGGGTTCCGCCGCGCTCGGCTCGGCCCAGCGCCTGCGCGAGACCGTGATCGCCCCCGCGCTCGCCGAGGCGGGTATCGACCCGGACGTCATCCAGCTGGTGCCCCGCGCCGAGCGCGAAGCGGCTTCCGCGCTGGTGCGTTTCCCCGCGCTCGTACCGCTGGTCATCCTGCGCGGCAGCGGTGACAGCACCCGGGCGCTGGCCACCGAGGCGGCCGTCCACGGCGTCCGCACGCTGGCCCACGCCGACGGCGGTGGTGTGCTGTACATCGACGAGGCGGCTGACACCGACAAGGCACGGGACCTGGTCTTCACCAGCCTCGACCGGCTCGGCGTCTGCAACCGGCTGAACCTGCTGCTGATCCACGAGGACGCCCACGACCGCGTCTGGCCCGGCATCTCCGGCGCGCTGGCCGAACGCGGAGTCACGCCGTCGCTCGCACCCCACGAGCACGCCATCGGCTACGAATGGGCCCTCGACTCCGACCACGAAGCCACCGTCACCGTCGCGAAGGTCGCGAGCCTGCCCGAGGCGGCGGAGATCGCCAACGAGCAGACCTCGGGCCTGGCCGCCGGCATCGCCACCGAAAGCAGCGAAGCCGCCGACGCGTTCTTCGACGCCTATACCGGCACCGGCGTCTTCTGGAACGCCCCCACCCGGCTGCTCGACGGCTTCAAGCTCCTGGCCGTCCCCGAGACCGGCATCAACCTGGACAGGGTCCCGGGTCCGCGTGGCCCGGTCACCTACACCGACCTCTACGTGCGGCAGTACGCCGTGCTGCCCGCCTGACCGCGGGAAGCTCCCGACAGCGGCAGCGATAGCAAAGGTCCCTTGCTCCCGGCGACGGACTCTCGCGACCACTGTGTGGATTGTGGGACATCTGACGTCCCATAATCCACACGGTCCCGGTTAGGAGCCGACGCCTGAGTTCGAACCCCGCCGGGTCGGAGAGTTCTTCACGTCCAGGACAGAAGCTGTGGAAACAGGGACACTCAACGTCCCTGTTTCCACACAGCCCCAGACCCCGGGAGCCCCCGAGGCGATAGCAAAGGTCCCTTGCTCCCGCGACGAGTGAAGCGCTCAGCGCCGCCGGCGCCGCTTCGAGCGAGGCCGAGGCCGAGAAGGTGACGAGTCCGCTGTGGCGTCCTCGATCTCCTCCACGTCAGAAGACTCCGAAGCGGCGGCCCCAGGCGTCAGCCCCAGCATCTCCGCGGCGAGCTGCTGCGAAGTGGCGAACATTCCCGAGGGCCGATCCCGTGCTCGCCGCAGCGAAGAGGGCCGGAGCCGGCTGTACCCCCGCACCGAAACGGGCCGCCGGGTCCGCACCTCGTACTCCGGGAACTCGAGGAGTTCGGTGGCGAGTTCCTTGTCCACCAGGATGGTGCCCGGCCGCGCGGTGGAGGTGAGGCGGGCGGCGAGGTTCACCACCGAGCCGTAGACGTCGCCGAACCGGAGGAGGATCCGGCCCGACGCCAGGCCGGCGCGCACGGCGGGCAGGGTTTCGTCGGCGTCGGCGCGTTCGGACAGCGCGAGGGCGATCTCGGCGCCGTCGACGGCCGAATCGGCGACGAACAGCACCTCGTCGCCGATCATTTTAACGATCCGCCCGTGGTGCTCGGCGACGACCTCGGTGGCGACGGATTCGAACCGGTCGAGGACGGCGCTCAGCTCGTCCTCGTCGATCTGCCTGGTCAGCCGGGTGTAGCCGACCATGTCGACGAACCCGACGACCTCGGTCCTGGCTTCGAGGTCTTCGTCCGGGGACGCGAACGCCCGCCCGGCGTAGGCCGCGAGGTGCCGTCGCCAGACGAAGTTCTGCACCTTCGCCAGCTCGGGCAGCAGCCGGTCGACGAGCCGCGCGATCTGCGGTTCGCTGGTGCCGATGTCCTTGTTCTCGGTGATCATCGTCCACAGCATGTGGACCTGCCATTCCGCGAGCCGCGAAAGGTGCTGGCCCAGTGCGCGCGTCACCGCCAGCTCGATGCTCGGGTCGATCAGGCCCGAGTTCATCAGCTGGTCGGCGGTGCGGATCGCGTCGATGTCGGCGTCGGTGAAGACGACCTCGTCGTCATCGACGGTCGCGAAGCCCAGCGCACGCCAAAGCCGCCGAGAACGCTCTTCGGGAACGCCTGCCTTCTCGGCGACTTCGAGCCGGGTGTACTTGCGTCTGCCGCCGAGGAGGATCCGTTCGAGACGCTGCTGAAGCGCGTCGGGTGCGGGCTCGCCGGTATCGGCCATTACGTGGTGTGCACGATGAGCACGTCCACCCCGGACTTCCGCGCCACCTCGGACGGCACGGAGCCCAGGATGCGGCCCGCGAGGGTGTTCAGCCCGCGGTTGCCGACCACCAGCAGGTCCGCGGAGCGATCCGCGACGACCTTGCGCAGCGCGTCGACGGGGTCGCCGACGACGGCGGCGGTCTCGATGTTCTGCGCGCCTGCCTTGGCGGCCCGGTCACGGGCGGACAGCAGCGTGTCCTCGGCCGGTGCCGAGCCCACGATCTGGTGCGCCTCCTCACGCAGGGCGTCCTGTGCCTTCTCCACATCGCCCTTGTTGGCGGGGTAGTAGGCGCACACGACGACCAGGGTCGCTCCGGAGTCCCCGGCGACACCCGCCGCCTTGTCGACCGCGGCGAACGAGGAATCCGAGCCGTCCGTGCCCACGACCACGGTCCGATATGCAGCCATCCGCAACCTCCACCGATCTGTCTGCCGCACCGGCGTGCGAGCAGCGACGATAACCGCTCGCCGACGGTCCCGCAGGGTGTCGTGAGCCCGGTCGGAGAAGAAGGTTACTCGCCAGTCGGTTTCTGCGCTGCCGCAGGTCGAGGTGAAGGCTTCGCGCCGGATGTGGCCTTCGGCACATCGGCCGTCCGGATCTGCACGGTGGCTTCCGAGTCGGGCGACGGCTTCGCCTTGAGATCCGCCGGGACGTGCGGTTCGTCGCCGAGCACGTGCCTCGCTTCGGCGAGCGCGGTCCGCGCGGTGCGGACCTGCTCGGCCAGACTGGAGCGCACCTTGCGGAGCGCTTCGACCCGTTCGGTGGCCTGTGTGATCCGCCGGTTGGACTCCTCCGTGGCCTGCCGGACGCGGCGGCGTGCCTCGTCGGCAGCCTCGGCGAGCCGGGCGTTGGCCTCGGTGATCGAGTCCTGCTTGCGCTTGTTGGCGTCGGCGACGGACTCCCGCTGACGACGCTCGATGTCGGCCTTGGCCGCCGTCTCCTCTTCGAGCACCTTCGCGCGGATGGCGGCGGCGTCCTCGGTGGCCTCGCGGACGCGGCGGGCGGCCTCGGCCTTGCTCGCGGCCTCCTGCTCGGCCAGCGCGTGCATGGCTTCGGTGCGCCGCGACGCCATCGCGATCTCGAAGTCCTCTTCGACCTGCGTGCGGCGCTGCTGCGACTCGACGTCGAGCTTGTCGCGCTCGGCCTTCGCCTTGTCGGTGATGTCCTTGGCCTCGGCGCGCGCGGTCTCCAGCACACCGCGGTGCTCGGCCTCCATCTCCTTGCGGCGGAGGTCGAGTTCGTTGAGCAGCTGCTCGTAGCGGGCGCGCATGGCGCTCGCGTCGGTCTCCGCCTTGGCACGGATGTGCCCGGCTTCGGCTTCCGCGCGCGCCTTGGTATCGGCGGACTCGTCCTGCGCGAGCCGCAGCATGCGCTGCAGGCGCTCGGAAAGGCCTTCGACGCTCGTCGGCGGCTGGGCCAGCCTGTCGACCTGACCGCGCAGGTCCGCGATCTCGCCGCGCGCGGTCTCCAACTGCCGTGCCAGGTCGCCTGCCTGTCCGATGGCGGCATCGCGATCGGCGGTGAGCATCTTCAGATCGGCGTCCAGCCGTTCCAGATGTTCGTCAACCTGCGCACGGCTGTAACCGCGCTTCGCCACGTCGAAGCCGGCTCCCAGCGGCACTAGCTCCCGTTCCTCGCCAAGGCTCATCCTTCTACCGTAGTCGAGCTGGAGTCACGGAAGGGTGAGCACCCACGCAACGCGCGGCGAAAGTGCGTTCTGGCGCGCTAAACGTTCCTGAACGCGTTGATCCCGTCGATGTGCTTCTCACGCAGTTCGTGGTTCCGGACGCCCAGACCTTCTTCCGGCGCAAGGGCGAGCACGCCGACCTTGCCCTGGTGGGCGTTGCGGTGCACGTCCAGCGCGGCCTGGCCGGTGTCTTCCAGCGCGTAGGTCTTCGAGAGCGTCGGGTGGATCAGACCCTTCGAGATCAGCCGGTTCGCTTCCCACGATTCGCGGTAGTTGGCGAAGTGACTGCCGATGATCCGCTTCAGGTTCATCCACAGATAGCGGTTGTCGTACTGGTGCATGAACCCGGACGTCGACGCGCACGTGACGATCGTCCCGCCCTTGCGCGCGGCGTAAACCGAGGCGCCGAAGGTCTCACGGCCAGGGTGCTCGAAGACGATGTCCGGGTCTTCGCCGCCGGTCAGATCGCGGATCTTCTTGCCGAACCGCTGCCACTCCTTCGGGTCCTGGTTGTTCTCGTCCTTCCAGAACTTGTAGCCCTCGGCGTCGCGGTCGATGATCAGCTCCGCGCCGAGCTTGCGGCAGATCTCCGCCTTCTCGGGACTGGAGACCACGCACACCGGGATCGCGCCGCCGTTGAGTGCGTACTGCGTCGCGTAGGAGCCGAGGCCGCCCGAAGCGCCCCAGATCAGCACGACGTCGCCCTGCTTCATGTCCGCGCCGTTGCGGGAGACGAGCTGCCGGTAGGCCGTGGAATTCACCAGACCGGGGGACGCGGCCTCTTCCCACGTGAGGTGGTCCGGCTTCGGCATCAGCTGGTTCGCCTTGACCAGCGCGATCTCGGCGAGCCCGCCGAAGTTCGTTTCGAAGCCCCAGATCCGCTGCTCGGTGTCGAGCATCGTGTCGTTGTGCCCGTCCGGGCTTTCGAGTTCCACGTTGAGGCAGTGTGCGACGACCTCGTCGCCCGGCTTCCAGTTGTGCACGCCGACGCCGGTGCGCAGCACGACGCCGGACAGGTCCGAGCCGACGACGTGGTACGGCAGGTCGTGGCGCTTCGACAGCGGCGAGAGTCGCCCGTAGCGCTCCAAGAACTTGAAGGTCGAGACCGGTTCGAAGATCGAGGTCCAGACGGTGTTGTAGTTGATCGCGCTCGCCATGACCGCGACCAGCGCCTCGCCGGGGCCGAGTTCCGGTGTCGGGACCTCGTCCACGTGCAGCGACTTGCGCGGGTCCTTGTCCCGGCTTTCGAGGCCCTGGAACATGTCGGCCTCGTCCTTGTGCACGGTCACCCCGCGATAGGTCTCCGGCACGTCGAGCGACGCCACGGCGTCGAGGTCATCGTTCAGAATGGCCTGCTGGATCTCGCCGAGCTGCGTCATCGAAACCTCCGCGGATGGGGGGACGGCGTTGGCGGCACTGCGCTGATACGGCCGCACCGGCAACGAGTGGTTCGCCCAAATTACTCATGGGTAACCAAGTCCACAACTGTACGAGACGTGGAGCACGTCCCCGTCCGAAGTGTTATCGACCGGTCTTGACCGGCCGGCCAATCAAGCGGAGCATCGGTGGTGGAGATCTCTCCGACCTGCAGGTCAAGCCGATTTTCGGAGGTGAGCACGGATGAATGAACCCACGACGCGCCCTTGGAGCCGTCCCCATGACTGGGCGGAGGTGGTCATCGGTGCCGTGGTCGCGCTTTCACCCCTCTGGATGACCACGGACAACACCGCGATGTGGACGCTCGTCGTCCTCGGCGTGCTGATCGCTCTCGACGGCCTCGCGTCGCTTGCGATGCCTGGCATGGTTTACGGCGAAGGCGTTCAGATCGTCCTGGGCGCGCTGCTGTTCATTTCGCCATGGGTGATGGGCTACGCCGACTTCATGGGCGCGTCCTGGACCGCCTGGATCGGCGGCGTCCTGACCGTGGTGGCCGGGGCGGCGGCGATGCCGATCGCACAGGCGACGCACAAGGCGGCGGGACAGCACTGACCCCGGAGGAGACCGCGTGAAAGAGGATTCGGCGAAACAGCGCATCCTGCGGGCCGCGGAGGCGCTTTTCGCCGAATCCGGGTTCGACGCCACCCCCACGTCCCGGATCGCCGAACAGGCCGGTGTGCCCAAAGGCCTGGTGCACTACTACTTCCGGCGCAAGCCGGACCTGCTGTCCGCCCTGGTCGCCGAACTGCCGGACGCCCGGATCGAACCGGCCGTCGTGGTGGTCCCCGGCGACCTCGCGGGCAGCCTGCGCGGCCTCGTCCGCGAACTCGACCGGCGGTTCAACCGGTCCTTGGCGCTGTCACACCTGTTGTGGCGCGAAGCCGACACGCATCGCGCGGTCCGCGACGCGCTGGCCGAACGGTTCCAGCAACTCGTCCGCCAGGTGAAGGCGGTGATCGTCGCCGCGACCGGCGGCAAACTCGCGATCGCCGACGTCGACTCGGCGTCCGGGCTGCTCGCGCGGGCGGTCAGCCACCGCCACGCGACGGCGCGGCACAACGAAGACCGGGACCCCGCCGAGATCGATCGCGAGGTCGCCTTCATCGCCGAGGCGCTGACGCGCGGTCAGTGACCGTCCTTCGCGGGCTCGACCAGTTCCACGAGCACACCGCCGGCGTCCTTGGGATGGATGAAGTTCACCCGGCTGTTGGACGTGCCGCGCTTCGCTTCGTCGTAGAGCAGCCGGAGTCCCCGCGCGCGCAGCGCCGCGGCGGCGGCGTCCACATCGGACACTCGATACGCCAGCTGTTGCAAGCCGGGGCCGCTCTTCGCGAGGAACTTCCCGATCGCCGAGTCGTCGCGCAGCGGCGCGAGGAGCTGGATCGCGGTCTCGGTCCCGGCGGTGCCCGGCGCGCGCAGCATCGCCTCGCGGACGCCCTGCTCCTCGTTGACCTCCTCGTGCGCCACCTCCAGGCCGAAATGCTCGGCGTGGAAGGCGATCGCGGCGTCGAGGTCGGGCACCGCGATGCCGACGTGGTCGATGGCGGTCACGAACGGTTTCAGCGCCTGGTTCATGCAGAGCAGGATAGGTCCGCGAGCGGGCGAACCGGCGTGCGCCGCCTCACACTGTCTCCATCAAGAGGCCGGTTCCCCCGGTATGGTCGCGAAGACCGCCTTTGCCCTTGCGCCGATGCTTGGAGGACGCCGTGTCCGGTTCCGTGATCCTGGGTGCCGCCCGTACACCGATCGGGCGATTGCTCGGTTCCCTGAAGGACTTTTCGGGTGCGCAACTGGGCGGGTTCGCGATCAAGGCGGCGCTCGAACAGGCCGGTGTCTCGCCGGACGCGGTCCAGTACACGATCATGGGCCAGGTGCTCACCGCGGGCGCCGGCCAGATCCCGGCCCGTCAGGCCGCGGTCGCCGGTGGCATCCCGATGACCGTCCCGGCGCTGACCATCAACAAGGTCTGCCTCTCCGGTCTCGACGCCATCGCGCTCGCCGACCAGCTCATCCGCGCGGGTGAGTTCGACCTGATCGTCGCGGGTGGCCAGGAGTCGATGACCCAGGCGCCGCACCTGCTGCCGAAGTCGCGTGCCGGTTTCAAGTACGGCGACACCACGCTCGTCGACCACATGGCTTACGACGGCCTCTTCTGTGCTTTCGACCAGGTCGCGATGGGCTCGTCGACGGAGAAGTACAACAGCCGTTACGGCCTCACCCGCGAGCAGCAGGACGAGTTCTCCGCGCGTTCGCACCAGCGTGCCGCCGCCGCCATCGCGGAAGGCCGCTTCGACGCCGAGATCGCGCCGGTGTCGGTCCCGCAGCGCAAGGGCGACCCGGTCGTCTTCTCGAAGGACGAAGGCGTCCGCGCCGACACCACCGCGGAAAGCCTCGCGAAGTTGCGTCCGGCGTTCGCCTCCGACGGCACGATCACCGCCGGTTCGGCGTCGCAGATCTCCGACGGCGCGGCCGCGGTCGTCGTGGCCAGCAAGGCCAAGGCCGAGGAACTGGGCCTCACCGCGCTCGCCGAGATCGGCGCGCACGGCGTGGTCTCCGGCCCGGACGCCAGCCTGCACGAGCAGCCGTCGAACGCGATCCTGGCCGCGCTGGCCAAGGAGAAGCTGACCGCGGACGCGCTCGACCTGATCGAGATCAACGAGGCGTTCGCCGCCGTCGGGCTGGTCTCCAGTGACAAGCTCGGCATCGACGTGTTCAACACCGACAAGGTCAACGTCGATGGCGGCGCCATCGCGCTCGGTCACCCGATCGGCGCTTCCGGAGCGCGGCTGGCCGTGCACCTGATCCACGAGCTTCGCCGTCGTGGCGGCGGTCTCGGCGCGGCCGCCCTTTGTGGTGGCGGCGGCCAGGGTGACGCGCTGCTGCTGCGCGTTCCGTAAGCCCTTGCCGGTACAGCTGGATATCGACGAACTGGTCGGTCGCGCGCGGGACGGCGTTCCCCGCGCGATCGCCCGGTTGCTGTCGCTGGTCGAGGACGCTCATCCGCAATTGCCCGAGGTCGCGGCGAAACTGACGCCGCACACCGGCAACGCGCGCGTCATCGGGCTGACCGGGCCACCCGGTGTCGGCAAGTCGACATCGACGTCCGCGCTGCTCACGGCCTTGCGAGCGGAGGGCCTGCGGGTCGGGGTGCTGGCGATCGACCCGTCGTCGCCGTTCTCCGGCGGGGCGCTGCTCGGTGACCGGATCCGGATGACCGAGCACGCCACCGACCCTGGTGTGTTCATCCGCTCGATGGCCACCCGCGGGCACCTCGGCGGGCTGTCGTGGGCGACCCCGCAGGCGGTCCGCGTCCTCGACGCGGCCGGGTTCGACGTCGTGCTGATCGAGACCGTCGGGGTCGGGCAGTCCGAAGTGGACGTCGTGAAACTGGCCGACACCACGGTGGTCCTGCTCGCGCCCGGTATGGGCGACGGCATCCAGGCGGCGAAGGCCGGGGTGCTGGAGATCGCGGACGTGTTCGTGGTCAACAAGGCCGACCGCGAGGGCGCGGACGCGACCGTGCACGACCTCAAGCAGATGATCTCCCTGGTGCGCCGGGAGATCCGCGGTCCGAGCTGGCGTCAGCCGATCGTGCGAACGGTGGCATCGAGGGGCGAAGGCGTCGATGACGTCGTCCGCGCGCTGGGCGAACACCACGACTGGCTGGTCCAGCGGGACGAACTGCCCCGGCGGCGGGCGGCACGGGCTCGTGATGAGGTCGAGGCGATCGCCGTCCAGCGGCTGCGCGCGGAGATCGTCGACCTGCGGCACGGTGATCGGCTCGCCGACCTGGCCGAACGCGTGGTGGCGCGAAAGATCGACCCGTTCGCGGCAGCCGCGGAACTGATCGCGGACCTTCGGGACTCGTGAGTGGTAAGGACGGCTCACGAGACCTGACCCATGCGGTCCTGTCGCGCGGTTCGCCCACCTGAAGTACGTAAAGGCGTCCTTCACGCGCCACCGTGGTGACTGGCGCGGGGCCACTGGAGCGACCGGCCGGCTGTTCCAAGTCCGTGAAGGACTCCTTGAGGGACTCTGGGTCCCTCAAGGAGTCCTTCACGGACCGTGATTCGGTACCTAACACACCCTTGGCCCTAATTGTCCTTATCGTTCAAGAGGATCGTTCAGAGGATTTCGATGACGCGGACCTTCGGGGGTCGATTCGGGAAACTGATATCGGTCCAGCGGTTGATTCTCACGTCAGAACCATTGCTGTCGTAGTAGACCAGGTCGTTGTTCCCGGTGGAGATCCGGTCGATCCACCAACCCCCGAAGTTGATCCTCCCGCGGTTGGCGTAGCAGTCGACGCTGCTTCCCCCGCCGAGGTGCGACCAGATCTTCAGGTAGTTCTCCCCTTCTTTGCAGGGAATGTGATCGATGGCCAACGAGGTCCCGGTCGGCACGAGCATCGTGAACGTGGCGGCAGCGGCGGCCGCCACGGCCATGATGCGGCTTGCCTTCTTCTTCTTGTTCGAGATCATGGATTCTCCTTCGGTAGAAATCCGAAAAAAGGAGCTTCACTGTCGAGCATCTCGATCACCGGTGGCGGTTGTCAATTTGCCCACTGTTCTGTGGGTACGTTGGGACAAGCAAGTCTGTTCGTCCGTGCAGCGACTAGAATTCAACATACATTTTGATGTCGCCGAAGTCGCTGTCGAGGTTGTCCAAATGGCTGACGGCGTCCTCTTTCCAGACCTCGAGCTGGTTAGTCTCACCGAAAGTCAGTTCTTCGCCGTCGGCGACCTTGTTGGCGTAATTCGTGATCGTGACGGTCTGTCCTCGGCAGAATTCGACGCGCTCCAGGAACCTGTCCGCCATGTCGGGGTCGAAGACGCGGCCCATCCGGACGTAGCCGTTGTTGATGTGCTCCTCGCAGTAGAAGTGCGCCGCGGCCGAGGCGATCCACTCGGTCAGCGACGCGTCACCGCGCGGCCATTTCTCCCGGACGTGCGACTTGATCTCCCTGGCGAGGCGGATCACCCGGCGGCGTTCGAGGTCGGTCAGCCCGTCCCCCTTGCGGAAGTCGAGGATCATGTCGTCGACGACCTTGGCGAGCCTGAGGACGCGCGGTTTGTCGAGTTCGGCCGGCTTGTCCGGCGGCAGGCCCGCCATGACGCGTTCGTGCACCAGGACGTACTGCGTGTACGCGTACAGGAAGGTCAGCGCGTTCAGCTGCCATTGGTGTCGTTCGGCGATCTCCACGGCTCCGACCCTAACCGCGGACCTACTTCCGGACCTGTGTAAGCGGTGGGGATTCACCCTATGCTCTCTTCTTCGTCCACGGCTGGGAGGCAGGAACCGTGCAGAGGATCGCGAAAGTTTTTGTGGCTGTGCTGGGCGCCGGGCTGATGCTCGCGGTCGGTACCGGAACGGCGTCGGCCGAAGCTGCGCCGCCGAAGGTCACGAAGGGGCCCTGCCAGTACACGCAGACTCCGGACGAGCCCGCCGCGCGGCCGGTTCCGCTGCCGCCGGACCCCCGTCGAACGCCGAACCGGGGCAAGGTGCCGGTGCAGCTGAAGACGAACCAGGGCAAGATCGACCTGACCCTCGATCGGGCGAAGGCGCCGTGCACGGTGCAGAGCTTCCTGCACCTGGCGACGCACCGGTTCTACGACCGCACGACGTGTCACCGGCTGACGGCGTACCCGACGTTGAAGGTGCTGCAGTGCGGCGACCCGAGTGGCACCGGCGAGGGCGGTCCCGGCTACAAGTACAAGGACGAACTGCCCGTCGGTCTGCCGCCCGCGCCGACCGACCCGACAGGTGAGCGGAAGGTGTACTCGCGCGGCGTCCTCGCGATGGCCAACGCGGGTCCGGCGACGAACGGCAGCCAGTTCTTCGTCGTGTACGGCGACTCCGCGCTGCGCCCGAACTACACGATCTTCGGCACTGTCGGCCACGAAGGCCTCGAAACCCTCGACGACGTCGCCGCGGGCGGCATCAAGCCGACTCCGGAAGACCCCGCCCCGGTCGACGGCGCCCCCGTCCGGAAGACCGACATCCAGCGCGCCCGCCCCTGGTACTGCTGACCCCCTGACCCCCTGACCCCCTGACCCCCTGACCCCCTGACCCCCTGCCCCCGTCGCGTTTCGTCCTCTAGTTGCGGTGGTTCGCACAACGAACTACCGCAACTAGAGGACGAAACGCGGGGGGTGTCAGGTGACCTCGAAGATGGCCTCGCGCAGGGCTTGGGTGGCGCCGCCGAACGCGTGTTTCGCGGCGGCGCCGTATCCGATGATGAGTCCTTCGCGCCGCGGCTCGCCGATCCAGTAGCCGCTCAGCCCTTCGACCCCGATCGCGCGACGGCGGCAGGCGGCCAGCACCTCCATCTCCCCGGGAACTGCACCGGGGAACTGGAGCACCAGATGCAGCCCCGCCGAGATGCCCTGCGGCAGCACGGAATCCGGCAGGGCCGCCAGCAGCCGGTCACGCCGGGAGCGGTACTCGGCGCGGCACCGGCGGATGTGCTGGTCGTAGGCGCCCGATTCGATCAGTTCGGCCATCGTCAGCTGGTCCAGCAGGGCAGGCCGCGCCCCGCTCGCATACATCTCCGCACGCACCGGTTCGACGAGGAACCGCGGCAGCACCATCCACCCCAGGCGCAGCGACGGCGCGAGGGTCTTGCTCGTCGTCCCCACGTACACGACCCGTTCGGGTGCCAACGCCTGCAACGCGCCGACCTGCTGGCGGTCGAACCGGAACTCGCCGTCGTAGTCGTCCTCGATGACGATGGCGCCGGTTTCCGCCGCCCAGCGGGCGAGTTCCGCCCGTCGCGCGGCGGCGAGGGTGACACCCAGCGGATACTGGTGCGCCGGGGTGACCACCACCGCCGGACTGTCCAAAGCGGACACCTCGATCCCGTGGTCGTCGACGGGGACGCCGACCACCCTGGACCCGTTCGCCGCGGCGATGTCCCGATAGATGTGCAGCGACGGGTTCTCGAACGCGATCTCTTCCGCGCCGCGTGCGCGCAGGACCCGCGTCAGTATCGCGATCGCGTGCGAGAACCCGGCGCACACCAGGATGCGCTCGGGGTCGGCGACCACGCCGCGGCTCCTGGCCAGATACGCGGCGAGCGTCTCCCGCAGTTCCGCCGCACCGGACTCGGCCGTGTAGTCGAAGGCCGGCATCGGCGCCTGGTGCAGTGCCCGCCGGGTCGCCGCGAGCCAGGCCGACCGGGGGAACGCGGACAGGTTCGGCCTGCCGGGGCGCAGATCCCAACGCGGCGCCGGGTCGCGGGGGACGGGCCTCGGTGGCGACGCGGGCAGCGCGCCCGCCGTCGCGACGCGGGTCGGGGCGCCCTGAGCGGTCCGCAGATACCCCTCCGCGGCGAGGTCGGAGTAGACGCGGGTAACCGTCCCCCTGGCGACGCCGAGGTCCTGGGCCAGCGCCCGGGTGGACGGCACGGCCGCGCCCGCCTGCCAGCGGCCTTCCCGGATGGCGGCGCGGATCGCGGCGGCGAGCCCGGTCCGGCCGCTTTCGGGGCACCAGTCCAGGTGGACGTCTATTCCCGAACTGGACCATGATTCTTCCATGCGACTGGACCATACGCGTGGGCCAGTTGCCGCTAGATTCGAGCCATGACCGAACGAATCCACGTGGGCAAACGAGTGCCCGAGATCTACCAGGCGATGGCGAAACTGCAAGCCGAAGTCGAGAAGGCCGCCGTCAACGCCGGTGTCGACCAGAAGATCCTCGAACTGGTGAAGATGCGGTCGTCGCAGATCAACCACTGCGCGTTCTGCCTCGACATGCACTCTCACGACGCGCTGCAGATGGGTGAGTCGCCGCGGCGGCTGTTCGTGCTGCAGGGCTGGCGCGAGACCGAACTCTTCACCGAGCAGGAGCGCGCCGCGCTCGCGCTCACCGAGGCGATCACGAACCTGGCGACCGTGCACGAGGTCCCGGACGACGTCTACGAAGAGGCCACCCGCGTCTTCACCGAGGAGCAGTACCGCACCGTCGTTTGGGAGGCCATCGCGATCAACAGCTGGAACCGCATGTGCGTGATCAGCCACGCGCCTCTGCCCGAGCGCGCCGAATGACCGCGGCGCGGCTGAGGGAACTGCACGTCGCGGGTACGCCGCTGCTCCTGCCGAACGCGTGGGACGCCGACAGCGCGCGTCTTGTGGAGGCGGCCGGATTCCCTGTGGTGGCAACGAGTTCCTTCGCCATCGCGAAGACGCTCGGTTACGACGACGGGGAGGACGCGCCGGCCGCCGAGATGTTCGCGGCCGCCGCACGGATCGCGCGGGCGGTGTCCGTGCCGGTCACCGTCGACGTGGAATCCGGCTACGGCCTCGAAGCGGGGGTACTCGCCGAGAGGCTGGCCGAGACCGGCGCGGTCGGCTGCAACTACGAGGACACCGACCACGCGGCCGGCGGGCTGAGACCGCTGGAAGCGCAGGCGGAACGGATCGCTCAGCTGCGGAAGGCCGCCGGGGACGCGTTGGTGATCAACGCCCGTGTCGACGTCTTCCTCGGCGCGTCCGACGAGCGAGCCGTCCTGGACGACGGAATCGCGCGGGGCCGGGCGTATCTCGAGGCAGGGGCGGACTGCGTCTACCCGATCCTGATGAAGTCGCAGGAGGTACTGGCCGACTACGTGAAGGCCGTCGCTCCCGGCGCGGTCAACGTCGCACCGCTTCCCGGGGGCTACGATCTCTCCGCGCTCGCCGCACTGGGGGTGGCGCGGATCTCTCTGGGCACCGGGCTGTGGAAGTCGGTCCGCGCCGATATCCGGGCGAAACTGGCCGACCTGGCAGCGGGGAAGCTGCCGTACTAGAGGCTGAAGGGGACCATGCCCGCGTAGTACGCGGTGAAGGGGACTTTCCCCGCATCGTATGTGGGGAAAGTCCCCTTCAGCTCCTGGGGAAGGGGAACCGGGACGGTGCGGCCGGGGGCGTTGGATGCCGGCCGCACCGCCCCGGCGACTTAGTGGGTGACGGCTTTCTCTGCGCCCGCGCCGGTGAGGGAGCGGACCTCCATCTCGGCGTACTTCTTCTGGTTGTGTTCTTTGGACAGCACGGTGCCGAGCCAGCCGAGGAAGAACGCGACGGGGATCGAGACGATGCCGGGGTTGTCGAGCGGGAACCAGTGGAAGTCGACGCCTTGGATCATCGAGGCACTCTTGCCCGTCTTCGGATCGATGGGCTTACCGGAGACCGCGGGTGAGAAGACGATCAGGACGACGCACACGCTCAGCCCGCCGTAGATGCTCCACAACGCGCCCTGGGTGTTGAACCGTTTCCAGAACAGCGAGTACAGGATCGTCGGCAGGTTCGCCGACGCCGCCACCGCGAACGCCAGCGCCACCAGGAACGCCACGTTCTGGTTCTTCGCGAGGATCCCGCCGACGATCGCGACCGCCCCGATCACCAATGCGGTGATCCGGGCGACCTTCACCTCCGAAGCCGGCGATGCCTTGCCCCGCTTGATCACGTTGGCGTAGACGTCATGGGCGAACGACGCCGACGCCGTGATCGTCAGGCCCACGACCACCGCGAGGATCGTCGCGAAGGCGATCGCCGCGATCAGGCCGAGCAGGATCGGGCCGCCGAGTTCCAGCGCCAGCAGCGGCGCCGCCGAGATCTCGGCCCGTAGCGCGCGCGGTCCGCCTCCGCGGCTTGCTCGGCGGACGCCTCCAGGCGCCCTCGTTCGAGCGCGTGGACGACGAGTTCGGCGGCCTGGCGGGCGAGGACGTTTTTCCTTCGGTGACCGGGAGAACCCCGGCCAGTTCGCCGTGGACGTGCAGCGGCAACGCCAGCAACCCGGGTTCGGACACCGGTCTCTCGGAGTGGAGGACCTCATCGAGCGCCGAGACCACGACGTCGTCGGCCGCCGGGCGGCCGGACCAGATGAGCGAACCGGAGAGGTCGGTCAGCCCGAGACCGGGAACGCCGAACAGCCGGCGGAGACCGTGTGTCGCGTGACGGGCGCGAGGCCCGGCGGGGCCGTCCATGAGATCTTCGGAAACGCGCTGGGCGGCGGCGAGTACCGGCACCGGATCCGCGCTCGCGGCGGGACGCCAGGGCAGGCGGGTGGTCACCCGGCCTCCTCCGCGACGTTGAGGGCTAGATCCTAACGTCGGTACGGAATTTCGGCGGTTACGCTGCGGGGATGGTCAGTGGGGATGCCGTGGTGCTCCGGCTGGACGTCGTGATGCGACGGCTCGCGTTGGCGGGTTTCGTGGTCTTCGGCGTGGGCGGCGTCGTGTGGCTGTTCTCGCAGGTGGTGTTCGGACTACTCAGCGTGGCTTTCGCGGGGCTGATCCTGCTCGGACTGCGTCGGTCGGCCGCTTCTCTGGTGGTTTCGGCCGCGGGGTTCTCGGTACCGGGCGTTTTCGAGATCCGGTGGACCGAGGTCACGCGGGTGCGGGTGTGGCGGGAGAAGCGGCGCGTGGGGCGGTGGATGCATTGGTGGCACTACCGGCTGTCGTGGTCCGGTGCCGGGCCGGACTTGCTGCGGGAGGGTGACGGGTACGTGTACGCGCTGGGACACCTGGGTGGGGGCGCTGCGCTGTACGGGGCGCTGAAGAGGTTTGCGCCTGCTGGGGTGGTCGAGCCGCGGGAGTGAGCCTGTCGTTCCGTGTGGACGGAGTGGGTACAGCCGGGTCAGATGAAGGACCGGGTGGATTTGGGACGTCAGATGCCCCGAATCCACCCGGTCAAGGCCCAGGGCGGTGGAGGTCTTGTAGGTCAGAACGTTATTCGTCGCGGGATCACACCGTTTGCGAAACTTGATCGACAGAGGTTCAGGGCCATGCCCCCGGCGCACGCCCGAGCGAGGAGCATTTCGGACGCTCACCGTCCCGCCGGCAGCCCTGCGACTATGCCCCGGGACCCTGACCCTCAAAGTAGGGAAGGAGACCGCAACGTCAGGGCTTGCGTCAGCACCTCTGCTCTTGGAAGTACTACGTGTTCGCGTCCATGTTCGCCTTCGTGATGGAGTGCGGCGAAGCGGTCAGGTCGCGCGTGAGCGGCTTCCCCTCCGGCGTCGCGAGGGCCTGCTGACCGATGGCGGCCGGGTCCTGCGCGAAGAGGCCCTGGTACTCGCTCTTCTTCAGGCCCTCGATCCCCGACGGCGACGCGTCGAAGCCGATCAGGTTGCCCGCGCCGATCTTGCCCGCGTACCGCGGGCCGGTCGCGGCACCGGCGCCGTTGTCACCGATCAGCGCGGTGACAACGCTGCCCGCCCCTGGAATGACGCGCCGCGCGGTGCTTCTACCGAATAGTAGCGTTTGGCCAGGTCCTGTGCGTCGCGCAGGAGTTCGCTCACGGCCGCTCCCTCTTCTCCGGTGCCGGTGGCCTGCAGCGGATGACCGTGACGTCACCCTCCACAGTGGACTGACCGGCGTCGTGCGGGATCACGTAGGTCTCGCCCTTGCGCAGTGCGTACTCGCCGCCGTGTTCGGTGCGGAGCGTGCCCGAACCGTCCATGACGACCAGCACCGCGAACGACGGGTCGAGTGACAACGTTGTCGCGTCATTCGAAACAGCGGGACGGAGTTGATCGGCACGGAAGAACGCGTCACTGCCGTCGGCGAGAAGATCCACAATGGACGCTTGGTCGCCCGCGGTGCGCTTGATGATCGAGCCGAGCCGGTCTTCGTCCCAGCCGGAGGTGTCTAGCGTTTCGATGGCCGTTTCGAACCCGATCCCGAGGTGCGCCTTCTCCGGATCCGCCAGGAAGTCGCGCCATTCCAAGGTCAGCGAGAAGTCGGTCGGCTGCTGGAGTTCGACGACGAACACGCCCTCGCCGATCGCGTGCGGCAGTCCGGCCGGGATGTAGACCGTGTCGCCGGGGGTGACGGCGACGCTGTTCAGCGCTTCGAGCATGGCGGGCGCGTCCTGGGAACGGGCCCATTCGTTGACCGTCGCTTTGTCGACGGTCTCCTGGAATCCCGGGTAGACACGCGGGTCGTCGCCGTAGGTGCCGACCACGATCCACGCCTCCGTCTTGCCGAAGTGCGAGTCGAAATGCCGCTTCGCGAATGAATCCGACGGGTGGAAGTGCACCGGCAGGCGCTGGCCCGCGTCGAGCAGCTTCACCAGCAGGCCGGTCGAATCGCCGAGCGCTTCGACGTGCTTGGCGCCGAGCCAGGCGGAAGGGTTCTCGCGGACGGCGTCACGCAGCCAGGCTCCGTTGGGCAGCTTGGTCAGGCCGTTGGTCTCCTGGCCGAACATCGTGGTGGCCGAGCCGACCCAGTCCTCGGGTCCGAATTTGGACTCGGAGGTGGCGCCCCGCAGCGCGGCGATGGCGTCGCCGCCGCGGTAGAACTGCGGCGGCTGGTTCGCCGGCAGGCGGATCGGTTCGAGGTGACCGCTCATGAAGGCGCGACCTCCCCGGAACCACGGGCTACGAGATGCACGGGCAGAACTACCTTTCTTGGTGCGGATTGATCTCCCTGGACCCTGGCGAACAGCAGTTCCGCCGCCGCCCTGCCCAATGCGCTCACGTCGTGCGCGATCACGGAGACCGGCGGATCCAGCAGATCCGCCAGTTCGAAGTCGTCGAAGCTGATCATCGCGGGCCGCCGTTCGGCGTGCGCCAGCGCGCGCAGCAGGTGCACGGCGACGCGGTTGTTGCCCGCGATCACGGCGGTGGCCGGGGTCGGCCCGGTGAGCAGCCGCCGCACGGCGTCACCGACGCTCTCGGCCGTCGGCGTCCGCAGCACGACGAGGCTCTCGTCGTAGGGGATCCCGTTGCGGACACAGCCTTCCCGGAACCCGCGCAGGCGTTCGCCCGCGGTGAAGATGTCCGGGCTGTCGGCGAGGAACGCGATCCGGCGGTGCCCGTGTTTGGCGAGGTGGGTGACCGCTTCGATGGTGCCGCCGATGTTGTCGACCAGCACCGTGTCGGCCACGATGTCGCCGGCGGGCCGGTCGAGGAACACCACGGGTGTGCCCGCGCGCATCTCGGGTACCAGGTAGCCGTGTTGCATCCCGGCCGGGACGACGAGGATCCCGTCGACGCGGCGGGAACAGAACTCGAGGACCAGTTCGCGTTCGCGGTCGGAGTTCTCCTCCGACGAACCGGTCAGCACCTGGCGCCCGAACGAGGTCGCGATGCGTTCGACCGCCCGGTTGAGCTCCGAGTAGAAGGGGTTCCCGACGTCTTCGACGATCAGGCCGATCGTCCCGGTCGTCGAGCCGCGCCGCAGGTTCCGTGCGCCGAGGTTGCGCCGGAACCCGAGCTGCTCGATCGCCGCCATGACGCGCTCGGCCGTATCCGGATGGACGGCGGGCTCGTCGTTCACTACCCGTGAGACGGTCTTGATGCTCACGCCCGCGAGCCGGGCCACGTCGCTCATCGTGGCCCGTCGGCCGGTGGTGCGGTGGCCGTTGTCCGGTCCGCTGGGAGACAACGTTGTCATAGTGGCGGGAATTGAACGCGAGCGACGCGATGATGTCAATGCCGGGTTCTTCACGAAGACGCTTTCCGAGTTCGAACCGTTACGGCCGGGCGGCCGCGATACTGGGGGTATGAGCGAGTTCTACCGGCCGGTGCCCGCGGGGCCGTCACTCGGCGAGCCGTTCGCGCCTGCCCGGCCGGAGGACTGGCCCGGTACCGAATCGCGGAGGTGGGAGCGCCTGCTGCGGACCTTCGTCACGGCTGGGCGTGTGCGGCTGGTCATCGAGACCGTCGCGGGCGCGGGGACCGTCGGCCGGGTCCGGTTGCTGATCGACGGCGATTCGCTGGCGATCGAACTGGGCGCGACCGAGGACCTCTCGCGCGAGGTCGTCGAGCTGGACGCCGAGGAGGAGCCGACCGAGATCGTCCTGGAGGGGCTGAGGCAGTCGGGGACCGGCGCGGTCCGCGTGGCCGCCTTCGTGCTGCCGCTGTCCTGAATCGGACAGGGTTTGGCGGACCTCTTGACCGGATGGTCTGTTCTTGTCGAAGGTGAGCAGGAAGCGACAACGTTGTCAGGAGGCGGCCTTTCCCATGCCTGCACGCACTTCGACCCGCGTCGCCGGGTTGCTCACCGCGCTCGTCGTCCCCGCAGGGTTGCTCACGCCCGTCGCGGCGGCGACGCCCGGTGGCGACCCCGTGGACGCGGTCAACACCTTGATCGGCACCAAGGACGACGGAAACACCTTTCCCGGTGCCTCGGCGCCGTTCGGGATGACGCAGGTCAGCCCGATCTCCTCGCACTACGCCGGCTACCGCTACGACGACACCGCGATCCGCGGCTTCGGGCATTTCTTCCTGTCCGGCGCGGGCTGCTGGGAGCAGGGCGGTCTCGTGTCGTCCCTGCCCACGACCGGTTCGGTCGGGCCCGGCGCGGCGTTCGACACGACCAGACCCGACACCTTCGACCACAAGAAGTACGCCTCGCCGTACACGCACGATGGCGAGGTCGGGAAACCCGGCTACTACAAGGTGCGGCTCACCGGCTACGGCGGCGTCGACGCGGAGACCACCGCGACCACGCGGACCGGTGTCGAGCGGTACACCTTCGCGAAGTCCGGTGACGCCAACGTTTTCGTCAACGTCGGTCAGGCCAACGACAAGGAGCCCGTGACGGCGAGCCAGATCCGCGTCGTCGGCGACCGGACGATCGAAGGAATGGTGGAGTCGCAGGCGTTCTGCGGCGGGCAGCCGTACAGGACCTGGTTCACCACGACGTTCGACAAACCCTTCAAGTCTTTCGGCACCTGGTCGCCCACCGGTGGTACCCCAGGCTCGAAGGAATCCGCCGGTGGCGAGGGCCTGCGCGGTGCCTGGCTGACCTTCGGCGGTGGGCGGGTCACCGCCACGACGGCGATCTCCCATGTGGACGCTCTCGGCGCCAAGCTCAACCTGGTCTCGGAAAAGAAGCGTTCGTTCGACGCGGTCCGCGACAGCGCTCAGCGCGCCTGGCGCAAGGAACTGTCCTCAGTGGACATCAAGGGCGGGGCGAAGGACGACCGCACGGTGTTCTACACCTCGCTCTACCACGCGCTGCTGCAGCCGCTGACCGGCAACGACGCCGACGGCCGTTACCGCGGCTTCGACGACAAAATACACCGCGCGCTGGGCTGGACGTACTACGAGTTCTTCTCGTTGTGGGACACCTATCGCACGCAGAACCAGCTGCTGGCGCTGCTGCGCCCGTCGCGGGCGAAAGATGTCGCGAAGTCCGTGCTCGCCATCCACGACCAGGGTGGCTGGCTGCCACGCTGGGCGTACGCGAACCAGGAAACGAACACCATGACCGGCGACCCGGTCACCCCGTTCCTGGTCGACCTGTGGCGCTTCGGTGCGCTTTCCGGCCAGGAACTCCGGGCGTACCAGGCACTTCTGCGGAATTCGCGGGAGATCCCGCCCGCGTCTTCGCCGTTCCAAGGCCGTTCGGGTAACGCGAGCTATCAGAAGGACGGGTTCGTCCAGTACGACAGGGACTTCCCGAAGAAGGGGCAGGACACCGACCCGAACCACGGCGCTTCGGCCACTTTGGAATACGCGCTCGCGGACTGCTCACTGTCCATCATGGCCGATGCGCTCGGTAAGAAGGCGGACGCGAAAGCCTTGGCGGACAAGGGACGCAGCTATCGAACGCTATGGGACCCGTCGGTGACCGACCGCGGCTTCACCGGGTTCTACCGGCCCAAGCTCGAAGGGGGCGAGTGGTTCAGCCCGGTGGGCAAACCGTACACCCCGCAGAGCCAGGACGGGTTCCACGAAGGCACGTCGTGGCAGTACCAGTGGCTGACCCAGCAGGACATCCCCGGTCTGGTCGACCGTATGGGTGGCAAGGAGAACGTCGGCAAGCGGCTCGACGATTTCTTCGCCTACGGGGATCTGCTGAAGGATCCGGCCAAGACCGTGCGCGAGGAATGGGTCGTCGGCCCGTACAACTACTACAACCAGTTCCGCTACAACCCGAACAACGAGCCGGATCTGCACTCGCCATGGATGTACACGCTGACCGGGCAGCCGTGGAAGACCTCGGCCGTGGTGCGCGCGGCGCACACGTTGTTCACCAACGCACCCAACGGCGTCACCGGCAACGACGATCTCGGGACCATGTCCGCCTGGTACGTTTTCAGCGCGCTCGGCCTGTACCCGGCGGTGCCGGGCACCGGGCAGTTCGTGCTCAACGCGCCGCGGTTCGAGAAGTCGGTGGTGCGGCTGGAGAACGGCCGCACCATCACGATCAAGGCCGACGGCGCCGACCCGTCGAAACTCCAGTACGTCCAAGGACTGGGAGCCGGCTCGCAGCGGGCTTACGTCGGCCTGGAGCAGTTGACGCGAGGGACCACAGTGGACTTCAAGCTCACGGACGACGCCGCCAAGGCGACGTGGGCGACCGGTCCGGAAGGGGCGCCGAAATCGCCGTGCGCGGGGCCTTTGGACCGGTTCGTACCAGGGTCGTGAGGAGCATCACGGCCCCCGGTGTTCCGGTGAGGGCCGTCACGCCTCACACTGGTCCTACCACGTCCGACAGCGCTGTTGACGTCCCTGGCGAGTTCGCCTTGGACAGTGCTCGTCGGACGTAGTCATGTAGACATACGCAGTGGTGAGACGCATGAGGAGGAGAAAGTGTCCAGCAAGGCCGCTCTAGTATTCCGCGTGGCCGCGGTAGCCGAAGCCCTCTCCTGGGCCGGGCTGCTGGTCGGGATGTTCCTCAAGCGCGTCGTCGGCGCCGGCGATGGCGAAGTTCCCGTCCTCGGCATGGTGCACGGTGTCGTGTTCGTCCTCTACGTGCTGGTCTCCCTCTCCGTGGCGAAGTCTCTGGGCTGGCGCCCGAAGACCCTGATCCTCGCGCTGCTCGCCAGCCTCCCGCCGCTGTTCACCTGGCTGTTCGAGTCCTGGGCGCTGCGCAGCGGCAAGCTCGACGGCCCGCAGCGGCTGTCGCACGGCGGTGTCGGCCTGTTCGCGGGCAAGTCGCCGGAGCCCGTCGCCGTCTGATCTTCCGATAGCACGCGAAAGGCCCCCGTCCAGTGGATGGGGGCCTTTCGCGTACTGGGTGGCTATTCGGAGAAGTCGCCGGTGGCCTTGCGGACCTTGGTGAGCAGGTCGGTCAGCTGCTCGGTCTGCTTCCCGGTGAGCCCGGTCAGCCCGAAGTCGATCTCCGTGACCGCCTTCGTGGCCTCTTCGCGGCGTGCGCGGCCTTCATCGGTGATCTCGACCAGCGTGGTCCGGCGGTCGGTCGGATGCGGGACGCGCTTCACCAGCCCGTCCTTTTCCAGCCTGTCGACGATGTTGGTGACGCTCGTGGGGTGCAACTGCAGCCGTTCGCCCATCACGCGCATCGGCAGGTGGGACGCGCGGGCGAAGGTCAGCAGGACCAGCGCTTCGTACCGGGCGAAGGTCAGCCCGTGCGGTTTGAGCGCACCGTCCACCGCGGACTGGATGATCTGTTGCACGCGCATGATCCCGGTCACCGCGGCCATGGTTTCGGACGGCCCGATACGGGCTTCCCACAGCTGCGCCGCGCGGGCGATCGGGTCGAACGGCAACGGACGGCTCATGGCGCTCGAAGTTACCAGCGGGTACCCGTGCCACGCGCACGACCGGGTGTTACGCGGGCGAAAAGTGTCTGAATGTCTCTGTGGCGAACCCGCGATCGACGTCGGCCAGGGCGGGTGCACGCGTGCGGTCGCTTTTCAGGTACATCTTAGCTCCGCCAGCAGGCTCTAACGAGGAGCAGAAGATGATCGTGGCCTTCAGTGTCAGCCCGTCCGCGGCCGAGGAAGACGGCGGTGTCAGTGAGGCGGTCGCCCGCGCGGTGAAAGTGGTGCGCGAGTCCGGCCTGCCGAATTCGACCAACGCCATGTTCACCAACATCGAAGGGGAGAGCTGGGACCAGGTCATGGACGTCGTCAAGCGGGCCGTCGAGGCCGCCGGTGAGGGTTCGTCGCGGGTCGGGCTGGTGCTCAAGGCCGACATCCGGCCGGGCTACGAAGGCCAGCTGACCGCGAAGGTGGAGCGCGTCGAGAAGCACCTGGGCGGCTAGCTCAGGGGAGCGGTGGGGTCAAGGAGACCATCCACAGCTCGTCCTTCACCGCGACGGCCACCGCGTAGTCGAACGCGCGGCCGTCGGCCAGTTTCCCGCTGACGGTCGCCGAAGTCGGCGACAGGTCGTCCGGCGTGAATCGCACCGTGACGTCGTGGGCGCCGCGGCCCGCCAGCGCTTCGACGTAGGACTTCGCGAAGTCGTCCGCCGACGCGGGCGGGTAGTCGATGAGCTCGGAGAGGGCCTCGGCGTCGTGCCGGTTGAGCGCGACGGTGAGGTCCTCCCTGAGCTGCCCCGGCGTGCCGACACCGGGATCGGGCTGATGGCCGATCAGCACGGTGATGACGCTCACCCAGGTGACGGCCATGGCGATCGCGACGGCCACGGTGGCCGTCCTGCGTGTCGGAATGTCGATCACCCCCTTCGGGGAGGAGCCTGCCGGAACGGACCCGTCCTGCCAAGCGGGCAGGCGGGGGCATGCGGTGAAACGCTCAGGGATGCGTGCCAGGATGGAACCGTGACACACCCACGCGGATCAGCAGCGAAGACAGCGGCGATGTCCGCCGCGCTTTCCGGCGCGGTCGACCTTTCCGCGCTCAAGGCGCGTGCCGAAGCGCCCCAGAAACAGCCCCCGGCGCCACCGCGGCCCCCGGCGGACGGAGCCGGGCCCGGTCCCGCCCCGGCCGCGGGCGGTGCCGTGATCGAAGTCACCGAAGCGACCTTCCAGGCCGAGGTCGTCGAGCGATCCCTGCAGCAGCTGGTGGTCGTCGACCTGTGGGCCGAATGGTGCGGGCCGTGCAAGCAGCTCAGCCCGGTACTGGAACGCCTCGCCGCCGAGTCCGGCGGTGCCTGGGTGCTCGCGAAGGTGGACGTCGACGCCAACCCGCGTATCGCGCAGCTCTTCGGCGCGCAGTCGATCCCGACGGTCATCGCCATCGGCGGCGGCCAGCCGGTCGACGCGTTCTCGGGCGCGCTGCCCGAACCCGAAATCCGCAAGTGGCTCGGTTCGCTGCTCGACGCGCTGCGTGACCGGCTGCCCGGCATCAAGGCGGCCGAGGAGGACGGCGGCGGCGTCGAGGTGCCGGAGGACACGCGGTTCACCGAGGCCGAGGAGGCCTTCGAACGCGGTGACTTCGCCGAGGCGCAGGCGGCCTACGAGCGGATCCTCGACGTCGAGCCGTCGAACGAGGAGGCCAAGACCGCGCTCGCGCAGGTCAAGTTCACCGCACGTGCCGAGGCCGCGGGCCCGGACGCGATCACGAAGGCCGACGCCGACCCGGCCGACCTCGACGCCCAGCTCGCCGCGGCCGACCTCGAAGTCGCCGGACAGCAGCCCGAAGCGGGCTTCGCGCGGCTGATCGCGGCCGTGCGGCGTACCGCGGGCGACGACCGCAACAAGGTGCGCGAGCACCTGGTGGCGCTGTTCGACCTGTTCGATTCCGCGGACGAGCGGGTCATGAAGGCGCGACGGGATCTGGCGAGCGCGCTTTACTGAGGTTTCGTCCGACCTTGAGCCAGAACGCCGTGAAGGCCTCTTGCCCTACCTTGACGATGAAGGAATGGGGACGTCGAGTGTCCCCATTCCTGCATCGTCGCGGGGTCATACCGGTTGCGGAGCTTGATCGACAGAGGTTCGGGGACATGCCTTTCCCACTCAACAGCGCTGACCAGCGGCTCTACAACTTTGCCGGGGCCTGACCTTCTTGAAGGTAGGGAAGGAGGCCTTCACGGCGTTGGGCGCTCTGCCCTGACTTCGGGCACCTTCGCAACCCCCGGACGTGATGAACGGGACTTTCAGTGCGAATTTCGCACTGAAAGTCCCGTTCATCACACTTCAGGGAGGCGTGACCGGACCGATCAGCCGTACTGCGTCGAGCACACCGCGGAGCTCTCCAGGTAGCCCTTCCGCAGCGCCTCGATCCGCTCGAAACCGTTTTCCACGCGCTTGCCGTTGACGTCGGCCGACACCAGGCTCTCCGGGCTCAGCAGATCCGAGATGGCCTCGTCGAGGTCACCGGCGGAAAGCCGCAGCGTCGCGCCGGGCACCGAGCTGGCCTTCGCCCACGCGCCGACCAGGCACGCGGTGCGCAGTCCCGCGTTCGCGTTGTCGATCGACGCGCCGACACCCTTCTGGATGCCCATCGCGTAGCGGGACGCGATTTCCGAGAACGCGGCGAAGTCGCCCTTGCCCTCGCTGTGCCCGCTCTTCCATTCGGCTTCCTGGTCGACCGGCTGGGCGAGTTCGCGCAGCTTCGCCATGTCGATGCTGACGGTGTTGTTCGACGGGCAGTACGACGCGGGCGGGGTGCTGGGGCCGCCGGAGCAGCTGCCGTTGCCGTCTTCGGTGATCTCCGGGCCGGGGACGCCGGCGCCCTTGAAGGCGTCGTCGAGGCTCTTCTTCAGGATCCCGATGATCTCGGCGTCGAGCTTCTCGTCGCCCTTGCCCTTGTCACCCTTGTCGAACGGGCGCTCGGTGATGCGTGCCTTGATGTTCTCCTCGTTCATCGTCGCGCATTCCTTCGGGCCCTTCTCGAACCCGACCTGGAACGCGTACGTGCGGTCGAACGCCGTGCCGTGCGCGCCCTGTTTGGTCGCGCTGGTGCCCGCCTGGTCGCGGATCAGGAACAGCGAAGCCATGACCTGGTTGAGGCCCTCGGACGTGGAGACGCGGTAGAACTTGCTCTTGTCCTCGGCGACCCAGCGGAAGTAGCCGCCCGCGAAGCAGTCGGCCTGCTGCTCCTTGACGATCGACGGGGTGTTCTTCTTGATGCTGGCCTTCTCGCCGAGCCGGTACTGCACGGCGTGCCCGAGTTCGTGCGCGAGCACGACCGCGCTCGCCATCTTCCCGAACCGTTCGCGCAGCATCGGGAGCAGCACGCCGCGGTCCCACGCCACCAGGTCACCCGGCGGGCAGTAGAACGCGTTGACGAGCTTCTTGACGCTCCCGCATTCGGTCTCTTCGTTGTCGGTCTTCGCGCTGTAGGACAGCAGCGCCTTCAGCGGCTCGTACGGCTGGCCGAAGTCGCGCGGCATGACCTCGGTCCAGTAGGCCTGCGCGTCGGCGATCGCGGCGATGGCGAGCTGGTCGTCTTCGGAGCCGTCCTCGTTGCGGACCTGCAGGTCCGGTTTGGGCGCGTCCGGCTTCAGCCCGCTCTCGAAATGCGTGACCGGCAGGCCGGCGATGTCACCGGCGCCCGGCTGGCTGCCGTCCTTGCCGGTCCCCGAGCTTCCCTTGTCGCCGCAAGCGCTGAGCCCGAGGGCCAGCGCCACCACGATCGCGATCAGAGCCGGGCGGCGCAGGCCCCGATCTCCCCCTTGGATCATGTTCACTCGCTTGTCGTCAGGGCCCCGACCGGGCCGCGTACACCGGCAAGCAGGGACCCTACCCAGCGCATATGGCCCGCGTTCAGGTAATCCCCGAAGTGGGTCTTGAGCGGGGCTGGACCGTGGGCGATATGGTCGCTCTTCATGAGAGCTGTCCGCCGGTTCACCGTCCGCGCGAGCCTGCCGGAGTCGCTCTCCGGCCTCGGTGACCTCGCCACGAATCTGCGCTGGACCTGGCATCCGCCCACCCGCGACCTGTTCGCGTCGATGGACGCGGAGCTCTTCAACCGCGTCCGAGACCCACTGCGGATGCTCACCGCCCTGTCCCCGGCCCGGCTCGACGAACTGGCCGTCGACGACGCCTTCCTCGCCCACGCGCGCGAGGCGGTCGCCGATCTGGACCGCTACCTCGCCGAGCCGCGCTGGTACCAGAAGCAAGACGACACCGACCTCCCGCCGGCCGTCGCGTACTTCTCGATGGAGTTCGGCGTCACCGAGGCGCTGCCGAACTACTCCGGCGGTCTCGGGGTGCTCGCCGGGGACCACCTCAAGGCGGCGTCGGATCTCGGCGTGCCGATGGTCGGCGTCGGGCTGCTCTACCGCGCCGGGTACTTCCGGCAGGCGCTTTCGCTCGACGGCTGGCAGGTCGAGCACTACCCGGTGATCGACCCCAACGCCTTCCCGCTGGAACTGCTGACCGACGGCGGCGAGCCGGTGCTGGTCGACGTCGCGATGCCCGCGGGGCGCACGCTGCACGCGCAGATCTGGAAGGCCCGCGTCGGCCGGATCCCGTTGTTGCTGCTGGACACCGATACCGAGGTCAACGACGAGGACCTGCGCGCCGTCACCGACAGGCTCTACGGCGGTGACGCCGACCATCGCATCCGGCAGGAGATCCTGTCCGGGATCGGTGGCTTCCGCGCGGTGCGGCGCTACTGCGAGCTGACCGGGCATCCGCAGCCGAAGGTGTTCCACACCAACGAGGGCCACGCCGGATTCCTCGGGCTGGAACGCGCCCGCGAGATCATCCAGGCCGACGGGCTGGCCTTCGACGAGGCGCTGCCCGCCGTCCGCGCCGGGACCGTGTTCACCACGCACACGCCGGTCAGTGCCGGGATCGACCGGTTCCCCGTCGACCTCGTTCAGCGGTACTTCACCGACGGCAGGCTGGTCCCGGACGTCGACCCGCGCCGTGTGCTCGCGCTCGGCGCCGAGGACAACCCGGGCCTGTTCAACATGGCGCATATGGGACTGCGGCTCGCGCAGCGCGCGAACGGCGTCTCGGCGTTGCACGGCCGCGTGTCACGGCGGATGTTCTCCCGGCTGTGGCCAGGGTTCGACTTCGACGAAGTGCCCGTCTCGTCGGTCACCAACGGCGTCCACGGGCCGACCTGGGTGGCGCGCGAACTGAGCGCCCTGCTCGGGCGCAACCACGAGGAACTGGGCCTCGACAGCGCCCAGGGCAAGCCGTTGCGGGACGGCGTCAGCGACGAGCAGCTGTGGGCACTGCGCCGGGAACTGCGCGAGAAGCTGGTCGCCGAGGTGCGGCGCCGGGTGCGGGCCGCGTGGATGCAGCGTGGCGCGTCCGCGCTCGAACTCGGATGGACCGACACGGTCTTCGACCCGGACGTGCTGACCGTCGGCTTCGCGCGCCGCGTGCCGACGTACAAACGGCTGACGCTGATGCTGCGCGACCCGGAGCGTCTGCGCGCGCTGCTGCTGGACGAGCGGCGCCCGATCCAGCTCGTCGTCGCGGGCAAGTCGCATCCGGCCGACGACGGCGGCAAACAGCTGATCCAGCAGATCGTCCGGTTCGTCGACGATCCCGAGGTCCGGCGCCGGATCGTCTTCCTGCCGGACTACGACATGTCCATGGCGCGCTACCTCTACCGCGGTTGCGACGTGTGGCTGAACACGCCGGTGCGGCAGCTGGAGGCCTGCGGGACGTCGGGGATGAAGTCCGCGCTCAACGGCGGCCTCAACCTGTCCATCCGCGACGGCTGGTGGGACGAGTGCTACGACGGGAGCAACGGCTGGGCGATCCCGACCGCGGACGGCGTCACCGACCCGCTGCGCCGTGACGAACTGGAGGCCGCGGCGCTCTACGACCTGCTGGGCCACCAGATCGCGCCACTGTTCTACGACCGCGACGCCGGCGGTGTACCCGGTGGCTGGCTGTCGATGGTGTGGCACACGCTGGAGACCCTCGGGCCGCGCGTGCAGGCTTCGCGCATGGTGCGGGAGTACGTCGAGTCCGGCTATCTGCCCGCCTCGCGGATGGTCGCGGAGGCGACGGGCGACGGGTACCGCGGCGCGCTTTCGCTGGCCGACTACCGGACCAAACTGGACGTTTCCTGGCCGCGGGTGCGGATCTTCGACACCGAACTGCTCGTCGAGGACGCCGCGCCGATGGTCACCGGTACCGAGGTGACCATCCGGGCGCGGATCGACCTCGCCGGCCTCGAACCGTCCGAAGTGGACGTTCAGGCCGTCGTCGGGAAGGTCGGCGACGGGGACGAGTTGAGCGAGCCCGTCACCGTACCGATGTCCGGCGACGGGATCGGCGCGTTCGCCGCGCGGCTGAAGCTGCCGCATCCGGGTTCGATCGGTTACACCGTCCGCGTACTGCCGAAACACCGTCTGCTCGCCACTCCGGCGGAACTCGCGCGAGTGGTCCTGGCCTGAGCTGAAGGGGACTTTCCCCGCATGCGACGCGGTGAAAGCGCCCTTCGCCGCGTGGGACGCGGGGAAAGTCCCCTTCAGCTCCGCGCGCCTGCTTATTTGCTTGTCAAGCCGGTAGTGAACAAAGGAAATCCTCGATCTTCGATTTCTGCCGAACAATGATGAACACGCAGGTGAAATAGACTTTGCCGGGCCGATCCCGAATGACGGAGGAATGGTGGCCTCGGCGAAGGAAACGAGAATGTCGCGCAGGGCCAAGGATCGGCTGCACCACGTCCATGCCCGCGCCGGGATCCGGCAGACCGGCCTCGGCCAGGCGCTGGGTCCGGAGCTGCGGGCCATCTGGGGAGTCGCCGACGACGCCGAGCCCGGCAGGGTGCGGGAGATCGTCCTTTTGCGGCTGAACCGCGTCCTCGAACGCTTCGCCGATCCTCTCGTACCCGAAATCGTCTGGACCGCCTACAACCTCGGCGTGGATCCGGTCGACGGCGGGGCGGGCATGGTCGGCCGGATCAGGACCATGGTCGGCCGCGGCCGGGTGGCGGTTTCCGAGCGCACCTGCACCCGGCGGTTCTACGACTTCCTGGGGAGCGTCAAGAACAGCCTGGACGGTTTCCAGGAGGACCTGACCGGTGAAGACTTCAGGCTCGCTTCGGGGTGGATCGCCGGGAACGTCCGGCCGGAACGGGACGAGCCCGCCCGCGGCCCCGAGCCGACGGTGATGCGGATGTTCCTCGACGGCACGGTGTGGGGTCCGGCGGACGAAGCGGGGGCGCCGCTCCCGGCCCGCGTCGGCGGGCGGGGCGACTGGTTCTGCGTCTTCACCGACGAGCGCCTGCTCGCCGAGTACCGCGCGGCCACCGGCGCCCGCTGGATCCGGGTCCGTCACCGGACCGGCCGCGAGGTCGTACTCGCGGCCGCCAGGCGTGGCGTGGCGACCGGCGTCCTCGTCAACCCCAGTCCGGTGCCAGGCGCCGGGATCCACGCGGCGCTTCCGCTCACGCCGGACTCGATCGCCCGGTTGACGGTCCGCCGGTAGGGCGTCAAGGAACGGCGGGGGTGCCGCCCTCCCGGATCGGGAGGCCGGCCGAGCGCCACGCGCGGAACCCGCCTTCGAGGTCGGTCGCACCCGGCAGCCCGAGCCGCTGCAGGTCGGCGGCCGCCAGGCTCGACGAGTACCCCTCGTTGCACACCACGATCACCGTCGAGTCCGGTTTCACCTCCGGCAGCCGCCATTCGCTGTCCGGCGCCAGCCGCCATTCGAGGTGGATCCGCTCGACGACCACCGAGCCGGGGATCTCGCCCTCTTCGAGCCGGTTGACGTGCGGGCGGATGTCCACGATCAGGGCGCCGTCGCGGTGCAGCCGTTGTGCCTGCCCTGGTTCCGCCCGGTCCAGTCCGGACCGGGCGGCGGCCAGCAGGTCGTCGATCGCGCTCATGCCTGCTCCTCGTAACGGGTCACTTTGCGTAGCATGAGCGGGCACACTGTGTTGTTTGACTCGCTCGCACGCTCGCTCATCGGCCCAGTATCGGGGCCAGCGAGGGGATCTCGGCGGGAACGTCGGCGAGCGTGACGTATTCACGGGTCGCGACCAGCGGCGGCGAGTAGGCGTGGACGCTGGCCGCGGGCTCGGTGCCGATTCCGGTCATCTGGTGCGCGCGCCCCGCTCCGAAGCCGATGCCCTCACCCGCGACGTGCGTGCGGCGCCGGATCGGGCCGCCGGGGTAGCGGTACTCCTCACCGAGTTCGCCCTGCAGCACGGTGAACGAGCCGGACGCGCCGCCGTGGTCGTGCGGTTTGGTCTGCTGGCCGGGCAGCCAGGACAGCAGCCACAGTTCGACGCCGTCGGTCAGCGCGAGCCGCGCCCACCAGCGGTGGTCCTCGTCGAAGCGCAGCAGGCCGCGCAGGCCCGTGGTGAGTTCCGTGGTGACGGTGGAGGTCAGCTCGGCCAGTTCCCTTGGCGTCCAGAGCAGGCGCTCGGGGCGCAGCAGTTCCGGGAGCAGCGGGTCGATCAGCTGAGGGTGGATCTCGAAGTCTTGGCGGGGGGAGATGGAGGTGGTCACCGTGAGGCTCCTCGTGGTTTCGCGGGCTCGGAAGCGGGGCCGAACGCGGCGCGACACGGGTGCCACGGCACACGGGACTCGTGTGCCGTCGGAAGAGTGGGACTCAGCCGTGTCGCGCGGTGGTACACCCGCACGAGGCGACGAGGAGCAGGTCGATGGTCCGGCGGCGCCAGAAAGAGCCCCCGATGACGGGGAAGGCGGCGGGCACGGACCTGATCACGCCTTCGATCGTGCCACAGGTCCGGCGGCCGTGGTTGTTCCGGACAGCTCCGTCCCATTCCCTGGACCAGCCGCTTTCCCCTGACCGGCGGCCCGGTGCACACGCGCGCGCCTGTGCGGACACAATGGGCGCGTGAGCGAGCCGATCCAGCCCAGCGAACTTGACGACCTCGTGGTGAGGATGACCGGTGTCGGGGTCCGCCGAACAGGCAACGACCTCCTCGCCGACCTCGACTGGACCGTGGAACTGGACGAGCGCTGGGTGGTGCTCGGCCCGAACGGCGCGGGCAAGACCACCCTGCTCCGGCTGGCCGCGGCCGAACTTCACCCGACCTCGGGAACGGTCGACCTGCTCGGCGACCGGATCGGCAAGGTCAACATCTTCGAGCTGCGCCCGCGGATCGGGTTCACCTCGGCCGCGATCGCCCAGCGGGTGCCGGGCGAGGAGCGCGTCGTCGACGTCGTGGTGAGCGCCGGGTACGCCGTCGTCGGCCGCTGGCGTGAGGAATACGACAGTCTCGACACCGACCGCGCCCGCGAACTGCTGACCGCGCTGGGCATCCCGCATCTGGCCGAGCGCACTTTCGGCACGCTGTCGGAGGGCGAGCGCAAGCGGACGCTGATCGCGCGTTCGCTGATGACCGACCCGGAGATGCTGCTGCTCGACGAGCCCGCCGCCGGACTCGACCTCGGCGGCCGTGAGGACCTGGTCGCGCGCCTGTCCGAGCTGGCCCTCGACCCGGAGGCCCCGGCCATGGTGCTCGTCACCCATCACGTGGAAGAAATCCCGCCGGGATTCACCCACGCGCTGCTGCTGCGCGACGGCCGCGCGGTCGCTTCCGGACTCGTCGACGACGTCGTGACCAGCGACAACCTGTCCAAGACGTTCGACCAGGACCTCCTGCTCGAACGGTCCGGTGATCGCTACTTCGCCCGACGGCGTTGACAGGTCGTACTGACCGGTAGCCTGCAATCTGTCTTGGACGGTTAAGGAGGACGGCGTGGGAGAGTTCGTAAGCCTGGAGGTCGAAGGTGGAGTCGGCACGATCCGGCTGGACCGCCCGCCGGTCAACGCACTGAACAACCAGGTGCAGGCCGAGCTCGCCGAGGCGGCGCGTGAGGCCTCCGAGCGCGACGACGTACGCGCCGTGATCCTCTACGGCGGCGAGAAAACCTTCGCGGGCGGCGCGGACATCAAGGAGATGGCCGAGCGCACCTACCCCGAGATCGCGAAGTTCGGCGCGGCGCTGACGGCGTCGCTGGCCACCATCGCGAACATCCCGAAGCCGGTCGTCGCGGCCATCACCGGCTACGCGCTGGGTGGCGGCCTCGAACTCGCGCTGACCGCAGACCGCCGGATCGCCGGCGACAACGTCAAGGTCGGCCAGCCGGAGATCCAGCTCGGCGTCATCCCCGGCGCCGGTGGCACGCAGCGCCTCGCGCGGCTCATCGGCCCGAGCAAAACCAAAGACCTCGTGTTCACCGGCCGCTTCGTGAAGGCCGAAGAGGCGCTGGCGCTGGGCATCCTCGACGAGGTCGTCGCGCCGGACGACGTCTACGCCGCCGCGCACAAGTGGGCCTCGCAGTTCGCGAACGGCCCGGCAGTGGCGCTTCGCGCCGCGAAGGCCGCGATCGACGGCGGTCTCGACACCGACCTCGCGAGCGGCCTCAAGCTCGAATCACACCTCTTCGCCGCGCTGTGGGCGACCGAAGACCAGCGCAACGGCATGAAGTCGTTCATCGAAAACGGCCCTGGCAAGGCCGCCTTCGAGGGGAAGTAAGCACGATGACCCAGGTGAACGATCCGGCGCCGAACCCGCACGCCACCGCCGAAGAGGTCAAAGCCGCCTTCGGCGATCCCAAGCTCGCCAACGTGCTCTACCACGACTGGGAAGCCGGGACCTACGACGAGAAGTGGTCCATCTCCTACGACGAGCGCTGCATCTCCTACGCGACCGACGTGTTCAACACGGCCGTCGGTGAAGACAGCCAGCCGTACCCGACCGCGATGGAACTGGGCAGTGGCACCGGTTTCTTCCTGCTGAACCTGATGCAGGGCGGCGTGATCAAGAAGGGGTCGGTCACCGACCTCTCGCCGGGCATGGTCCAGGTCGCGCTGCGCAACGCCGAGAACCTCGGCCTCGACGTCGACGGCCGGGTCGCCGACGCGGAGCGGATCCCCTACGAGGACAACAGTTTCGATCTCGTCGTCGGACACGCGGTGCTGCACCACATCCCGGACGTCCGCGCGGCGTTCGCCGAGGTGCTGCGGGTGCTGAAGCCGGGTGGCCGGTTCGTGTTCGCGGGCGAGCCGACGAAGGTCGGAGACTTCTACGCGCGCAAGCTCGGCCAGATCACCTGGTACCTCACCACGAATCTGACGAAGCTCCCGGCGCTGAACGGCTGGCGTCGTCCGCAGGAGGAACTCGACGAGTCCTCCCGTGCGGCCGCGCTGGAGGCCGTGGTCGACATCCACACGTTCGATCCGGCGGACCTCGAGTCGATGGCCCGTGGCGCGGGCGCGCAAGATGTCCGCGCGGTCACCGAGGAGTTCGCCGCCGCGCTCGCGGGCTGGCCGATCCGGACCTTCGAAGCCGCCGTACCGCAGGAGAAGCTGACCCTGCGCTGGCGCCTGTTCGCGTACCGGCTCTGGCTGCGACTGTCCGCTTTGGACAAGAAGCTGCTCGCCAAGGTGCTGCCGCGCGAACTGTTCTACAACGTGATGATCACCGGCACCAAGCGATCGTAGGTTGCCGTATCAGTTCACCCTCGACGACGTCGCCTTCCTGCGCTCCGGCGCGGGAAGCGCGGCGATCGCCGAGTGCTCGTCCCTGCCGCTGACCGACAAGACCCGCATCGCCGACGTCGCCGCCGCCCGCCGGATCGCCCCGGACCACGCGGCGGCGGTACTGGAAACGGTGGTGCTGCGGCGGAAGTCGTCGTCCAAGCTGGACTTCGCGGGGTCGTGGCTGTTCACCGGCGACGCACTCCAGCAGGCCAGCGCGACCGCGGTCGCCCGGCATCGGGCCTCGCGGCTGGCCGACCGTGACGTCCACGACGTGACCTGTTCAGTCGGCGCGGACCTGGTCGAGATCGCCAGGGTCGCGCGCCGGGCGATGGGGTCCGATCTGGACGAGGTCCGGCTGGCGATGGCCCGGCACAATTCCGGTGAGGCCGGTGTTTCGCCGGGGTTACTGCGTGCGGACGCGTTGCGGCCGGTCAGCCGTTCCTCGGTGGTCGTCGCCGATCCGGCCCGCCGCGATTCGGCCGGACGCCGAGCGTGGAAACCTGCCGATTTCTTCCCGCCGCTGGACGGCCTCGTCGAGGCGTACGCGGGACGCGACTTGTCGGTCAAATGCGCGCCAGGCCTCGACTTCTCCATCGCGCCCTGGGCGGACGAGGTCGAGCTCGTTTCGCTCGACGGTCAGGTCCGCGAGGCGTGCCTGTGGCGCGGCGTGGGCTCCACCGTGTCCCGGCGCGCGACGGTGTTGCGTTCGGACGGTGCACAGTGGACGGTCACCGACGCCGATCCCGACGAGATCCCCGCGCGTGAACCGGGTGAATGGATCATCGACCCCGACGGCGCCGTCGTCCGGGCGGGACTCGTGCGGCATTACGCGGCGCGGCACGGCTTGTGGCAGCTCGACGAGCGCATCGCGTATCTGACCGGAGACGTTCCGCCGCTGGGAATCCGGGCGTTCCGGGTGTTCGAGCACGGACCGTACAGCGAGAAGAACCTGCGCGTATTGCTGAGAAAGCACGATATCGGCCGGCTGGAGATCCTTGTCCGCGGACTCGATATCGACCCGGATGCGTTGCGGCACAAGCTGAAACCGCGCGGCGGCGAAGAAGCGACCTTGGTATTGACCAGAATCGGCCGTTCTGGAGTAGCGTTCCTGTGCCGCGCACAGCTGACGTGAGGAATCAGGACGACGCCGACTGGCGGCTTGGCCACGAGCCCACCGCTATCGGCCAGTCAAACTCGACGGCAAGCACCGGCACTCGGACAACAGCCGCTTCGTCTCCGACACCGAACGCCAGGTTCCAGTGCCGCGGTCGCTCGAGAACCTCGCGAAGGAGGGCTTACCGGCGCCGGCCGGGGCGTTCTTCAAGCCGAAGACCACCGCGCCGGGCTATCTGCCGTCCAGGACAAGGCGGGCACGCGGAAGCACATCGCCTCGACCGGCGCGACCATCGTGGCCGACTTCGGCGACCGGTTCAGCGACCTCGAAGGCGGTTACGCTGAGTTCCCGGTGAAGCTGCCGAACCCGATGTGCCACTGCCCTGACGGAATATCCCGGCCGGTTTGATTGCTGTCCCTGGTATCGGAAACCCCCGAGGGAGCTGATCCATGCCTGACAAGAAGGTGCTGAAGCCGAGCGCGGACCACCCGATCACGGTGGCGCCGAACAAGGCGCGCGTGGTCGTCACGGTCGGTGGGAAGGTCGTGGCGGACAGCGCGAACGCGCTGACGCTGCAGGAGGCGAACTACCCGCCGGCGCAGTACATCCCCCGTGCCGACGTCGACTTCGGCGTGCTGGAGCGGACGGAACACTCGACGTACTGCCCGTTCAAGGGCGATGCGTCCTACTACAGCATCCGTACCGGTGACGGCGTCGCCGAGAACGCCGTGTGGACCTATGAGGCGCCGCACGACGCGGTCGCCGAGATCAAGGACCACTTGGCGTTCTACCCGGCGAAGGTCGACGCGATCGAAGAGCACTGACCGTCGCCACACGCGGTCCAGCCGTGTGATGAACGGGACTTTTATTGCAAATTTGCAATAAAAGTCCCGTTCATCACGTCGCAGGGCCTTCCGGGTTACGGCCCCATGGTCACGGAATGTGATTGATCCGGTCCCCGTCGGCGGCCAGTGAGGTGTCGGGTTCGATCCGCCAGGCCTCCAGTCCGGGCGCCTTGACGAGCGCGTCGATCAAGGCCTCCTCACCGGCGACGAGGGTCGAGTCGAAGTCGATCTCGGTGGCCACGCACCACGCGCGGTCGTCCGGCCAGAACAGGTTGGGGGACTGCGCCTCGAACCAGTTCGGCCGTGGCCGCCAGCCGAGTTCCGTCGCCGAGGCCAGCGGCCCGGCGAACATCAGGTAGTCGCGGCCGGGATGCCGCAGGCGTGGCGCGTCGAGGTGCTCTCGGGACAACGTCGCCTCGTCGGCCCAGTCGTAGCCTTCCCAAAGGCAGAACCAGGTGTCCGAAGTGGACGTATGGTCGCCGAGGACGCCCAGCAGAGCGGTGAGACTGTGCGCGGGCAGAGTGCCTCGACCTGGCGGGGAGCCCCGCCAGAGCGAGCCGGTGGGGTTCACCGGATCCGGGGAGCCCGCCAACGCGTGCCACTGCATGGCGCCGTGGGCACGCCGTCCAGTCTCGGCCGCGGCTTCGCTCCAGGTGGCCCAGCCGCCGCGGTCGCGTTCGGCAGGGTGGCAGAGCCGGGCGTAGGCGGCGTAGCCGTGTGGGACCGTGCGGCAGGTCGCGCCGAACGTCCCACCGAGCCTGGAGGAGATCCACTCGGCGGGGGACGGGTCGAGTATCGGCCGCAGCACGCTGGCAGTCTTCAGCAAGATCAAGTGGCGCGCATCTTGTCGGTGGGTGGGGGCATACTGCCGGGCGTGGGTGTTCCGCTGCGTCGCCGTTCGGGCCGTTCGGTGTATCGCGAAAGCAAGCCTGCCGCGGCGGTGGCAGGTGTGGTCGAGACTGCGTGGACGGGCTTGGTGGGCCGCAGCCGTCCGCTGAGGGTGTTCCCGGACGGCTGTGTGGACCTCGTCTGGGACGGACGAGGGCTCGCCGCGGTCACCACGGTGCGCGGTGTGCTGCGGCATGAGCTGCCGTCGGCGGACTGGACCGTCGGGCTCCGCCTGCGGTGCGGTGCCGGTGGCGCGGTGCTGGGACTGCCGATGACGGAGCTGACGGCGGACGCCACCCCGTTGCGTGAACTGTGGGACGCGAGGGCCCGTCGCGCGGAATCCAGGCTGGCCGCGTGCGTGACGCCTGGCGAGGCGCGTTCTGTGCTGGAGGCACTGGTCGCCGACCGGATCCGGGACGTCGAGCTGGACGGGCTCTCGATCGCGGCCGCTCGCGCGTTGCGTTCGCCCGGCGCTCGCACCGACCGGGTGGCGGCGGAGTTGGGTGTGAGCGAGCGCGGCCTTCGACGGCACGTGCGGCACGACGTCGGCGTCGGTCCCAAGGAGCTGCAGCGGGTGCTGCGGTTCCACCGGTTCCTCAAGCGGGTCGAGGCCGTGGCGCGGGACCATGCGTCGCTCGCCGACGTCGCCGCCGATGTGGGTTACGCGGATCAATCCCATCTCGGACGGGAGTGCCGCCGGCTGTCGGGCGCCTCGCCCGGCGCGCTCGTGCGGTCCTGGGCTGGCCGAAACGTTCCAGACTGAGGCGGCCTGCCGAGGCGAAGATCGGGAAGTGCTCGAACCCTTCCGCATCACCATCGACGTCCGCACGGACGATCTCGACATCAATGGTCACGTACGCGGCCCCGCCTACCTCGCGTACGCCGATCACGCGCGCTGGGAATGCGTGTGGGCGGCCGGAGTGGATCCGCTGGCGCTCAAGGCCGAGAACCTCGGCCCGGTCAACCTCGAAACGACGGTCCGGTTCCGCCGTGAGCTTCGTGCCCGCGCGCGGATCGACGTCCTGACCCGGTTCACCTGGGAGCCGGGCAAAGTGTCACGGGTCGCCCAGGAATTCGTGACACCCGAAGGCGCCGTGGTGGCCGAGGTGGAGAGCCTTTCCGGATTGCTGGATCTGGAACGACGACGGCTGGTCCCGGAGCCCGGACGGTACTGGCGGAAGTACGCCGTGCGGCCGGAAGTCCTCGGCCTGGCCCCGTGATCACCCGGCCCTCCGCTGGTAGAGACTGGTCGGCCACTTGGCCGTCGGCGGGTCCGCCACGTGCTCGAAGCCCGCGCGCTCGTAGAACTCACGTAAGGCCGGGTTGGTGCTCGTGGTCGCCACCCGGACGAACGCCTTGCCCTGTGCCGCGCCTTTCGAGCCGACCCAGTCGATGACCCGGATCCCGAGCCCGGCTCCGGCCGCCTCCCGTGCCACCGCGAGGCGGCCCAGATAATAGGCGGGTTCCGTGGCTTCACTCAAAGATCCGGTTCCGCTTCGACGATCACACAGGTCGCTATCGGCTCGCCGCGCCGGATGATCAGCAGTACTTCACCTCTTTCGATCTGTCGGAGAATTTGTTCTCGCGGAAAACGTCGCGGCCATTGGCGGATTCCGCGTCCGGCCAGCGAGGCCGCGGCTTCGGCGAGAAGGTCGAGTATCGCGTCCTCCTCGCCGGTGCGCGCCGGACGTGCTGGGCCTGCCCGTGCCGTTGGCCGAAGATCTGCCTGGGGCTGTGTGGAAATAGGGACGTTGATTGTCCCTATTTCCACACAGCCCTCAGCCTGCTTCCCGCTGGAGGGCTCGCTGATCAACGCCCACAACGTTGAATGACTCGAACACGGGCACTTACGAAAGATGGTTCAGTTCTGCCGTGGCAGCAGGCAGGTGCACGAGAAGCCGGCCTTGTGCTAACGTCGTCGCCGAGCCCCGTATGGGCCTACGCATGGAGGTAGCGGCTACTCAGCCACCAGAGATCGGCACACCCCGTCTCTCGTATTCAGTCATCCCCGCGTCGTGGGATGACGCCTCCATGCGATGCGCCCGAAACCGGGCGTATCCAGGTTCGTGTGCTCTTCTTTCGGTGGTGGTTCCGCGCCCTCCTGTCGACACTTCGATGGGAAAGGATCGCGTTGACCGGCTTCAACGACCAGGTGATCGAGGAATTCAGGCAGAACAAGGGAAAACTCGGCGGCATGTTCGAGGGGTGGGAGCTCATCCTGCTCACCACCACCGGCGCCAAGAGCGGCAAGCGGCGTACGAATCCGTTGGGGTACCTCGAAATCGACGGCAAGACCGTCGTCGTCGCTTCGAACATGGGAGCGCCGAAGCATCCGGGGTGGTATCACAACATCCGGCACGACCAGCGTGTCACGATCGAGACGGGAACCGAGAGCTACGAGGCGATCGCGGCCGTTCCGCCGTCGGCGGAACGTGACGTGCTGTTCGAGAAGATCGTCGCCGAGGAGCCGGGATTCGCCGAGTACCAGGCGAAAACGACGCGGGTGCTGCCCGTCGTGATCTTGCATCGGATCGACGACCGGGTGCGGGGGATGGGGGACTTCCTGGTGGAGGTCCACGAGTGGCTGCGCGAGGAACTCAAGACGTTGCGCGCCGGGGTCGACGACATCGTGGCAGGGCGCGCGGATTCGCTGGTCATGGAGAATTCCCTGCGGGCGCACTGTGTTTCGTTCTGCGAGGCACTGACCAAACATCATTCCGGCGAGGACATGGGAGCGTTTCCGATGCTGGCCCAACGGTTTCCCGCGCTCGCCCCGGCTTTGACGAAGCTGGGAGAGGAGCACGCCGTCGTTGCGGAGTCGCAGAAGCGGATCCGCGCACTCGTCGAGGGGTACGTCCACGGCGAGAGTGACCCGGTCCGCTTGCGTGACGACTTCGAGGCGCTCGCGGGCAGGCTCGAAGCACATTTCGCCTACGAGGAGGAAACCGTCGTCGCGACGCTCAACGTGACGGCGCCGGCACCGGACTTCGGCTGATCGGCGGCGACTTCGGCTGATCGGCGGCGGCGCCCTGGGGTTTCGGCCCCGGGGCGTGTATCATTGCGGGTGGCGGCGCCCTCTCGGCGTGACGCCGATCCTGCGCGAGGCGGGTGGAAATCATCCCTGACCTCGCCGAAGACCGCGAACGAGCGGTCCCCTCCGAAAGGTTTCGCCGTTAACACTTACAGCACGGACAGTGCGCTGTTCAGCCATCCGCTCGACGCTCAGGTCGAGCGAAACGACCATGCGACCCCCCAGGGAGAGCGATACGTGGATCTTTTTCGCGAACCCTCTTACCCCGCACCGGAACCTTCGGCCGACGCCGTTCGTTGATCGGACGGTCCCAAGCTTTGGGTGTCGTGTCGTCCAAGCACGCTCGCGCAGAAGTCGCTGCGGGCGTCGCCTTTCGTGCGCCGTGGCGTGACACAAGCTGAAACCCGCCCTGGCCATCGACAAGAAACGACGACATGACCTCAGTTCTAAGACGCCCCAAGGCCGACCGCCTCGGCCGCAAACTCAACCCCGGCCACTGCTTGTCACTGCGCCGGAGCGCGCGGCGAGCCTGAGCCCGTCAGCGGCCCGCGATGGCGTCGATCAGCGCCGGGCCGTCGGAGAACGCCGGGTCGTTGTGGTCGGCGCCGGGAACTTCGATCGTCTTCGCGCCGGCCGCCCGCGCCACTTCGCGGCTTTGCCCGGCCGGGACGATCGAGTCCGCGGAGCCGTAGACCACGGTGACCGGGGCTTTTACCCGTGCGATGTTGTCCCGCGTCGGGAATTCGTCCCGCAGCAGCCACCGGACCGGCAGGAACGGGTAGTGCCGCTGCCCGACCGACGCGAGGTCGACGAACGGCGAGCGCAGTACGAGCGCGGACGGCGGATGTTCGGTGGCCAGTTCGGTGACGACCGCCGAGCCGAGGCTCTCGCCGAAGTACACCAGCGGCGTTCCGGCCTCGCGCAGCAGGAACTCCCGCGCGGCGCGGACGTCCCGCGCGAGCCCGTCCTCGGACGGATCGCCGGGATTGCCCCCGTAGCCGCGATAGTCCAGTAGCAGCACCGACAGCCCGCGCGCGGTCAGCGCGCGGGCCATCGGTGCGCGGTGCGACCGGTTCCCGGCGTTGCCCGGCGCGACGAGCACGGTCGCCTTCGCCTGAGCGACCGGGAAGTACCAGCTCACGAGACTCAGCCCGTCCGAGGTGGTGAGCGTGACGTCCCGACCGCCGGGCAGGACGTCGGCGGCACTGAGCCGCGGATCGCCCTCGGGGAGGTAGATCAGCTTGCGCTGGAAGGCGAACGCGCCGCCGAAGAGCACCCCGACGATGGTGACGACCACCGCCAGACCGATCACCATCTTCTTGCGCATCCCCCGGTCAGGGTTTCGTCGGAGGAAGGCCGAACCGTGCGAACAGGGCCGGATCGAGGAACGAGGTGATCTCGGAGATCCGATCGTCACGGAGGGACAGCACGTTGATCGACCAGGCGTGGTGCGTGACGTCGGCCGATTCGCCGACGTAGCAGGCGACGGCGGGCTGACCGTTGGCGGTGATGATCTCGTTGCGCCAGCTCGGGCACCGGCCGATCGGGACCTCGACGGCGAAGTCGGCGACGGCCTCGATGCCGCGGTACCAGTGGGCGAGCGGCGGCATGGACCAGGTGACGTCTTCGGTCAGCAACGCCACGAGCGCGTCCGCGTCGCCGCGGTCGAGCGCCGAGGCGAAGTCCGCGGCGATCTCGCGGATCCGCGCGTCTTCGAGCTTCCGCAGCGTCTGCTGCTGGTTCGGTGACGGGACCTTCTCGGCCACGATCGCCCGCGCGCGTTGCAGCGCGCTGTTCACCGCCGCGACCGAAGTGTCCATCGTGGACGCGATTTCCGCGGCGGAGAAGCCGAGGACGTCGAAGAGCAGCAGTGCCGCCCGCTGGTTGCCCGGAAGGTGTTGCAGCGCCGCGACGAACGCCAGTTCGACGGCCTCACGCTGCTCGTAGCGGGTGTCGGGCCCCGCCGAGCCTCGGCCGAGGCTCCCGTCGGGGTACGGGCCGAGCCACGCGACCTCGGTCACCGGGGCTTGTTCGAGCACGGCCCGCTCGCTCGACGGGCCGAGGTCCATCGGCAGGGCGCGCTTGCCGCGCGCGGCGGCGGTGTCGAGGCAGGTGCGGGTGGCGACGGTGTAGAGCCAGGTGCGCATCGAGCTGCGGCCCTCGAAGCGCTCCAGCCCCCGCCAAGCCCGCAGGAGCGCGTCCTGCAGGGCGTCGTCGGCGTCGTGGGTCGAGCCGAGCATGCGGTAGCAGTGGGCGTGCAACTCGCGGCGCAGCGGTTCCACCAGGCGGTTGAACGCCGCGTCGTCCCCGTTACGGGCTTCGGCGACGTCCGGGTCCTCGGCGCGCAAGATATCTTCGCTCACAAGCGATGATTGTGCCCTTAACCGGCGCGAAGTGAAGTGACGGCGGGGGTGAACATCGTCGTCTTGATCGCGGACAGCGTGCCCCGGTCCTTCCCGGCCAGCGGGCGGACGAGGTCGGCGGCGTACTCGATCAGCGCGGATTTCTCGGCGACGGCGTCCACGAGCCCCAGGTCCCGCGCGTCCGTGCCGCCGAACCGGCGTCCCGTGGTCATCGACGCGATGGCGGCCACGGGGGTGACCTTGCCCTGGATCAGTGCCGCCATCCCCGGCGTGAACGGGATGTTGATGTCGGCCTCCGGGAAGCAGAAGTACCCGCGGTCGGCGCGCATCACCCGGAAGTCGTGCGCCATCGCGAGCATCGCCCCGGCGCCGAAGGCGTGCCCGTTGACCGCGGCGACCGTGTGCACGCCGAGGGTGAGAACACGGGCCAGCAGTTCGTGGACGTCGCCGACGTACCGCGCGGCGTCGGCGGGGTTGCTGGTGAGCCAGTCGAGGTCGAGGCCGTTCGAGTAGAACTTCCCGGAGCCGACGGTGACCAGCACCGCGGGATCCGGATGCGCGACGACGGTGTCCAGCAGGGAATGGACGGTTTGCAGCCAGGACGGCGAGAAGCGGTTCTCGTCGTCGCCGAGGTCCAGCAGGAACACCGGGGCGTCGTAGCGCAGAGTCGGCATGTCAGTCCTTTCGTGGGGGTGGGAGCAGGAGAACGGCGCGGACCGCGGCGGTGAGCCTCCCACGTGAGTCTTCGGAGATCGGCTCGCCCTCGGTGAACGCGCCGCGGAACAGGGCGGTCGGCAAATCGACCACGCAGGTCGTGAGTACTTCGACGGCTTGGGCGTCCCGTCTGCCCCAAAGGCGGTCGGCGAGCCTGACCAGAAGCTTGACCAGGCGTTTGTCGAGCGCCAGGAGGTCGCCGGCGAGGTCTTCGGGGATCTGCGGGCCGAGCAGGTGCTCTTTCTTGACGGTGATGAGCAGCCGGGCCGCCTCCGGCCTCCGGTCGGCGAACGCGGCCGGTGCGCCCGCCGCCGCCACGACCGCCGCGGCGGTGTCCCCCGCCTGGTCGGCCAGCTCGGTCTGGAGGTCGAGGAAGTCGCTCGCCGCACGGAGCCAGACGCGGGCCAGCAACGCGCCGAGCGAGCCGAAGGCGTGATAAATCGTGCCGTTGGAGACCCCCGCGGTGGCCGCGAGGGACCGAACGGTGACGCCGCGCGGGCCCAAGTCGACGACGAGGCGTTCGGCCGCGTCGAGCAGCCGATCCAGGTCGTGCACGCGGGGGCGGGCCATGCGGCGAGAATAACAGAGCGATTGCTCTAAAACTTGCCGTCATGGGCTGTGACGTGGTTCACGCGCCGTGCTGTCACATCGGTTCGGCGGCCGGGGTCAACCCGACGAACCACCGAAACCCGAGGAGAAACCGAAATGTCCACTGCTTACGTCGTCGCCACCAGCGTCGGAGCGTTCATGGCCGCCTTCTCGGCCGCCTCGATCTTCTTCCGCGCCAAGTGGGTCGTGCAGCCGCTGGCCGACTACAGCGTTCCCCATGCCTGGTGGAACTGGCTCGGCGTCGCCAAAGCGGCGGGCGCGCTCGGCCTGATCGCGGGCCTGTGGTTGCCCGCGATCGGCGTCGCGGCCGGAATCGGCCTGGTGCTCTACTTCACCGGCGCCGTCATCACCGTGCTCCGCGCGCACTGGCCGTCGCACGTCGCGTTCCCGCTGATGTACCTGGCGCCCGTCGCCGCCTCCCTGGTGCTCGGACTCGCCGCCTGAGGTCAGGCGTCCGGGGACCACACCGCGAGTTCGGCGCCGCCGGGCTCACGGAAGTGGAACCGGCGCCCGCCGGGGAACGAGAACGGCTCGACCGTGACGACTCCGCCCGCGGCCTCGACGGAACCCCTCGCCCGTGCGAGGTCGGCGGTGCGGATCGTCACCAGTGGCGCGGTGGTCTGCTGCGCGGTGTCCTGCTGGAAGCCCAACGAGACCACCCCGCCACTCTGGACGTCGGTGTACGTCGGACCGTACGCCGTCGCTGTCCAACCGAAGGCCTTCTCGAAGAAGCCGCTCGAGCCCGCGGCCGAACTGGACGGGAACTCGACGAAGTCGATTTCGTACATGGGCCGGAAGGTACCCCGGCCCACCGACAGAAACTCCTCAGACGCTGCGCAGGACCGAAACCACGACGCCCAGCACGGCCGCGCGATCCCCGTCGATGACGTCGTAGGCGGGGTTGCGCGGTTCGAGGTACACGTGTCCGTCGCGGCGGCGATACACCTTGACCGTGGCCTCTTCGTCGATCATCGCGGCGACGATCTGGCCGGAGTGCGCCTCCTGCTGCTGCTTCACCACGACGATGTCGCCGTCACAGATCGCCGCGTCGATCATCGAGTCACCGCGCACGCGCAGCCCGAAGACGTTGCCCCGCCCGGTAAGTTCACGCGGAAGAGTCATCACGTCGTCGACGTGCTCGACGGCCGAGATCGGCGTTCCCGCCGCGATGTCACCGACGACGGGAACCGGCACGGAGTCCTCTGTGGATTCTCGCGACGTGGTGCCGCGCAGGAACCCGCGGACGTCGATCGGGCGGGAAATCGAGCTGCTGCGGCGGAGGAAACCCTTCTCCTCCAAGGCGGCCAGATGCTTCGACACCGAGGACGTCGACCGCAGCCCGACCGCTTCGCCGATTTCACGCGTGCTCGGCGAGTACCCGTGCTCCACCACCCATTCGCGGATGGTCAGCAGGATCTTCTGCTGCCGTTCCGGCAGGGAAGCGGCTTCCTCGAACACGTCAAGATCGTGGTAGGCGGTCATCCGCCGAATGGTAGTTCGTGCAGGCCGCCGCGATCGCCGCGGTGTCCCAATAGAACGGCCGCACCTCGGTGATCCGCCCGTCCTCGACGGTGATCGTCTGCAGGATCGGGAAGTCCAGTTCGCGGCCGGTGGCCCTGGCCCGGACGTGCACGTGGGTCAGGACGACCAGCGGGCTCGTCTCGCCCAGGAAGCTCTGCTCCACCATGTCGAAGACGTCCCAGGTGCCGCTCATGGCGAGGAAGAATTGTTCCATGCCCGCGTGACCACGCCAGATTCCGCCGTATGGCAGGCCATCCGCCTGGTGCAGCACCACATCGGGGGAGAAGAACGGTGCGAGCGGTGCGAAGGAGGACTTGCCGGGGCCGCCCGCGGCGAAGTAGCCGGCTTCCGCCGCGTACATGCCTTTGAGTACGGACAGGGCGTCCGTTGTCGATGTCACGACGACCACTCTGGTGTGTGATGCCGGCGGGCGCTGGCGGTTATCCGTCGTGAAGATCGGCCGGATGGCCGCCCGGGCCGGACCGAAAGTCCGATCCCGCCGACGCTTCCGCGAGGTTGACTCGCTCGTATGAACACGAAGATCACGGCAGCGGCGCTGGCCGCGGCGACGGCCACGTTCGCCCTGACCGGATGCGGTCTCAAAGAGGGACTGACCGAGAAAGCGAACGGTCACGTCAAGACGGTCGGCTATCCGACCGGCGCGGAAGGCAAGCGGCACGAGGACGCGCGACTGCCGGAGTGGGTGCCGGACAAGGCCGCGTCGGTCACGGAGGTCATCCGGACCACGGGGTCGGAGCGGATCCTGCGGTTCACCGGCGGAGCCCTGCCCGCCGAGTGTGTGCCGGGCCCGGCCGCGACGCGGTCGGCCACGCTCGTCGCCCAGTGGTGGCCGAAGGGGCAGGAAAGCCGGACCGACAAGGTCTGCGGGGAATGGCACGTGCTTGTCCAAGGCGGCGACGTGTTCGCGTTCAAGCCGGAGACGCTGGTGAGTACGAGGTCCTGAGCCGTCCGGCCGGTGACTGGACGGCGATCACGCGTCTACGCGATCACCATGCGCGACAAGGCCTGAACCGGCCTGCCGGAGTAGCGCGAGGGCCTGCGCGTTGGTGGAGCCGGCGGGTGTCGTGCACACGATCAGCAGCTGGTCCGGTGAGCGGGCGATCGACAGGGTCTGCTGGGCACCGTCACCGTGCCGACGACGGGATGGTGCAGTGCGTCGGCCGCGGCGTCGCAGGGCTGCACGCGGTGATCGCCCCAGAGCGCGACGAACTCCGGGCCCGACGGGAGCTGCGCGCCATCGCCGGAACCGATTTCGGCGCGCATTCCCCGCGCTGGTCGTCCCGCTTCGGGGACGCCACCCGGCTGGCCGAACAGTATCGCGTCGGGCGGGTGCAACCTCGGTGTGCAGGACGCCTTCAACCTCGGCTGGAAACTCGCGGCCCAGATCCGTGGCTGGGCGCCGGAAACACTGCTGGACACCTATCAGGCCGAGCGTCATCCCGTCGCCGCGGACGTGCTGGACAACACCCGCGCCCAGAGGGAACTGTCGTCGGCCGAACCGGGCCCGCAGGCCGTGCGCAGGCTGCTCACCGAATTGATGGACTTCAACGAGGTGAACCGCTATCTGATCGAGAAGATCACCCCGATCGACATCCGCTACGACTTCGGTGAAGGCCCTGACCTGCTCGGCCGCCGCCTGCGCGACATCGACGTGAACCAGGGCAGGCTCTACGACCTGCTGCGTCGCGGCCGCGGTCTGCTGCTGGACCGCACCGAGCGCCTGACCGCAGGCGGTTGGTCGGACCGGGTCGACCACCTCGCGGATTCCGCCGCGGGGCTGGATGTTCCGTGAGTCCTGCTCCGTCCCGACGGCCACGTCGCCTGGATCGGTGACGATCAGCGGGACCTGGACGACCACCTCACCCGCTGGTTCGGCAAGTCAGCCGACTTCGCGTAGTCGCGCCGCGGCGTGCTCGACCGAGGGCGGCGCGGTGGCGATCACCTGGTCGAGGGTGCCGCGGGCGGTGGTCAACTCGGTGATCGCGGCGGTGAGCCGGGCGCGTTCCCGGTGCAGGTCCAGCAGTAGTTCAGGGCAGTCGGCGATGAGCTGCCCGCCCGCGGAGCCCATACAGGGCAGGAGATCGGCGATCGTGGTGGTGGACAGGCCCGCGGCGAGCAGGTTGCGGATGTGCTCGACGGTGGTGACGTCGTCTTCGGCGTACACGCGGTAGCCGCTCGGGAGACGCTGCGGCCGTAGCAGTCCTTGCTCCTCGTAGTAGCGCAGCAGACGCTGGCTGACCCCGGTCCTGCGTTCCAGTTCACTGATGCGCATGGCTTCTCCGAAAACTCACGCTTGACTCTCACATGTATGTGAGACCTTAGCGTCACGGCATGTCCGATCGACAACTCCACATCTCCGCGGGGCCACGTGAATGGCTCGGCCTCGCCGTGCTCGTGCTGCCGACCGCGCTGCTGTCCATGGACGCCACGGTCCTCTACCTGGCGCTTCCCAGCCTCGCCGCCGAGCTAAACCCGAGCCCGGGCCAGGTGTTGTGGATTTCCGACGCCTACGGCTTCCTGGTAGCCGGTTTCCTCGTCACCATGGGCACGCTGGGCGACCGCATCGGCAGGCGCCGCCTGCTGTTGATCGGGGCCGCGGCTTTCCTGGTCGTGTCGGTGCTGGCGGCTTACGCGCCGTCGGCCGAACTGCTCATCATCGCCCGCGGGCTGCTCGGTATCGCCGGTGCCACGCTCATGCCGTCCACACTCGCACTGATCGGCGGCATGTTCCGCGATCCGCGCCAGCGCGGCGCCGCGATCGGGCTCTGGTCCGCGGGCCTGTCCGCCGGGGTGGCGCTCGGCCCGGTGGCCGGCGGGCTGCTGCTGGAATGGTTCTGGTGGGGTTCGGTGTTCCTGCTCGCCGTCCCGGTGATGATCCTGCTCCTGATCGCCGGGCCGATCGTGCTGCCGGAACAGCGCGACCCCGACCCCGGAAAGCTGGACCTCGCGAGCGTGGCCTTGTCCCTGGCGACCGTGCTGCCAATCGTCTACGGCATCAAGCACCTCGCCGAGGGCGGATCGGTACTGCCAGGTGGGACCGCACTGCTGCTCGGCGGGAGTGCCGGGATCGTGTTCCTGCGACGGCAGCGGCGGCTGAGCCTGCCGCTGATCGACCTCCGGCTGTTCGCCTCGCGGCCGTTTCGGAACGCGCTGCTGATCCTGCTCGCCGCGCTCGCCTGCGTCGCCGGGGTCTACCTGTTCGCCGCGCTCTACCTCCAGCAGGTGACCGGGCTGTCTCCCCTGGAGGCCGGGTTGTGGCTGGTGCCCTCCGCGGTGGCGATGGTCCTCACCTCGGTGGCGGCATCCGCACTGGCTCGCCGGATCCCGGTCCACCGCCTGCTCGCGGGGTCACTGGCGGTGTCGGCGGCCGGCTTTTTCGTGCTGGCGTGGACTCCGGCCGAACAGGGGGTCGCGCCGCTGGTCGCCGGACTCGTGCTGATTTATCTCGGCCTGGGGCCGGTGATGGCACTGAGCACGGACACCGTGGTCAGCGCGGCGCCACCCGGCAGGGCCGGTGCGGCGTCGGCGTTGTCGGAGACCAGCGTGGAGTTCGGGCTGGCACTGGGGGTGGCGGTGCTCGGCAGCATCGGCACCTTCGTCCAGCGCGGGCACGGCTTCACTCCCGGACTGGTCGTGGTCGCGGCGATCGGCGTGGCGGTGCTCATCGGCCTCGCGGCACTCGCCGGACGGCGTCCAGCGGCCTGACTATACGGATGGGCGCGGCCGCACAGCCTGCGGCCGCGCCCACGGGTGTGTCCAAGTCCAAACCAGACTGTCCGCGGCACCTGAGCGAATGCTCGTGTACAAGCGGAAGTGCTCGATCGGTGCGGAGGCTACGCTCAGGTCAGGCCGTCGGGCGGCCTGCCCCGGCGTAGTCGTCGCCCTGCTTCCGATAGGTGTGCACCTGCACTGCCTGCCCGGTCTGCGGGGCGTCGATCATCTGCTGGTTCCCGATGTAGAGCCCGACGTGGTGGATCTTCGTGTTCGGCTCGCCGTAGAAGATCAGGTCGCCCAGTTGGGGATCGGTCACCCTGTTCACGCTGTGGTACTGCGTGTGGGCGGTGCGCATGAGCTTGACGCCCGCGCTGGCGTACGCGGCCGTCGTCAGGCCGGAGCAGTCGAAACCGGGGTCGCCGCCGCCGGTTCCGTTGCCACCCCAGACGTAGGGCAGGCCGATCTTGTCGATGGCGAAGTTGACCGCGCTCAGCGCCGCCACGTTCGGCGGCTGGGGGCTCTGGCCGACCGTGCCGTAGACGTTCACGGTCGCGAGCGTGCGGTGCATGATCATCGGCGCCGGTTGCAGGGTGCTCACCGCGTTCCACCACGTCTGGCCCTGGCCGAGGTCGCGGCCTCCCGCGCACAACGCGCGAGCGGCGGCGAGGGTGGCGTCGTCGATGTTCTGCGGATCCGGCTTGGCGCCGCTCGCCGAGGCCTGGAACTGGTTCCACGCAGACGGTGAAAGCTGCAGCGGGCCGCTCGCGTTCGGGACGGAGACGACCTTGTTGTAGAAGTCACGGACCTCGACCGTCCCGAGCGGGACGGTCATCACCCCGGCGTCATTGAGGCTGGAACCCTTCGCACGGCCGTGATCCGAGGCGATCTTCCCGAGCGCCGCCAGCGTCACCCACGACAGGCGGCAGCCCGGCGCTTCCTTGCCCATCGCCACGGTGGTCTTCGCGTAGCCGGTCATCGCGCGCAGCGGGATGTCGAGCCAGCCGCTGGTCTTCGACACCCAGGCGTCGAACTCCTGTCCCTGCTGCGGCGGGACCTTCGGCTGCTCCTTGGGGACTTCCGCGGGCGCGGACGACGTCGGCGGCGCGGGCGGCACCGACGACTGGACGGCGGCGGCTTCCGTCTTCGGCTCGTCCTTCGGGGCGAAGGTGATGGCGGCGACCAGTGCGGCGCCTGCGACGACGACGGCCGCGATGATCACCGGCAGTCTGCGACGGCGGGAGGTCTTCTCTTCCATCAGAGCCCTCCGACGATGCGGCCGAGCACGAAGTCGCGGAAGGCGTCGACGTCGGTGGTCAGTGCGACGTCGATGGTGCGGCCCGGAACGGCTTGCGGATCGGTGCTTCGCAGTTTTCGCCGGTCTACGAGTGTCGCGCCGCGCGCGGGGCCGAAGCCGCACTCGACGTCCACCGGGTACGACTCGGTGTGGAGGATGCCCGGCCGGATCGCCTCGGCCACCGCGACCGCGTCGTGCATGACCATTCCGGGGAACCCGAGGATCGGGGTGTAGTGCTCGACGTAGGTGGGCGTGAACGCTTCGAGCGCCGCGCCGAGCGGGCCGGACGCGGCCAGCTTGCCGAGCCAGCCGGTGTCGACCGAGCACTGGTGCGTGATGTCCAGCGGGACAAGGACCGTCGGGATGTCCTCGTCGACCAGCACCCGGCGCGCGGCCTCGGGATCGCTCCAGATGTTGAACTCGGCGGCCGTGGTGGAGTTCCCCTTGGTCACGCCACCGCCCATGATGACGATGCGGCCGATCTTCTCGCGGATCCCCGGATGGGCCGCGAGCAGCAGCGCGATGTTCGTGAGCGGACCGATCGGGGCGATGGTCACCGGTTCGTCGGCGGCCTCCAGCAGATCCACCAGCAGGCGGACGGCACCGCGTTCGTCGAGCGGGCGCGTCGCCTCCGGCAGCGTGCCTGCGTGGCCGGACAGGCCGTCCTGACCGTGGACGAAACCGGCGGGCTTGGCGTTGTCGTAGACCAGCGGACGCGCCGCACCGGCGGCCACGGGCACGTCGTCACGGCCGAAAAGCCGCAGCAGGCGCCGCGCGTTGGCGGTGGTGTGGCTCAGCGGGACGTTGCCGAACACCGTCGTCACGCCCAGCAGGTCGACGTCTTCGGATCGCGCGGCCAAGGCCAGCGCGAAGGCGTCGTCGACCCCCGGGTCCGTGTCGATGATCAGCTTGGTGCCCATGCGCGTGCTCCCCTTTGCGGTCGGCGGCCTGATCACAGGTTACGGTCACCGGTATGACGTCCATGTGGGGTGCGCCCGCACTGTCGAGGCTCCGCGCTTGGGGCCAGGCCCGCCGCGACCCTAAGCAGGCGAAGTTCCTGACGGCGGATTCGCTGCGCTGGGTGCTGCGGAACCGCGCGTACACGCCTTGGTACCTGGTCCGGTACTGGCGGCTGCTGAAGTTCCGGATCGCGCATCCGCACATCATCCTGCGCGGCATGGTGTTCCTCGGCAAGGACGTCGAGATCCACTGCCGTCCCGGCTACGGGCGGCTGGAGATCGGCCGCTGGGTGCACATCGGTGACGGCAACGCGATCCGCTGCCACGAAGGTTCGCTGCGCATCGGCGACAAGGCCGTGTTCGGGCGCCAGAACGTCCTCAACGGCTACCTCGACATCGAACTCGGCGCGGCCACACTGGTCGCGGACTGGGTGTACATCTGCGACTTCGACCACGTCACCACCGACATCACCGTCCCGATCAAGGATCAGGGCATCTTGAAGTCGCCGGTGCGGATCGGGCCGGACACCTGGATCGGCACCAAGGTCTCCGTGCTCAAGGGCACGCGGGTCGGCCGCGGCTGTGTCCTCGGCGCGCACGCCGTGGTGCGGGGCGACATCCCGGACTACTCGATCGCGGTCGGGTCCCCTGCCCGCGTGGTGCGGAACCGGCAGGACGACTACGCCGCCGACGCCGCGCGTCGCGAGGCTGTCGCGGACATGGCACGTAAGGCGAACAAGGCGCTTCAGAAGACCCTGGGCGTCGACAACTAGCCGCGTGTCGTCCGTCCAATCACGCGAGTTCTCCGCCCAATCACCTGAGTTTTCCGCCCAATCACGCGTGTTGTCCGTTTCGTACCAACGCACCGGCTGTGATCAGACGGACAGCATTCGTGCTTAGACGAGCAACTCGCGTGATCAGACGGACGACTCGCGTGATCAGACGGAGAACACGGACGGCTAGCCGCGGAGCTGTTCCCGGACCTCCATGAGCGCGAAGCCCAGGAGGTTCTGCCCGCGCCAGTAGTCGGGGCGGGTGGCGTTCTTGTCGTCGCGGGCCACGCCGCTGCCCCAGACCAGGTCCATCCGCGACGCCTCGACGATCACCTTGTCGCCGGTGCTCAGCAGGAACTCGAGCAGTTCGGCGTGCTGGCGGAACTTCTCCAGGTTCCCGTCGACCACGATGTCGAAGCGGTGCCGCTCCCACAGGTCGGCGTCGAAGCCGGAGACTTCGCGGCCGAGGATCTTGGCGGTTTTGGGGTCCGGCGCCTGTCGGATGGCCTCCGCGGCCTCGAGATCGCCGAACAGTTCCGCCTTGCTCGCCATCATGTAGTGCTCGGCCGTCGGGTACCGTTCGCCGCCCGCGACGAACGGCGCGTGCCACCACTGGCTCAGGCAGGCCGCGTTGACCCGGCCGCTTTTGAGCGGGGTGTGGCCGTAGAAGAGCTGGTACTCGGGCACCGCGCCACTGTGGACCAGTTCGCGCAACGCATCGAGACTCCGGACTCCGTCGACCTTGCTCACCATGGCGACCAGTGGACCACAGGCCACCGACATCCTGCGCACTGGCCACTGGACCACTCTCCGCCGTGGCCAGTGGCGGTCAGTACATTCAGCATTCGTGCAAGGGATCGAAACGGTGAGCGCCCGAACGGTCGAAGAGGCCGCGAAACGACTGGCCGGGGTGGTGACCCGCACGCCGCTCGAACCGAACGAGCGGCTCTCGGCACGGGTCGACGCCCGGGTCTGGCTCAAACGCGAAGACCTCCAGACCGTGCGTTCGTACAAGATCCGCGGTGCCTACAACTTCATCGTCCAGCTCGACGCGGAGCACCGGGAGCGCGGCGTCGTCTGTGCGAGCGCGGGCAATCACGCGCAGGGTGTCGCGTACGCGTGCCGGCGTCTCGGCGCGGACGGCCGGGTCTATGTGCCCGGTACGACTCCGCGGCAGAAGCGCGAGCGGATCGCGACGCTGGGCGGCTCGCACATCGAGGTCATCGTCGTCGGTGAGACCTACGAAGACGCCTTCACCGCCGCGAAGCAGGACGCGGAGAGCACCGGCGCGACACTGGTCCCCGCGTTCGACGCGCCGGAGACGGTCGCCGGGCAGGGCACGGTCGCGATGGAGGTCGTCGCGCAACTCGGGTTCATCCCCGACGTCATGGTGGTGCCGGTCGGCGGCGGTGGCCTGCTCGCGGGGATCGCCGCGTGGGCCGCGGAACGCGCGCCGGAGATGCGGATCGTCGGGGTCGAACCGGCGGGCGCGGCTTGCATGGCCGCCGCACTGGCGGCCGGCGAGCCGGTGCGACTCGCGGCCGTCGACACGTTCGTCGACGGCGCGGCGGTCGCGCTGGCAGGAGCGGTGACGTATCCGCTGGTCCGCGACGGCGGCGTCGAACTCACCGACGTCGCCGAGGGCGCGATCTGCACGGAAATGCTCGCGATGTACCAGGCCGACGGCGTGATCGCCGAACCCGCGGGCGCGCTCGCGACCGCGGCAGTGGGCACGACGGTGAAGATCGATCCCGGGCAGATCGTGGTGTGTGTCGTCTCCGGCGGCAACAACGACGTCAGCCGCTATGGCGAAGTGCTCGAACGGTCCCTGATCCACGAAGGACTGAAGCACTACTTCTTGGTGGGGTTCCCGCAGGAGCCCGGTGCGCTGCGGCGGTTCCTCGACGAGGTCCTCGGGCCGGACGACGACATCACGCGGTTCGAGTACGTGAAGCGCAACAGCCGGGAGACCGGCCCGGCGCTGATCGGCATCGAACTCGCGCGGGCCGGTGACCTCGAAGGGCTGCTGCGCCGGCTGGACGCGAGCCCGCTGCAGGTGGAGCGCGTCGAACCCGGCAGCCCCCTCTTCCACTTCCTGGTGTGACGCGATTCGTCCTCTAGTTGCGGTCCTTGCGCGTGCAACTACCGCAACTAGAGGACGAATTGCGGGCTACTGGAAGGCGGCGAGGTGGGTGCGCGCCCAGGCGGCGAACGGGCGGGGTGCCCGGCCGGTGAGTTCCTGGACGACCCCCGTGACCCGGGAGTCGTCGAACTCGCCCTCGACGAAGAACCGGAAGAACGCGTCGACGTACTTCGCGGGCATCTCCGCGCTCATCGTCACGCGGGCTTCCTCGTTCGGTAAAGGCTCCAGCCGCAGATCCCGTCCCAGCAACTCGCCGAGGACGCGCAACCGGTCCGACGGCCGGAGCGCTTCCGGACCGGTGAGCGCGTATGCCCGCCCCTCGTGTCCCGGCGTGGTCAGGGATTCCGCCGCGACGGCCGCGATGTCGTACGGATCGATCGTCGCCACCGGCACGTCCGCGAAGGGTTCCCGGACGACATCGCCCTCGCGAAGTCTGGGGATCCAGCGCAGCGTGTTCGACATGAACCCGCTTGCCCGCAGGAACGTCCAGGCCAGCTCCGACGCGCGTACCGACGCCTCGGCCGCCATATGCGTTCCCGCGACGGCGTTGTCGGAGTGCCCGCCGACGACCGACCTCGACGACAGCAGCGTGACCTGCTCGACGCCCGCGTCCCGCATCACCGCGAGCGCACCCGGCATGTCTTCGTAACCGCCGAGCAGGAAGACCGCCCGGACACCTTCCAGCGCGGTTTTCAGGCTGGTCGGTTCGTTGAGATCGCCCAGCACCCCTTCGACGCCGTCGGGCAGCGGCCGCGGCGTGCGGACCAGCGCCCGGACGGGATGCCCGTCGCGGGTGAGGATTCCGGTCAGTTCCGAGCCGACGTTCCCGCCTGCCCCGGTCACCAAGATCATTCAGTTCTCCCCAGTGTGGTGGTCGCCGTCACAGGCGGCGGCCCTCGTCGGCAACCCTGCCAGGGAGATCGAGACCGCTCAAGGCGCCTTGGGCACCGCCGGGTACGGGACGAAGGTGCTGGTGTTCTCGTCCACGGTCAGCTGCTTGCCGATCGTCGGGAACGCGCGTTGAGAGCAGGCCGGGCGTTCGCAGACTTTGCAACCCATGCCGATCGGGGTGGCCGCGGCGCGGTCGTCGAGGTCGAGACCGGTCGAATAGATCAGCCTTTTCGCGTGCCGTAGTTCGCAGCCGAGGCCGACGGTGAACGTCTTGCCGGGGCTGCCGTAGCCGCCGATGTTGCGGGACACCGTCCGCGCGATCCAGAAGTAGCTCTTGCCGTCGGGCAGGGTCGCGATCTGGGTGAGGATCTTGCCCGGCTGCGTGAACGCCTCGTAGATGTTCCACAGTGGACAGGCGCCACCGACGCGGGAGAAGTGGAAACCGGCCGCGGACTGGCGTTTCGACATGTTCCCGGCCCGGTCGACCCGCACGAACGAGAACGGCACGCCGCGGTTCTTCGGCCGCTGCAACGTCGAGAGCCGGTGGCAGACGGTCTCGAAGCCGACGCCGAAGTGGTCGCACAGCCGCTCGATGTCGTAGCGGAAGCGTTCCGCGGTGGAGAGGAACGGTCCATAGGGGAGGATCAGGGCACCCGCGAAGTAGTTCGCGAGCCCGACACGGGCCAGCGAACGCGCGGCGGGTCCGGAGAACGCCCACGAATCGGCGAGTTCGGTGATCAGGTCGTCGTAGTCGAGCAGGGCGATCTGCGAAGCCATCCGGAACGCCTGCTGCCCGACGCGCAGGCTCGGCGCCAGCCGCAGCACCCGCGGCCCCGGTTCGTACCGGTGCTGCTCACCGGCCGCTTCGTCGATGCCGTCGCTGGTGACGTCGACGCCGTAGCGCTGGGCCAGGGTTTCCTTCAGCGCGGTGAGCACACGGCCGCGCTGAAGCGGGATGTCGTGCGCCATCCGTTCGGCGCGTTCGTCCAGCTCGGCGACGTAGTTCTCCCGCTCGTAGAAGAAGTCGCGGACCTCTTCGTGCGGCAACGAGCCGGCCGCGCTGCCGTGCATGCCCAGCCCGTTCTCGGTGGTCAGCGCGGCGGTGTTCTCGACCGAGTTGCGGTAGCTGCGATGCAGTTTGACCAGGGCTTGGGCGATCGTCGGCAGGTTCGTGGCGAGGTCGTTCAGCTCGCTGGTGGTGACGTCCACGCCGAGGACCTCGTCGAGCAGCGCTTCCTTCACGTCCGCGACGAGCCTGGCGGTGTCGTTGTTCGCGAAGAACTCGGTGTCCACTCCGAACGCTTGCGTGATGCGAAGGAGCACCGGGACGGTCAGCGGACGCGTGTTGCGCTCGATCTGGTTGAGGTAACTGGGTGAGATCTCCAGCACACGAGCGAGATCCGCCTGGCTCATCGACCGGCTTTCGCGCAGATGCCGAAGCTTCGCTCCGGCGAAGGTTTTGTCCACACAGGCCTCTCTGTCCGCAAGGTTTCCGGACTCGAACGATTCAGTGAACGGTCAAGCCCGTGGATTTTCGCTCGGCTTGCGAACAGGAGATTCGCAACCTTTGCAAGATGGTACGGAAGCTTCGCAGAAATTGGCAAATTGGAGACCTGGATCGGATTTCCCCTGTCATGTCAGGGTCTGGTCAGGAAAGGCGATCACTCGCAAACTTCGCAACACCGGGAGAATCCGATGACTCAGCACGCGCAGCAGCTGGAGCAGGCGGCCGCCGAACTGGCCAAGCAGTGGGAGACCGACCCCCGCTGGGCGGGCGTGAAGCGGTCGTACTCCGCGGCTGACGTGGTCAAGCTGCGCGGCAGCGTGGTCGAGGAGCACACGCTCGCTCGCCGCGGTGCCGAGAAGCTGTGGGACCTCCTGCACAACGAGGACTACGTCCACTCGCTGGGCGCCCTGACCGGTAACCAGGCGGTGCAGCAGGTCCGCGCCGGCCTCAAGGCCATCTACCTCTCGGGCTGGCAGGTCGCCGCCGACGCGAACCTCTCCGGCCAGACCTACCCGGACCAGAGCCTCTACCCGGCCAACTCGGTGCCCGCCGTCGTCCGCCGCATCAACAACGCGCTGGGCCGCGCCGACCAGATCAACTGGGCCGAGGGCAACACCGACACCGACTGGTTCGCCCCGATCGTCGCCGACGCCGAGGCCGGCTTCGGTGGCCCGCTCAACGCCTTCGAGCTGATGAAGGGCATGATCGCCGCCGGTGCCGCGGGTGTGCACTGGGAGGACCAGCTCGCGTCCGAGAAGAAGTGCGGCCACCTCGGCGGCAAGGTGCTGATCCCGACCAAGCAGCACGAGCGCACGCTGAACGCCGCCCGCCTCGCCGCGGACGTGCTGAACGTGCCGTCGCTGATCGTCGCCCGCACCGACGCCCAGGCCGCCACGCTGATCACCAGCGACGTGGACGAGCGTGACCGCAAGTACGTCACCGGCGAGCGCACCGCCGAGGGCTTCTACAACGTCACCAACGGCATCGACCCCTGTATCGACCGCGGTCTCGCCTACGCCGAGTACGCCGACCTGCTGTGGATGGAGACCTCCAAGCCGGACCTCGAGGTCGCCCGTCAGTTCGCCGAGGCGATCAAGGCGAAGTACCCGGACCAGATGCTCGCCTACAACTGCTCGCCGTCGTTCAACTGGAAGAAGCACCTGGACGACGCGACGATCGCGAAGTTCCAGCGCGAACTCGGCCACATGGGTTACAAGTTCCAGTTCATCACCCTGGCAGGCTTCCACGCCCTGAACTACTCGATGTTCGACCTGGCGCACGGTTACGCCCGCGAGGGCATGACCGCCTACGTCGACCTGCAGGAGCGCGAGTTCGCTTCGGAGGACCGCGGTTACACCGCCACGAAGCACCAGCGCGAGGTCGGCACCGGCTGGTTCGACAACGTCGCGACCGCGCTGAACCCGACCAGCTCGACGACCGCGCTCGCCGGTTCCACCGAGGCCGAGCAGTTCTGATCCCTCGCAAGTAGGTGCCAGGTGGCGGTCTTTCGCCCCCGGGAGACCGCCACCTCCCTTTCCTCTTCTAACTCTCTTTCGCGAAGCCCAGCGGAGGCACACCATGGTTGAGAAGCTGAACTACCGGACCGACGTCTGCGGACCCGCCGGTGACCGGTTCGACGAGATCCTCACCCCGGCCGCACTGGACTTCGTGGCCAAATTGGACAACGCGTTCGCCGGCCGCCGCCGTGAACTGCTCGACGCCCGCCGTCTGCGCCGCGAGAAGCTGCAGTCCGGCGAGGAGCCGCTGGACTTCCTGCCCGAGACGCGCTCGATCCGCGACGACGGCAGCTGGTCGGTCGCCCCGGCCGCGCCCGGTCTCGAAGACCGCCGCGTCGAGATCACCGGCCCGACCGACCGCAAGATGACGGTCAACGCGCTCAACTCCGGCGCCAAGGTCTGGCTCGCCGACTTCGAGGACGCGACTTCGCCGACCTGGCACAACGTGATCGACGGACAGCTCAACCTGTTCGACGCGATCCGCCGCAACATCGACTTCACCACCGAGGCGGGCAAGCGCTACACGATCGGCGACGAGCCCGCGACGATCGTCGCCCGCCCCCGCGGCTGGCACCTGGTGGAGAAGCACATCCGCATCGACGGCCGCCCGGTTTCGGCGAGCCTTGTCGACTTCGGCCTGTACTTCTTCCACAACGCGCGCCAGCTGCTGGCCCGCGGCAGCGGCCCCTACTTCTACCTGCCGAAGCTCGAAAACCACCTCGAAGCGCGGCTGTGGAACGACGTCTTCCTGCTGGCGCAACGAGAACTGGGTATCCCGCGCGGCACCATCCGGGCCACCGTGCTGATCGAGACGATCACCGCCGCGTTCGAGATGGAGGAGATCCTCTACGAACTGCGCGAGCACATCGCCGGCCTGAACGCCGGCCGCTGGGACTACATCTTCAGCGTCATCAAGAACTTCTCCTCGCACGGCGCGGACTTCGTGCTGCCGGACCGCGCGCAGGTGACGATGACCGTCCCGTTCATGCGGTCCTACACCGAGCTGCTGGTGCGCACCTGCCACAAGCGCGGGGCGCACGCCATCGGCGGCATGGCCGCGTTCATCCCGAGCAAGGACCCGGAGATCAACGCGACCGCGCTGGAAAAGGTCCGCCAGGACAAGGAACGCGAGGCGAACGACGGTTTCGACGGCTCGTGGGTCGCGCACCCCGGCCTCGTCCCGGTCTGCCGCGAGGTGTTCGACGGAGTGCTCGGCGGCTGGCCCAACCAGCTCGGCAAGGTCCGTGAGGACGTCGTCGTCACCGCCGAGGACCTGCTCGACGTCGCCAGCGCCGGCGGTGAGGTCACCGAAGCCGGTGTCCGCGCCAACATCAACGTCGCGCTGCGCTACATCGACGCCTGGCTGCGCGGCACCGGCGCGGCGGCCATCCACAACCTGATGGAGGACGCCGCCACCGCCGAGATCGCCCGCTGCCAGATCTGGCAGTGGATCCGCAACGGCACGAAACTCGAAGACGGCACCGCGCTCACCCGCGAACTCACGGTGTCCTATTTGGACGAAGAGCTGACCTCGGCGCGTTCCGAACTGGGTGAGGGCAACCGCCTCGGCGACGCCTACGAGATCTTCACCGAGACCGCGCTGGGCGAGAAGCTGCCGAGCTTCCTCACCACCGGCGCGTACGCGCGGTACCTGACCACTTACTGACACCGGCTCCGGCCGCCCCTACCTGACGCGGGGCGGCCGGGTTCCACACCGGTTTGGGACGGTGTGGCCCATCGGGTCCGGCGGCGGAGGCTCCCCGCCGCCGGACCTGATTCTCGCGCGCGCCCCCTTCCGGTAGCGCTGTCGGGCGTGCGCGCGCTGTCGCGGAGGCCCCGCTCACCCTCACACCGCAGTGGGCGGGGCCTTCGCGGCTTTCACGGGTTTTGGTTCTGCCGGTCGTGAAGTCCGTGAAGGGCTCCTTGAGGGACCCAGAGTCCCTCAAGGAGCCCTTCACGGACTTGAGGCAGAGGGACGAAACGGTCACGGATCGCGATTACGTAGGGGTACCTAGTGAAACCCCCATTGTTTCCGCGGCGATTCACGCGGATGCTCGGTCCCGGGTGCACTTTCCGCCCGAATTCCCGAGGAGCCACCATGAAGGAGCAGTTGAGGAGGGTTTTGGCCACAGCTTTCGCCGTCTTCGCGGTCGCCCTCGCCGCACCGGCCGTATCCGCTTCGGTGGCGGTCTCGGTGCAGCCGGACTGTGCCCGGCCCTGCCACTTCTGATCTTCGTCACCTAGAGCAGCCACGGGGGTCGCGCCCCTCGCGACCCGCGACCGCTCGTCCGCCCCGCCAAGTACAGAAGGCCCCCTTCCTTGCGCCTGGCGCCAGGGTCCAGGCGAAGTCGCAGAGCTGCCGTTCAGTGCCGCTCTTGACGATCCGGGCCCGGTCTCGTCAAGTTTCCGGAAGGGGGTGGCCGTGAGTGGCGATTCGGGCTGGAGCCAAGGGTTGGCTTTGGGTACCTACTGGCCGCTGGCCGGTGTCGCGAAAGCCACTTTCGGGACATCTGACGTCGCGAAAGTGGCTTTCGCGACACAGGGGGCGGCCGCGCTTGACGTCTGAGCCACGCTTCGGTCGGGGGTGGGTAAGTCGGGTTAGGGCGGACCGGTCTTTGCTTGCCCACGTGTGGTCAGCCCGACGGCGCGGGGCCTCGGACCTTGATCAACTCGGGCGAGTGGGCAGGCGAATGCAGGTCTGTCAGAACCCGAACCGCCACACACGACCCGCTTGACCACCATCCCGACTTCGCCGGAACCCTGGCGCAAGGAAGAGGGTTACGAAAGACTCACGGTTCGAAGGCGTTGCCCGTCGCGATCTTCGGGCGCCCCAGTTCCATCGGCTCCCCGATGCGAGCCCGCCGGTAGACCGCGACGGTCGCCTCCGCGATCCGTCCCCAGTCGAAGTCCGCGGCCAGGCGCGATTGCGCGGTCAGCGCCCGTCGCGCCGCGGCGACTTCGTCGTCCAGTACCGCTTCGACGGCGTCCCCGAGGGCGCCGACGTCGCCGGGGCTGAACGCCAGGCCGGTCTCACCGTCGACGACGACCTCGCCGAGTCCGCCGGCGGTCGAAGCCACGAGTGGCGCCTTCGCGGCGGCCGCTTCCAGTGCGACGATCCCGAACGGTTCGTACCGGCTGGGCAGCACGACGGCGTCGGCCGCGGCCAGCACCGCGCGCAGTTCGCGGTCGGACAGGTGCCCGACGAAGTCCACCGCGCGGCGCACGCGCAGCTTCCGCGCCTGGTCGACCAGTTCCTCCAGGTGCCTGCCCTTGCCGGCGACGACCAGCCGGGTCCCCGGTTTGGCGCGGCGGATCCGGGGGAGCGCGGCGAGCAGGTCCTGCACGCCCTTCTCCCACTCCAACCGGCCGAAGTAGAGCAACAAGGGCGCACCGGAGGGGCTGTGGACCTCTCGGGCCTGCGCGACCTCTTCCGCGGGCACCTGCCAGGTGCGTTCCTCGATGCCGTTGTGGATCACGGTGACCGCGTCGCCGTCCACCTCGAACAGATGCGACACCTCGCGGCGCATGGCCTGCGAACAGGTGATCAGCGCGTCCGAGCGGTTCGCGAGCCACCATTCGACCGAGTGAACCTGCTGGTTCAGCGGATGTGAGAGCCAGCCGGAGTGCCGTCCGGCCTCGGTGGCGTGGATCGTGCCGACCAGCGGTACCCGCGCGGCCTCGGCGATCGCGATCGCGGGATGGGTGACCAGCCAGTCGTGCGCGTGCACGACGTCCGGCTGCCAGGTGCGCAGCAGGTCGGTCGCGGCGCGGACCATCGCATGCCCCATGGCCAGGGTCCACGCGACGAGGTCGCGTTCGAAGGTCACGTGCAGGGGGTCCTCGGCGACCCGGATGATCCGCACGCCCTCGACCACCCGATCAGTCCTCGGGTGGGTCTCGGCGTCGGTGCCCGCCGTGTGACGGCACAGGACGACCACGTCGTGTCCCTGGCCGACGAGGTGCCTGGCCAGTGCGTGGACGTGCCGTGCGAGTCCGCCGACGACCACGGGTGGGTACTCCCACGACAACATCAGCACGCGCATGGGTGGAGGCTACTCGTCAGTCGGTCTTCGCCGGGACGGGGCGATCACCCCCGGCGAAAGAGGCGGGCCTCGGGACCGGCGCCGCCCGGAACCGCACGGCCATCGACGCCGGGGGCTGAAGGACTCCGTCAGGCGCCGACAGTGGCCTCGATCGCCTTGATGATCGCTTTGTCTTCGGGATCGGTACGCGGGCGAAATCGTCCCACCACTTCGCCGGACGGGGCGACGAGGAACTTCTCGAAGTTCCACTGCACGTCACCGGAGGCGCCTTCCGCGTCGGCCGTCTCGGTCAGCTCGGCGTAGAGCGGGTGACGGCTTTCCCCGTTGACGTCCAGCTTCGCGAACAGCGGGAACGTAACCCCGTACGTCGTCGAGCAGAAGGTCTGGATCTCCTCGGCGGTGCCCGGCTCCTGGCCAGCGAACTGGTTGCACGGGAAGCCGACGACCGAGAAGCCCTTGTCCGCGTAGCGTTCCTGCAGCTTCTCCAGCCCGGTGTACTGCGGCGTCAGGCCGCATTTCGACGCCACGTTCACCACCAGCAGGGTCTTGCCTTCGAGCGCGCCGAGTGTGGTGTCCTCGCCCGCGAGCGTCTTCAGTGGAATGTCGTGGATCCCCATGGTTCCCCTTTCCTCATTTCCTCAGCAGGTCACGCGCGTCGACGTGCCCGAACGGGCCGTCGTCACGCCGGAACGCGGCCGCGGTCTCCCGTGCACGCTCGTGCGCGCCGTCGCGGAGAAGTCCGGCGAGCGTGTCGAACCGGTCGGTGTGCACCTTCGCCCGCCGCCGCGCGTAGTCGGCGGCGGCATCCTTGGTGACCATGAACGCCCAGTCGCTCGAAAGCGCCAGCATCGCCTCGGCGACGGCCTGGTCGCGGACGGCGTCTCGGGTCGTCGTGTCCATTCCGGTGACGAGGTCGAGCATCCGGTGCTGCAGCGCGGTGTTGTCCCGCACCATGTCGGCGACCTGCTCGCCGTCCCAGACACGCCAGTCCTTGCCAGAGCCCCACGACGACGCCGGGAGGTCGACCCGTCCGCCGAGGTGGCCCGCCTCGAGCGCGCCCTTGAGGGTGGTGACGCGGACCCCGGCCTCCGGCAGTGCGCGCAGGACGCCTTCGAGCCAGGCGGGACCCTCGTGCCACCAGTGACCGAACAGTTCCGTGTCGTACGCGGCGACGACGAGCGACTCGCGGCCGTGCTCGGCCTTGAGCGAGCGCAGCCGGGCGACGACGGTGTCGACGAAGTCCTGGACGTGGCCGCCGAGGGTGCCCGCCGCCATCGCCGGGTCGTACGGCGCCTTGTCCGGCGGGTCGATGGTCTTGCCGGTCACCCGCGACGGCTTGAGGCCGACTTCGTGCGCCCAGGTGTGGAAGTCGCGATAGGTGGCGTGGCCGGGGTATCCGGCCTTCGGTGACCAGACGCGGTACGTGACCTCGAGGTCCCGGCCGAAGCAGACGACGTCGGAATCGCCGACGGTCCGCGCGGCGGAGGTGTCGCCGTGCAGAGACGGGCCGTCGACGAGGAAACGCTGGACGCCCGCGGCGGCGTAACCCGCCTCCATGCCGGGGTTGTACCCGCATTCAGGTGCCCAAATGCCTTCCGGGCGCCGACCGATCCGCAGCGCGGTGTCGGCTAGGCCACCGCGCAGCATGAAGTCGCGCACCGCCGGGTCGAGCAGCGGCTGGAACGGATGCGCCAGCGGCCCGCCGAGCAGTTCGATCGTCCCGTTGTCCACAAAGGATCGAAGGATCGGTGAGAAGCCGTGACGCCAGCGGGTTTCGAGTTCTTCCGACGCTTTGAGCGCGGTCTGGTATTCGCTCGCGGCGAGGTCGCGTAGCAGTGGGTCGCCGCGCCAGAGCGTGGACGCGTGCCAGGCGCGTAGCTGCCAATGACCGAGCCAGTCGTGGAAGGCGTCGATGCAGTACGGGTCGTCGAGTTGCGCGGCGAGGATCGGTGTCATGCCGAGGGTGAGGACGTCTTCGCGGCCCTCGTCGGCGAAGCGGCGCAAGAGGTCGACCATCGGCAGGTACGAATGCGCCCAGGCCTGGTAAAGCCATTCTTCGCCGACCGGCCAGGACCCGTGGTGCGGCAGCCACGGCAGGTGGCTGTGCACGACGAGGCAGAACGTGCCTTCGTACTCGCTCATGGGCGCACTGCCACGGCGACGAGGTCGAGGCTGGCGTCGAGGTCTTCACCGTGGATGGCGAAATCCGTGGTTTGGATGCCTTCGACGTCGGCGAGCAGTTCCACCGGCCAGGTCGCCTGTCCGGGCAGCTGCCCCATCACGACGTCGAGCTGGGCGTCGATGATCGAGCCGCCGTACTTGTCGTCGAGTTCCTTCACACCCGCGCCGTGGTGGAGACCGTGCAGCGTCTCGACCTCGAACCCGGCGTCGCGCAGCAGTTCGTCCAATTCGGACGGTGCGAGTTCCCTGGTGTGGAAGGGATTGAGCGGGGTGTCGCTGTCCGGGGTGAAGGTGAGCCGGTTGGGCGTGGTGACGATCAGCCGTCCGCCGGGGGAGAGCACGCGTCGGCATTCGGCGAGGAACGCGGCCTGGTCCCAGAGGTGCTCGATCACCTGGAAGTTGGCGACGACGTCGACGGAGGCGTCCCGCAGCGGCAGGAACACCAGGTTCGCCCTGGTCACGCCGATGCCGGGGTAGCGGTGGGCGACGTGCTCGGTGGTGGGGACGTCGTAGTCGAGCGCGAGCACCCGCTCGGCGACGGTGGCGATGAGCCCGGCGCCGTAGCCCTCGCCGCAGCCTGCCTCCAGGACGGTCTTGCCCGCGCACAAGGGGAGGAGCTTGTGATACGCGGCCTCATGGCGGCGGTACCAGTAGTTCTCCTCGGCGATGCCCGGCACGGTGCGTTCACCCGTGAGGTGCAGCGCTTCGGCCCTGGTGGCTGGGGTGGTCACGCCGCGACCCTACCGGCCGGTCACTTCCCTCCCCTCCGCAAGTCGTCCTCTGGTTGCGGTCCTTGCGCGTGCAACTACCGCAACTAGAGGACGAATTGCGGTGTCACGTTTCGCGGCGCCGCGCGGTCCAGGAGGTATGCAACGGACACTCACTCGCGTACTGCTCGTCGTCTTCGGCCTGATCGAACTGCCGGTCGGGCTGTGGCCGCTGCTCAGCCCGGACGGGTTCTACCGGGATTTCCCCGGTTTCCGCACCGGCTGGGTGGCGATGGACGGCCCCTTCAACGAGCACCTGCTCCGCGACTTCGGCGGCCTCAACCTGGCGCTTTCCGCCATCCTGCTCGGTGCCGCCGTGATCGGGACGACCGCCGTGGCCAGGCTCGCGGCGCTCGCGACCTTCCTCTTCGGACTGCCGCACTTCCTCTACCACCTCGGCCACGTCTCGCATTTCGAGCCGGTGGACCAGGTGCTCATCGTCGCGACGACGGCGCTGGGCGCGGTACTCCCGCTGGTGCTCGTACTGATCCCCGGGAAGCGAGCTACACCGGTGACACCGTGATGCCGATGGCGCCAGGGCCGAGGTGGGCGCCGAGGATCATGCTCGCGTCGACCAGGGTGCTGTCGACCATCCGGGGCAGCCGCGCCCGCAGCCGTCCGCCGATCTCGAGGTCGCGTTCGTCGGGGCCGAACCGGGTGATGGCGATCTCGACGTCCTGATCGCCCGCGCATTCCACCGCGAGGTCGACGAGTTTGGTGAGCGCCCGCCGCTGACCCGGCACCCTGGTCAGCGGGGCGACCTCGCCGTTCTTCAGCGTCAGCAGAGGTTTGATCGAGAACGCGGAACCGAGGAACGCCTGCGCGGCGCCGATCCGGCCGCCGCGCCGCAGGAACTCCAGCGTGTCGACGTAGAGGATCTCCCGGCCGGCGCGGAACCGGCGTTCGGCCGCGTCGATGACCCGGGTGGCCTGCCCGCCGGCGGCGGCGACCCTGGCCGCCGAGGTCGCCGCGAAACCGAGGCTCATCCCGGTGGTCCCGCTGTCGAGGACGTGGACCGGGACGCTCACCTGCTGGGCGGCTTCGCGGGCGGCGTTCACCGTCTCCGACATCCGTCCCGAGATGTGGACGCTGACGATCGCCGAGGCGCCCTTGCTCGCGGCGTCCTGGAACGCCCAGAAGAACGCGGCGACCTCCGGCGGCGCCGTCTTCACCGGCGTCCCGGCGCGCAGCTGGCCGATGACTTCGTCGCGGTCGTAGCGGTTCTCTTCGTCGAACTGCTCTCCGACCTGCAATCGGACCTGAACGACGCCGATTCCCCAGCGTTCGGCGACCGAGGCGGGGAGGCAGGAGGTCGAGTCCGTGATCACGGCGACAGGGCCGGGCATGGAACGCATGGTGGGGCAGATTAGCCCGTCGCCCGCACTGGGAGTACCCCGGAATACGACCGTTCGGGTTAGTCGCCCGGTAACACTCACTTCCGGGTGAAATACCTGGACGATGGTCCCAATAAAACGTGCATCCAGGTGAATGAGGTCACCTCGGCGGGCCGCGGCGCTGAAATGGCCCTAATCTACCGGCCAGTAGAGCTGTTGCCCCGTGGCCGACGCTGGCCACTAACGGGAGGTCGAAGTAGACCCATGACGAATATCGTTGTCCTGGTCAAGCAGGTACCGGATACCTACTCGGAGCGGAAGCTCTCCGGTGCCGACAACACTCTTGACCGCGAATCCGCCGACGCCGTGCTTGACGAGATCAACGAGAAGGCCGTCGAAGAAGCCCTGAAGATCAAGGAAGCCGGCGAGGGTGAGGTCACCGTCGTCTCGGTGGGTCCCGACCGCGCGACCGACGCGATCCGCAAGGCGCTGTCCATGGGCGCCGACAAGGCCATCCACGTCTCCGACGCGGCTCTCCACGGCTCCGACGCGATCGCCACCGCGAAGGTGCTGGCCGCCGCGATCGGCAAGGTCGAAGGCTACGACCTGGTCATCACCGGTAACGAGGCCTCCGACGGCCGCGGTGGCGCCGTGCCGGCGATCATCGCCGAACTGCTCGGCCTGCCGCAGCTGACCCACGTGAACGAGCTGACCGTCGACGGCACCGCGATCAAGGCCGACCGCTACACCGAGGACGGTGTCACGCACCTCGAGGCGAACCTGCCCGCGCTGGTGAGCGTCGGCGAGAAGATCAACGAGCCGCGCTACCCCTCCTTCAAGGGCATCATGGCCGCGAAGAAGAAGCCGGTCGAGACGCTGACCGTCGCGGACCTCGGCATCGACGCGGGCGAGGTCGGCCTCGGCAACGCCTGGTCGTCGGTGCTCGAAGCCTCCCCGAAGCCGCCGCGCACCGCCGGTGAGCGCGTCGAGGACGAGGGTGACGGCGGCAGCAAGGTGGCCGCCTACCTGGTCGCGCAGAAGCTCATCTGACGGAGACGTGAATACGCGGATGAAATGCGGAAGTAGGAACGCGAACCCACTCCGGTCGGCAGGCCCCGCGATCGCGGCGGCAGGGCGCCAGACGGCGTCAGGTGAGCGAACAGGACAAGGCGCGCCCTGGCGACGCGATCGCGGTCGCGGGTTCCAAGACAGCGCTGAGACAGGTTTCGAGGAGGAATAGGAAATGGCTGAAGTACTCGTCCTCGTCGACCACGTCGACGGTGAAGTCAAGAAGGTCACGCTCGAACTGCTGACCGCCGCTCGCGAGCTGGGTGAGCCGTCCGCGGTCGTCGTCGGCCCGACCGGCACCGCCGCCAAGGCGAAGGAAGCCCTCGCCGCGCACGGCGCCGCCAAGGTGTACGTCGCCGAGGGCGACAACGCCACCGGCTTCCTGGTCACCCCCAAGGTGGACGTCCTCGCCGCGCTCGCGGAGCGGTCCTCCCCGGCCGCCGTGCTCGTCGCGGCCAGCGCCGAGGGCAAGGAGGTGTCCGCTCGTGTCGCGGTGCGCCTCGGCTCCGGTCTGCTGTATGACGCCGTCGGTGTGAACAGCGACGGCAGCGTGGACCAGTCCATCTTCGGTGGTGCGTTCTCCGTGAAGTCCAAGGCCACCAAGGGTGTCCCGGTCATCTCGGTCCGCCCCGGCGCGGTCGAGGCGTCCCAGGCCGAAGGTGCGGCCGCCGAGGAGACCGTCGAGGTCCCCGCGGGTGACCCGGCGAAGTCCGCCAAGATCACCGGCATCGAGCCGATCGTCGGCGGCGACCGGCCGGAGCTGACCGAGGCCTCGGTCGTCGTCTCCGGTGGCCGCGGTGTCGGCTCGGCCGACAAGTTCGACGTCGTCGAGTCGCTGGCCGACTCGCTCGGCGCGGCCGTCGGCGCCTCCCGCGCCGCCGTCGACTCGGGCTACTACCCGGCGCAGTTCCAGGTCGGCCAGACCGGTAAGACGGTCTCGCCGCAGCTGTACATCGCGCTGGGCATCTCCGGCGCGATCCAGCACCGGGCGGGCATGCAGACCTCGAAGACCATCATCGCGGTCAACAAGGACGCCGAGGCGCCGATCTTCGAGATCGCCGACTTCGGTGTGGTGGGCGACCTGTTCAACGTCGCGCCGCAGCTGACCGAAGAGGTCCAGAAGCGCAAGGGCTGAGTTTCATCCTGAAGGGGCCGTCCGGGATTAGTTTCCCGGACGGCCCCTTTTCTGTGATCCGAGAGTGATATTGCACCCTGAGAGAAGCCTGAGAACCCGCATTTAACTGAACGTGCACTGTTCGGCCATCGGGCGCATCGTCGTTGGTACCCAGCGAGGGGTAGACCTTGCTTATGACGACGTCACAGCTCCTCGTCAGTACTGACCAGGCAGGTGTCGAACTCCCGGCCGACACACCGCGTTACTCGCTCCTCGTAGCCAACGGAAACGAGGAAGTCGTTGCCGCGCAACGCCTTCGTCACCAGGTGTTCGCCGAGGAAATGGGCGCGAAGCTCAATTCGCTCGAACCCGGCCTTGACGTCGACTACTTCGACGAGTTCTGCGACCACCTCGTGGTGCGCGACGACAACACCGGCGAGATCGTGGGCACGTATCGGATGTTGCCGCCCGATCGGGCGGCGCGGGCCGGAAAGCTCTACTCCGACAGCGAATTCGATCTCACGGCACTCGATTCGCTGCGTCCTTCGCTGGTCGAGACGGGCCGCTCGTGCGTGCACCCCGACCACCGCAGCGGCGCCGTCGTGAGCCTCGTCTGGGCGGGTATCGGGCGCTACATGCTGCTGGCCGGGCACCGGTACCTCGCGGGCTGCGCGTCCGTGCCGCTGACCGGAGGCGGGGAATACGCGGCAGGAGTCTGGGATCTCCTGCGCGCCAGACACTACGCGGACGAGTCGCTCCGGGTCACGCCGCTGAACCCGTGGCCGACCGAGAAGATCGAGCGGCCCGCCCGCGCGCTCCTGCCGCCGCTCATCAAGGGATACACGCGCCTGGGCGCCAAGATCTACGGCCCGCCCGCGCTGGACGAGGACTTCGGCGTCGCGGACTTCTTCGTCCTGCTGGATCTGCACAACGTCGACGAGCGGTACCTCAAGTTCTTCCTGGGAGTGCAGGGATGACCCACGCCTGGATGCCGAAGTCGCCGTGCGGCGACGGATGCCTCAGCGAAGGGGTGCCGACGGTGGCGTTCGGCCGGCGCGTGCTGCGGTTCGCCGCGGCGATCAGCGTCATCTTCGGTGCTTTCCTGAGCGCGCCGCTGGTGCTCGCGCTGCGCGGCATGCCGCGGGAACGATTGGTGCGTCTGCTGTTCCTCGGCATCCTGCGCTCGTTCGGGGTGCGCCTCGTGGTATGCGGCGACGAGCGTTTCCGCGCCGTGCCGGGCCGTGGCGCGCTGGTGGTGAACAACCACATCTCGTGGCTGGACATCGTCGCGGTCAACGCCATCCAGCCGATGCGGGCGCTGGCGAAGAAGGAGGTCGGCGCCTGGCCGGTGCTCGGCCTGCTCGTGCGCCGCGGCGGCAGCATCTTCCTCGACCGCGAGAACCTGCGAAGCCTGCCCGCGACGATGGCCGAACTGGCCGACGCGATGCGCGGCGGTTCACTCGTCAGCGTGACGCCGGAGGGGACCACCTGGTGCGGTCTGGCGTCGGGCCGGTTCCGCTCGGCGACCTTCCAGGCCGCGATCGACGGCGGTGTCCCCGTGCGGCCACTGGCCCTGCGGTTCCGGCTCGCAGACGGCCGCGAGACCACGCAACCGGCGTTCATCGGGCCGGAGTCGCTCATCGCGTCGCTGCGCCGGGTCGCCGCTTTGCGCGGTCTGGTGCTGGAGGTGCACGTGTGCCCGGAGATCGCGCCCGGTAAGGCTTCGGACCGGCGGGAACTGGCCGCGCTGGCGGAATCCGCGGTGCAGGCGGCGCTCGGGCGGGTGCAGATCCCGGCGCAGACGCGGCGGCGTCGCGCTTCCTCCGCTCCCGCTGTGCTGGCTCCCACTCCGGTCACCCCTGTCGCGAAAGTGCCCTCCCCGTGACCCTCGCGTGAGATCGAGCGGCCGAAGGGGACTTTCCCCGCATAGGACGTGGTGAAAGCTCCCTTCACCGCGTCCTATGCGGGCATGGTCCCCTTCAGCTCAGCGTCAGCGTGATCTTCCCGCCCGCGTGCCCGGTCGCGCTCTCCCGGTGCGCCTCCGCGACCTCCGCCAGCCCGTAACTCGACCCCAGCTTGAGCTTCAGCCCGCGCGCGACCAGATCTTCGAGCACCGCAGCGCTTTCCGAGCCGGAAGCCGAGAACCGCAACCCCTGCGCGAACGCCGCCGGATCGGCGATGGTGACCAGCCGGTCGGGTGATCCGAGCAGGTCGACGGAATCACCCAGGACGCCGAATCCGGCCGCGTCGAACACCGCGTCCACCCCTCCCACCGCCACCGAGCGGACCCGCGACACCCACCCGTCCCCGTACTGGACCGGAACCGCGCCCAGCGCCTTCACCTCGTCCAGCGACGATGCTCCGGCGAGTCCGATGACCGTGGCGCCCAGTGCGACGGCTGCCTGCGTCGCGATCCGGCCGACCTGGCCGCTCGCGCCATGGATCACCAGGGTTTCGCCCGGTTTGACCTCGAGTTCGCCCAGCACTCGCAACGCCGTCTCACCGGCGATGGGCAGCGCGGCGGCTTCGGGCCACGAAAGCCCGGCGGGCTTGCGGATGACGTTGGTCGCCAACGCGTACTCCGCGTACGTCCCGGTGTCGGACCAGCCGAAGACCTCGTCCCCGACGGCGAATCCGGCGCCTTCGCCCACCGCGTCCACCACTCCCGCCAGTTCCAGGCCGAGGATGTGCGGGAAGTCGAGCGGGCGGACCTCCGCCATGGCACCGGACCGGATCTTCCAGTCGATCGGGTTGACCCCGGCGGCCTTGACCGCGACCCGCACCTGGCCCGGGCCGGGCTCCGGCAGCGGGACCTCGGCGGACCGCAGAACGTCCGGTTCGCCGTACTGGGTGATGATGATCGCTCGCATGTTCACTCCTATTTCGGATTTCTTCGCTGCGATCAGTCAACCGGCGCCCGGACCCCGCCCGAACCGCTCGGACGAGCAGTGTTCGTTAGCCGGGCGAGCAGCGTCGCGGACGGAGAACGCGCTTACTGTGGAGTCATGGACGAGTGGTCGGATCCGCTGTACGTGCTGAGCCAGGTCGAGTACATGCTCGCCGCTCCGCGCCCCGAACTCCTGCCGCGTTTCTCCGCGACGGCCGCGGCCGTCCTGCCGCACCGGGCCGCCGCGATGGAGACCGGTGACTGCTCCCGCCTGCCGATCAAGGTCGACGGCGACCCGATGATCGTGGGCTCGGTCACGAGCGCGGAGCTGCGGCGGCTCGCCGCGCTCGGCGTCCCGGGTGAGGCCGTGGTGGCCGAGGAGACGCTCGGCGGAAAGCGCCGGAGACTCGTCGTCCTGACGTCGGCTCCGGTGATCGGCAAGGGCGCGATGATCGCGCTCGTCCCCACCGAGGACGCGCCCGCGGACCGCGCGCTCGACATCGTCGCCAAGCTGTGGGAGATCGTCAGCGTGAACGCCGCCCAGCGCGCCAGCGACCCCGAGCCCGCGGTCCTGGAGAGCAACATCGCGGCGGCGACCGCGCGGGCGCGGGCGATCACCGATCTGGGGCAGACCCACGGGACCACTTTGGCGTCCTTGCTTTCGGTGCTGCGGTCCCGAAGGCTCGGCGACGCCGCCGCCCGGCAGACCGCGACCGACCTCGCCGCGGCAGCGCTGGTCGAACTGCGCTCGATCGCGGACCGTGATCAGGAGCTTTCGGCGGAGCCGGCGTCGGCGGCGTTCGACACCCTCGTCGCGCAGCTGGATCCCTTGGTGCGCCACAACGACGTGACCGTCGACCTCGCCGGGCCCGGCGACGATCGGCCACTCCCGCAGGACATCGCGCACACCGCGCGCACGGTCACCCGCGGCCTCGTGCTCGCTGCGCTGGAACGTGGCAGTGCCCGCGCCAGGGCGTCCTGGCAGATCGACGGGCAGGCCCTCCGGATCACCGTGCGCGACGACGGCCCGGACGTCGCCCGCGCCGTGCCCGCCATCGGCCTCACCGAGCGGATCACCCCGCTCGGCGGCCGCTGGGAGGTCGACGCCGTACCCGGCTGGGGCACCACGATCACCGCCGTTCTGCCGCTGGGCGTCCAGGAAACGCCGGAACTGCGCCCGCTGGACCGGCTGAACTCCCGTGAACTCGAGGTTCTCGCCGGGATCGCGCGCGGGAGGCGCAACCGGCAGATCGCCGAAGAACTGCGCCTGACCGAGCACACGGTGAAGTTTCACGTGCGGAAGATCCTCGGGAAGCTGGAAGTCACCTCGCGCGGCGAGGCCGCGATGCTGGCGCGGGAGCTGCGCCTGGAGTCCGCCGGCGCTTGACCTCCACTCGACTGGAGGTTGCACGCTCATCGTATGACGATCGCTGGGGACAAGGCGAAGCCGAAGGGCGTGCTCTGGACGCCGGAGCACCGGGCGACCACGATCGGGTTGCTGCTCATGGTCACGCTCATCGCGTTCGAGAGCATGGGCGTCGCCACCGCGATGCCGACAATGGTGGCCGACCTCGACGGCCTCGCGCTGTACGCGTGGCCCTTCACCACGTTCCTGGTCGCCAGCGTGGTCGCGACCGTCCTTTCCGGACGGCTCGGCGACCGCAAAGGCCCGGCGCCCGCGCTGCTCGCCGGTACCGCGTTGTTCGCGTCCGGGCTCCTGGTGGCGGGCCTCGCGCACGACATGCCGGTGCTCCTGCTCGGCCGGGCCTTGCAGGGCTTCGGTTCGGGACTCCTGCTGGTCTCGGTGTCCCTGCTGATCGCCCTCACTTTCAGCGACCGTGAGCGGCCGGTGATCTACGCCGCCAACGCCGCCGCCTGGGTGCTTCCCGCGGTGATCGGGCCCTCGATCGCGGGCGTGGTGACCGTGAGCGTCGGCTGGCGCTGGGTGTTCCTTGGGCTGATCCCGCTGACGGGGATCGGGCTCGCCCTGCTGGTCCTGGTCACACGCAAGCTGCCCGCCCACGTGCCCGGCGAATCCGCCGTCCGAGCCGGGGTGGTACCCGCGGTGATCGCCGCGCTCGGCGTCGCCACGCTCACGTGGGCGGCGCAGCATCCCTCGTTGGCCGCCCTCGCCTATGGCGGCGCCGGTCTCGTCGCCCTCGCGTACGCGCTCCGCAAACTCCTGCCCGCCGGCACGCTGACGTCACGGCCGGGGTTGCCGACAGTGATCGCCTCGCGTGGGCTGATCGCCGGCGCTTACGCCGGGATGGAGGCCTACCTGCCGCTCACGATGTCCGAGGTCCACGGCTACAGCCCCGCACTGGCCGGGCTGCCGCTGACGGTGACCGCGCTGGGCTGGTCGGCGGGGTCGATGCTGCAGGGCCGCATGCTCGACTGGTCGCGCGAGGTATCCCTGCGGATCGGGTTCGCGCTGGTCGCGGCCGATCTGGCGATCTTCGTCTTCGTGCCGCTGCCGTGGTTCCCCGGCTGGATGGCGTTCGTGGCGTCGGCCGTCGGCGGTGCCGGGATGGGCATCGCGATGCCCGCGATCTCGGTTCTGCTGCTCCGCTACTCGCCGGCGGCCGAACGTGGCTTCAACACCTCGGCGCTGCAACTCGGCGACTGGGTCGGATCGGCCCTGACCATCGGTTTGGGTGGAGTTCTGCTCGCCTCACTGGCCTCGGCGAAGGAGCCTTCGGTGGCGATCTTGGTGCTTTCGGTGCTGCTGGCCGGCATCGCCTTGCTCGGGGTGCGGCTGACCGGCCGGTGGCCGTCGGATATGAGCGCCACCACCCGCTGACCAGGGTGGGCTTGATCACGCCCCGGAGCGGTCTACCCTGGTATGGCGATGACCTATCTCGACCACGCGGCGACCACCCCGATGTTGCCCGAAGCCGTAGCGGCGATGTCCGAGGCGCTGTCCACCGTGGGCAACGCCTCCGCGCTGCATTCCTCGGGTCGCCGGGCCCGCCGCAAGGTCGAAGAGGCCCGCGAGGTGATCGCGGAGGCGCTGGGCGCCCGGCCGTCCGAGGTGATCTTCACCGGTGGCGGCACGGAGAGCGACAACCTCGCGGTCAAGGGCATCTTCTGGGCCCGCAACGGCGAGGAGCCGAAGCGCCGCCGGGTGCTGTGCAGCACCGTCGAGCACCACGCCGTCCTCGATTCCGTCGAGTGGCTTGAGCAGCACGCGGGCGCCGAGATCGTCTGGGTAGAGGTCGACCAGGCGGGCCGGGTCTCCCCGGAGGCGTTGCGCGCCGCCATCGGCGACAGCCCCGAGACGGTCGCGCTGGCCACCGTGATGTGGGCGAACAACGAGGTCGGCACGATCAACCCGATCGCCGCACTCGCCGCCGTCTGCGCCGACCACGAGATTCCGCTGCACTCCGACGCCGTCCAGGCCGTCGGCGCGGTGCCGGTCGACTTCGCCGCGAGCGGTGTTTCCGCGCTGACCCTGACCGCGCACAAGCTGGGCGGCCCGTACGGCGTCGGCGCGCTGCTGCTCGGGCGTGACACCGCGTGCGTGCCGGTGCTGCACGGCGGTGGCCAGGAGCGCAGTGTGCGTTCGGGCACCCTCGACGTGCCGGCGGTGATCGCGTTCGCGACGGCGGTGAAGGCCACGGTCGACGGCCGCGAGGAGTACGCCAAACGCGTCGCCGAGCTGCGGGACGACCTGATCGAGGCCGTCCGGCGCGAGGTGCCGGACGTTTTGCTCAACGGCGGTGAGGGCGAGCGCCTTCCGACGCACGCCCACTTCACCTTCCCCGGTTGCGCGGGTGACAGCCTGTTGATGCTCTTGGACGCCAAGGGCATCGAATGTTCCACTGGATCGGCGTGCACGGCGGGTGTCGCGCAGCCGAGCCACGTGCTGCTGGCCATGGGTGCCGATCCGGCGGCCGCGCGCGGGTCGCTGCGGTTCTCGTTCGGGCATACCTCGGCGCCGGAAGACGTTGAAGCGGTTTCGAGGGAAATCGCGGGCGTCGTCGACAGGGCGAGGCAGGCGGGACTCGCGGGAATGCGCAAGCAGACGCAGAAGCAAGAGGTGTGAGGGAAATGCGCGTACTGGCCGCGATGAGCGGGGGAGTGGACTCGGCGGTGGCCGCCGCGCGCGCCGTGGACGCCGGGCACGAGGTCGTCGGCGTGCACCTGGCGCTGTCGGCGAAGCCCGGCACGCTGCGCACCGGCTCCCGTGGTTGCTGCACGATCGAGGACTCCGGCGACGCGCGCCGCGCGGCCGACATCCTCGGCATCCCCTTCTACATCTGGGACTTCGCCGAGCGCTTCACCGAAGAGGTCATCGAGACCTTCGTCGGGGAGTACGCGGCGGGCCGCACACCGAACCCGTGCGTCACCTGCAACGAGAAGATCAAGTTCGAGGCGTTGCTTGACAAGGCGATGGCGCTCGGTTTCGACGCCGTCGCCACCGGGCACTACGCCCGGCTGTCCCTTGTGGACGGTGTCCCGGAGCTGCGGCGCAGCGTCGACTCCGGCAAGGACCAGTCGTACGTGCTGGCTTCGCTCACCCCGGAGCAGCTGCGGCATTCGCTGTTCCCGCTGGGCGACTCGTGGAAGACCGACGTGCGTGCCGAGGCCGAGAGCCGCGGCCTGTCGGTGGCGAACAAGCCGGACAGCCACGACATCTGCTTCATCCCGGATGGGGACACGAAGAGCTTCCTGGAGAAGCGGCTCGGCCAGCGTCCCGGGCAGCTCGTCGACGCCGAGACCGGTGCCGTGCTCGGTGAGCACACCGGCGTGCACGGGTTCACCGTCGGCCAGCGCAAGGGCCTCGGTATCGAGGCACCGGCGCCGGACGGGCGGCCGCGCTACGTGCTTTCGCTGGAGCCGGTTTCGGGCACCGTGAAGGTCGGTTCCGCGCGGGACCTCGGCGTGAACGTGATCGAGGCGAACCGCCCGATCTGGCCGAGCGAGCGCCCGCTGGACGGGCCCACCGAATGCGTCGTCCAGGTGCGCGCGCACGGCGGGATCGTCGAGGCCGTCGCGGAGGTTTCGGGCGACGAGGTGACCGTTCAGCTTCGCGAGCCGCTACGCGGCGTCGCGCCGGGCCAGGTCGTCGTCCTCTACCGCACCGACGCCGCCGAAGGCGATCTCGTGCTCGGCAGCGCGAAGATCTCGGGGACCCGCTAACTCCCGCAATTAGTCCTCTAGTTGCGGTCCCTGCGCGTGCAACTACCGCAACTAGAGGACTAAACGCGGCGGGTGGCGGGTTAGAGCTTGAGTTTGAAGCCGGTATGAGTGGCCTCGAAACCGAGGCGCTCGTAGAAGCGGTGCGCGTCCTCGCGTTTCACATCCGACGTCAGCTGCACGAGCGCGCAGCCCCGGCGCCGGGATTCGTCGATGGCCCAGGTCATCAGCTCGCCGCCGAGCCCGGACCCGCGATGGCTCGCCCGCACCCGGACCGCCTCGATCTGCCCGCGCAGCGCGCCTTTCCTCGCCAGGCCCGGAATGATCGACAGCTGGAGCGTGCCGACGGCCTCCCCGGCGTCGTCGGCGACGATCAGCACTTGCGCCGGATCGGCGTCGATCTCCTCGAATGCTTTGAGATACGGCGTGAGGTCGTCAGTGGAGTCGCGGGTGCTGCCGATCTGGTCGTCGGCGAGCATCCCGACGATCGCCGCGACGTCTTCCTGGCGCGCTTGACGGATGATCATGAGGCGTAGTGTCGCACTCCATCGGTCTCGGTCGCGGTGAGCTTCCCCTGTGCCACCAGCAGATCCAGATGCGAACCGGTCTCGAGGACGGCGAGCATCTGGTTGAACGGGTCCATCTCCGGGAGCTTGCGCAACCTGCGCGTCCAGCCCAGCCGGAGCGCGACCTCGTACGCGGTCGTGACGTCCGCGGTGATCTCGGCACCCATGACCTCGAGCCGGTCGCGGTGGTGTTCCAGCAGTTCGTCCACACGGGCGTGGACACTGTCGGTCACCCGGCCGTGCGCGGGCAGCATGCGCCGGTCCGGCATCTCGCGCATTAGGCGCAGGGAGTCGAGGTAGTCGCTCAGCGGCAGGTCGGCGGGCACCGGCTGAAACCCGATGGAAGGCGTGATGTGCGGCAGCACGTGGTCGCCGGAGAACACCAGCCCCGCCTCGTCGTCGACGAAGACGACGTGCCCGGCGGTGTGACCCGGCGTGTGCACGATGTCGAACTCGCGGCCAGGCACGATCGTGCGCTTGCCGGGGCCGAGCCATTCGTCGGGCTGCTCCCACAGATGCGCCTCGGTGTGCCGGACGTCGCCGAAGGCCTTGGCGAGCACCTCGACGACAGGGGCCGCGCCGCAACGCTCCAGCAGGTCGACCTGCGCCTCCATCGGGAAGCGGTCTGGATCACCGGAGCGCACCAGTGAAGGTTCTTCCAGCTTCCCGAGCCCGACCTTGCCGCCGAACTCGCGGCGCAGTTCCACCGCGAGGGTGTAATGATCGCGATGCACGTGGGTGATTAGGAATTCGTCGATGTCGCCGAGATCGGCGCCGAGCGCCTTCAACCCGCGTGAAAGCCGCTCACGCGCCGACTCCAGGGCCCAGCCCGAGTCGATGAGGACCAGGCGGGTGCCGTCGGTGACGACGTAGACGTTGACCGCGCGCCAACGCGTCGTGCGGCAGGGGCAGCGGGATCCGGTGGACCCCCGGCGAAACCGTGTACACGCCTGGTTCGGCCCAGTCCCGTTCGCCGTCTTCGGGCAACGGCTCCATGGTGTCCTCCGTCCCCGGACGCACTCCGGCGTGCCGACCGGTTCTTCCACTTTGTGCCGCCGGAAGCCGAGTGTCCACTTGACCGGGGTGAGACCCGTGTCACTAGCCCCCCACGCGTTTAGTCCTCTAGTTGCGGTAGTTGCACGCGCAAGGACCGCAACTAGAGGACTAATTGCGGCAGGTCAGCGGTTGTCGTCCTGCTTCAGCGCGGTGTCGATGGTCAGCGCCGAAGCGACCACCATCGAAGCCAGCGGATCCCGCAGCGGACGGTGGATCTCGACGACGTAGTTGTCGGCGGCGGTGAACGCGGCCTTCACGAAACCGCCCCAGGTCTTGGTGATCCGCGCGATCTCGACGTCGGCGTGGTCCTTGATCACGAAGTTCCACGCTCGCCAGTTCTCCGCGAAGATCCCGCCGACCTTCTGGCCGTCGACCACGAAACCCAGCCGGATCTTGCCGAAGACGTTCTCCTGCACGATCTCCCCGATCGAGGTGTCGTCGGCCTTCGTGACCAGGAACCGGGATTTGAACACCTTCGCCGGCCGCGTCACCTTCAGCACGGTGCTGTGGTTCGCGTCGCGGATTTCGAAGCGGTGGGTCAGGAACTGGTCGTAGTTCGTGAGCAGCCGGATGGCTTTCTTCAACGTGCTCTGCCCGACCTGGACGACGCCGCCGAGGCGGTTGCCGTTCTGGTCGAACACCCCGAACTCGCCCGCCATCTCGATGAGCTTCGCGCGCTGGTTGACGACCAGCACGGGTTCGGAGAACAGGGTCCCGCCGCCGGTGAGTCCGTTCGCCCGGCCTTGCGTCCCCTTGGCCGCCTGCGCCCGGATCTTGTTCGGGTCTCGCGCGCCTTCGATGTCCAATTCGATCATCTCGGCATCGTGGGACGGCCGCGTGTTGGCCGTCCAGGCCCGCCCGTCCCACCACCGGTACACCCGGGGGTCCTGCTGGTCGGGATACCAGCCGGCGGGCTGTGGAGAGCTCGTCATGGCAGGTCAGCGTAATGCGCGAGGCGCCCCCGCGGGCCTGTCGACGGCAATTGCGGCGAATGTCCGTGTCGTCACGTGCCCCGCCGCCCCGCCGAGTGGGACCAAGGGGAGAATCCGGGGGTGAACGAACGACCTTGGCCCCCTGGCGCCGCGACCGCGATCGGTTCCCAGCCCGGCACCGATCCGGTCGAGGCCGCGTCGATCGTGTTCGGCGAACTGCCCGAATTCCCCTATCTGCCCGAACTTCCCGCGCGTGGCGTCGGTGCCGACCTGATCGGCCGGACGGCGGCGCTGCTGGTCGATCTCGCCGTCGAGGTGGTGCCGAGCGGTTATCGGGTCGCCGCGCACCCGGGGCACGACCACCGCCGGGCCGTCGACCTGATGAACTGGGACCTCGACGCCGTACAGGAGGCCAGGGAGAAGGCGGGTGCCGCGCCGCCGGTTTTCAAGACACAGGTCGCGGGCCCCTGGACCCTCGCCGCGAACATCGAACTCCAGCGCGGGCACCGGATCCTCACCGATCGGGGTGCGCTGCGTGATTTCACCGCGTCCTTGCTGGACGGCCTGGCCGAGCACGTCGCGGAGCTGAAGTCGCGCATCGGAGCGCCGGTGGTGCTGCAGTTCGACGAACCCTCGCTGCCCGCGGTCCTCGCCGGCGATCTTCCGACGGCGTCCGGGTACGGCACGGTTTCCGCCGTCCCCGCGCCGGAAGCCCGCGAACTGCTTTCGACGGTGATCTCCGGGGCGGAGCGCATCACCGGGCAGCCGGTCGCGGTGCACTGCTGCGCCGAGAAGCCACCGATCTCGTTGCTGCGCGCGGCGGGGGCGAAAGCGATCGCCTTCGACTTCACCCTGCTGAAGGGTGCTTCGCCCGCGCAGCTCGACGAGATCGGCGAGACGCTGGACTCCGGCACGACGCTGATGCTCGGGCTCGTCCCCACAGCCGACCCCGGTGTTCCAGTGGCGCTGCGTGACGTGGTCACGCCCGTGTTCAAACTCGTCGACAGGCTCGGATTCCGTCGCGAGATCCTCGCCGAACGCGTCGTGCCGACGCCGGCGTGCGGTCTCGCGGGCGCCACCCCCGACTGGATGCGCCACGCGTTCACGCTCGGCCGGGAGGCGGGCAAGGCTTTCCTCGAACCGCCTGAAGGCTGGTGACCGGCGCGGTAGCGTGCCCGCATGCGTTTGTTCCGCCGTTCCCGTAAGGCCGAGGACGTCCCCGACCCCCGCACCGCCTGGCCGGAGCAGCCGGTCCCCGAGGACGCGGCCGCCGCGGCGGTGACGTTCTGGGAGGCGTGGTTCGCACTGCTGCCGGAGGTCAGCGCCGCGCTCGGCGACCGCGAACCGCATCGCGTGGAACACGACCTCTGCACCATCGTCGAGGCGCTGCACCCGCGGCTGCACTTCTCCCTCGATCGTGGGCACCGGGCGATCTACTCGCTGGTGGTCACCGGCCAGGAGGATCCGGAACTGCGCCCGTACACCGACGCGTGGAAGGCCGCCGCGCCGCCGGAGGACGCGATCTGGGAGTACCACGACTCCGTGCCGCCGGTCCCCGATCCGAGTGAGGTCACCGTCAACCTCGGCGAGACCCGCATCGCGCTCGCCGACGTCCGTGTGACCGCGAAGGTGGACGAATCAGCCGGACGGGTGGATGTGACCGTGTTCCATCCGCTGATCGAAGAACTCCGGCCGGAGACCCGGACGACCATGACCTTCCTGCCGCTGGACGCCACGCTGGGTGAGCGTGTCGCGGCCGAAAGGCTGGGCAAGGTCGAGCTGGTGACCGAGGCGCAGGAGGGACAGCTGACCCTTCTGGAGCTTCGTGAAGTGGTCGGCCGACTCGGCTCCGGTACGTCCGGAAATGTCGGTACCCCCGACTAGGCTTACCCCCGTGAGCAGCGAACTTCCCGAAAACCCCGAGCCGGCGCAGGACATCACCGAGGTCCCCGCCGAGGTCCGCGAACGGCACGCCGAACTGGCGGAGGAGATCCGCGGGCACCAGTTCCGGTACTACGTGCTGGACTCACCGATCGTGTCCGATGGCCAGTTCGACACGCTGCTCAACGAACTCCAGGCCATCGAGGACGAGCACCCGGGGCTGGTGACGCCGGAGTCGCCGACGCAGAACGTCGGCGGCACGTTCTCGACCGAGTTCCTCGCGCACGACCACCTCGAGCGCATGCTCAGCCTGGACAACGTCTTCGACAGCGAAAGTTTCGAGACCTGGGTCGAGCGGGTGCGGAAGGAGATCGGCACGACGAAGTACCTCGCCGAACTGAAGATCGACGGGCTCGCGATCAACCTGCTGTACGAGAACGGCCGCCTGACCCGCGCGCTGACCAGGGGCGACGGCCGCACCGGCGAGGACGTCACGCTCAACGTCCGCACGCTGGAGCAGGTGCCGGATCGGCTGACAGGCACCGATGAGTTCCCGGTGCCCGCACTGGTCGAGGTCCGCGGCGAGGTGTTCTTCCGCGTCGAGGACTTCCTGGCACTCAACGCGAAGATGGTCGAGGCGGGCAAGGACCCGTACGCGAACCCGCGCAACACCGCCGCCGGATCGTTGCGGCAGAAGGATCCGAAGATCACGAAGTCCCGCAACCTGCGGCTGATCTGCCACGGCCTCGGGAAACGCGAAGGGTTCGAGCCGAAGCGCCAGTCCGAGGCGTACGACGCGCTCGCCGCGTGGGGCCTGCCGGTCTCGCCGCACAGCAAGGTGCTGACCTCTGGCGAGGAACTGCTGGAGCACATCGAGTACTGGGGCGAGCACCGCCACGACGCCGAGCACGAGATCGACGGCGTGGTCATCAAGGTCGACGAGGTCGCGCTGCAGCGCCGTCTCGGGACGACCTCACGCGCGCCGCGCTGGGCGATCGCCTACAAGTACCCGCCGGAAGAGGCGATCACCACCCTGCTGGACATCCAGGTCAACGTCGGCCGCACCGGGCGGGTCACCCCGTTCGCGGTGATGGAGCCGGTGAAGGTCGCCGGGTCCACGGTGGCGATGGCGACGCTGCACAACCAGGAAGAGGTCAAGCGCAAGGGCGTGCTGATCGGGGACAAGGTCGTGATCCGCAAGGCTGGCGACGTCATCCCCGAGGTGCTCGGCCCGGTCGCCGACGCGCGCACCGGTGAGGAGCGCGAGTTCGTCATGCCGCTGCGCTGCCCCAACTGCGACACGGAACTGGCGTATCAGAAGGAGGGCGACATCGACATCCGTTGCCCGAACGCGCGGTTCTGCCCGGCGCAGCGGCGGGAGCGGTTGTTCCACCTGGCGAGCCGGAACGTCTTCGACATCGAGGTGGTCGGGTACGAGGCCGCGGTGGCGCTGCTGGACGCCGGTGTCGTGCACGACGAAGGCGACATCTTCGACCTGGACGAGGAGAAGCTGCTCGAAGTCGAACTGTTCCGCACCAAGGCTGGGGAGCTGTCGGCCAACGGGCGCAAACTGCTGGAGAACCTCGAAACCGTCAAGGACCGTCCACTGTGGAAGGTCATCGTCGGGCTCTCGATCCGGCATGTCGGCCCGACGGCGGCGCAGGCGCTCGCGAGGGAATTCGGTTCACTGGAACGGATCGAGAACGCCTCCGAGGAGGAGCTCGCCAGTGTCGACGGGGTCGGCCCGACCATCGTGCGAGCCGCGAAGGAATGGTTCGAGGTCGACTGGCACCGCGAGATCGTCGAGAAATGGCGCGCGGCGGGCGTGCGGATGGAGGAGGAACGCGACGAGTCCATCCCGCGCAACCTCGAAGGCCTGTCGATCGTCGTCACCGGTTCGCTGAACGACTACTCCCGTGACGAGGCCAAGGAGTTCATCATGGCCCGAGGCGGGAAGGCGGCCGGTTCGGTGTCGAAGAAGACGGCGTTCGTCGTCGTGGGGGACGCGCCGGGGACGAAGTACGACAAGGCCGTCCAGCTGAAGGTGCCGGTGCTCGACGAGAACGGCTTCCGGGTGCTGCTGGAGAGCGGCCCCGAGGCGGCCGCGGAACTCGCGCTGCCCACCGACGAGCCCGCCGAGGAGGAGAGTGGTGAGTGACCTGGAGATCAGGCCCGCCCGTGACGGCGAACTGAAGGCGGTCGGGGAGCTCACCCTGGCCGCGTACGCCGCGGAACGGGGTCTCGTGGAGGGCGTAGGCTACGCGGCCGAACTCGTCGACGCCGCGAAGCGGGCGAAGCAGGCCGAGCTCCTGGTCGCGGTGGACGGCGACGGCACGCTGGTCGGCACGGTCACCATCGCGCGGCCTGGGACGCCGTTCGCCGAGCTGTCCCGCGAGGGCGAACTGGAGTTCCGCATGCTCGGCGTGCTCCCCTCGGCCACCGGGCGCGGTATCGGCGAGGCGCTGACCAGGGCGGTCGTCACGCGGGCACGGGAACTGGACGTCGACCGGGTGGTGCTGTGCAGTCTGGTCACGATGGCGCGGGCGCACCGGCTGTACGAGCGGCTCGGTTTTGTGCGGATGCCGGAGCGGGACTGGGAACCGCACCCTGGGGTGTCGCTGATCGCCTACCGCCTGGAGCTCACCTAGCCGCGACCTTTGCTACGAAGGGCCCCTTCATTGCGCTTGTCATCCTGGGTTACGGGTGAGGGGGCTGAAGGGGACTTTCTCCGCATGGCATGCGGGGAAAGCGTCCTTCGCGCGGCGAGGTCGCGGGAGTTCCGCCTCCTCGCCTCGTCGGTCACGTAGCGAAGGCCTCCTTCCCTGCTCTCAAGGTCAGGGTCCCGGCAAAGTCGAAGAGCTGCTGGTCAGCGCTGCTGGCGGTAGTCCGGCATTTCTGGTGCCTGCAAGGGCCGAGTGGGGACGTTTTGGGACGTTGAACGTCCGAAATCCTCCCCGCTCGGGCGTGTGCCGGGGTTCCTTGGGGGAGGCATGCCCCTGAACCTCTGGTGATCGGGTTCCGTGACCGGTGTGATCCCGCGACGATGCAGGAATGGGGAGACTCAACGTCCCAACTCCTACATCATCAGCCTCGCACAGCGACGAAGAGCCGCCTGACCTACAAGACCTCGACTTTGCCGAGACCCTGACTCTGAAGGTAGCGAAGGAGGCCTTCACGGCCATCCCGCAACAAGGCCGACCGACTCGGTACCGCCGCCGCTTGCCCGCGAAGCTCAGCTATCCAGCACGACGGCCACGATCCCCGCGAAGTGCGCCAACCGCGCCACCTCTGCGGCCCGGAAGTTCGGCCCGCCCGGCCGCGCGACCAGTAGCGCCTTCCCTGGTTTCCCCAGCGGCGTCGCCGCGAGTTCCGTGCCCAGTTCCTTCCACGTCTCCGGGACCCAGGCCTCCTCGGCGTCGAGGATGGTGGCGCGTTCCAGCGGCAGCCACGGCAGGTCGGTGATCGGCGTCTCGGGCGCGGCGTTGGACGACGCCAGCCGCAGGGCGCCGGACTCCGAGTGCTCGACGACGACGGCCCAGCCCGCCCGGATGATCCGCGGCACACCCTCGGCGAGGATCTCCAGCCCCGAAGCGGGCTTCGCGGCGATTTCCTCGACCAGTTCGAGTTCGCGATGGGTGTCCAGTACCCCGGCATACGGGCGGACGGCGTCGACCTCGACGCCGTCGACGCTTTCGGCGGCGGTGATCAGCGCGTCCGGCAGCCTGCCGGAGGGGATTTCGACGACGAGGTCGTCGATGGCGACACCGCCGCCTCGTTCGACCACGTCCACGCTCAGGATGTCGGCGCCGACGGTGCCGAGCGCGGTGGCGACCGCGCCGAGGGTCCCCGGGGTGTCCGGTAATTGGACCCGGATCAGGAACGACACACGCGCCCCTCTCGCCTCAGGCGTTCCAGCCTCGCCGTGGAACGCGCTACGCCGGGCGCCGATTGTGACAGACCGGACGAGGTAATGGGGATCGACGTCCGGGGCGCGGGATAACGAACCAGGCACTCCTTACCCGACGTGGGAGTGACAGGCCGCGGCATAACCCAGTCGAGTTCGCCGACGCCGCCACCATAGACTTGCAGCTTCCGACAGAACCCGCACAGCACACCCCGGGAGTCACCCGCGTGCCCAACATTTCCCGCGACGAGGTCGCACACCTCGCCAAGCTGGCCAGGCTTGCCGTCACCGAGGAGGAGCTGGACGTCTTCGCAGGCCAGCTCGACCAGATCCTGGACTCGGTGGCCAAGGTGAGCGAGGTCGCAGGCGAGGACGTCCCGCCCACGTCGCACGCCGTCCCGCTGACCAACGTGTTCCGTGAGGACACGGTCCGACCGGGGCTGACCCAGCAGCAGGCGCTGGCCGGTGCGCCTGCCGGCGAAGAGGGTCGTTTCCGGGTGCCGCGGATTCTGGGAGAAGAGCAGTGACCGAACTCATCAAACTGACCGCCGCCGAACTGGCGGACAAGATCCAGGCCCGTGAGGTCTCGGCGGTCGAGGTCGCCAAGGCCCACCTGGACCGGATCGCCGAGGTCGACGAGCACATCCACGCGTTCCTGCACGTGGACACCGAGGGCGCGCTCGACGCGGCCCGCGCGGTGGACGCCGACGTCGCCGAGGGCAAGGCGCCGAAGTCGCCGCTCGCCGGGGTGCCGCTGGCGCTCAAGGACGTGCTGACCACCAAGGGCATCCCGACCACCGTCGGTTCGAAGACGCTGGAGAACTGGATCCCGCCGTACGACGCCACCGTGACGCGCAAGCTGCGCGAGGCCGGTGTCGTGGTGCTCGGCAAGACCAACATGGACGAGTTCGCGATGGGCTCCTCCACGGAGAACTCCGCGTTCGGCCCGACGCACAACCCGTGGGACCACGCCCGTATCCCCGGTGGTTCCGGCGGTGGCTCCTCGGCGTCCATCGCGGCGTTCGAGGCCGCGATCGCGATCGGCACCGACACCGGTGGCTCGATCCGCCAGCCCGGCGCGGTCACCGGCACCGTCGGCGTGAAGCCGACGTACGGCGGTGTCTCCCGCTACGGTCTCGTCGCCTTCTCCTCGTCGCTGGACCAGGCCGGCCCCTGCGCGCGGACGGTGCTCGACGCCGCACTGCTGCACGAGGTCATCGCCGGGTACGACCCGATGGACTCGACCTCGATCGACGCGCCGGTCCCGCCGGTGGTCGCCGCGGCCCGCCAGGGCCTGACCGGAGACCTCAAGGGCGTCCGCGTCGGCGTGGTGAAGGAGTTCGCCGGCGACGGCTACCAGCCCGGAGTCCTGCGGTCCTTCGAGGCCGCCGTCGAACAGTTGCGCGCGCTCGGCGCCGAGATCGTCGAGGTCTCGTGCCCCAACTTCACCTACGCGCTGCCCGCGTACTACTTGATCGCGCCGAGCGAGTGCTCGTCGAACCTCGCCCGGTTCGACGCCATGCGCTACGGCCTGCGGGTGTCCGACGACGGCGCGCACAGCGCCGAAGAGGTCATGTCGCTGACCCGAGAGAAGGGCTTCGGCCCCGAGGTCAAACGCCGCATCATGCTCGGCACGTACGCGCTGTCCTCGGGCTACTACGACGCCTACTACGGCTCGGCGCAGAAGGTCCGCACGCTCATCACGCGCGACTTCGACGCCGCGTACGAGAAGGTGGACGTGCTGGTCTCACCGACCACGCCGACCACCGCGTTCAAGATCGGCGAGCGTGTCGACGACCCGATGGCGATGTACCTGGCGGACCTCTGCACCATCCCGTCGAACCTCGCAGGCAACGCCGCGATGAGCGTCCCGAGTGGACTGTCGCACGAGGACGGCCTGCCGGTCGGCCTGCAGATCATGGCCCCGGCGATGGCCGACGACAAGCTGTACCGCGTCGGCGCCGCCTACGAGGTCGCGCGGGACGCCGCCAACGGCGGTTCGCTGGTGCACCAGGTTCCTGAGCTGGGAGGAAAGAAGTGACCGCCGTAGTGGAACTCATGGACTACGCCGACGTCATCGAGCGGTTCGACCCGGTGCTGGGCCTCGAGGTGCACGTCGAGCTGAACACGAACACCAAGATGTTCTGCGCCTGTGCCAACGAGTTCGGCGGCGAGCCCAACTCCAAGGTGTGCCCGACCTGCCTCGGCCTGCCCGGCTCGCTGCCGGTGGTGAACGGCAAGGCCGTCGAGGGCGCGATCCGCATCGGCCTGGCGCTCAACTGCGAGATCGCGTCGTGGTGCCGGTTCGCCAGGAAGAACTACTTCTACCCGGACCAGCCGAAGAACTTCCAGACCTCGCAGTACGACGAGCCCATCGCCTTCAACGGCTACCTCGACGTGACGCTGGACGACGGCGAGGTCGTGCGTGTGGAGATCGAGCGCGCGCACATGGAGGAGGACACCGGCAAGTCGCTGCACGTCGGTGGCGCCACCGGTCGCATCCACGGCGCCGAGCACTCGCTGCTCGACTACAACCGCGCCGGCGTGCCGCTGATCGAGATCGTCACCAAGCCGATCGAGCACACCGGTGAACGCGCTCCCGAGGTCGCGCGGGCGTATGTCACCGCGCTGCGGGATCTGCTGAGCGCGCTCGACGTCTCGGATGTCCGGATGGACCAGGGTTCGGTCCGGTGCGACGCCAACGTGTCGCTGATGGCCAAGGACGCGACCGAGTTCGGCACGCGCACCGAGACCAAGAACGTCAACTCGCTGCGCAGCGTCGAGCGCGCCGTGCGTTACGAGATGACCCGGCAGGCGGCGATCCTCGCCGAGGGCGGCACGATCAAGCAGGAGACGCGACACTTCCAGGAGGCCGACGGCACCACGTCACCCGGCCGCACCAAGGAGACCGCCGAGGACTACCGGTACTTCCCGGAGCCCGACCTGGTGCCGATCGCGCCGTCGGCCGAATGGGTCGAGGAACTGCGCAAGACCTTGCCGGAGATGCCCGCGGAGCGCCGCAAGCGCATCCAGCGCGAGTGGAACCTGACCGACGAGGCGCTGCGCGACCTGCTCAACGTCGGCGCGGTCGACCTGGTCGCCGCGACCGTCGTGGCGGGCGCGACACCGGACGAGGCCCGCAGCTGGTGGGTCAACACGCTGGCGCAGGAGGCCAACTCCCGCGAGATCGAGCTCGCCGAGCTGACGATCACGCCGTCACAGCTGGCCGACGTCATCGGGCTGGTCAAATCCGGTGAGCTGACCAACAAGCTGGCCAAGGAGGTCGTGCAGGGCGTCCTCGCCGGCGAGGGTTCGCCCGCCGAGGTCATCGAGAAGCGCGGCCTGAAGGTCGTCTCCGACGACTCCGCGCTCATCGCGGCGGTCGACGAGGCGCTGGCCGCGCAGCCGGACGTCGCCGAGAAGATCCGCGGCGGCAAGGTGGCCGCGGCCGGGGCGATCGTCGGCGCGGTCATGAAGGCCACCAAGGGCCAGGCCGACGCGAAGCGCGTGCGCGAACTGATCGTCGAGCGGGTCGGTGCCTGACCTCGCTTTGAAGAAGGTCACCTGGCGTGAGTGGCTCGGCCTCGCGGCCGGGCTGCTCGCGCTGGTGGCCTTGTTCCTGCCGTGGACGACGCTGACCGCGTCGCGCCCGGAGATCGAAGACGTGCTGACGACGTTGCCCGCCGCCGACGTCACGCGTGACGCGTGGCGCGCGGGCTTCCTCGCCTGGGCGCCGCTCTTCCTGCTGTTCCTGCCCAGCCTCGCCGTCGCGCTGTTCGGCCGCGTCGACGCCGTCCGCCGCGCGGGTTTGCCGCATCTGTGGTTGCTGGCGGCGATCGGCGCGCTCCTGCTGATGGTGCTCGGCTGGGTCACCCTCGACTGGCAGTTCGACGCTGACCAACGAGGGATCCTCTCCGCGGCCGGTGTCGAGATCGGGACCGGACTGGGCCGCTACCTCGGCCTGCTCGCCGGTGTGGTCTCCGCCGTCGTCGCCTTCTTCGACGTCCGGGTCCTGCGCGCCGAGACCCGCACCCGCCGCTGACACCCCTCCCGCAATTAGTCCTCTAGTTGCGCCCCAGGCGTGCTTGAAGGCGGATCTCGCGTGCTCAGACTCCGCACACTCGAGTTCGGTCTCCAAGCACGCGAGATACGCCTCTGAGCACGCGAGTCACGCCCTCACACCGACCTCGACAGGCTCGCCGCGGCTCCGCGGATCACGGCCGACTCGAAGGCGGAGGCGTACATGCACCGCTACACGGTGGTGGGCGGCACCACCCCGTCGCCCGTGCTGACCGTGCACACCACCGGCGACGGCGGCGCCGTCTCGGACCAGGTCCGCTCGTACGCCGACCAGGTCCGAGACGGCGCGGCGATCCCGCCCGGTCGCGCCAGACCTACGTCAACAGGGGCGGCCACTGCTCGTTCAACGCGGCGGAGGAGATCGTCCTGCTCCGCACGTTGCTGTCCCGTGTGGACAGTGGACGCCGGCCTGCCACGGACCCGCACCGGCTCACCGCCGCCGCGTCCGCCTATGGCCAGGATCATCAGCTGGTACCGGACCTGTTCGACCCGCAGGGCAAGGAAAGCCCGTCCCGCCCTCGTTCGTCCGGTTCACCCCGCCGGTGTTCCCGCGACCGTCCAGGTAAGGGAATTTCCGACAAAAGGCAACACGGCGGGCTCGTCCCTGAGATGATCTCGCGGTGAAGAAGATACTGGGGCGAATCGCCATTCTGACCGCATCCGCAGCCATCCTGTTCGGCGGTGCCACCGGCACCGCGGCAGCAGTCGACTGGGTCTTCATCGGCAGCTACCCCACGGAGGGGCAGTGCCTGGTGGCCGCTGACGCCTGGGCCAGCAGCGATGTGCGTACCAGGTGCCAGTACACCCAGATGGACGGGTGGCACCTCTACGCCTACACGATCGGCGGCTGATCCGACTACGAGAGTGGCCGGGCCGATATCGGCCCGGCCACTCTCGTGTGTCCGAGGCAGTACACCTAGTCCTTGCCGCCCCCGCCGGACGCGGCGCTCGGCGTGATGATGACGACGCGGTCGTCGCTCGACACCGGCGCCCCGCCGTCCTTGTTGACCGTGCCGGCCAGCGCGATCTGCGGGTTGATCATGCTCATGGAAGCCAGGCGGCCGAAGGTCTTCGGCGGCTTGCCGACCTTGCCGTCCATGTTGACGTTGGGCTTGCCGGTGATCGCGCCGTCCGGGGTCACCGGCAGGTTCTGCAGATTCCCCGCGATCGACGTCGCCACGGAGAGATAGCCGGTGGCTCCGACGAAGTCCGCGCATCCCGCGACGCCGGGCTTGTCCGGCCAGCTCCACGCCGGGGTGGTCAGCGGCTGGCCCGCGTGAAGCCGGTAGACGACGTCCTTGTCCGCCAGCCTGTCGGTCAGCCACACCCGCGAACCGGCCTGGTCGCGGCACAAGCCGCCGGGCGAGTGCACGCCGGTCGAGAAGACCGCCGAGCCCGCCGTCGGGTTGCCCGGCGCCGGTTTGCCGGAGGTGTCGACGCGCAGCACCTTCCCGGCCAGCGACGCCGGATCGGCCGCGAGTCCGGCGTTGCCCGCGTCGCCGGTGGCGACCAGGAGCGCGCCCTTGGCGTCGGTGCCGATCACGCCACGGTTGCCGGTGGCGCCCTTGGGAATGCCGGTCAGCACCGGCTTCGGCGCCTGACCCTTCGCCAGCCGGACGACCCGGTTGTCGGTCGGCGTGGTGATGTACGCGAAGACCAGCTGGTCTTCGGCGAAACCGGGGGACAGCGCGAGCGAGGTGAGGCCCCCGTCGCCGGAACCGTCCACGGGGATGGTGGCCCAGTCGGCCGGATCCTTCTCGGCGGCGGCGAGCATGATCCGGCCGCTCTTGCGTTCCCCCGCGAGCGCGCTGGGCGCGGAGCCGTCACCGGGGATCGCGGCCACGGCGGCGACGGTGTCCAGACAGGTCGCGATGACGGCCTTGTCGAAGTCCTTGCAGCCCTGCGGCGGTGGAACCGGGGTCGGCGTCTGGTTCGGTCCGCTGCCACGGCCGGGACCGGAGTCACCCGCCTCACCGCCAGGCCCGGCCTGCGGCGGGACCTCGGGAGACGGCGGGTTGACCGGCGTGAACTTCTGCCCGGCAGCCGTGTTGTCGAAATCGGCGCAGCCGGAGAGAAGCAGGGCGCCGCAGGTCAGCAGAGCCAGCGGCGCGGTCCATTTCCGCCGGTACCTGGTACGCACGGGGCCCAGCCTAGGTGGGCCTGCGTGAGCCACGGGTAAGCGGCACTGGATTACCGTGGTGATCATGACGGTAACCGTGCTCGTACCCGACGAAGACGGAGTGGCCGCGCTTTCGGAGATCGAAGGTGTGCGTCCGGTGGTGTACCGCCGGGGAGAGCCGGCGCCTGCCGAAGCCGCCGAGGCCCAAGTCCTCGTGACCGGTGACCAGCCCAGTGACGACATGTGGCGCGAACTGCCGAACGTCAGACTCGTGCAGTTGCTGGTGGCCGGGGCGGAGGACTGGATCGGCAAAGTGCCGGACGGCGTCCTGCTTTCGACCTGCCGCGGCGCGCACGGTGGAAGCTCCGCCGAGTGGGTCGTCGCGGTCCTCCTGGCGATCTACCGCGGTCTCGACGGTTTCGCCGATGGCCTGCGGCGGAAGCACTGGGAACGCCGGATCACCGACACCCTGCAGGGCAAGCGAGCCCTCATCGTCGGCGCGGGCGACCTCGGCAAGCACCTGCGGCGACGGCTGGAGACCTTCGACGTGCGGTGCACGATGGTCGGCGCGACCGCTCGCGAGGGCGTGCACGGCGTCGGCGAACTCCCCGGCCTGCTGCCCGAACACGACATCGCGGTCCTGATGGTGCCGCTCACCCAGCACACCCAGGGTCTGGTCGACGCGGAGTTCCTCGCCGCGATGCCGGACGGGGCGATCCTCGTCAACGTTTCGCGGGGACCGGTCGTCGTCACCGACGCGCTCGTCGCGGAACTCGCGTCGGGAAGGCTGCGCGCCGCCCTCGACGTCACCGATCCCGAACCGCTGCCCGAGGGACATCCGCTGTGGGAGGTGCCGGGGCTGTTGCTGACGCCGCACGTCGCGGGCGCGGTGAGCGGGCGGCGGCAGCGCGCCTACGCGGTGGTGGTGCGGGAACTGAGCCACTATCTGAGCGGAGAGCTGCCGAAGAACCTGGTCCACGGCGAATACTGAGCAGGGTGACGGGTGTGACAGGTCTTCATGTCGGCTGTGCGATGTGGACGCACAAGGCGTGGGCCGGACGGTTCCTGCCGCGGTCGTCGACGGCAGGGGAGCGCCTGCGGGCCTACTCCGGCTGGTGCAACGCGGTCGAAGGCAACACCACCTTCTACGCGACCCCTGCCAGGGACACCGTCGCGACGTGGGCACGGCAGACCGACCCCGGCTTCCGGTTCGTGGTCAAGCTGCCCAAGGTCGTCACGCACGAGCGACGGCTCGCCGGTGTCGAGACCGAGATGCGGGCGTTCCTGGACGCGATCGAACCCCTCGGCGACCGGGCGGTCCTGTGGACCCAGTTGCCCGCCTCGTTCGGCCCGTCGGACGTCGACTCCCTCGGCCGCTTCCTGCGACGGCTCCCCGCCGGCCGACGGCGCGCCGTGGAGGTACGCCACCCGGAGTTCCACACCGACGCCCGCTCGACGTCGCTGCTGGAGAGAACGCTCACCGACGCGGACGCGGAATGGGTGCCGTTCGACACCACGGTCTTCTTCCAGAGCCCGCCGATAAGCGAGGCCGAACAGGACGCCTGGGCCAAGAAACCCCGGCTGCCGCGGCGGACGCGGGCGCTGACCGACCGGCCGATCGTCCGTTACCTCGGCCGGGACTCGACCGAGGAGACCGTCCAGGGATGGGGACCGTGGACCGAGGTGGTCGCCGAATGGCTGCGTGCGGGCCGGTCGCCGACGGTCTTCCTGCACACCCCGGACAACGACGACGCACCGGCGCTCGCCCGCCGGTTCCACGACGACGTGCGCGCCCTGGTGCCGGGCCTCGACCCGCTGCCCGAGCCCGAACCGGTCGAGCCCGCGACCCTGTTCTGAGCCGCTTTGCCACCGGTCCGGCGGTTCAGTCGCCTGACGGGCCGGTTTCGCCTACCCTTCGCGCGTGAGCGATGACTACCAGACCGGCATGATCTCGGACGTGGCCGACTCCGACAGCGGCCCGGCCCCGGCGGAGACCAGGGGTGGGATCGACCTCGGTCTGCTCGTCCTGCGAGTGGTGCTCGGCGTGACCATGGGCGCGCACGGGCTGCAGCACCTCTTCGGCGCCTTCGGCGGGCCTGGGGTCAGCGGCTTCGCCAGGGTGCTCGGCAACTTCGGCTACACCACCCAGACCACGCTGCTCTCGTGGATCACCGGGATCAGCGAGGTGCTCGGCGGCGCGCTCGTCCTGGTGGGCCTGTTCACCCCGGTCGGTGCCGCCGCCCTGCTCGGGGTCTGCGCGAACATCGTGTTCGTGAAGTTCGGCGGCGGGTTCTTCCAGAAGGAGGGGCAGGGCTTCGAGTTCGAACTCCTGCTGGGCGCGGCCTCGCTGACCGTCCTGCTCGCGGGCTCGGGCCGGATCGCGCTGGACGTCAACACGCCTTGGCGAAAGCGGCCGCTTCCGTTCGGGCTGATCGGGCTCCTGCTGGCGGCGGCGGCTTCGGTCGTGGTGATCGTCCTCTGCCGCTGACGGACCGGTCCGCGAGTAGTCCTCTGGTTGCGGTCCTGGCTCGCATCACACGTGAGCCCCCGCAACCAGAGGACTACTTGCTCGGGTCTCGCACGGCGCCGGTGTCGGCCGAAGTCGCCATCCGCGCGTAAGCCCGCAGCGCGGCGGTGACCGGCCGGTCCCGCGAGACCGGCTGCCAAGGCCGTTCGCTCGCCTCCATCTTCGCGCGCCGCTCGGCCAGCACGTCCGCGTCGACGAGCAGCTCGAGACGGCGCTCGTGGACGTCGAGCAGGATCCGGTCGCCGTTCTGGACGAGGCCGATCGCCCCGCCCGCGGCGGCCTCGGGGGAGATGTGCCCCACCGAGATGCCCGACGAACCGCCGGAGAACCGGCCGTCGGTGATCAGCGCGCACTTCTTGCCGAGGCCGGAGCCCTTGAGGAACGCCGTCGGGTGCAGCATCTCCTGCATCCCGGGGCCACCCGCCGGACCTTCATAGCGGATCACCAGCACCTCGCCGGGCTGGATCTCCTTCTTGAGGATGGCCGAAACCGCCTCCTCCTGGCTTTCCAGCACCCGGGCCGGGCCCTCGAAGCGCCAGAGTTCCTCGTCGATGCCCGCGGACTTGATGACCGCGCCGTTCTCGGCGAGGTTCCCGCGGAGGATCGCGAGTCCGCCGTCCTTGGTATGGGCGTGCTCGACGTCGTGGATGCAGCCGTCCGCGGCGTCGGTGTCCAAAGAGGACCAGCGGTTCTCGGTGGAGAACGCCTTCGTGGTCCGGACCCCGCCCGGCGCCGCGTGGAACAGTTCGACCGCCCGCTCCGACGGCTCCTTCGCGCGGATGTCCCAAGTGGACAGCCACGAGTCGAGGTCCGGCGAGTGCACGGAGTGGACGTCGGTGTTCAGCAGCCCACCGCGGTACAGCTCACCGAGGATGGCCGGGATTCCGCCGGCGCGGTGGACGTCCTCCATGTGGTAGTCCGAGTTCGGCGCGACCTTCGACAGGCACGGCACGCGGCGGCCGATGGCGTCGATGTCGTCGATGGTGAAGTCGACCTCGCCCTCCTGCGCGGCGGCGAGGACGTGCAGCACGGTGTTGGTCGAACCGCCCATCGCCATGTCGAGGGCCATCGCGTTCTCGAACGCCTTCTTCGAGGCGATCGAGCGCGGGAGCGCGGACTCGTCGTCCTGCTCATACCAGCGCTTGCACAGTTCGACGACCGTGCGCCCGGCGTTCTCGAACAGCGCCTTGCGCGCGGCGTGCGTCGCGAGGGTGGAACCGTTGCCCGGCAGCGAGAGCCCGAGCGCCTCGGTGAGGCAGTTCATCGAATTCGCGGTGAACATGCCCGAACACGAGCCGCAGGTCGGACAGGCCGAGCGCTCCACAATGGACAGCCCGTCCTCGTCGACCTCGCTGTTGGCCGACGCGGCGATCGCGGTGATGAGGTCGGTCGGCGCCTGGGCGACCCCGCCGACGACCACGGCCTTCCCGGCCTCCATCGGCCCGCCGGAGACGAACACCGCCGGGATGTTCAGCCGCATCGCGGCGTTCAGCATGCCGGGGGTGATCTTGTCGCAGTTGGAGATGCAGACCAGCGCGTCGGCCTGGTGCGCGTTCACCATGTATTCGCACGCGTCGGCGATGATCTCGCGCGAGGGCAGCGAGTACAGCATTCCGCTGTGCCCCATGGCGATCCCGTCGTCGACGGCGATCGTGTGGAACTCGCGGGCGACACCGCCCGCCTCCTTCACCGCGCCGGCCACGATCTCGCCGAGGTCCTTGAGGTGCACGTGCCCCGGCACGAACTGGGTGTAGGAGTTCGCGATGGCGACGATCGGCTTCCCGAAGTCGCTGTCGGTCATCCCGGTGGCGCGCCAGAGCGAGCGGGCGCCCGCCGCGTTGCGGCCGTGGGTGGTGGTCCGGGAACGGAGTGGGGGCACGGCTGACTCCAAGGTTCGGGGTGGGGACCGGGGTGAACGAGCGCCAAACTGGTCCTACCAATCCTACTCCCCGGAATCGCCGGTCTTTTCCGGAGCCTCGCCCGCGTCGTCGGTCAGCCCGGAAGGATCGGCCATGTGGCCCGCGCTGACCAGCGACATCACCGGAAGATGGCGAGTGCGCACGGCCGGGAGGGCGACCTTGGTCTCGTCCTTCAGCACCGCCTGCACCTTCGCCTTGTCGGTGATGGCGAGGCCCTTGAGGGAGGACCACGGCAGGTCCCGCCGTCCGAACACCGTGCGGACTTCCAGTCCTTCGGCCGTCGCGGTCGTGCGGGTCCGGATGACGAACACCGCGAGCGCGATCGGGAAGACGTAGAGCCATTGGAGGTACGGCACGTCGCCGAACGCGACAGGCGTCACACAAACGACGAGGAAAGCGATCGCCAACAACGCCGTGTTCGGAATCTTGAAGACGGCTTTGGGAGCCTCGTTCGCCTGTTCCTGCTGCTTTTCTTCTGCCACGTCAAAGATGGTGCACCGCGTCCCTTCGGACCTCGAACGCGGGTCTTGTAGTACACCGACAGTGTCCAGCATGCGGAATCGCCGTCCCGCAGAGTTGACACTCTTGACGGGGACCGGCTAGCTTCACTCTCGTGACAACGCAGACCGGCCTCGTACTTCCCAAGCGCGTCGACGCTTAGGGAAGTCTCCGCTGCGTCGACGCGCGACCCTCGTGCGACCACTCCGGTCGGCGGGGGTTTTTTGATGTTCAAAACATTGGCGCAGCGTAGCCTGGAACAGTTTCATCCGCCGAACCAGCCAATGAATACCCGAACGAGTGACTAGACAAGACGAGGCAAACAGCGATGACTAGTGCCACCTCGCGAGCTGAAGCGAACACCGGAACATCCGGGTCCCGACCCAAGCCGGCACCGCCGGCCGGGACCCCCGTGCGGGTCACGGGCGCGCAGTCGCTCGTCCGCTCGCTCGAGGCGGTGGGCGCGGAAGTCGTGTTCGGTATTCCCGGCGGCACCATTCTCCCGGCGTACGACCCGTTGCTCGACTCGACGAAGGTCCGCCACGTCCTGGTCCGCCACGAACAGGGCGCCGGCCACGCCGCCACCGGGTACGCGCAGGCGACCGGCAAGGTCGGTGTGTGCATGGCCACGTCGGGTCCCGGCGCGACCAACCTGGTCACCCCGCTGGCCGACGCGAACATGGACTCGGTGCCGGTGGTCGCCATCACCGGTCAGCAGTCCCGCGCGCTGATCGGCACGGACGCCTTCCAGGAAGCCGACATCTGCGGCATCACGATGCCGATCACCAAGCACAACTTCCTGGTCACCGACCCGGCGGACATCCCGCGCACCATCGCGGAGGCCTTCCATCTCGCCTCGACCGGCCGCCCCGGCCCGGTCCTGGTGGACATCCCCAAGGACGTCCTCCAGGAGATGACTTCCTTCTCCTGGCCGACGGAGATGCGGCTGCCGGGTTACCGTCCCACGCTGCGCCCGCACGGCAAGCAGGTCCGCGAGGCCGCCCGGCTGATCAGCAAGTCGCGTCGCCCGGTCCTCTACGTCGGCGGTGGCGTGATCAAGGCGGACGCCTCGCGTCAGCTGATGGAATTGGCCGAGCTGACCGGGATCCCGGTCGTCACCACGCTGATGGCCCGCGGCGCGTTCCCCGATTCGCATCCGCAGCACCTCGGTATGCCGGGCATGCACGGCTCGGTCTCCGCGGTCGCCGCGATGCAGCGAGCGGATCTGCTGATCGCGCTCGGCGCCCGCTTCGACGACCGCGTCACCGGGCAGCTGTCCTCGTTCGCACCCGACGCCGCCATCGTGCACGCCGACATCGATCCGGCCGAGATCTCCAAGAACCGCAAGGCGGACGTGCCGATCGTCGGCGACTGCGCGGAGATCATCACCGAGCTGATCGAGGCCGTCCGCGCCGAGACCGACAAGTCCGCGAAGCCGGATCTGAAGGACTGGTGGACGCAGGTCAGCTCCTGGCGCGACGACTACCCGGCCGGCTACGAGTGGCCCGAGGACGGGACGCTTTCCCCGCAGTACGTCATCGAGCGGATCGGTTCGCTCGTCGGCCCGGACGCGGTCTACACCGCGGGCGTCGGCCAGCACCAGATGTGGGCCGCGCAGTTCGTGAAGTACGAGAACCCGCGCACCTGGATCAACTCCGGCGGCCTCGGCACGATGGGCTTCGCCGTCCCCGCCGCGATGGGCGCCAAGTTCGGTATGCCGGACAAGCAGGTCTGGGCCATCGACGGCGACGGCTGTTTCCAGATGACGAACCAGGAACTGGCCACCTGCGCCATCGAGGGCGCGCCGATCAAGGTCGCCGTCATCAACAACGGCAACCTGGGCATGGTCCGCCAGTGGCAGAACCTCTTCTACTCGGAGCGGTACTCCAATACCGATCTCGGTACCCACAAGCACCGCATCCCCGACTTCACCCTGCTCGCGGAGGCGCTCGGCTGCGCCGGGCTCCGCTGTGAGACCAAGGAGGACGTCGACGCCACCATCCGGCGCGCCATGGAGATCAACGACCGCCCCGTCGTGATCGATTTCGTGGTGGGGAAGGATGCCCAGGTGTGGCCCATGGTGGCCTCGGGCACCGGTAACGACGAAATCATGTCCGTGCGCGGGATCCGCCCGCTCTTCGACGACGATGAAGTCGCCGAGGAGGCGGAGCTGAACGCCGCCACAGAAGGAGACGCCCGATGAGCGTGCACACCCTGAGCGTTCTGGTGGAGAACAAGCCCGGTGTCCTCGCGCGGGTTTCCGGACTGTTCTCCCGGCGCGGTTTCAACATCGAATCCCTCGCCGTCGGACCCACGGAGAATCCCGAGGTGTCCCGGATGACGATCGTGGTCGCCGTCGAAGAGCTACCGCTCGAACAGGTGACCAAACAGCTCAACAAGCTGGTCAACGTCATCAAGATCGTGGAATTGGAAAAGTCCACAGCCGTGCAGCGCGAACTGCTGCTCGTCAAGGTCCGGGCCGACGCCACCGTGCGCAGCCAGGTCCTCGAAACAGTGCAGCTTTTCCGTGCGAAAGTGGTGGATGTGTCTCCCGAGGCGCTCACCGTCGAAGCCACCGGGACCTCGGACAAGATCGGTGCCCTGCTGCGGATGCTGGAGCCCTATGGCATCCGTGAACTGGTCCAGTCCGGAATGGTCGCGGTCGGCCGTGGCGCGCGGTCGATAACCGCCACCTCCGCTCGATAGTCCATCCATGCCCCGCCGCCACCCTCAACAGAGAAGCTGCGCTTCACAGGGCGCCTTAATTTTGTAAGTCAGGAAAGGAAACAGTACCCCTCATGGCAGTGGAAATCTTCTACGACGACGACGCGGACCTTTCGATCATCCAGGGTCGCAAGGTCGCCGTGATCGGCTACGGCAGCCAGGGCCACGCGCACTCGCTCAGCCTGCGCGACTCCGGCGTCGACGTCCGCATCGGCCTGCCCGAGGGCTCGAAGTCGCGGGCCAAGGCCGAGGAACAGGGTCTCCGCGTGCTCACCCCGGCCGAGGCCAGCGCCGAAGCCGACCTGATCATGGTCCTCGCGCCCGACACCAAGCAGCGCGCGATCTACGAAAAGGACATCGAGCCGAACCTCAAGGACGGTGACGCGCTGTTCTTCGGGCACGGCTTCAACATCCGCTACGACCTGATCAAGCCGCCGGCAGGCGTGGACGTCGCCATGGTCGCGCCGAAGGGCCCGGGCCACCTGGTCCGCCGCCAGTTCGTCGACGGCAAGGGCGTTCCGGCGCTCATCGCGGTCGAGCAGGACGCCTCCGGCAACGCGCAGGCCCTCGCGCTGTCCTATGCCGCCGCCATCGGTGGAGCCCGCGCGGGTGTCATCAAGACGACCTTCACCGAGGAGACCGAGACCGACCTCTTCGGCGAGCAGGCCGTTCTCTGCGGTGGGGCCTCCGCGCTGGTGCAGACCGGTTTCGAGGTGCTCACCGAGGCCGGTTACGCCCCGGAGATCGCCTACTTCGAGGTGCTGCACGAGCTGAAGCTGATCGTCGACCTCATGTACGAGGGCGGCATCGCGCGTCAGCGCTACTCGATCTCCGACACCGCCGAGTACGGCGACCTGACCCGCGGCCCGCGCGTCATCTCGCCGGCGGTCAAGGAAGAGATGAAGAAGATCCTCGGCGAGATCCAGGACGGCACCTTCGCCCGCGAATGGGTCGCCGAGGACGAGGCCGGACGGCCGAACTTCACCAAGCTCGAGGAGCAGGGCAACCAGCACCCGATCGAGGAGACCGGCAAGAAGCTGCGCGACCTGATGTCGTGGGTGGACCGGCCGATCACCGAGACCGCCTAGTTTCACCGCTTAGTTGTCACCGCGAAGGGGCCCTTCATCGTGAAGGGCCCCTTCGTTTTGCGTGCCGGAAAGCGATAGCGTGGAAACCATGAGTGAGCAGCCGGTGGATGACAAGGCCCAAATCCGGCCAGAGCTGGACCTGACCGAAGTGACGTGGATCCGGGCGGAGCCGGAGGGTGCCGACCTCGAAGACTGCGTCGAGTACGCGTTGGTGCCGCACACCGACGGCGTCACCTACACCGCGATGCGCCAGACCTCGGATCCGGACGGCCATGTCCTCGTGTTCACCCCGAGGGAATGGGATGCCTTCGTGAAAGGCGTCGCGGACGGCGAATTCGACCTTCCCGCTTAACCGAGCGCGAACAGCTCGTCCAGCCGCCATTCGACGATCAACCCGTCGCGCACGGAATTGCGGGCTGCCGCCCGCTGTACCCTGACAATCGAACTCGCCGATCACGACCGCGGGGGCGAGGGTCTCGTGGATCACCAGATCACGGACCTGGAAATCGACCTCGTGCCGCTCGCCGAACTTGAAATGTTCACGCAGGTCCTGCCGGGTCTTCAGCGTCTTGGCCCCGGGCATAGAGTTCTGACAGTTCGCCCCACTCGCCGTCCACGAGCCGCTCGAACACGCCACGCGGGCTTCGGATCCGCCGTCGACGTGGGCCGTGGCGGAACCGGCGTGATTTCCCGCTCCGCGGTCTCGTAGCACTTCTTCAGTTCTTTCAGACCATCGCCGCGATGAGCCCGTCTCGCACCCGGAGGAGCTGGATATTGGCGATGTCAAGGGATTTTCCGGTGTCGAGTACCGCCGACGTCGCGGTACTCGGCGATGATCACCTCCGGGTCGGTCTTCCCATAAATCAGGACATCTGCCCTGCTCATCCGCACGTTGATTCATCCGCCAAGTCTTGAGGAGGGTCTCGCGGCCTTCGAAGCGGGTCGGCACGGGCGGGCGCTGCGGGTTCTCGACGACGGCGTCTTCCGCGTAGAACGCGAAAAGGTCCTTCCAGTGGCCGGCGGTGATGCCTCCGGAAAGCTTGTCTAAGGCTTCGCGCGTGTGGTCATTGAGGTTTCCAGGCAGACGAAACGGAAGTGCCCCCAATGCCACATTGGAGACGCTCAGCGTCTCCAATGTCGCATTGGGGACATCAGTGCCAAGCTTAAGCGTCCCGCAGCACCGCCAGGATTTCTTCCTGCTCGAAGTGCTCAGCCCACCCCAGAGCCGACGACGAGTACAAAGAGTCCTCAACGGACACATCCGCCTCCGCCGCCAGCAAAGCGCGAACCGCCGCGACGTGACCGCCCTGCACTGCCAGATGCAGCGCCGTGACACCTTCCCCGTGGGACAGCCCGCCGAAGGTGCCCTGACGGTTCACCGAAGCACCAAGCTCCGCGAGCGTTCCGATCACCTCGGCCTTTCCCTGGGCGGCGGCCCACGTCAGCGCCGTTCCCCGATAGACATCGGCGTTCACGTCGGCTCCCCGCTCCACCAACGTGCGGACAGCCGAAGAGCGGTCGTTTCGCGCGGCCCACGAAAGCGCCTCATCGAGAATCTCGGCGGGGTCTTCGCTCGGCCGCCATTTCGGGAAACCGCTATGCGGCCGGTGGAACTCGCGATGTGCGCCCGCCGCGGGGGAGAGCGTGCCATCCGGCGCGATCAACGCGTCGAGCAGGTCCACGCGGCCGAGACCGGCGGCGACGCGCAGGTTGGCGGGGGACAGGCCGCGCGCGGCCAGTACCTCGGCGGCCTCGCGGTGACCCCAGAACAACGCGACCATTAGCGGCGTCCCGCCGTCGCCGCGCGCGGATACATCGACCGGGGCGCCCGCGTCGAGCAGCATCGTGACCAGCAGTGGCAGGCCGACGTAGCCCGCCTGATGCAGCGCCGTCCAGCCGTGCACATTGGCCGACGCCGGATCGGCCCCGTGGTCCAGCAGAATCCGGCACAGCCGCTCGTCGCAGGTCGCGGTGGCCATGCCGAGCAGATCATTCCCGTTCTCCCCGTGCGCGTGGACGAGCGTGGGCAGGTCGCCGATCAGGCGCGCGAGCCCGGCGAGGTCCCGCGCGTCGATCAGTTCCCGTGCCCGTTCGAAAGCGAGTTCAGCCGGTGACGTCACGCTTCCGCACGCTACCCGCGACCCCCGACAAAAGCCGCCATTCCGTCAGCGGGATCCGCTCGTCCCCGGTCAGGACCTGCAGGCAGACATGATCCGCGCCCGCGTCCAGATGTGCTTGCACCCGCGCGGAGATCGCGTCCTCCCCGACGGCGACCAGCGCGTCCACGAGGTGATCCGAGCCGTAATCCTCCTCGGTGAAGCCGAACCGCCGCAGATTCGCCCGATGGTGGGCCGCCGGCTCCAGGTACATCGACACGTGTCGTCGGGCGATCTCCCGATCCGAGCCCAGAACCACGGCCTGTTCGACGGCCAGGTAAGCCGAAGGGCCCATGATTTCCCTGGCGAGAGCGGTGTGTTCGACCGGGACGAAGTACGGATGCGCCCCATCGGCGCGTTCCGCGGCCAGGGAGAGCATTCGCGGCCCCAAAGCGGCCAGCAGCCGACGACGCGGAGAGTCCGGTGTGGACAGTTCGGCCTTGTCCATCCCGTCGAGGTATCCGCGCATCGCCTCCAGCGGTTTCGCACCCGGCAGGTGTCCGCCCAACCCCAGGACGAACCGGCCCGGATAGGCCTCGGCGAGCGTCCGTTCGGCGGCCGCCGCGGCCATCGGTTCCCGATGGCCGAACCGCGCGATCCCGGTGGCGACCGTCAGCCGGGACGTCGCCGCCAGCAGCAGGCCCGCTTGCGTGAACGCCTCCCTTCCCAGGTATTCGCCGAACCACAGCGTGTCGAACCCCAGCTCTTCGACTTCCGAGGCCGCGTCGCGAACCTCGCCGATTTCCCTGCCGTCGAAGGAGAACGTCCAGATGCCGACGCTCACCGGATCACCGCCGTCAGCGCCGGGGCCAGTCGTTCCAGCTGGTCCACGATGGCTTCCGGGCCGTCGCCGACCGGGTTGACGAGCACGGTGTCCGCGCCGGCGTCGATGAGTTTTTTGACCCGGCCCGCGATCTTCTCCTCGTCGCCCCAGGCGGTCAGCTCGTCCACGAGCCGGTCGCTGACCCCGTCGATGTCGGCGTCGTTGTAGCCAAGCCGTTTCCAGCCCTTGAAGTAGTGCGGAATGTCGTACTGCTTCATCAGTTCGATGGTCCTCGCCACGTGCACCCGAGCCTCCTCCCGGTCGCCGAGCAGGACCGGATGCTCCGGGATGAGCGGCTTGTCCGGCCCGACGATCTCGCGGGCGTACGGCGTGTGCTCTAAGGGCTGCGCGAACGGGTGCGCGCCGTCCGTCATCTCCCTCGCCAGTTCGAGCATCTTCAGGCCGACGGCGGCGAGGACGCGCGGAAACGGGATCGGTGAAGGGAATTCGGCTTCCGCGGCGGACGGGGCCGCGAGGTACTTACGGGTCTGTTCGAGCGGCCGGTAGTCCGAGCCGGTCTTCGCCGCCTGATGCCCGATCCCGACGCCGAGCACGAACCGGCCGGGGAAGGCCTGCGCGAGTGTCCGTCCGCCGCTTTGGGCGGTGTACGCGGGCCGAGACCCCATGTTGGCGATCCCGCTGCCGATCACCACCCGGTCGGTGGCGGCGAGCGTGATGGCGCTGTACGCGAACAACTCCCGGTTTCCCGGTCCCCCTCCGCCCGACACGGACCGGTAGCCCAGCTCTTCCAGCCGTTGTATCGCCCGCCGTTCCTCGTCGGGTGTCGGCGTGAACATGCCGACCGGCAGCCAGACACCCACCGGGCCCAGCCGGTTCCGGGTTTCTTCGATCAGGTCCATCGCAAAGTCTCTCCAGTTAAAATGAGGCAGCCTCCGCTTACGCCGTCCGACTATACGGAGGCTGCCTCCGATTTGTCGAGACTAGGCTCGGGAGCGCGATGGGAACCCAGAAGAAGCCGCTGCGGGCGGACGCCCGGCGCAACTACGAGCGCCTCCTCGAAGAGGCGAGGCGTGCCTTCGCCGCGCGCGGGGTAGAGGCGTCACTGGAAGAGATCGCGCGCCGGGCCGGTGTCGGCATCGGGACGCTCTACCGGCACTTCCCGACGCGGGAGGCTCTGGTCGAGACGGTGCTCCGCGAGGGCTACGACGCGCAGGCCGCGGGGGCCCGCGACCTTCTCGGCTCCCCGGATCCGGTGGAAGCGCTCAAGGCCTGGTTCGCCGGGATGGGTGAACAGGCGGCGCGCTACCGCGGCCTGCCCGAACTGATGGTCGACGTCCTCGACGACGAGACCTCACCGCTGTATGCCTCATGTCACGCCATGCGGGACCAGGTGTCCCACCTGGTGGAAAGGGCGAAGGCTTCGGGTGAGCTCCGGGCCGACGTCACAGTGCACGAGTTGCTGGTGCTGCTGCACGCGCTTTCCTGGGCCAGTGAACACCTTTCGGGTGACAAGGGCCTCGAACGGCTCCTTGATCTCGTTTTCGCCGGATTACGGGCGAGTTAACAATCCCCTGTCACCAGGGCTAAACTGCGGCGCAACCGGGCACAACGGCGTGACCGTCAACAGTGAGTCGCAGGCACAGACCAGATAGTGGGAGCCGTATCGTGACCAAGCCGAACAAGCCCGTCGTCCTCATCGCCGAGAAGCTCGCGCCTTCCGTGCTGAGTGTCTTCTCCGACGAGGTCGAGGTCCAGCATGTGGACGGTACGGACCGTCCCGCGCTGCTCGAAGCCGTGAAGACGGCGGACGCGCTGCTCGTGCGGTCCGCGACCAAGGTCGACGCCGAGGTCCTCGGTGCCACCACCTCGCTCAAGGTCGTCGCCCGCGCCGGCGTCGGGCTGGACAACGTCGAGGTCCCCGCCGCCACCGAACGCGGTGTGCTGGTGGTCAACGCGCCGACGTCGAACATCGTCTCCGCGGCCGAGCACGCCGTCGCGCTGCTGCTCGCGGTCGCCCGCCGGGTCCCGGCCGCGGACCAGAGCCTCCAGGGCGGCGCGTGGAAGCGCAGCGCCTACTCCGGCGTCGAGATCCAGGGCAAGACCATCGGTGTGGTCGGTCTCGGCAAGATCGGCCAGCTGTTCGCGCAGCGGCTCGCCGCGTTCGACACCAAGCTCATCGCGTACGACCCCTACGTCTCCGCCGCCCGCGCCGCGCAGCTCGGTATCGAGCTGGTGACGCTGGACGAGCTGCTGGAGCGCGCCGACGCGATCTCCATCCACCTGCCGAAGACCCCCGAGACCAAGGGCCTGATCGGTGCCGAGGCGCTCAAGAAGGTCAAGCAGGGCGTCATCATCGTCAACGCCGCGCGCGGTGGCCTCATCGACGAGGAGGCGCTGGCGGACGCGGTGCGCTCCGGCCACGTCGGCGGCGCCGGTGTCGACGTGTTCGTCACCGAGCCGACCACCGAAAGCCCGCTGTTCGGGCTGCCGAACGTCGTCGTCACGCCGCACCTCGGCGCCTCGACCGCCGAGGCGCAGGACCGCGCGGGCACCGACGTCGCGAAGTCCGTGCTGCTCGCGCTGCGCGGCGACTTCGTGCCGGACGCGGTGAACGTCGCGGGCGGCGGCACGGTCGGCGAGCTCGTGCGGCCGTACCTCTCGCTCACCCAGAAGCTCGGCACCGTGCTCACCGCGCTCAACCCGAAGGCGCCGTCCTCGGTCACCGTCGTGGTCAAGGGCGAGCTGTCCAGCGAGGACGTCAGCGTGCTCCCGCTCGCCGCCGAGCGCGGCGTGTTCTCCGGCGTCGTCGAGGACCAGGTCACCTTCGTGAACGCGCCGCGGGTGGCGGAGGAACTGGGTGTCCAGGTCGAGCTGGTCACCGAAACCGAAAGCCCCAAGTTCCGCAGCCTGGTCACCGTCCGCGCGGTCTACGCCGACGGCGCGACCCTGTCGGTGTCCGGTTCGGTCACCGGCAAGGACGAGGTCGAGAAGCTGGTCGAGGTCAACGGCCGCCACTTCGACCTGCGTGCCGAGGGCAACGTGCTGCTGCTCGAGTACCCGGACCGCCCGGGCATCATGGGCCGCGTCGGCACGCTGCTCGGCGAGGCCGGTCTCAACATCGAGGCCGCACAGATCAGCCAGACCACCGACGGCGCGGACGCCGTCATGTTGCTGCGGGTGGACCGTTCCGTGGACTCGCATCTGCTGGAGCCGATCGGCGCGACCGTGGGCGCGCACACGATCCGCGCGGTCAACTTCGGCTGACCTGCGAATTCCGTAAACGAAAGCCGCGTCCAACGGACGCGGCTTTCGTTATATGGCAACGAATTGCCGTCACGTTGCGCAAGTGGTCGACTACTTGTGATGAGCAAGATTCAGTAACGGTGAAAATTGCCTACTGAAGTCGGGCTGGTCCCCGGATAGGTTTCTCCGGCGAGGCCGAACCATCGCGCCGTCAAGGGCACGGCGCGGCGCCGGGGCTCACCGTCGGGGGTGTGTGTTCGAGCGGCAGGCAGGTTCCGAGTCAAGGCCTCGAGTGAGGGCACGTACTCATGAACAGATCCCGCGTACCCCGGTGGGCCATCCGCTCATCGGCCGCGGTCTTCGCCGCGTTGCTCGCGACGTCCGTGACCGGGGCGACCGCAGCCGCACAGGATGTCCCCCTCGCGGACGGCATCACGCCGGCGAAGATCGACCGTAACGGATTCCAGGGGAAGGTCGAGCCGAAACTCAAGGCCGCCCAGGGCAAGATCACCGCCTTCGTCGAGCTGGCCAAGCAGCCCGCCGTCGACGCCTTCAACGCCGAGCAGAACAAGGGCGGGGGCCGGGACCAGGCGAAGCGGGCCGCGAAGGCCGCCAAGGCCGACGCCGCCGCGACGGTGAACTCCGTCGTCGGTCAGCTCAAGGCCGCCGACGCCGGCACCCAGCTGGTCACCCAGACCGCCAACGCGGTCGCCGGCGCGGTCGTCACGGCCGACGCGGCGAAGATCCGCGAGCTGGCGAAGCGGCCGGACGTCGTCTCGGTCAAGAAGGTGGTCCCGAAGACCCGCACGAACTCCAGCGCGGTCCAGCTGACCAACACGCTCGCGTCGTGGCAGCAGACCGGCCGCTACGGCGACGGCATCCGCGTCGGCGTGATCGACGACGGCATCGACTACACCCACGCCACCTTCGGCGGCCCGGGCACGGCCGAGGCGTACAAGGCGATCAACCGCGACCAGGCCACCCCCGCCTTCCCGACCGACAAGGTCGTCGGCGGTATCGACCTGGTCGGCGACGCCTACGACTCGGGTAGCGACGACCCGGCACTCAACACCCCGAAGCCGGACCCCAACCCGATCTCGTGCGGCCACCACGGCACGCACGTCGCGGGCACGGTCGCCGGATTCGGTGTGGACGAAGCGGGCAAGACCTTCACGGGCGACTACAAGAAGCTGAACAAGAAGAAGATCGAAGCGATGCAGATCGGGCCGGGCACCGCGCCCAAGGCCCTGCTGTACGCGATCAAGGTCTTCGGCTGCGACGGCTCGACCAACGTCACCTCGCAGGCGCTCGACTGGTCGCTCGACCCGGACGGCGACGGCGACTTCACCGACCACCTCGACGTGGTCAACCTGTCGCTGGGCGGCGACTTCGCCACCCCGGACGACCCGGACTCGCTGTTCGTGCGCAAGATCGCCGCGAACAACGTCGTGCCGGTGTTCTCCGCGGGCAACGGCGGCGACCTCAACGACGTCGGCGGCGCGCCGGGCAACACGCCCGAGGCGCTGACCGTCGCCAGCAGCCGTGACGCGTCCGTCCTTCGCGACGCCGTCGAAGCCGTCGCTCCCGACGGTGTCAAGGGCGCGAAGACCGGGCAGTTCAGCCAGAACTACGCGGCCTACGACACGCTCGACGTCACGGCGCCGGTGGTCAAACTGTCCGCCGCCAACGCGGCGGGCTGCAACCCGTACTCCGCCGCGGACAAGGCGGCCGCCGCGGGCAAGATCGTGTTCCTCGAATGGGACGACAACGACGCGACCCGCGCCTGCGGTTCCGGCGCCCGTTCGAACAACGCGCAGGCCGCCGGCGCCAAGGGCGCGCTGTTCTCGTCCACGCTGGAGCACTTCTCGGCCGGGATCGCGGGCAACGCGGCACTGCCGACGTTCCAGCTGACCGGCGGCGCGACCGCCTCGGTCCGCCCGGCGCTGGCCGCCGGCACGCTGCAGGTCCGCATGACCGGCAAGGGCCGCGTGTCCGTGCCGACCACCGACCAGTCCATTGTGGACACCCCGAGCTCGTTCACCTCGCGTGGCGGCCGCGGGCCGGCGCTCAAGCCGGACGTCGCGGCGCCCGGTGACTCGATCTCGTCCGCGCTGAGCGGAAGCGGGGCCGGTCGCCTGGTCATCTCCGGGACGTCGATGGCGGCTCCGCACACCTCGGGTATCACCGCCCTGATCCGTCAGGCGCACCCCGACTGGTCGGTCGAAGAGGTCAAGGCCTCGGTCATCAACACCGCCGGGCACGACATCCACGACGCGTCGGGCCGCACGTACGGGCCGCAGCGCGTCGGCAGTGGCCGGATCGACGCGAAGGCCGCGCTGGACAACCAGGTCCTGGCCTACGTCGTCGACAACCCCGGCTTCGTCTCGGTCAACTTCGGCGTCGTCGAAGCGGGCGGCCCGGTCACCCTGACCAAGACGGTCAAGGTGGTCAACAAGGGCATCAAGCCGGTCGAGTACTCGGTGGGCTACGAAGCCGTGAACTCGCTCCCCGGTGTCGAATACACAGTGGACAAGCCGACCGTGAAGCTGAACCCGCGCGGTGTCGCGCTGGTGAAGGTGACCCTGAAGATCGCCGACCCCAAGGCGCTGCGCAAGGTCATGGACCCGACCATGGCGGCCTCGCAGGTCGGCCTCGCCCGGCAGTTCGTGGCGGACGCCTCCGGCCGGATCGCGTTCACTCCGAAGAGCGGAACCACCGTTCCGCTGCGACTCTCGGTGTACTCCGCGCCGAAGCCCGTCTCGGCCATCAACACCCCGGGCACGGTCAACTTCGGCGACGGCCAGACCCAGGCCGTGCTGAACCTGACCGGCAAGGGCGTGGACCAGGGCACCGGCCCGCAGCGGTACCGCTCGCTGATCAGCGTGCTCGAGCTGCAGGCGGAATCCCCGCAGCTGCCCGAGTGCGACGGCGGTGTCACCACCGACTGCACGCTGAACCAGACCGCCAAGGGTGCCGACCTGCGCTACGTCGGAGCGGCGTCCACGGCTCCGCTGGCCAAGGCGCAGGGAGAGCCGGAGAACGCGCTGCTGGCCTTCGGTCTCACCACCTGGAGCGACCTGGCCAACCTGGGCAGCAACACCTCGCCGTTCGTGGACATCGACACCACGGGCGACGGGCAGCCGGACTTCGAGACCTATGTCACGAAGGTGACCGCCACCGATGTGCTGGTGGCCGTCACGGTGGCACTGAAGCCGGGCTTCCCGCAGGTGGACATCCAGCCGGTCAACGGCCAGCTCGGCGACGTCGACACGAACGTGTACGACACCAACGTCGTCGTGCTGCCGGTGAGCATCGCCGCGCTGGGCATCGACCCGAACGCCGCTTCGCACAAGATCAGCTACACGGTCGGGACCTCCGGGTTCTACGCGGCGCCGGGTGCGGACTCGTCGACGATCGACCACGTCGGCACGCCGCTTTCATTCGACGCCTTGGCTCCCGCGTACACGGTCCAGGGTGGCGGCGACTCCGCGCTGGGCTACGTCGCGAAGCCGGGCACGGCGCTGGTGGTCAACCGCAACACGGCCGCACAGGACACCGTCCTCGGCCTGCTGGCGATCGATCACCACAACGCCTCGGGCAACCGGGCGAACGTGGTGAAGATCCAGGTGAACGCCGGTAACGGCAACGCCGGCGTCGACCGGCCGGGCAACGGCGGACGGCACACCGGGCGCCAGCCGATCGGTGTGGGCTGACGCGGTAGTGCGGTAACCCGCGTTCAATGAGGTGAGGGACGCCCTGGCGGCATGCTTTCCGCCAGGGCGTCCCTTCTTGTATTCACTCTTTCGGCTGTCTCGCTCTGTGGGAGATTCCGGCATAAGGGTGGTGCGGCTACGGCTACCGGGCTACGGCCGGTAACCTTCCGCTGCTGGCGTTTTCTTGCGGATGGGCCATCCGGACTGTCGGTGGCCTGGTCTACGGAGGTGTGTGGATGCGGCTCGCGGTGATCCCAGGAGACGGGATCGGGCCCGAAGTGGTCGCCGAGGCGCTCAAAGTGCTCGGTGAGGTCGCGCCGACGGCGGAGATCACGAACTACGACCTCGGCGCCGCCCGGTGGCACTCCACCGGTGAGCTGCTTCCGGAGTCCGTGCTCGGCGAACTCCGTCAGCACGACGCGATTTTGCTGGGCGCGGTGGGCGACCCGACGGTGCCGAGCGGCATTTTGGAGCGTGGTTTGCTGCTGCGGCTCCGGTTCGAGCTCGACCACCACGTGAACTTGAGGCCCGCCCGGTTGTACCCGGGGGTGCGTGGCCCGCTCGCCGACTCGGGCGAGATCGACATGGTCGTCGTGCGTGAGGGCACCGAGGGCCCGTACGCCGGCAACGGTGGCCTGCTGCGCAAGGACACCGAACACGAGATCGCGACGGAGGTCAGCGTCAACACGGCGTTCGGCGTCCGGCGCGTGGTGACCGACGCGTTCAACCGTGCCGAGGCGCGGCCTCGCAAGCACCTGACGCTCCTGCACAAGACGAACGTGCTGGAGTACGCGGGTTCGCTGTGGTCACGGATCGTCGAAGAGGTCTCTCTGGAGCACCCGGAGGTGACGGTCGCCTACTCCCATGTGGACGCCGCGACCATCCACCTGGTGACCGATCCCTCGCGGTTCGACGTCGTGGTGACGGACAACCTGTTCGGCGACATCATCACCGACCTCGCGGCGGCGGTGACCGGTGGCATCGGGCTGGCGGCGAGCGGGAACCTCGACATCACCCGGCGGAACCCGAGCATGTTCGAGCCGGTGCACGGCAGCGCGCCGGACATCGCGGGCCAGGGTCTCGCCGACCCGACCGCCGCGGTGCTGTCGGTCTCGCTGCTGCTGGACCACTTGGGACAGAAGGAAGCGGCGCGGCGGATCGAGGCCTCGGTGGCCTTCGACCTGGCGACCCGCGACCAGGCGTCGCCCGGTGCGACGCACGCGATCGGTGACCGGCTGGCGGCGCTCGTCTCATCGAACGTGCGCCCGGTCACGCACTAGTCACCGTGTGATGAACGGGACTTTCCTTGCAAATTTCGCAAGAAGAGTCCCGTTCATCGCGTCCGAGGGCGAACGCTGTGGTGCCTGGTCGCCCCGCGCCCGCGTGCGTTTAGGAGGCTTTCACCACCCGCTGATGTGATCCCTGGGTGACACTGGGACGCCCGTGACGTCAGTGGCTCGGCTACGAAGTCCGTGAAGGCCTCCTTGAGGGACCCAGAGTCCCTTAAGGAGGCCTTCACGGACCTGCGATCCGACACGGCACCTTCGCCCGATACACGAATCGCCACTCACGCTTCTTGCCTCTGCCGGTCGGCTGAAGGGGACTTTCCCCGCATGTCATGCGGGGAAAGTCCCCTTCACCGCGTGAGACGCGGGCAAAGTCCCCTTCAGCCGCCGTCTCAGCGAATGGGAACTGTCGCCCGGCTTGTGGACGCCCGACGGAGCGTGTGCGATGATGCGTCCGTGACCTCCTGCACCATCATTATCGCCGAGCGCGCCGGATAACAGCTCCACAAGAGCCCCCGGCGCGCAACCTCTCGCACCCATGCGGGAGGTTTTTTTGTTGCCCGAATCAGCTTTGTCACCACGAGGAGTCCCCCGTGACCCGCACGGAGCCCGCCGATACGCCGCTCGGCGACGCCTTCCATCTGTACGACACGACGTTGCGCGATGGCGCGCAGCGCGAGGGGATCTCCTACTCCGTCACGGACAAACTGGCGGTGGCGAGGCTGCTCGACGACCTCGGGGTCGGGTTCATCGAAGGCGGATGGCCGGGCGCGCTGCCCAAGGACACGGAATTCTTCGCCCGCGCGGCTTCGGGCGAACTGAAGCTGCGCCACGCGGCACTCGTCGCGTTCGGCGCGACGCGGAAGGCGGGCACCACCGCGGATCAGGACAAGCAGGTGCGGGCCCTGCTCGATTCGCAGGCGCCGGTGATCACGCTGGTGGCCAAATCGGACCTCCGCCACATCGAACGCGCGCTGCGGGTCGACGTCGACGAAGCCTGCGCGATGGTGCGGGACACCGTCGCGTTCCTCGTCGGCGAAGGTCGCCGCGTCTTCCTTGACGCGGAACACTTCTTCGACGGTTACGCGTTCTCCCCGGACACCGCGCTGAAGGTGCTCGACGCGGGGATGAACGCGGGCGCCGACGTCGCCGTGCTGTGCGACACCAACGGCGGCCAGTTGCCGCTCGGCCTCGCGGAAACCGTCCGCGAGGTCAAGGAAAGGACCGGATTCCGGCTCGGAATCCATTGTCAGGACGACACTTCCTGCGCGGTGGCGAACTCCGTCGCCGCCGTGCAGGCAGGCGTGACGCACGTCCAGTGCACCGCCAATGGTTACGGCGAACGGGCGGGTAACGCCGATCTGTTCGCCGTCACGGGAAATCTGGTGACCAAGCTCGGAATGGAGGTGCTCCCGACCGGAGGCGCCGCCGAGCTCACCCGGGTCTCCCATGCTCTCGCCGAAATCGCCAACCTCGCCCCCTGCACCCACCAGGCTTACGTAGGGGCGTCGGCTTTCGCTCACAAGGCGGGACTGCACGCGAGCGCGATCAAGGTGGATCCGTTGCTGTACAACCACATCGATCCAGCTTCTGTCGGCAATGGCATGCGGGTACTGGTCACCGAGATGGCCGGCAGGGCCAGCCTGGAGCTCAAGGGACGTGAGCTCGGGGTCGACCTTGCCGGCCAGCCCGAGGCACTGGCTAGCGCCATACGCAAGGTGAAGCGACTCGAAGCCGAAGGCTGGTCCTTCGAGGCTGCGGACGCTTCACTGGAACTCTTGCTTCGGCGGGAGGTCGACGGCCCGCAGAGCGACGTCCTCGACGAACCGCCGTTCGAACTCGAGTCGTACCGGGTCGTACTGGACCACCGCTCCGACGGCGAGGTCGTCTCCGAGGCGACGGTGAAGGTGCACGTCGCCGGGCAGCGGGTGATCGCCACCGCCGAGGGCAACGGCCCCGTGCACGCGCTCGACGCCGCCCTGCGCGAGGCGCTCAGCCCGCATCTGTCCTGGTTGGACAGTGTCGAGCTGGCCGACTACAAGGTGCGGATCCTGCCCGGCCATCCGGGCACCGACGCCGTCACACGGGTGCTCGTCGAGACCAGCGACGGCGAGCGGGAATGGACCACCGTCGGCGTGCACGGCAACATCGTCGAAGCGAGCTGGCTCGCGCTGTGCGACGCGCTGGTGCACAAGTCCCTCTCCGCGGCCCCGGCCTGAGGAGTCGTACAGTGGGGGAGTGCGTCTAGCCCGTATTGCTCATCCCGGTGGTGTCGCGTTCGCTTCGGTCGAAGGGGACGGCGACGACGCCCAGGTACTCGAAATCGCCGAGCACCCCTTCGGCAACCCCAACTTCACCGGCAAGCGCTGGCCGCTCGCCGATGTCCGGCTGCTCGCGCCGATCCTGCCGTCGAAGGTGATCGCGGTCGGCCGGAACTACGCCAAGCACGCGGCCGAGTTCGGCAACGAGGTCCCGCAGGACCCGATGCTGTTCATCAAGCCGTCGACCACGGTGATCGGCCCGAACACGCCCATTCGCGTTCCCGACGGCATCGGCCGCGTCGACTTCGAGGGCGAACTGGCCATCGTCATCGGCCAGCCGGTGAAGAACGTGCCCGCCGCCCGCGCGGCGAGCGTGATCCTCGGCTACACGGTGGCGAACGACGTCAGCGCGCGTGACCTGCAGAAGGCCGACGGTCAGTGGGGCCGCGCGAAGGGATTCGACACCTTCTGCCCGCTCGGTCCGTGGATCGAGACTTCGATCGACGCGGCCGACCTCGCGCTCAAGTCCGAGGTGGACGGTGTCCTGAAGCAGAACGGCCGGACGTCGGACCTGGTGCACAAGATCCCCGAGCTGGTCGAGTTCGTGTCCGGCGTGATGACCCTGCTGCCCGGCGACATCATCCTGACGGGTACTCCCGAGGGCGTCGGCCCGATCGAGGACGGTCAGTCCGTTTCGATCACCATCGAGGGCATCGGCACCCTGACGAACCCGGTGCAGAGCGTCTAAAGCGTGCTATGAACGGTCCGTTACTTGCAAAATTCGCAAGTAACGGACCGTTCATAGCATCCGGAGGCTAACCGTCCACCGGCTCCATCGCCCGCCGCGCGAAGGTCGGGGCGTGCTCGGGCCGGAGGCCGAGGCCCAGTAGCCGCGCGGGGACGTAGGACAGCACGGGGAAACGGCTGAACAGCTTCACCATCGGCGCGGGCGGACCATTACGCCTGCCCTCCATCACCGGCCGCAGGACGTTCTTGTGCAGCATGCGCTGCAGCCCCTGCACCAGCATCGTCGGCGCGAGACGGCGCTTGCGGACCTTCGCCAGATCCGCCACCGACGGCCGCCCCCGGCGCAACGGGCCGGCGAGCAGGGTGGCGGCCGCGACCGCGTCCTGCACCGCGAGGTTGATACCGACTCCGCCGACCGGTGACATCGCGTGTGCCGCGTCACCGATGCACAGCAGCCCGTCGAGATGCCATTTCCGCAACAGGTTCAGCTTGACGTCCAGGAATTTAATGTCGTCGGTCGTCTTCAGCTCGTCCACGCGGTCGGCCAGTTCGGGCAGGACCGCGGCCACGTTGGCCCGGAACGCTTCGATGCCCTTGTCACGCAGGTCGTCGCCTTTGGGGCTGAGGTAGGCGATCTGGAAGTAGCCCTTGCGTGGCAGCGGCACGGCGAACCGGCGGTCTCGCATCTTCGGGGCCAGCCTGCCCTCGAGTTCCCCGTCACGCCGCGAGATCCGGAACCACCACGCGTCGAACGGGGTGTCGTACTCCTTCGGAACCAGCCCGGCCTCCCGCCTGGCCTGCGACCAGCGGCCGTCGGCCGCGATCACCAGGTCGGCACGCAGTTCGCCGGTCTTCGCTTCGGTGTCGCGGTAACGCACACCGGTCACCCGGCCCCGCTCGAGGATCAGCCCGGTCATCTCGGTGCTCTGTCGCAGCGTGAACGTGGGCTCCTTCGCGCCGGCGTCGGCGAGCAGGTCCAGGAAGTCCCACTGCGGGACCATGGCGATGAAGGGATGCGCCACCTTCAGCCGGGTCAAATCGGCCAGTCGCATCATCGTGCCGTCCTCGGTCGGGAAGCCGGCGTAGGCGATCTCGCTGTGCGGCAAGCTGAGGAACTTTTCGCCGAGCCCCAGTTCGTCGAGAAGGGTCAGCGTCGACGGGTGCACCGTGTCGCCGCGGAAGTCCCGCAGGAAGTCCTTGTGCTTCTCCAGCACCGTGACCTCGACCCCGGCCCTGGCCAGCAGCAATCCGGCGACCATGCCCGCGGGGCCACCGCCGACGACCACGCAGTTCGTGCGTTCGTTCATCCGTCCCACCCCTTCGAATCCTTATTCATCACTTGTTGAATAAGCTCAGCATGCACCTGCTCGACCGACGCGTCAAGCGCCATCCGGGCAGATACGCTGTTCGGGCCATGGTCGAGGTCTCACCGGTCCGCGTGTGTTCGGCGGACGCCCGACCGACTGTCCAAACAGGACTCAAGAAGCCCGGATGGTCCTGGAAGGACAACGGCCGCGAAGCGCCCTTGTGGACGGTCGATGCCGCAAGCCGCGTAAGGATTTCGTTGTCGTCACAGGGTGTACGCGCCGCGAATCGGACGGGCCGCCGGGTATCGACAATTCACTCGGGCGCCCGCTTAGTCGTTGCCCGGTAACTAAAACACGACATCTCACCAACTGGGAGTAGAGTGCCCGCGCCGGAACAGAGCAGCCTTAATCACCTCATCGGCAGAGTCGCGATCGCGCTGAGTGCCCTAGCCTCACTTGGTGAATTTCGCTCTCGTGCCCCGGACCCCGTCACGAACCACGCCGGACGTTCGGGACGGCGTCCCTTGGGAGCCCCCGGAATTACGGTTGGTGTGCCTCGACATCGACGACACGCTGATCGACTGCACGGCGGCGATCCGGCTCAGCCTGCGCGCGCTCACCGGCCAGAACGACCTTTGGCCACTGTGGGATCTGATCACCGAAGAGCATGTCGCGCTGGTGGTGGCGGGTGAAATCGATTACGCGACCATGCATCACCGTCGTACTGAATGCTTCCTCGACGAGATCGGCATTCTGGCCGACGAAGACCAGGTCGCCGGCTTCGAAAGGCGTCGCCGTGAAATCCTCACCCGTTCGTGGCAATTGTTCGAAGATGTCCTCCCGTGCCTGGAATGGCTGCGAGCCGCCGGTGTCCTCGTCGCGGCCGTCACGAACGCCTCGGGCACGCATCAACGCAAGAAGATCGCCGACCTCGGGCTCGCCCGGTTCTTCGACCACGTGGCCATCGCCGGTGAACTCGGAGTAGCCAAACCGGACCCGGCGATGTTCCACTCGGTCTGCCTCGGCCTCGGCTGCGACCCGGCCCAGGCTGTCCACGTCGGCGACAAGCTCGACACCGACGCCATCGGCGCGCGCGACGCCGGCTTGGGCGCAGTCTGGCTCGACAGGGACGGCATCGCCGAGCGCGCCCCGGCGGGCGTGCACACCATCTCCGGCCTCGAAGAGCTGCCTGAGCTGCTCGTTTCCGAGTTCGCGAAACTCGGCGTCCCGGCTCAGCGTGCTAGTGAGACCCCCGCTTTCACGGTGGGGAACAGCGTGCTCTAGTATTCTTTCTCGTGCGGTACTGAGCCGGTCGAGACCGGAACGGTACCTCACTGGGGTATGGTGTAATTGGCAGCACGACTGGTTCTGGTCCAGTTAGTCTAGGTTCGAGTCCTGGTACCCCAGCTGGAGAACTCTCCGGAGTGAAACACAGAGTGACCCCCCTGAGAAGGTGGGGAATCCGGTCTGGTAAGTTTCTCCTCAGCAACACCGCAGGTGAACAACTGAAAACCCTCCTCTCGCAGGAGGAAGATCCTAGCCCCCGTCGTCTAGCGGCCTAGGACGCCGGCCTCTCACGCCGGTAGCGTGGGTTCGAATCCCATCGGGGGTACAGGCAGCTTCCATCCAAGAAGTCCCGACCGTTTCGGTCGGGACTTCTTGGATTTGGGATGAAAGTCATCGTGTCGCCGATCCTTTCCGCGGTTTCCGGCAGTCGACCGGCAGTTCGATGGTAATGGTCACCCACGCCACGCACCTTGACGGTGAGCTGGTGACCTCGAAGAGACGGCGGAGTAGCGCCCAAGGCCAGATCTGCCAACGTGGCCTTCGCCGACTGCTTCACGTCTTCCGCGTCGAGGTGGGCGATCGCGACCAGTGCTGTGATCTTGTCGTCCTCGAGCTTGTTGTAGTTCTGGCGAAGGGGTCGTCAGGAACGTCGTCTCGCGTCTGCCGCAGAACCGAGCCCTGCCGCGTGCCACCTCGGTCAGGTCGGCTTCGAGTAATTCGTCCTCCCGGAGCCGGATGGCTGACGGAAGCCCGGCGTCGCCGCGGTTGTTCCCTCCCGGCCAGCGCAGGTAGTAGAAGAGCCTGTTGTGTTTCGTGTCACCAGCCATGCGCCTTCTGTAGCTGTGAAGGACCGTGCCGCGGAAGGGGTAGGTGCGTTCGGTGCTGGGGGTTCTCGCACCACGATCGCGACGGGATCTTCACCGGCTCGGTGGTGATGACTCCGATCGAGCGTGATCTCCTGACGCGCGCTACACCTTGTGGCAGGGGACGCAGCGATTCTGGCTTGCGATAGGAAAAACGTCGCTTTTCTCTTAATCGTCTACTTCGGACTGCTGGCCTGTGGTGTAGCGCTGGTCGGCGCCACGTCCGTGTCGCTGCTCGGCTCGATCGTGACTTTCCAGCGTACCAATAAGATTCACCTTGTCCGCTTCGGAATGGGAATCACCGTCGCCGTGGTGACTGGCGGCCCACGCCTGGAACTGGCCAAGGATTTGGCGATCACCGGCGTGATGGCGATTTCCCTGAGCTGGTTACGCCCGATCTTCGCGCAAATCCGCCGGACGTTTCGGGCGACCCTGACATGTGAGATCGAGGAGCGTTACCGATGGCTGCGCACTGGCCCACTGTGGGTATCGGCCCGGTCCACCTCACTGTCCGGGACACCTCGCCAGGACCACGGGACAAACCCGCAGCTGGGCGGTACTCGAGATCGTCAGCCCAGTCCTGCACGGACGTCACGCCGGAATGAGGACAAGGCGGGCCACCGTGGCATCGGCGCGCCGGCGCTGTCGGTGCGTGCGCAGCCGCGGGTGACGTCGCGCCACAGCTGTGCCGATGCGCTCCATCCATGCTTCATGGGCGATGCGATCCGGGGTGGTGCTCCGGCATTCGACGGTCATGCGTATCACCGCGTGACCTGCATATCGGAGTAGGGCGTCGACTCGAACCGGGTGACGGTGGGTCGCGGCCGGGGACCCGATCAGGACTCGGGTGCTGCCGGGGGAGGAGCCTCGGCGTGAGAGTGAAGACCGAGAGTTGCTTCGGTGCCGGCCCAGTGTGGGCGCTGCACACTGGCCGGGGGTGAATCAACGGGCTTTCGGGCGTTCTGGACGCTTTCGGCGGGAAACCACACTTTACGGTGGTGGCCGGGTTCTTCGTATTTTTCCCTGGCGTCGCCGCTGGCATAGTCACGACCGAGTATTTCACCATTCCCCATTTCGATCCGAGTGAAGGATGGTTCCTTGATGCAGACGGATGCCCTCGAACGTGTCACGCTCATCTTCAATCTGTTCGACCGCAACGGAAACGGGCATCTCGAAGCCGATGATTTCGAGATCATGGCGATCGATGTCGTCGAGGCGGCACCCGAATCCAGTGCAGCGGCCAAGGACGCGATGCGGGCGGCGTTCCAGCAGTATTGGCGGACCCTGGCCGAGGAACTGGACGTCGACCGCGACGGCGAGGTCAGCTTCGACGAGTACACCGCAGTCGTGCTGTCACCGGAACGGTTCGATTCGACCATCAGTGTTTTCGCCGAGTCGCTCGCGGCGCTGGGAGACCCCGACGGGGACGGATTCATCGAGCGGCACGTCTTCCACGCGCTTATGACGGCGATCGGTTTCGACCGGGCCAACATCGACGCGCTCTTCGATGCTTTCGGCCCGTCCGCCGATGACCAGATCACCGTCTCGACCTGGGTGACCGGGATCAAGGACTACTACAGCCCGACGAAGACGGGCATCGCCGGCGATCACCTGGTCAGCGGCGCGCCCACAGCCTGAACCCGGCCTCCGAGCAGCGAAAGGAGCACGGTGGACCCCACCATCGGACTGGCCGTCGGCCGCGGTACCGGACCGGAACTCGCGAACGTCTTCGAACGTGTCCTGACCACCCTCGGGCAGGCGTTTTCGACAACCATCCGCATTGTGCGCTCGCCCAGGCTGTATCACTCGTACTTCTCCCTCAAAGCCGCAGGAAGTGGCTTCGCGGATATCGGCGGATTGACCCGGCAGGACGCCGACCACTACGAGCGGTTCTGCCGCACTCAGGCACTCGTGGGCACCACCGCCGTCTTCCGGACGGCGATCAACGCCCAGTCGTTGTACCTGGTCCGCGAGCGCCTGCAGGCAGTGAAGGTCGACCTCATCGAGGGTCCGGACTCGTCGCTGCTGATGGTGCGCGACGAAGCCCAGGGTTTCTATACCGGTGAGAACAGCCACGGTCCCGGTGTCGTTCACCGCACCATGAGGTTCAGCAAGGAGATCACCGGGAAAGTGGTCGCCGCCGCACTGGAACAGGCCCGGCGGCAGTGGCCCGATGAGCAGGTTGAACAGGTGGTGATGGCCTACAAGTTCCATCTGCTCGACGGCGCTCTCGGTGACTGGGTTGCGGAGATCGCGGCACGGCACGGCGTGGAGATCGCCCTGGCCCAGCCGGACACGGTCAACCGCAACCTCATCGAGCACGGGTTGCCGCGACACACGGTGATCATCGGTGCCAACGAATGGGCCGACATCATGCATGTGGTCCTGCTGGACCGGCTGGGCTCCGAACGGCAGGAGAACCGCTACACCGAGAACATCCACCTGCATCCCGACGTCGCCGGGCTGGTCGAGTACCAGACCGTCCACGGTTCCGCCGACGATCTGGCGGGCCTTGGCATCGTCAATCCCGTGGCGACCATCCGGGCCGCGGCGGCGATCGCGGAACGGCACGCCGGCTGCGCGGGCGCGATCAAGAGCACGGAGAACGCTCTCGAGTCCGCCGGGCGCCGGGAGATCACGACGCCGGACCTCGGCGGGTCTCACTCGACTACGGAGGTGACGGACGCCGTGGTGGACCTGCTGACGCAACCCGGACGGCCCGCCGACGCCGTCTCGGCAGTGGAGGGATGACCGGGACGGCGCTGGTCGTCATGGATCTGCAGAACGACTTCTGCACCGGACCGGTGGTGGCGGCCGGGTATGCGGGCGATCTGTCCACAGTGGACGCGGCGACGGCCGGTGCGGTGCGGGCGGTGGACGTGGCGAGGGCTCGCGGCACCGAGGTCGTCTTCGTCCGGTTCCACGGCGACGCCGAACATCAGGGACCGAGCTGGCGGCACCGGGATTTGTCGCTCGGCAAACGACCCAAATGCCGGGAAGGTACCTGGGGTGCGGAATTCCACCGGGTCTCGCCGGGCCCCGGCGAACGTGTCTTCACCAAGAAGGCGCGCTTTGACGCCTTCCTCACCAACGGTTTCGAGGACCATTTCGTCCGCAACGGTGTCGGACATCTGGTGTTCGCGGGTCTCTACACCGACGTCTGCGTGGACTCCACCGCGCGGACGGCGTTCCAGCAGGGGTTCCACGTGACCGTCCTGACCGACTGCACGACGAGTCTTCATCTGCCCGACGACACGATCCTGCGCTTCATGAGCACTGTCTACGGCGCTCGTCTGGCCACCCTCGACGACCCGGAAGCGTGGTCATCGCCCGAAAGGCAGGAGCATTGGCCGATGCGAAACACGACGACGGCGCGATAGAACTGGGTGTCGGCCGGACCGCGCTCATGGTCGCGGCCGCCCGTGCGATCGAAACCCACCGCCCGGACTCGCTCGCCAAGGACGGCTACGCGGAGCATTTCGTGCGTGCCGCCCGGACCTGCGACCCGTGGCCGCTGCGCATGGAGCAGGTGCCTGCCGGGGACGCCGATCCTCTGTGGGGCAGGCTCGGGCGTTACTTCGGCCTGCGAACCCGGGTCCTGGACGACTTCGTTCTCCGGTCGGCGCGGGCCGGAGGACGTCAGGTCGTGCTCCTCGGCGCGGGTCTGGATTCGCGGGCCTTCCGGCTCGACTGGCCCGCGGGCTGTGTGCTGTTCGAGATCGACCGGGAACCCGTGCTGGGGTTCAAACAGGACGTCCTCGACGACCTGAGCGCCACCACGAAAATACGACGCGTACCGATCGCGGGCGACCTGTGCGGCGACTGGGCGGCCACCCTGATCGCCGCCGGATTCGACCTGGCCCTGCCGAGTGTCTGGCTGGCCGAAGGCCTGCTGCTCTACCTGTCCAGTGCCGCCGAGCGGAGCCTCATCTCCACCGTGGACAGCCTGAGCACCGAAGGCAGTTCGCTGGCGTTCGAGGTCAAACTCGGCGTGGAGCGCCCCGAAGTACGTGCGAACGCCGTCTACACCTCGGCGAAACAGCGGATCGGGGTTGACCTGCTCACCCTGTTCGACCGGGAACCACGCCCCGACTCCATCGGAGACCTCGAGAGCCGAGGGTGGATCACCGAGGTCAAGACACCCTTCGACTTCACCCGCGAGTTCGGGCGCGGCCCCCGGCCCGAGCCGGACGACGCCCTGGCGAGCAACAGGTGGGTCTTCGCGAGCAAACCTTGACCCGCCTTTGCCGACTGTCACCTGCAAGCTTTCGAGACCGGTGGATCGGGTCGGTCGCGCTCGCGTTGAGTGAGCGGACGATGCTGGGGGACGGCTTGAGACCGCTTCGAAGGCCATCGCCTCCTCCGTGTCAAGGAAGATCAACCAGACCTGACCAGGCGTTTCCGCTGTTTTCGCAGGTCCGAAGCCCCATGTTCCTCCCTCGTTGGGGCGGCTTCGAATGCTGGTTACGAGAGTAATTCCAGGCATTGCCCGGACTGCACACCGCACCTTCCGCGACGTTCGCGGAAGGGACGGATGTAGCACCCATTCGGTTGAGCGGCAGAAGTTCGGGTGTGAACTGGGGATTGTCCGGGAAGTTCATCGGCATGACGGAGATGACGACAGTACGAGCCGGGATGACCGAGACGGTCGGACGGCCCGGAGAGATCGCCGCCGCCCGGCGGATGCTGCTCGCGTTCGGAGTCGGTGGGGCGCTCGGATGCCTGGTATGGATGGCGGTTTGGCTGTCGTCACAATTGTGAGCTGACGTCAGTATCGGCGAGCATGGTGGCGACAGTCTTGCCGTCAAATGTCGCCGGAACGGTCCACTCAAGGCGGATGCGTATCGCTCGGCCAGGGAGTCGAGCATTTGACGGTGGTTTGGACCGCTCGACGACGACCTCGTCATTTTCCGTTGTCCCCGCATAACCAACTCGACCGGTTGGACTTTTACAAGACCGTAAAGAACTTTTCATTCGCGTACCTTGAGGAGATCCTCTATTCCGTGGCCCGCGAGGTGGCGCCGGTTCGCGCGCGAAGGTTATTCAGACTGTATTTGCCGGGCCTTGGTGTTGCGTTCGACCGTCGACCAGGAGTCTTTCTGGCGGCAGAGACCACAAGAAGCTCTCGGCCCGAAGAAGAGGGGCGCGGCTTGCTGGTCGTCGGCGAGCCAGTATCGAAACCACGCGGTCATCGCCCCGACGAGGCGTTTCGCTCCGCCGTTGGAGAAGAAGTGGTCGGAGTTCCGTAGCTCTGCGAAGACGGCGGGAATCTGGGCGGCTTGGTAGTACCTGGCTCGGACGTAGACGGACGGGACGATGGTGTCCGTCTGTCCGGCGACCAGCAGACTCGGTCCCCTCAGCGTGCGGACGTCGCCTTGCGGGCCGGGCTGGATCGGCGCGGTGACGGTCACCATCGGGTCGGCGCCCGCCACGATCGCGCCGCCACCCCCTTGTGAATGTCCGGTCGCGCCCACTTCCTTTTCGTCGATGGTTTGGTAGAACCTGCTTTCGGGTCGTTTACTCTCCTCGATGAGGAATCGTGCCCCCGCCAGCATTTCCGAACCCGATCCGGCGTTTTTGGTGTTCGCCGCGGCGACCACGAATCCCCAGGAGGCCAGGTGCTGGAGCAGGAAGTCGTAGGCGTCGGGTGTCGCGCCGGTGCCATTGCCCCAGAGAATGACCGGATGGCGGGAGCCGGCGGTGAGATCGCTCGGATAGTAGAAGGTGTGATCGGGCCCGCCACGCAACTTGATCGTGGTGTGCGGGCCCGGCGCCCAGTAGGAATCGGTGACGGAAGTGGGTGCCGCCTGCGCCGGAGCGGCCGGGGCAGCCAGAACGAATGCCAGAGCCACGCTGAGCACCGACATGATGTGTTTTCGCATGTGGGGGTTCCTGGAGTCGTCGGACACGGGTGTGGCGCTGAAGCCACGTCGGCGACACTGTGCCGGTCAAGTGCCGCGACGCGCATCGTCGAAACTACGTAGACCCAGGTGCCGTCCCCGAGGAGGGCGCCGAATTCACGAGCATGCTTCGATGTCTGATCACAGGTGTTCGGCCGACGGCACTTATGGGCGGTGAGACAGATGACGGACAACGAGGTCCCATGGCGAGCGCTGACGAGCTACATCGCCCGCTTGGCGGACGAGAACGAGGTACGGCGGCTGCTTGGCTCGGAGCGCCTGGTCACCTTGACCGGTCCCGGCGGGGTGGGCAAGACACGGTTGGCCGCCAAGGTGACCAGTTCACTCACCCGGGATTTCCCCGGCGGGGTGGTGGTCGTCGGGCTGGGAGAGTTGCGGGACGAACGTCTCGTCGCGCGCACGGTCGCCGACAGCTTGACTCTGCACGACACGGCGGGGCGCACGGATCTGGACACCGTGGTGGCGTATCTGAGCCCTCGGCGGTCGTTGCTGTTACTGGACAACTGCGAGCATCTTCTCGCCGGTTGCGCGGAGCTGATCAACGCGCTTCTCCACGACTGCCGGAACCTCGTGATCCTGGCCACCAGCCGCTGTTCGCTGGGGCTTGCCGGGGAGCACGTGCTGACGATCGCGCCGTTGGCCGTGCCGCCCGAGGAGACCACGACACCTCAGGGTGCGCTCGCCTTTCCCTCGGTGCGGCTGTTCGCGGAGCGCGCCGCCGGCGTCTTGCCCTCGTTCCGGGTCACGGACGGCAACGTCGTGCCTGTCGTGCGGCTCTGCCGTCAACTGGACGGCTTGCCGCTGGCGATCGAACTCGCCGCGGCCCGTATCCGTGCTTTGTCGCCGTCACAGATCGCGGACCGGGTCGAGAAGAGTTCCGGTGTGCTGGCCACAGGTCTCCGGATGCCCGTCGAGCGGCATCGGACGGTGCGCACCACCATCGAGTGGAGCCTTTCCCTGTGCACGGCGACCGAGCGAGCTGTCTGGGCGCGGTGTTCGGTGTTCGCGGGACAGTTCGATATGGCCGCGGTCGAGGACGTCTGCGGCCAGCCAGAGGACGGGGGACTGGACCCCGCGACCGTGCTGGACACCGTGGACGGCTTGGTCGACAAGTCTGTGCTGGTCCGCGTCGACGGCACGGACAGGGTGCGCTATCGAATGCTCCGGCTCCTTCGTGAATTCGGCGGCGGGCTGCTCATCGATTCCGGTGATGCGCCCGCCGTGACGAAGAAACACCGTGATCACTACGCTCGGCTGATCCGGCAGGCGGCAGGCACCTGGTTCGGGCCGGGGCAGGACGAGGCGTTCGAGTGCTTGACTGCCGCGCACGCCGATATCCGTGAAGCGCTGTCGTGGTCGCTGCGCACTCCCGGCGAAGGCTCGGTGGCGTTGGCGATGTCCACGGAGACGATCGAATACTGGGTGGCCCGCGGTGCCGCCTGGGAGCTGAGCGACTGGATCGATCGCGCACTGGCCGCGGTCGAACCGGACGCCCCGGGCCGGGCGAGGGGCCTCGCGATAGCGGCCCTTTGCGCCGCGTTGCACGCGGACCTGCTCCGTGCTCGGCAGCGCTTGATCGCCGCCGAGGCGATCGAGGACGATGACGCCCGGCCGTACATCGCCCATGCGCGGGCATTCGTGATCATGTTGTCGACCGAGCCGAACTCGATGACTCACGCGGCGGAGGCCGTGCGGCTCTTCGGCGAGCGTGGCGATGTGCGGCGTCAGATGCATCCGATGTTCATCCAGGGCGTCGCGATGGCTTACCGGGGGGACCTGCCGGGAGCACGGATACTGCTGGATTCGATGCGCCGGGTGTGCGAGGCGGCGGGGGAATATCGGTATCGCTCCATGGCGCTGTTCGGGCTGGGCGTCGCCGAGGTCTGCTTCGGCGGCGATCTCGACCACGGCGAACGATGTGTCCGCGCCGCGCTCGAGATCGACTTGCGCGGGTCCGACGTGCTCTCCGCGGCGTACCGAGTGGACGGTCTGGCTTGGGTGGCCGCACGGCGCGAGGAGTGGACCCGCGCGGCGGAACTGTTCGGAACCGCCGCCACGCTCTGGGATCGTTGTGGCGCCGAGCCCGATGTGGCAGTCTCCGTGGCCCATTCGGGATTTCAGCGGGCCACCCGGAAAGCGCTGGGCACCGTTGAGTTCGACGCCGCGTTCGCCGAGGGGCGGCAGCGGGACCCGCACGACGCGCTGACCGGCCAGCGAGCGCGCGATGAAGACCTGACCACCGGCGCGCCGGCCGTACTTTCGCCACTGACGCCGCGCGAGTCGGAGATCGCGCGGTTGGTCGCGGCGGGACTGAGTAACCGGGAGATCGCGTCGCGGCTGGTCATCGCACGGCGCACCGTGGAGACACATCTGCAGCACATCTCGCACAAGCTCGACTTCGTCAACCGGACCCAGCTCGCCGTCTGGGTCGAACAGAAGGGGACCACCGTCTTCAAGGCCGAGCCGCTGTGACCCTGAGGAGGTTCAGGGGCACAGCGGCTTGACGCAGGCGAGGCCAGACCCTCAGCCGATCGGGCACTTCCCCTGGTACGAGGCGACTTTCGGGTCATTCGCCGGCAGTGGGCACAGGAACTGGTCGTACCTGGTGTCGTTGTCCACGAAACGTTTCATCCACGAGATGCTGTACTTGGCGATGGTCACGTTCGGCGTCGTCGGCACCATGTGCCCGGCTCCCGCCAGCAGCATGTACGCCTTGTTCAGCGATGCCGGAAGGCTTTGGTAGAACGGGCGTGAATGCGCGCCGTCCGGCGCGATGAAGTCGTTCTGGGCACTGACGACGAATGTCGGGACCTTCAGATCGGAGAACGTCGTCTTCGGGTTCCAGCCGGTCAACGGGATGGCTGCCTTCAGCGTGGGTGCCTTCTGGGAGGCGATCAGGGAACCGCCGCCACCCATCGAATGGCCCATGACGGCGAGCCGGTCCCGGTCGACGCGGTTCTTGGCCTGGCTCGTGTTCGTCACGTAACGCAACGCCGCGAGCAGCTGGTCGGACCGGGCCTCCGGGGTGTCCAAGGTGCTCTTGGTCGAGAACGTGATGACGACGAAGCCCTGGGAAGCCAGCCGCGGTCCGTACCAGGCGACCGCACCCTCCGACTCGAGAAAACCGGGAGCGACCGCGATCACGCCGAAGGTGCCCTGGCCGGTATCGGTCGGGTAGTGAATGGTCCCGGCGCCGAAACTCTGCCCGGCAGGGACCTTTTCGGTCGCGGTCAGGAACGACCCACGGGCCGCCTCGACACTTTCCTTCGTCGGAGCCGGGCCGCGAGCATAAGGGTTCTCACTGTCAGCCACCGACGCGGCGTGGGCGACGGGCGTACCCGACATTCCCGGTACCGCCACAAGAAGTGCGGTCACCACACCGAGCACCCCGGCGACCCACGATGGTCCACGCATCATTGCGCATGTCCTCTCGGAAGAACCGTTCCGGGACAGGAACGGTCTCCCAGATATAGCGGGAAGGCGACCGGACGCACGTCGTGGAAATTACCGAGTTCGCGGCCGGGCACCCAAAATCGCCCCGTGAATGCGGATCGGTCAGCGGGTCATGTTTCTGGCGTCGATGACGAGGCCGATGACGCCGACGACTCCTCGCCGGAGCGGCCGCCGGATGATGCGGGAACTGGTTCCCGATGTGCCCCTGGTCAGCCCGTTCAGCAACGGCGGGCCCGGTGGTAGGTTCAGAAAAATAGCTGCTGACTGCCGAGTCAGTGAGTTATCTGAATGTGACTGCCGTGCCGAAAACGGTCGCGCGGTGTGGGCATCTGATGCTTCGCCGGGGGCATGACCATGGGTGGTGATCAGCCACGTCCGAGAACTGCCTTGGCTTTATCGACCACCGGATCGATCAGGCGTCGCGGGTGGAACCGCTTTTGCTTCTGCGAGGCGGGTTCCGCGGGCCTGGGCAGTACCTCGCCTTGAGTATCCGGCAGCTCGTCGGGTTGCGGCTCCGAGACCAGTTTTCCGGCGATCGCTCCCGCCTCCGCGGACCGTTGGTCCGGCACCACAGCGTCGGGCCGAGATTCAGGGCTCTTCGTTTCCGACGACGTGGCAGGAGCAGACTCGTGGCTCGGGACGGCTTGTGATACCGAAACCGAGCTTTCGGACGGCGGACGCGCGTCTGCGGCAACCGGCCGGGGTCGCGCGGACGGTGCCGGTACCGCGGCAGGCTGGGCAGGCTGGGCCGGCCTGGGTGGCTGGCCCTGATTCGGTCGAGGAGTCTGCCACTGCCGCTGGTCGGCGACTGTCTCCGGGGTGATCGCGGGCATCATCAGCGGGGTGTGCGCGGCGTCGGCATTCGGCAACGCCGGTTCACAGGCGGTGGGATACCGCGCGAAAACGTCCGCGACCGGCCCCTCACGTCGAACGTCATTCCGCCGACGGAAACGAACGAGACCGTAAAAGCCGAGTAGCCCGAGCAGGCCAGCCGCGCCCCACCACGCCGTCATCGCGATCCTCACCTTCTCCGGTCACCGGTTTTGTCCAGGTTGCCCGCTCACCGACCCTTGAACCAGGAACGCCCCATGTAGGTGAATCCCGTGTGGGCGACAGCACGGTCGCTCGAACGAATTCCGGCTGTGCCTCCGGAACGGGGGCGGCCGAGTCGCGGCACCTCGACGATGGTGGAAAGCAGCAGGTCAGAGGCTACGTCAGCCGGTAGCCGATGTCCTTTCGGAGATTCCTTCTCCAGCTTCCACCGCCACGGGTTCGCCCACAGTGGCCACGAGCCCAAAACCGGGCCCTATCCTCATTGATTTCCTGTTCTCGGCAAAGTCTTCTCGTGCGACATCAGAGCCGATCGCGCGGTTCGAGCAGGTCCAGAGTCGCGGAGTGCAGGAGTTCGCCGATCAGGTGAGTGTTCAGCGCGTTGCCCACCGGTTCGCCGCCCTCCTCCTTGGTGAGGCCGGGCACTCCGGCCTTGGCGAGCCGGTCGCGGACCCCGGCGACCAGGTGCCCGGCCTTCTTGGGCGCCCAGCCCTCGTGCGGTGCCAGCTTGGCCAGCTGCTCGGCGATCCGGCGCCAGCGATACTGGTCAGTGGGTCGAATGCGTCCTGATCCGCCTGGAGATTTCCGCCGGTCCGAACAGGTTCTTGAACGGGGTGCCACTGCAGTTCCGGCACAGTGTCGCGCAGGCGAGGCGCAACCCCAGCGGAGGACCGATCGCGCAGTCCTCGACGATGGGAAGCAGGCGTTCGGTGCGAGTCCCGCACTTCTCACATCCGTCAGTGGTCAGGCACGGGCTGGCGATCGGAGCCGCTTTGGCCCGCCGTTCGAGCAGATCGCGCTCAGGCGAACGGCGGCGCTCCAATTCCTTGTTCAGCGCGTTGAGCGCCGGGCGCAGAGCGTGCAGGTACGTGGCACGTGATGGCTGGAAGATCTTTCGCCACCATGGTTTGAGCAGTCCGAGCACCACGCGGCGCCCTTCCTCGAAAGCCCGCATCAGCTGAGGGTCGTGTCCATTCCTCAGCAGGTCCACCGCACGCAGCAGCGCGTGATACAGCTCGTCGACCGCGGCGGCGTCGCGGAGTGCCCGCGGCTCGCCCGCGGAGTGGCGGGGAGACTGAGGATCGGCCGGGAATCGTGGCGGGGGCGTCGTTTTCGCGACCTCGTCGGCCGATACCAGTCCGCCCTCGGCCAGCGGGGTGTGCGCGGGCCGCCGCGAGTCTTTCGGGGGAGGACGGTGTCGTGTCTTCTTGGCTTTCCGAGTCTTCGATCGCGGCATGCCCCGTTGGTAACACACCGGTTTGGGGAGTGGTCCCTGGCCGGCGGGCCCGGAGCGCCGATCGCCGCGCCGGGTCGTCCACGGTCTACTTCGTGCAGCGGATTCCGGCTTCGGTGTGGCGTGCACGGCGAGACGCCCAGTTCCCCCAGCGGGATGAGTCGATGGTCGCGGCCTGGGATCCGCGGAACGCCGCTAGATGTCCGAAGCCGGACTGTGAGCACCATCAGCCGCCGGCTCGCTGACTCGCTCGCACGAAAACTTCGAATACGGCCCGTCACCGTGGCTCGGCCGTTAGTGTGAACGGTCGATGTAGTCGTCACTCTTGAGGAGTAGCAGGCCATGATCGCCGAAAGCGCGCACCAGCAGGGGGATTCCTTCCCGAAGGAGGCGACGCCGATCTTCGACCTGGTCACGATGATGGTGTCGCGGTCGCAGGTGGAAGACGAGCACGACCTCGAATCCGGTCTCGTGACCTCGGCGTAGGTGGCTGACCGCGCTGCGTCTTGTGAGTGGCAAGGACGGCTGGAGCCAGGGGTGTCTTAGGTACGGTGGATGAGTCAGGATCGCGGTCCCTGAAGGACTCCTTTACGTGGCTCTGCCGAAGGAACTCGATCCCAAGTACAGGAAGGCCCCCTTCCTCGCGCCTCCGCCAGGGTCCAGGCAAAGTCGCAGAGCTGCTGGTCAGCGCTGCTCTTGGTAATCCGGACTCGGCATCACTGGCGCCTGCCAGGGTCGAGTGGGGAGGATTTGGGACACTCACCGTCCCCATTCCTGCATCGTCAGCCTCACGCAGCGACGAATAACCGCCTGACCTGCGAGATCCCGACTTTGCCGGGACCCTGCGCCTAGCGCAAGGAAGGGGGCCTTCCTGTACTTCAGGTGGGCAACCGCGCGACAGGACCGCATAGGTCGGGTCTCGTGAGTGCTGAGGACGGTTGGAGCGGGCCGCTATTTGCCTACGCACGTGTGGCCAGGATCGTCTAAAGGTTCCGCCAGCCACTCGGCCCATCCCGGCGAGACCTCGATGAGTCCGGTGGCGGTGTTTCGGTGGCTGTCGGGGTCGTGAGGTCAGGTCGGTCTCGGAGCCAAGGCGCGCCCCGCCCCGGCGTACCTGACCGTGGATCGAAGCCAGTGGGTAGGCAAATGCCGGTCCACCAGAACCGCGGAGCCCGAACGCGACCGCCAGCCCGGTTCCCGGCTCGCGGCGGATCGGGTCGGCGAACATCAGCGGCACCGAGCAGCCCAGCGTGTTCCCGTACTCGCGCGGGATCCGGTACGAGGACGCGACTTCCGGTCCGGCCGGGTCGACGTCGAACTCGGCGCACAGCCCGCGCAGGATCCGGCCGCTGCCGGTGTGCAGGAACACCAGGCTCGCCTCGGAAGCCGACGTCAGCCCGTTCGTTCCGCCTGCCAGCAACGACCGCACGGTGCTGACCGCGTAGTGCGTTCCGCGCGCGGTGACTTCCGGGCCGAGCGTGTACAGCCGCCGCCCGTACACGACCGGGATGTCCGAGCCGCCGTCCGGTACGGTGCCCAGTTCCGCGTCCTCCGGCCGTTCATTGGTCAGGTGCGCCACCGGACCGAAGGTCGGCCCGGCACCCTCGGCGCCCAGCAGCATCGCGACCGCGGCGTCGCCGAAGAGGAAGCCGTGCATCGCGTTCACGGTGCTTTGGCGCTCGCCGTCCGTCACCTCGCTGAAGTGCGCGAATTCGCCGGGCAACGGAGGGGAGAGCGGGGTGATCGCCTCCAGGAAGCAGACCAGGACGCGTTTGTCCGGTTCTACGGTGAGAAACCAGCGCGCCGTGTCCACCACCTTGGCCATGGCCGAGCAGCCCAGGTACTCGAGGCTCAGCGCCACGGCTTCGCGCGGAATCTCCGGTATCAAGGAGAACAGGTCACACGCCAGGCTCGGCAGCAATCGCCCGGGACTGCTCGAGACACCGAGCACCAGGCCGATGGACGCGCTATCCACGTCGGCCTTCGCCAGGCAGTCCCGCGCGGCGCGGGCGGCCAGTTCCGACGCGGCGACCTCGACCTCGGGCTCGGCTCCGGCGAACAGCACCTCCGGGTAGTTCGCCAGTACCGAGTGCCGGTTCTCGACACCCAGGCCGCCCAGCATCGTGGTCAAGCGGTCGCTGAACCGGCCGCCCGCCGCGTCCGTCAGCTCGGCCGTCGACCATCGGGAAGGCGGCAGTCGGGCCGAAACGGCCAGCAGGCAAGGGTCGGGCATTGGGCGACTCCACGCACGGTAGGGACCTGGCGGTGTTCGACGGTCGGCGACTGATTGATCAAGCTACTCGTCATATCCGCCCGCCGGGCCTACCGTGCACTTTCGTCCATAAAGGACTGTCCGCCCTTCCGTGTCCCGGCCGCGAGAAGCGACCGGGACACGGAAGGCGACGGGTCAGCAGGGCTGCAACAGCCAGCAGAGCCGGTAGTTCGCCCGGTAGGTCGTCGACGTACCCGGCGCGACGATGTTCTGCGTCCGCGCGCCGCCGTGCGCCCAGGTGGTGAAGGCGTACTTCAGGTTGAGCGGAGGCAGGTTCTGCGGGCTGTCCGCGCTGATCGAGTTGGTGGAGCCTGCGATCACCGTCCGGGAGAACGGCGTGCGCTGCTGGGTTCCGCCGACGGTGAGCATCGCCTGGCCGGGATTGGAGGTGAAGTCCAGTGACACCGTTTTCGGCTGGAGGTCGACGGTCTTGCTGCCGGTGCGGCCGCTCGAGTCGGTCGCGGTGAGGGTCAGCTGCAGGTACGACGGGTACTCGTGGTCCGGCGCGACGAACGAGCCGGACGCGACGCCGGGGAAGTCCTGGACGTTGTGCGTGTGGCAGGTGCCGTTGGTCGCGCAGTGCCGGATCGCGAGCCGCCAGGACAGTGCCGACGGCGGGAGCTGCCCGTCCTGGGCATCGACCGCGCGCCCGGAGAACGGCACGGTCTGGCCGACCGACCAGGTCAGCGCGCCGGCCGGGTTGTCGATGACCGGCACCGGATCGAGGCCCTGCGGGGTCCCGACGGTCACCCGTACCGTCGTGGTCGCGCTCGCGCCGTGGGAGTCCGTCACCCGCAATCCGGCGTCGACGGCGGCGGCCGCAGTGTAGGTCCAGGTCGGGCGGGAGACCGACGAGTCGTCATACGCGCCGTCGGCGTCGAGGTCCCAGGCGTAGGTCAGGGTGTCCCCGGCGTCCGGGTCGGTGGAGCCGGTGCCGTCGAACTGGACCGCCAGTGGCGCCGGTCCGCCCGCCGGGCTCGCCGTGGCCACCGCGACCGGCGGCCGGTTGGTACCGCCGGGATGGCTCACGCGACGGAGTTCGCCGCTGCCCAGCGCGACGTAGAACAGGTCGCCGCCCGGGCCGGTGAGCACCTGCACCGGAACGTTGACGCCGGTCACGAAGGGCACCAGACGGCTCGGGCTCGGTTGGCCCGCGACGGTCTGCATGGCCCAGATGCAACCCCGGGACGAGTCGGCGAAGAACAGCGCGCCGTCGTATTCGGCGGGGTAGTTGCTCCCGGACTCGAAGGCGATGCCGCTGATCGAAGAGCCACCGGTCGGGCACGGGTCGCCCGCCACCACCTTGGCGTTGTGGTTGTAGGCGTAGTACGGCGTGGCCTGCCCGCCTGCGGTGTACAGGGACTCGCACCGGTCGAGGTTCGCGCCGTCGTAACCGGCCTGTCTGGCGTTGCCCTCGTAACAGGGCCAGCCGAAGTTCTCCGCCACGCCGTCACCGACGTCGGCGACGCGGTTGATCTCCTCCCAGGTGTCCCAGCCGACGTCGCCCGCCCACAGCTCGCGGGTGCCCGGCCGGAAGCCGAACCGGAACTGGTTCCGCCCGCCGTAGGCGATCACGCGCCGGGCGTTGGCGTCGGCGCTGCTCGCGTAGGGGTTGCCTGGTGCGCCTTCACCGGTGTCGGGGTCGAGACGCAGCAACGCGCCGTTGAGCAGCACCGGCTGCCCGGCGGGGCGTCGCGGTGACTGCGAGCGCAGCGCGCCGCCTTCGGCCGTCGGCGGCGTGAGATTCGTCCCGGCAGGCGAGGGCGGGTCGGCGCACGGGTTTTCGACCTGGCCGTAGTCGGCGAAGTTGAAGCTGGCGCCGTCGCCGCCGCCCGTGTACAGGGCGCCGTCCGGTCCGAAGGTGAGAGAGCCGACCGAGTGGCTGGGGAACTGCTGGCACCAACCCGTGACCAGCGGCTTCTCGCTGACGGCCGTGCCAGCCGAACCCATCGTCAGCTGGGAGACGCGGCCGGTGACGACACAGCCGCTGCCGGTGGCGCCCGGCGGGGTCGGGCAGGTGTCACCCCATCGCGGCGCGGTACCGCCGGGCACCGCGTCGAGGGTGTAGGAGACGTAGACGTACGGCCTGGTGGGGAAAGCGGGGTCGACGGCCAGCCCGAGCAGGCCGCGGTCCCAGAAGTCCTGCGTCTGCGTGCGCAGATCGGCGAAGACCGTCGGGGTCGTGTCGGAAAGCGAGTCGAAGACCTTGACCAGGCCGCTTTTCTCCGCGATGAACACCCGGCCGTCCGGCGCGAACGCGGTGGCCGTCGGCGAGCTGAGCCCACCGATCGCCACCGTGTCGGTGAAACCGGCGGGCACCGCGCCTTCGGCGGGTGCCGCGGCGACGAGCGCGACCGCGAGGGCGCCGACGAGCGGCGCGACCACGCCCACCGCCAGCGTGCGTCGTGATCTTCGTGGGAACGGTGAACGACGAGAACTCATCACACGAACTCCTCCTGCGCAGGGACCGAAAGAACGCGGCAGCTGTCCCGTATGGCGCGAGGAAGCCAAAAGTTGTTACGGATACAAGAATAAATGCGTACAAACCGCTGAGGACACGCCGAGAACGGGGCCGGATGGGTGCGGGTCACCGGCCGCCGGATTCCCCCGAATGGCTCCAGGGTGAAGTTCTCCTTCTGCTGGTGGTAGTCCGGGCTTGATGTCTCTGGTGCCTGCGGGGGCCGAGTGGGGAGGATTCGGAACGGTGAACGTCCGAAATCTTCCCCGCTCGGGCGTGCCGGAGGGAGGCATGTCCCTGAACCTCTGTTGATCAAAGCTTCGCAGCGGTGTGATCCCGCGACGATGTAGGAATTGGGACACTCAACGTCCCAACTCCTCCATCGTCAGCTCGCGCAGCGACGAAGAGCCGCCTGAACTGCAAGACCTCGACTTCGCCGGGACCCTGCGCCTAGGTGCAGGAAAGGGGCCTTCAGGGTGGGCAAGGGGGCTCTCACGGACCGGGATCGAAGGGTGACATGGCTCACAGTTAACGATAAGGACTATCATTTTCATTAAGCTGCGGCCGTGCTTTTCCTTCCTCGGCGCCTGCTCGCCACTTCACTCATCACCATCTCCGCTGCCGCCCTCGTGGGCTGCGGTGCTCCGGGAGCGTCAGGGGGTGCGCCGGATAGGTTCGTCGTGATCGACGCGGAGGAACTCGGCCGGTTCAATCCCTTGACCGGACACGGCGGCAACGGCGAGTCGAAGATCTACGAGAGCCTGTACCGGGTCGCGGAAGGTCAGGACGACCGGATCCCGGACGCGGTGCCGGTGCTCGCGGAGGGGGCGCCCGAACCTGTCGACGGCGACCTGGGCCACTGGCGAGTGCGGACCAGGAAGGGCGTCAGCTTCTCGGACGGGACGCCCTTCGGGCCCGAGGATGTCGCGGCGACGTACAACGCCGTCGTCGATCCGAAGTTCGCGTCGCCGATCGCCGCGAACTTCGATTTCCTCCGCACCGCACAGGTGACCGGTCCGGACACCGTCGATTTCCGGCTCAACGGCGCGTACGGCGATGTGCCGCACAGGCTGTTCCTCTCGATCGCGCCGTCGGAGTCGTTGGCGACGCCGGGACCGGCGGACAAGTTGCCGCTGGGGGACCGCCCGATCGGGACTGGCCCTTACGCGCTGACGGAGCTGCGGCCCGATCAGGTCGTCCTCACCGCGCGCGACGGGTACTGGGGCGCCAAGCCACAGGTGAAGACCTTCGTGGTGCGGCGAACCGACGACGAAAAGGCGCGCGCGGCCCAGCTCGCGGGCAGTGCCGACGGCACTCGTCTGTCCCCCGCGCTGGCTCGCGCCGTCGCGAAGGACGGCTACCGCACGGTGGTCAGCAAGGCCAACGACTGGCTCGGCGTCACGCTTCCCAGTGGAAACCCGGTGGCCGGTGACGCGGCCGTCCGGCTCGCGCTGAACCTCGGTGTCGACCGCGGTGCGATGGTGCGCGACATACTGCAGGGCGAAGGGACTCCGGTTTCGACGCTGGTCACTCCGCTGTTCGGCGACGCCTATGATTCCGCGCAGGACTTCACTTTCGACGCGGACCGCGCGCGGAAGGTGCTCGACGACGCCGGATGGCGCGTCGGCGCGGACGGTGTTCGCGAACGCGATGGCCGCCGGGCGCAGTTCGACGTCGCCTACTACCCGACGGAGACGTTGCGTCGTGATCTGACGATGGCCACCGTCTCCGACGCCAAGAAGATCGGTATCGAGATGAAGCCGGTGGCCGTGGAGAAGTCGACGATGACCCCGCAGTATCTGTCGGGCACCGCGTTCCTGCTCGGCGGCGGCGGGCAACCATACACAGTGGACACTCAGCTGTATCCGAAGTTCCACTCCCGGTACGCGGCCCCGGGTGCCGGATCGAAGTGGGACAACGCCTCGGACTACGTGAACCCCGAAGTCGACAAGGCGCTGGAGGCGGCGCGTGTCGAACGGGATCCGGCCAAGCGAGCCAAGTTCTACCGGGATTTCCAGGCCGCCTACCACGCCGCGCCCGGCATGCTCGCCCTCGTCTCGGAGAACCACGTGTACGTGGTGCGGGACAACGGTTGGCAGTTCGGGGCCACCGCACTGGAACCGCACAGCCACGGGGTTGCCTGGGGACCGTGGTACTCCCTGGCGCGCTGGACGCGGAAGTGACGCGGTCGCGCCGCGCCCGGATCGGTCGTCTCGCCGTACGCCGCCTGCTGTTCGGCGTCCCGTTGGTCCTCATCGTCTCGATGGCCGCTTTCGCGCTGGCCGCGGCGAGTCCGTTCGACCCGCTGGATGCCTATCTCGGCGGGGCGGGCGACGGCTACACCGAGGCCGAACGCGAGGTGCTCCGCCACACGCTGGGGTTCGACCAGAGTTGGATCGCGGCCTGGTGGCACTGGATTTCCGGCGCGGTGACCGGCGATTTCGGCTACTCGCGGGCTTACCACGAGCCTGTCGCGCAGGTACTCGCCGAACGGCTGGGATGGACGGCGTTGCTGGGCTTCGCCGGTTCGGTGGTGGCGGTGGTGCTGGCGTGCGCTCTGGGTGTCACGGCCGGTTTGCGGGCCGGTGGTCTCGCCGACCGCGTGATCAGCGGGACCGCCGTGGTGCTGCAGGCGGTTCCGCCGTTCATCATCGCTTTGGGCGCCGTCCTGCTGTTCGCCGTCACGCTTCGCCTGTTCCCCACTTCGGGGCTCACGGATCCGGGAGAGCCGATCACGGCCGCTTCGGCCGCGCGCCATCTCGTCCTGCCCGCGTTGGTCCTCGGCGTTTCGCAGGTGCCGTGGCTGGCGCTGGGGCTGCGGGAAGCCATCACCGGAGCCCTGGGAAGCGACGCCGTCCGGGGCGCCCACGCCCGCGGTCTTCCACGCCGTGTCGTCCACAGTGGACACGTGTTGCCGATGGCCTCGGCGCCGTTCTTCGCCCTCATCGGCGGAAGGCTGCCGGAGCTGCTCGTCGGGGCCACCGTGGTGGAGACCGTCTTCGCGTGGCCCGGTCTCGGCGACGCGACCGTGGACTCCGCGCGAGCACTGGACTTCCCGCTGCTGGCGATCGTCACCGTGCTCATGGTGGGGCTGGTCGTGACGGGCAACCTCGCCGCGGACGCCGCCGCGATCGCCGTCGACCCGAGGATCGAAGCCGATGGCTGACCGCGGACACGCCACCTGGTTGGCAGGCGCGGCCGTGGTGGTCTTGGCCGCCTACGCGATCATCACCCCGCTCGTGCATCCGATCGACGAGGCCATCACGGATTTCGCGGCGGCCGATCAGGGCCCCGGCGCCGGGAACTGGTTCGGCACCGACACTTCGGGCCGCGACCTGTTCACCCTGGTCGCGATGGGAATGCGGGTATCGCTGGGAATCTCGCTGGCCACCGCCGTGCTGTCCACGATCGTCGGGCTTCTCGTCGGGATCGCGGCCGGTGCGTTCGGTGGCTGGTGGGACCGTGTCGGGATGCGCGTGGCCGACGCGATGACGGCCATCCCCAGTCTCCTGCTGTCGCTGCTCATCGTCACCCTGTTCCGGGGTTCGCTCATCGCCATCGTCGTGTCGCTCGTGCTCACGCACTGGACGGCGACCGCCCGTGTCGTCCGCGCCGAACTGCTTTCGTCGCGCAACGCCGAGTACGTCGAGGTGGCGCGGCTCAGGGGATTGCCGGGGGTGAAGATCGCACGGATCCATTTCCTGCCCGTCGCGGCGGGCCAGGCCGGGGTGGCCGCGGTACTGCTGGTCGCCCACGCCGTCTGGCACGAGTCGACGCTGTCGTTCCTGGGCGTCGGATTGCCGCCGCACCAGGCCTCGCTGGGCACGCTGCTCGCCGAGTCCGGGGAAGCGTTGCTGCTCGGGCACTGGTGGCGGCTGGTGTTCCCGGCGGGCGCGATCGTCGCCGTCACCCTGGCGCTTTCCGCGCTGGGCCGGTCTTTGACCCGGCGTCCGGAGGTGATCGCGTGACGCTGTCGCTCGAAGGCGTCGGGGTGCGGATCCCCGTCGGCCCCGGTCGTGAAGTCCACGCTCTCACCGACGTCGACCTCGTCGCCGTCCCCGGCAGGCCGCATTTCGTGATCGGCGGCTCGGGTTCGGGGAAGTCCACCCTGTGCGCCGCGGTGACCGGACTTCTCCCCGGTACGGCGAAGTTGACCGGGAAGGTCGCGGTCGACGGTCACCAGGAACCGCGCAGGGGGAGCGTCGTCGGGGTCGTGCCGCAGTCCGCGATGACCTGCTTCACGCCCGTCCGGCGGCTCGGTGGGCAACTCGCGGAAACGGTGCGCCACCTTCGCGGTGAACGCGGGCCGGAAGAGCTGCTCGACCTCGTTGGCCTCGAAACCGACGCGCTGAGGAAGTACCCGCACGAGCTTTCGGGCGGCATGGTGCAGCGGGCGGCGATCGCGGCCGCGCTCGCGGGCGATCCGCCGGTGGTGGTCGCGGACGAACCGACGTCCGCGCTCGACCGGGAACGTTCAAGGAACGTCGTCGCGCTGCTCACCGGGCTGGGCAGGGAACGCGTCGTCCTGGTGGCCACCCACGACATCGACGCGTTGCCGGACGACGTGGACCTGTCCGTGATGTTCGCTTCGCGCATTGTCGAGACCGGTCTCGCGTACGAGGTCCTCAAGGCGCCGCGGCACGCCTACACCCGCGACCTGCTGGCCGCGCTTCCCGAGAACGGGCTGCATCCGTTGCCACATCCCACTCCTGACCTCGTCAACCTGTCCGCCGACTACCGCTATGGGGGCTGATCATGCTTTCGGCTCGTTCTGTCGCGGTCGGTCGCGGCCGTATCCCGTTACTCGAAGGTGTCGACCTCGACGTCGAGCCGGGAGAGATCGTCGGTCTCGTCGGTCCGTCCGGCTGCGGCAAGACGTCGCTGGCGCGTGTCCTTTCCGGACTGGACCGGCCGCTCGACGGCGAGGTGCGCATCGATGGCCGGGTGGCGATGCTCTTTCAGTCCCCACGCCGGTCCGTTGATCCTCGCCTGACGTTGCGCCGGTCCATCGAGATCTGCGCGGCGGATCAGGACGTCGACTGGGAACGCTTGTGCGCCAAAGCGGATCTCCCGCTCGGCCTGCTCGACCGGTTCCCGCGCCAGGTGTCGGACGGGCAGTTGCAGCGGGCCGCGATCGCCCGCGCGTTCGCCGGCGAACCGGGCTATCTCCTGTGCGACGAGATGACCGCCGCCCTCGACCCGGCGACGACCGCCGCCGTTGTCACGACCGTGCGCCGCGCCGCGGACGACGGCCTCGGAGTGCTCTTCATCAGCCATGACCTGCCCTTGGTCGGTGCGTGCTCCGATCGCGTTTTCGAAATCCGGGACGCGCTCGTCGCACCGTCCCCCACCCTGTCCACAAGAAAGGTCGACCGTTCATGAACTCCGGCCCCTCGCTGCACATCCTCACGCGAACGGATCTGCGAAACCTCGAACTCGCCCCGGACGAGGCGATCACCATGGTCGAAGACGGCTACCTGGCCTACGCGTCGGGAGCGTCGCGCAACCCGGCGAAGCTGATGGTGCCGATGCCGGATCCCACGCGGGACGCCGTCGCGTACTCGATGCTCGGGTACGACGGTTCCCTCGAACAGGTCGCGTTCAAGACGAGCTTTCGGCAGGGCAGCACGTCGGCCGAGAAGTACTACACGACGATCACCCTCTACGACGACAGCACCGGCCTGCCGTTCGCGCTCATGGACTGCCATCGCGTCGGCGCCACCCGCACGCCCGCCAGCACCGCGCTGATCGCGCGTACCTGCGCCCGGCCGGGCGCGCGCACCGCGCTCATGGTCGGCACTGGCGCGCAGGGGATCCGGACCCTGCCGTACCTGCTCACCGCCTTGCCGGACCTCGAACGGCTGCGGCTGTTCGGCACGCATCCCGACGGCCTCCGTGACAGCGTCGCCGCGGTGAAGGATCGATTCCCGGACCGCGAGGTCGAACTCGTCGACGACGTCGAGGCCGCCGCACGCGAGTCCGACATCGTGGTCGCCGCCTCGGGCAGGGCCGCGCACCCGAAGATCCGGCTCGGCTGGCTGCCGCCGGGCGGGCTGCTGATCTCCGTCGCCAGCAAGGGAGTCCAGGAGGGCACCCTCGCCGAAGCCGACTACACCGTGGCCACCAACGGCGCGCAGGTCGAGGTGACCGGGCAGCGGATGGCGGGCCCGGACGGCGTGTTCCGCATCGACGCCGAACTACCCGACATCCTCACCGGTCGCGCACCGGGCCGCCACCGCGACGAAGACCGGGTGTTCGCGTTCAGCAGCGGCATGATCATCACCGACATCCCGGTGGCGCACGCGCTGGCCGCCCGCGCCATCGCGGCAGGCCGAGGCCGCGAGGTGGCTCTGTGGACCTGATCGACACGCTGTCCCCGCCCCTGCCCGCACTCGAACGTCCTTGGGCACACCGGTTGCGTGGTTCGGAGACGCTGTGGGAGATCGCCCGAGGTATCGGCGGCGGCCCGTTCCACGTGGTCCATCCGGCGTCCTTCGCCGAAAACCTCGGCGGAATGGTCGCCGCGCTCGCCGCCGAGCGTGTTGACGGCACCGTCTACTACGGGAAGAAGGCGAACAAGGCGGCGGCATGGCTGCGGGAATGCACCCGGCCCGGCACCGGGGTCGACGTCGCGAGCGTGCCCGAACTGGTGCACGCCCTCGGAAACGGTCTGCGCGGCGAGTCGATCGGCGTGACCGGTGCCGCCAAGCCCGACGGTTTGCTCTGGCTCGCCCTGCGGCATCGCTGTCTCATCGCGGTGGACGCGGCCGACGAACTGGAACGCGTCACGCGGCTGGCCACGGAGATCGGGGAAACCGCCGAGGTGCTGCTGCGGGTGCGTCCGCCGTCGGCGCCGGAGAGCAGGTTCGGCTTCGCCGCCGACGCGCTGACGGCGGCCGTGCGGCAGTGCGCGGGCCCTGTCGTCTTGCGTGGGTTCTCGTTCCACCTGGACGGTTACGACCCGGTGCCGCGGGCGGAACTCGCCGCGTACTTGATCGGCCTCTGCCGGGACGCCCGCGCGCTCGGGCATCCCGCGTCCAAGATCAGCATCGGCGGCGGGATCGCCGTGTCCTATGTGGACGCCGATGACTGGGCCCGGTTCGAGTCCGGCAGGCATGACGGCTGGTTCCACGCCTGCCGAAACCCGGCGCGGACCTATCCGTATCACCAGTCGCCGACCGGCGCGGCCATGGTCACCGCCATCCTCCGGCACGAGATCGCCGGGAAACCGCTGGCGGATCTGCTGCGCGCGTCCGGGATCGAGCTGCTGCTCGAACCGGGCCGTGCTCTTGTCGACGGCGCCGGCTTCTCGGTGTTCCCGGTGCTGGGCTGCAAAGCCGCCGACGAGCACCTGATCACCACGGTCGCGGGTCTGTCCATGAGCCTCTCGGAGCAGTGGAAGGGCAGCGAGTTCCTGCCTGACCCGGTCCTGGTACGGCAGGACGGTCCGGGCGGCACGCCGGTGCGCACGATCGTCGGGGGTTCCAGCTGCATGGAGTACGACGTGCTGACCTGGCGCGCGGTGGAACTGCCCGCGCGGCCGAAGACCGGCGACCTGCTCGTGTACCCCAACACGGCCGGCTACCAGATGGACAAGAACGAGAGCGGCTTCCACCAGCTTCCCCTCCCGCCCAAGGTCGTGCTCGACGGTGACCGCTGGCATCTCGACACCGACCACCCGATCCAGGAGATCCGATGACGATCGTCCAGCGCGCGTCCGATCTGATCGGGAACACGCCGCTGCTGGAGCTCGCGCGCACCGGTACCGGGACCCGCCTGCTGCTCAAACTCGACCACCTCAACCCGACCGGCTCGTGCAAGGTCCGCATGGCCAGGCAGATGATCGACGAGGCCGAACTCGACGGCCTTCTGCGGCCCGGCGGGCATATCGTCGAGCCCACCTCCGGCAACACCGGGAACGGGCTCGCACTGGTCGCGCTGGAGCGTGGCTACCGGTTCACCGCCGTCGTCGATCACCACGCGGCAAGGGAAAAACTCCGGATGCTGCGGGCGCTGGGCGCGGAACTGGTGTTCGTCGAGTGCCCGCCGGACGGCGGGGTCAGTTCGGTCCAGCGCAGGCGGGTCGCGGCCCGCATCGCCGCCGAAACCGGTGCCTACCATCCCGACCAGCACAACCATCCCGGCAACGGCAACGGGTACACCGGGCTGGCACGGGAACTGGTGCGGCAGCTCGGCGACGTCGACGTGCTCGTCGCGGCGATCGGCACCGGCGGCTCCCTGTGCGGGACGGCCCGTGCCCTGCGCGCGGCGGGAGCCGGCACCCACGCGGTGGCGGTCGAGCCCGTCGGCTCGATCATCTTCGGTGGCGCGCCGGGGATCTACCACCAGACCGGGGCGGGCAGCCCGGCCGGTTTCCCGGTGGGGGACAACGTGGACCGGTCCGTGATCGGCGAAGCCCACCGCGTGTCCGACAGCGACGCCTTCGCCGGCGCCCGCGTCGTCGCGCGGCGTACCGGCGTGCTGGTCGGCGGGACCACCGGCGGCGCGATCCACGTCGCGCTCCGACGGCTCTACTCCTACCCGGCCGGAAGCACGGTCGTGGTGCTGTGCAACGACTCCGGGGAGAAGTACCTCGACTCGGTCTACGACGACGAGTGGCTGCGTGCCAGGGGAGTGCTCGACGAGCTGGCCCACCGCCGGATGGACCGCTGGTTCACCACGTACGCCGAGTCCGTGCGCGTGGCCACGCGCGACAGGCGGGCTCGTTCGGCGCCGGTGGCGGTGAGCGCGTGAGCACGCCGGTGGCGACGCGCGGATATCGGGCGCTGGTCGCGTTGGCGGCGCCGATCGCGGGGATCCAGCTGGCGCAGGTGGCGCTCACCAGCGTCGACCTGGCCATGCTCGGGCTGCTCGGCGTGACCGCGGTGGCGGCGGGCGGACTGGCGATCCTGCTGTACAACCAGATCCGCACCATGTGCGTCGGCATGGTCACCGGCGTCGGGAACCTCGTGGCGACGGCGGCCGGGGCGGGTGAACTCCGTACCGGCACGGACGAACTCGACGCTCGGGCGCGGGACGAGATCCGGTCGCTCCTGCGGTCGGCGCTGCTCGTCGCGACACTGACCGCGGCGATCGGCGCGGGCGTCCTTTGTGGACTCGCGGCCGCTTTGCCGCTGCTCGGCCAGCAGCCGGAGATCGTCTCGCTCGCCAGGGCGATGATGTTCGCGCTGGCCGGTGGGCTGTTCCCCATGGTGTGGCTGAACGTGTTGCGCCAGTTCGCCGTCGGACTGCGTCGTCCGGGTTCCCTGCTCGCCGTGACGTGCGTGTCGATCGCGGTCAACGCCGCCCTCGACGCCGCCTTCATCTACGGTTGGGCGGGCCTGCCCGAACTGGGTGTCACCGGAATCGGCCTGGCGACGACGCTGGTCCAGTTCTTCACCCTCGCCGTGTTCGCCTCGGCCGTCCGCCGGGATCCACGGCTGCGGCCGATGGTTTCGCTCGCGCTCTGGCGCGCGGATCTGGCGGTGGTGCGGCACATCGTCCGGCACGGGACGCCGATCTGCTTCACCTACGGATCGGAAGCCGCGATCACCTCGATCGCGACGGTGCTGATGGGTGCTTTCGGCCCGGCGATGCTCGCCGCGTCGAACGTCGCGAACCAGCTCGCTTACATCGTCTACCAGGTCAACATCGGGCTGTCGCAGGGATCGTCCATTTTGGTCAGCCGCGCGGTCGCCCATGGCGAACGACGGCAGGCACCCGCGATCGCACGTCAGGCACTCACTCTCTCGTGGGCCTTCATGGCGGTGGTGAGCCTGGGTTACCTGGTGGTGCCTCAGCTTCTGTTGTGGCCGTTCCTGCACGACGAGGCGGACGCGGTGGTACTCGGCACCGCGTCGACCTTGTTGCTGTTCGCCATCGCGCAGCAGTACAGCAAGGGAACCCAGAACATCCTCGTCGGCTTGCTGCGCGGGCTCGGGGACACCGCTTCCGGGCTCCGCTGCACTCTCGTCGGGTACTGGGTCGTCGGTGTGCCGGCCATGGTCCTGTGCGCCTATGTGTTCGCTTGGGGCGGCTGGGGAGTCTGGACGGGTCTGTGCCTCGGTTTCGCGGCGACCGCGGTCCTGCTCGGACGGCGTTTAGTCCTCTAGTTGCGGTGCGATCCCGGGCGCTGTCGGCGTAACTCGCGTGATTGGACGGACAACTCGCGTGATTGGACGGATATCTCGCGTGTTGTCCGTTTAATCACGTGAGATGTCCACCTGATCACGTGAGATGTCCAGCTGATCACGCGAGTTCGCCTGATGGCGTGGGCGAGCGGGATCACGGGGGTGGCCGGGGTCCGGTGGCCGATGTCGAATTCCGTCCAGCCCAGCAGATTGTGCAGCTCGGCGAGCACGGTCAGCAGCCGCGACCGGAGTACGGCGGGGACGGCGCTCCAGTGGAGCAGGAGGCTGACCGTTTTCATGACATGCACCGCGTCCCGGCTGAAGCCCCCGCCTTGGCGGTAGTCCAGCGCCCGCAGGACGTCGACCGCTGTTTCCAGTTGCCCGACGTCGGCCGTGTCGATGCGGTTCCGCTTAACTCTTCCGGTCGTTGTCATAACTCATCTCACGTAAGTCATGCCCCGGTCACCGGCTACCCACAGTTGATTCTCGCGAAACCGGACCGTCAGTCGGGGATGTCGAGTTCGGTGTGCCGGGATGCGAGGGTGCGGGCGAGTTCGGCGAGCTTGACGTTGAGGTCCTGGGAAGTGCGGCGAAGCAGGTCGAAGGCCTCGTCGGCGGTCAGGCCGCGTCGTTGCATGAGGATCCCCTTCGCCTGCCCGATGACGTCGCGGGATTCGATGGCCTGCCGGAGGTGGCTCGCTTCCAGTTCCGCCCGGCTCACGGCCTGGGTGCTCGCCAGTGCGAGTGAGCAGTGGGTGGCCAGCAGCAGCGCGGTGTCCTGAGCGACGGCACCGAGCGCGTCGGGGCGGCGGCTGTAGATGTTCAGTGCCCCTGGCAGCTTCGGCGGAGTCGCGTCGGGCACCAGCACGGTGGACAGGATGGCAATGAAGCCGTGCTTCACGGTGGCACGGGAGAAGTCCGGCCACCGTTGCTCGGTCGTCAGATCATCACTGCGGACGTGACCGGGGCTCCCGTCTGCGGCAGTATCGACGCAGGGGCCGGTCCCGGCGCGGTACTGCACCTCATCGAGTTCCAAAGCCACCTCACCGGTCGAGACGGGGGTGTAGAAAGTCCCGTCTGGCGCGCGGAGGGTGACCGAAACCAGATCCGCGCCCGGTACCACCCGGTACGCGGCAGCGATCACCTGCTCGAGGACTTGAGCGGGCGTCGAGGCGGCCAGCAGCAGGCGGGTGAGTTCCACGAACTGCTTGGACAGCGGCCCTGCGGACCCGTTCGTGCCGGAGATGAAGTCGGCCTTCTCACGCTGCCAAAGTCGTTCGTCTGCCATCAGTGACCATTCAGTAGGTTTCCGTGTTCACCGGATACCCAGTGACCCGGCGATTCTCACATGGTCCGAGGCGCGGCGTCGCTTTCCCCGGCGGTGACCTCCTCGACGAAGCGGGCGGCGACGTCGTGGAGTTTCGTGTTGCTGTGCTGCGATTCGGTGACCAGCCGCTCGAAGGCGGCGTCGGCGGAGATCCGGTGGACGGCCATGAGGATGCCCTTCGCCTGTTCGATCACGCCTCGCGTTCGCATGGCTTCCTTGAGTTGCACGGTGAGGGAGCGGGCGTCGCGATAGCGCCGATCGCTATGCAGCCCGAAGGTGACGACCGAGGTGTACAGGTTCAGGAGGTGCGCGTCACTGTCGCGGAATCCGTGGTCGCCGAAACCGAAGAGGTTCAGCGCGCCACTGAGCCGGTCGTCGACGTGCAAAGGCGCGGCGAGATAGCTGCCCACCCCCAGCGCCCGTGCCGATTCGGTGAAGTCCGGCCACATCCGCTGGGCGGGGCCGACCGACAGGCGGACGATCTTCCCGCTGCGTGCCGCCTGCAGGCAGGGGCCGTCACCCGTGCTGTACTGGATCCGGTCGATCCGGACGGCGCGGTCGTCGGTGCTCGCGGCGGTCTCCGCCGTTCCGGAATCGATGGCGGTGATACTGGCCATGTCCGCGCCCGGCACGACGCGCACCGCTTCCGCGCAGATGGTCGCCAGGATCTCCCCGTCGTGGGAATCGGCTTCGAACGTGCGCGCCAGTTCCGTCACGGCGGAGGCCAGCTCGTCCAGCTGCCCGTTCATCGGGGACTCTTCGGTCATCGTGGTCCGCTCCGTTCCCTGCACCGGTTGAGCGGGGCCGGCCACCGACGGTCGTCCCGCGACGAACCGCTCGGGCTCAACGGATCGCGTCGAGCTTAGCCGCTGGAGGGCGACGACAGAACCGGCCTTCCTTCCGGACCGGCCCGAGAGTCCGAAGTGGACGGTCCGTCAGGGGTCGAGCCGCTTGCGAAGGAGGCAGAACACGTTTCCTTCGGGGTCGGCGAGCACGTGCCACGACTCCGTCCCGGTCTGGCCGACATCGGCGGGCCGCGCGCCGGCGGCGAGCAAACGCTGCAGCTCCGCGTCCTGATCGCGGTCGGTGGGGTTCACGTCGAGGTGCAGGGGCAGTTTGCCGGGCTTCGGGTCGTCGCTGCGGCTCAGGATCAGGGTGGGCCGCGGACCGCCGAACCCGGTTCCGGGTGGGCCGATCTCGATGTCGTCGTCCTCTTTGCCGAGCTCGACGTACCCGAGCACCTCGCACCAGAACGCCGCCATCCGGACCGGATCGGCACAGTCGAGTACGAGTTCGGTGATACGGCAGGCCATGCGGCGAGGATAACCGGTACTCCCGAGCCCGGGAGGAGTGAACCGGCCAGACGTGGGTATACCCCCGGCGAAGAGCGATCCCGAACCGAGGAGACGGCCGTGACAGGCGACGTCGTGGATTTGATCATGCAGGACCACCGGGAAGTGGAGCGGCTGTTCGATGAACTCGAGAAGCATCCGGAGAAACGGCGACTGCTCGTGCCAGTGCTCTCGTCGCTGCTCACCGCGCACAGCCGGGCCGAGGAGGCCGAGGTGTACCCGGCCGCGAAGAGCGAGGCGGCCGAGGCCGAGGACGTCGCGCACGGTCAGAAGGAGCACGCCGAAGCCGAGCTGCTGCTCGCGAAGCTGAACGCCGCCGACCCCGCCTCGAAGAAGTTCGACAAGGTGCTTTCCGACCTGGTCGAGGCCGTCACCCATCACGTGAAGGAAGAAGAGTCCACGATCCTGCCGAAAATGCGGCGGGAGCTCGACGATCCCCGGCGCCGCGAGCTGGGTGACGCGTTCGTGGCCAGCCGGACCTCCCACCTCGGTGACCGGCCCGGCGAAGCCACCAGGGAGGAACTGTTGACTCAGGCCCGCAACGCGGGTGTGGAGGGTACGTCGAAGATGGACAAGGAGGAGATCACCAAGCAGGTTCTCAAGTCGTGAGCGATCGACTTCGCCGCCCGGCGGTTGCGGTCCGGCCTGTGGACTCTTACCTTCGTGAAATGGCGTTCAACACCGAGCTCGGGCAACCTGCTCCACTTGCCGTGACCGAGGCGGAGCGTTCGCACGATGCCGTCACCATCGGAGTAGCGGGCGATATCGACATTTCGACCAGTCCTCGGCTCCTGGCGGAGACCCGCGCTCTGCTGGCGGGCGGGGCCCGCGTCGCGGTGATCGACATGACCGGAGTCGGCTTTTGCGATTCCTCGGGGTTGTCCGTGTTGATCCAGCTGAACCGCCACTGCGCGGAGTCGGGCATCGAGCTGAGCATCGCCCCCTCGAAGGTCGTGCACCGGGCCATCGAACTCACCGGTCTGCTGTCGACGCTGAAGATGGCCGAGTAGCTCCCGTCGATGTTTGCCGGACCGGAACTCCGGGTACTAACGAGCATGACGACGGGAGCAGAGTCATGCCGGTGGTGAGCACTCCATCCCTGGTCGACGACCAGGGCGTTGTGCCGTCCCCGCGGGCTGGAAGGACACGGCGGAGTGACGACTATTCGCATTGCCGCCCCCTCTTCGACGAGCTGGTGGCGTTGCCCGCCGATCACCCGGATCGGCGACACCTGCGCGAACGACTGATTCTCGGACTCCTGCCGATCGCCGAACACATCGCCGTGCGGTTCAGCGGACGAGGTCAGCCGCGGGAAGATCTGATCCAGGTGGCCCGGATCGGGCTGATGAAGGCCGTGGACCGGTTCGACCCAGGCCAGGGTGTGGATTTCGTGGCTTACGCGGTGCCGACGGTGATGGGCGAAGTACGCCGCTTCTTTCGCGACACCGGCTGGGCGGTGCACGTCCCGCGTGGGATGCAGGAGCTGCGTGCCCGGCTTTCGCGGGGGACCACGGAACTCACGCAGGTCCTCGGCCGGGCCCCGACCCCCAGTGAACTCGCCGATCACCTGGACATGGACGTCGACACCGTCCGGGAGGGCCTGCTCGCCGCGAACAGCTACCAGACCTCGTCCCTCGACCGGCCGGTCAACGACGGCGAGGGCTCGGCTCCCTTGGCGGACGTGGTGGGGGAGCTGGATGCCCGGTTCGAGCTCATCGAGGACCGCCACACCGTGGTCCCGCTGCTGAACCGGCTGCCGGAACGGGAGCGGGCGATCGTCACGATGCGGTTCTTCGACGGTCTGACCCAGTCGCAGATCGCCGAGCGTGTCGGCCTTTCCCAGATGCACGTGTCGCGGTTGCTCACGAAGATTCTGCACGACCTGCGTGGGCGGCTCGCCGACCCACGGTGATTTTGGACCAAATACAGGAAGGCCCCCGTCCTTGCGTCTAGCGCGAGGAAGGGGGCCTTCCTGTACTTACTGGCAGGCTTCGCAGTCGGGGTCGTCGATGCGGCAAGCGGCTCCGTCGGTGAGCGGGAAGTCGAAGTCGTCGAGCGCGGGGACGGCCAGAGCGGTCTCTTCCGGCGTGGCGGTAGCGGACATGTCACTCCCTTGGGTGAGTACGGGTCTCACCTCTCTGTAGCGTTGAAGATCGACGGTCATTCCGTGACGCCCGCCACACGGTCCGGTGACAGCCGGCCGCGAGGTCCGTATCCAGGAACGGCGCCGCGTACGGCACCTTCGCCACGAGCAGGTCGTGGGCGTGCTGGACGCGTCTCGGCGCGGACCATCGCCTGGAGGACGGGTCGGCGGGTGAACCGGTGGAGACGATGACCGGGCCCACCGGGTCACGCCGGAGCGCGGCCAGGGACCGGCCCCGTTCTTCCAGCACGAGAACGACTGGTGCGCCGCCAGTGTGGTCCGTGCGAGGGCGGAGGCATCGGTCCTGGACATGGCGGCAACCAGAGCCCGCCGATCCCTGCCGGACCACTTCGACAATCCGGCTACTTGGTGGCGAAACGACCTTCCCGGTCCGTCCGCCAATGCCGATCTCGCGTGCTCAGAAGCGGAACAGGGCTTCCGCCTCGTCCACGGCCTTGGCGAGGACGCCGGGATCCGCGCGCAGGCCGGCGACGATCGTGTCGATCTCGCGCAAGCCCGCTCGCCGCAACAGCCGCTTCTCGTTGGTGACCCATTCGCCGCGGGCCGCCAGCACCGCGTGCGCGGTCTCCATGGCGGCGACGGCCAGCGCGCCCGCGACCTCCGTGGCCTGCCCTCGGGGGACGAACGCGCCCCGGGTGTACCGCAGTGTCAGTTCCGCGCGGCCCCGCCACATCGCCGGAGCCGTCTCTCGCAACGCTTCCGGATAGTCCGGCCGAGGCAGATCACCCCGGAGTACCCGGTTGACGGCGAGTTCGGCGACCACCAGATAGCTCGGGATCCCGGCGAGATGGAACATCAACGGCTCCCAGTGGAACCGGCCCTGCCGCGCTTCGGCGAGGTGGTGTTCGACGGAGTCGAGGTCGCGGTAGTGGACGTCGGCCTGCCTGCCGTCGATCGTGAGCCAGGCGCCGCCGTTGAACACCCCGCCGCCCCAGGCGCCGATCTCGGAGACCTCGCCCTCCCAGCCGGCGTCCCGCAGGTCCGCCGGGTCGAAGCCGCCGCGGTAGTAAACGGCGAAATCCCAGTCGCTGCCGGAATCGTGCGTGTTCTGGGCGCGGGATCCGCCGAGGGTGACGGCGTGTACGGCTGGCAGCGCGGCAAGGGTGCCGGCCACGTGCGCAAGGAAGGTCTCGTCGTTCATGACACAGTCGATCTTACGGGCGTGCGTCAAGGGTTTTTGAGCGCGCGAGACCCTGGCCACGGCCTTACGCTCGATCCATGACCACGATCCCCCAGCGACGTCGTACGTCACTGGCCTTGGTGCCGTTCCTGGCCGCCGTGGCGTTGGCCGCGGTCGTCGGCGGGCTGGCCGCCGCGAACGCTCGCTCCGTCTACAGTGGACTTGACTTGCCGCCGTTCGCGCCGCCCGCCTGGCTGTTCGGTCCGGTGTGGACGGTCCTGTACCTCGGGATCGCGGTTTCCGGCTGGCTGTACTGGAAATCCGGCGGCGAGCGTCGCGGGCTGGTCTGGTACGCGGTGCAACTGGTCCTGAACGCCGCGTGGACTCCGCTGTTCTTCGCCGGCGGTGCCTACGCGCTCGCGTTGGCCGACATCGTCCTGCTCGACGTCGCCATCGTCGTCACCGCGTTCCACTTCCGCCGGTCTTCCCGGGTTTCGGCCGCGTTGCTGGTGCCGTACCTCGTCTGGACGTTGTACGCGACGGCGCTCAACCTCGCGATCGTCGTGCTCAACTGACCCCGATCGGCAGCGTGGCGGCCACCCCTTTGGCGTGCCTGCCGTCGAGACGTTCCAAGGTGAGCCCGCCCCGGCGCGCGGCGAGTTCCAGATCCCGTACCGCGTGCTCCGTCGCCTGAGCGCCCGCGGCGGCGACCCGGATCGCGGCGCTGACCCGCGGTTCGGTCTCGGCGGCGGTGCGGCGCGCGGTCACGGCGAGTGTCACCGCGGCCCGAGGCGCGGCGTCGAGCAGACGGCGCGAAAGCTGGGCCGCGAGCACCGGGGACAGCGCGGCCCAGCCGTCGAGGTGGAAGGTCGCCTGGCAGATCGGGCCGCTGTGCCAGAACCGCCATTCCTCCCGGATGCGGGCCCGGCCAGCCGTGACGTGCGCCAGTGACGCGAGCGCGCCGAGGACCTCGTTCTCGGCGAGCGCCCGCACCGGAAGCCCGTCGCGACGGAGTTGGCGCCGCACACGCCGGACCGTGTTCCCGAGCGCCTGCCGCACATCGGCGTCGCGGTGGACGTCGACCGTGCGCAGGGCCTGCAGTGCGACCCAGCCACGCGGTGGCCGCGAACGGTCCGCGCCGACGTGGTGGATGACCTGCGCGGCGACGTCCAAGGCCTGTTCCCGCGACGGCGGCAGCAACGTCAGCGGCGACGGCATCGGCTGCTCCCGCGCGGCCGATTTCGGTTGCAGGACAGCGGTGATCCCGTCGGCGCGGCTGACCATGAACACCGATTCGCCGCCGATCTCGCCGGTGGTCCCCGCCGCTTCGGGCGACAGCAGGCGCAGCAGCGCCCGGCCGGCCTCACCCGCGTTCCGGAGGTCCCGGTCGCGGTCGCGCGTCAGGTATCCCGACGCCGAACCGAGCCATTCGTAGAGCCAGCGTCCCCGGATCCGCACGGCGGCCAGCGCCACGACCAGCACGGCCGCGGTGACCACGACGGCCGCCAAGGGCCAAGGCCGTCCCGCCACCAGCACGAGCGAGACAAGGACGAGTTGCCAGCAGACGATCTGCAGCACCCCGATCCCGCCGAACCGGCCAGGACGCCGTCCTGAAGCGGGCACCGGTGGAGGCGACGGCGGCGCACTGGGCACGGGGGTGGGAGCGGGCACCTGCGCGGACCATCGCGGCAGTTGCTCCGCCTGGCGAGCGGCGGTCAGTGCGGCCAGCGCGGCCTCGCGTGCGGCGGCTCGCGCGGCGGGCGCGGCGTAGGCGAGCGGGTCGGGCAGGGCACCGGCTCGCGGTACGGCCGGTGCCGCCTGGGGAAGCGGCGGGGGCGGCGCGGGGAACCGTCCGCCCGTCCTGGCCGCGCCGGGATCGGTCATCGTCGTGCCTCCTCAACCGGGTGTGCGCCCCAGCGTGCCCCGCGAACATGAGGTTTCGATGACAGGGGCCGTCAGGCCCTGGACGGGCTGTTTCATCGAAATTTCATGGTCGCTCTCTAGTTTGATCGCGTGAACACCGACGAGCGGGGCGCGAAGCGATTCAGCGTGGTGGCCAGGACCAGGATGGCCGTGGCGCTGGTGGTCTCCGGCTGCCTCGCGCTGGTCGGCCTGGCCGTGACCGGGCAGGCGTCGACCCCGGAAGGGCTGGAGTTCGTCCAGGTCGGCCACTGGGTCTACAACGACGCCGCCCAGGCCGCGTTCCACGTCGACGGCTCGACGAACCGCGTCGACGCGCGCGCGAACGTGCCCAGCGCCGGACGCGGCAACCAGGTCGTGCAGGGGGACGATTCGGGCTACGTGGTCGAGCGGAACCGCATCACGGAGTTCGACAAGTCGACCTTGAGCGTGGAGGAGTCCACCCCGCCGCCCGCGCCGGAGGCCCCGTTCGTGATGGAGATCGCGGGCGGGCCGTACCTGGTCTACCGCAACGCCGGTCAGCTCGTGCGCCTCGGTGATCCGGCCGCGACCGTGCCCGCAGGGGGACCACTGTCCCGGCCGGTCGCGACCCTCGACGGCACGGTGTGGGTGCACCGCGTCGACAACGGCGCGATCTGCGAGCTGCCCAAGGGCGCCGCCGTCCTGACCTGCACCGCGCACCTCCCGCCGACGCACGGGGGAGGGCTCACGCTGGTCGGTGACCGGCCGGTAGTGCTCGACACCACCGGCGACAGCCTCCACCGGGCCGGCATGGACGGGCTCGGTGAAGGCCTCCCGCTCGGCATCAAGCTCTCGCCGTCGGCCCAGGTGGCCAACAGCGCCGTCGGTGACCGGCTGGCCATCGCCGACCCGGAGCGCAACCAGCTCCACCTGATCGACATCAGCGGGCTTGACCAGGACCGCCCGTCCGCGAAGCCGATTTCGGTCGAGCTGACCAAGGGCAGCCGGTTCAACGGCCCGGTCTCCTCGTCGAACGTCGTCGCCATGGTCGACGAAACCCGCGGGGAAGTGCTGACCTACGATCTCGCGGGCACACTCAAGTCCACCGCGAAGGTGCCTGGTGAGGGGACTCCGCCGAGGCTGGCCAAGGGCGAGGACAACCGAATCTACGTCGACAGTGCCGACGGTTCGCATGTGCTGGTCGTCAACGGCGAGAACGGCGCGGTGCTCGACGTCGACGTCGACAAGGCGGCCAACAGCCAGACCGCGAGCGAGCCGTCGTCCGCCCCGGAACCGCCGCCCGGCGAGGAACCCCCGCCCCAGCAGCGGCAACAGCAGCAACAGCAGCAGGCGCCCCCGAGCACCCGGAAGCCCGTTCCGCCGCCGGTGGCGAGGGCGACTCCGCCCGGCGCGCCGAGGAACGTGGGCGCGACCTCGGGGGACGGCTCGATCAAGGTCTCGTGGGGCCCGGCCGCCGACAACGGCGCGCGGGTCACCGGCTACCGGCTGACCTGGCCCGGCGGTTCGACGCGGGTGGGCGGATCGGCACGAGGGACCACCGTTTCCGGGCTGAAGAACGGAACCGCGTACGTGATCACCGTGGTCGCGGAGAACTCGGCGGGTGTCGGGGCGGGCGCCAGTGCCAAGGCGGTCGTCCCGGGACCGACGTCACGACCCGCCGCGGCCCCGGTCGTCACCGCGAAAGCCGGTGCCGACGGGAAGGTGTCGGTGAGCTGGACCCAGCCCGACCTCCGTGGCGGCACGCTGGTGCACTACCTGGTGAGCGCGACGGGCCAGGGCGAGCGCAAGCTTTCGGCCACGTCCACGGAATTCACCGGGGTCACCGGCACCGCCACCATCACGGTCCGCGCGGTCACGAAGTTCGGTTCGGGATCCGCGCTCACCGGGGCCGCCGGCAGCAGGAAGGTCACCGTGCCGGTGGCTTCGGGGCCGCCGACGATCACGATCACCCAGGTACGGGGCAAGAACGGTTCGCTGCTCGTTTCGGTGGTCGCGGACGGCAAGGGCGCGCCGGCGACCTGCCAGGCGGAGTTCTTCGGCAAGACCAACCCGGTGGCCTGTTCCGGGGCGACGACCCTGGTCATTCCGGAGGTCGCCTGGGTCGGCGCCATCACGATCACCGCGTACATCAAGACCTCCGCGGGTACCGCCACGGACACCTGGCGGGGTGTGCCGTCGTGACCGGCCGACGAAAAAACGAGGAAGTTCTGTGACGCTCACACCCAGGGTCGCCTACGAGCAGATCGCCGAGAACGTGCAATCGGTGGTGCGCGGCAAACCGGAGGTCGTCCGGCTCACCGTGGCGGCGCTGTTCGCCGAAGGGCATCTGCTGATGGAGGACGTGCCCGGCGTGGGGAAGACGACGATCGCGCGCTGCCTCGCCGCCAGTATCGGCGGCAAGTGGAGCCGGATCCAATTCACCCCCGACCTGCTGCCCGGCGACATCACCGGCGTGATGGTCTACCACCAGAACGCCGAGCGTTTCCAGTTCCACCCCGGCGGGATCTTCGCGAACGTCGTGCTGGCGGACGAAATCAACCGGGGGACGCCGAAGACGCAGGCCGCGCTGCTGGAGGTGATGGCCGAGCGCCGGGTGACCGTCGATTCGGTCGGCCAGGCGGTGCCGAGGCCGTTCCTCGTGGTCGCCACGCAGAACCCGATCGAGCTGGAGGGCACCTACCGGCTGCCCGAAGCGCAGCTGGACCGGTTCCTCATGCGTATTTCGGTCGGCTACCCGGATCTCGAGTCCGAGATGCGGGTGGTGATGGGGGACTGCGCGGGCGTGACCCCGGACGAACTGAAGCCGGTGCTGGGCATCGCCGATGTCCAGCAGGTGATCACCGAGGTCCGGAAGTCCCATCTGGCACCGGAGATCGTCAACTACGCGGTCCGGCTGGCCGCGGCGAGCCGGTCGCATCCGGACGTCCGCTACGGCGCGAGCCCGCGCGGCAGCATCGCGCTGATCCGGGCGGCACAGGGGCTCGCCGCCACCTTCGGCCGTGACTTCGTGACGCCGGACGACGTCAAGGACGTCGCGCATCCGGTGCTGGACCACCGTCTCGTGCTCACGCCCGACGCCGAACTCAACCAGCGGCGGACCGCCGACATCGTCGACGAACTCCTGGGCGCGACGGCCGCGCCCATGGCCGCGATGGGGAGGTAGGCGTGCGGCTCACCCGCCGCGGCGTCATCGTGCTCGCCTTCGCCGCCGGGTTCCACGCCCTCGGCGAGCTGGCCGGGTACACGTTCTTCCGTGCCTTCGCGGGGATCGCGGCGGGCGCGGTGCTGATCGCCTTGGCCACCACCAGGTTCCGGCCGAAGGTGGAGATCGGCCGGACCGTCCAGCCGGACCGGGTCGAGTGCGGGAAACCCGCGTTGGCCTCGCTCGTGGTGCGCAACACCGGTTCGCGCCGTCACGGCGGTTTCGCCGCGGGAGACGGGATCGGGACCGAAACGCATCACCTGCGCGTGCGCCCGCTCGCCCCCGGAGCGGAGGCGACGTACCACTACGAACTGCCGACGACGACCCGCGGGAAGCTGCGGGTCGGGCCGCTCGTGGTGCACCGGCCGGATCTGTTCGACCTCGCCCGCGGCGACCTGACCGTCGGGGGCACCGCGTGGTTGTGGGTGCATCCGCGACGGCACGCGGTGCGCGCGGCGCAGGCGGGCCATCCACGGCACCACCACGAAGGCCCGATCACCGACCCGCCACTGCGCGGGTCGGCGGATCTGCGCGCGGTGCGGGAGTACGTGATCGGCGACGAGGTCCGGCATCTGCACTGGAAGGCGAGCGCCAGGACCGGACGGCTCATGGTGCGCGAGTACGCCGATCCGGCCCAGCCGCGGTTCACCGCCGTACTCGACACGCGGCGCGCGTCGATGAACCCGGCCGTCTTCGAGGAGGCCGTCGAGGTGGCGGCCTCGCTGTTCTACGCGTCGGCGTCGGCGGGGCAGCACTGCCGCCTGATCACCGCTACCGGCGCGGACACCCTGACCGACAGCGGGGTACGCGCGGCGAGGACGTTGCTGGACGAACTCGCGCTCGTCACGCAGGACGCGGCGGACGACGCACCGCTGCTGCCCTCGGCGCTGGCCGCCGCGTCGCGTCCCGGTGGCGTGCTCGTCGTGATCACCGGGCCGGACGCCGATCTCGGCCACGCCGCGCGCTGGCAACCCGACACCGTGTTCCGGCTCGGTGACCTCAGGCCGTCGGCCGGGGCGAACGGCCTGATCATCGCGGTCGACGCGACCGGTGCCGTGGCACGATGGAATTCCTTGGCGGGGAAGGCATGAGCGCGAGATTCGACCGGATCGCGGTCGCCGCGCTGCTCGGCGCGTCCGGGGTCGCCGGACTGCTGTTCACGCCGGTGTTCGGCTGGAAACCGCTGCTCGTTCCGGTGCTCGTGGTCGTCCTCGTCGGCTACGGCTGCGTCGAGCTGACCGCGAAGTTCCCCAAGCTGACTCCCTTCAGGCCGTTGCTCGTGGCGCTGGCCTGCCTGCTCGGGTTGATCGAGACGGTGCTGACCTCGACCACGCTCGCCGCTCTCCCCACCGGGGCGTCGTTGCGGGGGGTGGCACGCGGCCTCACCGAGGGCTGGCGGCTCACCCTGCAGTCCACCTGGCCCGCGCGGCCGGTCCCCGAACAGTTGCTGTTCGTCCCGCTGTCGGTGCTGCTCGCCGTCGTGGTCGGACTGGAACTGGTGCTGCGCCTGAAGAAACCGCTGGTGGCGCTCGTGCCGAGCCTGGCCGTCGCCGGACTCGCGCAGGCGTATCAGGCGCTGACGGGCATCGGCGCGGTGGCGGCGGCACTGGCGTACGCACTGCCTGCCGGACTCCTGCTCTGGACCGGACGTCGCACCCGATCGGTGAGCCGGGTGCCCGGCGGGCCGCGGTTCTCGTGGCGGGTGACGGGGTCGGCGGTGTGGCCGGCACTGTCCACCGTGGTCGCGCTGCTCGCCGGGTCGGTCGCGCTCGCCGGGCTCGACCCGGTCGGCCGCGATCCGCTGACACTCAAGGACACCCAGGCCGCGCCGCCGCCGAAGGGCAGGCTCGGCAATCCGCTGGACGAGATCGCGCAGCGGCTGACACAGCCGGACGAAGAGGTCTTCCGCTACCGGAGTGACACACCGGTCGACCAGTGGCGTTTGATCGTGCTGAACGGTTTCGACGGCGCGAACTGGCTGGCCGATTCCCGGCTCCGGCGGCTCGGCGCGGGTCTCGACGGCGCGCCGGACGGTGCGGGTGGCAGCGCCGAGCTGCGGGTGCGCGGACTCGCGGGACCGTGGCTGCCGAGTCATCCGGGTCTCACCGGTGTGGACGGGTTGACACCGCTGGTGGACGAGACCGCGGGCACCCTGCTGATGGAATCGCCTTCGGCGGGGCCGGCGCGGGAGTACCGGCTCACCTGGTCCTCACCCGACGTCGACCTCGGTACCGGTGAGGTGGACGCGAGGGCGCCGGGCGGTCTCAGCGGTCTCGGCGCGGTGCCGCCCGAGATCGAGCGGATGGCCAAGGACGCCGTGCGGGGTCTGCGCCCGACGTTCCAGTCCGCGTTGCAGCTGGAACGTTTCCTCAGCACGAACTATCAGGTCGCGGTTGGCAAGGAGGACCTGCCGACCGGGCACGGCTGGCCGCAGCTTCGGCACTTCCTGGTGGAGAGCAAGCGGGGGTCCAGTGAGCAGTTCGCCGCCGCGTACGTGGTCTTGGCGCGGATGAGCGGTATTCCGGCCAGGCTGGTCGTCGGCTTCCGCGGTTCGGCCGAGACCGACGGCGGGATGAACGTCGTCCGCAACCGCGATGTCCTGGCGTGGCCCGAAGTCGCGGTCGCCGGGGCGGGATGGGTGGCGCTCGACCCGACCGCCACGGCGGGCAAGGCGAAGCAGGGGCAAGGCGGTCCCGGCAAGGCTGTCGCGCGGGCGAGGGCCCAGCTGCCCGCCGAGCAGGAGCTGCGGCCGCCGCAGCTTCCACCGGGCACGCCACCGGACGCCGCCGAGGGCCAGAGCGCCGACGCCGGTGCGACCTGGTGGTGGCTCGCGCTCGCCACCTTGATCGTCCTTTTTGGACTCCTCTGGCTCTTCGGGGTCCCGCTGGCGAAGGTCGTCCGAGCTCGACGGCGGCGTCGCCGTTCGGGTGCCGAAGGCGTGCTCGGTGCCTGGGACGAGATCCGTGATCGGTTGCGCGCGCACGGTGTGCCGTTCCGGATCGGGATGACCCCGCGCGATCTCGCGGAGTCGGCGGGTTCGCTTGCCGGGGAAGAGATCAGGGAGCCGGTCGCGCGGCTGGCCAAGGTGCTGGACGTGACGCTGTGGTCCGGTGTCCCGGTGGGCGACGGCGCCGTCCGGCGGGCCTGGCAGGAAGTGGGCGAGGTGCGCAAAGGCCTCGCCGCCAGACCGTTCGCGGCTCGGGTGCTGGCGGCACTCGAGCCGCGGACCCTGATCCCGATCAAGTCTCGCGAAGGGGGCTGAAGGGGACTTTCCCCGCAGGGCAGGCTCTGGTCCGTGAAGGCCTCCTTGCCTACCCTGAAGGCAGGGTCGCAGAGCTGGTCAAGCGGGTCGTGAGTGGCGATTCGGTTTCTGCCCGACCTGTCTTTGCCTACTGGCTGAAAACGGTGTCATCCTCCCCACTCGACCGAGTTGACCATGATCAACGGAGGATCGGGGACGTCGAGTGTCCCCCAT
>NZ_JADNQO010000012.1:0-201220 GCF_047608665.1 Amycolatopsis sp. cmx-11-51 | reverse complement strand
GTCGCGGGAAACGGTGAAGCGCTCGGACCTGGCCGGACACGCCGGTTACGGTTACTGTGCGTCGCATTCCCGGTTGTACTGGGGGCTGAAGCTCTACCTCGTCTGCGCCGGTGACGGAATGCCGGTCCTGTGGTGCCTGGCCACTCCGAAACTCGGTGAACGCGAGGTGCTGGCCGCGCTGCTCGAGAGCAACCAGCACCTTATCCGCAACGGCCAAATCCTGCTGGCCGACAAAGGGTTCGCCGGGAAAGCCTTCAAGAAGCTGACCGAGACGATGGGACTTCACCTGCTACGCCCGGACCGCAAAGACGAAACCTACCGCAGGCGGCAACCTCGGCGGTGTCCGCCAACGAATCGAGTCGGTCAACCAGACCCTGAAAGGCCAGCTCGACCTCGAAACACACGGCGGACGCACCCCTCACGGCGTGTTCACCCGCGTCACCCAACGCCTCCTCGCCATGGCCACCGCCATCTGGCACAACTGGGAAACCGGCCACACCAGCAAACGATCACTCACCGCCTACGACCACTAACACCAACTTCACGGAATCACTCATCTAGAGGACTAATTGCGAATCGTCACTTGCCGATGTAGGCCTTCAGGTGTTCGCCGGTGAGCGTCGAAGCGGTCGCGACGAGGTCGGACGGCGTGCCCTCGAAGACGACCTTGCCGCCGTCGTGGCCGGCGCCGGGGCCGAGGTCGATGATCCAGTCGGCGTGCGCCATGACCGCCTGGTGGTGCTCGATCACGATTACGGACTTGCCGGCGTCGACGAGCCGGTCCAGCAGGCCGAGCAGGTTTTCGACGTCGGCGAGGTGCAGACCGGTGGTCGGCTCGTCGAGGACGTAGACGCCGCCCTTGTCGCCCATATGCGTCGCGAGCTTCAGCCGCTGCCGTTCACCGCCGGAGAGCGTGGTGAGCGGCTGGCCGAGGCTGAGGTAGCCGAGCCCGACGTCCTTGAGCCTGCCGAGGATGGCGTGCGCGGCCGGAATGCGCCCTTCGCCCTCGCCGAAGAACTCCTCGGCTTCGGACACCGGCATCGCGAGTGCCTCGCTGATGTTCTTGCCACCGAAGGTGTACTCCAGCACCGAAGCCTGGAACCGCCTGCCCTCGCACTCCTCGCACGTGGTCGCGGTCCCCGCCATGATGCCGAGGTCGGTGTAGATGACGCCCGCGCCGTTGCAGTTCGGGCAGGCGCCCTCGGAGTTGGCGCTGAACAGTGCCGGCTTCACGCCGTTGGCCTTGGCGAAGGCCTTGCGGATCGGTTCGAGCAGGCCGGTGTAGGTGGCCGGGTTGCTCCGGCGCGAACCGCGGATGGGTGTCTGATCGACCGAAACGACGCCCTCGGCGGCGGGGATCGATCCGTGGATCAGCGAACTCTTGCCGGAACCGGCGACACCGGTGACGACGCAGAGGACGCCGAGCGGGACGTCGACGTCGACCTTCCGGAGGTTGTGCCGGTCCGCGCCGCGGATCTCCAGCTTGCCGGTGGGCTTGCGGACGCTGTCCTTGAGCGACGCCCGGTCGTCGAGGTGCCTGCCGGTGCTGGTGTCGCTGGCGCGCAGACCTTCGACGGTGCCCTCGAAGCAGATCGTCCCGCCCTCCGTGCCCGCGCCGGGGCCGAGGTCGACGACGTGGTCGGCGATGGCGATCGCCTCCGGCTTGTGCTCGACGACCAGCACCGTGTTGCCCTTGTCGCGCAGCTGCTGGAGCAGGTTGTTCATCCGCTGGATGTCGTGCGGGTGCAGGCCGATGGTGGGCTCGTCGAAGACGTACGTGACGTCGGTGAGCGAAGAGCCGAGGTGCCGGATCATCTTCGTCCGCTGTGCCTCACCGCCCGAGAGCGTGCCGGAGGGGCGGTCGAGCGAGAGGTAGCCGAGTCCGATGTCCACGAACGAGTCGAGTGTGTGCTGGAGCTTTTCCAGCAGCGGCGCCACCGACGGCTCCTTGAGCCCGCGGACCCAGTCGGCGAGGTCGCTGATCTGCATCGAGCAGGCGTCGGCGATGTTGATCCGCTTGATCTTCGACGACCGGGCGAGTTCGCTCAGCCGGGTGCCGTCGCATTCGGGGCAAGTGGTGAAGGTGACCGCCCGGTCCACGAACGCGCGGATATGCGGCTGCATCGCCTCGCGGTCTTTGGACAGGAACGACTTCTGGATCGTGGGGATCAGGCCCGAGTAGGTCAGGTTGATGCCGTCGATCTTGAGCTTGACGGGCTCCTTGTAGAGCAGGTCGTCCAGCTGCTTCTTGGTGTACTTTTTGATCGGCTTGTCCGGGTCGAAGAAGCCACAGCCGCGGAGGATGCGGCCGAACCAGCCCTCCATGGAGAACCCGGGGACCGACAGCGCGCCCTCGTTGAGGGATTTGGTGTCGTCGTACAGCGCGGTGAGGTCGATGTCGTTGACCTTGCCCCGACCCTCACAGCGCGAGCACATACCACCGGTGATGCTGAACTCGCGGCGTTCCTTCGTAGTCCGTCCGGCCTTCTCGGTGGTCACGGCTCCGGCGCCGGAGATCGAGGCGACGTTGAAGGAGAAAGCCTGCGGCGAGCCGATGTGCGGCTTCCCGATCCGGCTGAAGAGGATGCGCAGCATCGCGCTGGCGTCGGTGGCGGTGCCGACGGTGGACCGCGGGTCGGCGCCCATCCGCTGCTGGTCGACGATGATCGCGGTGGTCAGGCCATCGAGCACGTCGACCTCGGGCCGGGCCAGCGTCGGCATGAAGCCCTGCACGAAGGTGCTGTAGGTCTCGTTGATCAGCCGCTGCGACTCGGCCGCGATCGTGTCGAAGACCAGGGAGCTCTTGCCCGAACCGGAGACGCCGGTGAACACTGTCAGCCGTCGCTTCGGCAGCTCGACGGCCACGTCCTTGAGGTTGTTCTCGCGGGCACCCAGCACGCGGATCAGGTCGTGGCTGTCGGCGGGGTGTTCCTCGGGCGGCTGCGGCCTGGTGGTCTTGCGCATCGTGTCTCCATCCTGATGTGGGCCGCGTGTACGGTCCGTCAGCCTCACCGGGCTCGATCTAACCAGTTTCGAGCGGTTCGTCCTCTTCGAACGTGCGGTGATCACGCTAGGTGGGCCGCGGTCGCCGTCGCTTCTCGATTTCTGACCGGCTTCACATGCTCCAGCCCTCGCTCTTGGTCGCCTTCAGGTAGTCCTCGACCGGCGGGCCGACCGGCCTGCCTTCGAACTGCGTCGACAGCACCACCGACGACCTGATTTCACCGTGTTTGCCCAGCCGTTCGAAGAGGCCCTCGAGATGTTCGAGCGACACAGCCCGCACCTTCAACATGGTGCAGCGGTCGCCGCTGAGCCGGTGCAGCTCGACGACCTCGGGGTAGTCCTCCGACTTGCTCGTGCGCAGCAGGCAGCTGCCGAGCGAGCACCGCATTTCGACGAAGGCCTGCAGGTCGTACCCGGCGCGGCGCGCGTCGACCTGTGCGCGGTATCCGGTGATGACGCCCGCCTCTTCCAGCCGCCGGACCCGTTCGGCGACCGCCGGCGCGGAGAGGTTGACGCGGCGGCCCAGTTCCTTGAACGAGAGCCGTCCGTCGCCCTGGAGCGTCTCGACGAGCCGCCAGTCGAGGTCGTCCAGCGGCCTTTCCGATCGTAAGGTCATCGCGCCCGGATTCCTTTCATGATGCGCCTCGCACCCCCGCGAGGCCTTCGCAAGACTATTCGCCGGTGCGTCCGGAATCCCTAGGTTTGAATCATGAAACCGATGATCGCGCTCTTCATGGGCGTCGCCTGCGTCAGCACCGCTGTCGTCGGCCTGTCCACCACGGCGGCGCTGATCGTGGTCGAGCACGCCGGTGCCGCGTGGAGCGGGCTGCCGAACGCCGTGCTGGTACTCGGCTCCGCCGCCGGCTCGCTGTCGTCGGGGGCGCTGGCGGCGCGACTCGGCAGGCGGCTCGTCCTGGTGCTGATGTACGGCGCCGCGGTGGCGGGCGCGCTGATCTCGTTCGCGGGTGTGCTCGGCGGGTCTGTGCTCGCGCTGGTGGCGGGGATGCCCTTGATCGGCTTCGGCAACAGCGGGGCACAGCTCTCGCGGTACACGGCGGCAGACCTTTCACCGGAGCACCGCAAAGGTTTCGCACTGTCCACAATGGTCTGGGCGGGCACCGTCGGCGCGATCGCGGGTCCCGCTCTCATCGCGCCGGCCGCGGCGCGGGCGGAAGCCGCCGAACTGCCCGCGCTGTCCGGTCCGATCGCGGCGGGGGCGATCGTCGTGGCCATCGCCGTGGTCGCCGTCGCCGCCCTTCCGCGCGGTCTCGCCGCCCCGGCGGAGCGAGTGCCGAGGCGGGAGCGGATGTCCGTGCGGAACCCGCTGATCCTCGGGCCGCTCGTGGCGATGGTCGGCGCGCAACTGGCCATGGTGGCGGTGATGACGATGACACCGGTCCAGCTGCACCAGCACGGTCAGGGTCTCGATGTCGTCGGCTGGGTACTGAGCGCGCATTTGATCGGAATGTTCGCGTTGGCACCGTTGTCCGGCTGGATCACCGACCGCTGGGGCGGCCGCGCGGCGATCTTCGGCGGGATCGGCACGCTGATTGTCGCGGCCGTCACCGCCATCGGCGCGCCCGATTCGCATCACGTGGGAATCCCGGTCGCGATGTTCCTGCTGGGCTACGGCTGGAATCTGGTGTTCGTCGGCGGCAGCAGCATGCTCAGCCGCGATCTCCCGGCGGAGCAACGGACGAGGGCGCAGGGCACGGTCGACGCCTTCGTCTGGGGGACCTCCGCGGCGGCGAGCCTGCTCGCCGGGCAGTTGTTCGGCCTGGGTGGATACGTTCTGGTCGCCATCGCGGGCGGCCTGTGCGCGCTCGTCCCGCTCGCGGTGATCGGCCGCCGGACCGGCGCTTCGGCTCCCGGTGAAAAAGCCGGGCTCCGCTGAGCTGCGAAACTCCGGCGATGCGTCATAATGCTTCACTTCGACCACGGACGAGCCCGTGATGACGCAGATCACGTCGGTCACCGAATCGGAGGGTCCTAGGGTGAAAGCAGACAAGACGCGGGAGATCGGGGGTGCACGATGAGCGAGTTCGCGGTGAATCTGCGGGACCGGGTACGGCAGGCGAGGGAAGACGTCCGGATCGCCAGGCGGGACTCGGACGAGGATCGTGCTTCGGCCGTCGGCGCCGATCTGGCCAACCTGGAGCGGTTGGCCGCCGAGCACGGGGTGGAACTGCCTGAGCAGACCTCGGGCGACGCCCGGGCGTGACCCCGGGTTCCGCGCCGGTGATCGGCCTTTGACACCCTGGGGCGCGTGACCGAAAGCCTGAACCGGATCCGCGCCTTCCTGGCGGATCGCGAGCCGCCGACACCGTGCCTGGTCGTGGACACCGACCTGGTCGCGGAGCGCGCGGCCGCGGTCTCGGCGGCGTTCCCGGACGCGCTGATCCGGTACGCGGTCAAGGCGAATCCCACACCCGAGGTGCTCGACGCGGTGCTGTCGACGGGGGCGGGATTCGACGTCGCGGGCACGGGCGAGATCGAACTGTGCCTTTCACGTGGCGCCCGGGCGGCGGAACTGGCCTACGGCAACACGATCAAGAAGCAGGCGGACATCGCGTTCGCGTATGCATGCGGAGTCCGTGAATTCACCACGGACTCCGCCGGGGATCTCGCGAATCTGACCGAGCACGCGCCCGGTTCGCTGGTTTCCGTCCGGTTGCTGACCGGCGGCCCGGATTCGGTCACGCCGTTCGGCCACAAGTTCGGCTGTGAACCGGCGATGGCCGCCACCCTGCTCCGGCAGGCCGCGGAGGCCGGGCTGCGGCCGGGAATCGCGTTCCACGTCGGCTCGCAGCAACCGGACCCGGCCGCCTGGGAGATCGGGATCGCGACCGCGGCCAAGGTCGCCGCCGAAGCCGGTGTCGGCTTGACACGGCTCAACATCGGCGGCGGGTTCGCCACCGAGCACCGGGAAGCCGTGCCCTCCTTGGCCGCCTACGCGGCGGTGATCAACGCCGCTCTCGAACAGCACCTGCCGGGGCCCGGGCCGGAGCTGATGCTCGAGCCGGGCCGCGTGATCGTCGCCGACGCCGGACTCATCCGGACCGAAGTCGTCCTGGTGACGACCCGTGCCGCCGCCGACGAACGCCGCTGGGTCTACCTCGACGTCGGCAGGTACAACGGAATGGCGGAGTGCGAGAACGAGGCCGTCGCGTATCGGCTCGAGCCCGTCGGCGTCAAGGGTCCGGAAGGGCCGGTGGTCCTCGCGGGGCCGACCTGCGATGGTGACGACGTGCTCTACCAGCGGACGCCGTGCGTGCTGCCGATGTCGCTCAAGGCGGGCGACCGGCTGGACATTCCGGGCACCGGTGCCTACACCGCCAGCTATTCGTCCATCGCCTTCAACGGATTCGAACCGTTGCGTACCTATTGTGTGGGGAGGTTCGCCGATGACGGCTGAAGAACCACTCGTCGGCCGGTTCGCCGGTCGCCACGTACTCGCGGAGTTCGAGGGGATCGAGCCGTCGCTGCTCGACGACGCCGAATTCCTGAAGAGGACCCTCGCGAACGCGGTGACCGAGGCGGGGGCGACGGTCTGCGAAGTCGTATCGCATTCCTTCGCCCCGCAAGGGGTCACCGTGCTCGCATTGCTGGCCGAATCCCACGCGTCCGTGCACACCTATCCGGAGATCGGCTCGATGTTCGTGGACGTGTTCACCTGCGGGGACCGGGCGGATCCGGAGCGCGCGGTCGAACTGCTGGCGAAGTTGCTCGGCGCCGGCACCGTCCGGATGTCCACTGTGGAACGAGGAGAAGGCTGATGACCCGACGAGTGATCGTCGAGCCGATGGGCGCGGGGCTCACCCGGAACTGGGACGTCGAGGAGGTCCTGTTCGAGGGCCGCACCGCGTTCCAGAACGTGCTCATCGGACGGACGGCGCAGGGGATCTCCCTGTTCTGCGACGACGAACGGCAGAGCACTGAGCTGAGCCAGCTCGTGTACCACGAGGCGCTGATGATTCCCTCGCTGCTGCTCGCCGATCGTGTCGAGCGGGTGCTGATCATCGGCTCCAGTGAAGGGGTCGCGTCGGAACTCGCGGTCGCCGCGGGGGCCGAGGTGGTCGACCACGTCGACATCGACGCCGAGGCGGTGCGAGCCTGCGCCGAACACCTTCCCTACGGCTACACGCTCGACGATCTGGCCCGTGCGGAGCGCGGGGAAGGAAAGGTCCGCGTTTACTATCGCGACGGCTGGGAGTTCCTCGCCGAAGCGCGGGAGCGCGGCGACTCGTACGACGTTGTCGTGATCGACCTGCCGGACGAGAACGAAGATCCGGAGGCGCAGCACAACCGGTTGTACGGCAACGATTTCCTGGCCCGGTGTGCGACATTGCTCACCGAAGGGGGAGTGGTCGGCTGCCAGGGTGGCTGCCCGACGCTGTGGCGCAACCAGACCCTGATCTCGTCGTGGCGCCGGTTCACCGAATCGTTCGGAACCGCTCTCTACTACGGTTCGGACGAGCACGAATGGGCTTTCCTGAGCGGCCGTGCCGACGTACTCGACGACCCGGGTGCCCTCGTGGCGGAGAAGATCGGCAAGGCGGGGTTCGGGGAGTCCACTATGGACGAAGCCGCGCTGCGGGCGAACACCGTGCCGCCGCTTTCGCTGCGGCGGTGACAACAACCTTGCGATCGCTACCTGGCCGAGATCGTCGGTCGTCGGAACAGGTGGTCGGCCGGTAAAGGATCCTCCATCTGGTCGTTGCCGGGTGTCGCGGGGGCGGGCCAGAATCGCACGGGTGAATATCTGGCGCGTGGGGATCACGACCGGGATGAACAGGGAATCCGCGGTCTGTGCGGCGTTCGCGAGTTTGACCGCGAGTGTCACGGAAGACCTCGGGCCGGATCGGGTCGTGGACACGTTGTCCAGCGAATGTGTACGGCTGCTGCCGATCGATTCCCTGGAGATCTTCCTACCGGGACTGAACTTCGAACGATATCCCACGGCGGACGAGGAAGGTCCCGCGATCGAGGCTTTCGAAACCGGGAGCGAGGTCGTCGTCGATGACCTTCCCGCCGAGGCGTCCCGCTGGCCCGGCTACGTCGCCAGGATGACCGGTCTGGGCTATGTCGCGGTTTCCGCGCTTCCGTTACGCGCGATGGAGGAAACCGTTGGTGCGGTCACCTTCCTGAGCGCCGAAAACGTGGTTTTGGGCGCTGACGACCGAAGGCTGGGGCAGTCGCTGGCCGACGTCGCGGCCCATTGCCTCCTCCAGCACCGGGAATCGCGCCACTACCGGACGCTTTCGGAGCAGTTGCAGACCGCGCTCGACAGCCGGATCATCATCGAACAAGCGAAGGGCGTGCTCGCAGAGCGAGCCGGAATTGGCGTCAGCACGGCCTTTCAGCGCCTGCGAACCTTCGCGCGCAGCTCGAACCGGAGGCTGTCGGACGTCGCACACGGCGTCGTCAACGGCTCGCTGGACAGTGAGATACTCCTTCGGCCGGGTATTCGGTGACAATCGCCGAGAAGTGACCGGGAGTCGCTGTTAGGGCCATTGGTCACCTGAACAGGGGACTTGTCCCGGTGAACGCGCGACCGTGCGGCCCTAGGGTGCGAGGGCGTGATGGGAAAGGCTTCACGTAGAAGAAGGGATGCGTGAGGTCATGGCGATACTGGGAAGCCTTTTGGGGAGGAGCCGCTCGGTACGGTCGAGTCTGCTTCCGTTGCTGGAGTTGAGATCGGCGGCGTCGACGCTGCGGTCCGGTTACGGGCTCGCGCCGACCGGATCGGGGACGGTGTGCTTCGTCGCCATCGGCCGTCCGGGAGCGGGGACGGAGGCGGAGATCATCGCCGGTATCGCCGGGGATTCCGTGCGCCGCAACGTGGTCACCCACGACGCGCACGGGCGGACGATCGTGCGCTGCTGGCGGGAGAACGGGGATCTGGGCTGGCTGCTCGACGACCTCGTCGACGTCAACGACAGGCTGGCGCAGGCGGGCTTCGCGTCCTGGCTGCTGCACTCGACAGTCGACTTCGCCGAGTTGCGGGATGTGCGTCACCCGAAGCTGACGATGGTCTACCGCCGGGAGCGCGGCACCTTCTACCCCTACGCCCCGCGCGGGACCCGCGGCCGAGACCGGGCGACGGAACTGAAGATCCGCTCGTCGCTGACGCGGATCGTGCCGATGGAGGCCGACATCGGGCGGTGGCACCCGGTGTGACGGGGCCTCGCCCGGCCCAGGGCGTGTCCGATGGTGCCGTCGCAGACATCACGCGTGATTGAGCGGCGAACACGCGTGATTGAGCGGCGAACACGCGTGATTGAGCGGCGAACACGCGTGATTGGACGGACGGCACGCGACACTAGCCGGGCGCGCCGCTGAGCCAGCCGCGCAGCCGCTGGACACGCCGGTCCCGCGGGTTCCATCGCGGGAAGTGGTACCGGCGCAGGGGCCGCGCTGCGTCGTTCGCGGCGGGGTCCGCGCCGTCGAGGCGCCGGATGGCGGTCAGGACGTCATCGAGCAGGGAGGTGCGCGTCTCGGGTTTCGCCGCGACTCGCGGCAGCCTCTCGAGTTCGGCGGAGACCAGTGTCCGGAAGGCGCCGGCGTGCGTGCCGGAACGGCGGCGGGTCTCGCAGATCCTCGTGGTCACGTCCCGGTCACCCTTCCCGTGCGATGGTCCGGCGGTTTGCCACCTTCGACGATGCGGTATCGCGGGCCGCCCCGGTCACCGCCGAAGGTAGTGCCATCGAGGGCATAAAGACCCCACCAAGTCGCCGAGCGGGTACTCCGTGTCACGGGTTGGCGTCGAAGCGACGGGACGGCCGGAGCCGGTGGGATAATGCCCGGCGGCATGGCGCGGGCGTTGCCGAGCCGCGCGCTGTCCGATCGCGCTGGTCGGGAATCGGCACGAGGGTGAATGCGTCCGTGGGCAGGATTGACTTCCTGAATTCTGCCGGACAATGAGTCCCGGCGAGACCACGATCGACGGAGAAGGTGCATGCCGAACCCGACGTTCCCGCAGCCCGAGCCCCCGGCCGCGACCCCGATCCGGGTGTTGCTCGTCGAAGACCACAAGATGGTGGCCGAGGCGCTCGGCGCGGCCTTCGAGGAATTCCCGGAGATTCACCTGGTGGCGTCCGAGGAGTCCCTCGCGCACGGGATGATCGCGGCGGAAGAGCACCTGCCCGACCTCGTCCTGCTCGACCGTCGGCTGCCGGACGGTGACGGGATCGAGGCGATCGCGAGGTTCCGCGCGATCTCGCCGTCGATCCGGGTACTCGTGCTGACCGGTGACGCGAACAGCGCCATCGCCGCCAGGATCCTCGAAGTCGGGGGAGCGGGGCTGCTGCTGAAATCGGGTCTCCTCGACGAGCTGGTCACGGCGATCCGCACCGTCGCGGCGGGCGACGTGATCATCGACCCGGAACTGCTCAGCGGCGCGCTGGCCATGTTGTCCGGGAGTGCCGGTGCGCCAGGGCCGGTGCTGACACTTCGGGAGCGGCAGGTGCTCGGCCTGATCGCCGAGGGCGCGGGAACGGACCGGATCGCCGACGAGTTGCGGCTCGCGCGGAACACCGTCCGGAATCATGTGCAGCGGATACTGGTGAAGACCGGAACCCATTCCAAACTCGAAGCCGTGGCGCACGCGCGCAGGAATGGCCTCCTCGAACGGCCGTAGCGGCGAGACGTATCCGAGTGCCAAGCTGCACTATGGCCAAGCTGCCATCGGAACAGGCACCCGATCATCGCAGTGCTGTGCTCTTCGAGTTGTTCGTGCACAGCGTCGTCGACTACGCCATTTACATGCTGGACGTCGACGGTCTGGTGATCAGCTGGAATCCGGGGGCGGAACGGATCAAGGGGTATTCCGAGGAGGAGATCCTCGGCCGTCATTTCTCCGTTTTCTACCCCGAGCACGACGTCTCCGACGGGAAACCCACCGCGGAACTGCTGATCGCCGCGGAGGTGGGGAGCCACGAGGACGAGGGCTGGCGGGTCCGAAATGGCGGCGAACGGTTCTGGGCGAACACCGTGCTCACCGCCTTGAGGGACGACCAGGGCGAGCTCGTCGGTTTCGGCAAGGTCACCCGTGATCTCACCGAACGCCGGAAAACACAGGAGGAAAGGACCGGTCGGCGGCAGGCGTTCGCGCATTTGGTCCGGGCACAGGAAACCGAACGTCGTCGTATCGCGTGGGATGTTCACGACGATTCGATTCAGTCGATGATCGCGGTGAGCATGCGCTTGCAGATGCTCGCCGCCCAACGGCGTGATTCCGCGTTGATGCGACTCGACGAAGCCATCCAAGGGGCGATCCGGCGGCTGCGGATCCTGGTCGCCCAATTGCGCCCGCCCGCGCTGAACGACGATGATCTGGTCGCCTCCGTGCGTGACTACCTCGACGAAGTCGTCGGTGGCTGGGGGCTGGAGTGCACGCTACGGCACGATTTCTCCGCCAAACCGCCATCCGAGCTCGTCGTCACCGTCTTCCGGATCCTTCAGGAGGCGTTGGTGAACGTGCGGAAGCACGCGAACGCCACGGCTGTCGTGGTCTCCCTGACGGGCCAGGACGGCGGTCTGCTGGCGAAGGTCGCCGACAACGGCGACGGGATGAAGGCGCGCGGCGAGACCTCTCACGAAGCGTCGCCGGGCGAGCACATCGGAATGGCATCGATGCGTGAACGCGCGGAAGCCGCGCAGGGATGGTTCCGGGTGTCCAGCAGACCGGGTGAAGGCACGACAGTGGTCTTTTGGATTCCGCTCGCCGCTCCCGGGACCTCGTGGAAATGAGGAGGCGCTTCGATGCCTGAACCGGGAAACCTGCAGCGGCTGCTGGACGGCTTGAAAGCCGTTCGCGACGGCGATTTCAGCACGCGGCTGCCCCAGGTGGACGACGTCCTGATGGACGAAATGGCGGTCGTCTTCAACGGCATGGTCGACCAGCTGACGTTGTTCACCTCCGAGGTCACCCGGGTCGCACGTGAGGTGGGCACCGACGGCAAGCTCGGTGGCCAGGCCGCGGTGCCCTCGGTTTCGGGGAACTGGAAGAACCTCACCGATTCGGTGAACGCGATGGCGGACAACCTCACCGGCCAGGTCCGCGACATCGCCGAGGTCGCGACCGCGGTGGGGAAGGGCGACCTTTCGCAGAAGATCCGCGTCGACGCGCGCGGCGAGATCCTGGAACTCAGGACCACCATCAACACGATGGTCGACCAGCTGTCCGCGTTCGCCGCCGAAGTCACCCGCGTCGCGCGCGAAGTCGGCAGTGAGGGACGGCTTGGTGGGCAGGCCGAAGTCGAAGGCGTTTCGGGCACCTGGAAACGCCTCACGGAGAACGTCAACGAACTGGCCGGGAACCTGACGCGCCAGGTCCAGGCGATCGCCGAGGTCACCAGCGCGGTGGCCACCGGTGACCTCACCCGGTCGATCTCCGTCGAGGCTCAGGGCGAGGTCGCGGACCTGAAGGACAACATCAACGCGATGGTCCAGTCGCTGCGCGAGACGACACGGGCCAACGAGGAGCAGGACTGGCTCAACACCAACCTGGCGCGGATCTCGGGCCTGATGCGGGGCCACCGGGACCTGCGGGTGGTCGCCACGCTCATCATGAACGAGCTGATCCCGCTGGTCGGCGCGCAGCACGGGACGTTCTTCCTCACCGAGTCCGGCGAGGACGGCACACGGTTGCGGCTGATCACCAGCTACGGGCACGGCGAGGACCCGAAAGCGCCTTCGGAGTTCGTTATGGGGCAGTCGCTGATCGGTCAGGCCGCACACACCAAGAAACCGATCGTGGTCGACCGGGCACCGCCCGGCTTCGTGAAGATCTCGTCGAGCCTCGGCCCCGCCCCGCCGGTCACCCTGATCGTGCTGCCGATCGTCTTCGAGGACCAGGTGCTCGGCGTCATCGAGCTGGCGTCGTGCGGCGAATTCACCGCCGTCCGCAAGGATTTCCTCGAACAGTTGATGGAGACCATCGGGGTCGACGTCAACACGATCATCGCCAACGCGCGGACCGACTCCCTGCTGGAGGAATCCCAGCGACTGGCCGAGGAACTGCAGGCGCGCACGGACAAGCTCCAAGCGCAGCAAGCGAAACTCCAGGTGTCCAACGCGGAACTGGAGGAGAAGGCCGAACTGCTCGCGCAGCAGAACCGCGACATCGAGGTGAAGAACTTCGAAATCGAGCAGGCACGCCAGGAGATCGAGGAACGCCCGCAGCAGCTCGCGCTGGCGTCGAAGTACAAGTCCGAGTTCCTGGCGAACATGTCACACGAACTCCGGACCCCGTTGACCAGCCTGCTGATCCTCGCCGGGGTGCTGTCGCAGAACTCGACCCGGAACCTGACGCCCAAGCAGGTCCAGTTCGCCAAGGTGATCCAGTCCGCGGGCACCGACCTGCTGCAGCTGATCAATGACATCCTCGACCTGTCGAAGGTCGAGGCGGGCAAGATGGACATCTACCACGAGCCGTTCCCGCTGCGCCGGCTGCTGGACCATGTCGGCACGACGTTCCGCCCGCTGACCGCGGAGAAGGGGCTCGACTTCCAGGTCACGGTGGAGCCCAACGTGCCGGAACTGCTGTTCACCGACGAACCGCGGCTGCGGCAGGTGCTGCGGAACCTGCTGTCGAACGCGGTCAAGTTCACCGAAGACGGCGGCGTCGAGCTACGGGTGAAACTGGTCGACACCATCGTTTCGCCGTCGAGTGTGACCGGGCACGAGTCCCTGGTGGCGTTCAGCGTGATCGACACCGGGATCGGGATCGCCGAAGAGAACCTCGATTCGATCTTCGGCGCCTTCCAGCAGGCCGACGGGACCACCAGCCGCAAGTACGGCGGCACCGGTCTCGGCCTGTCGATCAGCCGCGAGGTCGCGTACCTGCTCGGCGGCGAGATCCGGGCGGACAGCGTGCTGGGGACGGGTAGCACGTTCACCCTCTACCTGCCGGTGGCCCGGTTCACCGCGCTCCCGGGCCCTGAAGAGTCCACTGTGGACAACGTCGGGGCGGAGCGGCGGGTACTGGTCGTGGAGAGCGAGCGGAACAGCCTGCTGACCCTGCTCGCCCGCGGTGTCGCGGCCGATATCGCGGACAGCAACGGCTCGGTGCAGGTGCGGGCGGTGGCCAATCCGGCCGAGGCGTTCGAGGAACTGAAGCGCGACAGCTACCGCTGCGTCGTGCTCGACACCAGCATCCCGGGAACGAGCGCGCTGTCGTTCCTCAAACGTCTCGTCGAAGGCCCGGATCCCGTCGAGGTCCCGGTGCTGGCGCACGCGAGCCGCAAGCTCAGCGCCGCGCAGGACCGGTTGCTGCGGGGCCACGCGCGAGTGCATCCCGTCGAACTGCTGCCGTCGCTGGACATGCTGCGGGAACGCATCATGCTGCACATCTCGGCCAGCGAGCTCGAAGGCGATGGAAGGGGACCGTGAGAAGAGCCTCGCCGCCGGGGCGAGCGGCTACGTCACCAAACCCGTGGACGCGGCGGAACTGCTGGCCTGCCTGGAACGCCGGCTCACGGACTGACGCCGCGCTATTCCGCCCCGTTGGCGCTGTTCGCGCAGAGGCGGCGGATGGCCGCGACGATCTCGGTGTTGGGGCTGCCTTTGACGAGGTACTCGGTGACACCGGCGGACGCCATCCGGGCGATGGACTGGGTATCGCTGTGCGCGGAGAACGCCATCAGCCGCGTCCGGGGCACCCGCCGCCGGATCTCCCTCGCCATCCACGCGCCGCCCCCGCCGGGAATCCGGACGTCCAGGACGGCGACCTCGGGGGACAGCAGTTCGGCGAGCGCGACCGCTTCACCGGCGTCCATCGCGACGGCGACCACCTCGATGTCCGGTTCGGATTCCAGGAGTGCGCGCAGGGCATCACCGATGGCCGGGTTGTCGTCCGCGACGAGCACCCGGAGTCTGGGGGACGGCGTTCGGTTCATGACCCAGTCCGTGCCCGCGGTCTCTGCGGCGCCGGTGGTGGTCGCGGGCCCTCCGCCGAACTTGACGTGCCTCAGCAAGAGACTCGTCGGGCGCCCTCGCTCGGCTGCTCGACGAGGGTCCTGGCGACGTCGTGGACCTTCATGTTGTTGTCGCGGCAAAACGAGCGGAGCAGTTCGAACGCCGAGTCGATGTCGACCTGGTAGCGCTCGGCGAGAACGCCCTTCGCCTGCTCGATGGGCAGCCGGTGATCCAGCGCGTACTGGAGTTGTTCGGCGCGGGCACGGTAGAACCGGACGCGGTCGCGCATGGCCACGAGGTCGTCTGCCGGGTCTGGGGCGCCGGACGAGGGGCCCGGCGAAACTGTGGTCTCGGACATGGGGTGATCGTCGCAGCGCGCACGGATGCCGGAAAGAAGAGAACGTCCTGTGTCGAATGATGCAAATGAACCTGGTCAGCTTGGCGGCAGCCACTCGAACGGGTGCCGAACAGGGTCCTTTGGCCGGTCGCAGTGACCGGCCGTGCACCGTACGCTCTGAGCGGAGGAGGGGAAACCGTGGAGGTCGGAATGCTCCGGGTGTTTCTGGTCGACGACCACGAGGTGGTCCGTCGAGGAGTCGCGGACATGCTGGAGGAGGACCCGGCGCTGCGCGTCATCGGTCAAGCGGCCACTTTTTCCCAGGCACTGGCGAGGATCCCGGCGCTGCGGCCGGACGTGGCGGTACTCGACGTGCGGCTCCCCGACGGAAACGGTGTCGAACTCGCGCGGGAACTGCGGTCCAAGGTCCCCGAGCTGAAATGCCTCATGCTCACGTCCTACACCGACGAGCAGGCGATGCTGGACGCGATCATGGCCGGCGCGAGCGGTTACGTCATCAAGGACATCCGGGGGATGGATCTGGTGGCCGCGGTCAAGGAGGTCGGCCTCGGCCGGTCATTGCTGGACGCCCGCGCCGCCGCGACGCTGATGGCGAAGTTCCGCGACGACGCGGTGAAGAAGGGGCCGCTCGCGGGGCTTTCCGAGCAGGAGCGCACGCTGCTGGAACTGATCGGCGAGGGGCTGACCAACCGGCAGATCGCCGAACGGATGTTCCTCGCGGAGAAGACGGTCAAGAACTACGTGTCGCGGTTGCTGACGAAACTCGGGATGCAGCGGCGTACCCAGGCGGCCGTGCTGGCCACCGAACTGCGGCGGCCCTGAGCGCTCAGGCAGAAACCGGCTTTCCGAGCAGGACGTCTTCCAGCGGACGGCGCGGTGTCCACGGCAGGGGTGAGCCGTAGCCGAACCGAAGCAGTACCTGCGGCCAGACACCGGAGCCGACGAGGCGCCGGAGTTCCGCGCGTGCCGAGGGGACCAGGATCGGCGGCGAGATGAACGACGCGTCGAGCCCGGCCGCGGTCGCGGTGAGCAGAACCCGTTGCAGCGCTTGGCCCGCCTGCAGCCGGTCGAGCCGCCCGTCGGTCAGCGACCCGATCAGCACCACCAGCGGATCCGCCCGCGGGTCCGCGCCGGCGGCGCCGAATTCGTCGAGGAGCCAGCTTTCGTCGGCGGGCGACCCCGCGGTGGCGTAGGACGGCACCCCGTCGCGAGTGCCGGCGCGCAATTCGGTCCAGCGGTGCAGTTCCGCGAGGAAAGCGGGATCGGCGAGCTGACCCAGATGCGCCCGGTCGGTGATGTCGCGCAGCAGTCGGCACTGTTCGGCGTCGAGAATCGACATCCACGCGTGCTCGAGTTCGGTGGCGTGGCGCAGGAGGGGGAGGATGGGCCGCGGGACGGCGGTGGACAGGAACGGCCGCCGGTTGGTGCGGCGGCGGGGGATCGCACGGGCCAGCCCGACCGCTCGCGGCTCAGGGGTGCGTTCGGCCAGCGGGCGGACGATGGCCAGTAGATCGGGATCGGCGCGGCTCGGCATCAACGACGTCGCCGGATGGAACCCCAGCGCGTGAATCGCCGTCCGGAGGGTGAAGAGGGCGGCGCCGCACGAGAGGACGAGTTCGCGCCGGTCCGGATCCGTGACCGGTAGGATACGGCGCGGATCGGCGTGGAGTTCGATCCCGGTGCCGGTGCACCGGAACAGCCACGGCTGGGTGTTGTGCGTCGACGGCGCCAGCATAGCGGACCGAAGCACGAAATTCACCTGATCGGAGTTCAAACTCCCGACCCTGGTGACTTGTAAGGTCATGGTTTCTCCCCGCCGCCGCGCCACGGGCGATACTGATGTCTCGGTGAGACGGTCCCCGCCCGCGGTGCGGGGCCGAAAGAGGACAAAGTCACCACGGCCGCGAGTCGTCCCGATCTTCGGAGGCGGAGCACGATGTCGGCACAGCAGTTGCGGGTCCGTGAGGTGCTGCGCGATCTCCAGTACCGCATCGAACGGCTCATCGGCACTCGCGACAAGATGGACGGACTGCTCGAAGCGGTGCTCGCCGTCGCGTCGGGACTGGAGCTGGACACCACGCTGCGCCGGATCGTGCAGGCGGCGATCGATCTCGCCGAAGCCACCTATGGCGCGGTCGGCGTGATCGCGGACGACGGGTCGCTCGCCGAATTCGTCCATCTCGGGATCGACGGCGAGACCAGACAACAGATCGGGCATCTGCCGAAAGGCCACGGGCTGCTGGGTTTCGTCATCGACGAGGCGAAACCGGTGCGGCTGGCAGATATCTCGCGGCATCCCGCGTCGGCCGGTTTCCCGCCGCGCCATCCGCCGATGCGTTCGTTCCTCGGCGTGCCGATCCGGGTCCGCGACGAGGTGTTCGGGAATCTCTACCTCACCGAGAAACGGGGGGACGGGTTCACCGACGACGACGAGGTGGTCGTCCAGGCGCTCGCCGCCGCGGCCGGGATCGCGATCGAGAACGCCCATCTCTACGAACAGGCCCGCCTCCGCCAGCAATGGCAGGCGGCCACCAGCGAGGTGACCACGGAACTGCTGGGCGGTACCGACCCGGTCGACGCGCTCAACCTGATCGCCAGCCGGGCGCTGGAACTGACCGGATCCGACCTCACTCTGCTGGCGCTGCCCGGACCCGGCAGGCTCGACGTCGGTCGGGTCGGTGAAGAAGAGGCGGGCGAGCTGACCATCGCCGTCTGCGCCGGTACGCGGGCGGGGGAACTGACGGGGGCGCGGATCAGCGTCGCCGCTTCGTTGCCTGGGGCGGTCTATCGTGACCGGACTCCGCGTAGCGTGCCGGAACTCGTACTGGGCGACGACGGGGAATTCCGGTTCGGCCCGACACTCGTGGTGCCGCTGCGGGCGCGGGAACGCACGTCCGGGGTGCTGATGGCGGTGCGGAATCCGGGGTCGGTCCCGTTCGAGCTCGCCCAGCTGCCGGTGGTGGCCTCGTTCGCGGACCAGGCCGCGCTGGCCCTCCAGCTCGCCGCGCAGCAGCGCACGGCAAGGGAGATCGACGTGCTCGCCGACCGGGACCGGATCGCCAGGGAGCTGCACGACCACGTGATCCAGCGGCTGTTCGCGGTCGGTCTCGCCATGCAGAGCACGCATCGCCGGGCGCGGTCACCGGAACTGCAGCGGCGGATCGGCGACAGCATCGACCAGATGCACGAGATCGTGCACGAGATCCGCACGGCGATCTTCGATCTCCACGGCGGTGAGGCGGGCCGCCAAGGGGTGCGGCTGCGGCACCGCCTCTACGACTCGATCGCCGAACTCACCGACGACACCGCGATCCATCCGACGGTCAGCTTGTCCGGACCGCTCGATTCGATTCCCTTCTCGTTCGCCGAACACGCGGAGGCCGTGGTGCGGGAGACGGTCGGCAACGTCGTCCGGCAGGCGCGAGCGAGTGGCGTTTCGGTGAGCGTCGCGGTGAAGGACGACGTCCTGCGGATCGTGGTCACAAACGACGGCGCCGGGATCGGCGGGGGGCTGGACGCCTTCGGCGGGCTTCGGAATCTACGTGATCGCGCGGAAAAGGCGGGCGGGACGTTCCTGGTGGAGACCCGTGAAGAGGGCGGCACCCTCGTCGAGTGGTCCGCACCCTTGCGGTGACCGCTTTCGCGGCGATGCTGTGGGTGACCACGGAAGCGGCCGTCTACCGTCCGGCCGGCCTTTCCACGCGCCGAGCCGGCGCTGCACGGCGCGTGGATCTACAAGGCCCGCTGGTGGATCGGTTGAGCTGTACTTCCGTGTCGGTACCGGCCGTTCGGGGGGCTACCCGGCCGGTACCGACACACCAAAGAAGAGGGGATGCCGCCGCGACAATGACGGCTGACGGAGTCTTTCACCTGACCGAGTGAACCAGACCGTTTGGCGGGCACCTTTGACCCGCTCGGGGTATACGCCTCACCCGAGGAAGGCCTGGAGTTCGTCGATCACCGTTCGTGGCTGTTCCTCGGCGACGAAGTGGCCGGAACCGGCGATCTTCCGCACCCGCACGTCCACCGCCTTCGACGGCAGGACCGCGGCGAGGTAGTCGTAGTTGAACTCCGAACCCAGGCCCAACATCGGCACGGTGATCTTCCCGTAGGTTTTCTGATCCTCGATGTCCTTGCCGAACGCCTGGTACCAGCCGTTCCCGGCGCGGATCGCGTCCGGGCGGTCGTAGGCGGCCGCGTAGATCGCCCGGTCACGGTCGCCGATCGAGGCCGGATCGGCGACGAGGCGGTCGAACATCCAGTCGACGAGGAAACGCGCCCGGCCCGTCAGCAGCTGTTCGGGCAGCGTGGCGACCTGGTTGAAGGCGAACCACCAGACGTGCACGGGTTGTCCGGGCGGGGCCAGCATCGGGATTTGGTAAAGGCTTTCGTCGGGGTGGGAGACGTCCATGAGCGTGACGGTCTTAGTCGTCTCCGGGTGGTTGGCGGCGAAGCTGAACGCGACCATGGCGCCGATGTCGTGCCCGGCGATGTGCGCCTGCCGGTAGCCCAGCGCGCGGACGAGTTCGAGAACGTCGCGGGCCATCGTCTTCTTGTCGTAGCCGTCCCGCGGTTTGCCCGAGCCGCCCATACCCCGCAGATCGACGGCGATCACGCGGTACCGCCTGGCCAGCGTCGGCATGATCTTGCGGTACTGCCACCACGTCTCCGGCCAGCCCGGCAGCAGGATCAGCGGCTCGCCCCGGCCCCCCGCGACGTAGTGCAGCCGGACGCCGTTGACCTGGGCGTGGGCGCTGCGGAAATCACCGGGCAGGGAGCGGGCGAGTTCCGCGTCGCCGGGGCCGCCGGACTGGCCGGCTTCGGCGACACCACCCGAGGCCACCAGCGCGGCGGCGGCACCCGCGCCGAGGGTGAGCATGGACCGGCGGTTGAGGAAGGAACGGCTGTCTTCGGTCATGCCGTTGATCGTGGCCCGCCGAGGCGCCGATCGTGAGCGGTGTTTTCGCCAACCGGCGTCAGTTTTGAGACAACCCGGTCAGGCCAGCATGGGCTCGAGGACGCCCAGCCTGGGCCCGAACGTCTCCCGATAGGCCACCGGGGTGACCCCGACCTGCCGCCGGAAGTGCGGCCGGAGCGCGGCGGAGGACGAAAACCCGCAGTACCTGGCGATCTCGTCGACCGGCAGGTCGGTGGATTCGAGCAACTGCTGGGCGCGGATGATCCGCTGATGAGTGAGCCACGTGCCAGGGGCGGCGCCGGTGATCTCACGGAACCGGCGGTCGTAGTTGCGCCTGCTCATATGCGCCCGCCTGGCGAGCTCGTCGACCGGCAGCGCGGTGTCCAGCCGGGTGAGCGCCCAGGCCATCGTCTCCGAGACCGGGTCGCCCTCGTCGAGTTCCGGCATCGGCGATTCGATGTACTGTGCCTGCCCGCCGGGCCGGTGCGGTGGCACGACCATGCCCTTCGCCAGCCGGTTCGCCACCTCCGCGCCGCACCACGAGCGGATGAGGTGCAGGCCGAGGTCCATCCCCGCGGCGCCGCCACCCGCGGTCAGGACGTCGCCGTCGTCGATGTAGAGCACCGATTCGTCGAGGCGGACGGCGGGGAACCGGGCCGCGAGCAGCGGCGCCATCGCCCAGTGCGTGGTCGCGGGGCGGCCGTCGAGCAATCCGGCGGCGGCCAGCACGAAGACGCCACTGCACAATCCGGCCACGCGGGCACCACGGTCGTGCGCTGTCCGGAGTGCCTCCAGCGCCGGTTCCGGCGGATCTTCCATCGGCGACCGCCAGTTCGGGACCAGCACCAGGTCCGCGGCCCGGACGGCGTCGAGGTCTTCGGGGACCGGGACGGTCAGGCCGCCACCCCGCAGCGCGGTACCCGGTTCGCCACCGACGATCTCGAGCTCGAGGTCGGGCAGCTCCCCGAACTGCGAGGCCATGTCGAAGACACCGAACGCGAAGGACATCGCGCCGAGTGAAGCCCCGTTGAAGACCACGACGGCCAGTCGTTTCATGCACCCGAGTCTAGAGTCCGAGGAGGACGGCAGATTCGTTCCCTTCGTAACGAGTTGTCCGGGGGAAGGAAGCATCCGGTGTCGTATCCGCAGAGGCCTCGACGGGGCCGCAGCTCCCGGGGCACCAGCCACCTTCACCGCGAAGGTCGTGCCCTGCCATCACACAACCCGGCCAAGTCCACAAAGGACACTATTGGCCGATCGGCCAGGTTTCGTCCTTCAGTAACCGTTTGAGCACCTTCCCGGTCGCGTTCCGGGGCAGTTCCTCGACGAAGTAGACATCCCGCGGCACCGCGAAGCGCGCCAACCGCCGGTGGATATAGGCGCGGACGTCCTCCGCACTCATCCGCGCACCGCGCTTCGGGACGATGTACGCCGCGAACCGTTGCCCGAACTCGCGGTCGGGTACACCGATCACGGCCGCTTCGTGGACACCGGGCAACGCGACGATGGCCTCCTCGACCGGACGAGGGGACACGTTCTCGCCACCGGACACGATCATCTCGTCCGCCCGGCCGGTGACGAACAGGCGTCCGGACGCGTCCTGGTAGCCGACGTCGCCGGTCGCCATCAACTCTTCCGCGCGTGCCACGCTGGCGCCGTCGGTGTAGCCGTCGAAAAGCATGTCGTTGCCGACGAAAATCTGTCCCTCCCACCCTGGTGGGACACGGTTTTTGTCGTCGTCGAGGATGGCGACGCGGGTGCCGGGCGGGCAGCGGCCCGCGGTCGTGGGCGCCGCGCGGAGGTCTTCGGGCGTGGCGATGCTGGCCCACGAAACCTCGGTGGAGCCGTAGAAGTTGTAGAGCACGTCACCGAAGGTGTCCATGAACTCGGTGACGATCGTCCCCGGCAGCGCTGATCCGCTGCTGGCGACGATACGCAGCGATGAGAGGTCGTAGCGGCTGCGGACCCGTTCGGGCAGGTCGAGGATGCGCTGCAACATGATCGGAACGGCGAACAGCACGCCGCAGCGATGCTCGGCGATGGTTCTCAAGATCTCTTCGGCGTCGAACCGGCGGATCAGCGACAAGGACGCGCGCACGGCCATCCCGATCTGCATCCCGGCGAGCCCCCAGCTGTGGAACAGCGGCGCGGCCACCACGAAGCGATCGCCGGTGCGGAGCGGGATGCGGTCCAGCATGGCGGCCGACGTCGCGAGTCCTTTGGGAGTCGGACGGCGCGCGCCTTTGGGAATTCCGCTGGTGCCCGAGGTGAGGACGACGAGCCTGCCGATCCGGTCCGCCGGTTTGAGTTTGGTGGCGGGCACCCCCGCGATCAGCTGATCGATCGTCGGATAGCCGTTCTCGGTCTCCGGCCAGGTGGACAGCCGCAGGAAATCGCCGGGGATGTCGGCGATGACCCGCGAGAACTCGTCGTCGGCGAGCACCGCGACCGGTTTGTGCAAGCCGATGACGTCCGCGACCGAGCCGGCGGAAAGCCCGGTGTTGAGCAGGATCGTGTCCACGCCGAGTTTGCTGCACGCGATCAGTGCTTCGACCATCGTGGCGTGGTTGCGGCACAACAAGGCGATCCGGTCACGAGAGCGGACTCCGCGCAGTGCCAGCGCGTTCGCGAGCTGGTTGCTGCGATCCGCCGCCTGCTTGAACGTCCGGATGTTGCGTTCGTCGTGCAGTGCGACGTCTTCGGGCACGCGGGCCGCGTTGGCCGTGTAGCCGCCGGCGACGGTGGCGCCCCACTGCGACAGCGAAGTGAGCTGCTTGGCGATCTTGTCCGGCCGCGCGGCCGCGAACACGCCTGCCTTGATCAGGATGCTCGCCGTGTGCAGCGTGGTGGCCTTGGTGTGCACGGGTTCTTCCCGCGGCGCCGCCGCCCGGCCCGAAAGGTGCAGATCGATCCGCCGGGCCACCGCGCGGACGGTGCGTTTGAACGACGCGGCGGACACCAGTTGCTCGTGCCGCGTCGGAAGCATCAACTGCGCGACGAGTTCCGTGCCGTTGTCGGGAGCCTGCCTCAGCTCGATCGAGACCCAGTTGCCGTCGTCCTCGACACCACACCAGACGACATGCTCACCGGGCCGCCAGACCCGGGCTTCGACGTCACCGACGACGAGCGTGCCCGACCGCGGCTCCAGCCGGACGAAGCATTTCGGACCGCGGCCGCGTTCGGCGGGCTGCCGGACCTCGCACCAGCTGACCTCCGCGACGAACCTCGAATAGGACTCGGGATCGCCGATGACTTCCCAAACCTGGCCGGGAGAATGCCCGATGATCGAGCTCGCCTGGACCACATCGTCTCGCATGCGATTCGCCTCACCACGCGCGTTCGGGTGCTGACCGGGCAGCTGCCGGTGTCTCCTTCCGTCGTTCAAGTCCGGCGAACCTACCAGCAATCGGCCGAACGCAATACTCCGAACGACCCTGGGTTCGTGCCCGCCCAAGTGAACTACCACGGAAAGGGTAAGCGTTCCGTCGGCGGGAAGCGGAGTTGATCGCGACGTCCGATTCACGCCAGCCTCCGTCGCGAGACGCGGCGAAGCTGACGAACGTGACAGTTACTACGTCAGCGGCCGAGACCGCGCACACCCGTATTGAGCCCGGCATCCTCTACTTCGGTACTCCGGTGGTGCTCCTTTCGACGGTGGACCAGGCAGGTTCGGAGAACTTGGCTCCGATGTCGTCCGCGTTCTGGCTCGGCTGGCGGGGCATGCTCGGACTCGGCGCGAAATCCAAGACGGCGCAGAATCTCATGCGTAACCGTGAATGTGTTCTGAATCTTCCTTCCGACGATCTGGCGGCCGCCGTCGACAGGCTGGCACTGACCACCGGATCGGATCCCGTCCCGGAGCGCAAGTACGAACGCGGATACCGGTACGAAGCCGACAAATTCGCCCGCGCCGGACTCACACCGGTCGCATCCGAGACGGTGCGGCCGCCGCGCGTTGCGGAATGCCCGGTGACGATGGAGGCCGTCGTCGAGGCCGTCCACCCCCTCGCCGAGGACGATGCCGCACAACGTGGCGGCGTCCTCGTGTTCGAGGTCCGGGTGCAGCGCGTGCACGTCCACGACGACGTGCGGATGCCGGGCACCGACGACCGGATCGACCCGGACCGGTGGCGGCCGCTGATCATGAGCTTCCAGCAGCTCTACGGCCTCGGTCCGCAAGTCCATCCGTCGACACTGGCGAAGATCCCGGAGCGGCTCTACCGGGGGCCCGACATCGAGCGGTCGCGGAATCAGTCGTCGGCGGCGAACGAGAACCGGTTCACCAACGGCAACCAGCGCTGATAGGACGCGGTCAGTTCCGGCCACGACTCGCCGGACAGGCCGCGTCCGAGCTTCGGCCACAGCTCGTGGTCGTTCGACGACGACACGATTTCGAGGGCGCTGTCGTCGGGATCCGCTTCGGCGGAGGGAGGCGCCGGTGTGGCGTCCTGACCCTCGGTGGCGGCGAGCCCGCGCACGAGCCCCGCGAACCCTGGATCGTCCATGGGGGACAACGTGAACGGCACCTGGAAGATCTTCTCGAGGTAATTCTCGGCCGGTCGGCGCTGAGCCTGCCGAGGAGGGTCTTCTCGGCCTTGCGACGTTCCGCGAGCGCGTCGTCCGCGTTGGGCAGTGCTCTCGCGACGGCGGCGGGTTCGTGGTCGCGATCATCGTCACCGCGTTCACCTGGCGGGTGTTCGACCGCTCGGTCGTTTCCGCGGCCTACGCGGAAGAACCCGAGGTCAGCCGTTGATGCCGGTGAGGGCGAAGAACTCCTGGCGCGAGCGCGCGTCTTCGCGCAGCGTGCCGAGCAGGGTGGAGGTGACGGTGCTCGAACCGGTGGCCTGCACGCCGCGCAGGGTCATGCAGGAGTGCTCGGCCTCGATCACCACGCCGACACCGACTGGCTCGAGCTGCTCGTCCAGCCAGTCGGCGACCTGTTTCGTCAGCCGCTCCTGAACCTGCGGGCGGCAGGCGAAGTGCTCGACGATCCTGGCCAGCTTGGACAGTCCGAGGATCCGTTCGCCGGGCAGGTAACCGACGTGCGCGACCCCGATGAACGGCAGCAGGTGGTGTTCGCAGACCGAGCGGACCGGAATACCCCTGGCGAGGACGAGTTCGTCGTAGCCCTCGTCGTTGGGGAAGGTCGTGAGGTCGAACGACCGCGGGGTGAACAGCTCGGCGTACGCGCGCGCCATCCGGCGCGGGGTACCGCGAAGGCTCTCGGAGTCCAGCGAAATGCCCAGTGCGGTGAGGAAATCGGCGGCCGCGGCCTCGGCGGCCTCCAGGTCCGGCCCCGGCCCGGGTTCGTGCACGACACGCAAGGCTGGAGTGGACATAAGGCCTCCTAGGCTGACCGCGATCCCCAGAGCTGTTCGACCGAGCTATTTGACTAAGACTTTTGGGCGTTTTACCGCCTGTCGGCTCAGCCTACATGGTAGATCCGCAGTTCAGGACGTTCCGCCGAATGAGATGGGCGATACCGTGGTGTACGTGACAGTGCCCGATCCGGACGGCCTCGACGCCCCTTCCATCGCCGCGGTGGCGGCACTCGACGACGACCTCCGCCGCGGCATGTACGCCTATGCCCGGCGCACGCGGCGTCCGGTGACGCGGGACGAGACCGCGGCCGCGGTGGGGGTCTCCCGCAAACTCGCCGCCTTCCACCTCGACAAGCTCGTGGCGGCAGGCCTGCTCAGATCCGGCTTCGCGGCGGGCCCGGCGGTGAAAGTGGGGCGTAAGCCCAAGGTCTACGAACCCGTAGACGAAGCCGTTCAGGTGCAGCTTCCCGCGCGACGGCACGAGATCCTCGCCGGAATCCTCGCCGAGGCCGTGCTCGCCGAGGGGACTGGTGAAACGGCGCGGGCCGCCGTCCTGCGGGTCGCGGGGGAGCGCGGCCTCGCAACGGGCGACGAGGAACGCACGCGGACCCGGCCGGGCAGGCTCGGCGTGGAACGCGCGCTCACCGTGGCCGAAGGGGCGCTTCGCCGCTACGGCTTCGACCCGAGCCGCGACACCAAGACCTGCGTCCGGCTGCGGAACTGCCCGTTTCACCCGCTGTCCGCCGAGGCTCCAGAGCTGGTCTGCGGGATCAACCAGGCCTTCCTGTCGGGCTTCCTGACCGGTGTGCGCGCCGGGAACGTGGAAGCGGTCCTCGCTCCCGGCGCGGCCGAGTGCTGTGTAGAGCTACGGCAGGCGCGGTAGCCGATCAGGCCGCGCCGGCGATCTGCCGGGTGGCGACGTTGAGCCGGTTCCAGGTGTTGATGGCGGCGATGGCGAAGACCAGGCCCGAGAGCTTTTTCGTCGTAGTGGCGAGCGGCCTCGTCCCAGACTTCGTCGTCGACCGGGTCGGCCCGGTCCGCGATCCGGGTGAGAGCCTCGGCCAGCGCGAGCGCCGCTCGTTCGGCGTCGGTGAAGTAGGCCGTGTCACGCCACGCCGCCACGGTGAAGATCCGCTCGTCGGACTCGCCCGCCTTGCGCAGTTCCTTGGTGTGCCTCTCCAGGCAGCCGCTGCAGCCGTTGATCTGACTGGCGCGGACGTGCATGAGGTAGTGCGTGGTGTCACACCGGTGTCCCCGGTCGACTCGGCCAACGAGATCAGGGCCTTCAAGGTGGCGGGGTTCGCCAGTGCGGGGTTCGAAATCCGTGCTTCCATGATGGTCTCCTCCAAGGTTTCCGGCTTGCTTTCACCGCACTGACGGATGCCGGAGGGGAGATGTGACCGGGTACGATCCACCGCTGGTGGCCCTCGGGGGTCGAGATCCGAGCCCGGCGACGGCTAGACGGCCACCGTCGCGCGCTCGCGAAGTGAGACGTCGAGCTTGAAGCCCTCTGGTTTCAGCGTCAGCAGTTCCTGCACCTTCAGCCGGTACGACGAGTCGCCGCGTAGGTCGTATCGGCTCAACAGCATGCCGAGGACCAGCGTCGCCTCGTGCAGGGCGAACTGCCGCCCGATGCAGGCCCGCTCGCCGGTGCCGAACGGCTTGTAGACGTGCGCGGGGCGAGCACGGTTGCGATCCGGGGCGAAACGATCGGGGTCGAAGGACTCGGGATCGTCGCCCCAGACGGGATCACGGTGCAGTGCCGGGATGAGGACGAGCGCCCACTGCCCCTTCCTCATCGGGTACTTCCCGCCGACGACGGTGTCCACCTGGGCCTGGCGCGCGAACGCGGGCGCCGTCGGCCAGAGCCGCAGTGCCTCGTCGAGCACTCGCCGGACGTAGCGGAGCTTGACGACCTCCGCGTAGGACGGATCCGGGTTCTCGCCCCAGACCTTGTCCACTTCGGACTGCGCGCGGGCGAGCACGTCCGGATTCCGTGCGAGGTAGTACAAGGCGAACGACAGCGCGCCCGACGTCGTCTCGTGCCCGGCCACGAGGAAGGTGATGATCTGGTTCCGGATGTTGACCTCGTCCAGCGCCTCGCCGGTGCTCGGCTGCGTGGTGTTGAGCATGAGCCCGAGCAGATCGTCGGTGCTCGTGTCGTTCCGCCGTGCTTCGACGACCTCGTCGACGACGGAATGGAGGAAGGCGAGGTCGGCTTCGTTGCGCCGGTTCGCCTTCCGGTTGAGGAACGGGCCGATGACCGGTGGCTGGAGCACCATCCGCTGCGCGTGCCGCAGCGTCCGGACCATCGCGGCGACGAACGGATGCGGTTCGGCGCGTTCGAACGACGAGAAGCTGTAGCCGAAGCCCGTCCGCCCGATGGTCTCCAGCGTCAGTTTGGTCATGTCGTCCGCGACGTCGACCTCGCCGCCCCGGTCCCACGCGTCCAGCAGTTCGCGGGTGATCGCCAGCATCGTCGGGTGGTAGCCCTGCATCGCGTTGCGACTGAAGGCGGGCGCGAGGATCTCGTGCGCGCGCCGCCAGTTCGGCTCCTCGCTGTGCGCGGTGAACAGCCCGTCGCCGCCGAGCGGGCGCAGGTTCGAGATCGCGGGCGTGATGTGCTTGGCGAACCGCTTCTCGTCGGAGAGGTCGGCGACCATCTCGGCGCCGTGGACGAACACGATCTCGCGGCCGAACACCTTGCGTTCGAAGACGGGGCCCAGTTCGGCGGCGTGCCGCATCGAGTCCTGGACGGGGGTCTTCGGCGAAACGCCGAGCACGTCGCCGATCAGCGGGATCCGGCGCGGGGGATGGGGGAGAGCGGTGGCCATCGAGCCCCTCCAGGTGAGCACTGTTGAACTGGCATCCAATAGCGAGCGTGGCGTGTTACTGAACCCGTGTCAAGTAAGTACGATGCTCGAATGGCGCCGAGTACCTCCGGAAGGCCCCGCAGCAGGCTGAGCACCGCCGAGCGGCGGGAACAGCTGCTGCGGATCGGTGCCAGCCTGTTCGCGGAACGGCCGTACGACGACGTGTGGATCGAGCAGGTCGCGGACATCGCCGAGGTGTCCCGAGGGCTGCTCTACCACTATTTCCCGACGAAACGGGATTTCGTCACCGAGGTCATCAAGGCCGAGGGTGAACGCCTGCTCGACATGACCAGGACCGATCCCACGCTGCCGGTCGCGGAGCAGTTGATGGCGGGGCTCGACGCATATCTCCGCTATGTCGAAGCCAACGAGGACGGCTACCGGGCACTGCACGCGGGTACCGCCATCGCGGTCGACGACGTCCGGGAGGTCCTTGACCACAACTTCGCCGAACAGGGCCGCCGGATCCTGGAGGTCCTGTGCCCGGACGGCGAGCCGCCGGAGACGGTGCGAGTGATCGTCCGGGGCTGGCTGGCGTTCGTCGTCGCGGTCTGCCTCGACTGGCTCAAGTACCGCGGGCTGACCCGGGACCAGACCCGCGATCTGTGCGCGAAGGCGCTGCTCGACCTCGTCGACGTGCCAACATGATCTCGGCGCGTTCGATTGGTCCTTCCTCGGGGTCGGGGCGTTCCTGCGCGCTGATGACCGGTATTGACGCCACGCCATGTCAGTTAGGGCGGTGAGCCATGATCAGCAGGTGTTCCTCCGGTGGCGTCCCAGGCTCCTCCGCGGTGAAGATCTCGGAGTGTGTCCCGGTGACTTCGAGCCCGGCCGCTTCGACCCGCCGGATGAGGTCGTCCGGCGCGAAACTGGTTTCGTGGAAGGTGTGGCCGAAGAACTCCACCGGCACGTCCTCGACGTCCCGAGGAACGGTGACCAGCGCGAGAAGACCGCCAGGCACCAGCCAGCGCGTGATGTCGGCGAGTACGGCTTCGGTGTCCTCGCGCGGCATCTGCAGGAACGGGAAGAACGCGCAGACCGCCTCCCAGGACTCCGGCGGCGAGGCCCATTCACGCACATCGACGTGAACGAAGGTCGCGGCGGGGACCTGCTCACGCGCGAGGTCGATCATCACCGGTGACACGTCGAGCCCGGTCACCCGATGTCCGGCGGCCGCCAGATCCCTGGCGACCGGCTTGCCGGTTCCGCTGCCGATGTCGAGCACCCTCGACGACGGCGGCAGTGATTCCAGCAGGTGCCGCACCGCCTTGTCGACTACCGGTGCCCGGCCGAAGACGTCCTCGTAGGCGGAACCGATGGTGTCGAACAACTCCGCCGCTGTGGCCGGTCGGTCCATTTCGCAGCTCCCCGGGTCGAGTGGACTCAGGGAAAATTTACCGCCTCGGCCCCGTCGGCTTTTCGTCCACTCAGGACAGGTGGCGGGCTTCGGTTCTTGTCGGCCGGTTCGCCTACACTGTGGCCGCCGAGCCTGGGGGTTTCAAATGAGTGTGCCGAACGACGAGTTCCACCGAATGCTGGGGGCGCTCGCGGACGTCGAGCGTTCCGACGCGAAAGAGTGGGAGTCGTACAGCGTCCGAGGCAAGCGGTTCGGGTACTACTGGCCCCGGACCCAGACCGTCGGCCTGAAGCAGACGCTGTCCGAGCAGGAGGCGCTCGTGGCCGAACGGCCCGAGGTCTTCGAAGTGCAGTTCACCGCCGGTGGCTTCGGCTGGGTGGTCGTTCACCTCGATGGTATCGAGCCCGACGAGCTGACCGAACTGGTCTACGAGGCGTGGCGGCTGTCGGCTCCGGACGAACTCGTCGCGCAGGTTCCGCCCCCCTGCTGAGCGTTACTGCGATCGTGTGTTGACGTGCGTCACTTGGTGTTCGGGAACATGCGGCGGATGTGTGCGTTGTAGAGAGTGTCGGTACGGATGGTGCCCCCGGGCCTCAACCTCCGCCTTCATGGAATACCGGTTCGGCCGGAGCCATGTCGTGCCACTCGCCGAGAGGCGGCCCACCGTACCGGCTTTATCTCCCGCTTCCGCTCGCAGGTAACCCCCAGGCCTTCGCTGAGCGGGGGCGGGTCTTTCGTTGTCGATGGTGAATGGCTAATAGGGCGATGTAGGTCACTTGGTTGTCCGCTTGGTGTTCGGGAACATTTGGCGGGCGTGTGCGTTGTAGAGAGTGTCGGTACGGATGGTGCCCCCGGGCCTCAACCTCCGCCTTCATGGAATACCGGTTCGGCCGGAGCCATGTCGTGCCACTCGCCGAGAGGCGGCCCACCGTACCGGCCACCAAACTCCCGCTTCCGCTCGCAGGAACCCCCAGCCTTCGCTGAGCGGAAGCGGGACCTTACTCGGGTCGACAGCGCATTCACCGATTAGTGGCCAGTACTGCCGCGAGGCCCTCTTGCAGATCTTTGACGAAATACTCGGGAACCTCGAGCGACGGGAAATGTCCCCCTTTTTCGGGCGACCTCCATCGGACGATCTGTCGGTACCGCTCCTTTGCCAAGGCGCGCGGACATTTCTCGATGTCGCGAGGATACATAGTGATCGCCGACGGGACGTCGACCCGAAGTTCGGGATCGAGCGAGTTGTGGCTTTCGTGGTAAATGCGGGCCGACGACGCGCCGGTCCGCGTCAGCCAATACAGGGTGACGTCGTCGAGAACGCGGTCTCTGGAAATCGTCTCGAACGGGCTGTCTGCGGTGTCCGACCACTCGGCGAATTTGTCGAGGATCCAGGCGAGCAGCCCGACCGGTGAGTCGACGAGCGAGTAGCCGATGGTCTGCGGCCGGGTCGCCTGCTGCTTCGCGTACGCCGCGCGGTGGCGCCAGAAGTCGCGGGTTTCCTCGGTCCACTCGCGCTCGGCCGTTGTCAGCCCGTCCGTCGTCAATCCGGGTGGTGCCTCCGCGAACGTGGTGTGGATGCCGAGGACGTGCTCCGGGAACCTACCGCCGAGAACCGTGGTGATGTTGCCTCCCCAGTCGCCGCCGTGGGCTGCGAACTTGCCGTAGCCGAGCCTTCCCATCAGTTCCACCCATGCGGCCGCGATCTTTTCGGTTCCCCACCCGGTGGTGGTCGGCTTGTCGCTGTAACCGAAGCCCGGTAACGACGGGACCACGACGTGGAACGCCGGCGCGCCCGCGTCTTTCGGATCCGCCAGCTGGTCCACTACGTCGATGAACTCGGCGATGCTGCCCGGCCACCCGTGCGTCAAGACCAGAGGAGTGGCGTCCGCGCGCGCGGATCGGCGGTGCAGGAAGTGGATTCCCAGACCGTCGATGGTCGTACGGAACTGGCCGATCCGGTCAAGGCGGGTTTCGAACGACCGCCAGTCGTACCCGGTGCGCCAGTAGTTCACGACGTCGACGAGGTCGGCGAGAGGAACGCCTTGTTCCCACCGGCGAGGGTCGGGCGCGGCGCGATAGACCGTCTCGGCCTCCGGTAGCCGCGCCGCGGCCAGTCGCGCGCGCAGATCGTCGAGGTCAGCGTCAGTCGCGTGGGCTTCGAATGCTTGTACGTCGCTGGCTGGGCGGGGCATGAGACCTCCAGGTCATCGCGGAACCGGCTAAGACGGTTCTATCAGGTTCCCCTGTCAACGGGCAACCGGCTAAGGTGGTTCCATGCCCGCTGAGTTCCCTGACTTCCGCCTCGGCAACGTGCTGGCGACCAGCTTCACGGCGACTTTGACGGAGCGTCAGGGCGATGCTGTGGAGCGCATTCCCGTGCCGCACCGACTCGTCGACTGGCTGGTGGTGAACGGCCTCGCCGTGGACTCCTGTACCAGTGCCCAGCTCGACCTCGCTCGGGAACTGAGGGAGTCGATTCACACCGCCGCGACAGCGGCCGCGATCCAAGACGCTCTCCCCGCGTCCGCTGTTCGAGTCATCAATGCCCGCAGCTCTCAGGGTCGGGCCGCGGCTATCCTGATGCCCGACGGCAAGCGGCGATGGCGGCTCAGCTCGGCTTCCTGTGTGGAAGATGCCCTCAGCGTGATCGCCGCCGACGCGATCAGCATCATCGCGGGCGAACGAGACGGAAAATTGGCCTTGTGCGCATCGTCGACCTGCCAAGCCGCCTTCTTCGACACCAGCCAAAGTCGCACCCGCAAATGGTGTGACATGAACACGTGCGGGAATCGTCAGAAGAAAGCGCGCTTTACTGCCAACCAGCGTAAAAACCTTAGATCAGCGGAGTGGTAGCCGTCGATCGCGCGATGCACATACGGCCGTGCCTCGCCGGCAGATAACCCGGCGATATCGGCGAACCACGAAACAGTGGTTCCATACCCGTACAAGTCTTTCGCGCCACGAGACTCGATCTCCGCCAGATACTGCCCCAACTCGGCGGACACCACCCTCATGACCTGCAGGAACTGCCGCACGCCGTGGGCAAGCTCCAGCTTGCCGGCGCGCCACAACTCCTGCGGCAACTCGGGAAGGATTGTCTCGGACACTCCTCCATGATACCGCAATTCTATCGAACAGATGTTCGTAGTTTTGCGTTACCGCGAAACGGAACATTCACCACTGAAGGGCGACGTGTGCGAGGGTGGTGACTACGGATGGGAGGGGGCGTCGGACACGTACCGACAATCATCGGCCATGTGTCGGCAATACCACTGAACCGGTTATCGGCGTGGTCGTAAGTGGCGATTCGGCGGTGACGATGAAGGAATCGAGACACTGAACGTCCCGATTCCTTCATCGTCGCGAGTTTGCACAGGAGGAACGGAAACACGAATCGCCACCCCGCACTGAGCGCGGGCCGGCGGAGGCCGCCGGGTCAAGACTCCACGAGCACCCCATCGGCCAGCCGCACTCGCCGGTCCACCTTGATCTCCGTCAGGAACCGCTCCTCGTGGCTCACGACCACGAAAGCCCCCCGATACGCCCCGAGCGCACTCTCCAACTGTCCGACGCTGACCAGGTCGAGATTGTTGGTCGGCTCGTCCAGCAGGAGCAACTGAGGTGCGGGCTCGGCGAACAGGACGCAGGCCAGGGTGGCCCGCAGCCGTTCGCCTCCGGAGAGAACGCCGACGGGAAGCTGGCTGCGCACGCCGCGGAACAGGAATCGGGCGAGCAGGGTCATCCGTTGTGACTCGGGAAGGCTTGGGGCGAACGCCGCGAAGTTCTCGGCGATGGTCCGGTCCAGGTCCAGCAGATCGAGCCGTTGCGAGAGGTACGCGATCCGGCCCTCGACCCGGTTGAGCACGCCGCTGGAAGGTGACAGATCTCCGTTGAGCACGCGCAGGAGCGTCGACTTGCCGGTGCCGTTGCCGCCGGTCAGCGCGATCCGCTCGGGGCCTCGGATCGTCAAGTCGACCCCGTCGCCAGCGAAGACGTTCCGCTCGCCGTAGCGAACTTGGATGTGCTCGCCGTGGAACACCGTGCGTCCGGCCGGGACGGTGGTGCCCGGCAGGATCAGCGCGATCTTCTGGTCGTCGCGAAGGGTGCGTTCGGCTTCGTCGAGGCGGTTCTTCGCATCGTTGACGCGCGCGGCGTGCGTCTCGTTCGCCTTGCCCGCGGATTCCTGGGCGTTGCGTTTCATGGTTCCGGCGAAGATCTTGGGCAGGCCGGCGTTGCCGAGGGTGCGGGCAGCGTTGCCCGCCCGCCGCGCGGCCCGCTCGCGCGCCTGCTGCATCTCCCGCTTCTCGCGTTTGACCTCCTGCTCGGCACTGCGGACGTTGCGCTCGGCGACTTCTTGCCCGGCCTTGACGGCCGCTTCGTACTGGGTGAAGTTCCCACCGTGATGCCGGAGATCGCCGCGGTCGAGTTCGGCGATCCGGTCCATCCGGTCGAGCAGTTCCCGGTCGTGACTTACCAGCAACAGGCAACCGGGCCAGTCTGCCAACACGCCGTAGAGCTTGCGGCGGGCGTCGAGGTCGAGGTTGTTGGTCGGTTCGTCCAGCAGCAGGATGTCGGGCCGCTTCAGCAATTGCGCGGCCAGGCCGAGGGAGACGATCTGCCCGCCACTCAACGTGCGCAGGCTTCGGTCCAGCGATATGCCGTCCAGGCCGAGCCTGTCGAGCTGGGCGCGGGTGCGTTCTTCGATGTCCCAGTCGGTGCCGATGGTGGTGAAGTGCTCGTCGCTCGCGTCGCCGGACTCGATGGCCCTCAGAGCCGCGAGCTGTGGCGCGATGCCCAGCACCTCGGCCACGTCCAGATCGGCGGTGAGCGGCAGCGACTGCGGCAGGTAACCGAGGACTCCCTGAGTGGAGACGGTCCCGGAGAGCGGCTTCAGCTCACCGGCGATCAGTTTGAGCAGCGTGCTTTTGCCCGCCCCGTTGGGCGCGACGAGGCCAGTGCGGCCACCGGGCAAGGTGAAGGACAGGGCGTCGAAAACCGGGGTGTCGTCCGGCCAGGTGAAGGACAGGGCGGACACGACGACGAAGGCGTCTGACATGGAAATGACCTCGTGAAAGACAGCGGGCGCGTTGCAGCAGCACCGCGGTGGACGTGGCTGTGAGGGAACGACGAAACGGCCACATCGGCGTCAGCGCCGGTGGCCTGGCAACTCCGGCTCACCCGGAGATGTCGTCGTCACCTGCCACGTCTGGTCTCCATGCTCGTTGATCAGCTGCCTTCCACCATAACAAGACCCGCCGAAGTTTGCCGTACTCAGGTGCGAGTCGCCCGAGTTCGCATCGGAACGTACTGCGAACGGTTTAACTCCTCTTCGTTGAACCGCAATGGTTTCCGATGAGCGCATATCATTTGAGGGCGCGGGGGTGACTTCTGATGTTTCTTCATGGTGCCGGGCGCTGGATCCCGAAGACGAGTCGTGACCGTGGTAGCCGCACTGGGGACATTCACCGTGGTCGCACCACCGGCGCGCGCCGCTGAAATCACCGTCTTCTTGTGATCCGGCCGCGCTGCCCTCCACCGAGGGAAAGCTCACTGTCAGAGGAAATCTCGCCACCATCACCCGCGCGGAGGGTGCGCCCCGGTTCCGGATCATCTCCACTTGGGGCAATTTGACACTCGACGAAGTCACGATCACCGGCGGTCACACTCGTGACGGTGCCGGTACCAACGCCGATGGCGAGAGGAACTGGGGCCCGTTGGGCATCATCGACAGCGTCATCGTCGGCAACACCACCGGCTCGACGGTTCCTGGTAGCGCCGCGACCGCCACCACCGGTGCCGGTCGCGGCGGTGGCGGTGGTCTCGCCTCCTCCAGTTCCGGGCGGGTGGGGCTGATGATCGCCGGCAGCTCGATCACCGGCAACGCCACCTGCGCCGGTGGCAACGCCACCTGCGCCGGTGGCCGCGACATCTACACGCTCAGTGACACGTCACGCTGGCGAACGGGTCCGTGGTGAGTGGTAACGCCCCGACAACTGATCTTCCGTCGCCGACGTATCCGGCTGCGTCAACGACTTCCACGCCGTAAGATCGTCGTCAGCTCAGCCCGTTCAGGCTGATCGCCCGGGCGTACCAGAGCGCGCTCCGCTTCGGCGTCCGTCGCTGGGTCGCGTAGTCGACGTGCACGAGACCGAACCGCTTGGCGTACCCCTCGGCCCACTCGAAGTTGTCGAAGAGTGACCAGTAGAAGTACCCGCGCAGGTCGACACCCGCCTCGATCGCCTCGTACGCGGCACGTAGATGCGAGTCGAGGAAGGCGATCCGGTCGGTGTCCGCGATATCCCCGCCGATCATGGCGTCCGGATAGGACGCGCCGTTTTCCGTGATGTACAGCGGGATCGGCCGATACTCGCGATGGACTCGCACCAGGCACTCGGTGAGCCGCGACGGCTGCACCTCCCAGCCGGAGTCGGTGCGCGGGGCCGTCTCGTCGGGTACGAAGTGGACGTCGGGGACGCCGAGCCAGTCGGGCCCCGCCGGTTCGCTGCCGGGCCGCGGGGTACCGGCGACCTGGTAACCGCGGTAGTAGTTGATGCCAAGCCAGTCGACCGGGGCGGCGATCGTGGCGAGGTCGCCGTCCCGGACGAGTTCTTCGAAACCGAGCGGAGCCAGGTCGGCCACGAGATCGGCGGGGTAGGAGCCGCGCAGTACCGGGTCGAGGAAGAGCCGGTTCTGCAGCCCGTCGATCCGGCGCGTCGCCTCGGCGTCCACAGTGGACGAAGGATCGGCGGCGGTGACCGGGTACAGGTTCAGGGTCACGCCGGAGGACGCCGCCGGGGCGTGCCGCCGCAGGACGTCCATCGCGAGCCCGTGCCCCAGCAGGAGATGGTGCGCGGCCGCGGTGGCGGCGCGGGGTTCCCGGCGGCCGGGAGCGTGGATCCCGCCCGCGTATCCCAGCATCGCGGCACACCACGGCTCGTTCAGGGTCGACCAGTTCATCACCCGGTCGCCGAGTCGCGCCACGATAGTTTCGGCGTATTCGGCGAACCGGAACGCCGTGTCGCGCGAAGCCCAGCCGCCTTCGTCTTCCAGCGACTGGGGGAGATCCCAGTGATACAGCGTCGCCCAGGGCTGGATTCCGGCTTCGAGGAGCTTGTCGACGAGCCGGTCGTAGAACGCGAGTCCTCGCGGATTCGGCGCGCCGCCGCCGGGCCGGATCCGCGGCCACGACAGGGAGAACCGGTACGCGCCGAGCCCCAGCCGTCGCATCAGGTCGACGTCTTCGGCATAGCGCCGGTAGTGATCGGCGCCCGGTTCGCCGGTGTCGCCGCCGACGACGGCGCCGGGACGGCGGGCGAAGACGTCCCAGATCGAGTCGGTCCGGCCGTCGGCCGCGGTGGCCCCTTCGACCTGGAAGGCCGCGGTGGCGGCGCCCCACACGAATCCGGGCGGGAACAGCAGCGCGGTCTTCGCCCGGACACTGTCGGGTTGAGCGGACATGGTCACCCTTTCACGGCACCTTGCATGATCCCGGCCACGATCTGGCGGCCGAGGAGGAGGAAGACGATGAGGATCGGGATGGTGGCCAGTGTCGTTCCGGCCAGCACCAGCGAGTAGTCGACGTAGTAGCCGCTTTGCAGCTTCTCCAGTGCCAGCTGGACGGTGGGATTACCGGCATCCAGCACGACGAGCGGCCAGAGGAAGTCGTTCCACGACGTCATGAACGTGAACATCGCGAGGATCGCCGCCGCCGGGCGGACCGCGGGCAGGCAGACGTTCCAGAAGATCCGGATCATGCTGCAGCCGTCGACCCTCGCCGCCTCGATCAGTTCGTACGGCACCGCGTCCACCGTGTACTGACGCATCCAGAACACGCCGAACGCGGTCACCAGGTTGGGCACGATCACCGACTGCAGCCCGCCCGCCCAGCCGAACTCCGACATCGCCATGAACAACGGGATGATGCCGAGCTGGGTCGGAACGGCGAGGGTGATGACGATGAACACGAACAGCCCGTTCCGGCCGCGGAACCGCAGTTTGGCGAACGCGAACCCGGCCAGCGCCGAGAACAGCACGGTGGTGAGGGTGACCGTGCCCGACACGATCAGGCTGTTCGCGAGCGCCTTCCAGAACGGCACCGTGTCGAACACCCTGGCCGCGTTGGCGAAGAAGTTCCCGCCGGGCAGGAAGGGCGGAACCCGCTCGGTGAGCATCCCGCTGTCCCGGCTCGCCACCAGGAACGACCAATAAAACGGGAAGAGCGAGCCCAGTACGAAGATCGTGAGCACGAGGTAGGTGGACCGGCGTGGCTTGGTCATTTCTTCACCGCCGGGGTCCGCGCGAGCCTGCCGGTGAGGAAGAAGTTCACCAGCGCGATCAGCACGATGATCAGGAACAGCACCCACGCGATGGCCGACGCGTAGCCGAGTTCGTAGTTCTCGAAGGCCGTTTGGTACAGGTACAGCGTCACGGTCTGGAACTGGTTGGACGAGCCGCCGTTGTTCGACCCGGGCATGGCGTCGAACAGCTTGGGTTCGGTGAAGATCTGCAGCCCGCCGATCGTCGAGGTGATCGTGACGAAGATCAGCGTCGGCTTCAGCAGCGGCAGCGTGATGCTGAAGAACCGGCGTGCCGCGCCCGCGCCGTCGATGAGGGCTGCCTCGTGCAGTTCCTTCGGGATGGCCTGCATGGCCGCCAGCACGATCAGCGCGTTGTACCCGGTCCAGCGCCAGTTCACCATGATCGCGATCGCGACATGGCTGCTGAACCGGCTCGCCTGCCAGTCGACCGGATCCAGCCCGATGGTCTGCAACAGGCCGTTGACCAGGCCGTACTTCGGTCCGAACAGGTTCGCGAAGATGATCCCCAGCGCCACCAGGCTGGCGGCGTAGGGGAGCAGCACGCCGACGCGCCATCCGGTAGCCTCGCGCAGCCGGGCGCTGAGCAGCGCCGCCAGGAGTACCGCGATGATCAGCTGGGGAACGCTGGAGAGCAGGAAGATGCTGACGGTGTTCTCGAGCGCGTTCCAGAACTGCGTGTCGGCGAACAGCTCCTCGAAGTTGTCGAGCCCGATGAAGTCCGGAGCGTCGTCGCCGGCCTCCCAGCTGAACAGCGACACGTACGCCGTGTAGAGCAGCGGGAACAACCCGACGATCCCGAACACGAGGAAGAACGGGGCGATGTAGAGGTACGGCGAGACCTTGACGTCCCACCGGCTCAGCCGATGCCGGAGGGTGGGCCGGGGCGACGTGCGCACCCCGGCCTCGCTCCCTTCCGGCGCGATCTTGTCGACGACGGTCATGGGTCAGCGCGTGATCTTCTTCGCGGTGTCCAGCAGTTGCGTCCAGCCCTCGTCCGCCGACTTGCCCTGCTCGACGGCCTGCAGCGCCGGGCTCGACGCGTTCTCCTGGATCTGGCCGTCACCCGGGCCCTTGTACTGCGGTTTGGCGACCTTCTTCGCCTGTTCGGCGAACAACCGGCCGATTTCGGCGCCGCCGAAGTAGGCGTCGGTCTCGCCCAGCAGCGCCGGGTCCTCCAGCGCCTTGACCTGGCTGGGGAAGGTGCCCTTCGCCTGGAACGCCTTGATCTGCTGTTCGGGCGCGGTCAGCCAGGCGGCCAGTTCGGCGGCCTCCTTCGGGTGCTTCGACTGCGTGGGCACGGTCAGGTACGAACCACCCCAGTTGCCGCCACCGCCGGGGAACGCGGCGGTGACCGCCCACTTGCCTGCGTTCTCCCGGCCGGAGTGCTCCTCGATCACGCCGAGCATCCACGCGGGGCACACCTTCGTGGCGAACGCGCCCTGCTTGAACCCGGAGTTCCACTCGTTGCTGAACGCGGTGAGTTTGGCCGACTGTCCTTTCGCGACAGCGCCGGTGACCTTGGTCCAGGCGTCCTTGATGCCCTGGTTGGATTCCAGGGCCAGCTTGTCGTCACCGCCGATGTAGCCGGCGGGGAGCTGGTTGACCATGGCGTTGAAGTTCTGCGCCGCGGAGTCGAACCAGGCCTTGCCGCCGCTCTTGGAGACGTACTGGTCGCCCGCCGCGAAGTAGCTGTCCCAGGTCGCGAACAGCGGTTTGACCCCTTCGGGATCCGTCGGCAGGCCCGCCGCCTCCAGCAGGTCCTTGCGGTAGCACATGGCCAGCGGTCCGATGTCCGTTCCGTAGCCGATGACCTTGCCGTCCTTGGTCTTCGCCGCGTCGTACTTCCAGCCGAGCCACCGGCCGGGGGAGGCGTCCGCGGGGCCGATCTTGGGCAGGTCGTTGAACTTCGAGCCCTTGTCGAGGACGTTCGACAGGTGCCCCTCTTCGACCGCGGTGACGTCGGCGAGGCCCGACCCAGCCGCCAGCTTCGTGATCAGGTCCTGGTGGTAAGGCCCGCCCTGGCCGGTCTTGCGGTGGGTGATCTTGATGTTCGGGTGCAGCCGCTCGTACTCGGGAATCAGCTCCTCGTAGCCGAACTCGGTGAACGTCGCGAGTGTCAGGTCGACCTTCGCGTTCGGGTCCGGCGCCGCAGGCGTCCCGCCGCCGTCACCTCCGCACGCTGCCACGCCGAACGCCGTCATCGTGATACCCAGTGCCAGCACCAGGCCGTTCCGGATGCTTTTCACGTGTCTAGTCCCTTGCCGATGGGAAGAAAATGGGAGCGCTCCCAGGATGCGCCGAGTTTGTCGCCAAGGTACGGCTGTGTCAAGGGCTCGTACTGAGAGCGTTTCCATCAGGGGAGCGCTCTCAGTGTGCCCGGCAGCCGGACACTAAGCTGGTGGCGTCCGGACGGTGCTGAAGGGTGAAGGTGACGCGGGTGGGGCCTCGACCAGGGGATGACGGCCGGCCGACACTGGAAGACGTCGCTGCTTCCGCCGGGGTGAGCCGGTCGACGGCGTCCAGGGCGCTGAACGACGATGGCTACGTCAGCGCGCGTTCCCGCGAGAAGGTACAGGCCGCGGCTCGCGAGCTAGGTTACTCCCCGAATCAGGCGGCCCGGTCGCTGGTGACCAGGCGGACCGGCGCGGTCGCGGTCGTCCTGTCGGAGCCGGAGGCTCGACTGCTCGACGACCCGTACCGCACCGCCGTCATGCGAGCGGGCTATCGCGAACTGGCCGACATCGGCTGCCAGATGGTCTTGATCTTCAGCGACACCCGCGAGGACCTCGACCGCACGGTGCGGTTCCTGGACGGCGGGCACGTCGACGGCGTGCTGGTGTTCGCCCCGCACCGGACCGACCCGCTACCGAAGGCGTTGCGGCAACTCCGGATGCCGGTGGTGTACGGCGGGCAGGCTGCCGGGCTCAAACGCGGCGTCCATGTCGTCGACTTCGACAACGAGGGCGGCGCGAAGCTGGCTGTCGCGCATCTGATCGAGGCGGGGCACCGCCGGATCGCCACGATCGCCGGACCGCAGGATCAGAGCGCGGCCATCGACCGGCTTTCCGGGTGGCGCAAGACCCTGCTCGACGCCGGACTCGACCCGGCGGACCTGGTTGAGGAAGGTGACTTCACGCTCACCGGCGGGGCGAAGGCGATGTCGAACCTGCTCGCGCGGCGCCCCGACCTCGACGCCGTCTTCGTGGCCAGCGACATGATGGCCCTTGGCGCACTCCGGACCCTGCACGCCGCCGGACGCCGGATCCCCGCCGACGTCGCGGTCGTCAGCTTCGACGACAACGCGACCCTCGCGCCGGAGATGGATCCGCCGCTGACCTCGGTGCATCAGGACCCGCGGGAGCAGGTCCACGCGATGGTGGAGACCCTGCTCGCCTTGATGGACGATCAAGAACTCAAGCCACGCCAACGGATCTTGCCGGTCTCCCTCACCCGGCGCGCTTCGAGCTGAATTCGATCCGGTACTCGGCCGCTGTCCGGGTGATGTCGGGCTGAGCCCGGTCTCTTCGCTTTCGTAGTCGCTAGTCTTGATCTTCGACTGCGAGGGAGACTGAATTCATGGCGGAATGGGCCGATCTGGTCGCGTTCGTACGACAAGGATATCGGGTAATAAAGGACGAACCGGACGAAATTCGCATTCGGTTGTCCTATGGCGACGATGATTACGAAGAGCGGGCCCAGACCGTGGTCATCGCGCGGGAGATCTTCGACCGCCGCGAGGACTGGGTGCAGATCGCGACGCCGTTCGCGCGCATCGACGAGGTCGACCTGGCGACCGTGCTGACCGAGATCGGCAGCACGATCGTCGTCGGAGGACTGGTGGTGATGGGCGAACACCTGGTGCTGCGCCATTCCCTGCCGCTGGTGAACCTCGACATCAACGAGTTCACCGATCCGCTCGAACTCGTCGCGGGCTCGGCGGAGCTTCTGGAGCAGCAGTTCACCGGACGCGACGACTACTGAGCCTCGACGCCTTTAGGCTGGCCGGCATGGGAAGCGACATCGCACGTCTGCACCATGTCGGCCACGTCGTCGGCGACCTGCCGTCCGCGCTGGAGCGCTACCGGCGACTGGGATTCGTGGTGGCGCCACCCAGTTATCCGGCCATGGCCCGCGGGGAAGACGGCGAACCGGAACCGTTCGGCGCGGCGAACACGCACGCCGACTTCGCGGACGGGTTTCTCGAACTCGCGACGCCGGTACGCGAGGGCGATGCCCTGCCGCCTGACGCGAACGTCTTCGCGCTGACGGCTCCGCCCGAAGGGCTGCCACTCCTCGTCGAGCGGATCGCCACGACGAGCGCGAACCTGGCGGCCTGCCTGGATCGCTTCGAGGGCCTCCACATCCTGATGTTCTCGTCCCCCGACATCGACGCCGTCGCGACGCGGCTGACCGCGTCCGAAGTCGGGCACGGAGGTGTGAACACGGTACGGCGCCCGGTCGAGACCGAGGCGGGCACCGTGGCCGAAACGGTCCGGTACCTGGAGATCGATGGCGTCGGGATGCGCCATGGTTCGGTGGAGGAAGGCCGGGTCGGCGTGGTCGCGGACCTCGACGGCGAGATACAGGGTGCCCGGTCTTCGGAGCATCCCAACGGGGCGATCGCCCTGGTAGAGGCTGTGCTGTGCGTTGCCGACGACGAACTCACGACGGTCGTGGCGCGCTACGAGCGCTATTTCGGCCTGCTGGTCCGTTCGGATGGGCCCGCGTGGGCCTTCGACCTCGAGGCCGGGCGGCTGACCCTGGTTCCGGCCTCCCGGTTGGAAGAGTTGCTGCCGGCCATGGTCGCCTGCGCCGTCGGCGTCCGTGACGTCTTCGCCACTGAGGAGTTCTTACGAGGGAAGGGGTTCTCACTTGGCAGGACCGCTGACGGCGCACCGTTCGTTCCGTCGGCCGAGGCACTTGGCGCGGCTATCGTGTTCAGGAGCGTCTAGCGAGGACCTCCTCGAAGGAGGTCACGCGTTCGCAATCCTCTTCGGTGAGCTTGTCGATCGCCGCCCGGTATGCCTGCGCCTGTGCAGTGCTGGGCAGCTTGCCTTCGAGCAGGTCGGGAAGTCCGAGTTCGAAGCCGCAGCGGGCCCGCGTTCCGTAGCGGTGCCGGGTGCGGGCGACAGCGGTGGCGACCCGAAGCCCGTGCTCGGTGCCCGGCGGTGTCGCGTGCCTGTCGATCTCGCTGGCCGCGAACCGGAAACCGTTCGCGTGGTCGCATTTCCCGCAGCCGGTGGGACCCGCACCGAGTTCGTCGCCGCATACGGCGCACCGCAACCGGCTCAGTGCGGCGTCGACCACCCGCCAGGCGAACGCGGACGTGTCGGCGACGACCATTTCGGCGAGGTCGATCTCCTCCTTCGTACCGGAGGTGGCACCGTATTCCGCGAGGAACTGCCGCCAGCGATCCTCGATGCTCACTTCGATGGCCGCCAGGGCCTCGGCGGGGCGGCCACCGCGTGGAAGAGCGGTCATGAGCTGGACCCTAAACCGCGTCCGTTCCGATCGCGATCGCTATTTCGCCCGGTGAACGTATATCGCGCCGACCCCTTTACGACGACCGGGTTCCGTGGCCCTATCGTGATCGGTGTGCTTCTTCCGTCGCGGTGGGGCGGGCTGGCGGCCCTGCTCGCGGGATTTTTCGTACTCCTGCTGGATACGACCATCGTCGCCGTCGCGAGCCCCAGCATCCAAGCCGATCTGGGCGGGGACGTCGCCGGTCTGTTCTGGGTGACAGCGGGCTATCTGCTGGCGTTCTCGGTTCCCTTGCTAGTCGCGGGCCGGCTCGGCGACCTTTTCGATCCGAAGCGCGTCTACCTCTTCGGCATGGGAGGCTTCGCCGTCACCTCCGCGCTGTGCGGGCTCGCGCCTTCGATCGGATGGCTCATCGCCTTCAGAGTCCTGCAAGGCTTGGTGGCCGCCGCGATGTCCCCACAACCGCTCACGTTGATCCGACGGCTGTTCGCCGACGACGAACGTGGCCGTGCCTTCGGCATCTGGGGTTCGGTCGCGGCCGCCGCCACGTTGCTCGGGCCCATCCTGGGCGGCCTGCTGACCGCGAGCCTGGATTGGCGCTGGATCTTCTGGGTCAACGTGCCGCTCTGCCTGGTCGCCGCCGTGATGGGGATCCGCCTGATCCCGGGCAGTAAGGGAGGCGTCGCGCGGTTCGACCTCCTCGGTGCCGCGTTGAGCACGGTGGGGCTGAGCCTTCTGGTGTGGGCCTTGCTGTCCTGGAACACTCTTTCGCTGCCGGCGACCGCCATCGCCGTCGCACTGCTCGTTTGTTTCTATTTACGAGAACGCGGCGAAGGACCGGACGCGCTCGCGCCACTGCATCTCTATCGCTCATCCGGATACTTGTCGGCGAGCCTCGCGATGGCGTCCCTCGGCGCGACGGTCCTCGCGATGGCACTGCCCACCATGCTCTACATCCAAGAAGTGCGCGGCTTCGGACCGATCGAAGCGGCGATGGTCCTGGCACCGGACGCCGTCGTGGCGATCCTGTTGTCGCCGCCGTGCGGCCGGTGGGTCGACAGGGTGGGAGGGCGCCGGCCGGCGATCCTCGGCATGAGCCTGCTCGCGGTGAGCTTGCTGCAGATAGGTCTCGTGGTCGTGCTGGAACTGAATCCTTGGTGGATCACGGCAGGGGCGGTGCTTCTGGGGGCAGCCAACGCGATGGCCTGGTCACCGCTGTCCGCCATCGCGATGGCGTCCGTGGACCCGGGCGCAGCGGGTGGTGCCTCGGGCTTGTTCACCACGGTGAGGCAGGTGGGCGCGGTGGCGGGCGTGGCGGTGACCGGCGCGGTTCTGGCGGGTTTCGGCTTCAGTCCTACGTTGGCTTTCGGCGTGGTTTTCGGGTTCATCGGTCTTGTCGCCGTCGGTGGTGTCGTCGCCGCTTTTCGGCTTCCGGGGAGTTCGAGGGTGGTTGAGCCGGTGGATTCCGCCGACCTCAAACCGAATGCCGCCGCGCCAGCGCCTCCGAACCCTGGGCCAGCAAGGTGACATCCGCGCCGACCAGCACGAACGAAGCACCTGCGTCGAGATAACGCTGCGCCTGCGCGGGGTCGAAAGCGTTGACCCCCACCGGTTTCCCCTGTGCCCGGACGGCCTCGAACGTGCCGAGGACGGCCGCGGTGACGTCGGCGTGCGTTTGCTGTCCGAGCAGGCCCATCGAGGCGGCCAGATCGGATGGCCCGACGAACACACCGTCGACGCCGTCGACAGCGGCGATCTCGCCGGCGGCCGCGACACCCGCTGTCGACTCGATCTGGACGAACAGCGATGTGTACTCGTCGGCCTTCGTGAGGTAGCCCTCGACCCGGTTCCAGCGCGCGGACCGGGAGAGGGCGCTGCCGACACCGCGCACGCCTCGCGGCGGATAGCGGACGGCGCGCACGACATCCGCTGCCTCCTCAGCGCTGTCGACCATCGGCACCAGCAGGTTCTGCGCCCCGAGGTCGAGCAGACGCTTCAGCGCGACCGCATCGCCGGACGGGGCACGGACCACCGGCGTGATCGGATACGCGGCGATCGTCTGCAGCAACGATTGCACCGTCTCCAGCCCGGCGGGGGAGTGCTCGGTGTCGACGAGTAGCCAGTCGAGCCCGGAGCCCGCGCAGATCTCCGTGACGACAGGGCTTCCCGACGTGACCCACATGCCGATCTGCGGCCGCGTGGCTTCGGCCAGCCGCTCCCGGAACGTGGGCTCTAGACGAAGCGGCATGTGATCGCCCCCAGGTCCCGGTAGTCGGCGGTCACGGTGTCGCCGGGGTGCACCCACATCGGCCGGGTGAACGATCCGGCCAGCACGATGTCGCCCGGATCGAGTCTGTCGCCGTGCTGCGCGAGTTTGTTCGCGAGCCAGGCGACACCGTTCGCGGGATGGTTCAACACCGCGGCGGCGACGCCGGATTCCTCGATGGTCTCGTTGCGGTACAACAGCGCCGAGACCCAGCGGAGGTCGACGGCGTCCACGGCGACCGGGTTGCCGCCGTAGACCATCCCACCCATGGCCGCGTTGTCGCTGATCGTGTCCACGATGGTCCGACCCGCCATCTCGATGCGCGAGGACAGGATCTCCAGCGCGGGCACGACGTACTCGGTCGCCCGCAGCACGTCGAACACAGTGGCGTCCGGGCCGGTGAGCGAGTCGCGGAGCACGAAGGCCAGCTCGACCTCGATGCGCACGTTCGAGAATTGGCTGTGCTCGATCACGGAGCCGTTCTCGAACACCATGTCCGCGAAGATGGCGCCGTAGTCGGGTTCGGTGATCCCGGTGGCGGCTTGCATGACCTTCGAGGTGAGCCCGATCTTACGGCCGACCGGACGACGCCCCGCCGCGATGCCCCGGCGCCGCCATTCGTTCTGTACGGCGTAGGAGTCCTCGACGGTCATGCCCGGGTAGCGCGCCGTCAGCAACGGGATCGTCTCACGGGCTTCCTCCGCGGCCGCCAGTTCGTCGGCGATCGCGCTGATTGTTTCCTGTTCGAGCATGTTCCCGCCTCAGAGCTGGTTGCCGAGTTTGTACTCGCCCTGTTTCCACGCCGGCAGTTCGCCTTCGTCCTCGCCCTTGCGGGTGTAGGAGAAGCCGTCGGCGCCGATCGTGACTTCCAGTTCGCTTTCGTCGGTCCTCGCGACCACCGGCTGCGGCTTGCCGTCGAGGTCGAGCACCAGCGACGCGTCGGTGTACCAGGACGGGACCACCGGCGTGCCCCACCAGTCGCGGCGCTGGTTGTCGTGCACGTCCCAGGTGACGACCGGGTTGTCCGGGTCACCGGTGTAGTAGTCCTGCGTGTAGATCTCGACACGGTGCCCGTCCGGGTCACGCAGGTAGAGGTAGAACGCGTTCGAGACGCCATGCCTGCCGGGGCCGCGTTCGATGTGGTCCGACATCCGCAGCGAGCCGAGTTTGTCGCAGATGGACAGGATGTTGTGCTTCTCGTGTGTGGCGAACGCGACGTGGTGCATGCGCGGCCCGTCGCCGCCGGTCATCGCGGTGTCGTGCACGGTCGGCTTGCGGCGCATCCACGCCGCGTAGGTGATGCCCTGGTCGTCCTGGATGTCCTCGGTGACACGGAAGTTGAGGTCTTCCATGTGCTTCACCGCACGCGGCACGTCCGGGGTGACCTGGTTGAAGTGGTCGAGGCGGACCAGCGCGCCCGGGATGTGCAGGTCGTAGCGCCAGCCGAGGCGCTCGACGTGCTGGACGTCGTGGAAGAACTCGATCGGGAAGCCGAGTGGATCCTGTACGCGCACCGAGTCGCCGATGCCCTTGGTGTAGCCGTCCTCGCGGCGTTCGACCCGGCAGCCCAGCTCCGTGTAGAACGCGACGGCCTTGTCCAGATCCTCCGGTGACCGGACCCGGTAGGAGAACGCCGCGACCGCGGCGACCGGGCCCTGGCGCAGCACGAGGTTGTGGTGGATGAACTCGTCGATCGTGCGGAGGCTGACCGTGGTCTCGTCCTCTTCGGTCACCGTCAGGCCGAGGACGTCGGCGTAGAACGCGCGCGACCGTGCCAGATCGGTGACGACGAGTTCCATGTACGCACAGCGCAGGACGTCCGGCGGTGGCGCGGTTGGCGTGGGGATGGAGGTCATTGCGGCATCCTTCGTGGACGGGGGAACGGGTCAGCGCTTGCCGAAGGCGGGGTTGTGCACCTCGCCGAGATTGATGTGCACCGCCTGCTGGTCGGTGTAGAAGTCGATCGAGCGGTAGCCACCCTCGTGCCCCAGCCCGGACGCCTTCACCCCGCCGAAGGGCGTGCGCAGATCCCGGACGTTGTTCGAGTTGAGCCACACCATCCCGGCCTCGACGGCCTGTGCGAAGTTGTGCGCCCGCTTGAGGTCGTTGGTCCAGACGTACGCGGCGAGCCCGTACTTCGTGTTGTTCGCCAGCGCGAGCGCTTCTTGTTCACTGTCGAACGGCGTGATCGCGACGACCGGGCCGAAGATCTCCTCCTGGAAGATCCGGGCGTCCGGTTTGACGTCGGCGAACACCGTCGGCGCCACGTAGTTCCCGGTCGGGAAGCCGTCCGGGCGGCCGCCGCCGGCGACGAGCCTGCCTTCGGTCTTGCCGATCTCGATGTACTTCATGACCTTTTCGTAGTGCTCGGGGTGCACGAGCGCGCCGACCTCGGTCGCCGGGTCGCTCGGGTCGCCCACGACCACGCGCTTGGCCTGCGCGGCGTAGCGCTCGACGAACTCGTCGTAGATCGCGCGTTCGACCAGGATCCGGCTGCCCGCGGTGCAGCGTTCGCCGTTGAGCGAGAACACGCCGAAGATCGTCGCGTCGATCGCGGTTTCCAGGTCGGCGTCGGCGAAGACGATGGCGGGTGATTTGCCGCCCAGTTCCATCGACAGCCCTTTGAGGAACGGCGCCGCGTTCCCGAAGATCAGGCTGCCGGTGCCGCTCTCGCCGGTGAACGAGATCAGCGGGACGTCGGGGTGCTTCACCAGCGCGTCACCCGCGTCCTCACCGAAGCCGTTGACGAGGTTGAACACACCCGGCGGCAGCCCGGCCTCTTCGAAGATCTCCGCCCACAGCGACGCCGAAAGCGGGGTGAACTCGGCGGGCTTGAGCACGACGGTGTTTCCGGTCGCCAGTGCCGGGGCGAGTTTCCACGACTCCAGCATGAACGGCGTGTTCCACGGCGTGATCAGCCCGGCGACGCCGATCGGCTTGCGGTTGACGTAGTTGACCTGGCGGCCGGGCACCTTGTAGGTGTCGTCGGCCTGCGCGACGATCAGATCGGCGAAGAACCGGAAGTTCTCCGCGGCCCGGCGGGCCTGGCCCAGCGCCTGCGAGATCGGCAGGCCAGAGTCGAAACTCTCCAGCGCCGCCAGGCGCTTGTCCCGCGACTCGACGAGATCGGCGACGCGGTTCAGCACCCGGGACCGCTCGCGCGGCAGCAGCGTCGGCCACGGTCCCTCGGTGAACGCCTTCCGCGCGGCGGCGACGGCGCGGTCGATGTCGGCCTTCTTGCCGGCGGCCGCCCGCACGTAGACCTCGTTGGTCACCGGGTCGATCACGTCGAAGACGGCGCCGTCGGCCGAATCGACGTGCTCGCCGCCGATGTAGTGCCGGATCCGCTCCGGGACACCGTCCGGGATGGGCCGGGGAGTCGTGGTGGTCAAGATTCCTCCTCAGTCAGCGGTTCGCGCGCTCTCGAGCGTCCAAAAAGGCCTGCATGGTGGCCCAGCGGTGATTGCGCGCGGCGAATTCGATGTCGAGCGGGGCGGCCTTCTCGGAGATCAGCCGGAGGATCTGTTCGTGCTCTTCGACCGACCGGTGCGCCCGGTCGGGGACGAACGCGAACGTGGAGTCGCGCAGCCCGGACAGCCGCGTCCAGCCCTGATGCACCAGGTCGAGGATCTGCGGGTTGGGGCAGCAGGCGAACAGCAGCGAGTGGAACCGCTGGTTCAGCGCGGTGAACTCGTGCGCGTCGAAGTGGTCTAGCAGGGCGATCATCCGCTCGTTCACCCGGCGTGCCTTCGCGATGTCCTGTTCGGACAGTCGCGGCGCGGACAGCGCGGTGGCGACGCCTTCGACGACGCCGAGGGTCTGCATGGCGTGGACGTATTCGTTCTGGTCCACCATCGCCACACGGGCGCCGACGTTGCGCTCGAAGGTCACCAGCCGTTCGGCCTCCAGTCGCCGGATCGCCTCGCGCACCGGGACGACGCTCATGTCGAGCGCGCCGGCGATCTCGGCCAGGACGAGCCGGTAGCCGGGTCCGTACTCGTGCCGGGCGATCCGCTCACGCAGCCACTCGTAGGCGAGTTCGGATTTGCTGCTCGTCTTCACTGCTTCTTCTGCCATGCCTCATACCTTTCCCGCCACAACGGGTTCAGCGGGAAGAGCCCCTCGATCGCGCGGCCCTGGCCGACCTGCTCGGCGATCCAGGCGTCCTCGTCCTCCTGGACGAGCGTCGCGTCGGCGATCTCTTCGGCGAGGTGCGGCGGGATGACGACCACGCCGTCGTCGTCGCCGACGATGATGTCGCCGGGCAGCACGGTCGCGCCGCCGCACGCGACCGCGACATCGATGTCCCACGGCACGTGTTTGCGGCCGAGGACCGCCGGATGCGCGCCTTGCGAGAACACCGGGAGGCCGGTCGCCGCGACGGCGTCGAAGTCGCGGACCCCGCCGTCGGTGACCACTCCGGCCGCGCCGAGATACCGTGCCCGCAACGCCAGGATGTCCCCGAGCGTTCCGGAACCCTTGTCCCCCCTGGCCTCGATGACGATCACCTCACCGGCGCCGACCGAGTCGAACAGGCGCTTCTGCGCGTTAAAGCCGCCGCCGTGGGACTTGAAGAGGTCCTCGCGGTTGGGGACGAAGCGCAAAGTCCTCGCCGTGCCGACGATCCTCGAGCCGGGCAGGTTGGGGCGCACACCGTCGATCGCGACGTTGTTCAATCCGCGTTTACGCAGCTGGGCGGAGAGGCCCGCCACCGGGGCGCGCAGCAGTTTGGCGCGAAGTTCGTCGCTGAGAGCGAGGGGGCTTTCTTCCAGCGGCTCATCCGAGGGAGTGCCCCAGGCTTCGGCGCGCTGCTTGTCGTCGACCTCGGGGAGACTGCCGATGTCGGAGAACGACCGGATTCCCTGGGTGACGGTGGTGTGGAGGCGTCCGCTGCTGGCGGACGTGGCGGGAACGTCCACTTCGACCACCACGACGTCGCCGGGGGAGACCACCGTGGACCCGGCGGGGGTGCCGGTGAGGATGACGTCGCCGGGTTCGAGCGTGAAGTGCTGGGAGAGGTCGGAAACGAACTGCCGCAACGGAAACAGCAGTCCGGCCGTGGTGTCCTCCTGTACCAGGTCGCCGTTCACCCAGGTGCGCACGCGCAGGGCTGACGGGTCGACGTCGCGTGCGTCGATGAGGCCGGGGCCGAGTGGGGTGTAGCCGTCACCGCCCTTGGACCGGACGTTGGAGCCCTTGTCCGCGGTGCGCAGGTCGTAGAGGCCGAAGTCGTTCGCGGCGGTGACCGCGGCGACGTGCTCCCACGCCTTGTCCGGTTTGACCCACCGGGCCGTGGTGCCGATGACCAGCGCGATCTCGCCCTCGAAGGCCAGCAGTTCGGTCCCGGCCGGGCGTTCGACCGTGCCCCCGGACGTGCCGACCGAGCTCGACGGCTTGAAGAAGTACGACGGGTTCGCCGGGCGCCGCCCGCGCTGCTCGGCCCGTGACGCGTAGCTGAGATGGACGGCGATGATCTTGCCCGGCCGGGTGCCCAGCGGACCGGAACCGCGTCCTGATGGCGCCGTTGCCTCGTAAGTGTCCATGTTTCCTGAACTCCTCGACCCTTGCTTCGTATCTAATAACGTATATGATTCTGTGCCACAGTGGCAAGGCGGCCGACGACAAAGGAGTCCACGTGTCGAACCCAGCGCAGGACGAGCGCATGCCCAGCCGAACCGCGCGACCGTCCGCGGACCGGCGCCGGGTCGCGTTCGCGACCGTCGTCGGCACCACCGTCGAGTGGTACGACTTCTTCGTTTACGCGTCCGCCGCCGGTCTGGTGTTCGGCAAGTTGTTCTTCTCCGGCCTCGGGGCGAACAGCACACTCGTCTCGTTCGCCACCGTTGGCGTGAGTTTCCTGTTCCGTCCGCTCGGCGCCTTCCTCGCCGGGCACTTCGGCGACAAGTACGGCCGTCGCGTGGTCCTGGTGCTCACGCTGATCCTGATGGGCGCCGCGACCACGCTGATCGGCGTGCTCCCGACGTTCGACCAGATCGGCGTCCTCGCGCCGGTGCTGCTGATCCTGTTGCGGGTCCTGCAGGGTGTCTCGGCGGGTGGCGAATGGGGCGGCGCCGTCCTGATGGCCGTCGAGCACGCGCCGGCCCGGCGCCGAGGACTTTTCGGCGCCGCACCGCAGATCGGCGTCCCGCTCGGTCTGCTGCTGGCGTCCGGCGTCTTGGCGCTGACCAGCCTGCTCGTGCCCGGCCAGGCGTTCCTCGACTGGGGCTGGCGGATCCCGTTCCTGCTCAGCGTCGGGCTGATCCTGGTCGGCCACTACGTCCGGCGCCGCGTCGAGGAGAGCCCGGTCTTCCGCGAGATCGCCCAGCGGCGTGAGCGGACCCGGACCCCGATCGTCCAGCTGTTCCGCAAGCACGCCGTGCTCGTCCTGGTGGCCGCGCTGGTGTTCGCGGGCAACAACGCCGTCGGCTACATGACCACCGGCGGCTACATCCAGAACTACGCGACCAACCCGAAGGGCCCGATCGGGCTCGACCGCGGCCCGGTGCTGTGGGCGGTCACCGCGTCGGCGGCGACCTGGCTGATCTCGACGTGGGCAGCGGGCGCGGTGTCCGACCGGATCGGCAGGCGGCGCACCTACGTGGTGGGCTGGATCGCCCAGCTCGCCGGCGTCGCGGTCCTCTTCCCCTTGGTGGACACCGGGAACGTCATGTTGCTGGCGCTGGGTTTGATCATTCTCAGCGTGGGGCTCGGCTTCACCTACGGCCAGCAGGCGGCGTTCTACGCGGAACTGTTCCCCGCGTCGATCCGGTTCTCCGGCGTCTCGATCTCCTACGCGCTCGGCGCGATCCTCGGTGGCGCGTTCGCGCCGACGATCGCCACCGCGCTGGTCGGCGCGACCGGCACGTCGTTGTCCGTGGCCGTCTACCTGGCGGGGATGACGGTCATCGGCCTCATCGCCACCTTGCTCCTGCGTGACAGGTCGGGGATTCCACTCGGCCCGGACCACGAAGCCGAGCAGGCGGTGAGCCCGCTCCGATTCTCGAAGTGACCCCGTCCGTGACGCTTATCCGCCGAGGGCGTCACGGACGGCCTTCGCCGCCGTCTTGAGCCGCTCCGCGAGTTCGGCGGCGGTTCGCGTGCTGGACAGGTAGACGACCGCGAGCGCCGCGGGGTTGTGGCCGCGCAGGGGGAGCGGCACCGCGACCGCGCTGAGGTTCTCGATCACCTCGCCATGGCTGTCCGCGTAGCCGCGGGCGGCCACTTCCCGTACTTCCTCCGGCCAGTCCTCCGGCGGCAGCTGCGAAAGGATCGCGCGGCCGGGCGCGCCCGCGGTGAACGGATGCCTGGACCCCGGGCGCTGCGCGACGGACGCGACGGCGTGCCGGGGTTCCACGCTGACCAAGGTCACGCACTCTTCGCGGTCCATCACCGCCACGAAACACGTCATGCCGAGTTCGTTCGCGACCGCGGTCAGTTCGGGCAGCGCGGCGGCCTGCAGGTCGTGCTTGATCCCCGCCGCGAGCGCGGCCAGTCGCGTGCCGAGTTCGAACTTTCCGCCGGACTCTCTGGTGAGAAGCCCGTGGTCTTCGAGCGTGCGGATGAGCCGGTACGCGATCGACCGGTGCACGCCGAGCCGTTCGGCGATCTGGTCGACGGTGAGCGCTTCCTGTGCGTCAGCAAGGACTTCGAGCACGCGGATACCCCGGCTGAGCGTCTGGGACGCGCTGGAAACCTTGCGGGAGCCCGAAGTCATCATATACGATCCATTTCGATAGTTGAACTGGCTGTTCGATTATAGAACAGGATCTGACGATGACGTCACGCGAAAGTGGTTTTTCGCCTGGTTCGAAGTTGTATCGCCCGTCCGCGCAGTTCTTCCGGGGCTGTCTCAGCCGTTTCGCGACGGGTGTCGCGGTGGTGACCTTCGATGCCGCGACGAAACGGCATGGCCTGACGGTGAACTCCTTCACCGCGGTCTCGATGGATCCGCCGCTCGTACTCGTTTCGATCCAGCGCACCGTGAAGAGTCACGACCTGCTCGAAGGCCGCCCGTTCGCGGTCAACGTCCTCGGCGCGGAACAAGAGGCGCTCGCGATGAACTTCGCCGGCCGTCCGTCTCCCGAAGGTGCGCCGGTGTGGGTCGAGGGCGGGCACGCGCCGCGGCTCGGCGGCGTCCTCAGCTGGTTCGACTGCACGCCGTGGGCCGCCTACGACGGCGGCGACCACACCCTGTTCCTCGGCGAGGTGAAGGAGTTCGACTACCGCTCCGGCGACGCGCTCGGCTTCGTCAACGGGCAGTTCTCGACCATCCACGAATCAGCGCAAGGCCACGAATCCCTCTTCTGACAACGACGTTCCCCCGAGAAGGAGCACGACATGGGAGCCCGCACCGGACAGCAGTTCCTCGACAAGCTCAACGCGATGACGCCGGAGCTGTACGTCGACGGCGAGAAGGTGACCTCGAAGGTCGCCGAGCACGCGGCCTTCCGGAACAACGCGCTGACCTACGCGAAATTGTTCGACCTCCAGCACGACCCGGCGCACCGCGACGTCCTCACCTACGAGTCGCCGACCACGGGGGAGCGGGTCGGGACCTCGTTCCTGGTGCCACGCACCGAGGACGACCTCAAACGCCGTCGCGCCGCGTTTTCCGTGTGGGCGCAGTACTCCAACGGTTTCCTCGGTCGCACCGGCGACTACATGAACTCGTCGCTCACCGCGCTTTCGACCGCGAAGAAGTTCTTCGCCAAGGCCGATCCGGTCTTCGGTGAGCGCATCGAAAAGTACTACGAAATGGCGCGGGAGAACGACCTTCTCGCGACGCACACGCTGATCCCGCCGCAGGTCAACCGTTCGGTGTCCGGCAGCCAGCAGGGCGGCGGGAACCTGTCGGCGAAGGTGATCGAGGAACGGGAGGACGGCATCGTCGTCCGAGGTGCCCGGATGCTCGCCACGATCGCGCCGATCGCCGACGAACTCCTGGTGTTCCCGTCGACCGTTCTGCGCGGCACTCCCGAGGACGCCCCGTACTCCTACGCCTTCGCCGTCCCGAACGACGCGCCAGGGCTCAAGTACTTCTGCCGCGCCGGACTCGACCACGGCCGCTCGCGTTTCGACGAGCCGCTCGCCTCGCGTTTCGAGGAGATGGACGCGGTCGTGGTGTTCGACGACGTGTTCGTCCCGAACGAGCGGGTCTTCCTGCTGGGGCATCCGGAACTGTGCAACGCCTGGTACTCCGAGACCGGCGCCGGCGCGCTCATGACCCACCAGGTCGTCACGCGCACACTGGCCAAGACCGAGTTCTATCTCGGGCTCGCCAGTGAGATCGCCGCCGCGATCGGTATCGGCGGGTTCCAGCACATCCAGCAGGACCTGTCGGAGCTGATCTCCTACGTCGAGATCGAGAAGGCCGTGCTTCGCGCGGCGGAGGCCGACGGCGCGGTGAGCGAGGACGGCGTCTTCCTGCCCAAGTGGGAGGTTCTCAACGCCGCCAGGAACTGGTACCCCACCAAGGTCTCGCCGCGGCTGACCGAGATCATCCGCAAATTCTCGGCGTCCGGTCTCATGGCGCTACCGGGTGAATCGGACTTCGAGGCGGAGGGCCGTCCCGACATCGACACCTACCTTCAGTCGGCCACCCTGCCCGCCAAGGACCGCGCGCGGTTGTTCAAGCTCGCTTTCGACGCGTCGGTCTCGAGCTTCGCCGGACGGGAGTCGCTGTACGAGTACTTCTTCTTCGGCGACCCGGTGCGGATGGCGGGCGCCCAGGTGAACGCCTACCCGAGGGAGGCGCTGCAGGAGCGGGTGCGGGAGCTGCTGGCGCGCGACGAGTAGAGGACTGGTTGCGGTAGTTGCACGCGCATCTACCGCAACTAGAGGACTACTTGCGGCCGGTCCGGCCTGCTTTCGGGGGTATCACCTCACGCATTCGGCGTAGTCGAAAAGCATGAAGTCGAAATGATGGATAGCACTGGATGCGAAGGCCCTGGTGACGGAGGATTTCGCTGCCGACGAAACACCGAACGCCTGGGAGCGAGTCGCATGAAGCACGAAACCCCCGAAAACGTACGTCTGCTCTTCACCGGTCTCGGAATCGACACCGCGAAAGCGGGCAGTGAGATCGACCTGGTGATCGACCGCTTCGACAACTGGACCAACAAGGCACGGGTGGACGCCTTCAGGTGCTTCACCGGAGCTTGCTGCGTCGTCCCACCACTGGCTGAAGTCAAGTGACTCCCTGATCAACGACTGGACGGTGATGGGATCGGCGCTCCGGCGCAGGACCCGTCACCGGCCTCTCCGGTCGAGAAGAACGCGACAGCCTTGCTCGCGCAGGGGAGCGAGGACAGCGAGCCGTGGTGATCGTCCTCGATGGTGAGCAGGGCGCCGCCGATCCGCTGTCGCATGGCCAGTGCCCAGCCGATCGGTGTCACGGGTTCGTAGACGTGCCCGGCCAGTTGCAGCGGACTGGTGCCCTTCGCGAAGTTCTACGGCTGGACCGGCAACGGCCAGCCCGCGCACCGGCCGTTCCAGAACCCAGGTGAGGCGACGGCCGGGTACGCGCGGACGCGGTCGAGCCGCCGCTGCCAGATCGTCTTGAAGTCCCGAGGGCCTTCGGAGGCGTTGCGGAGGATCGCCGTCTGCTGAAAGGTGTCGGCCCCGTTCGGGGTCGTGTCCCAGCCGAATCCGGCTGCCGGTTCAGCCGCAGGTCAGGGTGCCCGCCCGGAGCGCGTGGCCGCCTTCGGCCCCGTCGTCGGCCCAGACCACCTGCTTCTTCCCGGAGGCGCAGGTGCCCGCGATGGCGAAACCTTCGTTGTTGTAGTCCGGCATCCCGCTCGGCCGGTCGTAGGTGGCCGTCACGGCGAACTTGCCCTGTGCGGAGACGGCGAGCGTCGTCGAGTCACCGCCGCAGTTGTCGTCGCAGACCGCCCACAGTCGCCCGGTCGAAGCTTCGAACTCGAGTTCCATGATCGAGTCGAGCCCGCTCGCGAAACTGGCCACGCGGGTGTACTTCCCGCCTGCCTGGTCGAGCGCGTAGGCGTAGATCATCCCGTTGCTCTCGAGGCCGACGAAGTAGAGGCCGGTGCCGTGGCCGGGGTAGCCGCCAGGGTTGTACGGGGCCTTCGTGCGTTCGTCCACGAAGCCCTTCGTGGTGAGGGCGCTGTCCGGGATCCACGAGACGGCTTCGAGGCCGTCGTTGGCCGAAGCCTTCGGCAGGTCCGCCGTCAGATCCCATTCGGCCTTGGCGGTGAGGCTCTTGGCCGAGCCGGACACGTCGTACCGGAGCACCTTGAGCGCGCTCGTCTTGTCCTTGTCACCGTCGCGTTCGGTGGCCGTGACCACGCCGTCCGGGGTGGCGACGACGGCTTCGGCGTCGGGGTCTCCCTTGCCGCCGCGGTAGCGCAGCTGCTTGCCGGACGACCAGCCGTTGGCGGTGTCCGGCTGCCACTTCGAGCCGTTGCGCACGAGGCGGTACAGCGTGCCGGGTCCGTTCTTCACCGCCCACAGGACGTTCTGGCTTTCGAACGACAGGCCGCTCAGGTTGCCGCCGAAGACGTTCGAGCCGTCGGCGTTCGTGACGGAGGAGCCGCCTGGCCACGAGCTGTTCGCCATGGTGCTCGCGGTGGCCGTCGTGGCGGGCAGGACAAGCAGGGCCGCGGCGACGGTGGCCGCGGCGACGGGTCGGATCCGGCGGGATGATCGGGGCATTCGCGCTCCTTCGGGCGGACGAAGTGAATCGCGGCGTGTCATCACAAGTTAAGTAAGTTTCCTAACAAAGACAAGATATCGCTGGCTTTCCATCAAGGGAAGCAACGTTGGATTTACAAAATGTGACGTCTTGTCAAACTAGGTGTACATCGCTTAAGGTTTTGTAAACCCAGCCAACGGAGGAGGGTGCGATGAGCGAGATGACGGGCACGATCCCGGCAGGCTCGACCGACCAGTGGACCGACCGCAAGCGATATCTGTGGCTGATCGGACTGGTGGTCCCCTCACTCGCGTTCCTCGCCATCGGGCTGCACGCGGCCACCGGCTGGGGTGTGTGGTTCTGGATCGGGCCGATCGTGATCCTGGTGGTCGTGCCGCTGATCGACCTGATCGCCGGGCTGGACCGCGACAATCCGCCGGACGACGTCATCGAACGGCTGGAGCAGGACCGCTACTACCGGTGGATCACCTTCGCGTTCCTGCCCATCCAGTACGCGGGTTTCGTGGCCGCGTTCTGGCTGATCTCCCGAGGTGAGCTGTCCGTTGTGGACAAGTTCGGCCTCGCCATCTCGATCGGCTGCGTCGGTGGTATCGGCATCAACACCGCGCACGAACTGGGGCACAAGAAGGAGAGTCACGAGCGCTGGCTGTCGAAGATCGCGCTGGCGCAGAGCTTCTACGGCCACTTCTACATCGAACACAACCGCGGCCACCACGTCCGGGTGGCGACCCCCGAGGATCCGGCGAGCAGCCGGGTGGGGGAGAGCTTCTACCGGTTCTGGCCGCGCACGGTGTTCGGCTCGCTGAAATCCGCGTGGGGGCTGGAACGCAAGCGGTACGCCCGGCGAGACCGGCATCCGTTCCGGATCAGCAACGACGTGCTCAACGCCTGGCTGATGTCGGCGGTGCTGTGGGTCGCGATGATCGCCTGGCTGGGTGTCGGGATCCTGCCGTACCTGGTGATCCAGGCGGTGATCGGGTTCTCGCTGCTGGAAGTCGTGAACTACATGGAGCACTACGGTATGCGGCGGCAGAAGATCGGCCCGCCGAACCGGCGGCGCTACGAACGCGTGAATCCCAGCCACAGCTGGAACTCCAACAACATCGCCACGAACGTTCTGCTGTATCACCTGCAGCGGCACAGCGACCACCACGCCAACCCGACCCGTCGCTACCAGACCCTGCGCGATTTCACGGAATCACCGGTCCTGCCGACGGGCTACGCCGGGATGATCGTGGCGGCACTGGTCCCGCCGGTCTGGCGCCGGGTGATGGACCCGCGGGTGCTCGCGCATTTCGACGGCGACATCTCCCGCGCCAACATCCGGCCGTCGAAACGCGGCAAGATCCTGGCGCGTTACGGAACCCGAGTGACCGCGCCGTCGCGAGTCGTGGCCGACACGCACGGGGACGCGACCGAGGGCGGGATGTGCCCGGGCTGCGGGTACGTCTACGACGAGGAACTCGGGGACCCGCGTGAGGGTTTCCCCGCCGGAACGTCGTGGTCGGCGATCCCGGATTCGTGGTGCTGTCCGGACTGCGGGGTGCGGGAAAAGGTCGATTTCGTGGCACCGGGAAGGGTCGGAGCATGATGAAGATCGAGGTTGACCGTGCGAAATGCGACGGACTGGGCATGTGCGAGGCGATGGCGCCCGACTGCCGTACTTCTGGTCGGACTGGTACGACCACCGCATCCAGTTCGTCGGTACCCCGCGCGCGCGTGTGGATTTGGGACATCCGACGTCCCAAAATCCACACGGTCCTGGCGTGACCGGTCCGACCCGGAGGGGGTGTGGAAACAGGGACACTCAACGCCCCTATTTCCACACTCCACCCAGAGCCTCGTGAGTGGCAAGGACAAGTTCTGACGTCTTTACCGCTTGCGACGCGCAGGTCGTAGATGTCCACGATCCAGCCCTTTCGTGACCGCGCCGAAGCGCGAACGGAACGGATCTCCGAGCGAGTGCCCAGTCGGCGCCGCGGCCCGGCTGCGGAAATCCCGAAAGCGCGCTTTGAGAGGCACAGCCTAGAATGACGATCATGAGCGAGGTACCGTCAGCCGCGGTCACGGGTGGCCCGTACCATGAACCGATCGTCGCGTCGGCGATCGAGCTGACCGTGGGTTCCGGCTGGTCCTCGGTGACGATGAGCAAACTCGCGGACATCGTCGGCGTCAGCCGTCAGACCGTCTACAACGAACTCGGCTCGAAGAGTCAGCTGGCCGAGGCGATGATCTCGCACGAACTCGCCCGGTTCCTCTCGGTCGTCCGGGACGCCTTCGGGCGACACCCCGACGACCTCGTCGAAGCGATCCACGACGCCGTCCGTGGCGTCCTCGAACTCGCCGACGACAACCTGCTGCTGCGCGCCATCGTCTCGGCCACGCACGGCGCGGACACCGAGCTGCTGCCACTGCTGACGGTTCGCGCCGGCAGCCTGCTGAGCGAAGCGACGATCATGCTGCGCGGCCGTGTGCGTGCCTACGACCCGCCGCTGGACCCCGCGCAGCTCGGTGTCGCCATCGATGTCGTGGTCCGGACGGTGCTCAGCCACATCATGCAGCCGTCGGACACCCCGGCCCGCACGGCCGACGCGCTGGCGTGGATGGCCTCGCGCGTGCTCGGCACGACCACGACCCGCTCACTGCGGCATCCATCGCTGGATTAGGGCCGCCGTCTCGGCCGCGGCCAAGCGGGTGTTGTCGATCCACAGGTGATCCGACGGAGGACACGCGTGATTGGACGGAGGACACGCGTGTGGCCGGGCCCCGTCGCGAGTCGTCCGTCTGGACACGTGTGCCGTCCGTCCAATCACACGTGCTGTCCCGCCAGTCACGCGAAACCGCCGGACAGTAGGTACCTAATGCCGTGTGATCCTGCAGGTCTTACCCGTGATCAGCCGGCGATCTCCGGAGATCGCCGTCCGAGGAACGAAACCCAACGTCAAGCAAGCAGGATCACGCGACACTGAGGCACGGATGGCCCTAAACCGAATCTTCACTCACGACCACCCCGAAACTGTATGCGCGACATCGCGCTACTGGCCGCGCTACCTGTGCTGATCCCGGCGATACGAGGTGCTACTCCTCGGTGAGCTCGGCCAACTGCTCCGCCGCCGTCCTGTTCCCTTGCTCGGCCAGCCGTCGCAGCTCGTCCAGCGCACCCAGTTCGGTCGCCGTTTCGATCAGCTGGTCCGCCGCGTCACCGCTGCCGCCGTCGGCCAGCCGCCGGAGTTCGTCCAGGTCGCCGCGCTCACCGGCGAGCTCGATCAGTTCGTCGACGGCGTCCCGATCCCCGGCCGCGGCACGTTCTCGCAAGTCGTCCAGCTCGCTCATGGTCGCCAGGCTACGGGCCGTGGTCATGCCCGGCCGGCTTTCGCCAGTTTCGACGGCCACCAGATCTTCCGGCCGACGTCCACTGCTAGAGCCGGTACCAGCAGGGACCGCACCAGAAGCGTGTCCAGCAGCACGCCGAACGCGACGATGAACGCCAGCTGAGCCAGGAAGAGGATGGGCAGGACGGCCAAGGCGGCGAAGGTCGCGGCCAGTACGACACCCGCCGACGTGATCACACCGCCGGTGACGCGCAGGCCGCGCAGGGTTCCGTCTCTGGTGCCGATCCTGCCCGCCTCTTCGCGGACCCGCGTCATCAGGAAGATGTTGTAGTCGATCCCCAGCGCGACAAGGAAGACGAAGCCGAACAGCGGGACGACCGGGTCGGCGCCGGGGAAGTCGAAGACGTGGTTGAACACCAGCGCCGAGACGCCCATGGTCGCGGCGAAGGACAGCACCACCGTGCCGATGAGCAGCAGCGGCGCGAGCAGTGACCGCAGCAGCAGGGCGAGGACGAGGAAGATCACGACCAGGACGATCGGGATGATCAGCAGGCGGTCGTGCTCCGACGTCTTCCTGGTGTCGAGCAGCGTCGCCGTCGGACCGCCGACCTTGGTGCCGTCGACGGTGTGCACGGCTTCGCGGATCCGCTCGACCGTGGTGACGGCCGCGTCGGAGTCCGGGGGATCGGCCAGCACCGCGTCGATCTTCACGAGCCCACCGGCGTCCGGGCCCGGGCTCTGGCGCACGTCGGATACGCCGGGCACGCGCGCCAGCGCGGTCACGGCCTGAGCCTGACCGGCGGGCGCGATGATCACGGTGGGCGAGCCGGAGCCGCCGGGGAAGTAACGGGAGAGAACTTCCTGACCCGCCACGGAATCGACCGGGGTGAGGAAGACGTCGGACTGTGCGGTGCCGGAAGCCTTGAGCTGGGGGAGGAACGCGCCGCCCGCGAGCAGGACGACGGTCGTGACGATCCAGATCGTGCGAGGTGCCCGTGCGATCCAGCCCGCGACGCGGCCCCAGAGTCCGCCGGTCTCTTCCTTCCGCGGGGCCACCGCCGGCCGGAACGGCCAGAAGGCGTTGCGGCCGCACAAGGCCAGGACGGCGGGCAGGAACGTGATGGTCGTCAGGAAGGCGGCGCCGATGCCGATGGCGGCGACCGGACCGAGTCCCTTGTTGGAGTTCAGGTCACTGAACAGCAGGCAGAGGACACCGAGGACCACGGTCCCGGCGGAGGCCGCGATCGGTTCGATGGTCGAACGCCAGGCGGTGCGGAGCGCGGTGCGGGCGTCGTCGGTCGTTTGAAGTTCTTCGCGATAGCGCGAGATCATCAGGAGCGCGTAGTCGGTGGCGGCACCGAAGACGAGGATGAACAGGATCCCCTGACTCTGCCCGTTCAATGCCAGCACGTCGTTGTCCGCGAGCAGGTACACCGCGAGACTCGCCGTTCCCAGCGCGAACACGGCCGACAACAGGACCAGCAGGGGGAGCAGCGGGCTCCGGTAGACGATGATCAGGATGAGCGCCACCACCGCGCCCGCGACCAGGAGCAGCAGTCCGTCGATCCCGCCGAACGCCTCCTTGAGGTCGGCGACCTGCGCGGCGGGGCCGGTCACAAGCACCTTCAACCCGTCGGGGGTGTCGCGGGCGAGCGCGTCTCGCAGGGCCTCGACGCCGTCACCTGGGTCGCTCGTGGCGTCGAGCAGGACGACGGCCTGCGCGCCGGCGGCACTGCCCGGTGCGGGGACGAGTCGCGCGTTCGACGTCCTGTCGGCGAGGAATCGCTTGTCGTCTTCGGTCAGCCCTGAGGGCCGCTCGGCGACGACGATCGCCGGGATGACGGCGGCGCTGGAGAACTGCTTCTGGAGTTCGCCGACTTCGGTCGCTTCGGCCGAGGCGGGCAGGAAACTGCTGCTGTCGTTCTCCGTGACCTGGCTCAATTTCCCGGCGTACGGGCCGCTGAACCCGCCGAAGATCAGCCAGGCCACCACGACGAGGGCGGGGAGCAGCCACCGTAGACGTGACCGCGTGCGGGCTGGGCGTTCGACTTCCGAGATCATGGACGGATGGCTCCCGTGACAGCGCTACTTCGACGAGTGGATAGTTCGATCATCGAAATAGTAGAATGGTCACCCGGACGGGGCAACTTGAGGGGAGGTTTCGGCCATGCCTGAGGACGTCGAACAGGTCACGGACGACTTGCTCGTCCTCCTGCTGCGGCAGCTGACCGTCGAATCGGACCGGTTCGCCGAAATGTTCGGTGAGGCGCACGGCCTGCACCGGACCGACCTCAACGCGCTCGCGGTGATCATGGACGCGGCCAGGATGGGGGCCCCGATGAGCCCGAGCAGGCTCGCGAGCGCCCTGCACCTGAGCGCGTCGGCCACGACGTCGGTGCTGGACCGGCTGGAGCGAGCCGGGCACCTCTACCGGGACCGGAGCGCGACCGACCGCCGCAAAGTCGAGTTGCGGATGCACGACCAGGCCCGCCGGATCGGCGCCGAGTTCTTCCTGCCGCTCGGCGCGAGCTTCTCCGCCGCATGGCGGGACCTGGGGGAGGACGAACGGCGGACGGTCGCACGCTTCCTTCGGAGCAGCATCGCCGCGACCGTGGAGGTTCGCGGGCGCCTGGTCCCCTGAAAGGCTCACTCGGACTGCGCGCCTCCTCTTCGCGGTGAACACTCGGGCGAATGCGATGTGTGGTGCTCGGTGCGACGGGTTATGTCGGTGGACGGCTGGTGCCGCATCTGCTGGAGGCGGGCCACGAGGTCCGCGTGGTGGCGCGTTCCCCGGAGAAGGTCGCCGAAGAGCCCTGGCGTGACCGCGTCGGGGTCGAACGCGGCGACGTCACCGATCCGGCCTCGATCGAAGCCGCGCTGACCGATGGCGAGGTGGTCTACTACCTCGTGCATTCCTTGACGCGCAAGGATTTCGTGGAGATCGACCGGGAGGCGGCGCGGACGGTCGCCGAGGCCGCGAAGACGGCGGGCGTGCGGCGGCTGGTCTACCTGGGCGGCATCGTGCCGGACGACGAGGAGCTGTCGCCGCATCTGGCGTCTCGGGCCGAAGTGGGCCGGGTCCTGCTGGATTCCGGGGTTCCCGCCATCGTCCTGCAGGCCGCGGTGATCATCGGCTCGGGCTCGGCGAGCTTCGAGATGCTGCGCTACCTGACCGAGCGGCTCCCGGCGATGATCACCCCGCGGTGGGTGCACAACCGCATCCAGCCGATCGCGATCCGGGACGTGCTGCACTACCTCGTGCACGCCGCCGAACTGCCGCCGGAAGTGAACGGCGCCTTCGACATCGGCGGCCCCGACGTACTGACCTATTTGGACATGATGCGCCGCTACGCCGTGGTCGCCGGTTTGCCGAGGCGAGCCGTCGTCCCCGTGCCGGTGCTGACGCCGTGGGTGTCCGCTCAGTGGGTCAACCTGGTCACGCCCGTGCCGAAGTCGATCGCGGTACCGTTGATCGAGTCGCTGGTGCACGAGGTGGTCTGCCATGACCAGGCGATCGCCGAGCACATCCCCGATCCGGAAGCGGGCCTGACCCACTACGAACAGGCCGTCGAACTGGCGCTGACCAGGACCCGTAACGCCGACGTGCCGACCCGCTGGTCCGACGCCTCGACCGGATCCGCGCCGTCGGATCCGCTGCCGAGCGATCCGGACTGGGCGGGCGGGACCGTTTACGAGGACAAGCGCGAGCAAAGGACGGACGCCACGCCGGAGGCACTGTGGGACGTCATCGAATCCATCGGCGGGGAACACGGCTGGTATTCGTTCCCGCTGGCGTGGTCGATCCGCGGCTGGGCCGATCGGCTTGCCGGCGGTGTCGGGTTGAGGCGCGGACGCCGGGATCCGCGGCGACTGCATCTCGGCGAGGCCCTGGACTGGTGGCGCGTCGAGTACCTGGACCGGCCGCATATGTTGCGGTTGCGGGCGGAGATGAAACTGCCGGGGCGCGCCTGGCTCGAACTCAGCGTCGAGTCCGATGGGGACGGTGGGACGATCTACCGGCAGCGGGCGGTGTTCGAGCCGCGCGGACTCGCCGGGCACGCGTATTGGAAGGGGATCGCGCCGTTCCACGGCGTCGTCTTCGGCGGTATGGTCCGCAACATCACCGGCGCGGCGCAAGGAGAAGCCGGCGGCTCGTGAGAAGTAAGGCAGAGGTGTCGTGTTCGAGCGCGGTGCCGGTGACCGGTCCCGCTGCCGGACCGCGTCCCGCACTGTGTGGAAGTAGGGACACTCGACGTCTCTATTCCGTACACCTCTCACCCGACGCCACCTTTGATCCGTCCTGCCCCCGTTGAGGCGGTAGGCGGCGGCGAACGCCATGAGAAGCGATCCGCGGCGGCGGTCGGCGGGCATGATCGGACGGTGGCAGCGGGTTCACCGTGCCAGGAGGGTATTCCTGCCCGGCCGTATGGGATCGTGAGCGGATGAGGATCTTGCTCGTGGAGGACGAGCGGCGGCTGGCCGAATCACTGCGGGCGGGGCTGAGTGCCGAGGGCTACGCCGTGGACGTCGCGCACAACGGCCGCGACGCGCTCTGGTACGCTGAAGAGAATCCGTACTCCGCGATGATCCTCGACATCATGCTGCCCGGGCTCAACGGCTACCGCGTCTGCCGGAGGCTGCGCGAGCGCGGCGACGCCACCCCGATCCTCATGCTGACCGCGAAAGACGGCGAGGACGACGAAATCGAAGCGCTGGACACCGGTGCCGACGATTTCCTGCCGAAGCCGTTTTCCTACGGCGTGCTGCTTTCCCGGCTCCGGGCGCTGATCCGGCGCGGGGGAGCGACCCGGCCGGGCACGCTGCGGCTCGGCGACCTCGAACTCGACCAGGCGAGCCACCTCTGCCGCCGCGGTGCCGCCAAGATTTCTTTGACCACCAAGGAGTTCGCCTTGCTCGCGTATCTGATGCGGCGGCCGGGCGAGGTCGTCACCAAGGCGGAACTGCTGGAGAACCTGTGGGATTTCGCGGCGTCGGCGACCGCGAACCTGGTGGAGGTCCACATGAGCGCGCTGCGCCGCAAGATCGACCTGCCGTTCGGGGTGGAGACGATCCGGACGGTACGCGGCGCCGGGTATCACGTGGTGGCCACCAGTGCCTGAGGTGCTGCGGTCGACCCGCTTCCGGGTCGCGCTGACGTCGTTCGTGACGTCGATCCTGGCGCTCGGGGTTGTTTCGGCGTGGCTCGTCGTCGACGCCCAGAACCGGCTGGAGAACGGCGCCGCGCAGGTGGCGCGGGAGCGTGCGGCCGCGATCGTCCAGTTGCTCAACACCGGCGCCAAGCCTGCCGAGCTGCTGACGCTCGTCCGGGACTCGGCCTACGAGGTGATCAGCCGCGACGGCAAGCGGATGGTCACCTGCCCCGGCCTGCGGCACGGCTCGATCGCCCCGGTGGACGGATTCCACCAAGGTGACTCCGTGTCGGTCCTCCGGCCCGGCGATGTCGACCTGGCGATGAAGGAGTCTGTCGGCTGTCAGTGGCTTCTCGGACGCGACGTCGAAATCACCGAGACCCGGCTGCACGTCGCGGCGGAGACGAGCGGGGACAGCAAGTATTCGATCTACGCCGCCGCCATGGTCGACGAATCCGGCCAGGCGGCGCTCGACTCGGTCCGCATGACGTTGCTGGCAGGCGTTCCGGTGATCGCGCTGCTGATCGGCGTGATCGCGTGGCTCGCGGTCCGCCGGTCGCTGCGTCCGGTCGAGGCGATCCGGTCCGAGGTCGCGGAAATCGGCGCGCACGACCTCTCCCGCCGGGTCCCCGCGCCGGACAGCGGTGACGAGATCGCGAAGCTCGCGGAGACCATGAACACGATGCTCACCCGTCTCGACACCGCCGTCACGCGCCAGAGCCGGTTCACCTCCGACGCGTCGCACGAACTGCGGACACCGCTGGCGTCTCTGCGGACGCAACTCGAAGTACTGCTCGCGCATCCGGACCGAATGGACTGGCGCGACGCCTGCGGGAACGCGCTGCTCGACATCACCCGGCTGCAGGATCTCGTCGCCGACCTGGTCCTGCTCGGCAAACTGGACAACTCCGGCCCGGAACGGCTCACGCCGGTACGACTGTCCGAAGTGGTCGAATCGTGCCTCTCCGGACGACAGGGCGTGCGGGCGGACATCGAGGGGAAGCCGATGGTCCTCGGGAACCGGGGACGGCTGGAACGGCTGCTCCGCAACCTCGTGGACAACGCGCAACGACACACCGGTACCGGCGTCGTCATCTCGCTGTCCACAGTAGACGAAATGTGCGTGCTGACCGTCACCGACGACGGGCCGGGGATCCCCGCCGAGGATCGTGAGCGGGTGTTCGACCGGTTCGTGCGGCTGGACGACGGGCGCGCTCGTGACGAGGGTGGCGCCGGTCTCGGCCTGGCGATCGTCGCCGACATCGCGCACGCCCACGGCGGCACCGCGGCGGTCGCCGACCACGACGGTGGCGCCCGCCTCGTCGTCCGGCTGCCGTCGGCGGAAACGCGAAGCTGAAGACGTCTTCAGCTTCCTTAAGCTTCGGTTCAGCGTCCGGGCCCGAACCTACGGGCCATGTCCGACCTTTCGCGCCGCTCCTGGTGGCAGCCGCTCAGCCACACCGACTACCTGGCCTCGTCCTGGTTTCCCGGTCTCACCGGGGTGCGCGCGCTCGCCGCCGTGGCCGTCGTGTTCTTCCACTACGGCGGTCCCGTCACGGGCCGCCTACAGGGCTGGATCGCCGTGCAGTTGTTCTTCGTGCTGTCCGGATTCCTGATCACCACGCTGGCCCTTCGCGAAGAGGGCCGCACCGGCCGGATCTCGCTTCGGGCGTTCTACGTTCGCCGGGTCTTCCGGATCATGCCGGTGTACTTCCTGCTCCTGGCGCTGACCACGCTCGCGGTGCTACTCGGCGGGACTTACCAGAGCAGCAGGCTCGCCGACGCCATGCCGTACTACCTCGTCTTCGGCAACGAACTCGTCGACTTCAACACGCCCTATCCGACGTCGTGGTCGCTCGGGGTGGAGGAGAAGTTCTACCTGGTCTGGCCCGCGCTGCTGGTGCTCACCTCGTTCGCGCGAAGCGGGAAGACGGCGCTACGCCTGCTGTTCGGGGTTTCGGCCGTCCTCGGGGTGGTGCTGTTCGCCTTGCCGCTGGCGCCGTCGCACACCTGGGCGAGCCTCTCGGTGCACTACTGCTCGCTGGTCATCGGCTGCCTGCTGGCGATGACGCTGCACCATCCGCGCGGGTTCGCCCTGGTCCGGCCGCTGACCAGTCCCATCGTCGCCACGGTGATCGGCTGCGGGTTCGTCGTGTTGCAGTTCTCCGTCGGACCGCTGGCGAAGGCGCTCGGCGGGCACTGGCAGTTCGTGGTCCCGGTGTACGCGGCAGGCTCGGCGTTGCTGCTCGTGGCGGTCGTTTCGCCGGGGCCGGTCCGGAAACTGCTCTCGAGCAGGCCGATGGCCTTCGTCGGCGATCGGTCCTACGCGCTCTACCTCGCCCAGACCGGCGCGGCCGGGGTGACGGGCTGGCTGCTGCCCAGCGGGCTCGCCAAGGCCGCCGCGACCACGGGTGTCGCCCTGCTGTTCGCCTGCGCGCTGCGCCGGTGGGTCGAGCAGCCCGCCATCGCCTACGGCCGGAAGGTCATCGAACGCCGCGCGCCCGCCGAGCCTCCGGCGGAGGCCACGGCGGGCGCGCGGTGAGCGTGTCCGTTGTCAGTGGTGCGCGGTCACCGCTCCGGCACCGCTGCTCTTCTTGACGAACAGGGAACCGACGAACGCGGCCAGTCCGACACAGCCGGCGACCATGAAGGTGGTGCGGATACCCGTCGAGTCGGGGCTGGCGGCCCCGGCCGTCACCGTGCTCGCCGTCGCCACCGCGATGAACAAGGCGGTGCCGAGCGCACCGGCGAGCTGCTGCAGGGTGGCGAGGATCGCGCTGCCGTGGGAATAGAGATTTTCGGGCAGTGAACCGAGGGACTCGGTCATCAGCGGTGTCATCATCAGGCCGAGGCCACCCATCAGGAGGACGTGGATGGCGATGACCGCGACCAGTGGTGATTCCGCACCGAGCAGGGCGAACAGCCACAGCGAGACCGCCATCGCGGCCGCGCCGGGGATGACGAGGGGCCGGGGGCCGAAGCGGTCGTAAAGCGCGCCGACCGGGCGGCCGAGCAGTCCGAGGACCAGGCCGCCGGGAAGCACCGCGAGCCCGCTGACGAACGTGCTGGTGTGCAGGACGGTCTGCAGGTACAGCGGAAGCAGGATCGCCGCGGCGCCGAGCAGGCACATGAACAGCAGCGCCGTCAGCACCAGCGAGACGACGAAACTGCGGTGGGTGAACGGGCGCAGGTCCAGCAGCGCGCGGTCTTCCTTCTGCAGGCGCAATTGGCGCCAGGTGAACACCACGAGCGCCACGACCCCGACGACGATCGGCACCCACGGCGGCACCGGCTGGTGTCCGCCCGCCGATTCACCGGACGTCGACAGGCCGTACAGCACGCCGCCGAAACCGACGGCGGACAGGATCACCGACGGCACGTCCAGCGGCACCTTGCGGGTTTCGCTGTCCAGCCGCAGCCGCAGCATGCCGACCACCAGCGCGGCGAGCGAGAGCGGCAGCACGATCCAGAACATCCAGCGCCAGCCCAGCGAGGCGAGCACCGCGCCGCCGATGGTCGGGCCGATGGCGGGGGCGACCGCGATGACGATGGTGATCGTGCCCATCGTGGCGCCGCGCTTCTCCACCGGGACGAGGCGCATCACCGTCGTCATCAGCAGCGGCAGCATGACCGCGGTACCGCACGCCTGGATGACCCGGCCGGTCAGCAGGAGGGCGAAGCCGGGCGCGACCGCGCTCACCAGGGTGCCGAGGCTGAACAAGGTCAGCGAAGCGATGAAGACCTGACGCGGGGTGAACCGTTCGAGCAGGAACCCGGTGATCGGGATGACGACCGCCATGGTGAGCAGGAAGCCACTGGTCAGCCACTGCACGGTGGTGGTCGGGACCTGGAGGTCGACGGTCAGGTCACGCAGCGCGACGCTCAGGATCGTCTCGTTGAGGATCATCACGAACGCGGAAAGAACCAGGACCCCGATCAGGAGCCCGGCGCGCGCCGGTGCTCTTTCCTGGTCATGGGTGGTTTCGGGCATGGTCTCGGTCATCTGTGTGGGGCTCCTGGAAGGGCGCTGTCCGCGTGGGCCGCCTCCGGCGCCGGCAACGGTGACAGCGAAGGCGAGCTGATCTGTCGTTCAGTCTGCCTGGGTCGGTCGGTGCGTGTCACGTCGATTTCCGTAGTGAGTACGGTCACTTCGCTGTGAGCGGATATCGGAACAGCACGGAAGCGAACGGATTTTCGGCCGTAGCACGGTAAAATCGCGCTGTGGCCAGAGAGATCACGGCGGATCAATGGCGATCGGCGAGGCGAGCCTTTCGAGTGACGGGTGCGCGATTCGCCGAAATGGTGTCCCGCGTTCCGGATGCGGACGCGATGGTCACCGCGGACTGGACGGTGGCCGACACCGTCGCGCACGTCGTCTTGATCGCGAAGATGTACAGCTCGATGGTGCGGCCGGACGCGGCCCCGCTGTTGGACGCCCGCGCGCAGGGTCAGGTCCAAAAGACCACTGTGGATACGGTTTCCGTGCTGAACACCTTGGTGTTGAAGGACTTTCCCGAACGCGACCTCGGCGTGCTGACGGCGGAATTGCTCGCTGCCATCGACGAGGTACTGCGAGTGACCGAGGACGCGGATCCGGCGACCCCGCTGGACTGGCTCGGCGACTCGAAGGTGCCGCTGGCCGGCGTCCTCGCGCACCTGGTCAACGAACTGCAGATTCACGGCTGGGACATCGCCAAGGCGGTGAAACTGCCGTGGACGATCCCGCCGGGTGACGCGGCGCTGTTCTTCGATCTCTTCCTGGTGGGCGTGCTGACCCACGACATCGGACACCTGCTCGACACCGACGAACCGCCGAGGGAAAGGCGTATCGCCGTGGCCTTCCGGTCGGCGTACACGACTCCGGTCGTGCTGGTGCTGCACCGGGGACGGGTCACGGTCGAGGAGCCCGGCGGCCCGGTCGACGCGCGGATCTCGTTCGATCCGCCGTCGCTGAACCTGATGCTCTTCCACCGGGTCGGCAGGGCGCGTTCCGCGCTGACACGCAAGATCGTGGTGAGTGGGCGCAGGCCTTGGGTGCTGCCCGCGTTCCTGCGCGTTGTCCGGTTACCTTGAGGAAGTGGTCCACAGCGCCCAGTACGCAAAGGCCCTTCCTGTGCCTGGGCGCAGGGTTCGGCAAAGTCGCAGGGCTGCTGGTCGGCGCGGCTGATGGTAGTCCGGGCTTGACGTTTCTGGTGCCTGCCAGGGTCGAGTAGGGAGGATTCGGGACGTTGAGCCGGTGTGACCCCACGATGATGGAGGAGTGGGGACACTCAACGTCCCCATTCCACCATCGTCAGCCTCACGCAGCGACGAACAACCGCCTGGCCAGGTCGTTAACCGTTGACAGGCGCGTCGAACCGGCGACGTGAGCTTTCGATGTGGCCGAGGAAACGGTGGGTCCAGTCGCACATCCCGTCGACCGTCGCCCGCAAGCCGTGCCCCGCCTCGGTGAGGGTGTAGTCCACACGCGGCGGCACGGTCGGATGCACGGTCCGTTCGAGCAGGCCGTTGCGCTCCAGCATGCGCAGGTTCTGGGTGAGCATCTTGTGGCTGATGCCCTCGATGTCGTTCCGCAGTTCGGTGAACCGCCGTGTGCGATCGCCGATCATCTCGATGATCAGGAGCGCCCACTTGTTGGCGACGTCGGAGAAGATCTCCCGCGCCAGCGAGTCCGCCCGCGTCAGATCCGCGTCGTCCGCCGTACCGTCGAGCTGCTTGGTCACCATCAGGTTCCCCAGTCACGAGAAAGTGCGTTCTTCCAGGTCGCCGCACACTCTCCGACAGTTTCTGGGTAACCACAAGTGACCGATGCAAGGAGTACGACAGCATGGCCATCACCCTGGTGAATCCCGCGGGGCTGCCGGAGATCCCCGCCTACCGGCAGGTTTCGATCGCGACCGGGTCGAAGCTGGTCTTCATCGCGGGACAGGTCGCCTGGGGCGCCACAGGTGCCACTGTCGGCGAAGGCGACCTCGCTGTTCAGGTCGAACAGTGCTACCTGAACAGCGGCACCGCGCTCGCCGAGGCCGGTGCCACTTTCGACGACGTCGCGAAGCTGACCGTCTACGTCGTCGACTGGACCCCGGACAAACTAGCGCCGTTCCTCGAAGGCGTGGACCGGGCCGCCACCAGGCTGGGCGGCACCCCGGTCCCGCCGGGCACGCTGATCGGCGTCGCGGCGCTCGACGTGCCCGAGCACCTGGTCGAGGTCGAAGCGCCCGCGGTCATCGACTGAAGCTCACTGACCGCGGGCGGCGCGCCAGAGGGGGCTGTCGACGTAGTGGTTGTCGTACTGCTTCGAGGACGCGGCGATCTCCGAGGGGTCGGCTTCGCCGCGGGCGACCCGGTCGAGGAGCCGGTAGTAGTCGAAGCGGGCCATGCCGGGCGTGAAGGTCACCAGGACGTCGGCGTCCGAGCCGGCGGCGGGCCCGAAGGCGTGCGGCACCTGGGGCGGCACGGCGAGGAAGTCGCCCTTCTCCAGCGTGTGCAGGGTTTCGTCGACGAGCACCTGGAGCTTCCCCTCGAGCACGAAGAAGAACTCGGTCGCGCGGGTGTGGAAGTGGGCCGGGGTACCGAAGACACCGTCCTTCAGGGTCGCGCGGTTCGCGGTGAAGCCCCCGTCGGTGGTGTCCGAGTCGGCCAGCAGGGTGATGTCGCTGCCCGGCGCGTCGCTGACGATCTCGGCGTCGGCGGCCCGGAGGAGGATGGGGTCGAACATGGTGGCGTCTCCTTGGTTTTCCGTGTTCAGCGGGCTCGCTGACAGGACCCAGCTTCTCCCGGGGAACCCGCCTTGATCAACACGGGAAACCGCACCGATCGATAACCTGTGGATTATCGATCGGTGCGGAACTCACCAGGCCAGCGCCGACTGGTGTGCCGGGACGGCCGCCGCCAGGTCGGCCGAGAACAACCGCATCAACGGTGGCAACCGGTAGGTGTCCTCTTCGCCCCATTCGGCGAGGCCCAGGTCGACCAGGCGATCCAGCGCGGCTTCGGCTTTCAAGGGGCAGACGCCGAGGGCTGCGGCGGCCCGGTCCGTGCGGCACACTTCGAAACCCGGCCTGCCCAGCAGCCGGAACGCGGACGCCGCCAGCGGATCCTTGCCCGCCGCGATCGGCTGGAACGCCGACAGGTACAGCGCACGCAACGATTCCCCGCCGAACCCCAGTTTGTCCAGCCGGCTCTCCTCCGGTGCGAGCCGGTGCCCCAACCAGGACAACGGCCGTGTCGGCCGGTTGGCCAGTATCGTGCCCGCGATCCTCAACGCGGCCGGGATCCCGTGGCAGTGCCGGACGATCTCGGCTGCCGCGCGGGGGTCCGCGTCCACTCTGGACCTGCCCGCGACCCTGGCGAGGATGTCGAGGCCATCCTCATCGGACAGACGGCCGAGTGCGACGTGCTCCGCGCCGTCCAGCATCAGCGGTGAGCGGCTGGTGATCAGTACCGCGCACGACCCCGTCGCCGGGATGAGCGCGCGCAGCGCCGCGGACTCGGTCGCACCGTCGAGCACCAGGAGCACCGCCCGATGGGAGAGACGCGAACGCAGCACGGCGGCGGCCTCGTCCGGTGTCCACGGGATGTCGGACGCCGGGACGCCGAGATGCCGCAGCAACCGGGGAGGTACCCGGGAAGCCGGACCGTCGACGCTGAGGTCGACGTACAACTGTCCACCCGGGAACCGGGCACCGACCCGGTGTGCCACCTCCAGCACCAGCGCGCTCTTGCCGATCCCGCAGGGACCGTGGACCACGGCGACCTTCGGCCAGGACCGCTCCGGCCCGATGAGCAATGAGGCCAGGTTTGCGGCGTCGCCCGCCCGGCCGCCGAAAGTTTGACATCGCACCGGAAGCTCCTGTGGCACAAGAAATTTCGGTGCCGGATCGCCGACAGCGGTGACCGGTGCGGGGGAGACCGTGGCCAGCCCCGGATCCCGGTCCAGCATCGCCCGGTGCAGTTTCGCCAGCTCCGGTGATGGCTCCAGGCCGAGCCGGTCGGCGAGCACGCGACGGCAGTCCGTGTAGACGGCGAGCGCCCCGGCGGGATCACCGGATCGATACAGGGCGGTCATCAGATGCGCCCAAGGCCGCTCTCGCAATGGATGTTCGGCGACGAACTCGCGCAGCGGCGCGATCACCTCCCGGTGTTCGCCGAGACGCAGCCGGGCGTCGAGATGGTCCTCCGCGACCGATAGCCGCAGTTCCTCAACCGGTGCGATCGAACCGGCGAGCGCGTCGTTGTCCGAGAGATCTTCCAACACCGCGCCACGGCAGGCGGAAAGTGCTTCACCGAGATGACGGACGGCGGCGGCGTGGTCACCACGCGCGAGCGCCGCCCGGCCGGCCCCGGCCCGTTCGGCGAACACGTGAAGATCCAATTCTCCTTGGCGCAACAGGATTTCGTAACCCGACGCGCGACCGGAGATGCGTTCCCCCGGTAAGACCCCTCGGAGCCGGTTCGCGTAGGTGCGCAGGTTGGCGACCGCCGAAAGCGGCGGCTCGTCTCCCCACAACGTCCGGATCAGCCTGCGAATCGGGACTGTTCGGCCCGGATGCAGCAGCAATACGGCCAGAAGATTGCGCTGTTTGGCCGAACCCAGCGCGATCGTCCCGCCTTCGGTGTGTACCTCGAGCCTCCCCAGAACCCTGAACTCGATCGATGACACTCACACCTCTCCCGAGAGTTGGAGACAGAAACGTGAGACCCCTCAAGGCAGTTCTATCACCCTCGACTTTGCCGGACGTTCACTTCGCGTCGGGTGCACAACCGATACACGCGGGCGTGTATCGGCGCTATCCACGTTCGTGTACCGGCCTTTCCTACGTTGGGCGCTGCCGACGCCGTCCGGCTCGGAGGAAGTGAGGAGCGCGGAACATGCGCAAAACATTGGGAACCTTCAGCGACAAGCTGCTGAGCGTGTTCGTGGCCAAGGCCGACGTGGGCGCGGGCTGCCCGCCGGACCCGTACTACAAGCACTGCTACTGCCGCGAGCGCAGCGACTTCCGTCGCAATTGCTCGACGAACGGTGCCTGCAAGGAATACTGCGGGCCCTGTTACGCCTTCCGGATCTGCGGAGGCTGATCGACACCCGTGGCGGCGGCGGGCGTGCGAACGCCGGCCGCCGTCCACGGCGCCCTGTCCGTCCCTCTTCCTCCACTGGAGAACACCATGGCCATCCTGACCGCCGCCGTCGTGCTCGTCGGACTCCTTTGTGTGCTGGACCTGCTACTCAGCTTCGGCATCATCAGGAGGCTGCGCGAGCAGAACGAGACCTTGAAGAACGTGCAACAGCAGCGGGCCCCCCTCGACCCGGAAATCGCGCTGCCCGCGGGTGCCACCATCGGCACCTTCACCGCCGCCACGGTGAGCGGGGCCGATCTGTCCAATGCGGACATCGACGGCACCCGCGCCCTCGTCGGCTTCTTCGCACCGGCGTGTGAGCCCTGCAAGGAGCGGATGCCCCAGTTCATCGAGTACGCCACCCGTTTCGAAGGCAAGGTGCTGGCGATCGCCTCCGGGAGCGAAGCGGAGACGGCGGACATGGTCGTCCGTCTCGGCGAGGTCGCCGAGGTGATCCGCGAGGCCGACGGCGGTGTCGTGCACCAGGCCTTCGGTGCCTCCGGGTATCCCGCGCTGTGCCTGGTCGACGGCGACCGGACCGTATTGGCCAGCGGGTGGGAGATGTCGGCACTGCCGGTGCCGGCCGAACGGTGAACACCTCCCTCGGCGCCCGCCGGGTCCTGAGCCTGCTGACGGCGGCGATCCGTCTCACCCGGCGGGCCGCCCCGGTGGGCACACCGCTGTATGTGGGGCTGTCGCTGCTCGGCGGTGTCGTGCCGATCGCGACCGCGTGGAGCACCAAGGTCCTGCTCGACGGGCTGGCGGCGGGCGAGGTCTGGCAGGCGCTGCTCCCGTGGGCGGTCGCGCTGGCGGTCGCCGGGTTGCTGGCGGGACTCCTCCCGGTCGCGACCGAGTACCTGAAGCAGCGGCTGGACCGCTTGGTCGCCGTCGTGACGATGGACCGGCTCTACCGCGCCATGGGGAGGCTCGCCGGGATCGCGAGGATGGAGGACCCGCGCTTCCGCGACAAACTCCGTCTAGCCCAGCAGACCGGCCGCAGCGGGCCCGGTCAGCTCGTCGACGACGGTCTCGGCTCGCTCCAGTCGGTGATCACGCTGGCCGGATTCCTCGGGACCCTGCTCGTGATCAATCCGGGGATGGCGGTGATCGTACTGGCCGCGGCCGTGCCCGCGCTGCTCGCGCATCTGCGGCTGAGCCGGGCGCGGGCGCGGGTGATGTGGTCGATCGCGCCCACCGAACGACGTGAAGTGTTCTACGCCGACCTGCTGGCGAGCCTGGACGCCGCGAAGGAACTGCGACTGCTGGGACTCGGCGACCTCTTCCGGCGGCGGATGCTCGTCGAGCTCACCGCCGCGCACGCCGTCGTCGAAGGGCAGGACCGCCGCGACGCGCGGATGCAGGGCCTGCTGGCCGGGCTGACCGCGGCGGTCTCGGCCGGTGGCCTGATCTGGGCGGTGTGGCTGGCCGCCACCGGCAAGCTCTCGCTCGGTGACATCGCCATCTTCGTGGCGTCGGTCGGCGGGGTGCAGTCCGCGTTGCAGAGCCTGGTTTCCCGGCTGGCTTCGGCGCATCACTCGACACTGCTGTTCGACCACTACGAGGAGATCGAGTCGCAGGGCCCGGACCTCGCGGTCCCGGCCGAACCCCGGCGGCTACCGGGGCTGCGTGCGGGTATCGAGTTGCGCGACGTCTGGTTCCGCTACGCCGAAGACCAGCCGTGGGTGCTGCGCGGGGTGAACCTGACCATCCCGCACGGGCGGTCGCTGGCGCTGGTCGGGCTGAACGGCGCCGGGAAGTCGACGATGGTCAAGCTGCTGTGCCGGTTCTACGACCCGGAGCGCGGCGCGATCCTCTGGGACGGCGTGGATCTGCGGGACGTCCCGGTCGAGGACCTGCGCGCGCGGATCGGCGCGGTCTTCCAGGACTACATGTGTTACGACCTCACCGCCGCGGAGAACATCGGTCTCGGTGACGTGTCCTATCTGGAGGATCGCGAGCGCGTCGCCGCGGCGGCGGAACGCGCGGGAGCCCACGACATCGTCGCCGGGTTGCCGCGCGGTTACGACACCTTGCTGTCCAGGATGTTCTTCGACGAAGCGGATCGCGAGGACCCGGAGACCGGAGTCCTGCTCTCGGGCGGACAGTGGCAGCGGCTCGCGCTGGCGCGGGCGTTCCTGCGGGACCGGCGGGATCTCATGATCCTGGACGAACCGAGTTCGGGTCTCGACGCGGAGGCCGAGCACGAAGTGCACAGCAGTCTTCGGCGGCATCGCGAAGGCGCGACCAGTGTGCTGATCTCGCACCGCCTCGGCGCGGTCCGGGACGCGGCCGTGATCGCGGTCCTCGCCGAGGGCCGGGTCGCGGAACTCGGCTCGCACGACGAACTGATCGCTTCGGGCGGGGAATACGCGCGGTTGTTCCGCCTGCAGGCTTCGGGCTACGACGAGGTGGTGTCCCAGTGACGTATGTGGTGCTCGCGGCGGCTGTGGTGGTCGTCGCCGTCGTCGGATGGCTGGTGACGCTGCGCCGACGGCTGATCGTGGTGACCGTACGCGGGGTGAGCATGGAGCCCACCTATTTTTCCGGTGACCGGCTGCTGGTGCGGCGGTCCCGGCTGGAGCGGGTGCGGACCGGGCAGGTCGTCGTCGTGCAGGGCGGGCCCGGCAAACCCGGTGATCCCACCGCCGGACGACTGGTGAAACGCGCGGTCGCGGTGCCGGGCGACCCGGTGCCGTCGCGGATCCCGGTTCCCGGCACGGTCGTCCCGGCGGGAAGTCTGCTGGTGCTCGGGGACAACCCCGCGCGCAGCAACGATTCCCGGCGGCTCGGCTACATCCCGGAGGACGCGCTGATCGGCGTCGTGCTCCGCCCGATCGGTCAGAGGTGAGTCATGACGTACGTCGCCGTGTCCGCGATGGTCCTTTGTGGACTCGTTCTGCTGGTGTCCGCGGTCAGCAAGGTGCGGGGTAGAGCCGCCTACGCGGAGTTCGTGGCGTCGGTGCCCGCGTTCGGGATCCCGGCGCGCTGGACGCGGCCGTTCGCCGGGATGACCCTGGCGGCGGAGTTCGTGATCGCGGCTTCGCTGCTGCCTGCCGCCGCTCTGCCGGCGACCGGCGCGGGCCGCTGGCTCGCACTGGCGGGGCTGGTGCTCGCGGCCGGGCTGTTCGGGGTGCTGACCGTGGCGGTGTGGCGGGCGGTGGCGCGCCGGACCGGTGCGGTGTGCCGCTGTTTCGGTCCGGCGCGCACGGTGCTCGCACACCGGCACGTGGTGCGCAACGCGCTCCTGCTGCTGGTCGCGCTGGCCGGTGCCGTCGCGGTGTCCGGGGCGGACGGCGCGGATCCGGCGGCCGTTGGCCTCGCCGCCGCCGTGGGTGCGGTGGGCGCGGTGGCGGTCGTGCGGTTCGACGATCTGGCGGAGTTGTTCGCGGGGCCGGTGCGGCACACCTAAGCGGCGAAGACCTGTGAGTCGTCGGCGAAGGCCTTGAACTCCAGCGCGTTGCCCGCCGGATCCAGCAGGAACATCGTCCACTGTTCGCCGGTCCGGCCCTCGAACCGGACATAGGGTTCGATGACGAACTGGGTGCCCGCGGCGCGCAGCTGGTCCGCCAGCTTCCGGAACTCCGGCACGGTGAGGATCAGGCCGAAGTGGGGGACGGGCACGTCATGGCCGTCGACGGGGTTGTGGCTCCGCTGCGGCCGTTCCGGGGCGAGATGCGTGACGAACTGGTGGCCGTGGAGGTTCCAGTCGATCCAGGAGCTGGAGCTGCGGCCCTGTTCGAGGCCGAGGACTTCGCCGTAGAAGGTGCGCGCGGCGGCCAGATCGTCGACGGGCATGGCCAGGTGGAAACGCGGGATGGGGGAGTCGAGGACAGTCATGTCCGAATGTTAAAATTAAGACAAAGTGGTGGGTCGCTACGATCGAGCCTTTCCGAGGGAGGATGACGATGAGCGAACCCGGCCGGGTGGTGCCCGCCCGTCGTCGAGGACTGGCCGACGAGGTCGCCGACCGGGTCAGGGACGCCATTTTCGGTGGCGCGTACCGGCCGGGCGCCCAGCTGCGTGAGGTGGAGCTTTCGGAGGCGCTGGGCGTCAGCCGCGGCCCGGTGCGCGAAGCGTTGCTCAAGCTGGAGCGCGAGGGCCTGGTCCGCAGCGAATGGCACCGCGGCGCGATCGTCACGACGCTGTCCGATGTGGACGTCGCCGAGCTGGACAGTCTCCGTTCGGCGCTGGAACAACTCGCCGTCCGCTTGGTGGTCGCTTCCGCTTCGGACGCGGACCTGGCCTCGATCGACGCGGTCGTCGAGAGGATGGACCGGGCGCGCGACGAGCACGAGATGGTGCGCTGTGACATCGACTTCCACGACGCGGTCTACGCGGCTTCCGGGCACCGGCGGCTCGTCGAGGCTTGGCAGGCCATCCGGTCGCAGGTGCACTTGTTCCTGTTGACCCGGATCGGCGTGAACTCCGAGGGCTACCTCGCGAGCGTCCCGGCGGAGCACCGGCGGCTGGCGTCGGCTCTTCGTGCCCGAGACGGGGAAAAGGCCCTGGAACTGTTCGCCGCGCATCGCGGGCAGGCACTGGACGTGCTCACCGGGAAATGAAGTCATGGCGCGGGGTGGCCCGCGTCTGCGATGATCGCCCGCGAGAAGCGGGCTGACCCGGTACTCGCTCACGTGAGATCACTCGGCACGATTTGGCCGCTCGGGGCTTGACGGCAAGGTGGACCAAGGCTTAACTCAAGCTCTGAAATAAGAGTCCACGCCTCCCACCACCTCCTGCTGGCACACGGCCTCGGCGTGCAGGCGATCAGCGCGAACGCCGCCGAGCCCGCCGACATCGGCCTGGTGGTCAACCTCAGCGGCATCGAGCCCGCGTCGGACTCCATCGAGGACGTCGAGGCGGCGGCCCGGATGGACGGGCACGTCAACTGCTGGTGGCTCGACCCGTCGAACGGCCGCGGCTATCCGGCGGACATGATCGGGGGTCTACGGCGTCGAGCCGCCCGTGGTCGGGGACGACCTCGGGGTGATCTCGGCTCCGGTCGGCTACCACGGGCTGAACTACTACTTCCGCCCGTCGTCGAGGACGCCCCGAACGGTCCCGTGCCGCGCGCCCGGCAGGTGCCGGTCGAGGGGGCCGCCACCACCGCGATGGGCTGGAGATCCACGGGGAGGGGCTGGCGGACCTGATCCACCGGCTCGCCAACGAGTACGGCGCCCGGGCCATCTACGTCACCGAAAGCGGCGCCGCCTTCGACGACAAGGTCGCGCAGGACGGCTCGATCGATGACACCGACCGCATCGCCTACCTGGAAGAACACCTGAGCGCGGTGGCCGGGGCCGCCGAAGCCGGCGCTCCGGTGAAGGGATACTTCGCCTGGTCGCTGCTCGACAACTTCGAGTGGGACAGCGGGCTGAGCAAGCGGTTCGGGCTCGTCCGGGTCGACTACGACACCTAGCTCCGCACGGTCAAGGCGAGTGGCCACCGGTACGCCGAGATCATCGCGGAGCACCACGGCCGCAGGGGCTCGTGAGTGGTAAGGACGGGCGTCTGCCTGCCCGCCGGCTTCGAGCCACGCTCAGATACGTCGGGGCGGGCCAGGTGTCGCGAAAGCCACTTTCGCGACGTCTGATGTCCCGAAAGTGGCTTTCGCGACACAGCAGGCACTCTTGGTCCTGACCGCCCCAAAGCCGTTCGTGCGGGCGGATGGATCCGACGGCGCGGATTCGTCGCCCGCTACGAACGGACGTCCCGTGAAACCTCCTAGGGTCGCCATGAACGAGGCGATCTAGGAGGCGAAGCATGCGGACACTCTTGCGTGGCGGCCGTGTCATCGATCCGGCGACAGGGTTCGACGGCACGGCCGACGTGCTGGTATCCGGTGGGAAGGTGACCGCGGTGGGGGAGGGGCTGCCCGCGCGGCCCGGCGACACGGAGATCGACGTCTCCGGGCTCGTCGTCGGACCGGGTTTCATCGATCTGCACAGTCACGTGCACACCATCGCGGGCCAGCGGCTGCAGGCGATGGACGGCGTCACCACCGCGCTCGATCTCGAAGCCGGGCTGATGCCGATCGAGCGTGCGTACGCCGAGGCCGCCGCGGCCGGACGTCCGCTGCACTACGGATTTTCCGCATCGTGGGGTTCCGCCAGGGCACAGGTGCTCGCCGGGATCGAGCCCGACGCCAACATCGACAGCGGTCTCGCGGTGCTCGGGAACCCTGCCTGGCAAAGGTCTTCGTCGCCCGTCGAACTGAAGGCGTGGCTGTCCCTTGTGGAGGGTGAGCTGGCCGCGGGCGCGCTCGGCGTCGGTGTGCTGCTCGGTTACGCGCCTCTGACGGACCCCGGTGAGTTCGTGGCTCTCGCCCGGCTCGCCAAGGAAGCCGGGGCACCGACCTACACGCACGTCCGGGAACTGGTCGAAGTGGACCCCGCGACGCCCGTCGACGGCTCTGAGGAGATCGCGATCGTCGCGGCCGAGACCGGCGCCGCGATGCACCACTGCCATGTGAACAGCACGTCCGGGCACCAGATCGATCGGGTGCTCGCCGCGCTGGAGACGAGCCGTTCGGCCGGGTCGAGGGTGACCGTGGAGGCCTATCCGTACGGCGCGGGCAGCACGGGAATCGGCGCTGCCTTCCTGTCGCCCGAGCGACTGAAGATGAAGGGACTCTCGCCGTCCAGCGTGATCATGCTGGAGTCGGGTGAGCGGATCGCCGACGAGGGACGCCTGCTACAGGTGCGTGCCGAGGAACCGGGTGCGCCGTGCATTCTGGAGTTCCTCGACGAGGGCAACCCCCGCGATCTCGAACTGCTGCGTCAGGCGCTCGTGTTCCCCGACGCCATCGTCGCCAGCGACGCCCTGCCCGTGTACTGGAAGGGCGGCACCAGCGAGAGCACCGAATGGCCGCTGCCGCCCGGTGGTGCGACGCATCCGCGTACGGCCGGGACGTACGCCAAGACATTGCGCCTCATGGTGCGGGAAAGCAAGGCGTGGACCTGGCTGGAGGCGTTCCGGCGCTGCTCCTACTTGCCCGCGCGCGTCCTCGACGAGGTCGCCCCTGCCGCGCGGGCCAAGGGCAGGCTCGAGGTCGGAGCCGACGCCGACATCGTCGTGATCGACCCCAACGTCATCACCGACGCGGCGACCTACTTCGACCCGATCAGGCCATCCGTCGGCGTCCGGCACCTGTTCGTTTCGGGCGTTGCGGTGGTCACCGACGGAAACCTGCGCACCGACGCCTTCCCCGGCGAGCCGCTGCGGGGTGAGCCGCGATGAGCGAACTGCTCGAAGACATCGAGACCCTGATCCGGTGTGAGTCCCCGTCTTCGGATCACGACGCCGTCGCTCGCAGCGCCGAGGTGGTCGCGAGCGTCGGCCGGAGACTGCTCGGCGTGGAACCGGAGCGGATCGTCGTAGCCGGCGTCACCCATCTGCGCTGGCGGTTCGGCGACGGACCCTCTCGTGTGCTGCTCCTGGGTCACCACGACACGGTGTGGCCCCACGGTTCACTGGAGACTCACCCGTTCACCGTGCGGGAAGGTGTGTTGCGCGGCCCTGGCTGCTTCGACATGAAGGCAGGGGTCGTGATGGCGCTTCACGCCGCCGCAACGGTTCCCGACCGTGCCGGACTGTCCATTTTGGTCACTGGCGACGAAGAGATCGGCTCGCCGTCTTCCCGCGCCCTGATCGAAGAGACGGCGGCGGGCTGCGACGCGGCGTTCGTGCTGGAGGCCTCGGCAGACGGCGGCGCGCTGAAATGCCGCCGCAAAGGTGTCTCCCAGTATCGGATCGAGGTCATCGGCCGCGCCTCGCACGCCGGGCTCGAACCGGAGAAGGGGATCAACGCGGGGATCGAGATCGCGCACCAGGTCATCGCGGCCGCCGCGATCGCCGATCCGGAAGCCGGTACGAGCGTGACACCGACGGTCGTCTCGGCGGGAACGACGGTGAACACCGTCCCGGCGGCCGCGAGCGTGGCTGTCGACGTCCGCGTGTGGAACGAGGCCGAGCAACTGCGGGTCGACCGGGCCATGCGGGATCTCCGGCCGGTACTGGACGGTGCGGAGGTCCGCGTCACCGGTGGGATCAACCGGCCGCCACTGGAAGAAGGCTCCTCGGCGGACTTGTTCGCGCTGGCTCGGGAATTGGCGGGCGAACTCGGCCTCGGTGAACTGATCTCCGCGTCGGTCGGCGGTGCCTCGGACGGCAACTACACCGCGGGAATGGGTATTCCCACCCTCGACGGCCTCGGTGCCGTCGGCGGCGGGGCACACGCGGATCACGAACACGTCGTCGTCGCGGAATTGCCGCGTCGCACCGCGTTGCTGGCCGCGCTCGTGGAAAACGTCCTCGCGAAGCGGGGTCCGTCCGGCGCGACGAATCCCGCCGGCGAATCTGGTACGGCACGACAGTGACTCGGCCGCCGAGCCGGGAAAGGATTGTCCCGTGACGAATCTCGCGACGAACACGGAGAGCCTGGCTTCCCAGGAGGTGCGTGACGAAGCCGTCGCCGCCGCGCGGGCCGCGGCCGTGGCTTCGGGCGTCGAAATCCGCGAACTCACCGAAATCGCCGATCTGGCAGCGGTGGTCGGCCTGTTCGAGTCGATCTGGAAGTTCGCGCCCGGCGCCCGGCCGGTGAGCACGGAACTGCTCCGGGCGATGTCCACGGCCGGGAACTACGTCGCGGGGGCGTTCGATCACGGCGAACTCCTGGGTGCCTGCTTCGGTTTCTTCGGCAACCCGGGAAAGGCGAGCCTGCACAGCCACATCGCCGGGGTCGCCGACGCCGGCGCGGGCCGGGGGATCGGTGCCGCGCTCAAACTGCACCAGCGCGGCTGGGCGCTGCTCCAGGACGTCTCGCTGATCACCTGGACCTTCGACCCGCTGGTGCGGCGCAACGCCTACTTCAACCTGGGGAAGCTCGGCGCGCGGCCCATCGGTTACCTGCCCGACTTCTACGGTCCGATGGAGGACGGCATCAACGGCTCTGGCGACACCGACCGGCTGATGATCGGCTGGGACCTGACGAGCCCGGACGTCCGCGCCGCCGCCGCTGGTGAACCGGTCCTGATCGACGCGGGAGCGCTGAACGCGGCGAAGGCACTTTCGGTCGACTCCGACGGCGGTCCGGTCATCGGGTCCGCCGACACACCTACCGTGCTCGTCGCCGTCCCTCCGGACGTCGAACGGTTACGCCGCACCGATCCCGGTCGCGGCAACGCGTGGCGTGTCGCCCTGCGCGAAGTCCTCGGCGGACTGATGGCGGACAACGCCAAGGTCGCCGGTTTCGATCGTGCCGGCTGGTACGTGATCTCGAAGGAGCAGTCGTGAAACTCAGCGGTGTGGAACTGCGCCGGGTCCGGATGCCGCTCGTGGCCCCGTTCCGGACGTCGTTCGGGACGCAGGCGGAACGGGAGCTGCTGCTCGTCCGCGCGGTGACCCCGGCGGGCGAGGGCTGGGGCGAATGCGTCGCGATGGAGGCGCCGCTCTACTCGTCGGAGTACAACGACGCAGCCGAGCACGTATTGCGGAACCATCTGATCCCGGCGCTGCTGGCCGCCGGCGACGTGACCGCGTACAAGGTGACGCCGCTGCTGGCGAAGTTCAAGGGCCACCGGATGGCGAAGGCCGCGCTGGAGATGGCGGTCCTCGACGCCGAACTCCGCGCGCACGAACGGTCCTTCGCGGCGGAACTCGGGTCCACTCGTGACTCCGTCGCCTGCGGGGTCTCGGTCGGGATCATGGACTCGATCCCGCAGTTGCTCGACGTCGTCGGTGGCTACCTCGACGAGGGCTACGTCCGCATCAAGCTGAAGATCGAACCAGGCTGGGACGTCGAACCCGTGCGTCGGGTGCGGGAACGCTTCGGTGGCGACGTGCTGCTGCAGGTCGACGCGAACACCGCGTACACCCTCGGTGACGCGCCGCTGCTGGCCAGGCTCGACCCGTTCGAACTCCTGCTGATCGAGCAGCCGCTCGAAGAGGAGGACGTCCTCGGCCACGCCGAACTGGCCAAGCGGATCCGGACGCCGATCTGCCTCGACGAGTCGATCGTGTCCGCCAGGGCCGCCGCCGACGCGATCAAGCTCGGTGCCTGCCAGATCGTCAACATCAAACCGGGCAGGGTGGGCGGCTACCTCGAAGCCCGCCGCGTGCACGACGTCTGCGCGGCGCACGGGGTCGCGGTGTGGTGCGGCGGGATGATCGAGACCGGTCTCGGCCGGGCGGCGAACGTCGCGCTCGCGTCGCTGCCCGGGTTCACGCTCCCGGGTGACACGTCGGCGTCCGGCCGGTTCTACCGCACGGACATCACCGAACCGTTCGTGCTGGAGTCCGGACATCTCCCGGTGCCGACCGGGCCCGGTCTGGGCGTCACGCCGATCCCGCATCTGCTGGACGAGGTCACTACGGCGAAAGCGTGGATCGCTTCGTAGCGCGCTACGAATTCCGGGGTTAGATTTGGTCGGATCGGACCATTCGGTTCGGTGAGGCCGGGTTTAACTTCGGGGGGTGCTGACACCGGTGCCCAGCAAGCCACAGATGAGTTTGGGGCGCGTCCTCGAGGACCTCGGGGGCGTGCTCCTGGAGCCGGTCGCGGTCGGCCGGACCACCCGCAAGCAGCTCGGCGGGGTGGTCATCCACGATCGGCACGACGAGTCGGAATTTCCCGCCTCCGCCGTCGTGCTCGGCGTCGGGGTACGGGAGCCCGACGAGATCGTCCGCCTCTTGCACGACGTGGGTGCGAGCGGCGCGGCGGCGCTCGTCGTCCGGTCTCCCGTCACCTCGACGCCGGAACTCAGGCGCGCCGTGGACTCGTCCGGGGTCGCCCTGCTCGGGCTCGCACGCGGCGCCTCCTGGGCCCAGCTCGCCGCCATGCTCAGGACGGTGCTCGCCGAGGGAGACGTCGGAGAGGTCTCACCGCAGACCCTCGGGGGAATGCCGTCCGGTGACCTCTTCGCACTGGCCAACGCGGTGGCGGCGCTGCTGGACGCGCCGGTGACCATCGAGGACCGCAGCAACCGGATTCTCGCGTTCTCCGGGCGCCAGGACGAAGCGGATCCTTCCCGGGTCGAGACCATCCTCGGCCGTCAGGTGCCGGAGCGGTTCGCCCGCGGCCTGGAACGGGACGGCGTCTTCGAGAGGCTGTACCGCGACCACACGCCTGTCTATGTCGATCCGCAGCGCTACGACGACAACGAGATCGCGATCCCGCGCGTGGCGCTCGCCGTCCGCGCCGGCGACGAAGTGCTCGGTTCGATCTGGGCGGTGGTCCGTGAACCGCTCAGCGAGGAACGGACCCAGGCGTTCATCGACGCCGCCAAGCTGGTCGCGTTGCATATGCTCCGGCTGCGCGCGGGCGCCGACGTCGAACGGCGGCTGCGGGCGGACCTGGTGAGCACGGCGCTCGAAGGCGGTACCGGGGCACCGGAGGCCATCGCCCGGCTCGGCCTGCTCGGCCAGCCGTCGATCGTGCTCGCCATGGGCCTGCTCGGCGCGCCCGCCCCGGACGACGATCTCCGCCTGGTCGCGGAACGCCAGCGGGTCGCCGACGCGCTGGCCATGCACCTCAGTGCCGTCCAGCCGCGTTCGGCCGTCGCTCTGGTGGGCGACGTCGCCTACGGCATCGTCCCGATGCCTGGCAGTCACACCGACTGCCAGGAGCGCTCGGTGCGGGTCGCGTCGACCTTCCTGGAGCGCACCGGGCGCCGGGCGGCGGCCGCGATCGGCATCGGACCGCTCGCACTCGACGGCTCCGGCCTGCGCGCTTCGCGTGACGGCGCCGACCGGGCGTTGCGCGTACTGCTCACCAACGCCCGCGCGAAACGCGTCGCTACCGTGGAAGACGTCCACGTCGACGCGCTCATGCTGGAACTGGCCGATCTCGCCGCGGCCAGAGGGGACGTCGCGACAGGACCTGTCGCGCGGCTTCTCGCCTACGACGCGCAGCATCAATCACAACTGGTGCACACCCTCCGGTGCTGGCTGGACGCCTTCGGTGACATCGGTGCCGCGTCCGCCGCGGCTTACGTCCACCCGAACACCTTCCGCTACCGGTTGCGGCGCCTCGCCGAAGTCGGCGAAATCGACCTCGACGACGCGGGGGAGCGGTTCGCCGCCATGCTGCAACTACGGCTGCTGCCCCGTGACACGCGGACCGGGGCGTCCGCCGAGGAGTCCTGACCAGCGGCTGGTTTGGTCGCTCCGCCCCGAAAGAGCGTCGGATGTTCGTGTGATCGCACGAACTCTGCTCGCCACTTGCTGTTCAGAATGAGTGATCGGCGCCACTGCAGCGCCGTTCTCCTTCTCTCCCAACGTTTCCGCGGAGGCGCCATGACGGCAGTGGTCAAAGAAGACACCTGGACAGCGCGGCGGATCAACCGGACGGCGCTCATCACCATGGTGGTGATGGTCTTCGCCTGGGCGGTCGACTACATCGACCGGTTCTCGATCGGGATGGCGCTGCCGATGATCGGCGCCGAATTCGAGCTCAGCAAGACCGAACAGGGCTGGCTCGTGACCGTGTTCGCGCTGGTCTACATGGTCTGCCAGATCCCGGCGGGTTTCCTCGCCGACAGGTACGGCTCTCGCGGGCCGATGCTGGTGACACTGCTGCTCTGGTCGGCGTTCACCGCGATGACCGGGATGGCGGGCACCTTCGGCATGTTGCTGGTCGTCCGCGGCCTTTTCGGCGTGTGCCAGGGACTTTTCCCGGCAGCCTCGTTCAAGGCGATCGCCGAACGGACCACCCCCGGCAACCGTGCGACGGTGACCGGTGTGATGCTGTCCGCCGGCGGGATCGGCGCGGGGCTGGCGCCGTTGATCGTCGGACCGCTGCTGATGGCGATCGGCTGGCGGCACACGTTCTTCTGGATGGCGGGGATCGGCGCGATCATCGGTGTGATCGTCTGGACGCTCTTGCCGAAAGCGCTTCCCGTGGAGCTGAGCAGTCTTCCGCGTGACGAGGCGGCGGGGCCCGCGGTCTCGCGCAAACAGGTGCTGAAGTCCTTCGTGGTCTGGAAGTTCACCCTGCTGTTCTGCGTCACCAACATGCTGAACTACGGCCTGATCACCTGGGTGCCGAGCTACCTGCTCGAGGCGCGGGGACTGACGCTGAACCAGACCGGCGTACTCGCGGCGATCCCGATGCTGGTCAGCATCGTCACGACCATCCTCGGCGGCTGGCTGTTCGATCGCTACTTCCACGATCACGGCCGCTGGTACCTGAGTTCGATCGCGATGGCGACCGTGGTGCTGCTGATCCTGATGGTGATGGCGGACAGCACGGCGGAGTTCACTCTCTACGAGACGCTCGCCCTCGCGGTCTTCGGCATGGCGACGATGGCCGTCTTCGGCCTGCCGTTGCGCGTGCTGCCCACGGAGGTCACCGGGATCGGCATGGGCGTGATGAACTTCGGCGGCCAGGTGGCGGGCGCGGTCGCCCCGGTGGCGATGGGCTGGCTCGCCGACGCCTTCTCCTACACCGCCGCGTTCGGTTTCCTCATCGGCACCACCTTCCTCGCCGCGGTGATGGCGTTCTGGGTGCCGCAGACCCCCGCGCAGTTCACCTTCCCCGAAGCGAGTCCTAAGTAGACAGAAGCGCGACGGTGGCGTGGTGCTCGCCGTGGGTCGTGAGTGGCGATTCGGGCTACCGGGCATGTCGCGAAAGCCACTTTCGGGACATCTGATGTCCCGAAAGTGGCTTTCGCGACACCCAGATCAGCACCCGGGCGAGCACCTGAGACGCCACCTCGCCTTACCCCTCGTCAGAACGCGAATCGCCCCTCACGACCCACCGCGCCCGAACACGAGACCTTTGCCTTGCCGCTCCCACTCAGACAGGAGTCTCATGCCCACCGCGTCCGAAGTCATCGAAACGATCAACGACCGCGCCGAAGAGGTAGGCGTCCGCGTCCGGCTGCACGCGGCCGAGATCGACGGCACCCGGCGGATCGGCGTCGACGAACACACACCCGTGGTCACGGCGTCGGTCTTCAAGGTCCCGATCGCGCTGGAACTGGCGCGGCAGGCCGCGGACGACGGGCTCGACCTCGGCGAGCGGATCACCGTCCCGCCGGGGCATCCCACGCCGAGCCCGTACGGTCTGGCCACCTTCCGGCACGAGATCACAATGTCCTGGTACGACCTCGCGATCCTGATGATCGGGATCAGCGACAACGTCGCGACCGACCTGGTCCTCACCCGTGTCGGCAAGGAAGCGACGGAGAAAACGTTGCGGCGCCTTGGTTTCGAGCACACCACCGTCCCACAGGACTGCGGAGAGGTGCTCGACAGCATCGGCGAAGACCTCGGAATGTCGTACGAAGACGACGAAAGACTGCTGACGGAGCTCCCGATGGAGCGGATCGCCGGGTTGCGCGCGCTGCAACCGGCGCTTACCTGCGCCACGACCGCCGAGGAGATCACCCGGCTGCTCGGGCTGATCTGGCGTGACGAGGCGGCTTCGCCCACCGCGTGCGCGGACGTCCGGCGCTGGCTGGAACTCCAGGTGTGGCCGCACCGACTGCGGTCGGGGTTCCCGGACGACGGGATCCGCGTCAGCGGCAAGACCGGGACCCTGCCGTCGGTGCGCAACGAGGTCGGCGTGGTCGAGTACCCGGATGGGGGCCGTTACGCGGTAGGGATCTTCACCGACGCCGTCGACGCGCGGTCGCGAGTGCCGGAACGGGACGCGTTCATCGGCTTCGCCGCCGCACGGGCGGTGGAATGGCTCAGGCTTCCCGAGGCCGGGAGCGAATGATTCGTCCGCCCGGATGAATTTTCCCGTCGCTCTCGTCGTTCCGCACGAACCGGTGACGCCCGTCACCGTCCTAGCATTCCGGGAACTGCCGGTCCACCCTTTCCACGGACGAGGATGCCCATGTCGAAACTTTCCGAAATCGATGCCTGGCTCGAACAGAACCTTCCCGCCCTGCTGGCCGAACACCAGGTGCCCGGCGCGGCCGTCGCCGTCTTCGCGAACGGCGAGGTGATCGACCACGCGGCCGGGGTGCTGAACAAGGGGACCGGCGTCGAGTCCACAGTGGATTCCGTCTTCCAGATCGGCTCGATCACCAAGGTGTGGACGACCACCCTCGCGATGCAGCTGGTCGACGAGGGCAGGCTGGATCTCGACAAGCCGGTCCGCGACTACCTTCCGGAGTTCGTCCTCTCCGACGACGACGCGGCGTCGCGGATCACCGTCCGGCAGCTGACCTGTCACACGTCCGGGTTCGAAGGTGACATCTTCACCGACACCGGACAGGGGGACGACTGCGTGGCGAAGCTCGTGGCGACGCTGTCCGACGTCCCCCAGTTGTTCCAGCCGGGGGAGATGTTCTCCTACAACAACGCCGGTTACTGCGTGCTCGGCAGGATCGTCGAGGTCCTGCGCGGGAAGTCCTACGACGACTGCCTTCGCGAGCACCTCTTCGCGCCGCTCGGGCTGACTCACGCCGCCGCCGGACCGTATGACGCCATCCGGTACCGCGCCGCGATCGGCCACGTCCAGCCGACGCCGGACGACGAACCGGTCGCCGCACCCGTCTGGGCGCTGACCCGCTCGAACGTCCCCGCCGGTTCGCATCTCGCGATGCGCCCGCGTGACCTGCTCACCTTCGCGCGCATGCACCTGAACGAAGGCCGCGCGGACGACGGCACCCAGGTGATCGAGCCCGAAACCGCGCGCGCCATGTGGGAGCGCCAGGTGGAACTGCCCTACCTCGGCCTGATGGGCGGGGCGTGGGGACTCGGCTGGATGATCTTCGACTGGGACGGCGGCCCGGTGATCGGCCACGACGGCGGCACCATCGGCCAGTCGGCGTTCCTGCGGGTGGTGCCGGGCAGCAACGTCGCGGTGGCGCTGCTGACCAACGGCGGCAAGCCGCTGCACCTCTACCTGGACATCTTCCGGAAGGTGCTGGGCGACCTGGCTGGTGTCGAAGTCCCGCCGCTGCCCGAACCCGACGCCGCCGAGGCTCCGGCCGACGCGTCCCGGTTCGTGGGTGAGTACTCGTCGCAGGTGGCGGACATCGTCGTCAGCCAGGACGACGAAGGCGCTCTGTGGCTGGAGCGCACGCCGAAGGGGATCTTCGCCGATCTCGGCACTGGACCGGAGAAAAGCAGGCTGCTCGGCTACAAAGGCGACACCCTGGTCGTCGAGCACGATGGACTGGGCTTGCACATGCCGCACGCGTTCGTCGGTGACGACGGCGACGGGCGCGCGCTGTACGTCCATACCGGACGCGCCGACCGGCGGGTGAGCCGGTGACGGCGATCGCCGAGGAGATCGAAGCGGTCTTCGCAAAGGCAGGCGCACGCGGTTTCGTACACGCCCGCGAGGTCGGCGTACCCGACGGTCCCGAGGTCGGTGTCGGCGCGGACGACCTGGTCGTGCTGGCGTCGGTGTTCAAGATCCCGGTGGCGGTCGCCTTCGCCCGTGAGGTGGCCGCGGGCAGGCTCGACGAGACCGAGCGGACCCGCGTCACCGCGCGCTACCGGATCGGCGGGGTCGGCACCGCCGGTTGCGCCGACGACGTCGAGATGAGCTGGCGGGACCTCGCGCATTTCATGCTGACGATGAGCGACAACGCCGCGACCGACCTGATCTACCACCGGGTCGGACAGGAGGCCGTCGACCAGGTGCCGGCCGATCTCGGACTCACCAGGACACGGCTGATCGGCTGCTGTGAGGACCTGTTCGCGTCCGTCCTCGCCGACCTCGGCGCGAAACCCGGCGACGATCTGGAAGCGGTCTTCGCCGGCGCCAGCGAGGAACAGCTGTGGAAGCTCTCGGTGGTCGACCCGGAACGCACCACGTCGTCGACCCCGCGTGAGATCACCACACTGCTCGACGCGATCTGGACCGACCGCGCGGGCGACCCGGCCGCCTGCGAACGGGTGCGGACGATCATGGCCCAGCAGATCTGGCCGCACCGGATCTCGTCCGGTTTCCCGGCAGGCGTGGCGATCGCGGCCAAGACCGGGACCCTGCCCGCCGTCCGTAACGAAGCGGGGGTGGTGACCCAGGTGGACGGCCGCCGGTACGCCGTCGCGGTGTTCACCCGCGCCGACTCCCTCGCCGACCGCCTGCCCGCGGTCGATTCCGCCATCGGTGAGGCCGCCCGCCTCGCCGTCGAACACCTTCGTGCGCAGACCGCGACCCCGTAGGAGAACCCCATGAAGAAAGCCCGGCTCACCGCCGCTATCGCGAGCGTGGTGGCCTTGACCGTGAGCGCGTGCGGGGGGACGTCGCAATCCGGGGAGGACCGGACCGCGAACCAGAAACTGACCGAAGGCAAGACCTTCACCATGGCGATCGGCACGGATCCGGGAGCGCTCGACCCGGCGATGACCGTGCTGTCGACCGCCCTCGAGATCGGCCGCTTCCTGTACGACAGCCTGATCAACCTCGACGAGACGGGCAAGCCGATCGCGGGTCTCGCCGAGAAGTGGGAGGCCACCACGACCACGGCCACCTTTACCCTGCGGAACGGGATCACCTGCGACGACGGCACTCCGCTGACCGCGAGTGACGTGGTGGCGAACATCGACTTCGTCGGCGATCCCGCCAACAAGTCCCCCATGTCGGGGCTCACGGTCGCGCCGGGAACCAAGGCGACCGCCGACGACGCGGCGCGGACGATCACCCTCGCCAGCGGGGCGCCGGACGCCTTCCTGCTCCGGAACGTGGGCAACCTGCCGATCGTCTGCGGCAAGGGCGTGACCGACCGGGTGACGCTGGCCAAAGGCCGTTACGGCACCGGCATGTTCACCATGACCGAGGCCGTGCCGAACGATCACTACACCCTCACCCGGCGCAAGGACTACGCGTGGGGACCGGGTGACTGGAAGAAGGACCAGCCGGGCCTGCCGGAGAAGGTGACCTTCCGGGTCATCCAGAACATGACGACCGCGGCGAACCTGCTGCTGTCCGGTGAACTCAACGCCGGCCGGATCACCGGTCAGGATCAGCAACGGCTGCGTGCCCAGAAGCTGTACCACGGAGACCAGGTCGTGCCGATGGGCGAGATCTGGTTCAACCAGGCGCCCGGCCGGGCGGGCGGTGACCAGGCCGTCCGCCGCGCGCTGATGCAGGCACTCGATCTGGCGCAGATCGGCAAGGTGCTCACCAGTGGTGCCGGAGCGCCGAGCCAGGGCATGGTCACCACCGAACCCAGGGCCTGTGCCGGCGATTCGGTGAACGGCAAGCTGCCCGCGTTCGACGTCGCCGCTGCCAAGTCCGCTCTCGACGCGGCCGGCTGGGCACCGGGACCGGACGGCGTGCGCGTCAAGGACGGCAAGCGCCTCGCCCTCAACGCCATCTACGGCACTCAACTCGGGCCGACGATGGCGCCGTCCGCCGAACTGATGCAGCAGTCCTGGAAGGCCGTCGGCGCGGAGGTCACGCTCAAAGGTGTCGACAGCCCGGGAACCAATCAGGTGCTCTTCACCACCGGCGAGTGGGACATCTCGCTGGCACCAGTCACCTTGCTGCTGCCGAGTCAGGTCGTGCCGTTCGTCTCGGGGCCGAAACCACCCGCCGGCACGAACTTCGCGCACATCGAGAACGAGCGGTACACGACGCAGGCCGTCGAGGCGGCGAAGTTGCCGGGTAATTCGGGCTGCGCGACCTGGCTCGCGGCGGAAACGGCGCTCATCGAGCGGCTCGACGTCGTGCCCTTTGTCAACTCGGTCATCCCGACCTTCGGCAGCAACGCGCGATTCAAGGTCAACTTCGGTTCGATCGAGCCGTCGAGTGTCCGGATGTACAGCTGATGACGGTCGCACTCGCCCCGGCCGGGTTGCGGGGCAGTCCCTGGCTCTCGTTCGCCGTCCGCCGTCTCGGCCGGTTCGCGGTTTCGCTGTGGGTCTTGGTCACCACGGCGTTCCTGATGATCCAGCTGATCCCCGGCGACCCGGTCCGGGCGGCGCTCGGCCTGACCGCGCCGGTGGACCTGGTGAACGCGCGGCGGGAGGCCCTCGGCCTCAACGATCCGCTGTGGCTGCAGTACGTCCACTACCTCGGCGGGCTGTTCACCGGTGACTTCGGGACGTCGATGACGAGTGGGCAGCCGGTCTCCGAGGTGATCGGCGACCGGCTGCCCGCCACCCTGCAACTGGCGTTGCCTGCCTTCGCGGTGGTCATCGTGGTCGCGATCCCCCTGGGCGTCCTGTTCGCCGTGCTGACCCGCGGCGGCAGGCGGCGGGGCAGTGAACTGGCGTTCACCTCGACGAGTGTGCTGCTCGCGGCCATTCCCGAGTTCCTGGTGGCTGTCGCGCTGGTCGCGTTCTTCGCGGTCCAGCTCGGCTGGTTCCCGGTCGCCGGAAGCGACGGCGCGAGTTCGTTCGTGCTCCCGATGATCGCGCTGGCGCTCGGCCCGGCCTCCGTGCTGGCCCGTATCGTGCGGGTGGAGACGCTTTCGGTGCTGAGCAACGACTTCATCCGCACCGCGCGGGCGAAACGGTTGCCCGCACGGCTGGTCTACCTCCGGCACGCGCTGCCGAACGCGCTGACCGCGACGCTGACCATGGGCGGGCTGATGCTGACCGGGATGGTCGCCGGGACGGTGCTGGTGGAGAACGTGTTCGCCTGGCCGGGTCTCGGTTCGACCATCGCGCAGTCGATCCTGCAGAAGGACTATCCGCTGGTGCAGGGGATCGTGCTCATCTACGGCATCGGAGTGCTGCTGGTGAATCTGACGGTGGACGTGCTGCTGGCCGTCCTCGATCCGCGTTCGACGATCCGGGAGACCTGAAATGGTGGTGAATCGGCGCGCGAAATGGGTCGCGGCCCTGCGTACCCCGGTGGGCGCCTTCTCGGCGACCCTGCTGGTCGTGGTGCTCGGGCTCGCGGTGCTGGCCCCGATCCTGTGGCACGACAACGCCTTCGCGATCGAAACCGACGCGATCGGCCAAGGCCCGTCCGCGGCGCATTGGCTGGGGACCGACGAGCTCGGCCGCGACATTCTCTTCCGTGTCCTGGTGGCGACCCGGCTTTCGGTGCTGCTGGCGTTGCTCGCGACGGTGATCGGGGTGGTGACGGGACTCGTCCTCGGCACGCTGCCCTCACTGCTGCCGCGGCCCGCCGCCCGGCTGGTCACGTCGGCGGTGAACATCGCGGTCGCGTTCCCCGGGCTGCTGCTGGTGTTGTTCTTCTCGGTCATCTTCGGCGTCGGTACCCACGGCGCGGTACTGGCGGTCGGCTTCGCGCTGGCACCGGCGTTCGCGCGGCTGGCCCAGACGCTGTCGGCCTCCGTGGCGGGCCAGGACTTCGTGTCCGCCGCGCGGATCTCCGGCGTCGGCCGGATCCGGTTGCTGGTCCGGCACATCCTGCCGAACATCGGCGAGCCGCTGGTGGTGAACGCGACCATCGGCGCGGGCGCCTGCCTGTTGGCGTTCTCCGGGTTGTCGTTCCTCGGGATCGGTGTGCAGGCACCGGAATACGACTGGGGACGGCTGCTCGGCGAAGGGCTCAACGGGATCTACGTCAACCCGGCGGCCGCTCTGGCACCCGGTGTCGCGGTGGTCCTCGCGGGGCTCGCCTTCAACCTGGTGGGGGAGACCGTGGCCGGGGTGATCGGGGTCCGCACCGGGTCGCGGAAACTCGAACCGCGTCCGGTGACTCCAGTGCGAGAGGACGTCGTCGAGGAACGTGACGACGCCGTTCTGGTGGTGGAGAACCTCCAAGTGGCGTTCCCGCGTCCGGCGGGTTGGACCGTCCCGGTGCGCGGGGTGAGCTTCACCGTCCACGCGGGCGAGGCGATCGGCGTCGTCGGTGAGTCGGGCTCGGGGAAGAGCCTGACCGGGCTGGCGGTGTCACGGCTGGTCGAAGCGCCGGCCGTGGTCACCGCGGACCGGCTGGATTTCGCCGGAACACCCTTGCTGACGACTCCGGAACGGGACTTGCGTGGCTTGCTGGGCACGTCGCTGGCCATGGTGTTCCAGGATCCGATGACCTCGTTCAACCCGACCAGGCGGATCGGTCGTCAGCTGGCCGAGGTCGCCGAACAGCACCAGGGTCTTCCGCGCGCCAAGGCGTTCGAGCGGGCCGTGGACCGGTTGCGCGCCGTGCGCATCCCCGCCGCCGAACGGCGGGCGAAGCAGTACCCGCACGAGTTCTCCGGCGGGATGCGGCAACGGGCGATGATCGGCATGGGCCTGATGGGCGACCCTCGGCTGATCATCGCCGACGAACCGACCACGGCTCTGGACGTCACCGTGCAGCGGCAGTTGCTCCGTCTACTGGCTCGGACGCGGACCGAGCGGAACACGGCGATCATCCTGATCAGCCATGACATCGCGGTCGTTTCGCAGACCTGCGAGCGGATGCTGGTCATGTACGCGGGCCGGGTGGTGGAGGACCTGCCGTCGGCGGGGACGCCACGGCATCCCTACACGCGGGCGCTGCTGGCCGCGACGCTCGACCTCGACACCGATCGCGACGCGCCGCTCGCGGTGATCCCCGGCCGTCCGCCGGAACCGGATCGCGTGCCTTCCGGCTGTGCCTTCGCCGACCGGTGTCCCGCCGTGACCGACAAGTGCCGTCTCGAAGACCCGGTGCTGGAGCGCGTGGAAACCGGGCACCGCGTCGCGTGCTGGTATCCGCACGAGACGTCGTTTTCCCGTCCGGTCAAAGAGACCGTGACCGCCGGAGGTGCGGAATGAGCGATCTCGTCTTCGACGCGGTGAGTGTGCGGTACGGCGGGAGACGTGGTCTCACCGCGGTCGACCACGTCGGGCTGACCGTTCCTTCCGGACAGGTCGTCGGGCTCGTCGGTGAGTCGGGCTCGGGGAAATCGACGCTGGCCCGCGCCGCCGTCGGACTCTCACCGGTCAGCGCCGGGCGGGTCCTGCTCGGCGGGGTGGACGTCCGGAAGCTGCCCCGGCGCCGCCCGTTGCAGATGGTGTTCCAGGATCCGTATTCCTCTTTGGACCCCCGGATGAGCATCGGTGAGTCGATCACCGAAGCGATCCCGCGCGGTGTCCTTCCCGGTCGTGGCGCGCGCCGGGACGAGGTCGCCCGGCTCCTGGAACTGGTCAACCTCGACCCGGAGCGCGCCGGTCACCTGCCAGGGCAGCTGTCCGGTGGCCAGCGGCAACGGGTGGCGCTCGCCCGCGCGCTGGCGGGGCGGCCGGAGGTGCTGATCGCGGACGAGATCACCTCCGCGCTCGACGTCTCGGTGCAGGGCGCGGTGCTCAACCTCGTCCGGTCCGTGCAGCGGCGGCTCGGCCTGTCGATGCTGTTCATCTCGCACAACCTCGCCGTCGTGCGCTACCTCAGCGACATCGTCGCCGTGATGTACCTCGGCCGGATCGTCGAGGTCGGCCCGGCCGAGCAGGTGCTCACCGATCCTCAGCATCCGTACACCAAGGACCTGCTCGCCGCGGCACCTTCCGCGCACACCTCGCTGTTGGACACCGGCACGGACGAGGCGACCGCCGACACCGAACCCGCCGACCCGCACCACCCGCCGGCCGGATGCCGCTACCACACCCGCTGTCCGGTCGGCCCGCTCGCGCGCGCCGACCGCGCACTCTGCCTCCAGGCGGATCCGACCGGGGACTCGGCACACCGACGTCACTCGGCGGCCTGCCATTTCAGTGAAACCGAGAGCCACCGGCCCGCGATCTCCCGAGGAGTCACCGCACCATGACCCGACGTCTCGATCTCGACGACCTGTACGAAATCGCCATCCCCAGCCAGCCCGCGCTGTCGCCGGACGGCGGCCGGATCGTCTACGTCCTGCGCACCGCGGACCGCGACGAGGACCGGAACGTGAACACCCTCTGGGAGGTCGGCGCGACCACCGGCGAAGCCCGGCAGCTCACGCGCGGAACCGCCGACCTGGCGCCGAGTTGGGCGCCGGACGGTACGCGGATCGCGTTCCTGCGGGCAGAAGACGGGCCGCCGCAGGTGTGGTTCCTGCCGTCGTCGGGCGGGGAGGCCGAACGGATCACCGAGCTTCCGCTCGGGGCGGGTGCTCCGGTGTGGAGCCCGGACGGCGGCAAGATCGCGTTCTCGGCCGCTGTCGACCTGGCGGGTGGTGAATCCGCGTCGAACGCCCCGGTGGTGGCGGACCGGCTGGACTTCAAGGCCGACGGGGCCGGGCTGATCAAGACCATCCGCAAGCACCTGCACGTCCTCGACGTCGCCACGCGGGAAGTCCGGCAGGTCACTTTCGGCGATTGGCATGCCGCTGATCCCGCCTGGTCGCCCGACGGCACACACCTGGCGTTCTCCGCCGGACGGGACGCCGACGCGGACCTGACTTTCCGTTCCGGTGCCTACGTTCTCGACGTGACCACGAAGACGTCGGAGCCGCGGTTGATCGGCTCCGGCGAAGGCATGGCGGGCCCGGTCGGCTGGACCGCCGACGGCCGCGAACTCCTGGTGACCGGCCGGGTGGACACCGAAGTCGGCCACCTCGGGCTGCTGCGGGTCCCGCTCGACGGCGGTGACCCGGTCGACCTGACGGCTTCCTTGGACCGCAACGTGATGTCCGGCGGCGACGGTTATCCCGGTGCTCTCCCGCACCTGACCGCGGGCGGTGGTTCGGTGCTGTTCGGCGTCCGCGACCGCGGCTGCACCCATCTGTACGAAGTGGACACCGACGGTGGAACGCCGCGTGCGGTCCTCGCGGGCGCCGACCACGTCGTGTCCGGAATGGACATCGCGGGCGGCAAGGTGGCGGTCGTCCTGGCCACGGGCACCTCGTTCGGCGAGATCGCGGTCGTCGACCCGGCGACCGGCGCTGCTGACGTGCGTACCGAGCATGGCGCCTCGGTCGCCGAGATCGAGTTCTTCCGCCACGAGGAACGGGAATTCACCGTCGGCGACGGCACTGTCGTCCACGGCTGGCTGCTCCGCGACCCTGCCCGGACCGGCGCCGCGCCGCTGCTGCTCGACATCCACGGCGGCCCGCACAACGCCTGGAACGGTGCTGCCGACTCGATCCACCTCTACCACCAGCAACTCGCCGCACGAGGCTGGGCGGTACTGCTGCTCAACCCCCGCGGCAGCGACGGCTACGGCGAGGACTTCTTCACTGGCGCCGTCGGCGGGTGGGGCGTCGCCGACTCCCGCGACTTCCTCGAACCGTTGGACCAGTTGGTCGCCGAAGGAATCGCCGACGCGGACCGCCTCGCCGTCGCGGGCTACAGCTACGGCGGGTTCATGACCTGCTACCTGACCAGCCGCGACAATCGCTTCGCCGCCGCTGTCGCCGGTGGCGTGGTCAGCGATCTGACCAGCATGGAGGGCACCTCCGACGCCGGGTACTACCTGGCCGTCAGTGAGCTGGGCAGCCCGTCGTGGGACAAGACCAATGAGCGGTTCTCGCCGTTCGCCCAGGTCGCACAGGTGCGGACACCGACGCTGGTCATCCAGGGCGCGGAAGACGAGCGGTGCCCGGTCGGACAGGCCGAGCAGTGGTTTGGCGCCCTGCGTGCGCGTGGCGTCCCGTCCCGGCTGGTGCTGTACCCCGGTAGCTCGCACCTGTTCATCCTCGACGGCCCGCCTTCGCACCGTCTCGACTTCAACCGGCGTGTGCTGGACTGGGTCGAGCAGTACGCGGCGCCGGCGGACGGGGTGTCGCGAGTGCCGATCGAGGCGGCGCACTGGCGGCGGCGGCTGGCCGAACTGGCGCGCAAGTACCGCGTCCCCGGTGCGGTGCTGGGCATCACGCGGATCGGTGACGGCGAGGAAGTTACCGAGGTACACGTCACCCACGGCGTGCTGAACACGGCGACCGGGGTCGAGGTCACCGAGGATTCGGTGTTCCAGATCGGTTCGGTCTCCAAGGTGTGGACAGCGACCGTGGTGATGCGGCTGGTGGACGAAGGGCTGCTCGATCTGGACGCGCCGATCTCCGACGTCGTCCCCGAACTGCGGCTGGCCGATCCGGACGTCGCCAAGCAGGTGACCATGCGCCACCTGCTGACGCACACCAGCGGGATCGACGGTGACGTCTTCACCGACACCGGGCGGGGCGACGACTGTCTCGAGCGCTACGTCGAGATCCTCGACCAGGCCGCGCAGAACCATCCGCTCGGCGAGACCTTCTCGTACTGCAACTCGGGTTTCGTGCTCATGGGCCGGGTGATCGAGAAGCTCACCGGGCTGAGCTGGGACGCCGCGATGCGGGAGAAGCTGTTCGCCCCGCTCGGCCTCACCCACACCGTGACCCTGCCCGAGGAAGCGCTGATGTTCCGCGCGGCCGTCGGTCACGTCGCAGGCGCGGACGAGGACCCGCGGCCCGCGCCGATCTGGGGGCTGCCGCGGAACATGGGCCCGGCGGGCCTGATCACCGCCACGACGAAGGACGTCCTCGGGTTCGCCCGGCTGCACCTGACCGGCGGCCTCACCCCGGACGGGGAGCGCATCCTGACGACGGCGTCCGCCGCGGCGATGGCCGAGAAGCAGACCGACATCCCCGACAAGCACTCGCTCGGCGACTCCTGGGGACTCGGGTGGATCCGCGACGACTGGAGCGGGCGGCGGGTCATCGGCCACGACGGCAACACGATCGGGCAGTCGGCGTTCCTGCGGCTGCTGCCCGACCAAGGGCTCGCCGTCACGTTGCTCACCAACGGCGGCAACACCCGCGACCTGTACGAGGAGTTGTACCGGGAGATCTTCGCCGAACTCGCCGATGTGGCGATGCCGCGGCCGCTGGAACCACCCGCCGTCCCGGTCACCGTCGACGGCTCACGGCACGTCGGTGTCTACGAACGGGCGGGCGTGCTGATGGAGGTCTTGGCCGGAGGGGACGGGATCCGGCTCCGTCAGACCGCCACGGGTCCGCTGGCCGATCTCATGCCGGAGAAGACGATGGAGTTCGACCTGGTTCCGGTGACCGACTCGCTCTACGTCTGCCGAGAGCCAGGGGCGCGGACGTGGATGCCGGTCACCTTCTACACGTTGCCGACCGGTGAGCCGTACATGCACTACGGCGTGCGCGCGACGCCGAAGGTGTCCTAGATGTCCACCTGCGTCCGGCGGGCGACTGCCGGACGCAGGTGGATTTCAGGATCGGGCGACCTTGTCGATGAGGGTGCGGACGGTGCCGTAGCCGGGCACGCCGCCATTGTGACCGATCACGGTCACGCCGCACGGGACCGTCCGACCAGGTGGTAGCCGCGGGCATGTCCGCCGGGAACACGGATGCGGTCACCGGGCGCCGAACTGTGGTCCATACCCAGTGGAAGGAACATCCGGTCGGTCACTTCGGCTCACGCTTTGCGCCGCGCCAAGTAGCGGATGACCAGCAGCACGATGCAGATGACCGAGACGGCGCCCGCGATCATCCGGTACGGGTAGTCCATGCCCGCGAACTGGCCGATCGAGTTGGCCGCGGCACTGACGAGGAGGACGAGCCAGAGGGAGGCGGTGACCAGTGCGCTGCTCGCGTTTTTGGTGTCGTTCATGGGAAAAACGTTAGGGATCGGAGGGTTGGGAGGCCAGGGGAGTGACCCCCGGTTGTGAGGTGGTGCTGGCGCTACCCGTGGTGACTGGGGATCTTCGCGGACTTCCGCGATCCTGACGGCCGCGATCCGACGCAGGGTGCGGGCTGAGATCGGCGCCGAGTCGGTGGCTGACCCGGCCACTGCGCTCATGGGTCGCCGACCCCGAACCTTTCGCCCAGAGCGACTGAGGCCCGCCGAAGTCCCCGTCTCTCTCCGAAGTTCGAGAACGACGATCCGGCCATGGTGCGGCGACTGTCCGCCGAAATCGCCTACCGGCTCGACTGGAGCGGCACCTGGAAACGGGAAACCGGCAAGCACCAGCTCCTCGCTGCCGGACTCGGCGTGAGAGGCATGATCGATTCCGGCCCACAGCCGCCTGCCCAAGGCCCTCGATGCCAAGGCCCGGGAAGACTTCGGGTTCTTCGTCAGCCCTTGCGGCTCAAGTAAGCCAATACGGCCAGCACCCGCCGATGTCCACTGTCCTCCGGCAACCCCAGCTTCGCGAAGATGTTCCGGATGTGCTTGTGCACGGCACCGTCGCTCACCACCAGAAGCTCCGCGATGGTCGTGTTGTTGTACCCCTCCGCCATCAGCCCGAGCACCTCGCGCTCCCGCGCCGTCAGCGACTCGAGCGGGTCGGTGGCGCGGCGGTGGGCCATCAGCTGCGTGATCACCTCGGGGTCCATGGCGGTCCCGCCCTTGACGACCCGGTCCAGCGCGTCGAGGAACTTCTCGACCTTCCCGACCCGTTCCTTGAGCAGGTATCCGACAGCGCCCTTGCCGTCGGCGAGGAGTTCGGCCGCGTAGCCCGTCTCCACATGGGCGGACAGCACCAGCACCGGCAGTCCGGGGTGCGTTTTCCGTGCCTTCACGGCGGCCCTGAGGCCTTCGTCGGTGTGCGTGGGCGGCAGGCGCACGTCGGTGATCACCGCGTCGGGCCGCTCCTTGGTGACCACGTCGAGGAACTCGTCCACGTTGTCCACGGCCGCGGTGACCTCGATGCCCGAGGTGTTCAACAGCAGGACGAGACCTTCGCGCAGCAGCGCGTCGTCCTCGACGATCACGACCCGCATGGCAACTCCACTTTCACTACGGTCGGCCCACCGGCCGGGCTGGTCAACTTCCATGTCCCGTCGAACGCTTCGGCGCGTTTGCGGATCCCGGCGAGCCCGCTGCCCTGGGATTCGTCGGCGCCGCCGTGGCCGTCGTCACGGATTTCGATGCTGAGGGTGTCGGCGGTGCCGTCAAGAGTGACCCAGGCGTGTTCGGCGCCGGAATGTTTGGTGATGTTGGTCAGCATCTCCGCGACGACGAAGTAGGCGGCCGCCTCCACCGCGGCGGGACGACGGCTGCTGCTGAGAACGTCCACAGTGCACGGAACGGGGCAGCGGTCGGCCAAGGCCGTGACGGCGCCGTCGAGACCGCGGTCGGTCAGCAACGGCGGATAGATACTGCGCACCACGGTCCGCAGTTCGGCGAGTGCGCCGGTCGCGGTGTCCTGTGCCTTGCCGAGTAACTCCCGCGCTTTTCGGGGGTCCTTGTCGAAGATCGAGTCGGCGATCCCGAGTTGCAGCACCACCGCGGCGATCCGCGCCTGCGTCCCGTCGTGCAGATCCCGTTCGAGCCTGCGGAGTTCGGCGCCGTGCGCCTCCAACGCGGCGGCGCGGGACGCGGCCAGTTCGACCACGCGGTCGGTCAGGACGACGCCCGCCGCGGGCGCGAGCAGCTTGCGCGCGACGGAAGCCTGCCAGCGGGCCACCCGCGGGAGCAGGAACGTGACCGCGATCATGCCGGCGCCGGTGACCACGCTGAGCGCCGCCAGCGGCCAGGACGTCACCATGAAGCCGAGCGAGCTTTCCACCCCGCCGTCCACCGACGGCCAGACCATCGCCGAGATGATCTGCCGGAGCCCGCCGAGCGGCAGCGCGATGGCGAACGTCCCGATGACGAAACCGGTGACAGCGTGGAAAGCGAGCCAGCCGAGGTCTCGGCGGGAGGCCGGATCCGTCACGGGATTCCCGGAGCGGTACGGCTCGGGGATCGGCTCACCCAGCAGCCGGGCGGCCCGGCGGCGTTCGAAGTTGACCGGCCGCCTGATCAGCTCGAGCGCGATCGGCAAGGCCGGGATCCCGACACCGAACGGGCACATCAACAGCACGAAGATCATGCCCGTGAGCGCGAACCAAGCGACCATGGACGAGGCCGCGCCGATCGCCAGGTACCGGATCGCGGACCAACAGGACCGCAGCCGGGTGATCACCCGGACAGTGTCCCATCCTGACTCCGGCGGTGGCTGTCCGGCCGGACCCTGCGGGAACCCACGCGGACGAGCCGACGAGTTCGCGGGGCGCTCATCCGGGTCGTCGCACGCGAGATCCGCAGCAGCCCGGCGTCTGCCGACGAACAAGCGCGACCCGAACATACCGGTTGGGGCACTTTCACGCGTGCGCCGACAGCCATGATCAACAGTTCAGAACCGCGAGAGAACCCACAGGGTGGGGCCTGGGTGGCGTGTTGCACATGCCGTAGCGGCATGTGCTGTCCTTGGAGGCACCACAGCACGGAAGACTCCGTTTGCGATGCACCTTTCCTTCACGTCTCCCCGCCACGTCAAGATCGGCGATGCCGCCGCCTTCGCTGGAACAACTCCACGCGCCATCCGCCACTACCATCAGATCGGTCTGCTTCGGGAGCCTGAGCGCGGCGGGGACGGCCACCGCCGCTACGGCTACGACGACATGATCCGCCTGCTGTGGATCCGCAAGATGGCAGAGGCCGGCATCAGGCTCGACGACACACGGACGAGGAGAAGCTCTTCGAGATCTACGGCGACGAGGACGAGGAGCACGAACCGCAGATGAGCGCCTTCGAAGCGTTCACCAAGATGCCGTACGACTTCTCTCCCGCTCGGATGCGCTGCATCGAGCGCACGGGACAACTCCTCGGTCAGTACCTCGCAGACAGCTGACGCCTGTACGGAGCCCGGCCGCCGGTCGCCGGGCTGAACCGCCCATGGAATTCGTCCACCGGGGTCGAACCCGGGAGGGCGACCGCCACGGGAATTACGCCGTCGCGGTGCCCTGCCCGATCGTCAGTTGCCCGCCCGCGCGGCACGGAGCCGACTGTCGGATCGATTCTTGTCAGTACGGGACGGTGATGTCGGTGGCGCTGGTGTTCTCGTAGACCACACCCGCCTTGGTGGCGTAGTGGGTGCAGGCGACGTGGACCGTGCGCAACACGGCGCCGTTGGGGATCCAGGGCGTTTCGAAGTCGACGTCGACCAGCGCGCCGCCGTTCTCCGAGTCGTATTTGCCCGTTTCGGAGCCGCCCGGTCCGGTGGCTGTGCACCGGACGTTGATGTAGTCAGCGTCGCGGCGGTCGTTGCCCGGGGTGGCGAAGCGCGAGTAGCCGCGGATCTTCACCCGTTTGCTGATCCCGTCGCTTTGGAGGCCCTCTTTCTGGATTACGCCCTGCAGGACGTAGGCGGCCGTCGTGCTGCCGCCGGAGCCGCCGCCTGCCCCGGGGTCCTCCGGGTTCGGCTCGCTGATGCCCGGCAACTGGATGGGGTCCGCCTGGGCGGGGGCGATGGCACCCAGCGACAACGCGGCGACGGCGAGAGCAGTAAAGACTCGTGTACGCGATGAACTCATGCCCGAAGCATTACCGCCAATTCCGCAATCCGCCACGGAATTCCGCGAACGGCTCCCAAGTTGGTGCATTCGGTCCAAGCTTTGCATGCTCGCGCAGTATTATTCCGGCAAACTCGCCGATTTTCCGAGGAAGCTCTGGTCCAGTGATTCCGCCACGGGATAAATGCCGTCATCGGCCACCGTGGATCCACTCGAATGGCCGCTTTCCCGGAGTTTCTCCATGATTCCCTGATCTTTTGACGAAGCAGAAGTCATTCGTGTCGATGAAAAACCATTCCAGGGCGACCCCGGTGCGCGCTCGCCACGGCGGCACTGCATCGACGACGGGCTATCCTGCGGCTCTCCAATTACGGGGACCTGTTGTTCCTGGAATTACCGGACCCGTTCTCGGGTCTCCTTTCTCGTGTCTGAGATGATGGAGCATTTCGGCGTCAAGTGAGCCGCCGAACGCGGGGATCGGGGCAACCGAAAGTGTGACCACGTGGTGTGCCGCGATCGCGGCATTCTCCGGCTGCTGCATGCTGTCGGCGTATTGCGCGCAGGGCCACGTCACGAAGGATCTTGACTCCGGTGAGCCGCCAGGTCGGCGATCCAGTGCCGCGGCCGACGTGCGGAACGCGTGGTTCGGCAACCGTCGACGGGGGGCTGACCTCTCCCGTCGATCCTCCAGAGCGGGCATGGTGGCCCAGTCGCCGCACTGCGGATGCCGGTCGTGTCGAGGTCGAGCACCGGGCGGCGCGCGTTGACGCCGGATGACGTCCTTATGGTCCCTTTCGGGCGTAGATGGAGTGATTGACTGGATTGTGTAACCTCGACGCCGTGCTGGACATCGCGGTGATCGGGGCCGGGTTCGCGGGGTTGCATATGCTCGACCGACTCCGCGAGCACGGGTTCTCCTGCCATGCTTACGAATCGGCCACCGGAGTGGGCGGTACCTGGTTCTGGAATCGCTACCCCGGCGCGCGGTGCGACGTGGAGAGCCTGGACTATTCCTACCTGCACGACCGGGAGCTGTACGCGACCTGGCAGTGGTCGGAGCGGTTCGCCACCCAGCCGGAGATCCTGCGCTACGCCGAGCACTTCGCCCGCCGGCGGGGGTTGTGGCCGCACATCACCACCGGCACCACGATCACCGGCGCGGCTTTTGCCGATGGTGCCTGGACCTTGACCACCGACACCGATGAGCGCGTGCGGGCGCGGTTCGTGGTGACGGCCGTGGGCTGCATGTCCGCGGTCAACACTCCGGCTATTCCGGGTTTGGCGCGGTTTGGTGGGACGGTGCTGCGCACCTCGCGGTGGCCGGCCGAACCGGTTGAGCTGGCCGGGCGGAGGGTCGGGGTGGTCGGCACCGGGTCTTCCGGGATCCAGGTGGTGCCGGAACTGGCCAAGACGGCCGCCGAGCTGGTGGTCTTCCAGCGTACGGCCAACTTCAGTGTCCCCGCCCGCAATCGGCCGCTCACCCAGGCCGAGCGGGACGCCGCTGTCGCCGGATACGAGCAGAGGGTGGAGAACGCCCGCACCACCCGGTTCGGGCATCCGGTGACCGGCACCGGCAGGGCCGCCCTGGAGACCGACCCCGCGGGGCGCACCGCGGAGTTCGACAAGGGGTGGGCGCGCGGTGGCACGCACATCGTGGCGACCTTCACCGACACCGGTCGCGACCTGACCGCGAACGCGGTGCTGGCGGACTACTTCCGCGATCGCGTGCGTGAGGCAGTGCACGACCCGGAGACCGCGCGGGCACTCACGCCGACCGGTTACCCCATCGGCACCAAGCGGCTGTGCGTCGATGACGACTACTACGAGACGTTCAACCTCCCGCACGTCAGGCTCGTGGACCTGCGGGACGACCCGATCCAGGAGGTGACCGAGACCGGAATCCGGACCACGCGTAGCGACCACGAGCTGGACGTGCTCGTGCTGGCCACCGGGTTCGACGCCTTCACCGGGGCACTGACCAGGATGGGCATCACCGGCCGCGACGGGCAGCTGCTCGCCGATACCTGGCGGGACGGGCCCCGCAGCTATCTCGGATTGGCGATGGCCGGGTTCCCCAACCTGTTCACGCTCACCGGTCCCGGCAGCACCATGGTGTTGTCCAACGTGATGCGCGCGATCGAGCACCATGTCGAGTGGGTGCGCGATCTGCTCGTCTACGCCCGGGAACACGACATCACCGAGATCGAGGCGATCGAGTCCGCCCAGGACGACTGGGTGGCCAAGGTCGCCGACCTGGCGGGCAAAACCCTGTACCCGCACACCGATTCCTACTATCTGGGGGCCAACATCGAGGGTAAGGCGCGGGTGTTCGCGCCCTTCGCCGGAGGGTTGGACGCCTACCGCCGAATCTGCGACGGGGTCGCGAACGAGGGTTACCGGGGGTTCCGGACCGCATGACCACCGTCAAGCAGCGGAAGCTGGGGTCGCTCGGGCTGGCGGTGGTGCTGCTGGCCGCGCTGCTGCCGATGATGGACTCCTTCATCGTCAACGTCGCGCTGCCCACCATCGCCGCCGACCTGGGTGCCTCCGGGTCCGACCTGGAGCTGGTGGTGGCCGGATACGGGTTGGCGTTCACCGTCTTCCTGGTCCTCGGTGGCAGGCTCGGCGACGCCTACGGGCGTAGGCGAGTCCTGGTCGTGGGGCTGGTGGTGTTCACGCTCGCCTCGCTGCTGTGCGCGCTTGCCGGGACAGGTGACTGGCTGGTGGCCGCCCGCATCCTGCAGGGGGCGGCGGCCGCGCTGATCCCGCCGCAGGTGCTGGGTACGATCCAGGCCGCCGAGGACGCGGAGCGCAAACCGCGGGCGATGAGCCGGTACGCCGCGGTCAGCGGGCTCGCCGCGATCCTCGGGCTGGTGCTGGGCGGGATACTGGTGCAGGCCGATCTGTGGGGCGCCTCGTGGCGGCTGATCTTCTTGGTGAACCTGCCGCTCGGGATCACGGCGGTGGCGCTGGTCCTGCTGCTCGTGCCGGACACCCGGTCGCCGCATCCGGTCGGCGTCGATCTACGCGGTACCGCGCTGCTGGCCGCCACTATCGTGCTGCTGCTGGTCGGGCTCAACCGGGGGCTGCTGCTGGGCTGGCCGTGGTGGAGCATCGCGCTGCTGGTCGCAGCGCCGGTCGCGGCGGTGGCGTTGTGGCGCACGGAGAACTGGGTCGTCAAACACGGGCGTATGCCGCTGTTGCCGCCGTCGGTGCTGACCGAGCCACGGGTGCGCGGCGGATTGCTGCTGGTGGCGCCCTTCCTGGCGGCCTGGGCGGGGTACCTGTTCGCGTTGCCGCTGACGCTGCAGAACGGATTCAACCTCGACCCGGCACTGGCCGGGCTGGCCGTCGCGCCGATGTCGGCGGCGTTCCTGGCCGGGTCGTTCGCCGTGCCGGGGTTGCGCGCCAAGCTCGGTGACGGCGTGCTGGCCGCCGGAGCGCTGGTGCAGGCCACCGGTGTGCTGTGGTTGCTCGGCGTGCTGCTGCTCGACGGCGCGGTGTGGTGGGTCCTGCCCGGGTTGGTGCTGATCGGCTGGGGGCAGGCGCTGGTAATCGGGTCTTCGCAGATCTCGGTGCTCGCCGCCGTACCGACCGAGTACGCCGGGGTTGGCGGGGGCGTGCTGGTGACCACCCAGCAGGGCTCGATGGCGATCGGGGTGGCGGCGCTCGGGTCCGTCCACACCGGACTCGTCGGCGCCGGCCACGCCACCGCGTTCGCTGTCGTGCTGTCGGTGCAGCTCGCGGTCGGGATCGCGGTGGCGATGGCCGGGCGCCGGGCGGTGGCCGCACGGGACTGAACCGGCACGGGCAGGCCCGGGTTCAGATGGCGGCCATGTCCAGCTCGGCGATCTGCTCCATCGACATGTCCAGCTGTTCGTGCAGGAAGCGGACCATCGTCCAATGGGGTAGCGCGCCCTCGTCGTAGGGACCGAACGCCGCCCGGTAGAGCGGAATCCACCGCAGCGCCTCCGCCGCGGTGCGCTCGCGCGGCGCCTCTTCGGCGTACTCGGTGTAGCTGATGCTGCGGTGCTCGATGAAGAATCCGGCAGGCAACCGGGTGCAGAACTCCCGGTACTCGCGGGTCTGCAGGATCAGGTAGTGCCACACCTCGTCGATCTCCTGCTCCACCGGCAAGAACGTGCCCGCCAGCTGGTCCTGATGGGCGGAGACGAGATACAGGTAGCGCAGGCACTCCAGGACTTGGCGCTCCACGAAGTCTCTTGGGTGGTCGGTCTTGGTGGTGAAGTACACCACCACTTCGGTGTGCAGGTCCTCGCCAAGCAGGACGCGCAGATCGGCGGGGGTGACAAGCACGATGGGCTCCAGATCTGGAATCGGGGGTCAACGGGTGCGGGACGCGGGGTGCAGCCAGGCATACTTGCCGGACTTGCCGATCGGGATGTGCTCGCGGTGCACCGGCGTCACCGCCAGCTCCAGATGCTCGGCGAGCGCCGCGACCAAGGCGGCGGTATGCGTCGGCCGCCGGTCGAAAGTCGTATACTCCAGCTCCGCTGTCGCGCCCTCGCCGACGCGCAACCGGTAGAGGAACATCTCCGGCGCTGTCTCGCCGATCCAGCGGTCGAGGTCGCCGTGGCACAGCAGCGTGGAACCGACGCGGATCAGCTCCTTCTCCCGGCCACAGAAGCGAGCGATGCGCGCCGGGTCGAGGGAACCGTCCACGGTACGGGCGAGGTCGCCGGAGCGGTAGCGGATCAGCGGCATCCACTCGTTGCGGATGCTGGACACGATCACCGCGTAGAGCGTGCTGCCCGGCTCCACCGGGAGCAACTCCACCGCCATCTTGTCCAAGTACGGGTGGTAGGCGCCCTCGCCATCGCTGTAGTACAGGTAACCCAGCTCGGTGCTGCCGAACAGGTCGACGATCGGGCAGTCGAAGTGGCCGCGCAGGAACCGGGACACGTTGTCCGGCGTGTACTCGTAGGCGTGCACGATGCTCGACGGCCTCGGTAGCTCCAATCCGAACTCCCGCACCTTGTCCACCAGGTGCGCGAGGTGGTATCCGGAGCAGTCGAGGTGGTACTCGCCCGCGGGGTGGCCGGCGCGGGTCTGCTCGATCTCGGCCAGCATTCGCTCGACCTCGGCGCGGGTCCACAACGCCGGATCCAGCTGCTGGTTGACGTAGACCGTGCGTTCATCGAGCCAGCGGTCGGACAACGGCGGGTGCTCGGCGGGCCGCTCACCGCGCTTGTCGGCGTTGACCCGCGCGACGTGCTCGGTGGCCAGCACGGTGGTCACCGAAACCCGCGGGCAGCCGGCCTGCCAGGAGTGTGTGATCGCCGGATGTTCCGACCAGAGGCGGTAGTAGGACTTGAGCAGGAAGTAGGGCGGGCGGATCAGCTGCATCCGCGCGTGGTTGGTGCCGGTGGACAGTACGAACTCGGCCGCGCCCGTCTCCAGCGCCTCGGCCAGTGCCGGGGTCATGAAGTTGTCCGGAAACCCCTGGGCGATGACGTCCTTCTCCAGCACGGGGAACGTCCCGGCGGCCAGCGATTCCCGGTAGAGCGGGACATCCCGGACATGGTCGAGCATCTCGGCAGTCGGCTGCACCAGAGATCCAATCAGCGGTGGGCGGACAACGCGGGCGGCAGGAGGACGAGCCACCCTGCCGCCCGCGACGGTGGAATCAGCTCGCCCTGGAGATACAGCCCTCCTTGCGGGAGATGCAGCCCTCCTTGGCGGACAGCTGCGAGTTTGCCGCGACCCACTTCGCCCACACGTCATCACGGGCGATCTTCTCGGCCAGCTTCTCCATGTCACACCTCCGGTTCACTGAGGGAAAACGCCTGCCCACTCCGCCAGTGCGGACATTTCGGACAAGCTCGACTGCGAAGCTATCAGACCTGACCGAAAATCTTCAGACTTGCTTTCCCGCGACGACAACGCTTGTGGACTCCCACAGCACAGGGTGCTGAAGGTCAGTGGTCCCAGCGAATACCGATCCGGTCACGTCTTGCGCGCGTTGGAGTAGAACGGGAGCGTGAGTCGGGTGGCGTTCACCTGACAAGCCGCAGTGGCGGGCGTCGACGGCCGGGTGGTGTCGGCGATCCCGTAACTGGTCCGGTGTCGACGGCGGAGGGGGAGGGGACGCGGTCGACGGTGGTGAAGGTGGCGGCGTCGATGTGCTGGCGGAGTCGGCGCGCGAGCTGATAGGGCCGTTCGGGGGTCACCGTGATCTCTCGTGGTGTCGCGACGCCCCAGCCTGGGATGTCCGGAACACTCCCGGACACGACGATCCGGACCCGGCGTCCTGGCGCGGTCACCATTGTCAACCGTCGTCGTGTCCACCGCAGGCGGGGGTGGCAGCGGGTGCCATCGCGAACCTGTACCGCGGTCAGCGACGTCACCGGAATCCGTGCTGTCCAGTGCGAGAAGCGCAGCCACAGGAATTCGTCGTCGACCACGAGCCACGCCGAATCCGGCCGGACACCGGCGAGCCGCAGCAACCGTGCCGACCGGCCCTGAATCGCCAGGAGGTGATGTCGGACTTCGAGTCGCGCGACCGGTGACGGTGCGCACGCTGACGAAGGCGCGGAGATCCGGGGGCTCATCGCCGCGCACCGGTTACGGCGATGAGGTCAGCGGGGACAGGGAATGCAGCAAGCATGGCGGAAATCTCCTCGGCTCACCGGCTTTCGGGTCGGCCGAGTGATACCCGGTGAAACGATGATGAAACGGACTACCGCGCTCGTGCTCGTCAGCGCGGCGACAGGGTTGTCGCCGTGGCCGGTTCGACTCGATGGCACGCTGACGAAACCCAGGGGGTGTGGTGCAGGCATCAGACATCCGTCTTGGTGACCATCAGCCACCTAGGGCAAGATGTCCAGGCCACCGGGAAAGCTCGGTGCGGGTGATGTGGGCAAGCGGACTTCGAGGAGTTGAAGATCGTCGTGGACGGTGGTGTGCTGGGCCCGGGTGATGTGCTGGCGGCGGCCGAGAGCGCACCGCCCGTGGAGTCGGTCGAGGTCGTCGCGCGCGACCTGGCGAAGCGGTTGGGTGCTTTCGACGTGTCGTTCCTGCTGGTCGACCTGGTCGACGAACAGCTGGTCCGGCTGACCTCGACCGCGCAGGACCCGGGGCGCGTCGATCTGCGGGGCAGCGCCTACGAGGAGGTGCTGCGCACCCAGCGGCCGTGGCGGGATCAGGACGGCGACGGGGTGCGGGTGATATTGCCGGTGACCAATCGCGGCGACTGCGTCGGCGTGCTGGAAGTGACCGTGCCCTCCCTCGACGACGACGACGAGGTACTGGCGCAGCTGGGACAGGCCGCGCACGCACTGGCCTACGTCATCGTCACCGACCGTCGCTTCACCGACGTCTATCACGTCGGCCGCCGCACCACCTCGATGAGCCTGGCCGCGGAGATCCAGCACCAGTTGCTGCCCTCGGCGACCTGCTGTGAGGCGGCCCAGTTCTCCATCGCCGGCGCCCTGGTGCCCGCGGACGACATCGGCGGCGACACCTACGACTTCACCCTGGACCGCGACACGCTGCACCTGTCGATCACCGACGCCACTGGTCACAACGTGGCCTCGGCACTGACCGCGACCCTGCTGGTCGGTGCGCTGCGCAGAGCCCGCCGAGCCGGTTGCGACCTGGCGGAACAGGCGCGGCAGGCCAACCAGGCGCTGCTCGACCAAACCGAAAAGCTGGCGCTGGCGACCGGGCTGCTCCTACGCGTGGACCTGCACCAGGGACGGGTCGAACTGGTGAACGCCGGACATCCCGCACCGCTGCTGCTGCGCGACGGTGTGGTGGAGCCGATCGAGCTGGAGATCGACCCGCTCTTCGGCCTCGAGCCGTATCCGTACCGGGTGCAGCGGCTGGACCTGCGCCCCGGTGACCGGCTGGTGTTGCTCACCGACGGCATGGTCGAACGCGCCGCGGCCGACGTCGATTTGCCCGCTCTGCTCCGCGAGACCGAGGGGCTGCACTCCAGGGAGGTGGTGCGGGAGATGACCAGGGCCGTGAGACATGCCTGCCGTAATCAGCTGCGGGATGACGCCACCGTGCTGTGTCTGGACTGGCACGGGGCCAGCCGCACCAGACGTCAAGCCGACAACGGCGCCGACACGGACACCGCCTCGCCCGCCTAGCAGTCCGGCGGTGGCCCCCGGGACCCCCTTCACCCTGACAACTACACGCTGACGCCACCCAGCGGCGCGACCCGGTGGCGATCCTCGAGAAGGTCGACGGCCGCTCGCGTCACTCTTGCGCACAGCCGGATCGCTCGGATGGCGTCTCAGGTACGGGTGAGGAGAGAACAACCGCGCGGGTATTGATCCATCCGGGGCGAATTCCTCACGCGTTCGCGGCATCGACAGGTGGGCCATTCGGCCCAAGACTGCTTGAGGAACCCTGTCGCCCGGCGGAATGAGTCGATGTGTCTCGCTCAACGGTGTTGGTAGCGCTGGATCGCCCTTCGAGTGGCGCGGTGACGCGCGATCAGCTGGACCGGATCTGCGCCTGCCTGAGCGACGAGGGGCATGCGGTCGCGTGGGCGGACACGGCCGAGGACGCGTTGGCACTGACGCAAAGCCGGGCGGATCTCTCGGCGGCGTTGGTGTCGTGGGACCTCGATACGCCGGAGACCGTGCTGAAGGCGCTCATGGGGAGGTTCACGAAGCTTCCGGTCTTCCTGGTGACCACGGCGGCCTCGGTCGACGATCTTCCGTTGTGGGTTTCGGAGGTGGTGTCCGGCTACGTCTGGCTGCTGGAGGACACACCGGCGTTCATCGCCGGCCGGATCGGGGTCGCCGCCCAGAGGTACCTCGACGGTGTGCTTCCGCCGTTCTTCCGCGAGCTGCTCCGGTTCGAGGACACGCACGAGTACTCGTGGCACACCCCGGCGCACGCGGGTGGCGTGGCGTTCCTGAAATCACCGGTCGGCCGGGCGTTCTTCGACTACTACGGCGAACGGTTGTTCCGCACCGACCTGTCGATCTCCGTCGCCGAACTCGGGTCGCTGTTCGAACACACCGGCCCGATCGGCGACGCCGAGCGCAACGCCGCGCGGATCTTCGGCGCGGACTTGACGTACTTCGTGCTGCACGGTGATTCCACCGCGGACCGGATCGCGTGCCACGCCAGCATCGCCACCGACGAGCTGGTGCTCGTCGACCGCAACTGCCACAAAGCCATCTACCACGGTTTGACGCTCACCGGAGGCAGACCGGTCTACCTCGTGCCCACCCGCAACGGTTACGGGCTCATGGGTCCGATCCCGCCGTCGGTCATGGCAGCCGAAGCGGTGGCGGCCCAGATCCGTCGCAGCCCGTTCACCGAGGGGGCCGCCGGCGCGGAACCCGTGTACGCGGTGATCACCAACTCGACCTACGACGGGTTGTGCTACGACGCCGTCCGCGTCGCCGAGTTGCTCGGCGCTTCCGTGCCGCGGCTGCACTTGGACGAAGCCTGGTTCGCCTACGCCCGGTTCAACCCGCTTTACGCCCGCCGCTACGGCATGTCCGTCGACGCCGACGCACTGCCCGACGACGTGCGACCGACGATCTTCTCCACCCAGTCGACACACAAACTGCTCGCCGCCATGTCACAGAGCTCGATGGTGCACGTCAAGAACTCGCCGAGATCACCGGTCGAGCACCGGCAGTTCAACGAGACCTTCATGATGCACGCCACCACCTCGCCGATGTATCCCATGATCGCCGGGCTCGACGTGGCCGCCGCCATGATGGACGGCGCGGGCGGCCGGTGGCTCACCGACGAGGCGATCACCGAGGCCATCCGGTTCCGCCAGGCGGTGGCCCGGCTCGGCGCGCGCATCCGCGAAGCCGGTGACCGGCCCGGCTGGTTCTTCGGCACCTGGCAGCCGACCGAGGTCACCGACCCCGCCACCGGGCGGCTGCACGCCTTCGCCGACGCCCCGCTCGAGCTGCTGCGCACCGTGCCCGGCTGCTGGACCCTGGCTCCCGGCGCGCAGTGGCATGGCTTTGAAGGCATGGAGGACGGCTACTGCCTGCTCGACCCCATCAAGGTGTCGATCACCTGCCCGGGTGTGGACGCGCGGGGCAACGTCTCCGATATGGGCATCCCGGCCCGTATCCTCACGATGTACTTGGAGGCACGCGGGATCGTCGTGGAGAAGACCGACGCGTACACCTGCCTGATCCTGTTCTCGATGGGTATCACCAAGGGCAAGTGGGGCACCCTGCTCGACGCGCTGCTGGACTTCAAGAGTCTGTACGACTCGGAGGCGACCGTCACCGACGTTCTGCCGGACCTCGTGAAAGCCCATCCGGACCGGTACCGGAACCTCACGCTGTCCGGGCTCTGCGCGCAGTTGCACACGCAGCTCAGCAAGAGCGAGCTGACCGCGTTGCTCGACGAGGCGTTCACCCATCCGACCCCGGCCGTGCTCACCCCGGCGCAGACCTACCAACGCCTCATTCGCGGTGGAACGGAACCGGTGTGCCTCGCCGACATCGCCGGACGTACCGTCGCGACGCAGGTCGTCACCACCCCACCGGGGATCCCGGTGCTCATGCCCGGCGAGAGCACCGGCGACGCGGACGGTCCCGTGTTGCGTTATCTGCGTGCGCTGGAGACGTTCGACCGAGAATTTCCCGGTTTCCCCAGTGAGACCCATGGCGTCAGCCGGGATCTCGAGGGAAGCTACTGGATCACCTGCCTGCGGTGACCACGCCGGTGATGCCTCGGCCGCGTGTTTCGCTGCGCACCGACGTCGTCCAAGGCGGAACGGCCCTTCAGGTCGAGCGCGAAGACTTCCGCTCAGGCGAAGCGAGCGCGCGCCGCCTGATGCGTGTACAGCCGATCCAGGCGCTGATCGGTCCGGCCGAAACCAGCATCAGCTCCCACAAGAGAATCTCTCCTGGAGGGGAACCGTCGCGTCTTTCCGCCGTCCATCATCAGGCGATCCCGGCGAAGGTCAGACCTGCGGCGAAGGTCACGCGGAGAACGAACCTTGATCGCGACTTCGCGTCCGATCCAGGAACCCAACCCCATAATCCACCATTCCTTGTTGCGGACACTTCCGCCCGGTGAACTGCTGCACCTCGCCACACCGCTTTCGGGCGACCCGTCAGTATCGAAAGGCCGCCGTCGAAATCGTGAAAGCTTCAGCGCTTTTTTGATCGAGGGTATGACCGAGTGTGTCACAGGCAGTGATCACCACGGCCATCACAAAGAGTGCGGGCTGACCCCGGACGGCGCTAGCGCCGCATTTCGGAGGAGGATCAGGCTGGTCTGATGTCGGAAATCCTGGAGCCCGTGGGGCTCTCCGCTCTCGAAGCACTGAAGTACCAAGGTGATCCACTCGCCGACGCCGTCGTCGCCGATCTGGTGGCCGTCGAGCGAACGGGCGCGGTGAACGAGGTGTTGGCCCACTTCCGGGACAACGACCAACCCATTCCGGAGAACTTACCGGAATCGGTGCGCCGGTACCTGATCGACACTGATGCCCCACCGGGCTGGGCGGATCTCGAACGAGTCGCGGGCGCGTACGAGTTCTTCGTCGACGACGGCGTGTACGTCGCCTCGGTGCTGTCGTTCGGGGCGATGGTGAATTGCTACGCGCAACCGCGGCCGTCTCGTGTCCTGTCACTGACCCACCGGCTCAACCAGCCACACCGCCGGTTGTCGGAAACCTCTCAATTCGTGCTGAACCTGATGGGTCCCGAACCGTTCGGTTCCGGCGGCAGTTTCGTGCCGACGATCCAGAAGACCCGGCTGATCCACGCGGCCGTCCGGTATTTCATCACCCGGTCCGGTGAATGGGATGTCGAGGCGGACGGCGTTCCGCTGTGCCAGCAGGACATGCTGGGAGCGCTGCTGATCTTCTCGGTGCAGGTCATCGACGGGATGCGCCGGATGGGTATCACGGTGACCGAGCGTGAAGCCGAGGACTACTACTACGTCTGGCGGGTGACCGGGGCGATGCTCGGCATCCCGGCCGAGGCGATGCCTGAAACGCTGCGAGCGGCTCAGGAACTGAACACGGAACTCGTAGAGGCGAGCTATGCCCCCTCGGCCGAAGGTATCGAGCTGACCCGTAACCTCCTGCGCTTGTATGAGGGCATGGTGCCCGGCAAGGCGTTCGACGGCGTGGTCGCCGCGATGGTCCGGCAGGTCGTCACCGAGGACGTCGCCGACTTGCTCGAGGTACCGCGCTCACGTGGCTGGGACCGTGCGGTCGACGCAGGCGTGCGGGCCATGCGACTGCTGGAGCGGACGGAGGACCGCAGCCGGGCGGCCACGGCGGTGCTCGACAAGGCGAGCAGTCTTCTGCTCGGCGGCAGCGTCCGCACCCTCACCAATGGCCAGTCGACCGTCCTGACCATCCCGACCGACCTGCGGGAGAAATGGCTCGCCGCGGGCGTCTGCCCGGCCACACCACAGCGGACATGACATCGGGGCGCAGAAAGACACCGCGCTCAAGATGAAGCAAGGGATCCGCGACCACAAAGGACAGTGGCCAGTTCGGTTCTACGAGATCCCGTGACGCACGACGACCGCAACCCGGCAGCGGATTGCGGTCGTCGTCTGTCCTTTCAGGAATCGAGGTGATCGATCAGGTCATCGCGGGTTGACCGTCCACCGCTGGTGCGCCAGGCCCCGGTCCGCCTGCTGGACGACGGCGGTGGCGTTGGGGTCCTTGGCATCGGCGGTTTCGACGATCTTGGCCGAATGCACACTGCGGATGGCGACCGTGGCGTCCGCGGTGGTGGTGAACTCCCACTGCTGGGTGGTTCCGTTGTGGCACTGGTACTGCACGATCGAGTTGCCGTTGTGCAACTCGCCGTAGCGCAGGTCCAGGCACTTCCCGGAGTGGCGGTTCTTCAGCGCGTAGACGTTGTTGCCGAGATGGGTCACGTCCCAGATCTGCTTGACACCGCCGACGCAGTCCCACAGTTCCATGCCCGCCAGATCGTTCAGCGCGGCCTCGCCGATGAGGCCCGCCGTCTGGATGCACCGCCCGGACTGGGCGCCCTTGAGCTCGATCGTGCTGTGCGGGACGGCGGCTAAGCGGTAGGCGACGGAGACGTTGTTCTCACTGCTCCAGTCGATCCGGCCGTTCTGGAACACGCTGCGTTTGCCGAGGGGCAAGCCGGTCTCGTCGGCCTTCGGGTAACCAAGGTACGACCGTTCCGCGCCCATCGCCTTGTACTTCAGGCTGATGTTCCCGTAGATCAGCCGGGCACCGGTGCTGGGGTGCCAGTAGATCGAGCCGGAACCGACGGCGAAGTCGGCGACCTTCCCCGCACCGTCCGAAGTGGACCGGATGTCACTCGTCGGATGCCCGAGCGAGCCGGTCTCGTAGCCGTACTCGGCGAACTTCCGGTGGATGTCCCCGTTGATCGCGACAGTGCCGTTCCGCGTGAGGTAGACCGAACCCGCGGTGAAGCGCTGCATGGGGCTGCCGTCCGGGCCGAAGGTACCGGCGTCCGCGGCGGGAGTACCCATGCCCGCCTCGAAGCCCATGGCGGCGAACTTCCGGTGGATCTCGCCCTTGACCTGCCGGATCGCGCTGCCGGGAAGGTAGTAAATGGTACCGGCGACGAAGCGGCTGTAGCGGAAGTTCGTGCCACTGACGGTGCCCTCGTCGTTCACCGGGTAGCCATACGGACCCGTTTCACCGCCCGACGTCGCCCAGATCTCACCGATCAGGCCGAAGACGATGTGGGCGCCCGTCGACGCGCTCCAGACGATGTGCAGGTTCTGCCCGCCCATCGTGGGCTTGACGATCCGGAGCACCTGACCGTTGTTGTCCTTGGTCGGAACCTGGTCGGTCATCGCGCCGCCGACCTTGGCCGGGCCGCCCAGGGCGACAAGCTTGTCGAGGATCGGGCCGTTGTAGACCACCTGCACCGCGATGCGCTGGGAAGTCCCGTCGTTGCCCGCGGTCAGGTAGAGCCTGCCCTTCTCGTACACCCGGTGACCGAGGCTGACCCCGTTGGACGTCCCCTCCGGGACGAAGTCGCCGACGGGGCTGCCGAGCTTGTCGCGCAGCGGCTTCTCCGCGGCGTAGCGACGGTCGATCGGGTGCAGTGCCTGCGGCGCCTCGGCGTGCCACTTCGTCGCGACGGCGTAGTAGTCGTCGTCGATCGCGCCGGTGACGAACAGGTACTTGCCGGAACTGCGCGAGGGACGGATGGAGACGCTCGACGCGTCACCGCGCACGCACCAGGTCGCGTCGCCCTTGAACGCGGTCGAACCGTCGGTCGGGTCGACATAGGCCTTCACGCGCTGGGACTGCGGGGGAACGACGGCCGTGTTGGCCGCCGAGGAAGCTCCGGAACGCCAGCGCAGATAGTGGTTGGGGCGGCTGACGGACTGGAAGGAGAAGCATTCGGGATTGCTCAGGCCCGGCTCGATCTTCCACTTCACCTCCGGGCGGTTGCCCGGCTGCCACTGTTCGAGCACGGCGTCGCCGTTGCGGTCGGTCAGGTAGACGTCCAGGCCGCTGTGGGCGTCGACGCGCAGGGTCTGGACCAGGTGCTCGTACTGACCGGACCGGAGGAACGTGCCGCGGTCGCTCATCCTGCCGGCGAGGGCGACGTCGGCGGCCGCGACCAGCGCCGGGCGGATCAGCTGGTTCGCCGCGCGAGTGCGCAGTTCGGTGATCTGCCGGATGTACTCCTGGTCGCGCTTGGCCAGGTCGTTCACGATGTCCCGCAGGTGTGCCTCTTCGGCGCCCTGGTTGATGAAGAACGTCCAATCCGCGGGGTCGAGGCTGCTCACGGCGTCCTCGGCGGCGCCGTGCACCTCGGTGTCGCGGGGGACGCCCTTCCAGATTTCGACGACGAAATCCCGGTCCTTCAGGTTGATCAGGTACTCCAGTCGCGTCTGGGGCACGGATCCCAGGGTGTGCGACACGGCGTTGGCTTTGGCGGCCCTCGCCCGATCGGCGGCCTTGCGCTCTTCGTCCTTGGTGGTGTCGTCCTGGATCACCCGATCCACGTCTTTCTTGTGCTCGACGAAGAGCACGACGGTCAGGAAGCGCCACTGGTCGTCCGCGGTACCCCGCAGCGCCGCGCGAGCCGCTTCCTTGACCGCCATGTCCTTGTAGCCGTCGGCGTTCAGGTCCAAGTGGACGATGAAGTCGAAGATCGACTTCGCCAGGACGGTGTTGTCGGCCGGGATGCTCAGGGTCGAGGCGGCCAGCGCCTTGGCGGTGCGTTCCTGCTCCTGCTGTTGCCGCCGGTCGGTGTTGATCCGCTCGTCTTCCCGGTGCGCGTCGTGGATCCCGGTCTTGATCCACTGCGTGGACGCGGCCTCACCGTCGGCGGCGAGGGCGGCGATGGCCGTCGCCTTGAGCTTCTGGTGTTCCGGTTCGAGCGGGTGCGGCTTGTCGAGATCGTCGGCGGCGTAGTACATCGCGGCGACGAAACCCCGGTCGCTGAGGATCAGCAGATCCGGCCCGGCCACGATCTTCAGTACGGCGGCGGCGCTGCCCTTCTCGATGTCCGTCGACAGCGCCGCGGCCGCCGACGCCGCCTGTGGCGCGGCGACGGCCGTGGCGGGCATCGCGACACCTGCCGTTGTCGCGACGATCGCGGTGGCGACGACAAATCGTTTGAAAACCCCTCTTCGCCGTGCCGATGGCGCGGCGAAGGGACCCCAGTATCTGTTCAAGACATCCTCTCCTTGGATGAATCGCGTGGGACCGGCATTCGGTCTCCACCACGAGTGCGAATAGCAGACCAGTTCATGACGAAAAAAAGACTGCTACTGTGACGTGGATCACGTCCTTTACGGGCGTTGTGCCCGTGTGTCATAGTTTCCGACAAGTGCGGCAGCACGTAATTCTGGGGTCTGGGGTTCTGGGGATGAGACTTCGTGTACTGGTTGGCGCCCTCATGCTGTCGATCATCGGCATCGGGGCTAACGTCGCTACGGCGAATGGAGTAACAGGATCGGCCAATAGTCCGAGCGTTTCGGGCATCGAGAATTCGATTTACTATCCGATAGTGCGGCAGAACGCCTTGTATCACTCCGAGGACCTGGTCAGGGTCGCGGCGTGGCAGGTGTTGCGGTCGGGCGAGGGTGAGCCTGCGCTGCGGGAGTTCGTCCGGACGGGGTTCTTCGAGGCCAGGAAGCGGGCCGAGACCTACAACGCGCGCAACAAGGAGTTCGCGCGGCGGGTGATGAACAACTACAGCGCGCAGTTCTCGCCGAACGTGCACGCCGAGGCCAAGGCCGCCTACAACGGCAACTCCGCGCAGCAGGAGCAGTTCTTCCGTACCGGCTTCGCCGCGGCGAAAGCGCTGGACGATGCTGCTCGCGAGGCCGATGAACAGCACAAACAAGAGATCCTGGAAGCGGATCGCGCCTTCGTGCGCTTGCTGGCGGAGGCCGATCCGGGCGAGCAGGTGCGGCTGGCCGCCCAGCACGCACTGCGGGCCGGAGGCACGGACAGTCACCTTCGGGCGTTCTTCGCGTCCGAGTGGATGGCGGCGTCCGCGACGGACATCGAGATCTTCCGGATCCGCACCCAGGAGGCCGGGGTGCGCTTCTACGCCCTGATCCCGCGGCTGATCGCCGATGCCGAGGAAGCCGAGCGAGAAGCGCTCGCGGCCGAAGGGGCCGCGGCGGAACAGGCTCGGGCCGTCGCCGCCCGTGCATGGGCCACGACCAGGGAAAAGGCTGACGAGGCCCGGGCTGTCTGGGAGAGCGAGGCGGCAGCTTGTGCCGAGCAGGCGCGGTACTGGCGGACGGTGATCGAGCGGGCCAACGCCAGTGCGGACCCGGTCTGGGCGATGATTGCCGCGAAGGCGGACAAGAATCGCGGAAACTGGGCCACCGACGGCACTTTCGCCGACGACCAGACACGATACTGGTCGGCTGTCGAAAAGCATGCCAAAGATCATCACGACCAGATGGCACCGGTCGGCTGAATCGGATTCCGCTGCATTTCGAATAAGTCCGGACACTTTCCTTTCGATGTGTCGGAAGGTGTCTTCGGCATGACCAATTCACCGCGGCGACAGTAATCACCGGTGGACGGGACGAGCTGTGCTCGTTCCGTTCATTCCGGTGCCTGTGACGTTTCCATCGAATCCGTCTCGTGCCGCGTTTTCGCTGAATTCGCGATCTTTTCGACTACTGGGGAGTGGTGTGCCATGACGAGGAAGAGACCTGCCGGGCGGAGGCCGTCGGCCTCTCGATGGTGCCGTGGCGCGGTCGTGCTGACCGTGTCCACGGCACTGGTCATCTCGGGTGCCGGATTGGAGCTCGCCTCGGCCGCGCCGGCGGTGCCGGCGGTCGCGGCCCAGTGGCAGGCTCCGGCCGCGGGGGCGGCATCGGTGCCGCCGTCCGCCCCGGCGGTGGAGACCGGTGATCCGGAGGAGGAAGCGCTGCTGCGGCAGTTGCAACTGGATCTGCTCGCCGACATCGCGGCGCTGGACGAAGACGAGGAGGTCCGGGCGGCAGCGAGAGAAGCCCTCAAGAAGGCCGAAGCAGGCGACGACGCGGCGATCACGACCTTCTTCGAACGTGGTCATCAGGAAGCCAAAACGCTGGCGAAGCGGCGGAAGGAGGAGGCGGACACCCGCAACCGCGGGGTGATCCAGTCGCTGGCAGGCACCGGTGGCCCGGCCTTCAACGCCGCCGTCGACCGGGCTCTGCAGGGGAACGCCTACGACCGCGTGAACTTCCTGGCCTTCGGGCGGGACATCGCCGCGGAGCAGGACCGTCGGACAGGCGCCTACGAGAAGGAAATCCGGGACCGGCGGCGGGCACACGTCCAGATCGCCGCGGACCGGGGGACGCCGGAGGTCTCCGCCGCGGCCAAGGTGGCGCTGGCCAAGGGAGACGCCGCGATCGAGGAATACCTCAAGACCGGATACCTGGCCGCGGCCAAACGGGACGCCGATGCCCGTGAGGCGCAGCTCGCCGAACTGGAGCGTCAGCGCAAGGACGCCGAAGCGAATTCCGAACTGGCGCAACGGATCGCGCGGGTGATGCGGGCGCGGCAGAGCCTGCTCGGCGCGCACGCCGACGGTGTCCGGTCGCTGGAGCGCACCGCCAACGACATGACGCTGGCGGCGAACTCGTCCCGGGAGGCCGCGCGGGCGCTCGCCGCCGACCAGGCCGGGCACAGCTATCACCCCGAGCTGTACCAGCGGGCGAAGGACGACGTGGCCCGCTTCGTGCGCGACGCACGAACCGATGCGCAGCAGGCGCAGGCCGCGGCCGCGCTGGCGAGCGCCCAGGTGGACATCCTGGTGCAGAACCAGATGCCGCACGGCACTCAGTGGGCGAAGGTCGTCCAGGGCATGGCCGCCGCGGCGAACGCCGCGAAACAGGCCGCCGAAACCGCCGCCCACGCGATCGACGCGATCGCCGCCGACGCCGCGGCCACCGACGCCGCCGAGAAGGCCGAGGCCAGGGAAGAGAACGCCCGGCGCTGGCGGGCCAACGCGCAGTCCCACGCGGACGCGGCGGAGCGGTTGGCGCAGGCAGCCCGTGAGCAGGCCGCGGCGGCCGCTCAGGCGGCGGCGCAGGCCCGGCAGGCGAAGACCGAGGCGGAAACCGCGCTGCAGAACGCGAAGACGCACGCGGCGAAGGTGAAGCAGGCGCGTACGGACGCTGAACGCGAACGCGATGTCGCCGCTGCGAAGCGTCGTGAAGCCGAGCAGTGGCGTGATCAGGCCACTCTCAAGAGGCAGGAGGCCGAAGCCAAACAGCGGGAAGCCGCGAGCGAGCGGGACAAGGCCAAGCACGAGGCGGGTATCGCCCAGCAGAAACGGCAGGAGGCGGAAGCGCAGCAGCGGATAGCTTCCGCGAAGCGGGTCGAAGCACAGGGACAGGAGCAGATCGCCGCCGACGCGGCCAAGGAGGCCCGGCGCCAGGAACAGATCGCGGCCGACATCGACCATAACGCCGGTATCGAGGAAAGCAAGGCCCACCAGGCCCGGGAGGAGGCCGCGCAGCTGCGGCAGTCCGCCGAGACGACGGCGAAGAAGGCACAGGCGCTCGAACAGCTGGCGGCGCGGGCCGAAGCCGCGTCGGAGGTCCTGCAGGAGGACAAGCTGAAGGTGCGCGAGGCGGCGACGCAGGCGCGGACCGAGGCGAACACGGCGAGGGACGCCGCGCAGCGGGCCGACGGACTCGCCACCCAGGCAGGTCAAGCCGCTGCGTCGTCGCGTGCGGCGGCAACCGAGTCGCAGGCCGCCGCGGGCAGGTCGCGGGCGCACGCGGACCGTGCGCTGGCTGCCGCTTCCCAGGCGCGTGCGGCGGCGCGGGAAGCCGAGGTCGCGGCGGAGAAGTCGCGTGCGGCGGCGAACGAGGCCCAGGCCGCGGCCGCTCGGGCGAACGAGGCGGCGTCGCGAGCCGAGCGGGAAGCCGCCGCTGTCCACGCGGAGGCGTTGAAGGCACGGGCGTCGGCCGAGGAGGCGACGGCGGCGGAATCGCGTGCCGCCGAGAATGCCCGTAACGCGGCGAACCTGGCTCAGCAGGCGGCGGTGGAATCGGAACACGCGCTCACCGCGGCGCATCGGACCCAGGACGAGGCCAACGCGGCGGCGGCGGAGGCCGCGACCGCCGCGACCCAGGCCGGGATCGCCACCCGCGCGGCGGTCGCCGCGGGGCTGTCGGGGGCCGGGATCGCCGCTCCCGCCGACCAGGCGATCACCCTGGTCAGCCCGTTCACCGGAAACGACCTGGACGCCGATTTCGTGCTGATGGTGGCGAACCGGGCGAAGGACGTCGGCGACACCCAGGTCCGGGCCGCACAAGCCGCCGCGGCCGACGCGAACGCTCAGGCGGAGCGCGCGGCCGAGGCGGCCAGGAACGCCGGGCTCGAGGTGAAGCCCGCGTTCCAGGCCGCTGCTGCCGCCGCCGCTTCGGCGGCCGACGCGGCACGGTCCGCCGCCGCGGCCCAGCAGTCCGCGGCGGACGCCGCGGTGGCCGCCGCGGCGGCAAGGAGGGCATCGGCCGAGGCCGATGCGGTCGACGTCGAAGCGCAGGCCGATGCCAAGGCCGCACGCGCCGCCGCCGACCAGGCGGCGGCCGACGCCGCGTTGGCCGGACGGGCGGCCGACAAGGCCGAGGCGGACGCACGCGCGGCGAGGAAGGCGGCGGACGACGCCACCCGGGCGGCGAACGAAGCCGTCGCCGCGGCCGACCGGGCCCAGCGGGACGCGACCGCGGCTCAGCAGGCGGCGGCGCAGGCCCAGCGGGACGCGGACGCGGCCCGCGAGTCCGCGAACCGGGCCGCGGACTACGCACGTGACGCCGATTCCGCGGCCGGCAACGCCGAGAAGTACGCGAAGAACGTGGAGGACAGGGCGGCGAACGCCGAAGCGGACGCCAAGGCGATCCAGGACCAGCTGGCCGAAATGCAGGAGCTGCTTCGGCAGGAGGAAGAGGCGCGGGAACGCGCGGAGGCCGAGCAGGCCATCACCGACGACAGCGAGGTCCCCGCGCTGACGCCGGAGGAAGAAGAACTGCTGCGCGCGGAAAAGGGCCAGGCCGGGGTCGATGAGTACAACCGGGCCCGCGCCGACGCGAACAGGGACCTGATGGGGCTCATCGTAGACGAGGGCGGACAGGTGATCCTCGACCTGATCGGCTACACCGACGCGAAACGGTGCTTCATGGAGGGCGACTTCATCTCCTGCGTGATGACCGTCATCAACGCGTTGCCGATCCTCAAGATCGCGTCGGTGCTGCGGAAGATCCCGGACGCGGTCAGCGCCACCGTGCGGATCGTGAAGGGCATCCGCACCTTCAAGGACGTGAAGATGGCCGGCCGTCGCATCGCCGACAACGTGCGCGACCTGATCAGGCAGCTCAAGGGGTGCAAGAAACCGGGCGCCGCGATATCGGCGGCGGCCCCGCCCGCCTGCGAGACCGTCGACAGGGAAGCGTTGCGCAAGAGAGTGGAGGACGAGCACAAGAAGCAGCCCGCGGTCAGTCCGCAACCGGGGCAGCGGCTCAGCACCGTCGCCCGGCAGCGGGAAGTGGACGGCTGTTTCAAGACCGTGATCCCGGCGAACGTCTCCTTCAACTACCCCATGGAGAACTTCACCTGGCTCGGCAAGGCCGCCAAGCGGGCCACCGGCGGCATCGTGTGCGCGAACAAGACCACGGACCGGTCCGGGGATCCGGCGGCCCCGGTGGGACATCCCGACGGTGTCCCGTCCACGTTGAACGGCACGCCGGTGCACAAGGGACACTTGGTCGCGGCCAGGCTGCACGGTTCCATGTTGGTGGACAACATCGTCACCCAGTGGTCGAAGGTCAACCTCTCCGACGTCAAGAGGGTGGAGAACGCGGTGGCGAACATGCTGGACCGGTATCCCCGCCAGGACGTCTCGGTCATCTACGAGGTCCACGTCCAGTACGCGACCAACACGGCCGCGATGCCGAGGTGGATCTTCATCGAGGCGATGGCCTCGAACGGCGCGAAGTGTTTCGCCAAGATCGAGAACATCCCCACCGGTAACCTCGTCAAGGAGACCTGTCCGGCGTTCCGGACGGCCTGACGGCGACCAGGAGAAGAAGATGTCAGAAAAACCGAAACGGTCGTACGTCGACGAGATCTGCGAGCTCGTCGGGTGGCGGGCCGGGGACTTCCGGCCGGAGCTGGACTGGACCACTGTCGAACGCGAGCTGGGGACACCGCTTCCCGGTGACTACAAGGAGTTGCTCACCCGGTTCCCTTCCGGCGGCTTTCGCGACGTCATCGCCTTCTCGAATCCGAGCGAGAACGTCGAGGTGTGCGCGAACGTCAAGCGGGAGAACGCCGAACTGCTGGAGATCTTCGGCGATGAGGATCTCGAATACCTGCGAGGCGTCCCGTACCGGCTTTTCCCGGAACCGGGTGGGCTCTATCCCTGGGGGACCAACGGCGCGGGGGGCACATTCTGGTGGATTCCCGGCTCGGCGGATCCGGACGAGTGGGGTGTCGCCTACAACACCCGGGACGACTGGCGCGAAGCACATCCAGGGCCGATGACGAAGGTCATCCTGGACCTGTTGGTGAGCACCGGCGAGGACAACATCCTCGAGTGGGACATGACCGGTAAACCGGTGAACTTCAGCGGTTACTGGGGAGATCGGTACGTTTCCCATCCGGACTGAGCACGTCCCGGCGGTGTCTCGCGTGCTGAACGCGAGACGCCGCCGGGACGCGGGAGATCGGCGTCGGCACGCGCGTTCTACCGTGATTCGCCGTACGTCGTCCTCGACGGGCCGACGGTCCGTGACCGGCCCAGGCGGTCGTGGTCGCCTACGAGGCGGGCTGATCGGGTCCGGGTAGTACCGGGGTACGGGTTCGCCGTCCGGTGGTACCGGGGTAGCAGGGCCAAGACGGTTCCGCCGGGCGATGTGCCGCGGTGCCGAAACGGAGATCGTTTCACCCATGAATCGGATCAACGCCTTGCGCGCCAACGCGACGCTGATCGCCGTCGGCACCGCGGTCACCGTGCTCGTCGCTATCGCGTTCGTCTGGTGGCTTTCGGACACCCCGCTCGGGGTCGACTCGGCCGTCTACCGCGCCGGCGGGTTCGCCGTGCTACAAGGGGAGCCGCTGTACGCGCACCTGACCGTGTTACCCGACTGGGCGCCGGAGCTGCCGTTCACCTATCCGCCGTTCGCCGCGCTGCTCTTCGTCCCACTGACCGCGCTGCCGGCGCAAGGGTGCTGGGGCCTGCTGGCGATCGCGGCGGCACCTTCGCTCTATGTCGCGCTCCGGCCCTTCACCGAGCGAGCGTACGTCCCGCTCCTGCTGCTCGCCGCGTTCGCGCTGCAGCCGGTGTGGCAGACGATCGGACTCGGCCAGGTCAACCTCATCCTGATGGCCGTCGTGGTCGCGGATATCCTTCTGCTGCGTGATTCGCGCTTCCGCGGTATCGGGATCGGACTCGCGGCGGCGGTCAAACTGATCCCGCTGATTTTCATCGTCCACCTCCTGCTCGTCCGGCGAACCGCCGACGCGGCCCGCGCGGTGGCGGCCTTCCTCTGCGCGACGACACTCGCGTTCGTCGTACTGCCGAAAGATACCCTGCGCTACTGGACGTCCGCGATCTTCAACGGCCACTTCGCGGAGATGAAAGGCTGGGTAGGAAACCAGTCGTGGCAAGGATTCATCGCACGAACGCTACCGGAAGGCCGGGCGGCGACGGTGCTCATCGGATGCTTCGGCGTACTCTGCGCGGCGGTCATGATGTGGCTCGTTCGGCGGCTGCACCGCGTGGGCGACGACCCCGCCGCCCTGCTGGTGACGGCTGGCTGCGCGCTGCTGGTCTGCCCGATCTCGTGGACGCACCACTGGGTGTGGGTGGTGCCCGCCCTCGGCTACCTGTGCGTCAGGGTCCGGCGGCAGGCGGTGGCGATGGCCGCCGTCGTGTTCACCGGCTGGACGGTCGCCGTGGTCCCCGGCGGAGGCGGCGCCGAACGCACCTGGAACATTGGCCAGGCCGTCGTCGGCAACGCCTACCTGATCGCGGCGCTCGCCCTGTTCGTCGTGTTCTATCGCCGTCTGTCCGCTGCGGAAAGTAAGAACCTCGTGCCCGACTGGGAGAATGCGTAGCGGCATTCAGCGATCGAAATCCGGGGCACTGACGCTGATCAGGGTCGGCGACGCGCCCATGGGCTTGTCGTTGACGCCACGCGATGTCGTCTACATCACCAACACCGCGTCGGACACGATGTCGGTGATCGACACCGCCACGTCGAAGCAAATCGCCCTGGTGCCCGTCGGTCAGCAGCCGGAAGGGGTGGCCGTGACCGGCTGAGTCGCACCGCGACGACCTTTGCCCGTAGTACCGCGGACACCCTTCTGCGGGAAGTGCTCCAGGAGGAAGTCGCGTAGTACCCGGACTTCGGCGGGACACCGGCGAGCGGAATATCACCAACCCGAGACCGGTTATGCTTGCTGTCAAGTAGTTCAATGGCAAGCTAACTGGAGACCGTCATGAGCGAGAGCGTGGAGCTGTTTCTGTTCCTTGAACCGGGAGCCGACCCGGAGAACGATCGCGTGGTGCAGGACCTCGGCGAGGCAGAAGCGCTGCTCGCCTGGGTTCCGGACGGGGCCGCCGCCGCGCGAGTCGCGTCGGAAGCGGTAGCCTCCGGTGTCAAGCTCATCGAGTTGTATCGCGGGTTCGACCTGGCCTCGGCCGGTCAGGTCGTCGACGCCGTCGACGGACGGGTGGCGGTCGGTGTGGCGGCGTTCGGCTTCGGAACGTCCACCGCGCACCCGATCCGCGACTCCGCCACGATCTTCGTCGGGCATCCCAGCGCCGACCCGGCCAGGCACCGTGTGGTTCGCGAACACGCCGGTGGCGGCAAGACCACCGCCGTGTCGGTGCCGGACTCCCGCACCGCCGTCACGGTCGCCCGGCAACTGGTCGACGACGGCGCCGAAGTGATCGAGATCTGCGGCGGCACGTCGCTGAGGGTGGCTCGCGATGTCGCGGCGGCTGTCGGTGACCGGGTGCCGGTGAGCCTGGTCGCGTGGCCGGTCGATTCGATCGAACGCGCGGCCGCGTTCAAGGCGGAGTTCGAAGCCGAAGACGCCTGACCGACGTCAGCCGGCCTCCGCGTGCAGAAGCATCTTCTTCAGCAACGCGGCCAGGGTGCGCCGTTGCGCCGGGGTGAGCGGGGCCAGCAACGCCTCGTCGGCGACCAGTACCGCATCGAGCGCCTTGGCGGCGAGGTCCGCCCCGGCCGTGGTGAGCCGGATCCGGACCGCGCGCCGGTCTTCGGGGTCGGGGCGGCGCTTCACCAGGCCGCTCCGCTCCAGCCGGTCGAGTCGAGCGGTCATGGCGCCGGAGGTGATCAGCGCGGTCTCCGCGAGGTCCCGCGGATGCGTCCCGCCGGGATCGTCGCGTCGCCGGAGAGTGTTCAGGACGTCGAAGTCGCCGTAGCTCAGGCCGAACGGGCGGAGCGCGTCGACGACGACGGCCTGACCGTGCCCGGCGCTGCGGAACAACCGGCCGATCACCTGGAGGGCGCTGACGTCTCGTCCGCCGTCGCTGGCGGCCCACTCGTCGACCATGCGGTCGATGGAATCCTTCGGCACCGCAAGAGCGTAGCCGCCGTTTCCCACCTCGCGACAAACGGACGACCCGGTGGAACACCATGAGGTTCAGCGAAGGCGGGTCGGACGCGAGAAGGGTGGCCCCCTACCCGTCGCGACGAACCTGAAATCCGCCACGCCGGGCACGGCCCCCCGGGACAAGACGTGGCACCTTTGCCTTACTGACCACAAGTTTCGTACCCCTTGAGGGCAGCTTGTTCTCCACCGGAAGGTCGCCTTGTGCACGGAGAACGCCGGGAACCTGGTTCTCTTGCTCGTAGAATGCTCGGCGCGGTATTTCCGCGACCTGCTGTTTCTCGGTGCGCAGCGGAGTTGCTTTTGAGCAAGACGGGGAAGAGAGCCTCGGCGGAACCGGGACCCGGCTGCGCGTGGTCCTGGGCGAGCAAGCAAGGACCGGCGCCCGGTCGGCGCGACTGGCTTGTCGATCAAGGAAGTGTCCAAGCCGGGCTACTCTCGAACAGAGCGGGGCGACGATTCCCACGGTCGTGTTACGGTATTCGTCGCTCTATCTATCTTGTGGTCACCAGTTCGAGTGTATTGTGCTTGCGCGTATTGACGGGGTCGCCCAAGTAATGCACGCCGAGTTAACGCTGGTCAGTCCCCCAGTCGGTCGTCATGGCCGGATGTCCACGTTGCAGGCCGGAGTTTCCTGGGGGAGGGGACGCGCGGCAGTGGCCATACGACGAGGTTATGGTTTGTTCGCGTGTCGGTCGCGTTGCACGACGCGCTGATGTCAATCGTCGGCAGGCTCGATGAGCAATCGGAGTTGAACGCTGGGACGGATGTGGGAAGCCGGACGAACTGACCCGATGCTTGTCGGTCGTCTTCTGGCTTGTATGCTCGTCGTGGCACGGTCGCGGATGATAAGGAAGACGCGAGCAATCGTGGCGCGCCAACGCTTCTCCCTTAACGGGAACGTCCCCGTCACGTGTGGGTTCCGCTCTGGAAGCCGACGATCCCGCACTGCCTTCGCCGGTCGTGAGCGAGCGGCGACGCGGGTGAACGTGACTTCCACTGTAGCCTTCTTATCATCGCTGAACTTGTTATTTCCGACAATTGTCCGGAATTCGTTCCGACACTTTCACTCCATCGAGTCAAAAAGTGAGAGTTTTAGCCTGCCAGGAGTATAAACGGAGTCTGTGGGCATCTACTGCTGTGTCGTGACCACGGTAGGTGTGAAGATCGAATAGGAGGCAATGCCAGCGTGACCGTCGCAGAAGAGATCGCCATCCTCTTGACCCGAAAATTCGGGGTGGAACCGGCCGACGTTCGTTCCGGGGCTTCACTGCATCAATTGGGCATGGACTCCCTCGCCTTGGAAGAGTTGCGTGTGCTCCTCGAGGAAAACCTGAGCATCGACCTCGAAGACGTCCAGTTGACCTCCCGGGAGACCGTGGAACAGCTGGCCGCGGTCGTCGACGAGAAGCTCGCCGCATGACGGCACCGCGTCTCACCGCCGCGGTGACGGGTCTGGGGCTGGTCACCGCGGCGGGAGTCGGAGCCGAGGTCGCTTGGCGTGGTGTGACACAACCCAGCGCCGTCAAGGGGGTGCGACACCAGGACGAGCTTCGCGGTCTGTCGTGCGACTTCATGTACACCGTCGACGACCTTGACACCGTGAGCCTGCTGGGCGTACCGGCGTTGCGGATGATGGACCGCTTCTCGCAGCTCGCGGTGATCGCGGCGCGGGAAGCTGTGGCGGACGCGGGTCTCGACACCTCGGTTTGGGAGACGGATCGGATCGCGGTGGTCATCGGCTCGGCCCACGGGGGCCTCCCCTTCTACGACCAGCAAAGCGCCGTCCTCGCCGAAAAAGGCGCACGCCGTGTCTCGCCGAAGCTCGCGCCGATGACCACGGTGAACAGCGCCGCCAGCAGTGTCTGCATGGACCTCGGCGCGCGCGGACCGAGCTTGAGTGTCTCCACCGCGTGCTCCTCGGGCACGGTCGCGATCGGCACCGCCCTGCAGCTGCTGCGCTCGGGTGCGTGCGACGTCGTCATCGCGGGTGGCGCCGAATCCGTGTGCTCCCGTTTGCTGATCGCCAGTGCCTGCCAGATGAGGGCGGTGTCCACGCGTCGGGACGATCCGTCGACGGCGTGCCGTCCGTTCGATGCCGACCGTGACGGTTTCGTGGTCGGCGAGGGTGCCGGTCTGGTCGTCTTGGAGCGACCCGATCACGCCGTCGCTCGCGGAGCGCGTGTACGGGCGGGTATCGCGGGCTACGGCGCCTCCAGCGACGCCCACGCGGCGGTGGCGCCGGAACCCGAAGGCAAGGGAATCGAGCGTGCGCTGCGGACCGCGCTGGACGACGCGGGCGTGACGCCGGCCGACGTGGGCCATGTCAATGCCCACGGGACGTCCACCGTGATGAACGACCTCATCGAGGCCACCATGCTGCGCCGGGTCCTCGGCGAGGAGCCGCTGGTGACCTCGACGAAGCCGATGACCGGGCACACTCTCGGCGCCGCGGGGGGCATCGAGACCGCGTTGACCGTGCTGGCCCTGGAGCGGCAATTGGTGCCGCCCACGGCGAACTTCCAGACCAGGGACATCCGCATACCGATCGACGTGGTCACCAAGGAAGCCCGGGCTGCCGAGTTCGAGTGCGCGGTCAAGATCTCGATGGGCTTCGGCGGCCATAACGCCGCCCTCGTCCTCACGAAAGGCTGCTGAGCCCCGGGCTCGACACCGCATTCGGAGCAGAAAGTAGAGCATGCACGAGGAAGTTGTCCGTTCGCTGGCGATCGGTCGGACACAGTTCAGTTACCGGTTGCTCCGGCAGTCCGATCCGCGGACCGAGCCGGTGATCGTGATCGGCGGCGGACTCCAGGGCAGTAACGGCTGGCCGCATATGGAGGATCGGATCACCCCGATCGCGTGCCTGGTGACGGCGGACCTCCCCGGAATGGGGACGTCGGACCCGTTGCCTCCCGGTGCCGGCACCGACTTCATGTGCGCCGCGCTCGACCGGATCATCGACGATCTCGGCGTACCGCGGGTCAACCTGTTCGGTTATTCCTACGGCGCGGAACTCGCCTTCGGCTGCGCTCAGCGCAGCCCTCACCGCATCGCACGGCTGATCCTCGGCGGAGTGGTCTCGCACACCGACGCGGCGCAGCGGGAATCGTTGCGCGAGGCGGCCGCCCACCTCGCGATCGGGGCGACCGAGGAGTTCGCCACGGTGGCCGCGAACATGCAGCTGTGCCTCGACGAGAATCGGCGCATCCCGCGACGTTCCCTGGTGTATCGGTACGTGCGGCGGTCAATGCTCCACGTCGCCGTCCACGTTCCGCACGTGATGGATTACCTGCGTCGTTCCCTGATCAGCGGCCCGTCCTTCGACGGTGGCCTGTCCGGGGTACCGGCACTGGTGTTCACTGGCGAACACGACTCCATCACCGCTCCCGAACGGCAGCGCGAGTTCGCGGCCACCATATCCGGCAGCCGGTTCCTCACGATCAAGGATTCCGACCACTGGGTCGTCCTGGAGCGTGCGGCCGACGTCGCCGATTTGGCGGTCCGCTTCTTCACCGACCGCCCCTTGGAATCTGCGCCCTATGTGACCGTCATGGACCCCATCGGGCCTAGTGTCGCGTGATCCTGCAGGTCTTACCCGTGATCAGACGGCGATCTCCGGAGATCTCCGTCTGATCACGCGTAACCGCCGTCTGATCACGCGAGATCGTCGTCCGAGGAACGAAACCAAACGTCAAGCAAGCAGGATCACGCGACACTAGTGCTGGACAACGGATGCTTCGGTGACCGCGCTCTGCGGATCGCCGTTGTGGAAGGCGCTTCGTAGTTCGCGTAACCGGTATCCACTGATGGCGCTGTTGCTCGACCTGCTCACCGCAGGCGCTCGGCCACACGACCTCGTTCGCGGGGAGAACTTTTCGCTTTAGGTGCGATCCTGCTGGTTCAGGCTTTCTCGCGGGGTGCACGTTTGCGCTTTGTGGCTCGCGGGAAATTGTCGGGGGAGGATCGCCTGTGGGCACGGTGGCCCGCGGTGTTGATGCGGTTGCCGCATAACTCGGGTGGCCCCAGGCGCGACCGCGCACCGAGAACGCCAAGACCTGCGACCACGGCGAGCAGGCGAGCCGCTACGGCATCGTCGGGAGCATCGACGGCCCATCCTCGGTCCGGCGCCCGGGCCGACGATCGTTGACGAGCGATCGTCGGCCCGGGCGCTCAGGTCAGGACCCTCGAGGAGCTATAGCGTCGCCTCCCACGCGGTCACCGCACCACCGGTGACCTGGTCGATCCAGGTCCGATAGCCGGGAACACTGTTGTAGATTCCGGGACCATTGAGGCAGTTGCTGCTGTTGTTACCGGATCGGCTGGTAGCGCCGGTCAGCTCACCACCCAAAATGGACGGTCCCCCGGAATCGCCGTAGCAGGCACTGGTTCCGGGTGCGCCCTGGAAGCAGATCTCTTTGCCTCGCTTGAAATTGGCGGTACACCTGGAGTCCGCGACGGTAGTGGTGTCCACCTCGCGAAGCTGTGGCGACGAACCACCGCAACCAGGGGTGCCGCACGTCTGCCCGTGACCGATCAGCTTGTTGACGGTGCCGACGGCCGGGCTGGAGGCCGCGATCTTGATCGGCGTGGCAGTGGCTGCTCTCGACAGCTTCACCACGGCGATGTCGTTCGCGCCGAGGGTCGCGCTTGCCGCGACGATGAGTTCGCCGCCGAAGCCGGTGTTGACCGCGCCGATCCGAGCGGAGAAACCGCCACCGGTGGAGCCCTGGACGCAGTGCCTCGCCGTGACAAGCCATTGCGGGGCGATCAGCGACGCCCCGCAGAAATGACGACCATTGCGTTGAAGCGACGCGAAGAACGAGTAAGGAGTGGTGACGACCTTGCCGCCGATGATAAAAGGTTCGATCGGCGGTGCGGCCGGTGACCCGGCCGCTGCCGCGGGCCCGGCAAAGAGCGACCCGGCAAAGACGGCGGCGGCGATCATGGACATACGTCGGATCCACATGATTTTTCGGCCTCCTGCACAGAAAGAGGGAGTCCAGCATGGGACGGGATTCAGTGGTGTCAGATCGATCAACACCTGACCGTAGTGCTCTGTAAAGTATTCGGTACCCCCATTGGTACTGAATCGGACATACCATCGATAGGCAAGGCGAAGGTAACGCGCCGGATCCCCTCGCCGCGCTCACATCCGTGTTGATCCGCCACAGGACTGTTCCCGTTGACACGCAACGAGATCAGGAGCCTTCACGGCCAACTCGTCATCGAACCACCGCACGCCGTCATCGATATCCAGGGCTGGTCGGAACGGCGGCGCCGACACCAACACCGAGCGCTGCCAGTATCACGAACCGCGGCTGGAGTAGTGACTTCAGGCAGGACGGCTCCTGCCCGTAGTCCTGCGCTGTATTTCGGTCCTGGCACGGCGCGCAGCGTTCTGTGCTCGCCCCGCGGTTCGACGGTGCTTACTCCTCAGCCCAGCCTCGACCTGCCGCAGACGACTGACGGTGCGCTCAGTGAAGAGGAGTTGCCCTAATCCCAGGAACGATGTCTGTCTTGATCTTGACGACGTACCGGGTCGACCGTGGTCGGAGGGCATTCCTCGCGAATGCGTTCAAAGGAACGCGAGCATGGCCTCGATCACGCGTGAAGATGCGATCATGTGCTTGGTGTGATGAGAGGCACAGGGAAAGGGCTGTAGGGCTTGTTGCCTGGGTCGGCGACGACGGTGATGGCTCGAGCTGCGTTCATCTCGGCGAAGCAGGTGAGCAGGGTTTCGCCGGTGTAGTCGCGGAGTACGCATGGCGCGCCATCGGGTGAGGTGGATCCCGCTGGGGAGCTTGGTCTTGGGGATCCATCGTCCATCAACGTTGCCATAGAGTCGAATTCGCCGTGGGTACCGAGTGGGAGGGGCCTGCGTGCCCTTCGTCATCTCCGTGAGCATGGATTGCCGTGCTGCCCTCGGTTTGACCTGACTGGGCTGGGCGATTGCCCTACCAGCCATGGCTCATGGTGGTGCCTGCGCTACCAGGAGTCTTCTCCCTTGCGGGGTCGATCGCGGTCATCGTCATCCGTAGGTTGTGACGAGACAGATCACCACCGGTTAAGGGGAAATGATAAATTCCCCTTAACCGAACGCTCTTGGGCGGGACGCGGTGCTGCTCGAACACCCTCTCCGACCTGCTCTGACCCGGTGCGCTGCTGATTCCCTGGCGAGTGGGAATAAGGAAGGCTTTGCCATCCAGCGTGTAGTGTCTCGATCGGCATCGCGGGCAACTGTAGGCACGTGCTGCCCGCTTGGCGGGGACGAGGGCGGCGTCGCTGCCCTGTAGACTCCAGCAACTAAGAGCTCGTCTCATATGGTGAGTTTGTGGAGTTTCTTGTAGCAGGTGAGGCTGGTTCCGAGGATGAGGAAGGCGAGGAAGTGTTCGCTTTGCGTTCGTAGCGCAACGTGAGGCGGCGGTATCCGGTGAACCAGGCCATGGTTCGTTCGATCACCCAGCGGTGTTTGCCGAGTTTGTCTTTGGATTCGATGCCTTTGCGGGCGACGCGGACCTTGATGCCGCGGTCGTGGACCCAGCGTCGCAGGTCGGGCTGGTCGGAGGCCTTGTCGGCGTGCAGCTTGGCCGGCTTACGCCGCCGCGGACCGCGGCGGGACTTGATCGCCGGGATCGTCATCACCAGCGGCTTGAGCGCGTGGGAGTCGTTCGTATTGGCGGCGGAGACGGCGACGGCGAGCGGCAGTCCGGCGCGGTCGGACAGGGCGTGGATCTTCGAGCCGGGCTTGCCGCTGTCGACCGGGCTGGGACCGGTCAGAGATCCCCTTTTTTGGCCCGTACACACGCTCCGTCCACGATCGCGCGGCTCCAGTCGAGGTGGTCCTGGCTGCCGAGTTCGTCCGAAAGTGCGTGGTGCAGGCGCCGCCAGAGTCCGGCTGTGGTCCACTGGCTGAAGCGGCGGTGCGCGGTCTGGAACGGCACCCCGAACGACGGCGGCAGATCCCGCCACGCACACCCACTGGTCAGCACATACACGATCGCGGTGAACACCGCACGAGCATCCACCGGGGCAGTACCACCGCCCTGCGGACGCGGCTCGAACACCAGGATCAACGGCTCGACCAGGTTCCACAGCTCATCCGGCACCAACCGCAACGACAAACGATCAACCACAGCAAAGATCAGTGACCGATCACCACGTAAGACACGCTCTAAGCGGTCTTCTCGGCCTTGCTCAGCTTGGCCTGAGCCTGCTCGAACAGGGCCTTGTAATCCACCTCAGCGGCCTGTCCGGTCTCGGCCGGTGTGCTGGCCAGCCCGGTGTCGGGCGGGGTCGTGCCGGTCGCGGTCGCATTGGGCTCCGGCGGGGTCTGCGAGGTGGCGGCGTTGTCGCCGGGTACGCGGGAATCAGTCACTACCTGTCCTCATGGAATGCACTGAGTGCCATCAGAGGCACGTATGAAAATTCGTGGCGTGAACGCCACGCCGACACGAACGCAGGCCGCTGTGGCCGTCCTTGGCGCGTGCCCGGTCGGAGCTCAAGTCGTCGCCGGTACCAGCAGCGGGATCACGGCGTGACAGCTCGATTGGATGCTGGTCGCCATGGTCACGTTCGCGGGTGGCGCAGTCGCCGCTTCACTTTCAGAAAACCGCAAAAACCCATTTCACCCGCACAAAAAAGTGCGGGTCCTAGTACAAAAGTGCTAGTTGCTGGTGTCCTGCGCCTGAAGTTCGCCCCCTTAAACTGGGTGGATGGATGGCGCGGATGGATTGGCCGCGGTCCGGCGAAGTGAAGCGAACGCACCCCGGGATTGATGGAAGCCCTTTCCGGGTAGTAGAGGGCCATGAAAGCTGACACATCCAAGGACTTCGACAACCGGTCGCCCTTCACCTGGAGGGCAACGACAACGGCGTTGATGGCCCTCATGTCGGTGGTAGCGGGCATCAGCATCGTCGCCTCCAGTGGCCAGGGAATTGGGTGGTTCCTGCTGGCGATCGGACTGGTCACTGCTCTGGTCGCCGCCTGGATCTTCCACCTCGCCCGGAAGTCTCGCCACCCGCAGGACTGAGCCGACCGGCTCTAGCGGCCCGCGCCGGAAACCCGCCGCCGCGAGCTAGCCAGTGCGCGGGTGCAGCGCGTCCGCCGCCTGCGCATGATCGGCGCGCTGCTGGCAGAGGTGGTCGCCGCGTTGGCGGCAGGCACGTCCGCCGAAGGACCAGCCGCACACCGGAATCCGCAGGGACTTCGGCGTGCCGGTCTTGGAACTGGGTTTCCGGGTGTGGGAACGGGGTTCAGGAGAGGTGACGGCCCGCGTCGCCCGAGGTCCCGCCATCACCTCGGCCTTGATCGCCTGCCGGTCCGATGGCGTCAGCCCGAACCGCGCCGCGAACGTCAGGAACGTACGTTCGGAATCGGCCCGCACCTTCAACGCCGGATTCGGCACCAGACCCCGCCACCAGGAACCAGCAACGCGGAACCGTTCACCAGGGCGGTAGCTACGGCATACCGGGCAAGGGCCTCGTACAGCACCCCAAGGGCGTCGACGTCCCATGCGGTCAGGACTCTACGTGTGATCATGCTCGGGGAGAGCCGATCCCAGATCGCCCGCCCCTTCTCCGATAGCCACTCCGGCGACACGATCTCCGCCGCAGGCGGCACGGGCTCAGCATCGTTGATCCGGTCCTTACGATCACCGTGCAAGATCCGTAGCGAGGTCGGTTTTCGTGCGGGGCCGCGCTTCCCATGACGCCCCCTACACGAGTTCTGCTTTGATACGACGTACCGAGGATTCTCGCCTGTCCGACTGTTCCCGTGTTGCTCCATGTGGGTTGACATCGACGAGGCGAGTTGCAAAAGCTCTACTTTGTCGTTAGGCATATGTCGACAATCTGTTTCTACTGGGGAGAAGATGATCATGGCACGAGCTGTCAGCCTTATCGCTACGGTTCTATTGACGGCAGGGATAGTCACTGGAACGGCAGTTGGTCCAGCGGCCGCAGCGACCCCCTGCCCGTCGGGCGAAGTTTGTATGTACGAGGGCTATAACTTCACCGGCACCATGCGCTATATGTGGCCGGTTGAGCCTGGAGACTGTGCCGGTCTCACGTTCAAGGTTCTCTCGGTCCACAATCGAAGCTTCGAGTTTCAACGGCTTTGGGCAAATGGGAATTGCACGGCGAGCAATGTTCTCGTCGCACCTGGGGGCAAAATCGGACGACCAAATTTCGTTGTTAGGTCAATAGGCGGCCGCTAACGGTGAAGAAGCGAAGGATCCGTGACTACGGAAGCCGACGTGTGACTTGACGACATGTCGTAGGCGTGAGGTGGCCACCGCATGATCACCATCGAGATGGGTTGACCTCGAAGATGGCATGGTGGCCGCCTCGTGGCCCGTAGTCGGTGATCGCCTGAGCCAGCGTTACTAGCTGGAGCCGCTGGACGCCTTGCCGCGTCCTTTCGCTTTGGGGGCGGTGGTGGCCTTCTTGCGGGCAGTGCCGCGTTTCTCGGCTGCGGCGGCGGTCTGTCGCTTGCGTGGAGGCATTCAGTTCACCCCCTCTCCGCGTCGTCGGGTTCCGGCATGGTGACGCCGAGCAGTTCCGCGGTGGCGTAGCCGTCGAGGTACTTGTCCCCGATGACGACGAGACCGGCGGCGGCGAGGAAGGCGTCCTTGTCGTCCTGGCTCGTGAAGCAGACGCAGAACCAGTACTTGCTCTCGGTCGCGAGCTGTATCCGTTCCAGCTCGCGGGCGGTGCGTTCGCGGAAGCCGCGGTGCAGCGCGTCGTCCTCTTCGTCGCCCGTGTACTCGACGCCGGGGAGCGGATCGGGGTCCGGCTCGACCGTGAGCAGGGCCAGCACATCATCGTTGAACTTCATGCCGGACACGGACGACGACATTTGAAGCTGCGCGAGCAGCGCGGCATGGGGATCGTCAGCGGGTGAGGTCATGACGCAGCAACTCCAGCTCGGCGAGAGGGAACCAGTCCAGAACTCGTGCGTAGTCCTCGGGCGCGTGACGGCTCGAGATTCCCCCGGGATGCGGACACGGGGCTTTCACGCGGCTGCGTGGGTTTGAGCGTAAGTGATACGGGTTCGGCTGGTGTGTGGTGGCCGACTGTCGAATGTAGACGGTCGTGGTTGTAGTAGTGCAGATAGCGGAATACGTCGTGTCGTGCCTGGTGCGGGTCCGCCACATCGTGGTGCCGATTTCGGTTTTGAGGGTGGCGAAGAACGACTCGGCGACGGCGTTGTCGTAGCAGGATCCGACCCGTCCGATCGACGAGCGGATCCGTGACTTGGCCAGCGCCCTCCGGAACTGGGCCAAGGTGTACTCGACGCCGCGGTCGGAGTGGAACACCGCGTCGTGGCCGATCAGGCCGCGTGCGGTGGCCAGGGTGATCGCGTCACAGGCCAGGTCCGCGCGCATGTGATCGGCCATGGCGTGCCCGACGACCTCGCGGGTATGCAGATCGATCACCGTGGCCAGAGGCCAAGGACGCCCGCCGAGTGGTCACAGAGCTCAACGCGGCATGCGTGCGGGTCGCCCGGGCCCACACGTTCGGCAAAGGCATGGGCATCGCCGCCCCGCAGATCGGCGAGATCGTGGCGGTACGCGGGACGCTGGACATCCCCGGAGACCGTCCACGCCGCGAGCGAGAACACCTTCGGCCATCCTGGTGCTACGGGACGCCGGGTATCGCCCGAGCCCTCCAGCTCGCCGGCCGCGCGCTGCACGACCGCTTCCGCCAGCAGCGCGCCGAAGCCGCCTTCACCACGTGCCTCAACGACCCAGCTCAGCTGGACTCTCTCACCGACCGGAGCCTGTGCCACGGAACCGGCGGTCTGCTCGCGACCGCCCGCCGCATCGCCGCCGACGCCGTCGAGCCGATCACTCTCACCTCGGCGCTGCAGCGCCACCGGGACGCCACGGCGCCGCCCGACGAGCCTGCGGGATTCCTCACCGGCTCGGCCGAGCCACCCTCGCGACCATCGCAACCGTGGCGACATCGTGGGACGCCTGCCTTCTGCTCCGCTGACCCCCAAAGGCCATTGTGGGCACGACCGCATGGAAACAACTGAACATCGCCTATCCCGGCGACGACTCCGCCGAACGGGAACGTCACGCCACCGAGCATCTGACCGGCATCCTCCCGGCCGCCGAGGCCAGCGGGCTGATCACGTCCTGGTGGTTCATCCGGAAAGGACCCTGGCGCGTGCGCTACCTTCTCGCCAGCCAGCCCAGCAGCCGGGGTGGCTCGGCTCATCGTTCGTCCCCGACCGCCTTGTGACCCGCTTCGGCGCCTCCAGCTCCATGAGCGTCGCTCAAAGCATCGCGGTCGTAGTGCCCTGGCCCATCGCCATCGGGGCACTGCCACCGGGCCTTGGCTTGGGGTCCACACTCCGCTAGGCGCACTCACCGGCGGCCTCATCGCTTCGGCCTGGAACCTCCGCGCCGTCTGGCTGCTCGCCGCTGCCCTCCAGTCGTAGCCGCGCCTATTGTTTGGCGCAGCCTGCTCCGGAAAGCCTTCACGACGCGGAGGATTGAGGACGCCCCCACGTCGGCGTTGTTCGAAACTTTGACGACGCACTTCTCGCAGATACTTCCGGCGGCACCTACCTCACTCCCGAACCCCTGACCCGCTTGAAGCCGTAATCGCTTCTCTGTCGAATCTTGAGTATTCGTTGGGGCGTGACCTAGCTCCAGCAGGGTTGCCAGACATCGAGGCGCTCCTTCCCGTCACCGCGCGAACCGAATGAGTCGAACTCAACTGGTATGAGAGACATGCTTACCGTAGCCTCGCGCACTTTGTTTTCAGGGCTTGCGGGCGTAAGTCCGGCAGGTTTTCTGATCGCGGCAAACGCGACTGGCGAACTTCTGGAGGCAATGTCTCCACTTGACAATCTCATCCTGTAGGTATATAGGCCGAACCGACGGTGGGTCTCATCTTTCGCCCGTACGGATATCCGCCTGTGACGTTGATGGGAAGGCTCGTGACGGGTGCGGCTGGCCGACCAGCTCTACGCCTGCCCTGCGCGGCTCCAGCCGGATCTGATTGAGCTCTGCCTGGCAGTAGAACTCACCGCCTGGATGTGGTTGCTCGCCCTGTGTGACCACGACATTCGCCGCAAGGGGCTCGAATGTCTGGGCCGCTCTACGCTTGCCCTTGGCTGGCCGGCTGCGACCACCCTGCGAGGCGAAAGGGTCGACAACCCTTGGCCTGGACCCCGGCGGTCACCCGCCGAGCGAGGCACCCGGCCACCCCTCGCGACCAGAGTCAATTGATAGAAATCCAAACACGAACCCGCAGGTCAGCACGTTAGCCACGCGAACTATCTGGCTTGCTGGGGCAATGTGTTGGGCCGAACGCCTGAATACTAAAGTCGTGACATTCAAGTGATGTAGATCACATATGCTTGAGCCTGCCGTGTGTAAAAGCGATAGCTTCGGAAGAGCGATATATAGGACGACGCAGTCTTAAACCTGGGGGATTGTGTGCTCGATAGAGTTGTTGTCGTCGGTGGCGGCACGGCTGGATGGATGACCGCGACATACTTGCGCGCGGCTTTTTCCGACCGGATTTCCGTAACTTTGGTTGAATCCTCAAAGGTAGGCACAATTGGTGTCGGAGAGGCTACATTCTCTACGATTCGTCACTTCTTCGACTACCTCGGCCTCGCCGAGGAAGAATGGATGCCTGCATGCCAGGCCACTTACAAGCTGGGGATCCGGTTCGAGAACTGGCGGCAGCAGGGTGAGCACTTCTACCACCCCTTCGAGCGGCTTCGGGTCGTCGACGGGTTCCCCCTGACCGACTGGTGGTTACAGCAGAAGCCGTCGGCTTCCTTTGACCGGGACTGCTTCTTGATCGCCGCGCTGTGCGAGGCGAAGCGGTCGCCCAGATATCTCGACGGCCAGTTGTTCGAGCAGCAGTTCAAGGAAACCGGTGCGCATGCCGCACACCGGACCACACTCTCCGAACAGGATACTCAGTTCCCCTACGCGTACCACTTCGACGCGGCGCTGCTGGCGAAGTACCTCAGCGGGTTCGGTCGTGACCGTGGTGTCCAGCACGTGTTGGACGACGTGCTCGACGTCGCGCTCGACGAGCGCGGCTGGATCAGCCATGTCGTCACCAAGGACCACGGTGAGCTGCACGGTGACCTGTTCATCGACTGCACCGGGTTTCGTGGTCTGCTCTTGAACAAGGCGCTCGGTGAGGAGTTCGTGTCCTATCAGGACACTTTGCCCAACGACCGCGCGGTCGCGCTCAGGGTGCCGACCGACATGGCTGCCAACGGCATCCGCCCGTGCACGACGGCCTCCGCGAGGCAGGCGGGGTGGATCTGGACGATTCCGCTGTTCGGTCGTATCGGCACCGGCTACGTCTACGCGGGCGACTATCTGACCCCGGACCAGGCCGAAGCCGAGCTGCGGGCGTTCGTTGGCCCGGTCGCCGACGACCTCGAGGCCAACCATATCCGGATGCGGATCGGCCGCTCCCGCAATTCCTGGGTGAACAACTGTGTCGCGGTCGGACTGGCCAGTGGTTTCGTCGAGCCGCTTGAATCGACTGGAATCTTCTTCATTCAGAACGCCATCGAGCAGCTGGTGAAGCACTTTCCCGGCAACGGCTGGGACGACGCTTTGCGCACGGCGTACAACCGTCAGATCGCCGGAGTGATGGACGGCGTCCGGGAGTTTCTTGTCCTGCACTACTACGCGGCCGCCAGAACCGACAATCAGTACTGGCGCGACACCAAGACCCGTCCGCTGCCCGATGGCCTGGCCGAGCGGCTGGAGCAGTGGCGTGTCAAACTGCCCGACACCGACTCTGTGTGGCCGCAATACCACGGATTCGAGCCGTACTCCTACGTCTCGATGCTGCTCGGACTCGGCGGCGTGCCAGTGCAGGCGTCACCGGCATTGGCCATGCTCGACGACACGAACGCCGTCAAGGAGCTGCAGGCCGTCCAGGACCAGGCACGTGACCTGGTCGACCGGCTGCCGAGCCAATACGACTACCTCGCGCAACTGCAAGGCTCGACGAAGCTACTCACGTGATCGTAGTGCTGCACGTGATCGCGGCGGTCGCGGTCACGCTGCTGATCGCGTTCCTGGCAGGTGCACTGGCCCGACGGCTCGGGCAGCCCGCGATCATCGGTGAGATCGCGGCTGGTCTGCTCGTCGGCCCGATCCTGGTTGCGGTCGGCGGCATCGGTGCGATCGACGTTGTCACGCCACTTGACGTGCGCGACGCGTTGCACGTGCTTGGCCAAGCGGGTCTGGTGTTCTTTCTCGTGGCGGTCGCGTACGAGCTGAAGTCCGGATTCGCCGGACACTCGGCGTTACGCAACGTGTGGCTGATTGCCGGCGGACTGATGCCTGGTCTGGTCGCAGGCGGGGTGCTCGCCGTCGTCGTGCTCGGTGATCCAGTCCTGCGCGGCACCGCCCCGGCCCCGGCACTGGTGGTTCTCCTGGCGATCGCGTTGGCGGTGACCGCAGTACCGGTACTGGCAAGGATTGTCGGCGCGCGTGGACAGAAGATCTCCGCGCTCGGCAAGCTGGCACTCGGCACCGCCGCCGTCATCGACGCGGTCGCGTGGATCGGTCTCGCGGTGGCGATCGGACTGTCGTCCGGTGAGATGTCGTCGAGTGCCCGGGCCATCGCCGTGCTGATCGGTGGACTGGTCGTCGCCATCGCGCTCGCCCGGCTATTGGGAGTGAACGGTGTCGGCCGGATCGCCGCACGTTCGGCGACAGGGACCGCCGTGGTGATCGTGGCCGTCGCACTGAGCGCCGCGCTTCTGGCCGAACACTGGGGAATGACCACTGTGTTCGGTGCGTTCCTCGTCGGGCTGGCGCTCCCGGCTGATCGACCCGGCACGCGGTGGAGCGAAGTCGTCGGGAAGATCGGTCGGCTCGGCGAGCTGATCGTACCGATTTTCTTCGTGGTCACCGGAATCAAGGTGTTCACCGGTGCGATGGTGGCGACTCCGATGTGGTTCATCGCCCTCGCGACACTGCTGGCGATCGTGGCCAAGGTAGGCGGTGGCTACGTCGGCGCCCGTTGTGCGGGGTACTCACCTTGGCAGAGCGCCCAGTTCGGCGTGCTGATGAACACCAGAGGGCTCACCGAGATCGTGTTGCTGCAGGCGGGTTACGCCGCGGGGATCCTGTCGGCGCCGTTGTTCATCGCACTGATCGTGATGGCGTTGGTGACCACGGCACTGACCGTGCCCCTGTTGGGTCTGCTCGGCCGGTTCGCCGCGCGCCGCGGTGCGGTGCTCGCCTCTGTGCTACCGCCGCTGCCGCGGCCGGTCCGAGAAGGAAGGACGACATGAGAAACTTGATTTCGCTCGCGGACCTCACCCCCGATGTGGTCCGCAAGCTGACGCTCCGGTCGGTCGAACTGGCGAAGGAGCCACGGCGGCGGCACCAGACCCTCGACGGCAAGTCGGTCGGCATCTTCTTCCGCAGGTCGTCGACACGGACGAGAACCTCGTTCTGGGCGGCGGCGACCGGGCTTGGCGCGCAGGTGATCACGTACGGGCCGGACGATCTGCAGCTGATCACCGGCGAGTCACCGGAAGACACCGCCCGCGTGCTGTCCGGCTATCTGGATCTGTTGGTGGCGCGGACGAACGACGAAATGGTCGAGCTGCGCAGGCTGACCGGTCATAGGCTCGGTGTGGTCAACGCGCTGACCCGCTGCCAGCACCCGACTCAGGCACTCGCCGACCTCTCGACGCTGTCGGAGGAGTTCGGCACGCTTGAGGACAAAGAACTGCTGTACATCGGGGAAGGCAACAGCACCGCGTCCGCCCTTGTCCTTGCCACCGCGCTGACTCCGGGCTTCCGACTGACCCTCGTCACCCCTGACGGCTACGGTGTTCCGACCGAGTTCTTCGACACCGCACGGAAGCTGGCCGATGGTGAGCCAGGTGTCCAGCAACACCACGACTTCGGTGCGATCGCGCCGACCGCGGATGCCGTGTACACCAGCCGTTGGCAGACCATGGGCGTGGTCAAGGACGATCCGGACTGGCTGCGGGCTTTCCAGCCGTACCGCGTCACTACCGGGCTGATGGCCGAGGTGGCGCGGCCCGGCGCGATATTCCTCCACGACCTGCCCGCCATCCGCGGCCAGGAAGTGACCGACGAGGTGCTCGACGGCCCGTCGAGCCGGGCATGGCGGCAGACCGCGCACAAGATGACCAGCGCGATGTCGGTGCTCGAATGGTGTGCCGGAGTGCTGCCGTGAGCACGAAGGCAACGGCATTGGTCAGTGGCGGCGCCAAAGGAATCGGCATCGGCCTGAGCAGGCGGCTGCTCAAGCTCGGTTACCGGGTGGTCGCCCTCTACCGGTCGGACGAGGAGTCGGCAAGAGCGGTGGTCGACGAGCTGGCCAGCGACGACTTCGAGGTGCGGCGATCGGACGTGTCGGACCCGCGGAGTGTCCGCGCGCTCGCGGACTACGTCCTCGGCACGCACGGTCCGGTGACGGTACTGGTCAACAACGCCGGGTTGAACATCGACAAGCCGTTCCTCGACATCTCCGACGACGACTGGAACCAGGTGCTGGCCACCAACCTGTCCGGCCCGTTCTATCTGACCAGGGCACTGGCCCCGGCGATGATCGAGGCGGGCGGCGGTTCGGTGGTCAACGTGGGCTCGACGACCGCGATCCGGCCGCGGGTCAACGGCGCGAACTACTGCGCGAGCAAGGCCGGGTTGCTGCACCTGACCAAATGCCTCGCGCTCGAGTTGGCGCCGAAGGTACGGGTGAACAGCCTGATTCCCGGCATGATCGAGTCGGCCGAGATGCGCACCCGCTACCGGCTGGACGAGCCGGAGTACCTGGCGGGGCTGCTCGATGAGATCCCGCAGGGACGCATCGGGTCGCCGGAGGAGATGGCCGACGCGCTGGAGTTCCTGATCGGTGCTGGGGGTGCCTACATCACCGGACAGAAGCTGATTGTCGACGGTGGCCAGTTCATGTGGTGAATAGAAATTGGAGTGGTGCAAGATGAGTGAACCGAACGAGCGCTTCGCACAGGTCAAGAAAGTGGTGTGCGGGCTGCTGGAGATCGATGAGAACGAGGTCACGGACACCGGCCTGTTCGTCGAGGAGTACAACGCGGACTCGTTGCAGGCCATCGAGATCCTCGCTGGACTCGAGCGGGAGTTCAATGTGGTGATCGGCCAGGACAAGATAGTTGAGATGGTGAATCTGCGTAGCGTGTATCAGGTGGTCGCGGAGGCGGCCCGCTGGTAGTGGGCTGTCGCCGCGCGATTACGGCAGACTGGGGGTTGGCTAGGTGTCAGGTGAGTTAGCGCGGCCGATGGCCGCGTCCAGGCGGGTCGTGCTGACCGGTCTCGGGGTGCTGTCGAGCATCGGTACCGGGATCGAGCAGTACGCCGAGGGACTGCGTGCGGGCCGAAGCGGTGCATCGCCGATCAAAGCCTTCGAAACCACGGGATTCGACCACACGAACGCGTGTGAGGTGCACGACTTCTCCCCTGCGGAGTGGGTTCGCGAGCAGCAGCCGGAAAGTCTCGGCAGGGCAAGCCAGTTCGCCGTCGCCGGTGCTCGGATGGCCGTTGCGGACGCACTGTGGCCGTTGGACGCGCTGCGGGCCAGGCGTGGCCTGATCGCGATCGGCACTACCGACGGAGAGGGCGACCACATCGACCAGCTTGTCCGTGCGGAGGTCGACACCGGTCCGCAGGGGCACGATCCAGTCGTCGCCCGCCGGGTGGCCCCGCACCGGATGCCGCTCGCGGTTGCCAGGGAGTTCGGACTGTCCACAGTGGAGACCATGACGGTCGTCACCGCGTGTTCGGCCGGCAACTACGCGATCGGCCACGGCTTCGATTCCATCCGTAGTGGCGAGGTCGACTACGCGCTCTGCGGCGGCGCGGACGCGATCAGCAGGCGGACCTTCGTCGGCTTCTACCGGATGGGCACGATCGCGCCGGACGTCTGCCGCCCGTTCGACAAGGACCGTAAGGGAATTCTTACCGGCGAAGGATCGGGATTCGTGATGATGGAGAGCCTGGAGTCAGCGCTGGCCCGCGGTGGGCGCATCCACGCCGAAGTTCTGGGCTACGGACTCAGTTGCGACGCCTACCACCAGGTGGCGCCGCAGCAGGACGGTGTCGCGCGATGCATGTCGGCAGCACTGCGCAACTCGGGCGTCAGCCCGGCGGAAGTCGATTTCATCTCCGCGCACGGCACCGGGACGAAAGCCAATGACGTGGTCGAGTCACGGGCGATCCGAGAGGTCTTCGGTACTACGCCGCCACGCACCGTGTCGCTCAAGTCCATGCTCGGCCACACCATGGGCGCGGCGAGCGCGCTCGGTCTGATCGGCTGCGCGCTGGCGATCAAACACGGGTTCATCCCGCCGACGATCAACCACCGCGAGACCGACCCGGAGTGCGAGATCGACTGCGTGCCCAACGTTTCCGTGCCCGCGGACGTCCGGATCGCGCAGAACAACGGGCTCGCGTTCGGCGGCAACAACGCCGTCGTGCTTCTCGGAAGGTATGGAGAGCGCTGATGACGCCTGGCGCGGTAGCGATCACTGACTGGTCCGTGGTCTCCCCGTACGGACTCGGCAATGACGCGTTCGCCGAAGGAATACACACAGCTCGCGGTACCGTCACCCGACTCGACTTGGACCACTGGCAGTCCGCTGAGGACCGTGCGTGCCTGGTTCCCGGATTCGACGTGCGCGAAGTGCTCGGCCACAGGGGAACCCGCACCATGGACCGGTTGACCGGCCTCGCGGTCGCCGCGATCGGAGAGCTGCTCGCCCGGACTGGTGTCGACAACGATGACGCCCGGCTGGCTGCGACCGGGCTGGTACTCGGCACCGCGATCGGCAGCGCACAGAGCACAATGGACTTCATCAGGCCGTCGTACACCGCGGACGTGCCGTATTTCGTCGATCCGGCACAGATGCCGAACGCGGCGATGAACGGTGTCGCGGCGCGCAGTGCGATCTGGCACCGGCTGAAAGGCCCGAATGCGACAGTCGCGGGTGGGCAAGCGGCGGGTCTGCACGCGCTCGGTTACGCACGGCGGCTGCTGCGATCCGGCCATGTGACCGATGTCGTCTGCGGTGGGGCCGAGGAGTATTCGACCGCACGGTCGTGGCTGGACCATCGCAGCCGCGGCGGCGAGCGGGCGACGGCCGTGCCAGGCGAAGGCTGTGCCGTGCTGATGCTCACGGCAGCGGAAAACACCGGAGGGTCCGCTCAGGCCGAATTGCTCGCTGTGCACAACTCGGTGTGTCTGGATTCCGATTTCCGTCAGTCGGTCCGCGCGTGCCTGCTCGACCTTCTCGGCCGGGCCGGCGCCTCGCCTGCCGACGTATGGGCGGCGGCATCCTCCGGCGACTCGCCCGGCGCCGGTACGGCCGAACAGGATGTGATGGTCGAAGTGTTCGGATCCGAGGCGACGGAGCGGGTCGCGGTGACCGAACTCGTCGGTGACACCGGATGCGCCTCGGCGGGCTTCCAGATCGCCGCGATACTCGCCGCCGCGGCCGAAGACGAGGCCGCGATCGGAAAGCTGGCCATTGTCTCGTCCTCGGACCGTGACGGGACGGTAGCGGGCGCCTTGTTGCGGCTGCGAGGCCCGGCATGCTGACCACACCCGCGAGTTCCGTTGTGGCCCGACCGGTTGTACTGCGCGACCCGGTTGTCGTCGAAGGGGAGTGGCAGGCGGCGACCACCATGTTGATCGGCGCCGAGGAGCCGGTGTTCGCGGGACACTTCCCCGGATTTCCGATCCTGCCAGGAGTGTGCGTGCTGGAGTGCGTCCACCACAGCCTCCGCACCGTCGCGCCCGAGCTGCTCGCCGATGCACGGATGGACGGGATCGAGAGTGCCCGGTTCACCGGGACGGTGGTGCCAGGGGACGAGCTGATCATCGACCTGCGGTGGAACACCGAGGCCGACCGCGTGCGGTGTTCCGCGAAAGCCCACAGTGGCCAAAGCGCGATCGCCACCATCCGGTTGACCTATCGTCGAGGAGGCGCGGGGTGACCGGTCACGTGGACATCGGAAGCCTGCTGCCGCACACCTACCCGATGTTGCTAGTGGACGAGGTCGTCCACGTGGTGCCGGGTGAGCGGCTGGTCGCCCGCAAATCCGTGACCTGCAACGAACCTTGGTACGCGCGAACCGGTTCGGACGCCCCAGGTACGGCGTACCCGCCAAACCTGGTACTTGAGTCGTGGGCACAGGCAGCGGGCGCGCTGGGCCTGATGTCGTTGCCGGACACCGATCATCCGCCGGTCCTGGGTTCGGTGACCGGTGTCCGATTCCTGACAGAGGTCCTGCCCGGTGCGGTGCTCGAACACCACGTCCGGCTGGAGCGAATGCTGAAGGACGTACTGCTGTTCAGCGGATCCAGCATGGTCGCGGGGGCGACGGTGCTCACGGTCGAGCGGATGGTCGCGGCGATCCGGACGGTGGACCAACTGCGCCCACAACATCTCAAGGAGCGAAGATGACGGCCGACAACACACCACCTGCCCCGGTAGCGCTGGTCAGTGGCGGTTCGCGGGGCATCGGCAGGGCCATCGTGGTCCGACTGGCGCAAGACGGGTACGACGTCAGCTTCTGCTACCGGTCGGATGAGCAGGCCGCGCGGGAAGTGGAGAAAGAGGTCGCCGGCCTCGGCAGGCGCGTGCTGGCGGCAAAGGTCGACGTCAGCGACGCCGCCGCGGTGAAGGACTGGATCGACCGCACCGAAAGAGAACTCGGCGAGCTCGACGTCGCGGTCACCTCGGCGGGCACCGCACGGGACACGCCGCTGGTGATGATGCGGCCCGAGGACTGGCACGACGTTCTGGACACCAATCTCGACGGGGTGTTCCACGTCTGCCATTCAGCCGTTTTCGGTATGATGAAACGCAAACGTGGCCGCCTGGTGCTGGTGTCCTCGGTCGCGGGCGTGCACGGCGTGCCGACGCAGACGAACTACTCGGCGTCCAAGGCCGGAATCCTCGGCTTCGCCAAGGCACTGGCCAAAGAGGTCGGCAGGTACGGCATCCGGGTCAACGCCGTGGCGCCCGGACTGATCGAGACCGATATGACCGCACAGCTCAAACCCAAGGCACTGGCTCAGACACTGAGCTCGGTGCCGCTCGGCCGGATGGGCCGCCCCGAGGAGGTGGCCGATCTCGTCGGCTTCCTGTTGTCCGACCGGGCCGGCTACATCACCGGGTCGGTATTCCACATCGACGGCGGAATCAGGGTCGTCTGACCGCCGGTCAACTCGAAGGAGCACATATCATGACCAATCCGTTCGACGATCCAGATGGCTCGTTTCTCGTCCTGGTCAACGACGAGGGACAGCATTCACTATGGCCCGCGTTCGCCGAGGTCCCCGCCGGGTGGCGGACGGTCCACGGTGCGACCGACCGTCAGTCCTGTTTGGACTACGTGAACCAGCATTGGACCGACATGCGTCCGAAGAGCCTGATCGAAGCGATGGACGGCTGACGGCCCAAGCGGGCCGGAGCTTGGGATAAGCCGTAGTTCAGCGTCAACTGGGGGAACAAAATCATGTCCGATCACCAGGGCATTCGCCTGCGTCTCACCGATGCCCAGCTCGGTGTCTGGTTCGGCCAGCAACTCGACCCGGCGAACCCGATCTTCACCATCGGCGGGTACATGGACATCCGTGGCGCACTGGACGTCGGCCTGTTCGAAGCGGCGCAGCGACAGACCGTCGCCGAGGCGGACAGCCTGCGCACGTGGGTCGTCGCAGAGGGCGAGGAGCACTGGCAGATCGTGTCGCCGTCGGTGGACTGGAGCATGGTCCACCAGGACTTCCGTTCGGCGGCTGACCCCCACGGCGCCGCGCTCGCGTGGATGCGAGCACAGCTGGCTATTCCGATGGATCCGGGCAAGGCGCCGCTGTTCGGTTTCGGGCTGCTGCGCCTCTCCGACGACCGGTACCTCGCTTTCCAGCGTTACCACCACCTTGTCGCCGACTCCATCACCGTCGGCCTGCTGTCTCGTCGTACCGCGGAGGTCTACACGGCCTTGGCCGAGGGCAAGCCGATCGGCGACAGCCCGTTCGGCAGGCTCGCCGACCTGGTCGACCGCGACCACGCTTACCGCGGTTCCGAGCAGCGTGTGGCGGACCGTGAGTACTGGCTGGACCGGCTCAAGGACAGCGCCGAACCGGTGAGTCCTTCGGGAAGGCCAGTGAGCACCGCGCGGGGATCGCGGTGGTGGGGCGGTTACCTGTCGGCAGCGGCCTCCACCGGCCTGCGGGACGTCGCCTGGCAGACCAGGGCCGCGTGGCAGTGTGTTCCCATTGCGGCGCAGGCGATCCTGCTTCGGCGGGCGACTGGCGAGCGGGACGTCCTCGTGGGTCTACCTGTGACCGGTCGTGTAGGCAGGGCCGAACAGGGCGTTCCTGGCATGCTGGCCAACGTCCTGCCGGTCCGGCTGGCCATGGATCCGGGGATGACGCTGGCCGACTTGCTCAAGTTGGTCCAGACCCGGCTGCGGGAGGCGTTGCGGCACCAGCGCTACCGCTATGAGGATCTGGCCAGGGATCTCGGGGCGGTGAATGACGGCCGTGAGCTGGCCGGTCCGCACGTCAACATCATCGCGGTCGCCGGTGAGCTCCGGTTCGGTGATCTGCAGGCGGTCGAACGACATCTGGCGATGGGCCCGGTCGACGACCTCTCCATGTCGATCTTCGACGACCACGACGACGAAGGCCTGCGGGTCGAGCTCTACGGCAACCCGGATTTGTACAGCGAGGAAGACATCGCGGTGCACGGGTCGCGGTACATCGCCTTGCTCGAAGAGATTGCCCAAGCGACTCCGCAGACGCCGGTCAACCAGTTCGAAGTCCTGCCCCTGGCCGAACGCGAACTGTTGCTGGACAAGTGGAACCGGACCGAACGACCGGACGAGTACGTCGGAGTGGTCGAACGGATCCGGCGGATCGCCGACGACCGGCCGGCCGCGGTGGCTGTCGTGGACGAGCACAGTGAGGTGACGTACGAACAATTGGTCGGCCGCGCGAGCGCGATCTCACGAAGGTTGCCCGCGGCCGATCTAATCGGTGTCTTCGGGGTGAACGGGCCGACGTTCATCGCGTCAGTGCTCGGTGTGCTCGGTGCGGGCAGTGCTTACGTGCCGCTGGATCCGAGCGTCCCCGTCGCTCGGACGGCGAGCTTGCTCACCGACAACGGGATCACCATCGTGCTGGTGGATCCGGACTGCCGTGCGCATGCCGAGCAGGCCGCGGCCGCAGCCGGGCATGAGGTTCGCGTAGTGGTCACCGACGACGCGGTAGACCCTGTTCACCGGCTGGCCGCGGCGCGCGGCGTACAAGACGACCTCGCCTATGTCATCTTCACATCTGGCTCGACCGGCAAGCCCAAGGGCGCCATGGTGCACCGGCGTGGCATGGTGAACCACCTGCTTGCCAAGGTCGACGACCTCGGTATGTCCGATCAGGACAATCTGGTGCAGAACGCGCCGCTGACGTTCGACATCTCGGTGTGGCAAATGCTCGCCCCGTTGATCGTCGGCGGCCGGGTGCGTGCCGTGCGCAGGGACGTCGCCGCCGACCCGATCGCCCTGTTCGACAGGGTGGCCAGGGAACACGTAACGATCCTCGAAGTCGTCCCGTCGTTGCTGCGCACGGCGCTGGACGCGTTCGACGCCCGCGATCTCGCTCCGGCGCTGCCGGAATTGCGCTGGCTCGTGGTCACCGGTGAGGCATTGCCACCGGACCTGTGTGACCGTTGGTTCGCGCGGTTCCCCGGTATTTCGATGATGAACGCGTACGGGCCCACGGAATGCTCCGACGACGTCACACACGCGGTCTTGGCGGCGGGCGATAGCTTCGAAGTGCCACGGATGCCGATCGGCCGCGCAGTGCGTAACACTCGGCTCTACGTACTCGGTGATGAGTTGCGCCCAGTGCCTATCGGCATGCCCGGTGAGCTGTACGTCGGCGGAGCCGGTGTGGGACGCGGATATCTCGGCGATCCGGCGCGGACCGCGGAGGTGTTCCCGGCTGACCCGTTCTCGGCCGTACCTGGCGCGCGGATGTATCGCACGGGTGACCGGGTGATCTATCGGCCGGACGGGCAGTTGGAGTTCCTCGAACGCCGTGACCACCAGGTGAAGATCCGTGGACACCGGATCGAGCTCGGCGAGGTCGAAACCGTGTTGCGTGCGCTGTCCGACGTCACCGACGCCGTCGCCGCGGTGGATACGGACGCGGCGGGCCAGACGCGCCTTGTCGGGTACGTTGTATCGCAGGCACGGCCGGTGGACCTGCGCGCCGCTGCGGCCGAGCTGTTGCCGGACTACCTGGTGCCTGCTGGGTTCGTGGTGCTCGAAGCGATGCCGTTGACACCGAATGGGAAGGTCGATCGCAAGGCGTTGCCCGCGCCGGACTTCGCCGGTGTCGCGAGCAGGCCGCCGCGAACCCCGCATGAAGCGATCCTGTGTGGTTTGTTCGCCGAGGTGCTCGGCGCCGGGTCGGTGGGGGTCGACGACAGCTTCTTCGCCCTCGGCGGGCATTCGCTGCTGGCGACCCGGTTGATCAGCCGGATCAGGGCCGTTCTCGGCTTCGAGGTGACGATCGCCGAGGTCTTCGAGAACCCGACCGCTGGCGCGTTGGCCCGCACGATCAGCATGGACGGTGTCGTCCGGCCCGCCCTGCGGTCGGTGCCGCGGCCCGCGGAGATCCCGCTTTCCTTTGCCCAGCGCCGGTTGTGGTTCATCAACCAGATGGAAGGGCCGAGCCCGACGTACAACATCCCGTTGGTGGTTGAGCTGACCGGGACGCTGGATCGCTCGGCGCTGCGTTCCGCGCTCAACGACGTGGTCGCCCGGCACGACACGTTGCGTACGGTGTTCCCGGACACCGCGGGCACTCCGCGTCAGGTGGTGCTCGCCCCAGCGGACGCCGAGGTCGAGCTGTTTGTCGTGGACACTCAGGAGACGGACGCGGCCATAGCGGTCGCGGCGCGGTACTGCTTCGACCTGGCGGTCGAACCGCCGGTGCACGCCACACTGCTGTGCACCGGCGGCGATCGGCATGTGCTCATGGTGGTCCTGCACCACATCGCCGGTGACGGATGGTCGCTCGCGCCACTGGTCGACGACCTGGTCACGGCCTACACCGCCCGTTGCGACGGGCAGGTCCCGAGCTGGCAGGCACTGCCTGTCCAGTACGTGGACTACACGCTGTGGCAACGTGAGTTGCTCGGTGCTGAGGCGGACTCGGCGAGCCTGTTCGCCAGTCAGCTGACATTCTGGCTGGAGACGCTGCGGGATCTGCCGGACCGGCTGGAGCTGCCGTTCAGCCGACCGCGTCCGGCGCAGGCCAGCCACCACGGTGACGTGCAGGGCTTCGCCGCGGACGCCGAGCTGCACAACGCTTTGCTCGCGCTGGCGCGGGACAGCGGCACCAGCCTGTTCATGGTGCTGCAGGCGGCGTTGGCGGGCCTGCTGACCCGGCTGGGTGCGGGTACGGACATCCCGCTGGGCAGTCCGATCGCCGGACGTACCGACGAAGCACTCGACGACCTGGTCGGCTTTTTCGTGAACACGTTGGTGTTGCGCACCGACACCTCGGGCAACCCCACCTTCCGTACGTTGCTCGACCGGGTCAGGGAAACCGACCTCGCCGCCTACGCGCACCAGGACCTGCCGTTCGACCGCCTGGTCGAAATCATCAACCCGGCGCGGTCGTTGGCGTCGCAACCGCTGTTCCAGGTCATGCTGGTGCTGCAGAACGCGCCGCGTGGCTCGGCCGTGGCCCCTGGTCTCGAGCTTGACATACACCCGGTGGGTGCGGGTGTCGCCAAGTTCGATCTGACACTGAGCTTTACCGAGCAATTCGACGACGCCGGTCGCCCAGCCGGGCTGGAAGGTGTCGCCGAGTTCAGCACTGACCTGTTCGACCACGACGCGATCGGCGAGCTCACCGGCAGGCTGACCCGGATGCTGACAGCGGCGGTCGAGAGCCCTGACGTCCCGATCGACCGCCTCGCGTTGCTGTCCGCCACCGAGCAGACCGAACTCGCCGCCGCAGGGAACGACACCGCGCACCCGGTCTCCAGCGAGCCCTTGCCCCGGCTCTTCGAGCAGCAGGTACAGCGTACGCCCGACGCGATCGCGTTGATATGCGGCGACACTGAACTGTCCTATGTGGAGCTGAACGCGCGGGCGAACAGGCTCGCGCGGCAGTTGACCGGACTTGGTGCCGGTCCAGAACGGATCGTCGCGCTGGCCTTACCGCGGTCGGTGGACATGGTTGTCGCCGTGCTGGCAATCTCCAAGGCAGGCAGCGCGTATCTGCCACTCGACCTGGACTACCCGGCCGACCGGCTGGAGTTCATGCTGGCCGACGCCGACCCGATGCTGCTAGTGACCACGCATGCGTCCGGGGAACTCCCTGTGAGCCCGAACGTGCCGGTGCTGATCGTGGATGAGCCGGTGACCGCGCGGTCTGTGGCGGCCCAGCCAGCTACGAATCTGGAAGCCTCAGGACTGGCGGCGCACAACGCGGCTTACGTGATCTACACGTCCGGCTCGACCGGCCGTCCCAAGGGCGTCGTCGTGTCGCATGCCGGCATCGGTAACCTCGCCGCCACCCATGCTGCGAGCGTCGGGGATCGCGTGCTGCAGATGTCCGCGCTCAGCTTCGACGTCGCGGTCGGGGACCTGTGCATGGCCCTGCTCAACGGTGCCACTCTCGTCCTGCCCGGGTCAGGACCGCTTGCCGGTCCGGAGCTGCTGGACGCGTTGAGCCGTAACGAGATCAGCCATGTCCAGGTGACTGCGGCGGTTCTCGGTACGATGCCGGCCGGTGAGCTACCCGCGCTGCGGACCTTGATCGTCGGCGGCGACACGTGTGCGCCTGAAGTCATCGCGCGTTGGGCCGTCGGTCGAGCCATGCGCAACGCGTACGGGCCGACCGAGGCCACGGTGTGTGCCACGATGAGCGAACCGATGGTCCCGGGCGCGGCACCAGCCATCGGAAGTCCATTGTGGAACATCCGCGCCTATGTGCTGGACGCGGCACTGCGGCCGCTGCCGTCCGGCGCGGTCGGCGAGTTGTACCTCGCCGGTGCCGGAGTGGCACGCGGTTACCTCAACCAATCGCCGCTGACCACTGTCCGCTTTGTCGCCGACCCGTTCGGGCCTGCCGGTTCGCGGATGTACCGCACGGGTGACCTGGTCCGGCGCGTCACCAACGGTGAGCTGATGTTCGTCGGCCGCGCTGATGACCAGGTCAAGATTCGGGGATTCCGCGTCGAACCCGGTGAGATCGAGGCCGTGATCGCCGGTCACCCAGGGGTGGCGCAAGCCGCCGTGGTGGCCAGGGCGGACCGGTCGGGAGAACGGAGGTTGGCGGCATACCTGGTGCCTGCGCCGGCACAGCGGGATGTCGCCGAGGACGACCGGTACATCGACAAGTGGCAGCTCATCCACGACTCCCTGCACGACGACACCGGGCGCGCCGAGGCCGACTTCTCAGGCTGGAACTCCAGTTACGACGGCACTCCGATCGCGCTCGACCACATGCGGGAATGGCAGTCGGCCACGGTGTCGCGCGTGCTGGACTTGCGACCGAAGCGGGTGCTGGAGATCGGTGTCGGTAACGGGTTGGTCCTTGACGGCGTCGCGCCGCGCTGTGACGAGTACTGGGGTACTGATTTCTCCGCCGCCGCGATCGATGCCCTCCGGCAGCGGATCGAGGCGGATGATCGGCTTGCTTCCGTCGTCCGCCTGCGGGTCCGGCTAGCCGACGATATGACCGGCCTGCCTGAGGGGCACTTCGACACCGTCGTGATCAACTCGGTGGCGCAGTACTTCCCCAGTGCCGACTACCTGCTCGATGTCCTGCGCAAAGCCGTTTCCCTGGTCGCTCCCGGTGGCGCGGTGTTCATCGGTGACGTCCGTAACCTCGCCTTGTTGCGTTGTCTCAATGCCGCGGTCCAGTTGCGCAAGGCGGCTCCGGCCGAGGATCCGGACACGGTCCGGGCCCGGATCGAGCAAAGCGTGGTGCTGGAAGAAGAACTTCTGGTCCACCCGAGCTGGTTCGACGAGCAGGTGCGTGGCATCGAAGGTGTCGACGCGGTGACCGTGTGTCTGAAGGACGGGATCCGGCACAACGAACTCACCAGGTACCGGTACGACGTGACTTTGCACATCGGAGCCGCGAATACCCTTTCGGTGCTGGACAGCCCCACTCTCGAATGGGGCCGGGATGTGGTATCGGTCGACGGCCTGGGTGAGCACCTCTTCGCCCAGCGCCCGTCCACGCTCCGTGTCGCGTCGGTTCCCAACGCCAGGGTCCGTCATGAGGCGGAGGCGTTGCGGCTGTTCGAGAGCGGCAGTGGGTTGGCCGAAGTGCGCCGCAGGCTGCGCGCGGGCGACGAACAACCCGCCGGGTTGGAGCCGCGAGCGTTCCACGACCTCGGTGCGCACCATGGATACCGGGTCGTGACGACGTTCTCCGGAACCTTGACCGATGGTGCGTTCGACGTGGTCATGGTCGATGCCGCGGACACGGATTCCGTTGTGTTTGATCGGACATACCTGCCCGGTGGTGAGCAGCCAAGGGCGTACTCCAACAACCCCGCGGCAACGCGGGACATCGGCGGACTGGCTGCCTCCGTGCGCGCCTGGTTGCGCGACCGTCTGCCCGATCACTTGATGCCCGCGGGTTTCGTGGTGCTGGAAGCCTTGCCGCTGACCCCGAGTGGGAAGCTCGATCGGGCGGCGCTTCCCGCCGCCGAGTTCACCGCGACCGGATCGGGCCGTCCGCCACGCGATGCCCGTGAGGAAGTGCTGTGCGGGCTGTTCGGTGAGGTCCTCGGCATCCGCGGGGTCGGCGTCGAGGACGGGTTCTTCGACCTGGGCGGGCATTCCCTGCTCGCGGCCAAACTGGCCAGCCGGATCCGCGCGGTTTTCGGTGTCGAGGTGCCAGTCCGGACGTTGTTCGACCGGCCGACGGTCGCGGCACTGGCCGAGATCCTCGACGGCGCGGACGGTGCCAGGGCACCGCTCGGCCCGATGACCCGGCCGGAACAGGTCCCCTTGTCCTTCGCGCAGCGCCGGTTGTGGTTCATCAACCAGCTCGAAGGGCCGAATCCCGCCTACAACATGCCGCTCGCAGTGCGGTTGTCCGGCCCACTCGACCGCCGCGCCTTGGCACTCGCGGTCGGTGACTTGGTGGCCAGGCAGGAAAGCCTGCGGACCATCCACCCGGACACCGATGGCGTGCCGTATCAGCATGTCGTCGACCACTACGAGCCCGAACTGTCTGTGGTGAACACAACGGTCGACCGGCTCGCCGATGAGCTGAAAGCCGCCGCGTCCAGGCCGTTCGACCTGACCAGCGAGCCACCGATCCGGTCCAGCCTGTTCACCGTCGGGCCCGACGAGCACGTTCTACTCGTCGTCCTGCACCACATCGCGGGTGACGGTTGGTCGATGGTGCCGCTGACCCGCGATATCGCTCACGCGTACACCGCTCGCCGCCGGGACGAGCAACCAGACTGGGCGCCCCTGCGCGTGCAGTACGCGGACTTCGCGCTTTGGCAGCACGAAACACTCGGCGACGAGGACGACCCGGCGAGCCCGCTCGCGCGGCAACTGGAATACTGGCGCGGCGAACTCGCCGGGATCCCGCAGGAACTCGACCTGCCGACGGACCGGCCACGCCCGGCCTCACCGAGCCACGTCGCGGACAGCGTCCCGTTCGAGGTCGACGCCGGACTGCACGCGGCGCTCATCGACTTGGCGCGCGACCACCAGGCCAGTTTGTTCATGGTGATCCAAGCCGCACTCGCGGTGTTGCTCAACCGGCTCGGCGGGGGCACCGATATCCCGATCGGCGCGACCGCGGCAGGACGTGCCGATGAGGCGTTGGATGATCTGGTCGGGTTTTTCGTGAATACGTTGGTGTTGCGGACTGATGTGTCGGGTGATCCGAGTTTCGGTGAGTTGCTTGGCAGAGTGCGGGAGACTGATCTTGCCGCCTATGCGCGGCAGGATGTGCCGTTCGAGCGACTGGTCGAGGTGCTCAACCCACGACGGTCTTTGGCGCGGCACCCCTTGTTCCAGGTGATGCTGGCTTTCCAGAACAACACCGAGGTGACGCTGGAGCTGCCCGGACTGAACGTCGCCGCCGAGCTGGTCGCCGTGGACGGGGCCAAGTTCGATCTGCTGTTCAACCTTGGCGAGCGGTTCTCGGTCGATGGGGCGGCCGACGGCGTGCACGGCTTCGTCGAATTCAGTACTGATTTGTTTGATCGTGGTTCTGTTGTTGTTTTGGTTGAGCGGTTGGTGCGGTTGTTGGGTGCGGTGGTGGTTGGGCCGGATGTGCGGGTTAGCCGGTTTGAGATTTTGTCTGTGGTTGAGCGTGTGTTGGTGTTGCCGGGGAGCGCGGATGGTTCGCGGGGTGTTGGTGCGTGTTTGCCGGAGTTGTTTGAGGCTTGGGTGGGGCGTTGTCCTGATGCGGTTGCGGTGGTGTTCGGGGACGAGTCTTTGACGTATGCCGAACTGGATGCCAGGGCGAATGGGCTGGCGTCTCGGTTGGTGGTGGGTGGTGCTGGGCCGGAGAAGGTTGTCGCGCTGGCGTTGCCGCGTGGGTGTGAGTTGGTTGTTGCTGTGGTGGCGGTGGTGAAGGCTGGTGCGGCGTATTTGCCGGTTGATCCGGAGTATCCGGTGGATCGGGTTGCGTTCATGCTTGCTGATGCTGATCCGGTGTTGATGGTGACGACGTCTGTTGTGGCCGCTGGTTTGCCGGATATCGGTGGGTTGCCGACGATTCTGGTGGACGCTGCTGAGATTGCGGTGTCGGCGGATGTGGTTCGTGCTGTGCGGGACGAGCATGCGGCGTATGTGATTTATACGTCTGGGTCTACTGGTGTGCCTAAGGGTGTGGTGGTGTCGCATCGGAATGTGGTTCGGTTGTTTGAGACGACTGGGTCTATGTTCGGGTTTGGTGCGGATGATGTGTGGACGTTGTTCCATTCGTATGCGTTTGATTTCTCGGTGTGGGAGATCTGGGGTGCGTTGTTGTCGGGTGGTCGTTTGGTGGTGGTTCCTTATTTGGTGAGTCGTTCGCCGGAGAGGTTCCGTGATTTGCTGGTTCAGGAGCGGGTGACGGTGTTGAATCAGACGCCGTCGGCGTTCTATCAGTTGGCGGATGTTGATTCTGCGGGTGTTTTGTCGTTGCGGTGGGTGATTTTTGGTGGTGAGGCGCTGGAGCCTGCTCGGTTGTCGGGCTGGTTTGAGCGGCATCCGGATGACGCGCCCGCGTTGGTGAATATGTACGGGATCACCGAGACGACGGTGCATGTCACCGCACACCGGCTGACCCGGGATTTCGTGAATGGTTTGTCTCGTAGTGTGGTTGGTCGGGCGTTGCCGGATTTGCGGGTTTATGTGTTGGGTGGGGGGTTGTTGCCGGTTCCGCCTGGTGTGGTGGGGGAGTTGTATGTGGCGGGGCCTGGTGTCGCTCGTGGTTATCTGGGTCGGCCGGGTTTGACCGCGGAGCGGTTTGTGGCGGATCCGTTCGGTGGTGTTGGTGAGCGGATGTATCGCACGGGTGATCTGGCTCGGTGGAATGATGCTGGTGAGCTGGAGTTCGCGGGTCGTGCTGATGAGCAGGTGAAGGTCCGTGGTTTCCGGATCGAACCCGGCGAAATCGAGGCCGTCCTCTGCCAACATCCCGCAGTGGCCACCGCGGTGGTGATCTTGCGAGGGGAGAGCCTGATCGGCTATCTCGTATCCGCCACAGGGTCCACTGTGGACACAGTAGTGGTCAGGGCACACGCGGCCGCGCGGATGCCTGACCACCAGGTTCCCGCCGGATTCGTCGTACTGGACGCACTGCCGCTGACGCCGAACGGCAAAGTGGACCGTGCCGCGCTGCCGGACCCGGTGTTCGGGTCCGCGGCGCCGGATCGTGCACCGAGCACAGCGGCCGAGCGGGCCCTCTGCGAGGTCTTTACGGAGGTGCTGGACATCCCGTCGGTCGGGATTGACGACGGCTTCTTCGAACTGGGCGGTCATTCCCTCCTGGCCACCAGGCTGATCAGCCGAATCAGGGAAGTCCTCGGTGTCGAGATCGAGGTGCGTGTCCTGTTCGAGGCGCCGACTGTCGCAGAACTCGCGAAACGCCTGGACGGAGCCGGAACCGCCCGCACGCCCTTGCGGCCAATGGCACGCTCGCGGACGCTGCCGCTGTCCTTCGCGCAACGGCGCCTGTGGTTCCTGCACCGCCTGGAAGGTCCGAGCAGGACCTACAACATGCCCTTGGTGCTAAGGCTTTCCGGCGAGTTGGACCGGGCCGCGCTGAGCGCCGCGCTGGGTGACGTCATGGTAAGGCATGAGACCTTGCGGACGGTATTCCGTGAGATCGACGGCGATCCGGCGCAGGTGGTGCTTGACGCCGCGTCCCTGGCGCTGCATGTACGAGAAGTCGCCGAAGCCGATGTAGCGCCGGCGTTGGCCGAGGCCGTTGGCTACCCATTCGATCTCGCGTCCGAGCCGGCCGTGCGCGTCGACCTGTTCGTCCTCGGCCCCGACGACCACGTGGTTTCGCTGCTGCTGCACCACATTTTGGCTGACGCCTGGTCTTTGCGGCCGCTGGCTCGTGATCTCGCGGACGCGTATGCCGCCCGTCGTGTGAACACTGCGCCAACGTGGACGCCGTTGCCGGTGCAGTACGTCGATTACGCGCTCTGGCAGCGTGAACTGCTCGGCGACGAGAGTGACGAGGCAAGCCTGTTCGCGCGCCAGGTCCGCTACTGGACCGAAGCCCTTGCTGGACTGCCCGAACAGCTCGAACTGCCCACCGATCGGCCGCGTCCGTCGGTGGCCTCGTATGACGGCGAGGTGCTGTTCTTCGACATCGACGCCGGACTGCACCAGGCCATGCGACAGATCGCCGATGGCCAGAACGCCACTCTTTTCATGGTGCTGCATGCCAGCCTGGCCGGCCTGTTCACCCGGCTGGGCGCGGGTACGGACATCCCGATCGGCAGTCCGATCGCCGGCCGGCTCGACCCGGCACTCGATGAGCTCGTCGGATTCTTCGTCAACACTCTCGTGGTCCGCGCGGACACCTCAGGTGACCCGGGATTCCGCGACATGGTGAGGCGGGTCAAGGACTCCGCGCTCGGAGCCTATGACAACCAGGACGTCCCGTTCGAGTACCTGGTCGAGGTGCTCAACCCGGTGCGTTCGTTGTCGCACCACCCGCTTTTCCAGACCATGCTCGCCCTGCAGAACGCGCCGGAGGCGGCGTTCGGTCTGCCAGGGCTGACTGGCGCCCCGATGGATGTGGACACCGGCAGCGCCCGGTTCGACCTGTTCTTCAACCTCACCGAGACCTTTGACGCCGACGGCACGGCCGCGGGCATCAGTGCCTTCGTCGAGTACAGCACGGATCTGTACGACGGCAGCACGGTGAAGACCCTGGTAGACCGATGGCTGAGGCTGACGGCAGCCGTGACCGCGGATCCCGATCGCCGGATCAGCACGGTCGACCTGTTGACCGACGATGAGCGTGCGCTGCTGGCCGCGTGGAACGACACAGCCACCGAGATCCCGGCGGATTCGATCCCCGGCTTGTTCGAGGAACGGGTCCGGGCGGCACCGCACGCGCCCGCGCTCCGGACTGACGAAGTCGTACTGTCTTACGCCGAACTGAACGAGCGGGCCAACCGGTTGGCGTGGCACATGATCGCGGGCGGGGTTGGGCCGGAGTCCGTGGTCGGCTTGGCGCTGCCGCGGTCGCCCGAGTTCGTGATGTCCCTGCTGGCCACCTACAAGGCCGGCGCCGCGTACATGCCGATCAACCCCGAGTTCCCGGTGGAGCGCAAGGCGTTCCTGGTGGACGACGGCAAACCGGCGATGGTGGTCACCACGGGTCAAGTGCGCGCGGACTTGCCGGACCTCGGCGGCGCGGCATGTGTGGTGCTCGACGACCACGCCACCATGGCGGAACTGGCCAGTCAGCTGGTCCGGGATCCGCAGGACGCCGACCGGACCAAGCCACTGCATTCGGCGAACCCGGCGTATCTCGTGCACACCTCGGGGTCGACCGGACGGCCGAAGGGCGTGCTGGTCCTTGCAGGCGCGATGGTGAACGTGATCCGGTGGCATGGCACTGTCTTCCCGCCAGGCGAAGGGATCAGGACCGCCCAGTTCACCGCGATGAGTTTCGACGTCGCCGCGCAGGAAATCCTGGCGACGCTCGCGCTGGGCAAGGAACTGGTGATCCCCGACGAGGACACCCGGCGAAGCGGCGAGCTGTTCGCCCGCTGGCTCGACCGGCATCGGATCAGCGAGCTGTTCTCGCCGAACGTCGTCGTCGAGGCCGTTCTCGACGCCGCCGGAGAGCACGGGATCGCGTTGACCAGGCTCACCGATGTCGCGCAGGCGGGCGAGGCGATGACGCTCAGTCCGCAGGTACGCGAGTTCTACACCACTCGCCCGCAACAGCGACTGCACAACCAGTACGGTCCGACCGAGACACAGATGATCTCGGGATACCGGTTGCCCGGCAATGCCACGGAGTGGGCCGTGCCGGTGCCGATAGGTCGGCCGTTACCGAACATGCGCGTGTACGTGCTCGATGCCCACCTGCGTCCCGTCGCGCCGGGCATACCCGGTGAGCTCTATACCGCGGGGGTTGGGCTGGGACGCGGGTACGTCAACCGTCCTGGGCTGACCGCGGAGCGGTTCGTGGCGTGCCCGTTCGGTGCGTCTGGCGAGCGGATGTATCGCACAGGCGATTTGGTGCGCTGGTTGCCCGACGGCAACCTGGTCTACATCGGCCGTACGGACGATCAGGTCAAGATCCGTGGCTTCCGAATCGAGTTGGGCGAGGTCGAAGCCGCGCTGCGACGGGTGGACCAGGTAGCGCAGGCGGTCGTGGTCGCGCACCAGTACCGCCCGGGCGACACTCGGCTTGTCGCTTATGTCGTCTCGCAACCACGTGCGGAACTCACCCAGGCACAGCTCAGGGACTTGACCGCCGCGGCACTCCCGGACTACCTGGTTCCTTCGGCTTTCGTGCTGCTGGACGCCTTGCCGGTAACGGTGAACGGCAAGGTGGATCGTGCGGCTCTGCCGGCACCGGACTTCACCGTGACCGTGGGCCGAGGTCCGCGTACACCGCTCGAAGAAATCCTGTGCGGCTTGTTCGCGGACGTGCTCGGGGTACCATCCGTCGGGATCGACGACGGATTCTTCGAACTGGGCGGACATTCGCTGCTGGCGACCCGGCTGATCAGCAAGATCAGGTCCACCGTCGGCGCCGAACTCGGCATCCGTGCCCTGTTCGACAAACCGACCGTCGCAGGCGTCGCGGAGCTGGTGGCGGGCGCGTCCGGCACGGCGGCCCGAGCTCCGCTCGGCTTGATGTTGAGACCCGACCTGGTGCCGTTGTCGTACGCGCAGCAGAGGTTGTGGTTCCTCGATCAGCTTGAGGGCCCGTCGGCGACCTACAACATCCCTTTGCCTCTGAGGCTGTCCGGAACGCTCGACATCGAAGTGTTGCGGGCCGCGGTGGCCGACGTGGTGGCCCGGCACGAGACGCTCAGGACTGTGTTCCCTGTCGTGGATGGAAGTCCAAGGCAGCGCGTGCTCGACCCAGCGGACGCCGTCGTCGAGGTATCCATTGTGGACCCTGATGATGTTGATGCGGCGGTGGATGCGAAGGCTCGTGAACCCTTTGATCTGGCTGGGGAACCGCCGATCCGGGTGCGGTTGTTCCAGGTCGCCCTGGACGAGTTCGTGTTGCTGGTGGTGATCCATCACATCGCGGGTGACGGGTGGTCGTTGGCGCCACTGGCGCGTGACCTGGCGACGGCGTACTCCGCGCGTCTGCGAGGAAAGGCGCCGAGTTGGCCGCCGTTGCCGGTGCAGTACGTGGACTACGCGCTGTGGCAGCGGGAACTGCTCGGTGACGAGGACGATCCGGCCAGCCCGATCTTCGACCAGATCGAGTTCTGGCGGCACCGGTTGGCCGGTCTGCCCGCGGAGTTGAACCTGCCGACCGACCGGCCGAGGCCATCGGTGGCCGGGTATCGCGGCGATTCCGTTGCGTTCCACCTGGACGCCGACGTGCACCAGGCAGCGCTGTGCCTGGCGCGGTCGGCAGGCGCGACGGTGTTCATGGTGGTGCAGACCGCTCTCGCGGTGACGCTGTCGCGACTCGGTGCGGGTGTGGATATTCCGATTGGGACGCCGGTCGCCGGCCGTACCGATGAGGCGTTGGATGATCTGGTCGGGTTTTTCGTGAACACGTTGGTGTTGCGGACCGATGTGTCGGGTGATCCGAGTTTCCGTGAGTTGCTCGACCGGGTCCGGGAGGCCGATCTCGCCGCGTTCGCGCACCAGGACGCACCGTTCGAGCGCCTGGTCGAGGTCCTCAACCCGGAGCGTTCGCTGGCCAGGCATCCGCTGTTCCAGGTGATGCTCAGCTTCCACAACAACGCCGACGCTGTGGTCGATCTGCCAGGACTGGTCGTCGACGGGCACGACGCGAGCACCGACGCCGCCAAGTTCGATCTTGGCTTCAACATGCGCGAAGAGCTTTCCGCGGAAGGACGCCCGGCCGGGCTGGCCGGAGCCATCGAGTACGCGGTGGACCTGTTCGATGCCGAAACTGTGGCGGTGATCGGCGAACGGCTGGCACGCGTGCTGACCGCCGCGGTCGCCGAGCCGGACCGTGCCGTCGGTGCGCTGGAGGTCCTCTCACCCGCGGAACGCCGCCAGTTGCTGACAGACTGGAACGACACCGGCCGCGCCTACGGGTTCGCAACGATCCCTGACCTCGTGTTGGCCCAGGCGGAGCGGCTCAAGGACCACGTCGCGCTGCGGTGCGGTAAGTCCACTGTGTCCTATTCGGACATCGCAGCCGGAGTGCAACGCTTGGCGGCTGTGCTGAATACCTGTGGCGTCGGCAAGGGAGATGTCGTCGCCGTCGCCCTGCCTCGCTCCGAACGACTGCTGACCACCATGCTGGCGGTATCATTGGTCGGAGCCGCGTATCTACCGCTCGATCCGGCCCATCCGGCCGAGCGGACCGGGTATGTGCTCGCGGACGCGAAACCCACGCTGGTGGTCACCGATGACTCGGTGTCCTTGCCTGACACCGACGTCCGGGTGCTGTCGCTGGACGAGCCGGCCAGCGCGGCGGCGCCGGCCGCCCGCGTCGGCGCACACCCGGACGACGCCGCGTACGTGATCTACACGTCCGGTTCGACCGGGCGGCCGAAGGGCGTGGTGGTGACCCACGCCAACCTCGCCAATTTCCTGCACTCCATGCTGGAGCGGCTCGAACTGGGCGAAGAAGACCGGTTGGTCGCGGTCACCACGACCACCTTCGACATCGCCGCGCTGGAGTTGTATGCCCCGCTGCTGACCGGCGGGACCGTCGTCCTCGCCCAAACGGTCGACCCCGCGGACCTGGGCGTACTGATCCGGGGCAGCGGCGCCACGGTCATGCAGGCGACTCCGACGCTGTGGCAGTCGCTGGTGTCCGAGAACCCGGAACCGTTGCGCGGCCTGCGAGTTCTCGTGGGAGGCGAGGCCTTACCCGCGACGTTGGCCAAGGAATTGCGCGCGGTGACGGACCGGGTGACCAACCTCTACGGGCCCACCGAGACCACGATCTGGTCCACCGCCGCCGAGATCGGCGACGGACCCGTGTCGCTTGGCACACCGATCGCCAACACCCAGGTGTACGTGCTCGACCAGCGACTTCGCCTGGTCCCGCCGGGGACGCCCGGCGAGCTCTACATCGCGGGCGACGGCGTCGCCCGCGGGTACTTCGGCCGTTTCGGGCAGACCGCGGAACGGTTCTTAGCGTGCCCGTTCCAGTCGCCGGGCAGCAGGATGTACCGGACCGGTGACCTTGTGCACTGGAGCCACGACGGACAGCTGGTGTTCCTCGGCCGAGCAGATGACCAGGTGAAGGTCCGTGGGTTCAGGATTGAGCTCGGTGAGATCGAAGCCGCCCTCGAACGGCACGCCGCAGTCACCCGGGCAGCGGTGACGGTCCACGACAACGTGCGGCATGGCAAGCAATTGGCCGCCTATGTGATGACTGAGGGCGTGGCGCAGTCGATTGACCTGCGTGATCACCTGCGGAGCCTGCTGCCGGACTACATGGTGCCCGGCACGATCGTGTTCCTCGAGACACTTCCGTTGACCGCCAACGGAAAGCTCGATCGCCGTGCGCTGCCGGCGCCGAACTTCGCGGCCGAGCCGGGCCGTGACCCGCGGACACCGCTTGAGGAGATCCTGTGCGGCTTGTTCGCCGAGGTGTTCGAGGTGCCCAGGGTCGGCATCGATGACGGGTTCTTCGCCCTCGGTGGGCATTCGCTGCTGGCCACCCGGCTGATCAGCCGAATCCGGTCCGTCATGGACGTCGAAGTGGGCATTCGCGCGCTCTTCGAGAACCCCACTGTCGCCGGTCTCGCCGCCGCGCTGGACACCAGCTCAGGCGCACGTCGAGGCGTGCGGTCGATGCCGCGGCCGGACGTGGTTCCGTTGTCGTACGCGCAGCGGCGCCTGTGGTTCCTCGACCAGCTTGAGGGGCCATCCGCGACGTACAACATCCCGCTGATGCTGCGCCTTCGCGGAGACCTGGACATCGACGCACTGCGTGTCGCGGTCGCGGACGTGGTGACGCGCCACGAGAGCTTGCGGACGGTGTTCCCCGCCGTGGGCGGAGTTCCGCGACAGCAGGTGCTCGACTCAGCTGCCGCTGTCATTGAGGTGTCCGTCGTGGACATCGACCCGGCTGGTGTCCGGGCCGCCGTGGAATCGGCTGCCCGTGAGTCGTTCGATCTGGCGGGTGGGCTGCCGATCCGAATGTGGCTGTTCCGAGTCGATCCGGACGAGTTCGTGTTGCTGGCTGTCGTGCATCATATCGCCGGCGACGGGTGGTCTTTGGCGCCCTTGGCTCGCGATCTGGCGACCGCGTATGCGGCGCGGGCGGCCGACTCCGCTCCACAATGGACGACGCTGCCGGTGCAGTATGTGGACTACACGTTGTGGCAGCGGGAACTGCTCGGCGACGAGGACGATCCCGACAGTGCCGTCGCACAGCAGCTCGACTATTGGCTGACCGCACTACGGGATCTGCCCGCGGAACTAAACCTGCCGACCGACCGGCCACGACCCGCGATCGCGAGCAACCGCGGCGAGACACTTCCCATCCACCTGCCTGCCGCACTGCACAAGCAGATAGCGGAGCTGGCCAGGGAGAGCCAGGTCACGGAGTTCATGGTCGTGCAGGCGGCGTTGGCGGCGTTGCTGTCGCGACTCGGTGCGGGTTCGGACATCCCGATCGGGACGCCGATCGCCGGGCGTACCGACGAGGCGTTGGATGATCTGGTCGGGTTCTTCGTGAACACGTTGGTGTTGCGGACCGATGTGTCGGGTGATCCGAGTTTCCGTGAGTTGCTCGGCCGGGTGCGGGAGACCGATCTAGCCGCGTTCGCGCGGCAGGATGTGCCGTTCGAGCGGCTCGTGGAGGTGCTCAACCCACGACGATCGCCGGCACGTCATCCCCTCGTGCAGACCGTCATCGCGTTCCAGAACCTGCCGGAAGCAGTACCGCGGCTGCCAGGTCTTGACGTCTCTCCGGAGTTCGCCGCCGCCGGTGCCGCGAAGTTCGATTTGTTGTTCACCCTTGGCGAGAGTCACGCCGACGACGGTGAGCCGAGCGGTATCGAGGGTTTCGTCGAATTCAGTACTGATTTGTTTGATCGTGGTTCTGTTGTTGTTTTGGTTGAGCGGTTGGTGCGGTTGTTGGGTGCGGTGGTGGTTGGGCCGGATGTGCGGGTTAGCCGGTTTGAGATTTTGTCTGTGGTTGAGCGTGTGTTGGTGTTGCCGGGGAGCGCGGATGGTTCGCGGGGTGTTGGTGCGTGTTTGCCGGAGTTGTTTGAGGCTTGGGTGGGGCGTTGTCCTGATGCGGTTGCGGTGGTGTTCGGGGACGAGTCTTTGACGTATGCCGAACTGGATGCCAGGGCGAATGGGCTGGCGTCTCGGTTGGTGGTGGGTGGTGCTGGGCCGGAGAAGGTTGTCGCGCTGGCGTTGCCGCGTGGGTGTGAGTTGGTTGTTGCTGTGGTGGCGGTGGTGAAGGCTGGTGCGGCGTATTTGCCGGTTGATCCGGAGTATCCGGTGGATCGGGTTGCGTTCATGCTTGCTGATGCTGATCCGGTGTTGATGGTGACGACGTCTGTTGTGGCCGCTGGTTTGCCGGATATCGGTGGGTTGCCGACGATTCTGGTGGACGCTGCTGAGATTGCGGTGTCGGCGGATGTGGTTCGTGCTGTGCGGGACGAGCATGCGGCGTATGTGATTTATACGTCTGGGTCTACTGGTGTGCCTAAGGGTGTGGTGGTGTCGCATCGGAATGTGGTTCGGTTGTTTGAGACGACTGGGTCTATGTTCGGGTTTGGTGCGGATGATGTGTGGACGTTGTTCCATTCGTATGCGTTTGATTTCTCGGTGTGGGAGATCTGGGGTGCGTTGTTGTCGGGTGGTCGTTTGGTGGTGGTTCCTTATTTGGTGAGTCGTTCGCCGGAGAGGTTCCGTGATTTGCTGGTTCAGGAGCGGGTGACGGTGTTGAATCAGACGCCGTCGGCGTTCTATCAGTTGGCGGATGTTGATTCTGCGGGTGTTTTGTCGTTGCGGTGGGTGATTTTTGGTGGTGAGGCGCTGGAGCCTGCTCGGTTGTCGGGCTGGTTTGAGCGGCATCCGGATGACGCGCCCGCGTTGGTGAATATGTACGGGATCACCGAGACGACGGTGCATGTCACCGCACACCGGCTGACCCGGGATTTCGTGAATGGTTTGTCTCGTAGTGTGGTTGGTCGGGCGTTGCCGGATTTGCGGGTTTATGTGTTGGGTGGGGGGTTGTTGCCGGTTCCGCCTGGTGTGGTGGGGGAGTTGTATGTGGCGGGGCCTGGTGTCGCTCGTGGTTATCTGGGTCGGCCGGGTTTGACCGCGGAGCGGTTTGTGGCGGATCCGTTCGGTGGTGTTGGTGAGCGGATGTATCGCACGGGTGATCTGGCTCGGTGGAATGATGCTGGTGAGCTGGAGTTCGCGGGTCGTGCTGATGAGCAGGTGAAGGTCCGTGGTTTCCGGATCGAACCCGGCGAAATCGAGGCCGTCCTGTCTGAACACCCCGACGTCGCCCAGGCCGCGGTGATCGTGCGCGAGGACCAGCCAGGAGACCGGCGGTTGGTCGGCTACGTCCTACCTGCCGCGGCAAGGGACCGAGTGCCAGGCGCGGACGCCACCGACCAGCTCGAAGAGTGGCAGCAGATCTACGACTCGCTGTACAGCGGCGCGCAGGACGTGCCGTTCGGCGAGAACTTCAGCGGCTGGAACAGTAGCTACACCGGCGCGCCGATCCCGCTTGACGAGATGCGGGAATGGCGGGACGCGACCGTGGACCGGATCCTCAGCGTACGGCCGCGGCGCGTGCTCGAGATCGGTGTCGGTTCCGGTCTGCTGATGGCCAAGATCGCGCCACACACGGACGAGTACTGGGCTACGGACCTCTCGCCGACCGTGATCGAGGCGCTGCGTCGGCAACTGGAGGCCCAGCCTGCTATCGCCGATCGCGTCCGGCTGATGGCACGGCCGGCGCACGACATCGAAGGGTTACCCGCCGGCCGGTTCGACATCGTCGTTTTGAACTCCGTCGTCCAGTACTTCCCGGACGCCGGGTATCTGGCGAACGTCCTTCGGCAGGCGATGGATCTGCTTGCGCCCGGCGGAGCGGTATTCATCGGTGACGTACGGAACCTGAGGCTGCACAGGTGCTTCATCACCGCGACCCGGTTGCGTCAAGCGAACGCGGACACGGCCGCGGCGGAGCTGCGCCGTGCCATTGAACACGACATGCTGATGGAGAAGGAGCTCCTGCTCGACCCAGACTTCTTCGCCGCATTCGGTCAGGCCGTACCGGGCATCGACGCGGTGGATCTACGGATCAAGCGGGGCCGTTGGCACAACGAGCTGAACCGGTACCGCTATGACGTCTTCCTGCGCAAGGCCCCGGCCGTCAGCGAACAGGACGGCGGAACTGTGCTGCGTTGGGGCGAGGACGTAGCAGGATTCGAAGAGTTGGTGTCGCACTTGGAGCGACGCGACGGGCGTCTGCGGTTGACCGGTGTGCCCAATGCCAGGACGGCGGGCGAACTGGGCGCGATGCGGGCGTTGGACGCCGGTGAGGGACTGGCCGTGGTCCTGCATCGGCTGGAAGGGACGGCGGCGGTCGATCCCGAGGAACTGGCCGAACTCGCGGCGAGGTTCGACCTGCGGATCGCGGTCACGTGGTCAAGCACCACCGACAGCGGCTTCGACGTGGTCTTCACCAGCGAAGACAGCGAAGACAGCGGCGTCGCGTACCGGCCTGCCGGGAAGATCGATGCGCCGCTGGCGACCTACGCCAACCGTCCGGCTGACTCACGGGACATCGGTGCGCTGCTCGGTTCGCTGCCGTCCTACCTCGGCCGTTGGCTGCCGGACTACATGGTCCCGGCCGCATTCGTGGTTCTCGAACGGCTGCCGCTGACCGCCAACGGCAAGCTTGACCGCGGAGCGCTGCCTGAACCGGATCTGGGCACGCTCTCCACCGGTCGGGCGCCGCGGACGCCACACGAGGAACTGCTGTGCGGGCTGTTCGCCGAAGTACTCGGCCTCGCCGAGGTCGGCGTCGAGGACAACTTCTTCGTCCTCGGCGGGCACTCCCTGTTGGCCACCCGGCTGATCAGCCGGATCCGCTCGGTTTTCGGTGTAGAGCTGGGGATCCGGGCCTTGTTCGAGTTCCCCACCGTGGCAGACCTGGTCGAGGTGGTGCGGACAGCGGCGGGCGCCAGGAGTGGCGTCCGGCGAGTCGCACGACCGGAACACATTCCCTTGTCCTACGCGCAACGGCGGCTGTGGTTCCTTGAGCGGCTCAGCGGTCCGAGCGCCACTTACAACATCCCGCTCACCCTCAGGTTGACCGGTCGATTCGACGTCGCCGTGCTGCGGCAGGCACTTGCCGACGTGGTCGCCAGGCAAGAGGCGCTCCGAACGGTCTTCCACGAGATCGACGGCGTGCCGTACCAGGTGATCCTCGATCCAGGTTCCGCGATACCCGAGGTGACCGTGGTGGCAGCGGATGATCTTGAGACGGCCCTCGCCGTCACGGCGCGGCAAGGCTTCGATCTGTCCACGCAACTGCCTCTGCGGGTCACGCTGTTCGCCTTGGCACCGGACGACAACGTGCTTCAGGTGGTCATGCACCACATCGCGGGCGATGGCTGGTCGCTGGCTCCGCTGGCCCGTGACGTCAGCGAGGCTTATATCGCGCGTTGTCGCGGAGAAGCTCCACAATGGACAGAATTGCCGGTGCAGTACGCGGACTATGCGCTGTGGCAACGAACAGCGCTGGGTGAGGAGGACGACCCGGACAGCCCGTTGGCGCGCCAGGTGCGGTATTGGCGTGAGCAGCTCGACGCCCTGCCGGAAGAGGTGAGCCTGCCGACCGACCGGCCGCGCCCCGCGGTGAGCGACTTTCGTGGTGGTACCGTGCCATTGCGGCTGGACGCTGGAACGCATCGCAAACTGGTTGCGCTCGCAAGGGAAACGCACTGCAGCCTGTTCATGGTGTTGCACGCGGCGTTGGCGACGCTGCTGACCAGGATGGGTGCCGGGACCGACGTCCCGATCGGTGGCGGTATCGCCGGCCGGACCGAGGACGCGCTCAACGACCTCGTCGGATTCTTCGTCAACACACTGGTGCTGCGGGCGGATACCAGCGGCGACCCGACGTTCCGAGCGTTGCTCGACCGGGTCCGCGAGACCGACCTCGCCGCGTACGCGCATCAGGACGTTCCGTTCGAACGGCTGGTGGAGGCACTCAACCCGGACCGGTCGCTGTCGCGGCACCCGTTGTTCCAGGTGATGCTGGATCTGCAGAACAACGCGGAAGCCGTGCTCGACCTGCCGGGGCTGATGGTCGCCCCGCACCCGGCGGACGTCGGAGTCGCCAAGTTCGACCTGATGGTCAGCCTTGCCGAGGACGGTGCGGACGGAGGACTCGACGGTGTCGTCGAGTACGCCACCGCGTTGTTCGACCGGGAGACTGTCGAGCTGTTCGCGTCGAGGCTGGTCCGGCTGATCGACGCCGCTGTCGCCGAACCCGGCAGGTCGATCAGCGAGCTGGACGTGCTGGCTCCTGCCGAGCGGGAACAGCTGTTCGTGCACTGGCAAGGCAAGCCGGGTACACCCGTGTCGGCGAGCCTGCCCGAATTGTTCGAAGCACAGGTACGCCGGACTCCGGACGAGCCTGCGCTGGTCTCGCCGGCGGTCACCCTGTCCTATCTGGAGCTTGACGGCCAGGCGAACCGGTTGGCGCGCAAGCTGAGCGAACTCGGTATCCGGCCGGAGGACAGGGTCGCGCTGTACCAGAGAAGGTCGGCCGACCTGATCGTGTCGGTACTGGCAGTGCTCAAGACAGGCGCCGTGTACGTGCCATTCGACGCTGCGCGGCCGGACGCAAGGTTCGAGCGTGTCCTGGCCGAGGTCGGCGCGGTCGCCATACTCACCGACGAAGCATCGTTGGATCAGTTGCCCGTGCTCGACCTGCCGATGGTCGTTGTGGACGTTGAACCGGCAGCGGACGCCGTCGGGGAAGCGCCGCGGATCGTGGTGCACCCCGACCAGCTCGCGTACGTCATGTACACGTCGGGTTCCAGCGGCGTGCCGAAGGGCGTGGCCATCACCCACCGGAATGTCTCCGACCTGGCGCTCGATCAGTGCTGGCCGAGCGGCCGCCATCGGCGCGTGCTCGCGCATTCCACGCACACCTTCGACGCGGTAACCTACGAATGGTGGGTGCCGCTGCTCAGCGGCGGCACCGTGGTCCTGGCTCCCGCGGAACAGCTCGACGCCAAACGCATCGGCGAACTCGTCCGTGAGCACGACGTGACCGGGGCGTACTTCACTACCGCCCTGTTCAACTTGCTGGCACTGGACGCGCCCGAGCAGTTGGCGCCGTTGCGTGAGATCTGGACCGGTGGTGAGGCCGGGTCACCGGCGGCCATGAGCCGGATTCTCCAGCGGTGTCCCGAGACGAACCTCGTGCACGTCTATGGCCCGACCGAAACCACGGTGTTCTGCTCGTACGCACAGATGACGGTCGAGGCGAACCTGGCACGACCCTCGTTGGGCCAACCGATGGACAACACCCGTATCTACGTCCTCGATGCCGCGCTGCGGCCGGTTCCTCTTGGCGCGCAAGGGGAGCTGTACGTCGCAGGCACCAGGCTCGCCCGGGGATACCTGAACCACCCCGCGCTGAGCGCCGAGCGGTTCGTCGCCGACCCGTTCGGGCAGGCGGGCAGCCGGATGTACCGGACCGGTGACGTGGTCAGGTGGAGCGCGCGTGGCGACTTGAGTTTCGTGGGCAGGGCGGACGACCAGGTCAAGATCCGCGGGTTCCGGATCGAACTCGCCGAGATCGAGTACATCCTCGCCGACCATCCAGGCGTCGGTGGGGTGGCGGTGACCGTGCACATGGATCAGCGCGGCGGCAAACACCTCGTCGGTTATTACGTCGCCGAGGACAGTGCGGCGGAGGACACCGATCTGATCCGCGACTACCTGCGTGGACGGCTGCCGGACTACATGGTGCCCACGACCCTCGTCGTACTGGACGCCCTGCCGCTCAAGTCGATCGGGAAGGTGGACCGCAAGCGTCTGCCCGCGATCGACTTCGCCGCGAAGGTGGGTGACCAGGTCCCCCGCACGCCGACCGAAGAGGTGATGTGCGCGCTGTTCGCCGGGGTCATCGGGCTCGACAAGGTCGGGCCGGATGACGGCTTCTTCGAACTCGGCGGGGACAGCATCGTGTCGATCCAACTGGTCAGCCGGGCCAGGGAGGCCGGGCTGGAGTTCACCCCGCGTGAAGTGTTCCAGAATCCGACACCGGCCGCTCTCGCCGCGATCGCGAGACCGGTCGTCTCCGTGGAGGTCGCGGACGACGGCGTCGGCGACGTGCCGCTCACGCCGATCGTGCACTGGCTGAGGCAGCGGGGCGGCCCGGTCGACCAGCTCAACCAGGCGATGCCGGTCGAACTGCCCGCGGGACTGAACGAGACGCGGCTCGTCGAAGCCTTGCAAGCGGTGCTGGACTGCCACGACGCGCTGCGGATGAGGCTGAACCGCGCCGGCGGACAATGGTCGCTGCAGGTCGAGCCACGCGGCACCGTCCGCGCGGAGGACGTGCTCGAACACGTTGACGTCCGTGGCATCCAGGACGGTGAAGCGGCAGCCCTGTTCGCCACTCACTTCGCCTCCGCGCAGCGTGCGCTGGCGCCAGAGGACGGCGTGTGCGTGCGGTTCGTCTGGTTCGACGCGGGCAGTGAACGCACCGGCCGGCTGCTGTTCATGGCCCACCATTTCGCGGTGGACGGTGTGTCGTGGCGAATCCTGTTGCCGGACCTGCTGACCGCATTGGAGAAGGGGCCTGCCGCGCTGGCACCAGCGGTGACGTCGTTCCGAAGGTGGGCGCGTGAATTGGTCCGTGCGGCGAACGAACCGGCACGAGCAGACGAACTCGACCTGTGGACTCGTATCCTGCGAACGCCGGACCCCGCGCTGACCCGACGGCCGCTCAACCCGGCGAAGGACGTGCACAGTACCGCCCGCCACCTGCGGCTCCGGCTGCCAGTGGAGACGACCGGTCCCGTCTTGACCACGGTTCCGGCCGCGTTCAACGCGGGTGTCAACGACGTCCTGCTGACCGCGTTGGCGCTGGCTGTCCGGCAGTGGCGCCGCAGGAATGCCTCCGCGGTGCTGATCGCGTTGGAAGGCCACGGCCGTGAGGAAATCGGCGCGGGGCTGGACAGTACGCGCACGGTCGGCTGGTTCACCAGCGTCTTCCCGGTCGCGCTCGATCCGGGAACGACGGATGACCGCGCCGCGGCGCTCAAGCGGGTGAAGGAAAACCTGCGAGAGCTGCCGGACAACGGCATCGGTTTTGGCCTGTTGCGGTACTTGAACGACGACACCGCCGGTGTGCTCGCGGCACTGCCCTCCCCGCAGATCGGCTTCAACTACCTCGGCCGGTTCAGCGTCGAGGAGCCCGGAACGGACACCGATCCGGGCGAAGTGGATGGTCCGGGCGGTGGCGCCAACGCCGATCTGCCCGTCCCGTATCCGTTGGAGGTCAACGCGATGACCGAGGACGGACCGGACGGGCCGGTCTTGGCGGCAACCTGGTCGTGGGCGAGCGAGCTGTTCACCGAGGCTGAGGTGCGTGCCTTGGCCGAGCTGGTGTTCAGCGAGCTGACCGCATTGGCCGCACTGGCAGGCCTGCCGGGGGTGGGCGGGCTCTCGCCGTCGGACCTGTCCGTGGACTCGCTCAGCCAGGAAGAGATCGACGAGTTCGAGGATCTGCTCGCGGACGACGAGCGGGACGCTGAATGGGGTGCATCAACGTGAGCCGCTCACGGGTCGACGACATCAGGCCGCTGTCGCCATTGCAGGAAGGCCTACTGTTCCACGCTCTATACGACGAACATGGCACGGACGTCTACACGGCCCAGCTCGTCTTCGACCTGAGCGGGACGGTCGACACCGAGCGGCTGCGCTCGGCTGCGGCGACCATGCTGCGACGGCATGCCGCGCTGCGTGCGTCCTTCCGGCACCGCAAGTCGGGCGAGCCGGTGCAGGTCATCCACCGCGAGGTCCGGGTGCCGTGGGAGGAGATCGACCTCACCGGTCTCGATACGGACAAGAGGGCCGCGGAGCTGACGCGGTTGCTCGAAGCCGACCGGTCGCGCCGGTTCGACGTGGCCCGGCCGCCACTGATGCGGTTCACTCTGATCCATTGCGGGCCCGGCGACCACCGGTTCGTGCTGACCAACCATCACCTGGTGATGGACGGCTGGTCGATGCCGCTGCTGGTCGGCGAGTTGTTCACGCTGTACCTGGAAGGCGAGCAGGCCCGGCTCGCCGCACCACCGGCCTATCAGGGGTATCTGACCTGGCTGGCCGCACGGGACCGGACGGCGTCCGAGCGGGCGTGGCGATCCGAACTGTCCGGTGTGGACGAGCCGACCCTGGTGGCAGGCAGCGGTCACGGCGATCCGGTCACCCCCGCCGAAGTCACGGCCGAGCTGCCGGACGAGCTGACCAGCGCGCTCACCGCGTTCACCAGGGCCAACGGCCTGACGATGAACACGGTGGTGCAGACGGGGTGGGCACTGCTGCTCGGCAAGCTCACCGGCCGCTCGGACGTGGTGTTCGGCACCACGGTGTCCGGCCGGTCCGGCCAGATCCCCGGGATCGAGACGATGGTCGGATTCTTCATCAACACCGTGCCGATGCGGGTCCGCCTCGATCCGGCACTGTCGTTGCTGGATCTGCTCAAGCAAGTGCAGGACAGGCAGTCGGCGCTGGCTGAGCATCAGCACGTCGGACTGAGCGACATCCAGCGGGCGATCGGTGTCGGCGAACTGTTCGACACGCTCACCGTGTTCGAGAACTACCCGGTGGACGCGATCGAGCTGGCCGGGGACACGGGGCCCGCCGATGTAGCCGTCACCGGCATGAGCGGGCACGACGCCATGCACTACCCGCTGGGCCTTGCCGTGACTCCAGGACCGCGCCTGCGACTGCGACTCGGCTACCGACCGGACATCTTCGATGGCGCCGAAGTCTCGTCCTTCGCCGAGAGCCTGGCCGGACTGCTGGCACGCGTGGTCGCGGATCCCCACGCCCCGATCGGCCGGATCGGCGGACTGGCACCGGACGAGCATCACCGGATCGTCGTCGAATGGAACGACACCGCGACCAGCGTGGCGCCGGTGACCTGGCCGGAGTTGTTCGAACGCCAGGTCGCCCGTACGCCGGACCGTCTAGCCGTCGAGTCCGGTGCCGCCACCTTGTCCTATTCGGACCTCAACACTGCCGCGAACCGGTTGGCGCGCAGGTTGATCGGCAAGGGAATCGGCCCGGAGGACATCGTCGCCGTCGCGTTGCCGCGGTCGGCGGATCTGGTGGTCGCCATACTCGCGGTGCTCAAGACCGGCGCGGCATATCTACCGCTTGACCCGGCGTACCCATCGGCACGGCTGGAGTTCATCCTCGGCGACGCCGATCCGTCCTGCCTGGTGACCGACGAGGACACCATGGCGGACATGCCGCCCACTTTGATCGCCCGCGTCGACGTCCACGAACCAAGGTCCGCGGACCTGCCCGCCACCGATGTGACGGATGACGACCGGGGCACGCCGTTGAGCGTGACCAACACCGCTTACGTCATCTACACGTCCGGATCCACCGGCCGTCCCAAGGGCGTCTCGGTGACGCACAAGGGACTTGCCACCTTCTCTGCCAACCAGCGGGCCGGATACCGGATCACCGAGGAAAGCCGGGTCCTTCAGTTCGTATCGCCGAGCTTCGACGTCTCGGTAGCTGAGCTGTGCCTGGCGTTGTTGTCCGGCGCGTCCCTTGTCGTGCCCACGCGGACCACCGCAGGCGAGGAGCTGGCGCGGCTGCTGGCGGACCTGCGGATCACCCACGTACACATTCCGCCCTCCGTGCTGGCCAGTGTGCCGAAGGTCGCCCTGCCCGACCTCGAAGTGCTGATCACCGGAGCCGAGACCTGTGCACCGGAGGTGATCGAGTTCTGGTCGCGCGACCGGCTGATGGTCAACGCCTACGGCCCGACCGAGTCCACTGTGGATGTCACATATCACCCGTGCGAGCCGGGTACCCGTGGACCGGTGCCGATCGGCAGGCCCATCGCGGGCGCCCGGGTCTACGTGCTGGACGCGGCACTGCGGCCGGTTCCGGCCGGTGTCGTCGGAGAACTCTACGCGGCCGGCCCAGGGCTGGCCCGTGGCTACCTCCGTCGACCGGGCGGAACCGCGGAGCGGTTCATTGCCGATCCGTTCGGGGAGCCGGGCGCACGGCTGTACCGCAGTGGTGACCTCGCCAAGTGGCGGCCGGACGGCACCCTCGAATTCAGCGGCCGCGCGGACGACCAGGTGAAGATCCGCGGGTTCCGTCTCGAGCCAGGCGAGATCGAGGCCGTGGTGTGCGAGCACCCGGGGGTCGTGCGGGCCGCGGTCATGGTGCGCGAAGACCGGCCGGGACGGCGGCAACTGGTCGCGTACGTTGTACCCGCTGGGGAAACGGCCCCGGACGAAGTCGAGCTTCAAGCCCACGTCGGTGCGCGCCTACCGGACTACATGGTGCCTGCCGGATTCGTGGTGTTGAAAACGCTTCCCTTGACCTCCAATGGAAAGCTCGATCGTCGTGCCTTGCCCGCGCCTGCGGTGCCCGGCCGGCGTGGCCGGGCACCGGGGACACCGGCCGAGGAAACGCTGGCGCGGTTGTTCGCCGAGGTGCTCGACCTTCCGTCAGTGGGCGCCGACGACGACTTCTTCCGGCTGGGCGGCGACAGCATCACCTCGATTCAGCTGGTGGCCCGCGCCCGAGGCGCAGGGCTGGTCTTCACCCCGCGTGAGGTGTTCCAGTACAAGAACGTTGGCGCACTGGCACTTCGCGCCCGCTCGGCGACGAAGGCGGTGCGCTCAGGGGCCGATGACGCGGTCGGTGAACTGCCCGCGACCCCGATCATGCGCTGGTTCGCCGAACGCGGTGGTCCGATCGAAGGCCTGAACCAGGCCATGTTGGTAACCGCCCCGGCCGGGCTGACGCCGGATCGGTTGACCCGCGTCGTGCAGGCATTGCTCGACCACCACGACGCACTGCGGCTGCGCGTGCTCGACGGAGGACAGATGGAAGTCCTGCCGCGCGGGGCCGTGCCTGCCCGCGACCGCGTCCTGACCATTGATATCAGCGGCCTGGATGATGCCACGCAACACACGGCCATCGCCGACGGGATACGCGACGCCGGTGCCGGTCTGGATCCGGCGACCGCGAAGATGGTGCGGGCGTTGCACTTCGACGCCGGCGCAGACCGTCAGGGACGGGTGTTGCTCGTGGTACACCACTTGGCGGTCGACGCGGTTTCCTGGCGGGTCCTGCTGCCCGACCTCGTAGCAGCCGACTCCGAATCGCCCTCGCTGCAGCCGGTCGGCACCTCCTTCCGTGCCTGGGCAAGGCAGCTGATGACCGAGGCGCAGGCCGAGAGCCGACAGCGAGAACTGCCGTTCTGGCAGTCGATGTTCCGCGGAGCCGGTGCACCGCTCGGCGGTCGTGCCCTCGACCCGGCCAACGACGTGCTCGGCAAGACGGTGACCCGGTCAGTAACGTTGTCGGCGCAGCACGCGGACGCGCTGCTCACCCGCCTGACCACGGCATTGCTCGCGAACCCCGGTGAAGTTCTGCTCACCGGGCTCTGCCTCGCGGTCAACCGTTGGCAGGAATGGCAGCCGACCGACGGCCACGCGATCCTCGTGGATCTGGAGGGGCATGGCCGCGAAGAGACCGACGGCGTCGATCTCTCCCGCACGGTCGGCTGGTTCACCAGCGTCTTCCCGCTCAGCCTCGACCACGGTGAGCTCGACTGGGACGACGTGCTCGCCGGTGGCAAGGCCGCGGGCGACGCGGTCAAGCGGATCAAGGAACAGCTCAGGGCCGTGCCCGACAAGGGTCTCGGATACGGGCTGCTGCGCTATCTGAACCAGCGCACCGCGGCTGAGCTGCGTCCGCTGCCCGCGCCACAGATCGGGTTCAACTACCTTGGCCGGTTCGGCGGTGCGACCGGTGCGACCGGATCGGACTGGATGCCCGCGGCGGAACTCACCGGCATCGGTGGCAGCGCGGACCACGATATGCCTGTCGCACATGCGATCGAGGCGTCGGCGGTCGCAGGCGACGAGCTGACCCTGACTGTGTCGTGGCCGGCTGAGCTGATGTCTGCGAACCAGGTCGACGATCTGATTGAACTGTGGCGGGTCGCGTTGATTGCGCTGGCCCGGCACGCCGACAGCGGGATGGCCGGTGGGCTGACTCCCTCCGACGTGCCTCTCGTCGCGCTCGACCAGCGCCAGCTCGATCTGCTCGAAGCGGCTCGTGGCCCGCTCGCGGACGTCCTGCCTCTTTCTCCGCTGCAGGAAGGGCTGTTGTTCCACGCTCGGTTCGACGAGTCCACAGTAGATCCATACGTCGTGCAAATGGTCTTTGACCTCGAAGGCCCTTTGGATACGCGGCGATTGCGAACCGCCGTGCGGGCACTGGCCGACCGGTATGGCAACCTCAACGCCGGGTTCTGGCTCGACGGCCTCGACCGCCCGGTTCAGTTCGTCCCGGCTGTGGACACCGCTGAGATCGTCGAACTCGAAGCGTCCGACGAAGTCGAGCTGGCCCAGTCGCTGACCGAGGAGCGGACGCGGCCATTCGACCTTACGCGCCCGCCGTTGTTCCGATTCACCGTGATCCGGACCCGGACGGACCGCCATCGGCTGGCGTTCACCGCACACCACATCCTCGTGGACGGGTGGTCCACTCCGGTGCTGGTACGCGACCTGTTCACGCTCTACACCGAAGGACCGGACGCTCTGCCCGCGGCGACGCCATACCGCGACTATCTGGAGTGGTTGTCGGGGCAGGACCAGGGTGCGGCGGAACAGGCTTGGCGGAACGTGCTTTCCGGGCTGTCCGAGCCAACTCTGCTCACGACGCCGGAGAAGCGTTGGCACGAGCCGGCTCCCGGAGAGGTCACGGTCGACCTCGACCCGGCGACTGTCGACGCTCTGAGCAGTGCGGCCCGGCAGCATGGCCTGACGTTGAACACCGTGGTGCAGGGCGCGTGGGCGATCCTGCTCGGCTGGTTGACCCAGCGCGACGATGTCGTTTTCGGCACGACCGTATCTGGGCGGCCACCGGTGCTCCCCGGCATCGAGACCATGGTCGGGTTGTTCATCAACACGTTGCCCGTCCGTGCCCGGCCACAGCCAGCGAACAGTGTGCTCAACCTGCTCACAGCCATGCAGGAGCAGCAGTCGCGGTTGGACGAACACCAGTACCTCGGGCTCGCGGAGATCCAGCGGGTCGCTGGGCACGGTGAGCTCTTCGACACGTTGACGATCTTCGAGAACTACCCGTTGACCGCCGCGCCCGAGCAGAGTGACCGGGCGGAACTGGACATGCTCGGGGTCACCGGCAGGGAGGGCACGCACTATCCACTCGCGCTGTCCATCGTGCCGGGACCGGGAACCTTGCGGCTGCGGATGGCGTTCCGTGCCGACCTGTTCGAAGAGGAGTGGATTACCGCCACGCTGGACCGGCTGATCGGCATCCTCGCGCAGACCGCCGTTGATCCCACTGTCCCCATCGGACGGCTGAAGATCATCTCGGCCGGGGAACTCGACCGTGTGCTGACCGTGCCGAATGACACGGGCCGTGAGTATCCACAGTGGTCTGTGGCGGCGCTTGTCGAGGCCACTGCGGAACGGACTCCTGACGCTGTCGCGGTATCGGGTGCGCTGACCTACCGCGAACTCAACGAGCGCGCGAATCGCCTGGCGCATCTGTTGATCGCCCGTGGCGCGGGTCCTGAACAGATTGTCGCCCTGATGATGCCGCGCACGGCGGATCTCGTCGTCGCCGTACTGGCCGTCCTCAAAACCGGCGCGGCGTATCTGCCGATCGATCCGGACTACCCCAGTGACCGCATCGCGTACATGATCGAGGACGCCGAGCCTGTGCTTGTGCTCACGGTGTCCGAATTCGCATCGGCCGAACCCTCGGCGGTCGTGTCCTTCGACGCGATCACGGCCGATTTGAGGGGGATGAACAGTCACAATCCGGTCGATGAGGACCGGCTCAGCCCCTTGACGCCCGGCAATTGCGCCTACGTGATCTACACGTCCGGTTCGACAGGCAGGCCGAAGGGCGTTGCCGTACCAGTGGCCGCGCTGGCCAATTTGTTGCTGGACATGCATGACCGTCTTGGCATCACCGAGGACGATCGATTCCTCGCGGTGACCACGTTCGGCTTCGACATCGCCAATCTCGAGCTGTTCACACCGTTGCTTGCCGGTGCTGAACTCATCGTCGCCGGGCGGGACACCGTGCGCGACCCGGCCGCGCTGGTGGCCTTGATTCGCGGGAATGGGGTGACGGTGTTGCAGGGGACGCCGTCGTTGTTGCGGGGTGTGGTGGGTGTGGATGCGGGTTGTTTGGCTGGTGTTCGGGTTGTGGTGGGTGGTGAGGCGTTGGATGGGGGTTTGGCGTCTCGGTTGTGTGTGTCGGCTTTGAGTGTGGTGAATGTGTATGGGCCGACGGAGACGACGGTGTGGTCGACGGCTGGTGTTGTCGGGGCTGGGCCGGTGTCGATTGGTGGTCCTGTTGGGAATACGCGGGTTTTTGTGCTGGATGGTGGGTTGCGTCCGGTGGCGCCTGGTGTTGTGGGTGAGTTGTATATCGCGGGTGCGGGTGTCGCGCGTGGGTATGTGAATCGTTTTGGGTTGACGGCGGAGCGGTTTGTGTCGTGTCCGTTTGGTGTGCCGGGTGGGCGGATGTATCGCACGGGGGATTTGGTGCGGTGGTCGTCTGGTGGTGAGCTGGTTTTTGTTGGTCGTTCTGATGATCAGGTGAAGGTTCGGGGTTTCCGGATTGAGTTGGGTGAGATTGAGGCGGTGGTCGCTGGGGTGGAGGGTGTTGGGCAGGTGGTGGTGATCGCGCATGATCGTGGTGCTGGTGATGTGCGGTTGGTCGGCTATGTGGTCGGCGATGGTGTGCTTGATGTGTCGGTGTTGCGTGGGCGTGTGGCGGAGTTGTTGCCGGAGTACATGGTGCCGTCGTTGTTCATGCGGGTTGACGAGTTGCCGTTGACGGCCAACGGGAAGGTTGATCGGCGGGCTTTGCCGGAGCCGGATTTCTCGGTGGTGGTGTCGAATCGTGGTCCTCGTACGCCGGTTGAGGAGATTCTGTGTGGGTTGTTCGCCGAGGTTTTGGGTGTTGTGTCGGTGGGGATCGATGATGGGTTTTTCGAGCTGGGTGGTCATTCGCTGCTGGCGACGAGGTTGATCAGCCGCATCCGCAACACCATGGACATCGAAACCGGGATCCGGGCGCTGTTCGAGAACCCCACCGTCGCTGGACTTGCCACGACACTGGAGACGGGCGTTGACGCACGCCCCGGCGTGCGTCCGATGCCACGTCCGGAGCTGATTCCGTTGTCCTACGCGCAGCAAAGGCTGTGGTTCCTCGATCAGCTCGAGGGGCCGTCAGCGATTTACCACATTCCCCTGGTGTTGCGGCTGTCCGGTGACCTGGACGTCGACGCGTTGCGGATGGCCCTGACCGACGTGGTCGACAGGCATGAAAGCCTGCGCACGATCTTGCCCGCGGTCAACGGGTTGCCGCAGCAGCAGATCGTGGGCCTCGCCGGCGCCAAGGTGGAGCTGCCGGTGATCGACACGGATGCCGCCGACGTGGCGGACGCGGTGGAAGCGGCTGTCACACAACCGTTCGAGCTGGCCACGGACCTGCCGATCCGGGCCCTGCTGCTCCGGACATCGCCGACCGGGTTCATGCTTGTGCTGGTCCTGCACCACGTCGCCGGTGACGGACGATCGTTGGCACCGCTGGCAAGGGATCTGTCCACGGCGTACGCGGCCCGCCGAAACCGCACTGCACCGAGCTGGCCTGAGCTGCCGGTGCAGTACTCGGATTACACACTGTGGCAGCGAAAGCTGCTCGGTGACGAGAACGAGTCCGGCAGTGCGATCGCTGAGCAGATCCGGTACTGGCGCGACCGGCTCGCCGGCCTGCCGGACGAGTTGACCCTGCCGGTGGACCGGCCGCGTCCGGCGGTGCCCACGTACCGTGGTGGCTCGGCAGGATTCCGGATCGCCCCAGACGTCCATTCTGGACTGACCAGGCTGGCGCGCCAGTCGGGTGCCACGATGTTCATGGTGGTCCACGCGGCGATGGCCGCACTGCTGACCAGGCTCGGTGCGGGGACCGACATCCCGATCGGCACGCCCATCGCCGGCCGGACCGACGAAGCACTGGACGATCTGGTCGGACTCTTCGTCAACACGTTGGTCCTGCGGGCCGATGTGTCCGCTGATCCCGACTTCCGTGAGCTCGTCGACCGGGTCCGGGCCACTTGTCTAGCCGCGTACGCCAATCAGGACGTTCCGTTCGAGCGGCTCGTCGAGGAGATCAACCCGACCCGTTCGCTGGCCCTGCATCCCCTGTTCCAGGTGATGCTGACGGTTAACAACAACAACGGTGCCATCGCCGACATCCCAGGGCTCGTCGTCGACCAGTACAACACCGCGATCCGGACAGCGAAGTTCGACCTGACCGTCCACATGATGGAGGGACCGGCGGGCATCACCGGGGAGATCGAGTACGCCTCTGACCTTTTCGACCACGACACGGCCAGCGCATTGGCCGAGCGGCTCGTCCAGCTGCTCACCGCGGTCGCGAACGATCCCGATCAGCCGATCAGCCGGTTGCCCGTGCTGTCCGAGAGTGAAACCCACCGTGTGCTGGTCGACTGGAACGACACCGGCCGCGCGGATGATTTCGCGACCGTGCCACAGCTGCTGGAGTTCCAAGCGAAGCGGGTCCCGCAGCGGCTCGCGGTGGTGGCCTCCGACGCGGAGCTGACCTACGGCGAACTCGCCTCGCGGGTCGATGCCTTGACCAGCAGGCTCACCGGTCTCGGTGTGGGCCGAGGTGACACCGTCGCGGTCGCGCTTCCCCGTGATTCCCGCGTGGTCATCGCCCATCTCGCGGTGATGCGGGCAGGGGCCGCCTACCTCCCCCTCGACGTGAAGCATCCCGCGGAGCGCAACACCTACGTGCTTGCCGATGCGGCGCCCTCCTTCCTGGTGACCACAACCTCCTTCGCCGAAGCACTCGGTGAGATCACCCTGCCTGTCCTGGCTCTCGACGGCCAGGTCGATCGAGACGAAGGACTCTCGGTGAGCCCAGAGGTCGGCCCGACGGACGCCGCCTACACCATTTACACCTCTGGCTCGACCGGCCGGCCCAAGGGCGTGACGGTCACCCATGGCGGGCTCGCCAACGTCCTCGCGGGCATGGCTGACTGGAGCGCGCTCAGCGAGGACGATCGGCTGCTCGCGGTGACCACGACCTCCTTCGACATCGCCGCGACGGAGCTGTACCTGCCGTTGATCACCGGCGCCACCGTGGTGGTCGCCCCGGCCGAAGCCGTCGCGGATGCCGCGGCGCTGGTGGCCTTGATTCGCGGGAATGGGGTGACGGTGTTGCAGGGGACGCCGTCGTTGTTGCGGGGTGTGGTGGGTGTGGATGCGGGTTGTTTGGCTGGTGTTCGGGTTGTGGTGGGTGGTGAGGCGTTGGATGGGGGTTTGGCGTCTCGGTTGTGTGTGTCGGCTTTGAGTGTGGTGAATGTGTATGGGCCGACGGAGACGACGGTGTGGTCGACGGCTGGTGTTGTCGGGGCTGGGCCGGTGTCGATTGGTGGTCCTGTTGGGAATACGCGGGTTTTTGTGCTGGATGGTGGGTTGCGTCCGGTGGCGCCTGGTGTTGTGGGTGAGTTGTATATCGCGGGTGCGGGTGTCGCGCGTGGGTATGTGAATCGTTTTGGGTTGACGGCGGAGCGGTTTGTGTCGTGTCCGTTTGGTGTGCCGGGTGGGCGGATGTATCGCACGGGGGATTTGGTGCGGTGGTCGTCTGGTGGTGAGCTGGTTTTTGTTGGTCGTTCTGATGATCAGGTGAAGGTTCGGGGTTTCCGGATTGAGTTGGGTGAGATTGAGGCGGTGGTCGCTGGGGTGGAGGGTGTTGGGCAGGTGGTGGTGATCGCGCATGATCGTGGTGCTGGTGATGTGCGGTTGGTCGGCTATGTGGTCGGCGATGGTGTGCTTGATGTGTCGGTGTTGCGTGGGCGTGTGGCGGAGTTGTTGCCGGAGTACATGGTGCCGTCGTTGTTCATGCGGGTTGACGAGTTGCCGTTGACGGCCAACGGGAAGGTTGATCGGCGGGCTTTGCCGGAGCCGGATTTCTCGGTGGTGGTGTCGAATCGTGGTCCTCGTACGCCGGTTGAGGAGATTCTGTGTGGGTTGTTCGCCGAGGTTTTGGGTGTTGTGTCGGTGGGGATCGATGATGGGTTTTTCGAGCTGGGTGGTCATTCGCTGCTGGCGACGAGGTTGATCAGCCGCATCCGCAACACCATGGACATCGAAACCGGGATCCGGGCGCTGTTCGAGAACCCCACCGTCGCTGGACTGGCCCGCATCCTCGGGGAGACCGACTCGGCCCGGCCGGCGTTGGTGGCGTCGGATCGGCCGGACATCGTGCCGTTGTCCTACGCACAGCAAAGGCTGTGGTTCGTCAACCAGTTCGAGGGCGCCAACGCGACCTACAGCATTCCTGTGGCCTTACGGCTCTCCGGTGGCTTGGACATCGACGCCCTACGCGCGGCGCTCAATGACGTGGTCGCGAAGCACGAGGCCCTGCGGACGAGATTTACGGAGAACTCGGGTGAGCCGTGCCAGACGATCGTGGACCACGTCGAGCTCGCCCTACCGATCCGGCCGATGGCCGAGGCCGAGGTAGAGCGGCAGATCGCGGCGGTCGCGCTGCTTCCCTTCAACCTGGACGTGGATCTACCGATCCGGGCGACCCTGTTCGCCATCGATGCCACCGAGCACGTGCTTCTGCTTGTGCTGCATCACATCGCGGCCGACGGCGAATCGCTCGCCCCGCTGGTACGAGATCTGGCGACGGCATACGAAGCCCGGCGCGGCGGTGGATCGCCCAAGTGGCCGGCGTTGGCCGTGCAGTACGCGGACTTCACACTGTGGCAACGGTCCTTGCTGGGGACCGAGGACGACACGGACAGTGTCCTGGCAGCGCAGATGTCGTATTGGACGAGCCAACTGGCTGGGCTGCCGGACGAGCTGGACCTCCCTGTCGATCGGGCACGTCCGGCGGTGTCCAGCTATCGCGGCAGCCGGGTCTCCTTCGCCGTCGATCCGAACGTCTACAATGGATTGATCGAACTCGCACGGGCATCGGGGACAACGATGTTCATGGTCGTCCATGCGGCACTCGCGGTGACGTTGGCCCGGCTCACCGGCAGCACCGACATCACGATCGGCACACCGGTAGCCGGTCGGACGGAGGAGGCACTGGACGGCCTGATCGGGATGTTCGGCAACACCTTGGTACTCCGCGCGGACGTACGCGGAGACAGGAGTTTCCGTGACCTGCTCGCGCACATCCGGCAGACCGACCTGGCGGCGTACGCCAACCAGGAGATTCCGTTCGAACGGCTCGTCGAGGTGCTCAACCCATCGCGTTCGCTGGCCAGGCACCCGCTCTGCCAAGTTGTGCTGACCATGGGAGGCGCGGGTGACCTGGACGTGTCGATCCCCGGCCTCACTGTGACGCAACAGGGTACCGAGTTGAACGTGGCCAAGTTCGACCTGTCGTTCGAAGTCGAACAGGACCCGGCCGGAGGCTTGTTCGGCACACTGCGGTACGCCACCGACCTGTTCGACCCGGACAACGCTGTGGCGATCACCGAACGACTGACCAGCGTGCTGACCGCGGTGAACGGGGAACCGGACTGCCCGGTCGGCGATCTGGACCTGCTCACTGCGGCCGAACGCGAACGTGCGCTGGCCGGAGCTCCGGACTACGTTCTCGATGACGGACTTCGACCATTGCCGACCTATGAGCGCGGCGCACTGTATGAGGCAGGCGACGGCGAGAACGCGGTGGTCACTCCCTTCGGACAATCGGTTGTACCCACTGGGAGAACGGCATGGCGTGCGGCGGATGGCACGCTCCGGACCCGGTCGGAGGTACCGTCCCCAGCGTTGACGACAGGGGACGCGCCGGACGCTGATCGGGTCGATCGGCTGTGCGAGCTGTTCGCCGATGTGCTTGGTGTCGACTACGTCGAACCGGATGAGGGATTCTTCGACATCGGCGGACATTCGCTGCTGGCGATGAGGCTGGTGAACCGGGTGCGGGCCGAGTTCGGCATCGGGATGACGATCCAGACGTTGTTCGAGGCGTCGACGCCGGTCGAACTCGCGACGGCACTGGCAGACGGCCCGGGGGGCGAGCCCTATGGCGTCCTGCTCGCGCTGCGGCGCAAGGGAACCGCGTTGCCACTGTTCTGCGTGCACCCCGGCGCGGGCATCAGCTGGGTGTACTCGGCGATACTGCCTGCCATCGGCGCCGACCGGCCAGTGTACGGGCTGCAGTCGCGAGGCTTGGCGGGAGCACAGCACCTCCCGGAGAGCGTCCACGAGGCCGCGGCGGACTACCTCGACCAGATCCGCCGAGTTCAGCCGAACGGGCCTTATCACCTGCTCGGATGGTCTTTCGGCGGCATGGTCGCGCACGCGATGGCGGTCGAACTGCAGAAGCAGGGTGAGCAGGTCGATCTGCTCGCATTGCTGGACGTCTATCCGTTCAGAGACCCGGTAGAACCAGTGCGGGTGGTTGTCAGCGAGCAGGAGGTGCTCGCGACCGTGATGGACTTCCTCGGCCAGGAGGTGTCCGATCAGGAAATCGCGGATCTTAGGTTCGGACACCTCACCGAAGCGCTGGCGGCGGAAGCCGACCTGCCGCTGCTGAGTGAAGAGCAGATCGGCGCGCTGGCCGAAGTCAGTGCCAACAACAGCTATCTCAACCTGAAACACGAACCAGGGTTGTTCGCAGGTGACTTGCTGTTCTTCACCGCCGCGGCGGACCAGACCGGCCCTCCCGAGGTGTGGCGACGGCACGTGACCGGGGAGATCCACCGCCACGACATCGCGTGCGCGCATAAGGACATGATGAGACCTGGCCCGGCGGTGGAGATCGGTCGGGTGGTCGACCGATGGCTGAACGGGGCGAGGTGAGGTGGACTTGATGATCACGCGATCCGATGTGGACAGTACGGCTGGTGTGGGAACGGACGGCCGGACCGGACAGGTAGCGGTACGGGCTCACCACGGTGAGTTTCTGCAAGGGGTCTTCCCGGACGGCAGACGGCTGGTGCGCGGTCTGATCTCCGTGCCCTGCGACCTCCACTCGGTGACCGCGACCTTCACCCCCGCCGAATCCGAGGAGCTGACCGTGGAGCCGCACTGGAAGAACAAGGCACATGCGGCCGCCGAACTCGCACTGCGGGAACTCGGCATGCCTTGTGCGGGCGGGCACTTGGAAATCATTGGCGGCGCGCCGTTGCGTCGTGGGTTCGGATCGTCCACTAGCGATGTACTCGGGGCCATTCTCGCGGTGTACGACGCTTTCGCCGAGACACCCGCCGACGATGTCGCGGCCGCTCTCGCGATACGTGCCGAGCAGGCTTCGGACTCGATCATGTTCGAGCGGCACACAGTGCTGTTCGCACACCTCGAGGGGGTCGTGATCGAGGACTTCCACGCCGACTTCGTCCCGCTGGAGATCCTCGGCTTCGGCACCAGTGAGCACGGACTCGGCGTCGACACCATCGCGCTTTCGCCGGCCAGGTACAGCTCATGGGAGATCGAGCAGTTCCGCGTGCTGCGGGCGCTGGTCCGCCGTGCGATCGCCGACGGCGACGCGCGGCTACTCGGCAGCGTGGCCACGGCCAGTGCCCGGATCAACCAGCGGCATCTGCCGGTGCCCCAGTTCGATCAGCTCGCCGGGATCGCGTCGCGGTCCGGCGGCATCGGTTTGCAGGTCGCGCACAGCGGCGACATCGCCGGGCTCCTGTTCGACCGCGAAGACCCAGACATGGAGGGGAAGATGGACTACGGTGCGGTTTTGTTGCGCAAGGCCGGGTTCGCTCAACAGTGGCGTTTCCAGGTGGGGGGCCGGTGATGCTGAGCCAGTCCGTACGTGAGCGCTCACACGCTTACAGCTCGATCATCGAAGCGACCGAGCTACCGCGGCTAGTCCGGTTACGCGCCAACCTTTATGCCGCGGTGTTCGGGGTGATGAAGCTGCTGCCGGCCCGGTTCATGATCGACCGGGCGGAGGACCGCGGCCTACTGACACCGGACACCACGGTGATCGAGACCTCGTCGGGCACCTTTGGGCTCGGCCTCGCGATGGTATGCGGGATGCGTGGGTATCGCGTTGTCATCGTGGGGGACCCGGCCATCGACGCGAACCTGCAGCGCCGCATGCGTGGTCTGGGTGCCGAAGTCGAGATCGTCGACACACCGAGCGCCGCCGGCGGTTACCAGGGCGCGCGACTGGAACGGGTGGCCCAGCTCAAGGACCGCTACGCCGACCACTACGTGCCAGGGCAGTACGACAACGTGGACAACCCTGCGGCCTACGCGGGAGTTGCCGAGTTGATCAGTGACTGCCTCGGCCCGATCGACTGCCTGGTCGGCCCGGTGGGTTCGGGCGGGTCAACCGGCGGACTCGCGTCCTTCCTGCGCCTCGGTACACCGGAAATGTCCTTGGTCGGCGTGGACACGCACGGAAGCGTCATCTTCGGGATGCCGGACCGGCCGCGTCTGGTGCGCGGCCTTGGCAACAGTCTTGTCCCGCCGAATGTCCGGCACGCGGCGTACGACGAAGTGCATTGGGTCGGCGCCGAGGAGACCTTCCGCGCCACCCATGACCTGCACAGCACGCATTGCCTGTTCATGGGGCCGACGAGCGGTGCCGCGTACCTCGTCGCCGACCGGTGGGCGGTCGAGAACCCCGACGCGACAACCGTTGTCGTGTTCCCCGACGAGGGCAACCGATACCAGGAGACCGTCTACTCCGAAGACTGGTTGCGTGACAACGGAGTGTGGCCGCTCACACCACAGGCCGGCCCGACGCACGTTGAGCACCCTGGCGACGTCGCGCCCACTTGGTCGTGGATGAGCTGGGCCCGCCGCGAACTCACCGACGTGCTGCCAGCGGCGGCCGCACGATGAGCGAAGTCGTGCTGCTACTGGAAAGCAACACCACCGGGACCGGCAGGGACTTCGCCAGGCGGGCCGCGGAACTCGGTGCCCGCCCGCTCGTGGTCACCCACGACCCCGGGCGGTACCCGTACCTCGCGGCGGACAAGGTCGAGCACATTGTCGCCGATACCGCGAATCCGGCCGAGGTCGAGACGATCGCACGCAACCTCGACGCTGTCGCGAGAATCGCCGCGGTTACCACCAGCTCCGAGTACTACGTGCCGTCAGCCGCCGCAATCGCCAAGCTCATCGGCAGGCCCGGTCCGGACCCGCAGGCCGTCACCGCCTGCCGGGACAAGGGAACGCAGCGCGCCGTGCTTCGGTCCGCCGGTGTGCAGGTGCCCGACTTTGAGCTGGTGCGGACTGTAGCCGACGCCGGGGAAGCGGCTCGACGGGTCGGCTTTCCCGTTGTGGTCAAGCCGGTTCAGGGATCGGGAAGCCTCGGAGTGCGTCAGTGTCCCGACGAAGAATCCGTCACGAAGCATGCCTCGCGTCTGCTGGCCAAGACGACCAATGAACGGGGACTCGCCGTGCCACCGGAGATCCTCGTGGAAAGTGAGGTGCCTGGCCTCGAGTACTCCGTCGAGACGTTCGACGGAGAGGTCATCTCAGTGGTACGCAAGCATCTTGGGTCACGGCCACAGTTCGTCGAGCTGGGACACGATGTTCCCGCTCGGATTACCGAGTCCGAAGTAGACATTCTCAACCGCGTCGCACTGGACGCGCTGCGGGCACTCGGACTCGGCTGGGGCGCCGCGCATACCGAGATCCGGTTGGCCGACGGTCAAGCCTGGCTGATCGAGGTGAATCCACGGCTGGCAGGTGGTCGAATCCCCGATCTGGTCCGGTTGTCGACCGGCGTCGATCTGGTACGCGCCCAGGTGGCGGCGGCTCTGGGGCTTGCCGAACGGCCCAGAGCCGCCGCACACACAGGTGCCTCGATCAGGTTTCTCACGGCCGCGACCGCGAGTGTGGTCACGGCGACCGAGTCCGCCCTGGCCGCCGTAAAAGCAGTTCCCGGCGTCGTTGATGCCGTGGTCTACCGCGCCACTGGCGACCTGATCGGCCCAGCCGCTGACTTCCGTGACCGCTGCGGTCACGTCACCGCGGTGGCAGGCCCGCACGGTACCGCCGCGGCCGCGGCCGAGCAGGGACTCGCCCGGATGGCGGCGGTACTCGGCCCGGCGGGAAACGGCGGAACACGATGACCGGTACGACAACGTCCACTGCGGACACCGGACGGTTGGTCACCCCGTTGTCGGAGACTGCACAGCGGATCCTGTTCAATTCCGGGGCACCGGACGGACCGGACCCGCTCGTCACCGAGATGCGCGACTTGACCGAAGTGGACCGGGCCCACCTAGTCATGCTGACCGGCAGGGAAATCATCGAACCGAGCCAGGCCCGATCGCTGCTCACCGCGATCGAGTCGTTGCGGCGCACGGACTACGCGAGTCTCCGCGAGCGTCCGGCACCCCGCGGCAGGTACCTCAGCTACGAGTCCTACCTGATCGATACGCTCGGCGCGGACGTCGGTGGAGTGCTTCATACGGGCCGTTCCCGCAATGACCTCAACGCCACCACGACCCGGCTGCGGGCCCGTCCGCTCTACACGGCACTGATCGACGAAGTACAGCATCTCGCCGCGGAACTCCGCACCCGCGCGCTGAAGTACCGCCGGACGACGATGCCCGCGTACACCCATCGGCAGCCCGCCGTCCCCATCACCTACGGCCACTACCTCATGGGAGTCGGCAACTCGGTCGCCCGCAGCCTGGCCGGCCTGTTCCTCGCAGGCGAGGAAATGGACGTGAATCCGCTGGGCGCGGGTGCGGTCGGTGGCACGTCGGTGGCGATCAACCAGCAGCGCACCACGCGTCTGCTCGGCTTCGCCCGTACGGCCACGAACTCGCTCGACGCGGTGGCATCCCGGGATTTCGTGCTGCGCCTGCTTTCCGAGGCCGCGATGCTAGGCGTACTGCTCGCCAGGGTGGCACAGGACATCTCACTCTGGTCGACCGAGGAGTTCGGACTCGTCCGAGTACCCGACGACCTCGTCGGGTCCAGTTCGATGATGCCGCAGAAGCGCAACCCGTTCGTACTCGAGCACGTTCAGGGCAAGGCGACCGCGGCCATGGGCGCGTTCGTCGCGGCGGGGTCTTCGATGCACACCAGCGGCTACACGAACGCGATCGCCGTGGGAACCGAGGCGGTCAACCACCTATGGCCGGCACTGCGGACCACCACCGAGGCGGTGGTGTTGCTACGTCTGGTGATAGCCGGCACCGAGCCCGCCGCCGATCGGATGGCACAGCGCGCGGAGCAGGGCTATACCTCCGCGACTCAGCTGGCTGAACACCTTGTCGCCGGTGGCATGCCGTTCCGCACGGCGCACCACGAGGTCGGCCGACTGGTGCTGCGTGGTCTGGAGACGGGCGAACCGCTCGACGTCGTGGCACGCGACGTCGCGGGGTCCGCGTCGATCCGACAGGGGCAACTTGACCCGGCCGCGGTGGCAGAAGTGTCTGACTTCGGCGGTGGTCCTGGACAAAGTTCCTTCGACAACGCCTTGTCGACGCTCGAGAGTGACCTCGCCGGCACCGCCGAGCGGTTCGCCGAACGACAGCGGCGATGGGCCGCTGCCTCGGCGGAACTCGACCATGAAGTCCAACGCCTGCTCTGCGACAGTCCGGAGCGGCGATGAACGGCGGGGGAATGCTCGTGCCGGACATGGTCACCGCGGTCGTGGCTCGGCAGCCGGACGCGGTCGCCGTGGAAGCCGCAGGCATGAACCTGACGTACCGCCAACTGGACGACGCGGCGACCGCGCTGGCGGCTGTGCTCAGAGCGCGTGGTGTGGGCCCCGAGACGTGCGTCGCGGTTTGCTTCGAACGGTCGCCCGCGCTGGTGGTCGCGATGCTGGCGGTGTTGAAGGCGGGTGGTTTCTACGTCGCGCTGGATCCGGAGTATCCGGCAACCAGGCTGGACTTGATGACCGATCAAGCGAGAGCCGTGGTAGTCGTCGGTGACCGACCCAGCGCCAGCCGGTTGCCCGACACCCTGGGCATTCCGATCGTGGTGGTGGATGACAACGGCAGGGCCGACATCCCTTCCGTCGAGCGCGGCACGGCGTCAGAAGTGCGGCCTGGCCACACCGCCTATGTCGTGTACACATCGGGTTCGACCGGTACACCGAAAGCCGTTGTGGTGCCCCATTCGGCGCTGCGTTGGTTCGTCACGAACATGGCGTATGCCGACCCGGGGCCGCGAGATGTGATCGCACTCGCTTCGAGTCCTTCGTTCGACGCGTTGGCCTTCGAATGTTGGACGGCGCTATGTCATGGTGCGCGGCTTCGTGTCGTGCCCAGATCCGTGCTGCTGTCTCCGCAAAGTCTCACCACGGTGTTACGCGGTGTCACGATGATGTACGTGACCGCGGCGTTGTTGCAGCAACTCGCGATGGAAGCTCCCGAGTTTGCCGCGGGCCTGCGGGTCTTGTTCTTCGGCGGGCAGCGCGCGGACTTCCGGGCCGTCTCGCTGGTGCGGAAGGAATCAGCACCGGCGCGGCTGATCCAGGTGTATGGGCCGACCGAGACGACTATCTGGTCGTCCCACCAGACCGTGGACTTCACGATTCCCGCGGACTGGATCCCGCTCGGCACGCCGATCGCTGGTTCGACCGAGTATCTTCTCGACGAGTGGCTGCGTCCGGTCGCCGCCGGTGGTCGCGGCGAGATCTACCTCGGCGGAGACGGCGTCGCCCGCGGCTATCTCGACCGGCCCGATCTGACCGCGGAGCGGTTCCTGCCCGATCCGTTCCGGCCGGACCGCGCGGGCGCCTTGATGTACCGCACGGGAGATCTCGCCCGCCTGCGGGACGACGGGGCGATGGAGTTCCTCGGCCGCGCGGACGGGCAGGTCAAGATCCGAGGGTTTCGGATCGAACTCGGTGAGATCGAACTTGCGCTCGCCACCCATCCGGCAGTCGCCACGGTCGTGGTCACCGCCGCCGAAACGGCGGGCGGAACGCAGCTGATCGCGCACTACGTACCGGTGAGCGGCGTGCGACCACCGGACGCCCAACGGTTGAGGCAGTACCTCGCCGATCGGCTGCCACTCTACTCGGTGCCCGGATTCTTTCAGTCATGGACGCGAATTCCCCTGGCGCCTAACGGGAAGATCGATCGGGGCGCACTCGCGCCCGCGCTGACCCCGGACGGCCGGATAGACCGGCGCGCTCTCGGCGCGCGCCGGAGGTCTCCTGATAACGAAACACTGATCCAACAAAGGAATTGATCATGCAATCACGACTGGATCGGTACGAGCGATTTATCGAAAAGGAGTACTTGCCGGGACTGCTCAAACCCGATGAGTACTCGATGGCGGGGCTGACCGAGGGGTTGCGCGAGCGGCTGGCGGCCAACCGGTTCAAACGGATCGCGTTCACCGGGATGGGGTGCTCCGCGATCGTGTCCGACATCGTCCGCGGCTACTTCATCGAGCTGCGCCTGCCCGTCGAGGTGCACGTCCTCAACGACTACGACTTCCGTTTCCTGGCACCGGCTTCGGCGCTGGACGACGAGACGCTCTACGTCGTCAGCTCGTACAGCGGGCACTCCACCGAGCCGATCATCGCGTTCGAGGCGCTGCGGGGACGGCCGGACCAGATCATGCTGCTCACCTCCGGTGGCAAGCTGGCCGAGCTCGGCGCGGCAGCCGGCGTCTCCACCCTGTACTGGCGACTGTCCGAACCAGACAGGGAATATCCGCTCTTCCACGTGTCGCAGTACTTCGCAATCCTGATGGACGTGTTCTACCGACTCGGCGTGCTCGACAGCGACCACCGCGATGAACTGGCCAGGCTGGCAGGGATACTGGGTGACGATCTCGAAGCAGGCGGGCATGAGCTGGTCGAGTCGATCGCCGCCGCCGCGACGGACGCCAATATCATCATGATCAGCTCGCCGAAGTGGCACGAGAGCTTGTTGAAACTGTGCAAGATGCACCTCAACGAGATGGCGATGGTCCCGGCGACGAGGAACTTCTTCCATGAGTTCTGCCATAGCGAGGTGGCCACACTGTCCGATCCGGACCGCAGGCACTGCGTGATCTGGCTGTCCGACGAGGACGACGACGAGTACACCATCCGCAAGGGCGAGAACCTGCGGCGGCTGCTTTCGGCCGATGTCCCGCAGAACCGGAATGTGTCGATGGTGCGGATCCACCTCGGTCAGGAAGGGTTCCTCCACAAATACTTCGCGGCACTGAACATTGTGCAGCGGGTTGCTTTGTCGCTGGGACGTCACCACCTCACGAAGTCGCGTGACCTGATCTCCGAGTCGGCAGGGAACGCCTGGTACCACAGCACGACCATCGCCGCGGAAGGACGCCATGCGAACAGTGCACGATAACGATGCGGCCGTGCTCTGCGGCCTCGGTACCTGGCTGCCGCCGCGGGTAGTGACCAACGACGAGATCGCGCAGCGGCTGGACACGTCCGACGAGTGGATTCGCACCAGGACTGGGATCCGTGAACGCCGCGTCGCGACTGAGGGGATCGCCACGGTAAAGATGGCCGTTGAAGCGGGTAAGCGGGCGCTGAGGTCTTCCGGAGAGAACACGATCGACGCACTCGTGCTGGCGACCATGACGCCTGACCAGCTGTGTCCCCCCAGTGCGCCCCAGGTGGCCTCCGCATTGGGCTTCAACGGGATTCCCGCGTTCGACGTCAACGGCGCGTGTAGCGGATTCCTCTATGGCCTCGCGACCGGCAGCGGTCTCATTTCCACTGGAACAGCGCGGCGCGTTCTGGTTGTGGGCTCGGACACCATCACTACATTGATCAATCCGGACGACCGGGCCACGATGCCGATCTTCGGCGACGGGGCGGGCGCGGTCGTCCTACGTGCGGGCAGGCCCGACGAGGCAGGGGCACTGGGTCCGATCGACCTGCACAGTGACGGAGACGGGGCGAACTTGCTGGTCGTGCCCGCGGGCGGGGCAAGGCAGAAAGTGGACCGCACACCGGCGACGCCGGCCGACTACTTCGTCGCCATGCAAGGAACCGAGATCTTCTACCTCGCGTACTCCCGGATGACCGAATCCGCCAGGGATGTGCTTGACCGGGTCGGCCTTACCGTTAGCGACATCGACGTCTTCGTCGGCCACCAGGCGAACAGCAGAATCCTGCACACGACGGCGAAACAGCTGGGCCTGGCGGCGGAAAAGGTGATGATGAACATCGACAAGGTCGGCAATACCATCGCGGCCTCCATCCCGCTCGCGCTGGCCGACGCCGCGCGTGACGGCATGATGAAGCCTGGTGACGTGGTGCTCATCAGCGCGTTTGGTGCGGGGGTGACTTGGGGTTCGACTGTGTTGCGGTGGCCGGATGTGCCGCCCGGCTGACCCGAACCGTGGCTGTCGGCCGTCCTCGCCAGAGAGCAGTGGCCCGAATGTGGTGCACGACGAGAATTGCGAGGTGGCTCGATGTCTGGCCACCGGGGCAGCAGCGCGACGGCCACGACGCGTCCTGCCGCTGCGCTCAGGGCATCTGGACCGGACTGATCTCCAGGATGGCCGAATGTGTCGAGTTCGGCTCGATGCAAGAAGAGCCTGGACTACCTTCACCTTTCACGAAGGGCGGCACAGCCACAGCTCCATGAACTCCCATGCTGGGCGGGAACACTCCAGGCACAAGGCCAGGAGAAGCCCGCCACCCTGCTGTTTTAGCTGTTGCGGCGACGGCCGACTCGGGTCGCGCCAAGGTCTGCGCGCTCGCCGGCGGAGTGCCCGTCGAGGTAGCCGCTGCCGGACAGGCGCCGCGGTGGTGCTGAGCGCAGGTTGCCGTACTGCTCGTCGTATGCCTGTTTGACCATCGCTGTCCGGTCCTGGAGTACCAGTACGGCGGAGGGGTTGCCCGCTGTCGTGGTGTGGGTGTGGGCGGCGGCGTGTTCGCTGTTGCGGAGCCGTTCGTAGACGGCGCCGGAGAAACCGTGCAGCCAGGTGCGCCGGTACGCGGCCACTGATTCCCCGGCGAACACGCGGTCCTCCGGGCGGACCCTGGTCAGCTGAGTGGTTGCCTGCAACAGCAGGCTCGTGTACAGCAACTCGACGCGCTCCAGATCGGACCGGAAACCGAACACCGTCACCGCCGTGACCGACTGGCCGAGCCGGTACAGCAACGCCCGGCACCGCAACGGATGCGCGATGTTCGTGAGCAGCTCAGCCTTGTCTCGGCTGTACGGGTTGTCGAGCGGGATCGTGACCTGGGTGATCTCGTCGGTGGTCGCGCCGGATGCGGCCAGCAGCGCCTGGTCGATGCCGTAGCGGGCGATCAGTTCGGCGGCCTTGGTGTTGTAGGACTCGGCTTCGGCCTCGGTGACCGCCGGGTCCTCGGCCTTGGCGAGGAGTTTCCGGACGCGTGCGAGCAGCGTGTCGTGATCGGGCATGGCAATCTCCACATTGGTGGTTGGGGATGGTGACGAGAGGACGGTGCGTGCTGCGTGTACGCGCATCGGGTTGCGCCAGTCCGGGGTGTGGCTGCTCTTCCGTGCAGCGAACAGCCACGCCCCGACACTGGCCCGCGCGTCAGTTCAGGGGGTGCTCGTCGTGCTCGATCAGGAGCAGACGCGGGGCTCCTCGCAGCACGAACAGATGAATAGCGCTCCAGCAGACGAGCACCACGCCACCGAACAGGGCGACGATCGACACCATGGGCTTGCCGAACAGGTGATCACCGGAGAGAACGGAGTCGAGACCGCTCCCGAGTCCCGCACTGCTGAAGATCAGCAGCAACAGGTGCAGGTCCACTACTTCGTCGATTCTCTCCGCTTTGATGTCGTGTCTCGATAGGACGTCGCACTGGCGGTGACCAGCCGTAAGTGTGTTGCGCTCCTGCCTGTCTCGAATGTAGGTGCGAGACATGTTGTTGATTTTCTTCTTGTTCGGCGGGTGGGAGTTCTGGGGTGTCCAGCGGTGGCCGATCGTTTTGGACGGCATGTCTGTTCTTGTCGGCGACGATCTGGCGTTTGGGGTTGCGTTCGGGCTGCGGTCGGCGGCGGTGGTGAACGGGTGGTTGCGTGAGTTGTCGTCGAGCGGTTGCCCGGTACCGTCCTCGTGGGGGTCGTAC
>NZ_JADNQO010000011.1:0-252486 GCF_047608665.1 Amycolatopsis sp. cmx-11-51 | reverse complement strand
CGACCAGCACGTACAGTGCGGTCAGGAGGGTGTCCAACTCATTCGTCACAGTTTGATCTTGGACACCCTCCTCCCATGCCCGCACAGCGGCCCCTTCACATGACCTTCACGGAATCACTCATCTAGGTGGTGGCCCGCCACAGGCTGTCGGCCTGTTCCGCGGGGTGGCCGGGTCGGCGAGGAGGATGTTCGTCCGCGGCTCGCCTGCCGTCGCCTGCAGTCTGGGGTCGATGGCATACCGGAACGGGGTTGTGCCGTGCTCAGCAGCGAGTCGAGGATACGATCCGCCCTCGACGAGGGTTCATCTCGCCGCAGACTCAAGGCGTTTCTCTTGGTGAGGATTCCCTGTTTCAACTTCGGATACACGCGAAATCGAAATCGACCTGGTGCAGGCCATGGTATCCAAGTCATGCCGCTCTTCGGTGCCGACGGGATGTGTTCGACGCCTGCGTTTGCTCCCTCCACGCTTGTCGTCATGGCGGTCCAATTAGCTAAGTAGGCGATCGCCGCAGAGTCAACTCAGTCTTCTTGATCGAAGCTCTTCGGTTATGCGCTTGTCCAAAAGGGGCCCGACGGAAGTGATCTGCAACGAATCCTGAGCGACGATTCGTACTTTCGACACAGAATCTCCGGTCGCCTACTGGTGGAGCACCTGCGAGCGGTCACCACTTGATGTGTTCGATGCGATCGAGATGTTCCTCACCCCAGGCCCCGAGCGGTGTCATTGCGGTGTTGAGACTCTTTCCGAAATCAGGGAGGGAGTACTCCACCTTGGGTGGGACCTGGCGGTACATCACCCGGTGAACGAGGCCGGCGGTTTCCATCTCGCGCAGCTGCATGATTCCGGCCGGCAGCCGGACACCGCTGGATCGACGTCGTCGGCCAGGACCCGCATGTGGGCGGCGCGCAGTTCTTCGCCGGGATGGACCCCCAGCTCGTCAGCGAGTCGGCTGGCGATCGACGCGTACGTAGCCAGGGCTTCGGCCTGACGGCCAAGGACGTGGAGGACGTTAATGAGCTGTACCCAAAAGCGCTCACGGAGGGGAGCTTCGGTGGTCAGCCTGCAGAGTCTGCTCACCAGGTCGCGGTGCTCGCCAAGACGCAGCTTGACGTCGATGTAGGCTTCTTCGGCCTGCAAGCGCGATTCCGTAAGCCGACGGAAATCGGCTGATGGCGAGTAGTCGAAAGCGACGTCTTCGCAGGGCTCGCCGCGCCATAGCTCGAGCGCCGCGTGCAGTAACCGCGCGCGCTCGGAGTCGTCACGGCTGCTCGTCGCGGCGGCGACCAACTCCTCGAATCCTAGAAGGTCGAGTTGATGCGGAGTGATGGTCAGCTGGTATCCACTGGGAACAGTGTTCAGCAGGTCACGGGACGAGCCGAGTGCGGCGCGCAGTCGAGTCACGTAAAGCTGCACAGCCCGGCGAGGACACTCCGGCGGGTTCTCGCCCCACAATCGACAGGTCAGCTGAGTGATCGTCACAGGCCTGTTGGGCCTCAAGAGAAGAGACGTAAGCAACACTCGCAATTTTGGACTGCTGATCCTGACCGGCCCATTCCGATTCTTCACGCTCAAAGAGCCGAGAATCGCGAACTCGAATTCCTGTTCTGGTTTCCCGTGCGCATGGCATGAGCTGTCTTCAACCCCCAGCATAAGACAAGCTTCTCCTGTGTCGTCCGGTTTTCGAAGAAGTTTCCGCCGATCCTGAAATTAAGTAGATCTGAGGCGGTCATAGTTGATTCTTATCGGTCGGCGCGGGCCCCGCAAGCGGAAGCCGATGATTCTTCGGGCGCGACCGATGCAGGGTGATACATGATCGCGGAGGAGGGAGCCGCGGACCGGACTAGAGGCCGGGTGTACCGCCTCATCGCCGAGATGTCCTGGTCTCCGCAGCTCCCGCTGGGACCCGGGCGGCCGCGGAGACCAGAACTGCGCGGCCAACGGCGGATTCTGTCGGAGGCGGCGCCCTACCTTCACGTGTCCGGCTGGGGGACCCGAACGGGAAGGCGTGGCGCCGCCTTGGCCGCGGCTACCGACAGAAGGGGGTCGACGTCGAACCGGGAGCTGGGCGACGTGGAACCAAGTATCGACGCCAGCGGCTTCACGCTGGCTTCGGTCGAGCACATGGCAGGCGCGACCGCGAGCGGTCACCTGACCGACTGTGGATGGAGTCGCCGCGATGCCCCCGGCGTATGAACGCGGGTATTGGACCCTGATTCGTGCCGGCGCTTGCCGGGAGCAGGCCACTCCGGAAGGAAAGACTATGGAAAATCGAAGCACACCGCTCGACAGAGCGTCGATCCTACGGGCAGGCGGTATAGGGGCTGCGGCGCTCTTGGCTACTTCACTGGCTGGCGGGACAGCCTCCGCCGCGCCAGGGGCGACGCGCGAACACCCCAACAAATTGCTCCTGAGTGCCTGGTTTCCGGGAGTTTGCTGGAAGAAGCCGGAGCCGCGAACCCCACGGTGTCGTCGGTCCAGTCCGGTGGTGGTGAACGGACTATTTCGGGCTATTACGTCAAAGACGTGCGACGATGCCGCCGGGCACTGCGTTACTACTTCGCGAAATCTCCTACGCTGCGTGGGATCTGGCCGCTGATTGGATTGGGAGACCAGGCGATGACGGAGCTGGACGGGTCCAGCTCGACCACGATCATCGTCCAGGTTAAAAGAGTATTCCTCTCCGTGCAGTACGACGAAGCCGGCAAAGGTTTCTTTGGTGTCGCAGGACAAAGCCATCGCCTTCCTGCCTGCGGCGGCGAGACGTTTCTTCCGCGGCCGGGCATCGTGTTCCTCGACGTCACGGACATCCCTCCCCGTACTTCAGCGCTGGCCTGGCATGTGAACAGCAGCCAGCGTCCCGCCGTCATGGCTATCCGGCAAGCAGCCGAGAAGGTGTATCCGACCGGCTTCTGAGCAGGGCAGCACGGTAGTGGTTCTCCTCCGACAGCGCCACTGCGCCGCCATGATCTGTGCAGTGGCGAGTCGGGCGGTGAGCTTTGGCAACTCTCGGAGTTCGTGGCGACCGTGCGCAAACGGGCAGCGTTGAGCCCTTCGTCCCTCGGAGGACCAGCCAGACTAACTCTCCGATAGTCCCTTGAGGACAGTCAAGGACGTCAAATGAATCCGCTACCCGCGTGAACGAAATCGGCTGATGGCACCCGAAAGGGGTGCCATCAGCCGACGGTCCTTCGCTCAGGTCGTTCTCGTCCGCCTCTTGCCTAGGCTGAAATCAAGGACTCAGCGGACTGCCTTGAGGGCGTTGACCAATCCCTTGCCGTAGAAACCGGCGCCGGTGGCCCCACCTTCGCAGACAGCGCGGAACTGACCGGTGCCACCCGGGTCATGGACACCACCTGCGGGGCAAGGCAGGACCTCCGCCCCAGCTTCAGCTGCTACCTTGAGGGCGTCGCCGAACAGCGCCGGATCGCGGCTCAAGTGCAACGCCAGTACGCCGGTGACGTGGGGTGCGGCCATGGAAGTGCCTTGTAGGTAGCCGTACTGCCCGCCGGGCAACGTGGAGAGCACCTGCCCGTTGGCGTCCGGGGTCGCCGGGATCTGGAACCTCCTGTCACCACCAGGACCGGTGAGATAGGCGAGTCCCGTGCCGTAGTTCGAGGCGTAATAGCGGGACTTCGCCGCCCCGACCGACGAGACTCCGACGACCCCCGGCAGTTCGGCGGGAAGCGTCAGACAGGAGGCGTCGGTGTTCCGGGTCACGGTGGGGCCATTGGTCGGGCTCTTCGAGTCGACGATGTCGTGGGCGAGGTCCCAGTTGTTGTTGCCCAGAGAACTGACCGCGGTGACCAAGCGCGCTGTGGCATACCGGACGGACCGGCGGACCGCCTCGGTGACCGCCGCCTGGTCGGGATCCGAGTTACACCACAGGTACCACGGGTCGATCGCGAGCGAGGTGTTGGCGATGTCGACGCCGTGATCGGCTGCCCAGATATACCCACAGATCGCGGATTCGGGGTAGATGAAGCCTTCTCGGCCGCCGACCTTGATCGAAGCGAGACGGACATTCGGCGCGACGCCGGCGACACCGATACCGTTCTTGGCCGCCGCCACGATGCCGGCCACGTGCGTACCGTGTCCGACGTCGTCCTGCCAGGCCGCTTCCGTCCTGTCGGGCACTCCGGCGTTGGCGCAGTTGACCGATGCGGCCTTGTCTATGTTGTCCTTCAGGTCAGGGTGCGACGAGTCGATGCCGCTGTCCAGGATGCCGACGAGCACCTCCCGGCTACCCTGGTTGACCTCGTTGGCCTGGTCCGCGCCGATGAGCTTCATGTTCCACTGGTTGGCGGCCAGCGGTTCGGCCGCAGTCGAGGTGCGCTGATCGCCAGGGGTGTGCTCATCGAGCCTCGGCACGATGGATGCGGGAGCCTGAATTCGAGGTGCCAGTTCGGTCTTGTTCCTCGTAGCGCCGACTCCGGCGACACCATTCTCCTTCCGTACATTGGTGGCGAAGTCCGCTCGCTTGGAGCGTGCGATGATCACCCCGATCTGTGGCCATCGCTGCACGATGGAACCCTCGTGGGCGATGATCGCCATCTCGGCCAAGTCGAACGGCGCGGCCTTCGGCACGAGGACCGCGAAGTGCGCCCCGCCGGTCGTGTCGATCGGGAGCGACGGCGCGGCGTCAGCCGACGGGATCGCCGCCAGGCTGAGTCCTGCCGCGAGTGTTCCGGCGACGGCGAGCCCCTTGGCGCGCCTCATCGAACGGAAAGTGAGCATGCGGAAGCAAACCTCCATGATGAATTCCCCAGTTACGGTGCCGCGGCCGCACGACTATACGGCGGATATACGCGGTCGAGTCAGACTGGCAGCGGTGAACGAGCGCACGCAAGGGTCTGGCCATGCATAGTGGACCGGTGTCGATATCGGGGTGTATATGCTCTCCGTGCCTTTAAACGCGATCATATGCGCGGGTCGGAGACGTGCGCGGCGGCAAGAGACCAGCGCATTTCACCACGTTCCGTGTGAACCAGGCTCTCGAGAACGCGTCGTGAGCGCCGAAACAGACGATCTGGTCCGATATGACGTGCGGCTGGACACTTCGCCGCCACGGAGGCACGCTCGGCGATGAAAGCAGAAGGTGGACATGAGGATTCTGACGGTGCTCGCCGTCGCGCTGGCGGTTTTGACCGGCTGTGCAGGCGTTCCGGCCGACAAACCCGAGAGCACGACGGCCGGCCCGGCCCGCGCCTATGTCGAGGCCGTCAACGGCAAGGACTTGGAGCCTTTGGTCGCCGCGTTCACCGAAGAGGGTGAGGTCGTCGAAGTGACACGGCGGATCAAGGGGCCCGACGCAGTCAGAATGTGGGCGTCGGACGAGGTCATCGGCGGGACGCTTCGGGTCCTGCGGCCAAGGTAGATCTCAGTGGCGCGGCACTCGACGCTGAGCATGCCGATCAGCGTGACCGGGGATGGCGTCATTGCCCGTCGGGATACCTGCGTTCATGCTCAGGTGGCCCTTGGGACGACTGCGTGGAACTGCGGTGTGACGCTATGCGTTCACTGTTACCGCTACTGAGATCGGCCGATCTGATTACCCGCAGATGATCGTAGCTGACGCCGGCACGAAGTGGGATTGAAGCCGCGGGAATTTATGATGCTCTAGTCGGCAAGGTAGTTGATGTTCACTCGTTCGACCTCTTGTCGATTTTCGTCCATCGCATAGCTCTCATGAAAAGGTGAAGGTATTGAGTGTCGGCCTTGTTCGCGGCTTCCTGGCTAAATTAGCAATCGCTTTTGTGGCCATCTTTTTGTGTATGTCCAGTCAGCAGGCTTTCGCGTCCCCGATGACGCCGACGTCTGCTGACGAAAATCAGACCGTGGCGTGCGAGAACTGGATCAAAATCGCTAATCCGTATCGCGACGGCAAAAATATCACCGTGCACGGTGAATTCCGTAACTGTGGGGCCTGGAGTAAAGTGTGCGTCGGGGTGAACTACTTCCACGTTATTTTCCCCGGCGGTGGGCAGTGGGTGCCACTGGGGAAGAGTTGCTCTTCGTCTACGGGTGATTACCTCACTATCCTCACCGCCACAGGAGGAGTGTCGTACACTCAGGCGCAAGGTTGGATTACCGGCTTCGATCATTCCGGACGACCGGTTTCTACTAAGACGAGTCCAGTAGTGATAGCGTAGTGGACCGTTTTATCGGCATGGCACATAGATAGCGACCTTGTGTCGCGCCTCGGTGCCCTGTCAGGGTGAACCGTCACGGGTTGGGCCCGCTTCGCGGGTCGAGTTCCCGCGCGAAAGAGCCGACGCCAGTTTCAAGATGTCATTGGCCTGCTTCAGTTCCTTGTTCTCCCTGCGCGGCCGGTCCAGTTTTCGCGCTCGGTCGCGGCCAGTTCGCCGGCCGCCCCGCGGGCGGGGTGTCCTGCTGGAAAGCTTTGACGATCCACACACGCAGTGCTTCCGGGTGCGCATAAGCCATCGGGCCGATGGCGTACGCGGCGGCATAGGCGGATCCGTACTCGTCCAGCCGATCCAGAGCCAGCCGGACAGCCTTCTCCCGAACCTCGGGCGGGTAACGCTTGGGCATGGTGACCCATGATCTTCAGAAAGGAAGCGGCCCCCAACCCGTGACGGTCCGCTTAGATTTGATGGCACTTTTTCGATGATCTTGGCACCCGGTTGACACCTTGCGGACGGTCGCGCCCGTGATGAAACGGCGTGGGGGAGGGCGGATCGTCCCGGTCAGCTCGACCGGGTGAGAGCACGGCAGGGCGGGTGATCGGCCGTACGAGGCGGTGTCGGGGGCGGCCAAGTCTGCCCTCATCGGGCTCGCCCGCAGTCTCGCCGTCGAGCTCGGCCACGAGGGGATCCTGGTAACGTGGTGAGCCCTGGCGCCATTCGGAGCCCGTTGCTCGATCAGTTCCTCGGCGAAGCGGGGGTCAGGGCGCTGGTCGGCACGGCTGCGAGCGGGAAGGTCAGCACGGCCGACGACATCGCGGCTGGCATCCTTTTCCCCGGCTCTTTCGCGAACGGCAACACGACTGGAGCCACACTGCCGGTCGATGGTGGGGTTTGAGTACCTCCGTCAGAGGTCGTGCGCGTTCCAGCCAGGCTCCAGAGGCGTGCTCCTGGGGACCGGAACGGCTGTGACCTCACCGGGCCAGACACGTTGCCCGGCGAGGTGGTGTGCGAAACCGGGGTCGGGCCGAGTGAAGGAACGAGGGGATCGCAGCCATGTCCAACCTGAATCGGCGGCAGGTACTGCCAGCTCCGGTGCGGCCGTGGCCGCACCGGACCTGGGCGCGCCCGGCGCCGTCGCACGCCTCGTGCCCGGCGCCGAACTGTTCTCCGACGACGACCTCGAGATGCTGCTCAACACCCTTGAGCGCACTTTCGACGGCGAGGCGGTCCGCCGGGAGATAGCGTCCGATCCGAGCTGGAGGAACGGCGTTCAAAACCTGCTCTGTGAGTTCGCCGAGTTCGTTCTCATGCGCCGTCTCTCCGATGACTCCGAGTGACATTGGTCGCACCGCCTTAATGGGTTGAGACCCATCGGATTGTGTCGGCGTGAACGGGCGTCGGCCAAGAAGCCGAAATGAAGGTGCCTGCGGCTAACTTCTCCGAAGGATGCAGGGTCCTTCATTTCCTTGAGGCATCCGCGCTGGACCTGCGCGACGAACATCGCATTGGGCTTGGCTCGTGACCCGTTGGTGAAAGCGGTGAGACAACGATGATTCAGGCCGATTCGTTCGAACGGTCAAACTTGTCAAGAAGAAGGAAACGGTCATGTCGCTCTTGAAAAGATCCATGGCGGTCGTGGCGATCGCGCTGTCCACTGTGGTCGTAAATGTGCCTTCGGCAGACGCCGCCACGGGGTACGATCGATGCCTTCCGGATCGTATGTGTCTGTTCGCGGAGGAGGACGGCCAAGGTGCGATGGCGTACTTCCAAATCGGTTCGCCGGACTTGGCGTTGCAGGACTTCGACAACCGTACTCGGAGCTGGCGTAACCGGCATACGAGCGCGTTCTGTATGTATGTCAACATAAACTACGACAACAGCGCCGGTGCGGGCACTTTCCAGGCGGGCACCCGGGGGAACGTCAGCGAAATCAATAAGTATAGCTCGCTTCGGCGCTGCTGAGCGCGGTCTATGGGTCACCTGGCCAGGTGGCCCATAGACCGCTACGGCCGACGCTGATCACGTAAAGTGATGTCGTCATTGCACCGCAGCTTGTTGATCATGTAATAGACGTACCATTCGATAGTAAGCTGTATATTGTATGAGGCCAGCAGGAACTCTGCGAACGTTATGTCGAGATTTCGCAGCGAGGCGGAACCGCGTTCGTGCAACCAGGGCGCGCGTAGACGGAAGCAGCGCACACGGCTATAGCGTCACGCGCGTAGCACTTGTCATCTGGATGCCAGGTCTCACAGTAAATCGCCGAATAGCGATAGTGCTTGTGGCGGCGAGTCGGGGCAGCGGGCATAATGGCCGCCTGGATACTTGCATAGCGGAAGTTCTGCGGAGTAGGTTCCTGTTGCGACGTGCAACGGTTCGTTCTCTCATCGTGTTAGGCTCTGGCGATTCGACGCGGCTCCCGCTGGCTGGCTGTCGTTGTGATGCTTGCCCTCGGCGTTGTATCGTTGAGCTCTGCATCCGCCGCACCTACCGGACCTGATGCTGATGCTGATGCTGATGCGTCGCCGGCGCCGAACCCTGTGGACGCCGCGTCCGCTGGCCTGACTGCGTCACACAATGTTCGTAACACGGTTTCGCGCATCGCGAAGCCCCACTCGAACCTGGCTACCGGCGAAGGGCGATACAACAGCACGATTGAATGGTGAACAAAACCCTGACGGGCTCGATCACACTGCCAAAGACCGCGAACGCATATTTTTTTAGCATTTGGGTTCATGCCCGTGACCAGTACTGTGGAGCTGCTCCCTGAAGGAGATCAGGGTGGTTCTCTTTTGAAGGACCCTGGGGATGCCGGTGAGGTAGCTTCGCGCCCATTCCCCGACGGCAAGAAGTACTTTCTCGGTGATCGTAGACCTGACTTTGCGGCTCACAATCCGACTTAGCAAGACCCAGGTTGATGGCAAAGTCCTCGACGTCGGACCGGACTGCAAGACGCAAAGCCCGATGATCATCAAGATCAAAGGCCTGGTCGGACTGCAGGACACGGCGCCGCCTACCACGCTCAAGAGCTGGGGCTGGCCGCGGATGTCGCGGCGGCGTACGAGTCGGACCGGACGTCGTGGCGCCACCGCGACTACGTGCGCACGAGGATGGGCGTGGTCTACCAGCCCGCGACGGCGCGGGCGGTGGCCGAGGACGCGATCCGCACGGCGGTCACGACTAAGGACAATCCGGCCGATCTGATCAAACGTCGCGTTGGAGGAGCTGGTCCGGGCGCGGTGTGAGCTGCCGGGGTTCACCACGCTGGGCAAGATGGTCTCGACGATCTCGCACCGAGACGAACACCGCGTTGTTCGCGATGGTCGCCGCGGCTGGACGCGGCGGACCGGCGGCGGCTTGCGCGGCTGGTGTGGCTGGACCCGACGTCGCGGCGCAGCGAGTTCGACCGGCTCAAGACGCCGTCGAAGGCGGGGCCGGAGCTTGCCGGTGCGGTGACATCGCTTGTTATTCGACATGCCACGGCGCCGCAAAGAAACCTCACATCGCAGGTGCAACCCGGCGGTACGTCCGCCACGTCTTCGATGCATGCGAAGATCGTGGTTGTCGAGCTTTCCGGTGAAGTTGATCCTCTTCGGTTTGGTAATCGTGGCCCTGAACGCCGCGTGCGGTCCGCCTCGCCTGGGTAACCGGATCGCGCTTCGTCTTGGGAGTTGGGTAGGGGTCCAGGGGGAAAATCTCCACCTCGCCTACGTCTCGTTGCGGGACGAGCGATGTCCGATGGGTGTCCAGTGCGCTTCAGGCCGGGCGCGCGATCGTGACGATGTCTTACGTGAAGCCGCAGACGAACCCGAGGGTGATGACGTTCACGATGGATGCCGTGTCCCGTCAGCCCAAAAACATTGGGGGATATTGGATCGACCACGTGGAACTTTCGTCCAGCGGAGCCGTTCTCTACCTGCGCCTCAGCCAGAGTGCGAGCTGATGTCGATATGTCTTCGTTGACGTGTTAACGGTTTCACGGAACTCCGAACAATTGGAGATTACCGCCTACGAAGATCGAAGCGCCACTCGAGCGTCAGGAGCGGACCTGGTACGGCAGCCGCAGCGTGTGATCTGGCGGTGTGTCGTGGGCATGAAGGCGGCCACCGCGTGATCGACTTCAAGGTGTGTTGGATCTCGAAGGGGACGCGGTGGCCGCGTTGTGGCCGGTGATCGTCTTGCTCGTTGGCGGGCGGGGTTTGATGATGTTTCGCGCAGGCGGACTCGCGGCGGCGGGCGCGGATGTATGTGCTGGGGCTGTTGTCGAAGGCGGAGCGGAATTACTCGTGGACGCTTGCCGAGCAGGCTGGTGACCTGACACCGGATGGCATGCAGCGGCTGCTGAACTTCTACCGCTGGGACGCCGGCGCCGTTCGTGATGATCTGCGTGGTCTTGTGCTGGAGCGCTCTGGATATCGAGCGGAACCGGCAGCAGCGAGGGCAGTTGCACTACGACGATCTACTCCGGCACGCCCAGCGGCTGCTGCGGATCAAACCGATTGCACACTTGTACCGGCAACACTACGGGACGCTGTTGGTTGATGAGTTCCAAGACTTTGTTCCCACAACAACTCGATATCGCGCCGCGCACGGTGGCGCACCACCGAACGTTTGCCGGTGACCCGCTGTAGGGCATCTTTACCTGGGCGGGCGCGCGGCCGGAACAGGTGGAGCCAGACCTGCGGCAGTTGTGCGGTGAGCCGAGGAGGTTAACGACCTCGTACCGATCGTCGCAGTCGGTTCTGGCGGTGGTGAATCCGGTCGCTGAGTTTATGGACAGTCCAGCGCTGGAGTCTGCGAGTCCTGGGCGGTGGTTTGAAGGTGGTGCGTCGACGGCGGCGGTGTTGCCCACCGAAGAAGCCGAGTCCGTGTGGATCGTGCAGACCGCGCGAGCCATCCTCGAGCGGAATCACCGAGCCACGATAGGGGTGATTGCTTGTGCGGGGTGGAGGCGCCAGTCCGTTGATGCCGTGTTCAGAGAGTCGGAGGTCGTCTCGACGCAGTGGGATCTGGCGATCGAGAACCCGCAGATCGTAGACACACTCAGGGAAGTGGCTAAAGAGTTGCCAGCCTCGGCGTCGGTGAACGACTTGGAACCAAAGCGCTCGCAGGTGTGCCGACTGCCGATGTCGATACCTATCAGGACATGCTCGAGGCGATGGACAGTTACGCGACTTCGCTTCACGTGCCGGGCTGCTGCTGAAGCGCTGGGGAAGTTGTCGATACGGGACCCCGGCGCGGTGATCGGGCCGGGAGTGCACTTGCTGAACGCGCACACTGGTAAGGGTCAGCAGTTCGACTGGGTGTTCATTCCCGGGTTCGAAGAGTTCCAAATTCCGAGCGGTCAGAAAGAGACTGTGGCCGATGAACGTGAAGAGCTTCGTGTGTTGTTGGTGATGCTCTCACGAGCTCGCCATGGGATCGTGCTGAGTCGTGCTGCTGAGCGGCTCTCCAAGAGGGGCCGGCTCTACGCGCCGGATACGAGTCGATGGTGGGCATCGGTGACCGCGGCGTGTGTGCTGTCGCCGCAAGAGTTGAAGCCATGTCCGTCGCTACCAGCCGCTCGAGGTGGATGAACGAGCTTCTGTGACGACTACCGCGGCTGGCTGACGTCAGTCTCGCGTGAGTGTCCAGATCAGCGTGACGCGAACTTGGGTGGGATCCAGCTGTCGGCGTCCTCGGTGATCGCTGCTGGGCTGTCAGGTCTCGCCAAAACCGAGGAATTGCCGCAGCCATGGCGTTGACCAAGCTGCTAGCCGAGCAGGGAAACGTCAAGGGGCTGATAAGGGAGGTGGCTGCCGGTACGTTGGGCGCGGTAGAGGCCTTACGCACCGTTCGTTCTCGCATGTCAACCTGACTCTCACGTGGGCAGCAAGCCCATGCGGGAGTTCAAACGGTCCTGGTGGCGGCAGAAGTGCTGTAGGGCAGACCGCATGTCGGGTCCGCACGCTGGGGTGCTCCGGAAGAAACTACCCGGTCGGCTTACATACTGGATCAGATGATGTGACCCCAGTTGGTGCGGGCGGGGGTGACATGCTCCAGATTTGCTCCAGTTACTGAACGGTAACTGAAGTTAGCCACGCCAATTCTCAAAGTGGGGCAACGCGAAAAAACCGCCCTACCTCGGCTTACTTGCCAGGTGGGCGGTGTTTCGTCACTGTGGAGCTAAGGGGACTCGAACCCCTGACCCCCTCACTGCCAGTGAGGTGCGCTACCAGCTGCGCCATAGCCCCGAAGCGAAGTTGTACTCCGCATCTCGTGTGTCCATACATTACACCGCCCTCATAGGCTGTTCGCGTGGGGGTCACTCTGTGCGGTCTTACTTGCCGAAAGCGATGTTGCCCTGCATCTTTTAGCCTTACTTTTAGACGTGTATTTACTTCACATGTGACCGCAGTTACGTTTTCGACCATCGTGACGCCGAGGTCCCCGCCCGCTACGCCGCGTCTCCACTGGGCTTCGCCTCAGCTCGTCCTGCCCGAGTGACGCGGAGGAGGTCCTGATGAGGGCGAGAGCAGCCTTGACAGCCCTGTTTTCCCTGGTCGGAGCGCTCATCGTAGTGGCTCCGGCGGCGCAGGCGGCCATCGTTCCCGATACCTGGTACACCGTGACGGCCACCAGCGGGAAGGGTGTGGACGCGCGGGCCGCCGGGTCGGCGAACGGGACGGTCGTCCAGCAGTACGCCTGCAACCAGACCTTCTCCCAGCAGTGGCAGTTCCAGCCGACGTCGGGCGGCTACTACCGGGTCGACACGCGCAACCCGGCGCGGGTTTGGGACGTCGCCGACGTGTCGACGGCTGACGGTGGGCTGATCCACCTGTGGGCCTACGGCGGCGGGAACAACCAGCAGTGGCAGCCGGTCGGGGAAACCGGTGGCGCGTACCACTTCGTCAGCCGCAACAGCGGCAAGTGCCTGGACATCCCCGGTGCCTCGACCGCGGACAGCGTGCAGCTGCAGCAGTACGCGTGCCACGGCTCTGGCGTGCAGTCGTTCCGGCTCACGCCGGTCACCGGCACCGCCAACCCCGACCTCGGGCCGAACGTGCTCGTCTTCGACCCCGGTATGTCGCAGTCGGCTATCCAGTCCCAGGTCAACAGCGTGTTCTCGCGCCAGGAAACCAACCAGTTCGGGACGAGCCGGTCCGCGTTGCTGTTCAAACCGGGCTCGTACAACGTCGACGTCAACGTCGGGTTCTACACGCAGGTGCTGGGGCTCGGGCTCTCTCCGGACAACGTGACGATCAACGGCGCGGTGCACGCGGAGGCCGACTGGTTCCAGGGCAACGCGACGCAGAACTTCTGGCGTGGCGCGGAAAACCTCTCGGTCAACCCCAACGGCGGCACCGATCGCTGGGCCGTTTCACAGGCCGCTCCTTATCGCCGCACGCATGTCCGCGGCAATCTGCAGCTCGACGACGGCGGCTGGTCCAGCGGTGGCTGGATGTCCGACGTCAAGGTCGACGGCCAGGTCCGGTCCGGCTCGCAGCAGCAGTGGATCTCACGCAACTCGCAGTTCGGCGGCTGGAGCGGCTCCAACTGGAACATGGTGTTCGCCGGGGTCAACGGCGCGCCGTCGACCAGTTTCCCGAATCCGCCGTACACCACGGTGAACACGACGCCGGTCGTGCGGGAGAAGCCGTTCTTCTACGTCGACAACGCCGGGGCGTACCAGGTCTTCGTGCCTTCCAAACGAACCAATGCTTCGGGCATCACGTGGGGCGCCGATCAGCCGGGGTCGTCGCTGCCGATCAGCCGGTTCTTCATCGCGAAGCCCGGCACGACGGCGTCGCAGATCAACGCGGCCCTCGCCGAGGGCAAGGACCTCCTGATCACGCCGGGCGTCTACCACCTGACCGAGACGCTGCGCGTGACCAGGCCGGACACCGTCGTACTCGGCCTCGGCTTGGCGACGCTGATCCCGGACAACGGCATCACCGCCATGACGGTGGCCGACGTCGACGGCGTCAAGGTGGCGGGCGTGCTGATCGACGCGGGCACGAAGAATTCGACCACGCTGATGGAGGTCGGTCCGGCCAACGCCACGCGGGACCACGCGGCCAACCCGACGTCGCTGCACGACGTGTTCTTCCGCGTCGGCGGTGCGGGGGCAGGCAAGACCACGAACAGCCTGATGGTCAACAGCGACGACGTCATCGGCGACCACCTGTGGATCTGGCGTGCCGACCACGGCAGTGGGGTCGGGTGGAACACCAACACCGCCGACACCGGCCTGATCGTGAACGGCGACGACGTCACGATGTACGGCCTGTTCGTCGAGCACTACCAGAAGTACCAGACGATCTGGAACGGCAACCGCGGCCGGACGTACTCCTACCAGAACGAAATGCCATACGACCCACCGAATCAGGCCGCCTGGATGAACGGATCGACGCGGGGTTACGCGGCCTACAAGGTCGCGGACTCGGTGACGGACCACGAGGCGTACGGGCTCGGAAGTTACTGCTACTTCACCGTGAATCCGAGCGTGGTCGCGGATCGCGCCATCGAAGCTCCGAACAACCCGAACGTCCGGTTCCGCAGCATGGTCGGCGTCTCCCTCGGCGGGAACGGGACCATCGGCCGGGTCGTCAACGACCGCGGCGGACCGGCCAATTCGGATACGAACGTGGCGAACCTGGTCGCGTATCCCTGACAAAGCCCCGGTGCGCGCCGTGATGGCGGTCGCGGCGCGCACCGGCCCTCACCCCAACGGGTGGTGTGCCGAGCGCTCTCCCGTCAACGCTTCGATACTCGGCGCATGCCTCTCGTCGGTCTCACCGTCGTCGAACCCCGCCTGGCCTGGCCGCTCGCCGCCGTCCGCGGGGTTTTCGCCATCCTGTTCGGCGTGCTCGCGCTGATCTGGCCGGGAGCGACCGTCCTCGCCCTGGCGATCATCTACGGCATTTACGCGATCTTCGACGGCATCGGCGGCCTGATGCAGGCCTTCCGGCCGGGCGACGCCGCGCATCGCGCCGCTTACGGAGTCCTCGGCGCGTTCGGCATCATCACCGGGGTGCTGGTCCTGATCTGGCCGGACATCACGGTGCTCGTGCTGGCCCTGCTCGTCGGTTTCTGGGCGATCTTCACCGGCATCATGGAGATCGTCGCCGCGATCCGGCTGCGCAAACAGATCGAGGGCGAGGCCTTCCTCATCGCCGCCGGCGCGCTGTCGCTCGTCGCGGGCATCGTGATCGTGGTCAACCCGCTGGCCGGCGCGTTCGGGATCGCGTTGCTGGTCGGGATCTACGCCCTGCTACACGGCGTGATGCTGCTCGTGCTGGCCTTCCGGCTGCGGAAACTCACCCGAGCCTGAAAGCCTGTCGCAAGTGGACGAGCACCGGCAGGCCGTCTTCTCGCCAGGCTTGGAAGGTGCCGTGAGCATCGACCGACGCTACGCCGGATCGCTTAGGCTGATCCGGTGAGCCAGCCGATCCTGTTGACCGTCGACGACGATCCCGCCGTATCCCGTTCGGTCGCCCGCGACCTGCGCAAACGGTACGGGAAGGACTACCGGATCATCCGGGCCGATTCCGGCGCCGACGCGCTCGACGCGCTGCGCGAGATCAAGCTGCGCGGCGACGCCGTGGCCGCCATCCTCGCCGACTACCGGATGCCGCAGATGGACGGAATCGCCTTCCTCGAGAAGGCGATGGACCTGTTCCCGAACGCCCGCCGCGCGCTGCTGACCGCCTACGCCGACACCGACGCCGCGATCCAGGCGATCAACGTGGTCGACGTCGACCACTACCTGCTCAAGCCGTGGAACCCGCCGGAGGAGAAGCTCTACCCGGTCATCGACGCGCTGGTGGAGACCTGGCGCGCGGTGGGGGAGCGGCCGGTCGACGAGATCAAGCTCATCGGCCACCGGTACTCGTCGCCGTCGTTCCACCTGCGCGACTTCCTCGCGCGCAACGCCGTGCCGTACCGCTGGTACTCCGTCGACGACGACGAGGGCCGCCGGATCCTGGAGGCCGCGGAAGCCGCGCCGCACGATATCCCGGTGCTGGTCACGCCGGACGGCACGGTGCTGCGCCAGCCGTCCGGACCGGAACTCGCCGACGCCGTCGGCCTGTCCACGCGGCCCGCGCAGGAGTTCTACGACCTGATCGTCATCGGCGGCGGGCCCGCCGGGCTCGGGGCGGCCGTGTACGGCGCGTCGGAGGGGCTGCGGACGGTCATCGTCGAGCGCAAGGCCACCGGCGGGCAGGCGGGCACCAGTTCGCGTATCGAGAACTACCTCGGCTTCCCGGACGGCGTCTCCGGCGCGCAGCTCACCGACCGCGCGCGGCGGCAGGCAGTGAAGTTCGGCGCCGAAGTGCTCACCACCCGCGACGTCGTGGGCCTGGAGGTGCGCGGTTCGGCGCGGGTCGTGCTGTTCGGCGACGGGACTGAGATCGCCGCGCATTCCGTGGTGCTGGCCAGCGGTGTCACCTACCGCGCCTTGGAGGCCAAGGGCATCGCCGACCTCGCCGGTCGCGGCGTCTACTACGGCTCCGCCGCCACCGAGGCGCCCGAGTGCAAGGGTGAGCACGTCTACATCGTCGGCGGCGCGAACTCGGCGGGCCAGGCGGCCGTCTTCTTCTCCAAGCACGCCGCCGAGGTCACCATCCTCGTCCGCGGCCAGTCGCTCGAAGCGTCGATGTCGCACTACCTGATCGAGCAGATCGCCGCGATCGGCAACATCCACGTCCGCACCCGGACCACGGTGATCGAGGCGCATGGCGAAGACCACCTCGAACAGCTGACCCTGTGCGAGAACGGCGACGCGACCGAGACCGTACCCACCGGCCACCTGTTCATCTTCATCGGCGCGGCGCCGCGCACCGACTGGCTGGGCACGGAAATCCAGCGCGACGACCGCGGTTTCGTGCGGACGGGGCCCGATCTGCTGACCGACGGCGCCCACCCGCCGGGCTGGCCGCTCGATCGCGACCCGCACTACCTCGAATCGTCCGTCCCCGGGGTGTTCGTGGCGGGCGACGTCCGCGCGGCGTCGGTGAAGCGCGTCGCTTCGGCCGTCGGCGAAGGTGCCATGGCGGTCACCTTGGTGCATCGGTATCTGGAGGAGCAATGAGCGTTCTGCCAAGGGAGGAACTGCGCGGGCTCTTCCTCTTCGAGCACCTCAGCGAGGAACAGCTCGACTGGATCGACGAACACGCCGTACTGGAGCAGTACACCGGTGGCACCACGATCATGCGTGAGGGTGATCCGGCCACCTGTTTCTATCTCCTGCTGTCCGGCGCGCTGAGGATGACGCGGCTCGTCGGCGGTACCGAGGTCGAGACGATCCGGTCCGACCAGCGCGGCGCGTATTGCGGCGCGACCCAGTTCTTCGTGCACCAGGAGACCGAACACACCTACGGCGCTTCGGTGCACGCGGTCAGCGACCTCACCTTCCTGACCTTGCCCGCGGCCGAGTTCGCCACCGAGTTCCGCCGCTGGTTCCCGATGGCGACGCATCTGCTGGAGGGCATGTATCTCGGCTGGCGCAACAGCGACACCGTGATCGGCTCGCGACGGCGGCTGCTCGCGCTCGGGGAGCTTTCCGCCGGGCTGACCCACGAACTCAACAACCCGGCCGCGGCCGCCGTGCGGGCGACGGCCTCGTTGCGAGAGCGAGTCGCCGGGATGCGGCACAAACTCGCGATGCTGGCGAAGAAGAACGTCGACCCCACGCTGCTGGAGCAGTTGCTCGAGATCCAGGAGCAGCTGGTCAAGCAGGTCGCCTCGGCGCCGAAGCTGACCGCGATGCAGCAGGCCGACCGCGAAGACGAGATCGGCGACTGGTTCGACGGCCATGGCATCGACCAGGGCTGGGACCTCGCCGACATCTACGTCCGCGCCGGGCTGACCGTGCCCGATCTCGGCAGGCTGCTCGATTCGGTCGGGGAGACCTTCCTCGACGGCGCCGTCCGCTGGCTGGCGTACGCGCTCGAGACCGAGATGTTGATGGGCGAGATCGAGGATTCGACGACGCGGATCTCGGTACTGGTCGGCAAAGCCAAGCAGTACTCCCAAATGGACCGCGCGCCGCACCAGTGGATCGACGTCCACGAAGGGCTCGACTCCACGCTCGTCATGCTGGCCGGGAAGATCACGCGGGGCATCCGCGTCGTGAAGGAGTACGACCACACGGTGCCGCGGATCCCGGCGTACGCGGGCGAACTGAACCAGGTCTGGACGAACATCATCGACAACGCGGTCGGTGCCATGGGCGCCGACGGCACCCTGACCCTGCGGACGTCCAAAGTGGACGATCACGTGCATGTAGAGATCGGCGACACCGGCCAGGGGATCCCGGCGGAAATCCGGCAGCGGATCTTCGAACCTTTCTTCACCACGAAACCGGTGGGGCAGGGGACCGGGCTGGGGCTGGACATCTCCTGGCGCATCGTCGTCGAGCGGCACCAGGGTGATCTCCGGGTCGACTCGGCACCCGGTGCCACGCGGTTCACCGTATGCCTGCCGGTCTCGGAGCAGTCCGTGATCTGACGGGGGCGTGGTGCCGGTGTCCGGTCCTGATGTCGGCCCGTGTCCCTCACCGTGTGGGTTTTGGCGTTAGCTGACCCAAATCCACACCCCCTTCCGACGCCACCGTTGCCTTACCCCTGTTCCATTGCTGAGCAGGTCCGAAACCGACTTCGCCGATGGAGGAATCGGGACACTGAACGTCCCGATTCCTCCATCGTCAGCCACCGGGTCACTCGCGAGCCACTGGACCGCGACGCCGCCCGCACCGTTTTCCTTCTATCCCACCATTTCGTCAGGATCTGACGACGTCTGCCGTTCATTGACCGTTCACTTCGAAATGGCTCGCCCGCGCGTCAAAAGAGGTGAACGGGCTGAAGGATCAGGCCTGTGAACGAGGGGGTGGGGTCGGTGAAACGCCGTCTGTCGATCGGCTTGGCCGTGGTGCTGCTGCTGGCCGTGGTGGCCGTGATCGTCTGGGGCCGGGGCGGTGACGAGAACACCGCGCGAGGTACCGACCTGACCACGGTGCGCGGGGTCATCGGTTCGGAGAAGCTCGCGTTCTTCTCCGACAAGCGGGTGTTGGACGCCTTCGCCAAACACGGGCTGAAGGTCGAGGTCGACACCGCGGGGTCGCGGCAGATCGCGAGCATGGACCTCGGCAAGTACGAGTTCGCGTTCCCGTCCTCGTCGCCCGCCGCGCAGCGGATCCAGCGCGACCACAAGGTGACCGGCGTGCACACGCCGTTCCACTCGCCGATGGCGATCGCGACGTTCGAGCCGATCGTGAACCTCCTGACCGCCAACGGGATCGTGCGCAAGGGCGCCGGGGACTACCAGGTGCTCGACGTCGCGAAGTACCTCGAACTCACGCGGAAAGGCACGCGCTGGGACCAGCTTCCCGGTAACACCGCCTTCCCGGCGCGCAAGAACGTGCTGGTCACGACCATGGACCCGCGTGAATCGAACTCGGCGGCGATGTACCTGTCGATCGTGTCCTTCGTCGCCAACGGGAACAATGTGGTCAGCACGCCCGAAGCCGAGGCGAAGGTGCTGCCCGGGGTGTCGAAGCTGTTCATCGACCAGGGCTACACGCAGAACAGCACCGAAGGCCCGTTCGAGGACTACCTCGCCGCGGGGATGGGCAAGACACCGATGGCGCTGATCTACGAATCGCAGTTCGTCGACAGACTGGTGCGCGCGGACGGCTCGATCCGGCCCGGCATGCGCCTGCTCTACATGGCGCCGACGGTGTACTCGAAGCACACGCTCGTGCCGTTGAAAGAAGGCGGCGATCAGGTGGGCAGGCTGCTGGCGACCGACCCGGAGCTGGGGAAACTCGCCGCCACCTTGGGTTTCCGCACCGGCGACCCGCGGTTGTTCGCCGACGTCGTCGCCGCGGCCAAGGCGCCGGTGCCCGCCGACCTGGTGGACGCCGTCGAACCGCCGTCGTACGAAACCCTGGAGCGCCTGCTCGACGCCGTGAAGAAGCAGTACTGATGGACGATTTCACGCTCACTCCACCCGAACCGGTGGGGGCGATCCCGGCCGAGCGGGCCGCCGGCCTGATCACCCTGGGCCCGGAGGTGCACGCCGAGGTCGCGAGGCGTGCCGAGAGTTTCGCCCAGCGGCTCGAAGCGCTCGACGTCCGATCGCCGGAGTTCACCCGCGTCCTGGACGAACTGCTCGCGGTCGGCGAGTCCGACATGCGCGCGGCGGCGTCGGTCGCGGGGGCACTGCTCGACCGGTCGACGCGGGCGCTGGCCGGGACTCGCGGGGAAATCGCGTCACCGCAACAACAGGCGACGGTGAGCCTGGCCGGATTGCGGCGGGCGGTGGCGGGGATCGACCCGGCGAAACTGCCGATCACCGGCCGCAAGCTGATGGGTCTGATCCCGGTCGCGGGCAGTGCGAAGAAGGCGCTTGACCGCTATCGCGCGGCCAACGAACCGGTGAACGCGCTGGTACTGGATCTGCGTGCGCGTCAGGACGTCTTGCGCCGCGACAACGCCGCGCTCAAAGGCGAACGGGAACGGTTGTGGGGGACGCTGGGCAAGCTGTCGGAAGCGGCCGCGTTCGCCGAGGCCGTCGATACGGCGATCGACCGACAGGCGGGCGTCTTCGACTTCACCGATCCCGCGCGGGCCAAGTCGTTGCGGGCAGACGCGCTGCACCCGATCCGGCAGCGGCACCAGGACCTGCTGACCCAGCTCGCGGTCAGCGCGCAGGGCTACCTGGCGCTGGATCTGGTGCGGCGCAACAACGACGAGCTGATCCGGGGGATTGAGCGGGCGGTGTCGACCACGGTCGCGGCGCTGCGGGTCGCGCTGCTGGTGAGCGGCGCGCTCGCCGGGCAGCGCGACGTCCTCGACGAGGTCCAGGCCGTACAGGCCACCACCGACGGGCTGATCCGGGGCAACGCCGAGATGCTGGAGCTGCGCAGCGCCGAGATCCAGCGCGCGGGCAGTGATCCGGCGGTCGCGGTGGCGACGATCCGCGAGTCGTTCGAGCGGATCTACCGCAGCATCGACGCGATCGACGAGTTCAAGGCGGGGGCCGTCTCGACGATGGCGGCGACCGTGGAGGCGTTGTCCGGTGAGATCCGGCGGGCCGAAGACCATCTCCGCCGGTCTCACGAGACGGCGACGGCCGAGGGGGCCTCATGAAACGCTGGGCGGTAGTCACACTGGTCGCGATCTGCGCGCTGTCACTCGCTTCCTGTGATTCGGGCGAAGGCGACACGCGGAACCTCGGGGAGGCCGAGCCGGGCACGCTGCGGGTGCTGGCGGGCAGCGAACTCGCGGACCTGCAGCCGTTGCTGGAACAGGAAGCGGCGGCGACCGGGGTCAAGGTCAAGTTCCAGTTTACCGGGACGCTGGAAGGCACCGAATCGCTGGCGAACGGGACGGTGGACGGTCAGTACGACGCCGTCTGGTTCTCGTCGAACCGTTACCCCGCAGCGGTTCCCGAAGCGGCGAAGCGGTTGGGTGAGCAGGTGAAGATCATGAGCTCGCCGGTGGTGCTCGGGCTTTCCGCGTCGGCGGCGCAGCGGCTCGGCTGGGCCGGAAGACCGGTGAGCTGGGGTGAGATCGCCGAGCAGGCCGGGAAGAAAGCCTTCACTTACGGCATGACCGATCCGTCGGCGTCGAACTCCGGCTTCTCGGCACTCGTCGGGGTGGCGTCGGCGCTCGCGGGCGCCGGGAACGCGATCGACGCGCGGCAGATCGCTTCCGTCACCCCGAAACTGACCGAGTTCTTCAGCGCGCAGGCGATGTCGGCGGGTTCGTCCGGCTGGCTTTCCGAGGCCTACCAACGCCGGGCGAGCGGGCAGGATCCCGGCAAGAAGGTCGACGGCCTGATCAACTACGAGTCCGTCCTGTTGTCGATGAACGCGAGCGGCAAGCTTCCCGAACCACTGACACTGGTGTATCCCTCCGATGGTGTCGTCACCGCCGACTATCCGCTGACGTTGGTGCAGAGCGCGAACTCCGATGCGCGGGACGCGCACCGCAAGCTCGCCGAGCGGCTCCGGACGCCGGACACGCAGCGGAAGATCATGGAGACGACGCGGCGCCGCCCCGTTGTCCCTGGAGTCGGGTCAGGACAGCAGTTCACGCAGAAAGACCTTTTGGAGCTGCCGTTCCCCGCGACCCAGCAGGCCGTCGACGCGTTGCTGGGCGCCTACTTCGACAAGATCCGCCGTCCTTCGCGGACGCTGTACGTGCTCGACACCTCCGGTTCGATGGCGGGTGACCGGATCGATTCCCTGCGCGCCGCGCTGATCGGACTGACCGGCGCCGACGGTTCGCTGACCGGACGGTACCGCCGGTTCCGCAGCCGCGAAGAGGTCACGATGCTGCCGTTCGACACGGTTCCCGGCAGCCCGCAGACGTTCGCCGTCCCGGATGGCGATCCCCGGCCCGCGTTGGACAAGATCAAGCACTTCGCGGAAGGCCTCGACGCGAACGGCGGCACGGCGATCTACGACAGCCTCGAGCGCGCGTACAGCGTCATGGGCCCGCTGGTCGCGCGCGATCCCGACCGGTTCACCTCGATCGTGCTGATGACCGACGGGGAGAACGCGAGCGGGTCCACGTTCGAGGACTTCCAGCGGAAGTTCCCGGCGCTGCCGGAGGCGATGCGGCAAATCCCGGTGTTCACCGTGATCTTCGGCGAGGGCGACTCGGCCGAACTCGGCGAGGTCGCGAAACGCACCGGTGGCAACGTGTTCGACGCGCGAGGTGACGTGCTGCCCAAGGTGTTCCAGGAAATCCGCGGGTACCAATGATCCGGTACCTCGGCTCCACGAAGAACCTCGCCGGTTGCGTCGGCGGGCTGATCGGGCTCGCGCTGTACCTGACCGGCATCGTCGGCGGGCTGTGGCCCGTGGTCGTCGCCGGGCTGTACGGGGTGTTCGCCCTGCTCGCGCCGCCCGAACGGGTCCGGCTGGTGCCGGTGGACGCCGTCGCCGAGGCCGGGCAGTTGCGCGCGGACCTCGTTTCGCTGGTCGGCAAGGTGACCGCGCACGAGCAGCGGATGCCGGAGTCCTCTGTGGACGACGTGCGGCGGATCGCCGAGGTGCTCGAAGACCTTCTCTCGCGGCCGGATCGGTTGTCCGCCAACCCGGACGTCCAGCACTCCGTCACCAGGCTGGTGCGGACGGATCTGCCGCTTTCCGTGCAGACCTACCTCAATCTGCCGTGGTGGTTTGCCGCCAAACGGCGGGCGAGTGGCGAGCCGAGCGCGTCCGACGAACTCCTCGCGCAGCTGGAACTGCTGGAGACCGAAGCGCACCGGGTCGCGGAGCGGTTCTACGCCGGTGACGTCAATCAGCAGGCCGACCACACGCGATACCTGCGGGAGCGGGGCGAGGCCTGAGACGGGGTCCCGATCATCGGTAAGCGGGAACCAGTCTGCCGGTTGTTCTGCATGGGCAAGCCGGGGTTCCCTGCGCTGGACTGGGCGACGCCGATCCGGTCGTGGTCGGATTCCGTCTCTCCTAGGGAGCTCAGACGTGCGTAAGTACAGACTTGGGGCGGCCGTGCTGGCCGCGGTGATGGTATGCCTGGCCGGTGGTGTCCCGGCGAACGCCGAGCAGCGCGACGACCACTGCGTCGCCGACACGGCGAGCGGCGCGTTCCGGTGCTTCGGTAGCGTCGGTGAATCGCTCGCCACGGCCTCGGCGGGCAAGGTGGGCGTCTCCGCCACGGTGATCAGCGTGCTGTACGAACACGCGAACTTCGGTGGCGCGAGCGTCGCCGTCACCGGGTCGCCATGCGTCGAGGGGACCAACCAGACCATCGGCTTCCTCGGCGGCTGGAACGACAAGATCTCCTCGTTCCAGACCTTTTACAACTGCTACATCACGATGTACTCGGACGCCGAATACCAGGGCGCCAGCCAGGAGTGGTACGCCAACGACAGCGGCAACTACGGGTCGAACATGAACGACCTCGGCAGCTCGGTGGTGTATTCGCGCGGACCCTCCCGCGCCGAACTGCTCAAGGACTGCGGCCGCGCCACCCGGGACTGCAACGCCCACGTCGACCAGCGCGGCCAGGACTTCTACGGCAACTGGGGTCGCGTGGACACGGTGTACAACTGCAGTGCCAACAAGATCACCCAGGTGATCGGCAAACGCGACACCCGCAGCGGGAAGAACACGGTCTCGAACGAGATCAGCGTGACCGCGGGCTTCGAGTTCCTCGTCGACTGGTCGGTCGCGTACAAGCGGACGTGGGGCCAGGAATGGGGCTGGGAGACCAGCGAGAGCGTCGAGACCCGGATCGAGGTCAACCCCGGTTACTGGGCGGGCCTGGACCGTTCGCCGGTGATGCGGGTGGCCAGCGGCTCGTACGACATGTGGTACAACAACCGAAAATGGGGGCACCACCAGTGGTATGTCTGGAACTTCAGCGGTGAAGGCCCCGCTCCCGGCGTTGTGGGCCAGACCAGGACGGTCGGCAAGAAGATGACCTCGGACGAGAAGAAGAAGGTCTGCGGGAAGTCCGCTGGGCTTGTGCGCTCCTCGGCCGGAACGCAGGCCGAAAGCGCCGCGACCGCCGCGACGCCGTCCGCGCCCGCGTTGCGTGTCGCGGAGGGACCGCTGCACAGCTGATCCACTGAATGCCGTCGATGACCCTCGCCGCCCCTGCGGTGGCGAGGGTCAGCGGCCGCCGAGCTTCGGCAGGGTCAGCGTGGTCACCGCCGTCGTCACCCAGCCCAGCAGGTCGCCAAGCGGGACGGTGGACAGCTTTTCCGGCCATTCCTCGGCCAGCGCGTGCAGAACGAGGTGGCCGTCGTGTGCCTCCACCGCGGTGAGCCGGACCGCTCGCGGGAGTTCCGGCAGGGGAAGCACGATCGGTTTGAGGCGGGACGGCGGCCCGAACCGGCGCCGTCCGATGTGGACGGCCATCGGCCGCAGGACGACCGATTCGCCGTCCACAGTGGACTCCAAGGCGAGATGTCCCCAGCGGGGCCGCTTTTCCCAGCGGACGTGGAAATGGCCGTCCTCGCCGGGGGTCACGATGATACCTGGCCGGACCTCGGCCACGCGTGCCTGCAGGATTTCGGGGGCCAACCGGATCGCCATCTTCACCTGTTCGGGGATGGCGGCCGGGGATGGGAGTGAACGGAGCCGGACGTTCGACGCCAGCACGGTGATGCGCCTCAGCGGGGTTTCCGGCCAGTCGACGTCCTCCACGACGATGCGGACGTCGCCGATCCGGCCGGTGGCGGCCAGACTGAGGCTGTCGGCCTGGTAGTCGAGCCCGGTCAGGGTGAGCCCGACGTCGTGCCCGTCCACCTTGGCCGTGAGCCGTCGCCCGACCAGCTGTTCGGTCACGGTCTTCAGCAGTGCGGCGGGGGTCACCGGCACGTTCGGCAACAGCGCCCGCCCGGCGGCGGCCAGGCCGAACAGCTCGGGAAGGGGGTTCAGCTCGAACCATCTGCCTTCGCTCATCCGACCAGTGTCGCCGAACGGGACGCCGATTGCCGCCGCAGGGGGGTCAGCGGGCCGCGAAACGGGCGATGACGCCCGCCAGGATCACCCAGAACGCCGCGGCCAGACCGTAGTCGAGGATAACCGCGAGATTCGGGTCACTCACCGGGAAGAGTCCCGGCCAGAACAACGCCAGCGGCTTCGCCAGCGCCTGGATGAAGATGAAGAAGCCGTTGCCCGCGTTGGCTCCCGCGAGCACCATGACCATGTACAGCAGCTCGATGAAAGCGAACAGCGCGCCGACAGCGGTGATGACGCGTACGGCGGTGTTGCTCCTACTGGTGGTTCGCCATCTGGACATGGCTGAAAAGTTCCCCGATCGGGCGATGACAAACGTTTCAGCGGCCAAGTTGCGCCGATCGGCCGTACCCACCTACTCCTCGTAGGCCGCCAGTGACTGTGCGATGGCCTAATCCTGGACCGCGACGCCGACGGACTTGCCACCGCGCACATCCGGCGGTTGCTCAGTTAGTCGCCCAGGGGTGCGCCCCGCCACTGCCAGCCGGCACGGGAGGGGCGCCCGGGAAGTTCCGTCCGGTCCGTCGCCCACAGCAACGCGGTCCAGGGATCGATGTCGATGGTGTCGATGTCCGGGAACATCCGCGTGAGGACGCGTGAACAGATGTCGCGAGGCGGATCGAGGGCGACTTCGAGTCCCCTTGCCATGTCTTCGCCGTGAACCAGGGCCTCGACGCAGCCCATTCCGGCGAAGCCCTCGATGTCGGCGTAACCGCTCGGGTGGTAAGCGCGGACGTCCGGGGTCACCGTGCGCAGGGTGGCGCTCAGGATGCCGCCGCCGACGGTGATGAACTCCAGCATCTGCGCCGGCGTCGCCGCCTGGTCCGCGACGGACTCGAAGCACACGAAACGCGGCGTCGACGGTCGGGCGATCAGCAATCCGGCGTAGGAGATGAGACAGTCGCCGAGGTGCTCGGCCGTCCGCCAGGCGTTCAGTTCGCCAGTGCCCGGCGCCGACGACCAGTCGTGGGTCGACGCCTTTCGCAGGCCGCTCACCACACTGGTCACCGCCGCGTCGAGATCGTCGGGCGTGATCGTCATCGGGGCATCAGCTCAAGGGCGTCGGAAACGCGACCGGAGAACGGCGGCCGTTCTTCCCGACCGCCCGAACGCCGAAGAACACGTTGTCCTTCGACAGCTCCACCTTAGCCTCGGTCTTGTCACCGACCCTGATGGAGTGCGTCCATTCGGCCGCCGTCGTCTCCCGCCAGACGACCTCGTAGCCGGTGAGATCCGGGTCGGTTCCGCGCCGCCACACCAGATCCGTGTCGTTCGTCAGCCGGTTCGTCCGGATCCGGACCTCCTCGGGGGTGCCGGGCGCGGTCGCCAGCGACCACATCGTGGCCGCGTTCACCCGCGCGACCCTGGCGATGAACGGGAAATCGCAGAACTCCGGCAGGTCGCCGAACTGCTCGCCGTTCTCCACCCGGACGTCCTGGTGCTGATGCGCGAAGTCCTCGTGTGGCTCGGTGAACCGCGCCGCCGGATACCCCTGCTCCAGGAACGGGATGTGGTCACCACCCCGGAGGTAGCGGTCGCGCCGGTAGATCACCCGCACGGACATGCCGGTCGCTTCGTTCTCCGCGACCGACCGTACGAACCGTGCCAGCTGACGGGAGGGTGAATCGTTCTCGCCGCCGACGGAGCGCCGGATTTCGGCCTGCGCCGGGGTTTCCGACGTCGGCACGCCCTCGGCGAACAACCGGATCGTGCGCGGATCCCGCGTCCCGTCGTCCGCGCGGCTCGAACCGACGATGTCGTTGGTGAACATCCCCTGCACGTTCGTGCCCGCCGCCTTGTAGAGCGTGGCCAGGTGCCGCGCGCCGAACAGGCCCTGTTCTTCGCCCGCGACCGCCGCGAACACGATGGTCGCGGCCGGGCGGCGAGTGGCGAGCACCCGGGCGAGTTCCATCGCGACGGCCACTCCGGAGGCGTCGTCGTCGGCGCCGGGCGCGTCCTTCGTCGCGTCGAGCGGATCCGAACACCGCGAGTCGTAGTGGCCCGACACGACGTAGACCCGTTCTGGCGTGGTCGATCCGCGCAGCGTGGCGACGATGTTGGTGATGGTGGTGGCGACAGGGATCCGGGGCGGGGTGGGCGGCTGCACGTACGACTGCGGCTCGACCTTCATCCGGCCGCCCGACTTTTCCGCGGACTTCCGCATCTCCGCGAGGATCCAGTCGCGGGCGGCGCCGATTCCCCGGACCGGATCGGTCTGCGAGGACAACGTGTGCCGCGTCCCGAAGGCGGCGAGCCTGCGCACGGTGGCCTCGATGCGGTGCTCGTCGATCTCTCGCAGGATCGCTCGGAGTTCCGCGTCGGGCCGTTGCGGTGGAACGGATCCGCCGGGCCCTCGATCGCCGAGCTGCTCGGCACCGGCCGGCACGCCGGTGAGGGCGACCGCGGACAGCGCGGCCGACGTGGACAGGAACACTCGTCTGGACCTCTCCTGAGCCATCCTTCGTTCCTACGCGCCCTGGCATCGGGCGTCTACCCGCGAAAAGGATGAGCGCGGCAGGCGGTGGATGGGGGAGGAAGCAGCCGGTTGCCGAGACTTGACCGCCCATCTCCATGTCGCCGGGGTTTGAGCCGGCCGTCCTCGTGGTATTGACGGAGATCAAGGCTGTCCCGTTTTGGAGGGTGCTCGTGCAGATCCAAGTCAACACCGATCACAAAATCCACGGTGGCGAAGGATTGGCCGCTTATGTGACCACCGATCTGGAGAACAGCCTGTCCCGGTTCGCTGGATGGCTGACCCGGGTCGAGGTACACCTCAGCGAGGACGGAGGCGGCAAGCCGGAGGACAAGAAGTGCGTGATCGAGGCGCGGCCCGGTGGTAAACAACCGGTCGCGGTCACCCACCACGCGGCTACCGTGGACGACGCGTACGCCGGGGCGGCGAGCAAACTGCTGCGGGTGCTGGATTCCCAGTACAGCCGCGCCCACGACCACAAGGGCAGCGACAGCATCCGTCACATGCCCGCGCCGGAGGACCTGGAGCAGGTCGGCGTGATCGAGGACGAGTCCGCGGGTCTGAGCAAGGTGACACAGAACCCCCAGGCGACTTGACAGACGACAGCTCGACCGGCGGGCCGCTCTCCACCGGCGTTGACCGACACGAGATCTGGGCGTCGGTCCGATCCATGCCGTGAAAGTGGCTTACATGTCCTACGCGCGGCTCGTTTCCCCGCGCTGTGTCGCGGTCCAGCCGCGGATCGCGGCGACGAACTCCTCTGGTGCGTCGGATTCCACGTAGGTGCCGGCGCCCTCGACGATCACGGTCTTGTGGTCGGTGAAGGTCGCTTCCAGGCGCTCGCGTTCTTGTCGACGGAAGGCGATGTCTTTGTCACCCCACAGGATCAGTGTGGGGAGTTGGGCGACGTCGGCGAGACCGGCTTCGACCTCGGCGAAGAAGGCCCGGCTGCTGAGGACCCGGCGGGGGAATACAGCGGAGGCCTGGCGTCGCTCGGGGGTGGCCATGGCCCGCCGGTAGTGGGTCATCTCGGGTGCGGTCGGCTTCCGCCGCGGGTGACCGAGGGGGACGAACACGTTGACGACGAAGTTCAGCCGCCGGGCCAGGAAGCGGCCTGCAGGGCCGCCGAAGACGCGTGAAAAGTACTCGAAGTGGAAGACGCCGTTGACCGGCCATGCCCAGGTGTCGGCGAGCACCAACCGGTCGAAGACGCCTGGCCGTCGCTGCGCGGCGGCCAGGCCGATCAGGCCACCCCAGTCCTGTCCGACCAGAGTGACCTCATTCAGGCCGAGCGCGTCGACGAACGCGGTGACCACGTCCGCGTGTTCCTCGGGCCAGTAGCGATAGCCGGGCTTCGCCGTCGACAGCCCGAAGCCCGGGTGGTCGAGGGCGATGCACCGGAAGTCGTCGCGCAACGCGCGGATCACGTCGCGCCAGAGGAAAGACCAGGTCGGGTTGCCGTGCAGGAGCAGCAATGTGGGGCCTGACCCCTCGTCGACGTAGTGCACGGTGTGCCCGTCGATAGCGACGAAACGGCTCTTGAACGGGAACAGGTCGTCGTCGACCCAGGAGGGCCGCACGCTCCTGGAGGTATCGACCATGACAGCCCTCTCCGCTCGGTTTCACGCTAGACTTGAGCTTGTCACGCGCACTTGAGTTAATCAAGCGAGGGATCCGATGCGTAGCTATGGTCAGTACTGCGGGCTCGCCCGGTCCCTCGAGGTCGTCGGCGACCGGTGGAACCTGCTCATCGTCCGCCAGCTCCTCATCGCCCCCGCCCGCTACCGGGACCTGATCGACGGCCTTCCCGGCATCGCGACCAACCTGCTCGCGGACCGCCTCCGCGACCTCGAAGCCTCGGGCGTGGTCGAGCGGCGACTGTCCGGGGAGGGCAGCGTGGTCGAGTACGCCCTCACGCCGTGGGGTGCCGAGCTGAGGCAGCCGATCGAGAGCCTGATCCGCTGGTCCACCCCGTTGATGGTCCGCGGCCCCGGCGGCGACTCCTTCCGCCCCGAGTGGCTCGCCCTCGCCGTCCCGGCTCTGCTCGACGCCAGGGTCAAGGTCCGCGCCCCGGCGACGGTCGGCCTCGAGATCGGCGACCCGCCCCTCCAGCTCCACGCGACGCACTCCGGCTTCGAAGTCGGTCCGCAGGACGGCCGCGACCTCGACGCGACCGTCCGCGCCGACCCCGCCCATGTCCTCGCCTTGGCCGCCGGGGCTCTCACCCTCAGCGACGCCCGCGCCCTCGGGCTGGTCGAGATCGACGGCGACGAGTCCGTCGTCCGCACCGTCTTCGCCGCCTGACGAGACTCCCGATCCTGCCGGACTGACGACATCACCCTGGCGACAGTTGGTCGCGGCGGCGGGTCAGGTAGGCGGTCTCGGCGGTGTTGCCCGCCAGCTCGATGGCTTTGTCGTACGCCGCGCGCGACTGCTGACTGCGGCCAAGCCGGCGCAGCAGGTCGGCGCGGGTGGCGTGGTGGGCGTGATAGCCGGCCAACGGTTCGGCAAGACGGTCGACGATGGCCAGTGCCACCTCCGGTCCGTCGAGTTCGGCGACCGCGATGGCCCGGTTGAGGGCGACGATCGGCGAGGGATCGAGGTGGACGAGCTGGTCGTAGAGGGCGACGATCTGCGACCAGTCGGTGTCGCGGACGTCGCGGGCGGAGGTGTGCACGGCGTTGACCGCGGCCATGATCTGGTAGCAGCCCGGAGCGACCCCTGCGGAGGCGGCGGCGAGGCGCTCGCGCACCAGCCGGTGGCCCTCGGCGATCAGTGCCGTGTCCCAGGCCCCGCGGTCCTGCTCGTCGAGAATGACCAGTTCGCCGCCTGCCGAGACCCGGGCGGTGCGACGGGCCTCGATGAGCAGCATCAGCGCCAGCAGCCCGGCCACCTCACCGTCCCGCGGCATGAGGGCACGGATCAGGCGGGTGAGCCGGATCGCCTCGGCGGTCAGGTCGTGACGGACCGGATCGGTGTCGGGGCCGGTCGCCAGGTAGCCCTCGTTGAAGACGAGGAAGAGGACGGCGAGTACGCCGGAGACGCGCGACGGCAGATCCTCCGCGGTCGGCACGCGATAGGGGATGCGGGTCGCCTTGATCTTGGCTTTCGCGCGGGTGATCCGCTGCTCCAAGGTGGTTTCCCGGACCAGGAAGGCGCGGGCGATCTCGGGAACGGTCAGCCCCCCGAGCAGGCGCAGGGTCAGCGCCACGCGGGCTTGCGTCGCCAGCGCCGGGTGACAGCAGGTGAAGATCAGCCGGAGCCGGTCGTCGTCGATGGCGCCGAGAGACTCGTGCGGGTCGTCGTCGTACACCGTCCGAGCCTCCTTCTGCTTGTCGTCGCGTTTGTTCTCACGCCGGATCCGGTCGATGGCCTTGCGGTTGGCGGTGGTGGTCAGCCAGGCGCCGGGGTTAGGGGGTACGCCGTCGGACGGCCACCGCTCGACGGCGGTCGCGAACGCCTCGGCGGCCGCCTCCTCGGCGATGTCGAGGTCACCGAAGCGCCTGGCCAGGGCGGCGACCACCCGGGCCCACTCCTCGTGGTGGACCCTGGTGATCGCCTTCTCGACGTCGCTCACCGGAACGGCCGCACCTCGATCTTGCGATCGCAGACCTTCGACGCCTCGGTGGCGAGCTTGAGCGCCACGTCCAGATCGGGGGCCTCCCACACCCAGACGCCGGCGAGGTACTCCTTCGACTCCACGAACGGCCCGTCGCTGAACACCGGCCGCTCGCCCCGGTTGTCGATGACCGTGGCCGTGTCGGTGTCCGCGAGCCCGCCCGCGAAAACCCAGTGGCCCTCGGCGATCAGTCGTTCGTTGAACTCGCTGATGGCAGGCTCCCGGTCGGTGCTGCCGGGGTTGCTCTTGTCGTCGATCACGGAAACCAGGTACTTCATCGGAAGATCATCTCCTGTGGCGTCTGGACAGCGTGGTCGTTCAGGCCGTCGCGTACCGCGGGCGCCCGGCCGGCCGGTGGACCCGGATCGTCACGTCCTTCGAGTCTGTCGGCCGAACAGGAAAGCCTCGGCGCGCTGCCTGACCGCGGTTTCCTTGCCTGGGCGCCGCCCCTTCGCAGGCGGCCTCACCCTTGCTACGAACGCCACCACCCCGATCCGACAACTCGTCTCGGGCTTCTTTCAAGAACTTTCCGGAAGCATCTCCCGCAACATCGCCAGCAGCTCCCGCCGGTCCCCGGCCCCGAGTTTCCCCCGGATCCGGGCCATGTGGTGCTCCACGGTCTTCCCCGAGATGAACAGCTTGCTCCCGGCCTGTTTGTACGTCAGCCCGTCGACGACGAGCCGCGCGAACCTCCAGTTCCCGTTCGCTCAAAGCGTTCAGCCCGGTAGCCGCGACGGGTTCCGGAGCGCGGCCCTGGAACTGCCTGGCCGCTTCGAGCAACTGGACCATCGCCTTGCGGTCCGAGGTCCGGATCGCCGCCTGCCCGGCCAGCCGGGAAGCGTCCCAGCAGAGCCCGAGTTCGTGCAGTTCCGACGCGGACGCGGTGATCGTTTCGGGGTCGAAGGTCCCGGTCAGGACCGCGAGCCAGCCGGTCGCGGCGGAGGCGAGTGCCGCCGGATACCGTCCGCAGGAAGCGAAGTCGTTCAGCGCGGCCAGATGTTCACCGGCCGACGCGTGATTCTCGACGGTGATGGCGGCGTGCAGTTCGTGCCAGCGCAACGTCGCTGTCCACAGTGGAGGGTTGCCGAGCGCGTCGAGCACCGTATGCGCCCGCTCCAGCTGCCCGGCCAGTTTGGCGCTCGCGCCGCCCCGCGCGGCCGCGATCGCGAGTTCTCCCAGCGGCAGCAACGAATACAGGTTCGGCTGCTGTCGCATCGAAGCCTGGTACGCCCGGTCCCAGGACCGTTGCAGCCAGGGAAGGTCGCTCGCCCGTCGCGCCAGGCCCAGTTGGAGGGTGGCGGCGAAGAGTTCGTCGCGGGCTTCGAGACCCTCCGGTGGCATCAAGGCCTCGGCGGCCGTCTTGAGGTCGCCCGCGGTCATCGCGACCCAGCCGAGCAGCAGCCGGTGCCGTTTCGCGAGCAGGTCGCCGCCGATCCGCCCGCTCACCGCGCGGCTCAGCACCGACTCGGCCAGCGCGAGTTCGCCGGAATGCAGGCCCACCAACGCCGCGAGGGCCGCCGGGCTGTCCGGCAGGGGTGCCGGCGCCCCCGCCGACTCCAACATCGACGCCGCGCCGAGCAGGGCCGACAGGGTTTCGGAGCCGCAGCCGGACACCGAATCGGTGACGGCGCGCGCGGTGCGTGAGGCGGCGCCCGCGAACAGGGTCGGGACTTCGGGGGTCTCCAGCACGCCACGGGCGGCTTCGAGTTTTCCGGTGCCCAGCAAGGCGATCGCGGCGAACGCCTTCGACCCGGCCCGGCCGGACCATTGATAGAGCTCCGCGCTGTGCGCCAGTTCGCCGCGATGCGCCAGCACGGTCGCGGCCACTTCGGCGCCCGCGGCCCTGGCGTCCGTATCCGACGTACTGCCGAGCATGCCGTCACCCAGCCGGAGCGCGGTGTCGAGATCACCGGCCAGCGCCGCGGCGTGCGCCCAGCCGACGGTGAGCGCCGCGCCGCGCCCACCGGCCTCGGACGCGGCTTCGTAGAACCGCGCCGCGAGTTTCGTGTCGTCGGGCATCGCCTCACGCGCGGCCGCCTCGAACGCCGCCGCCGCGCTCGCACCCGAACTTCCCGTTCCCAGCAGGGAACGAGCGAGGTCCAGTACCGGAAGCCCGTCACGCAACTGGAGTTCCACCAGCCGCTGCAGCACCGTCAGCCGACGCCCCGGCGAACCCCAGACGCGGACGGCTTCGGCGGCGATCGGCAGCAGGACGTCGCCCTCGCCGAGGAGTCCGGTCGCCCTGGCGCCGTCGAAGATCTCGGGCAGGCCCTCGCGATCGCGGTTGAGCAGCGCCGCCAGCAGATCGAGATTCCGGCTGGCACCGGCTTCGGCCGCGATGAGGTAGCGGTGCACGTCGTCGTCCAGTTGTTCCAGCTCGCCGCGGAAGTCCGCGAGCCTGCCGGTGACGGCGCGAAGCACGAGTCCCGGCACACCACCGGTTCTGGCGTGAACCTCTTCGGCCGTGGCCGCGTCACCGCCGGCGTACTCGACGAGCCGTCGGACGTCATCGACGCCGAGCGCGCCCAAGGACACCGATCTGCCGAAGGAGTCGGCGAGTGCGCGCAAGGTGGTGGTCCGCGCCGTCGGGCGGAAGGCCAGTACGACGGGCGTGGTCGTTTCTTCCGCCAGTGCCCTGATCTTCGCGATCTCGTCGTCGCCGAGCTGGTCGGCGTCGTCGACCAGAAGAGCCTCGACCCCGGCACCCGCGTAGTGGCGCCCGAGGAGACCGAGCAGATGGGTCTTCCCGTGCCCGCCGGGGGCGACGACGGTGACCCGCACCGGTAATTCCGGGGCGGCGGTCACCTCGTCGAGCAGGCGCCGGGCACCCGGATGGATGATGCCGGGTTTGTCTAGCAGTGCGTTCAACAGCGACCTTCGGGTGAGGTGGCGGCACCGGGGGTGGGCGGTGCGCAGGAACTCGAAGTGGTGGGAGGAGCTTCGGGACCCTTGTCCGCGGTGGCTTCTCGAGTGGTCAAGGTGAGCAGCAGGGCGGTCGCGGCCAGCACCGCGACCGCGGCTGCGGCGACGAGGGGCTTGCGACGGCTGAGCAGTTTCGCCGCCCCGGTGCGTTCTGGCAACGGAAACGGGGTGATGTCGACCGGCGGCCGTTCGGGCCGCTCGGTGAGCTCTCCTGGCGCGTCGACCCGGGGGAGCAGGGTGGTCTCCGCGGTTGCCACCGAGGCCGAGGCGATCGAGTGCGAACCGCCGGGTTGGGGAACGTCACGTCGTGCGGCGATGTTGGCCGCGCCGGTCGCCACCGTCAGCACGGGATCGCTGGAGGCGAAGACGGGGCATGGCGTCCGGCCGGGAACCGGCGGGGCCTCGCCGCAGAACACGATGCCCGCCAACGCCGTCGGCTGGATCCCGGCGCCGTGCGCGAGTTCGAAGACCTTGCCGACGGCCTCGCCGGGGTCGACGCCTTCCACCGTCTTGACCGGCTGCCAGCCGTTGATCCCGGCGGCGGCGATCGTGACCACCGCGCCGTCCGGGCCGAACTCGCAGATCCCGGCGGTGACCTCGCCTTGCGGGGCGAGGTACGCGTGGAGTGCGGCGATGGGCGCCGGTACCAGCGTGGCGTGGGGGTATCCGGCTTCGGTCAGTGCCCGGTGCAGCAGGTCGCGGCGGAACGAGCCCCAGCCGACGGGGTGCGTGAGCACGATGTGCCGCGGTTTCTCACCGAAGCGCTCGGCCGCCTGATCCACCGCCGCGTCCACGAGGACGGCGCTGAGGGATTCGGCGGGGAACCGTTCGCGGCCGACGATCACCGGGACGTCGTCGCCGATCCGCTCGTGGAACCCGGTCAGCAGCCGAGCGGGGGCCGACCGACCCTCGTCGACGGCGGCGTCCCCGGTGAGCAGGTAGCCGTCGTCGTCGAGGAACACCGCGGACGCCGCCGACGGGCGGCGCCCGCCGAGCCACGACGGTTCGGGCACGCCCCAGCCGTCGCCCTGGTTCACACAGGTGGCGGCGGTGGTGCGGGTCGAGGCGATATCGATGCCGAGGACGTAGGGCAACGCGCATCCTCCTTCGCTTGACCAGCCCCTGAGGGCCAACTAGGGCCAATCACCCGAACGGCTTTACCCATTCGGGTGAGTGTTGGCATTAAACCCAACCGGGTGCGTCTCGCTTAAGCCCCTAACGCCCTAACGATGTCATACCGATCCCCTATCGGCTGAGTGAGTGACGACCAGGAGTGATCCCCGATGTGCTGAGAGGTACCCCCGCACTAGCTTCGGTTACTGCGACCAGCCGTGCCGTCGGCGCGCTGCGCTTGCCCACCGACCTAGACCACCAGGAGAGTCCTTCCATGGGTTCCGTCCAGACCCTGCACGACTTCACGCTGAACCTGCTGAACGACACCGCCGCCCGCGTGGCGTTCGCCAACGACCCGCAGCAGGTCCTCGCCGAGGCTGGCCTCGGCGACATCAACGCCGCCGACGTGCACGAGGTCGTCCCGCTGGTGCTCGACTTCGTCCCGGTCGACACCGCCACCGACAACCTGGCGGGCTTCGGCGGCGTCGCGAACGTCGTCAACGGCACCGACGGCGAGTGCGCCGACGGTGTCCAGGGCGCGATCGAGCAGCTCACCGCGCTGACCGCCGGCCTGCCGGTCGACGTTCCCGGCGTCGGCACCCTGCCGGGCCTGCCCGAGGCCGGTCTCCCGGGTCTCCCGTCCGTGCCGGGCCTGCCCGAGGTGGGCCTGCCCGCCGTCCCGGTCGTGTCCGACGTGACCGACGTGTCGAACGCCGCCGCCGGCGTGACCGCCCTCGCGCAGAACACCGTCGGCAGCTTCGGGCTGACCGACGACCTCGCGCTCGGCCTCGACGCCGCTTCCCTCGGCCAGGCCGCCGGTGTCGCCAACGGCGTCATCGCCAACGGTGCCATCGCCAACGGCGCCATCGGCACCGCGACCGACCTCGTCCACGACGTCTCGATCGTGGACGCCGCCGGAGTTCCGGCCGTCGACGCGGTTCCGGCCGTCGGTGACCTGAACACCGCCCTGCCCGGCGTCGATGGTGTCGTGGGCGGTTCCCCGGCCGTCCTGTCCCAGGTCGGCGACCTGACCAGCGTCATCGGCAAGGTCGGCGTCGCCGACGTCACCACCAAGGTGCACGACGTCGCGAACAACTACACAGGCGACATCGCCAACAACCACGGCGACGTGACCGGCAACATCGCGGGCAACGTCGCCAACGACGTCGCCAACGTCGCGAACCACGCTGGTGTCTCCGACGTCCACGACGTGGTCTCCGGGGTCGGCAACATCGGCCACAACATCGGCGACATCAACATCGGTGCCGGCGACATCGCCTCGGGCAACGACATTCACATCGGCTGAGCCGAATATTTTTCATTTTCGTGCCCGGGCCCCGCGACCACACCAGGTCGCGGGGCCCGCACGCCCGTGTTGGCTCATGCCACATTGATTCCACGCTTGGTTAAGGGAACACTGCATCCCCGTGACAGCCCCCGCCTGGCTCGACTTGCTCAACGAGACCTTGGACGCCTGTGCCGCCCACGGTCGCGCCGACCTGGCCGAACGCCTCCGGCGCAGACGGGACCGGCAGGTGCCGGGCACCCGGATCGCGGTGGTCGGTTTTCCCAAGCAGGGCAAGGGGTACCTGCTCAACGCGCTGCTGAACGCCCCGGTCTGCGCGGTCGGGGACGCGAGTACACCCGCCGTCCCCACCGAGATCGGGTACGCCCACGATCCCGCCGCCACCCTGGTCGGGCACGCCCGTGAACGCGTGCCGGTCGGTGACCTCGCCAAGGAACTCGAGGTCCGGCCGCCCGGTTCGCTGCGCCGGGTCGAGGTCGGCCTGCCGCGCGAACTGCTCGGCACGGGACTGGTGCTGGTGGACACCCCGGCGATCGGGGACCCCCGCTCGCCGAGGACGGCGGCCACCCTCGACGTCCTCGCCGACGCGCACGCGGTGATCCTCGTCTCCGACGCGACACAGGAACTCCAGCCCGCCGAACTCGCGCTGGCCCGGCACATCCGGACCTGGTGCCCGGCATTGGTGCTGGCGCTGACCAAGATCGACGTCAGCCCCGACTGGCGGGAACTCGCCGCCCGCAACCGCGCCGCGCTTTCACAGACCGGCGTCGTCGCCGACGTGTTCCCCGTGTCCGCGACAGTGCGCCAAGCCGCAGCCAAGGCCGGTGACACCGACCTCAATGGACGGTCCGGTTACCCGGAACTCCTGAACTGGGTGGGGGAACAGGCCGCGCGCCCGATCGAACGCACCCGGGCGCTCGCCGCCGCGGTGAGCGTCCGCGCGGCGGCGGTCGAACTGGTCGAGACGCTGCAGACACGGCTCGACGCCTTCTCGCAGGACAGCGGGGTCGACCAGGTCACCCTGCTGCACCAGGCACAACGGCGTACCGAGGAGCTGCGGCGGCAGAACGTCCGCTGGCAGAACATATTGTCGGACGAGATCACCGACCTGGTCTCCGACGCCGAATACGACCTGCGTGAGCGGACCCGGGTGATCGTGCGGCATATCGACCGCACCTTCGACGAAGGCGACCCGGTGCAGATCTGGCCGGATTTCCAGACCTGGCTGGAAGAGAACCTCGCCGAGGCCGTCGAGACGAACTACAACTGGGTGTCCGACCGGTCGACGTGGATCGCGCACGCGGTCGCCACCGGTTTCGGCGCACGGTACGGCCAGGCCCCGGTTCTGCCGCTGACCGGGTCCGGAGTGGACTCGATCCCCGAAGTCGGCACCCCCAAGATCGAGCGATTCAAGATCGGCCAGAAACTCTTCACCGGGTTGCGTGGTTCCTACGGCGGCGTGCTGATGTTCGGACTGGTCACCAGTCTCGCCGGGCTGCCGCTGATCAACCCGGTGTCCCTCGGCGCCGGTGTCGCGTTCGCCACCAAGAGCGTGCGCGACGAAGGCGGGATGCGGTTGCAACGGCGCCAGGCACTGGCGAAGGCCGCGGCGCAGCGCCACGTCGACGACGTGTTCATCCGGTTCAGCAAGGAGATCAAGGACGAGATCCGCCAGGTCCAGCGGCGGTTGCGTGACCATTTCACCGCGCTGTCGGACGACCTCGCGGAAGAGCTGACGCGCCAACGGGAACTGATCATCGCCGGATCCGCCGAACGCGACCGGCGTACGCAGCGGGTCAAGAAGGAAATCGACCGGCTCGCCGCGCTGCACCGGAAGGCGGGGGCGCTCGGCAGTGGCGCCGCGCCACGCCGGGAGCTTTCCGCGTGACGGCGCTCGACGTCCGTGAACTGCTGAGTGACGCCGTCGTGCTCTACCGGGAGCGCCCGCACGCGGTGGCGATGCTGCGGGAATGCCTGGAGCGACTGGAGGAGCCGCTACGGGTCGGCTTCGTCGGCACACCGGGGACCGGCAAGTCCACTTTGGTCTCCGCGCTGGCGGAATGGCCGACGAGGGCACTGCGTGAACTCGAGCTGTTCGACACCCCGGCACCCGCCGAGCACGTCGACGCGACGGTGCGCCTGGTGCGCCACCTCGAACCGGACGAACTCGCCGGTGCCCGGCCGGTGGGCGGTTCGGCGTTCGCACGGCAGAGCGCGGTGAACTCGGTACTGGTACTCGGCCGGGCCGACGAGGTCGGTGCCGGCCGGATCGACGCCTTGCTCACCGCGAAACAGCTGGCGCGGCGGGCTTGGCGCGAGGACCCGAATTGCGCGGGCTTCCAAGGCGTCATCGCGGTCGCGGGGCAACTGGGATACGCGGGCCGGGCGTTGCGGGACGACGAGTTCGAGGCGCTGCGCGCACTGGCGTCGATCTCCCGTCCGGATCTGGAGCGCTATCTCCTGTCCGTGGATTCCTTTGTGGACGATCCGTTCCCGGTGCGGATCCCACCGGAGTCGAGGAAACATCTGGTGGCGCGGTTCGGGCTCTACGGTGTCCGGCTGGCGATCACCCTGATCCGCACCGGCTGCGAGAGCAGGCTGAAACTTTCGGCGGAACTCGTGCACCGCAGCGGTCTCGGCGACCTGCGGGACACGCTAGCGGGATGCTTCGTCGCCAGGGCCGAAGCGCTGAAGGCACGCACGGCGGTGCTGCGGCTGGAAGGCCTGCTCGCCACCGAACCGCTCCCGCACGGTGACCGGCTGGCCGCGCGGGTGGAGCGGTTCGCCGCCGCCGCACACGATTTCCGGGAGTTGCGGCTCATCGCCGACGTCCGCGGCGGGCGCACGGCCTTGTCCGGAGAGATCGCCGAGGAGGCCACCCGGTTGCTCGGCGCGCAGGGAGTCGCGCCCACCGAACGGCTCGGCCTCGAACCCGGCGCGAATCCGGCCGAGATCCACGCGGCTGCCGAGAGCGCGCTCGCCGCATGGCGGCACGAGGCGGAACGGGCCGACGCCGCGCACGCCGAACGCGCCGCCGCGCGGGTGATCGTGCGTTCGGTGGAAGGACTGCTCAGCCTGTTCGTCGCCTGAGCGCGGGTCCGTGAAGGGCTCCTCGCCTACTTTCAGGGTCAGGGTCCCGGCGAAGTCGAGGTCTTACCGGTCAGGCGGCTCTTCGTCGCTGCATGAGGCTGTTGATGAAGGAATGGGGACGTTGAGTATCCCCATTCCTTCATCGTCGCGGGGGCGCACCGGTCGCGGAGCTTCATCAACAGCGCTGACCAGCAGCTCCGCCACTTTGCCGAGACCTTGTGCCAGGAAGGGGGCCTTCATGTACTTCGAGCCACCCAGGGCGCCGGTCCCGAGTGGCGTTTCGGGTCAGTGAGGAGTAAGTCCCGCACGAGGAGTCCCTGTGACCACCAGATCCGGAGAGGGGTGTGTGGAAATAGGGACACTCAAAGTCCCTCTTTCCACACACCCCTCTCCGAGACGCTCAGTGCCCCCAATGCGTCATTGGGGCAGTGGCCGGGCGGGGCAGCCACCCGCCACGTTCTCGCTGCTCGGGTTCGGCGCGGGAAGGTCGATGCCCGGCTCGTCGCGCGCATCACCGAACGGTGGACGTACACGCTCCCGGCCGTGATCGCCGCTGCGGTGTCTTGCTGTTCGCCGCCGGTGATCAGTCCCTGCTCGCCGTCAGCGCCCTCATCATCGCCGCGACCGGTTCGCCGGTTAGGCGTTGCCGAGTATCCGGGTCACGGTGATCTCGATGACCACGCGCTCCGGGTTCGGTTTGGGCTGCCGGTACCGCGCGGCGTAGCGGTTCTCGGCGTCGCGGACCGACTCCGGATCTTCGCGCAGCACCGCGCGACCCTCCAATGTGGACCATCGGGGCCCGTCGATCTGGCAGGCGGCGACCGGAATGCCCTGTTCGTCCGCTTCCTTGATCATGCGGGCCTTTTTGGACGAGCGGAACGTGATCACGCGGGCGATCCCGGCCTCGAAGTCCACCGTGACCCCGACGGCGACGACATGCGGGGTCCCGTCGGGGCGGACGGTGGTCAGCGTGGCGAGATGCCGCTCGGTCCAGAATTCCCGGAAGGTCTCGCCGCGCGCGCTCAAGTCGATCGTCATGCGCTCACGCTAGGGCACGGTCACGCAAGCGTCATTTGAGGTAATAGTAAGGAAACTTTCTTAACTCTCTTGTTTTTGGCCGATCCGGATGTCACTCTCGAAACGCGCCGCCGCCACCAACGACGTTTCCGGAGGAGCCATGAGAAAGACCGTTCGGACAGTGCTGGCCGCGGCCGCGCTGACCGCCGGGCTGGTCGCCACGACCGCCCCCGCCACCGCGGCCACCACTCAAGGAACCCCCTATCTGCCTGGCGTTCTGCGCCCGTCGGTGTCCCAGGCGACGCAGGACGCGGCGCTCGCCAAGTACTACGACTTCTGGAAGAAGAACTTCCTCACCACCAAGTGCGGGTCGGGCACCTACGCGGTCAAGGCCCCGGACGCCGACCACGCGTTCGTCGCCGAGGGTCAGGGCTACGGCATGACCATCGCGGCGATGATGGGCGGCAAGGATCCGCAGGCCCGCGCCGTGGTCGACGGCATCCTGAAGTTCGTGAAGGCGCACCCTTCGTCGATCGATAAGGATTTGCACGCCGCCGAGCAGGACGCCAGCTGCAAGAGCGTCAACGGTACCGACTCGGCGACCGACGGTGACCTCGAAATCGCCTACGGCCTGCTCCTCGCCGACAAGGTCTGGGGCAGCGGCGGTTCGGTGAACTACAAGGCCGAGGCACTGCGGATCATCAAGGCGATCAAGCGCAGCGAGGTGCACCCCACCACCAAGTTCATGCGGCTGGCAGACTGGGCCGACAGCGGCAAGTACATCAACAGCTCCCGATCCTCGGACTGGATGCCGGGTCACCTCCGTGCGTTCGAGAAGGCCACCGGTGACTCGTTCTGGGGCCAGGTCCGGACCCGGCAGGAGCAGGCCGTCACCCAGCTTCAGCAGCAGTACGCGCCGAAGACCGGGCTGATCCCGGACTTCGTCGTCAACACCAACTCCACGCCGAAGCCGGCCCCGGCGGACTTCCTCGAAGGCAAGGACGACAAGTACAGCTACAACGCCTGCCGCGACCCGTGGCGCCTCGGGGTCGACGGCATCACCGTGTCGGGGAGCCCGGCGCAGGGTCAGGTGCGGAAGATGAACACCTGGATCCAGCAGACGACCGGCGGCGACCCGGCCAAGATCACCACCGGCTACACGCTGTCGGGCGCCAAGATCTCGGGCGAGTCGGGCCAGCACCCCTGCTTCACCGCGTCGTTCGCCATCGCGGCGATGAACGACCCGGGCAGCCAGGCCTGGCTGGACAAGCTGTGGACCTCGATCACGACGTGGTCGCCGAACGCCAAGGACTACTACGGCACCGGCATCACCTTGCAGGTTCTGCTCATCCTCTCGGGAAACTACATCGCTGTCTGATGTCATGTGTGAAGGCTCCCTTCCCCTCGGCTCAGCCGAGGGGAAGGGAGCCTTCACGTATGACCCGGGCGTCCACCGCGGCGCTGCAACGGCTGAGGAAACCGGTCGCCGTCTCCGAAGCGCCGGTTGTCGCGTCGGCGGGCTCCGGTGACTTGCTCACCGCACTCGTCCCGGCGGCGCACGCGCTAGCGTCGCGTGATCCTGCTTGCTTGACGTTGGGTTTCGTTCCTCAGACGGCGATCTCGCGTGATCAGACGGCGGTTACGCGTGATTGGACGGCGATCTCCGGAGATCGCCGTCTGATCACGGGTAAGACCTGCAGGATCACGCGACGCTAGCGGCGATGCTGGGCCGGGCAACGAAGTCCTGTTGCGCGATCTGAGCAGGCTGCCGGACTCGATCGTCGCCATCGCGGGTGACCTCACCGGCAGGACGGTCGGCGCCCGATGACGGATCTCCTGCTGGGCCTGGTCCGCCGCGGCACCACGCAGGACCTGACGAACTACGAGACCCACGGCCCCGACGGGCGCGCGATCCGGTCTTCGACGCTGTTCCTGCGGGACGCCGACGGGGTCGCGATCGGCTGCTTGTGCGTCAACCGGCTGACCGACGGCGCCCCACGGGCCGACGGGCACGAACCCGAGACGTTCCCGCCGGACGTCGACAGTTTGCAACGGTTCCTGATCGGGCGCGCGGTGACGAAGGCCGGGATCCCGGTGGACCTGATGAAGAAACGGCACAGGCGGCCGTGGTCCGGGAACTGGACGAGGCGGGGTTCTTCCTCATCAAGGACTGGGTGGACCACCTCGCCGGTGAACTCGACGTCACGCGGTACACGATCTACAACTACCTGAACGAGATCCGGGCGACCTGACGCTCCCGCGCGTGAGATGAACGGGGCTTTCATCTCGAAATTCGCAATGAAAGTCCCGTTCATCTCGTCAAGGTGACGCTACTTCAGGAAGGACTCCACGGCGTCGGCCGCCCGGTCGACCCCGCCGTTCCCCCGCGTTTCGGCCCGGACCTCGGCCAGACGTGCGGCGACCGAGGGTGACCCGGCCACCCGCTCGACCGCGGCCCGCAGCACCGACGCCGTCACGTCCGAGGCCGCGAGTTCCTCACCGACACCCAGTTCCGCCAGTTTCGCCGCGTTGCCGAAACCGTCGGTGGCCAGCGGGATCGCGACGGTCGGCGCGCCGTACCACAGCGATTCCGTGCTGCCGCCCATGCCGGCGTGCGTGATGAACGCCGACGCGGCCTCCAGTACCGCGAGTTGCGGGACGAACGGGAGCGCCTCGATGTGCTCCGGCAGCGGTCCGAGGTCGGCCGGATCGGTCTGCCCGATCGAGATGACCACGTGCCAGTCGGAGTCGCGGAACCCGTCCACACAGGCGCGGAAGAGGTCGATCTGGTCGGTGAACGCCGTGCCGAGGGACATCAGCAGGACCTTCTTGCCACTCGAAGGCGGTGTCCAGCTCCGGTCGGCAAGGCGTTCCGGGTCCAGTGCCGGGCCGACGAACCGGACCGACGACGGAACCCGCTCGCCGTGGGGCTGCATCGCCCTCGGCAGCAGCGCGAGAACCTGCTCGGGATGGGAGATCCAGTCCCAGGCGTCGGCCTCGATGCCGTTCTCGTTCAGCCACCGGGTGAAAGTGGCGAAATAGTCCTTCCCGGTCGGCGAGCTGCGAATCGAATCGAGGAGCTCGCCCATGTCCTCTTCGTAGCCGTCCCAGGCGACATACGTCGGGGACAGCTGCACCGCCGGAACGCCGTAGCGCCTGCCCAGTAGCGGCGCCGGGAGCCCGCCGATGTCGTACAGCAGCAGATCCGGGCGGTTCTCGTCGTAGAAATCGGTCAGCAACGGCATCGCCTGGATGCCCTCGTCGAGGAAGACCCGCATCTGCGACGCCGGGTCCTCCGGCCACGCCGACTGGTCGCCGAGCGGGAGGATCGACGGATGCGGGACGACCTCGGCCCCGGTCGGTTCGATCAGCCCGGTGAGCGGCTCGCCCACGACGTAGCTGACGCGGTGCCCGCGAGCGACCAGCTCACGGACGACGGCCAGCGAGGGGTAGATGTGGCTCGGCGCGGTGCAGCCGATCATCGCGATGTGCTTCTGCATGATGTCCTGTCTGGATCCATGAACGGATGTCAGACGGCGCGCAGAAAAGGGGCCACCCGATCGCGGGCGGCCCTGCGGTCACGCCGTCTCAGGCGGTGCGCATCCGGATGTGGTAGGTCATGATCGAAACCCTAGCGCGTACCGCTGGGCCTCCCAACCGATTAACCGGTGGCCCGGTTTGCCGCCGGGTCGCACGACGTCTACCGCCTCGGCAAGACCCCGGCCGGCGGCTACATCGGGCCGGACGAGTTCCTCGAGGTGTTCAACCGCCTCTTACTACCAGCTGTGCTGGACGCTGCTCGGTGACGCGCTGGCGAAGTTCGTCGACAAGGGTGACTGGCAGACGATAAAGGGGCTGTTCGAAGGCTTCGGCGGCCGCGGCGACGACAACGGTTACGCCGTCTACCTCGCCGTCCAGTGCGCGGACGTGAAGTGGCCGCGGAGCTGGCAGCAGTGGAAGCACGACAACTGGCGGACCTACCAGAAGGCGCCGTACTTCACCTGGCCCGCGAAGCCCGGCAAGCCGGTCAAGGTCGACGGCAAGAAGGTGCCGAGTGTGCTGATGATCGGTGAGACGCTCGACGCGGTGACGACGTACGAAGGCAGCCTTGAGGTCCGTAGCCGGTTCCCCGGCGCTCGCCTGATCGGTGAGCCGGGCGGTACGAGTCACGCCATCAGCCCCCGCGGCAATGCGTGCGTCGACAACCGGATCGCCGACTACCTGGCGACCGGTGCGCTGCCCGACCGCAAGCCGGGGCGGACGGCCGACCTCGAATGCGCGCCGCTGCCGCCTCCGGCCCCGACTGCTTCAGCACCTCAGGCAGCCACCTCCCGGGTGCCCGTCCAGCTCCAAGTACGCGAAGGCCGCCTTCCTTCCGCCCAGGTACAAGGTCCCGGCTAAGTCGAGGTCTTACAGGCCAGCCGGGTCACACCGGTTGCGGAGCTTGATCAACAGAGGTTCAGGGACATGCCTCCCTCCAGCACGCCTGAGAGGGGAAGATTTCGGACGTTCACCGTCCCAAATCCTCCCCACTCGGCCCTTGCGGGCACCAGAACGTCAAGCCCGGGTTACTGCCTGTAGCGCTGACCAGCGGCTCTACGACTTTGCCGAGCCTTCGCTTTCCTCGGCAGGGGACTTTGTGTTACAAAGTAGAAGTGAGCTTTGTAGTTCAGAGTGCTTGAAGGAGGAAAGTCATGACGGACGCGTTCAGCCTCGAAGGGCTGGTGAAGCGCTTCGGTGACGTCCTGGCCGTCGACGACGTCAGTGTGCGGGCCGCACCGGGGGAGGTGGTGGCGCTGCTCGGGCCGAACGGTGCTGGCAAGTCGACCACGATCGACATGCTGCTGGGCCTGACCAGGCCGGATTCGGGCCAGGTGCGGGTCGCCGGGCTCGGCGCGGCGGCGGCGATGGACCGGGGCATGGTCGGCGCGATGGCGCAGAACGGGACGCTGCTCAGGGACGCCACGGTCGCCGAACTCGTCGGCCTGTTCGCGTCGCTGCACCGGGATCCGCTGCCGATCCGCGAGGTGCTCAAGCGTGCCGGGGTCACCGAGTACGCGAACCGCCGCTGCGGAAAGCTCTCCGGCGGCGAGCAGCAGCGGGTGCGGTTCGCGCTCGCGCTGGTCGGCGATCCGGATCTGCTGGTGCTCGACGAGCCGACCGCGGCCATGGACGTCGACGGCCGGCGCCGGTTCTGGGCGTCGATGCGCGAGTACACCGAGACGGGCCGGACGGTCCTCTTCGCGACGCATTACCTCGCCGAAGCCGAGGACTACGCGGACCGCGTCGTGCTGATGCGGCACGGCCAGGTGGTCGCGGACGGGCCGGTCGGCGACGTCAGAGCCGCGGTCGCCGGCCGGATACTGCGGGCCGTCGTCCCGGATGCCACCGAAGCCGCGCTGGCCACGCTGCCCGGAGTGTCGCGCGCGGTACTGCGGGCCGGGCACGCGGAACTGCACTGCGCCGATTCCGACGCCGCCATCCGCGGTCTGCTGCGCGGGTTCCCGCTCGCCGCGAACATCGAAATCACCGCCGTGGGACTGGAAGAAGCCTTCATCGCGCTGACCGCGGATGAGACCGAGGGAGCGTTGCGATGAACATGAACTACCTGACGCTGGAGATCAAACGCATCGTCCGCAGCCCGCAGTTCGCGCTGTTCACCATCGGTATGCCGCTGGTGATGTTCCTGTTGTTCGGCGGCATCTTCGGCGCCCGCGAGATCGCTCCCGGCGTCTCGACCGCGACGGTGACCATGGTGAACATGGCCGCGTACGGCGCCATGACCGCCGCGCTGTTCACCGGCACCCGCGTCGCCACCGAACGCACCGATGGCTGGCAACGCACCCTGAGGTTGACGCCGATGCGGGCGCCGGGCTACCTGATGGTCAAGGTGACAGCGGGGTTGTTCGTCGCGCTGCCCGTGCTGCTGGTGATCTTCGCGGCCGGGATGATTCGCGGCATCCGGCTCGAAACCGGCCAGTGGCTGACGATCTTCGGCACGCTGTGGCTCGGGACGCTGCCCTTCGCGGTGCTGGGCCTGATGATCGGCCTGTTCGGCAAGGGTGACACCGTGCAGGCGGTGACCGGCGCGCTGATGCTGCCGCTGGGCATGTTCGGCGGGCTGTGGATCCCGCTGCAGATCCTGCCGGGCTGGATGAACACCGCCGGGCACATCATGCCGACGTACTGGCTCGGCGAGATCGGCCGCGCGCCGGTGCTCGGCGGTTCGGGCACGCTGACCGCCGCCGGAGTGCTCGTGGCCTGGCTGGTGGTGCCCGCGCTCGTGGTGATGGCGAGGTTCCGGCTTGACACGGCCAGGCTGTGACCGCGTGTTAGCTTTCCGAAGTGCCGGAAGATGAGCGGGCTGTGTCTGAGCGGGACGACGACGCGCGGCCGATGACACCCGAGGAGTCGCTCGCACTCATCGCCAGGCAGACGGAGGACACCCAGCGTGAGATCGGGCCGAGGCCTGCCGTGCTGCTCGCCGTCTGGGGTCTGGTGTGGCTGTTCGGGTTCGGCCTCGTCTACGTCTCCGCTCCGCCCACCTCACTGATGCCGTTGTGGGTCGCCGCGGTGATCGTCGTCGCCGGTTTCGCCGGAGCCATGACGTATTCGGCGATCTACGGCATCCGGGCGGGCCGCGGCGTGCGCGGGCCGTCCCGGCTCGTCGGGGCGATGTATGGGTGGAGCTGGATGATCGCGTTCGGCGGGCTGACGGTGGTGAACACCGCGCTGATCCGCCTCGGCCTCGGCACCGAGCTGATCCCGTTGCTGTGGTCCGGGACCTCGCTCATGCTGACCGGCCTGATGTACCTCGCCGGCGGAATGCTGTGGCAGAGCAAACTGCAGTACGGCCTCGGCGTGTGGATCATCGTGTGCGGCGCGGCGAGCGTGCTGGCCGGGGGACCGCACAACTTCCTCGTGCTGAGCCTGGCGGGCGGCGGTGGCTTCCTGGTGGCGTCGCTGGTCTACCTGGTGCGGTCGCGATGAGCGAAGACGGGTTGCCCCAGCTCGATCCGGTGATCCACGCGCAGGCGCGGTTGCGGGTCACCGTGGCGCTGTCGAGCCTCGGACCGGGGGACAGCATCACCTTTCCGCGCCTGCAGCAGCTTCTGGACATGACGCCGGGCAACCTGTCGACGCATCTGCGCAAACTCGAGGACGCCGGCTACGTCGAGATCACCAAGGCCTTCGAACATCGCACGCCGGTGACGCTGGTCGAGCTGACCACCCGGGGCCGGGCCGCGTTCGAGGAGTACACGAAGGCCCTGCACCGTCTTCTCGAGGTACCGGGCGATGGGCGTTCATGACCGGTGGGTCATCCACCTCGACATGGACGCGTTCTACGCCTCCTGTGAACAGCTGACCCGGCCGACCCTGGCCCACCGCCCCGTGCTCGTCGGCGGCGCGGGCCCGCGTGGCGTGGTCGCCGGGGCGAGTTACCAGGCGCGTGAGCACGGCATCTCCTCGGCGATGCCGATGTCGCAGGCCCGGCGGTTGTTGCCGCCCAACGGGGTCATCCTGCCACCGCGGTTCGAACTGTACGAACTGCTGAGCACGCGGGTGTTCGATCTCGTCGCCCGGTACGCGCCCGTGCTGGAACGGATCTCCCTCGACGAGGCCTTCGCTGAACCGCCTTCGCTGGCCGGGGCGTCGTCGGCCGACGTGCGTGAGTTCGGTGCTCGCCTGCGGGAGCACATCCGGTCCGAAATCGGCTTGGTGGCGTCGATCGGGGCGGCTTCGGGGAAGCAGGTCGCGAAGGTCGCGTCGGACGAGGCCAAACCGGACGGGCTGCTCGTCGTCGACCAGGGCACCGAACGTGCGTTTCTCGCGCCGCTGCCGACCAGGGCGCTGTGGGGGATCGGCCCGGTCGCGGAAGGGAAACTGCGGGCGATCGGCGTCCGGACGCTGGGCCGGCTGGCCGCGCTCTCCGACGCCGACGCGGTGTCCACTTTGGGCAGTGTGGTCGGGCGGGACCTGCGGCGGCTGGCCACCGGCGTCGACGACCGGCCGGTGTCCGACCGCGCGGAGCTCAAGCAGGTCAGCGCGGAGACGACCTTCGACCGGGACCTGATCGACCTGGCCAGCCTGCGGCGCGAGGTCCGCGATCTCGCCGTCCACGCGCACAAACGGCTCGTCAACGCCGAGCGGGTCGCGCGGACGGTGGTGGTGAAACTGCGGCACACCGATTTCAGCACGGTGACGCGTTCGGAGACGATGGCCTCGCCCACCGACGAATTCGACCAGCTCGCCTCGATGGCGGAACGGCTGCTGATCGACCCGACCGACTTCGGCGGGGTGCGGCTGGCCGGGGTCGCGTTCTCCGGGCTTTCCGTGCCGCATCAGGATCCGCTGTTCACCCTTTCCGTTCCGGTGACCGACACGCCGTCGGTCTCGCGAGCGCCCGCGCCGGTGCCTGTGGTCTCCTCGACCTGGCGGCCGGGGGACGACGTGGCGCACGATGCGCATGGCACCGGCTGGGTGCAGGGGGCAGGGCACGGCCGGGTGACCGTGCGGTTCGAGACGCGGTCCAGCGGGCCGGGCGTCGCGCGGACTTTCCTCCAGGACGATCCGGCCCTCCGCCGGGGGGCCCCTTCCGATTGCCTCGCCTAAATCCCCGCGTTTCGTCCTCTGGTTGCGGTAGTTGCGCGTGCAAGGACCGCAACCAGAGGACGAAACGCGGAGGGATCGGCGGCGCGGGCGGTGTCTTTTCCGGGCGATGTCACGCTCCGCTCGGTGTAGGGCAGGATGAAGGCGGTATGTCACCCGATCGAGGGAACCGATGTTCAGCTCCCGCGCCCGTCAGACCACCGTTCTCCTCGGTGCGGCCGCACTGCTCGCCGCGTGCAGTGCCACTCCCGAGCCGCAGCAGCCCGCCGCGTCGACCACACGGTCTTCAACGCCGGACGCATCCTTCACGGTGGTCGCGACCGGCGACGTGCTGATCCACCCCGCGCTGACCGACCAGGCGAAGGAAGACGGTGGCGGCGAGATCGACTACCGGCCGCTGCTGGCCGGGATCAAGCCGCTGATCTCCGGGGCCGACCTCGGCATCTGCCACCTCGAGACCCCGCTCGCGCCGAAGGGCGGGCCGTACAGCGGGTACCCGTCGTTCAGTGCGCCGCCCGAAATCGTCGACGCGCTCAAGGACACCGGGTACGACAACTGCTCGACGGCGTCCAACCACACGATCGACCAGGGCGTGGACGGCGCGACGCGGACGCTCGACAAACTCGACGAGGCGGGGATCAAACACACCGGTTCGGCACGCTCGGCCGAAGAAGCGAAGAAGCCGCTGATCGTCGACGTCAACGGTGTCAAGGTCGCCCAGATCTCCTTCGCCTACGGGTTCAACGGGATCAAGGTGCCTTCCGGGAAACCCTGGCTGGTGAACCAGATCGACGCCGAAGAGGTGATCGCCGACGCCAAGGCCGCGCGGAAGGCCGGTGCTCAGGTCGTCCTCGCGAGCCTGCACTGGGGCACCGAATACCAGCACGAGCCGAACGCGGAACAGCGTTCTCTGGCGAAGAAATTGCTCGGTGATGACTCGATCGACCTGATCATCGGCCATCACGCGCACGTCGTGCAGCCCTTCGAGCAGATCAACGGCAAGTGGGTCGCCTACGGTCTCGGCAACAGCGTCGCCCGGCATTCGGAGCCCAGAGGCTCGACCGAACAGGGCGCGGCCGCGCGGTTCCGGTTCGTGCGGGACGGGGAGCGCTGGAAGGTCGACAAGGCCGAGTACGTCCCGACGCTGGTCCAGCTCGGCCCGCCGATCCGGTTGCTCGACCTGACCGCGGGGCAGAGCGGGGACGCCGGGGTGGCCGCGCTCGAAAACACCGACGAGGTCGTCCTCAGCCGTGGCGCCGGTGACCAGGGCCTGACCCGTCCCGGTCGTTGAGCGGAACACGGGTGGGCTGGGCCCTTCGTCCGGCCCACCCGTGTCTTCTTCGCGCCCGCCTTCAATATTGTCGTCGCACCACCAGTTTCGCGAGGGCCGCGAGCTCGGCTCCTGGGCGGGGCACCGGGTTCGAGACGGCGAGATGGTGCAGCGCGCCGGTCAGGAGTGCGTCGGCCTGCTCCTGGCTCCACGTCCGGCCGCCCGCCCGTTCCACCAGCTCCGCCGCGTGGGGCAATTCCGCGGCGTCGAGGTTTTCCTTGCGGTACAAGACATCCAGTTCTCGCCCGGCATCCGTCCCGGAGTGGAGTGCGGCTACCACCGGCAGGGACTTCTTCCGGTTGGAGAGATCCGAGTGCACCGGTTTCCCGGTCACCGCCGGATCACCCCAGATCCCGAGTAGATCGTCGATGTGCTGGAACGCCAGCCCGAGTGCCCTCCCGTACTCGGTCAGCCGGTCGACCTGATCCTGCCTCCCTTCCCCGGCGAGCGCGCCGAGCGTGCATGACGCCCCGAGCAACGCGCCGGTCTTCCCCTCGGCCATCCGTACGCATTCGGTGGTGTCGACGTCACCGCGTTCTTCGAACTTCAGATCCGCGCTCTGCCCTTCCAGCAGGTCGATCACGGCCGTGCTCAGCACTCGCAGCGCTGTTCGCCCGAAGGGGGACAGCACCTCGAAGGCCTGGGTCAGCAGTGCGTCCCCGGCGAGGATGGCGGCGCCGGTGCCGAAGACGGTCCAGGCCGTCGGGCGGTGCCGCCGGGTGGTGTCGGAGTCCATCACGTCGTCGTGCAGCAGCGAGAAGTTGTGCACCATCTCCACCGCGACCCCCACCGGGACGGCGACTTCGACGTCGCCGCCGACAGCCTCCGCGGCCAGGAGGGCGAGCGCGGGCCGCAACGCCTTGCCCCCGTCCGCGGTGGACGGACGGCCGTGCTCGTCCCACCAGCCGAAGTGGTATCCGGCGATCAGCCGCATGGACTCCGGCAGCTTCCCGACCGCTTCCCGCAGCGCCGGATCGAGCAGATTCCGGCTCCACGTCAGAACTTCGCCTGCCGGTCGGGCACCGGTGCGGGTGTCGATGGTCGTCAACGGACTCCCTCTCAGCCTTCACGCCCGAGTTCGGCGTTCTCCAGGATTCCCAGCGCGTCGGGCACCAAGACCGCCGCCGAGTAGTACGCGCTCACCAGGTAGCCGATGATCGCCTGTTCACCGACCACGGACCCAGCGGCCACCGCGACGAGATGCCCTGCGTCCGCGGGGCCGACCTGGTGGTGATGGCCAGTGTTCGCGCGGCGGTCTTGCCGAGGCTCAGTTGCGGGTTGTCCGTGATCGTCACCGAGGAATCCACCTATCGTCATGGCGGGTGTCCCCGCCCTGGTGAACTGCAGTTCTCACAAAGTTCGCGGATACCCACTCGAATGGGGAGGCGCGAAATGAACATAGCAAGCGGCAATGCCCGCACAAACACACGATCGGGTAGCCGGGTACGTTCACCTGTTTGCCGGGTCGGCCCGTTGAAACGTTCCCACTTCGACTGTTCGGGCGGCAAGTTTTTGAAGAATGTCGGCATACGGCGAGGTTGGTGACGTCCCGTGGTGGTTGATCACCCGGTCGTGGAGCCGTGATCTCACAGTGGTGACGGGTCTTCCCGGCGCGTGGCGAAAATCGTTTCGCGGTATGGGAAAATGGGCCGAGACGGTGACGATCCCCCTTTTTTCTCCGCCGCCAGTATGAATTGATTCAACTACCCTTCTCGGACGGCGGCCCGTGAACTAGTTTCGACAGTCTTCACGGGGTAAGGAGTCGAATGGGTATTTACCTGACCGGCATCGCCTGGGTCGCCGGCGCGGCGGTCCTCGCGGGATTCGTCGGTTACCTCGTCCGCAAGATCGGCTGGGACGAAGGACGGCCGGACAACAACGACGCCGCGGGCCAGGTGTTCACCATCGTCGGCGGCCTGCACGCGGTCCTGGTCGCGTTCATCCTGATCTCCCTCTTCGACTCCACGAGCGCGGCGCGCGAAGGCTCCTATCACGAGGCGGACAGCCTGGTCGCCGCCGTCTGGGCCGCCGATTCACTGGGGACGGAGGTCAAGGACGAGGTCCGGAAGCTGAGCGCGGAGTACATCTCCACGGTCGAACGGCGGGAGTGGCCGTTGATGGCCGCGGGCGGGGAGACCGTTCCCGGCACCGGCTGGACACAACTCGACCAGCTGCGGAAGGCGGTGGACAAGGCTCCCTCGGACGACGACTGGGTCCGGGAGCGCAAGGCCGAGGCGGCCGCCCAGCTCTGGCAGGTCTACGAGGCGAGGCAGGATCGGCTCAGCGCCGTCGAGGGCGGCAAGGTCGGCGGTGTCGTCTGGTTCGCGCTCATTCTCGGCAGCCTCATTTCGGTACTGCTGCCCAACCTGTTCGGCGGCACCCGGCTGGCCGCGCATCTGGTCATCGTCTCCACCCTGGCAGGCACGGTCACGCTGCTGCTGTTCGCGATCTACCAGCTGCAAAACCCGTTCGGCGGCGGGGTGCGGATCCCGCCCGACGCGTTCACCGCCGCGCTGACAAGGATCTCCTGAGCACGTGGACGCGGTGACGAGGGCAGCCGCGGTGGTGGCCGTTTCGGGGCTGGTGGGCGCGTCGGCGCTGCTCGCCCCGATGACCGCGCGCGCCGCCGAGAGCTGCCTGGTGGTGCAGGCCGAGTCGGGTTCGCACGGGAAGTCGAAGCTGCGCTGGCTCGACGTCGGATCGGGGACCACTTCGCGAGTGACCGATCCGGGGTACCGGCTCAACGCGCTCGGTTACTCCGCGACCAGGGACCTGGTCTTCGGTGTCGCCGAAGGACTCAGCCGGGGCGCGCACGCGGTGACGATCGATCGTGACGGCGGCACCCGGGATCTCGGCCCGATCACCCGCGCCGGGAACCGGCTGCCGGTGTGGAGTCCTGTCGCGGGGGCGACCGCCGGTGCGATCGGCGGGAATTCCTGGTACCTGCTCAGAAACGGCACACTGTACACAGTGGACTTGACGCCGGGGAAGCGGTACCTGCGGGTGATCCGGACGGTGTTCCTGCGGCCGATCTCCCTCGCCCACGACGTCAACGACTTCGCGTACCACAACGGACTGCTCTACGGAGTTTCCACCACCTGGCGCGGGAAGGGCGCCGTGATCACCATCGACCCGGCGTCCGGCAAGGTCCGTGAAGCCGACGACGCCCGGTTCCCGCCCGCCGACGTCTACGGTTCCGTCGTGCTCGCCCGCGACGGCGCTTTGTACGCCACGGCGAACCGGATCGGCGGGCGAAGCGTGCTTTATCGCCTGGATCGAAGCGGGCAGGTGACCGTGGTGCGTTCGGCCGCACCGCTGGCGGCCTCGGACGCCGCGGGCTGTCTCACCGCGCCCGAAGCCCCCGAGCCACCGAACCCGGAACCGCCCAAGCCGACTCCCACTCCGACACCCACTCCCACTCCGACACCCACTCCGACTCCTGCCCCCACTCCTGTTCCCACGCCGGCTCCGACACCCAGCCCGACCTCCACCCCGGTGCCGTCGCCGCGTTCCAGCCCGACCCCGAGCCCGAGCCCGACCCCGACGCCCACGTCGTCGCCGAGCCCGGCGCCCACTCCCGCGCCCGAGGTGGTCCCGCCGCCCGTCCCCGTGCCGAAGCCGACACGTGCGGCCCCGCCCAGGGAACGCGAGGAGGCGGCGGAGACCGACCCGCACGCCCGCATGAAGGAGAAGCGCCGGTGGGGCCTGACCGCGCTGGTCCTGATCCTCGGCGGCGCTGCGGCGGCGGGTGCCGTCCGGCGGGCCCGGTGAGTCAGTACTTGAACTGGTCCACGTTCTCGCGCGTGATCAGCAGCGGGTCGCCCAGCAGCACGGTCTTCGTGACCTCTTCGTACTTGATCGCCGGGAGCTCGAGGTTGACCTTGTTCGACGGGCCGAGCCGTTTGTCTTCGGCGATCTGCTTACCGGCCCACGCGGTGAGGTAGCCGAGCGATTCGACGTTCCACAGCACGGAAAGCGACGCGGAACCGTCCAAGAGGTACGGCTTGATCGCCTGCGGTGTGCCGACACCGACGGTGAAGACGCGGCCGATCTTCTGCTGCGAACGGACGGCTTCGGCGACACCGGGCGCGGACGTCGTGCACTCGCCGACGAGGCCGGTGAGGTCCGGGTACTTGGTCATCAGGGCCTTGGCCATCGCGGTGGCGGTGTCCTTGTCCTCGCCGGCGTAGACCGTCTCGACGAGCTGCGCATGGGGATACTCGGTAGCGGTATACGCACGCTGAACGGCGATCCACGCGTTGAGGTTCTCGGCGGTCTCGCCGCACGAGACGATCGCGTACTTGCCCGCCTTGCCCATCTTCGTCATCAGGGCGTCGGTGAGTGCTTTGCCGATGCCCTCCGGCGTCGCCTGGTTGACGAAGAGTTCGCGATCGGTACCGGGCGCGTCGGTGTCCGAAGTGATCACATGGACACCCTTGGCGCGCGCGTCGGTGATCGCCGGCGCCATCGTGCCGGGGTCGTTCGGGGCGATCGCGATAACGTCCACCCGCTGGTCGACGAGGCCGCGCACGATCGAGATCTGTGCGGCGGGGTCGACCGTCGCCGGACCGGTCGAGGTCCATTCGACACCGAGTTGCTTGGCCGCGGCCATCCCGCCGGTGTTCATCGCCTCGAAGTACGGGATGCCCGCGACCTTCGGCACGAACGCGATCCTGATCGGTTTGGCCGCCACCCCGTCGGGCTCGTCACCGCCGCAGCCGGTCAGCCCGAACACCATGCCCAAAGCGAACACAGCGGCAACGACGAGCGTCTTCGTCGGCCCTCGCATCTCCACCCCATAGTCACGGAACAACCTGAACCAGCCGATCGGTCTGCGCGCGGTGGAGACCTCCGGCGAAACTAGGGTCTCCGGTTACCCCGGTCAACCGGATGAGCGCAAAGGGTTACGGAAGTGAGTTCATCGACCTGGTCCGATTACCAAATCAGCTTACGGGGGTGACGGTCAGCGACCGGGAGGCGCGGATCACCGCACCAGGTATACGGGTGGGGGGTATATTGCTTCGTATGAACGAGACACGGCATGGCGCAAGCTGGTCGGTGGCGGCGTCGGCGACCCTGCACTGCCTCACCGGCTGTGCGATCGGCGAGGTACTCGGCATGGTGATCGGCACGGCGCTCGGTCTGCACAACGCGGCGACGATCGTTCTGTCCGTCGCGCTGGCCTTCGTCTTCGGTTACGCGCTGACGATGCGTGGCGTGCTGAAGTCGGGTCTCGCGTTCGGTGCCGCGCTCAAGGTGGCGCTGGCCGCCGACACCGTGTCGATCGCGGTCATGGAGATCGTCGACAACGGGATCATGGTGGTGGTGCCGGGCGCCATGGACGCCGGGCTCGCGAGCCTGCTGTTCTGGGGCGCGCTGGCGTTCTCGCTGGTCGTCGCGTTCGTGCTGACGGTGCCGGTGAACAAGTGGATGATCGGGCGCGGGCTGGGACACGCGAAGGTCCACGCGGGACACGGTGGGACGTCGTGAAAGGACGGTCAGAGCGGATGAGGCAAAGGTGACGTGGCTGAGGGGCACTGCCCCCAATGCCACCTTGGAGACGCTCAGTCCTGCGGTGTGTCGTACCGCGTGAGCTTGCCTGCGACCGTGAGCGGCCTCCCATGAAAAGCGAAGGCCCGGCGTTATGGGGTACGCCGGGCCTTCGCGGTCAGGGGGTCACGCGCACTTGGGCGCGACCGGCAGGTCCGATCCGGTCTTCAGGTAGGTGTCGGAGACGTAGTGCCCCGGGCCGATCCGGTCCCAGATGTTGCTGGTGCCGAACTTGCCGGTGACGGTCTCGCCCTCGACGTAGCACTCGATGGTGACCTTGGCGTAGTTCGCCGCGAGGCCCTTGATCGCCGCCGTGGTGCTCGCCGAGGCCCGGATGTTCATCGGGTCGCCCGCCGTGCTGACGACGCCGGTCGGGCCGGAGCCGGTCCACAGGTAGGAGACGTTGACCCAGCCGTTGTCCGACATCTTCAGGCCGTCCCAGAAGGTGCCGTCCGCGAGGTCGATGCCCGCCGGGTTGGCCACCTTGCGGCCGAACTCGTCCTTGCCGCCGTTGTAGCCGTCCTGGTACGCGGCCTGCGCTTCGGGCTTGCCCTGCGGCAGGTTCTTCCACATCTGACGGGTGGCCGACGGGTTCCAGTAGTCGTCCTTGGTGTTCCACGGGCCGACGTCCCACACCGGTGCGTACTCGCAGCGGCTGTTGTCGGTGCGGCAGATGCGGACGGTGTAGTTACCGGTGTTTTTGGGCGCCAGGCCGCGGCCGGAGGGCAGGGCGACGAAGTGGTCGCGGGACTTGATCACGTGCCCGTTGGCGGTGGTGCCGCCGACGAGGCCTTCGCGGGTGGCGAAGACCCTGGACGTCAGCGGGGCCGCGGCCGCGCCGATCGCGTTGGCCTGCGGGCCGAGTTCACCCTGGAGCGTGACGTCACTGACCTTCGCGGTCACTCCGTCGTTCAGGGTGCGCAGTCCGATCCGGACCTGGACGGTGGAGACCGCAGTGGACAGCTGGGCGGCGCCACCCTCGGTGGGTGTCCATTCGGTCCAGTCGCCCGCGTTGAGCTTCCCTCGGACGTCGACCTCGACTTCGGTGCCCTTCGGCGCGTCGGCGGTCACCCGGGCGATGACGCGGTTCACCGGCTTTCCGAGCTGCTGTTCGGCCGGCAGCAGGTAACCCTGGCTGCCGATCGAGTCGGGTTTTCTGTGCCAGGCGGCGTTTTCCAGGCTGAGCACGCCACCGTCGCTGCGGACGTTGACGTCATCGCCGTCCACAATGGACAGGTCGGCGCGCCAGCTCCCTTCGGGTGCCGCGTTCGCGGGGCTGGCGGCCAGCGCGGTGACCGCCCCCATGGCCAGCACGGCCGCCATCACGCGGCGGGCCTTCACGGTCCGGACCATTCCGGTCTCCCTTCGAGCACTCTCGGTTGCTACGAAGGGAGCTTCGCCGGGACCTGTACACGATTGATACAAACGCGATCCGGCCCCTGGTATCGCTACCAGGGGCCGGATCGTCCAAGAGGGTCAGGCGCTCGCGGAGTCGCTGTAGGAGGCTTCTGCGGATTCCTGAAGACGCGAGGCGAGCGCGGATTCCTGTGGCCGCGCGGAGAGTTCCCGCCACAACGCCAGCGCGCGTTCCGAATACGTCCGTGACCGTTCGGGCTGGCTCAACGCCTCATGCAGTTGCCCGAGCAACTGGGACACCTCGGCCTCGGACCGGCGGTCCCCGTTGCGCCGGTGCACGCTCAGCGAATTGACCAGCAGCAGTTGCGCGTGGGCCAGATCGCCGCTGTGCAGATACAGCTCGCCGAGGTTCTGGTTCGCGTACCCGACGCAATGGGCGTCGCCGAGTTCGTTGAAGATCGCGATGGCCCGGTCGACCCGCTCCCGCGCCCCGGCGAGATTGCCCTGATGCTGCCGCAGCATCGCGAGCCGCTTCAGCGCGTGCGCCTCCCGATGCCGATCGCCGATGTTCGCGGACTGTTCGAGCGCTTCGGTGAACCAGCGTTCCGCCTCGGCGAACCGGCGACGAGCCAGCCACACCGCGCCGATCGCGATCCGTGCGACGGCCTCGCCGTGCGGGTCACCGGCCGCCGAGAACTGGTCGAGTGCCGCGTGACAGTGCTCCAGCGCGACGGTGTCTTCGCCCTTGATCCGCAGCACGGTGCCGAGCCCGGCCAGCGCGATCGCCGCCCCCCGCGCGTCGCCGATCTTGTCGAACAGCAGCTGCGACTGCTCGAACGCGACCAGCGCTTCGGCATAGCTGTCCTGGTACAGCTGGACCTGGCCGAGGTTGCGCTGGATGATCGCCTCCCCGCGGAGCTCACCGGACCGGCGGGCGGCGGCGAGTGCCACGGCGTGCGTGTGCAGCCAGTCGTCCTGGTGCCCGCGCTGGTCGAAGTACGGCGCCAGTGCGGCGGCGAGGCGCCAGGCCAGCGCGTCGAAACCGAGGTCGGCGGCCAGCGAGACGGCGGCGACGCAGGTGTGCCGCTCGGCGGAGAACCACGCGGCCGGATCCCCGACCAGCCGCTCGGTCCCCGGCGGGAGCGCGGGCTGGGCGACCGTGCCGCCGGAGTAGAGCCCGAAGAAATGGATCGGCATCCGGTCCGCGGCTTCGACCGCGAGCGCGAGATATCCCTCCAGCACCCGTTTCGTGGCGTCGCGTGCCTTCGCCGGGACTTCCTGAGCACGCAGTTCGGCGGCGTAGCACCGCAACAGGTCGTGCAGGCGATAGCGGGGTTCGCCGGTGCCGTCCGAGCCGATGAGTTCGACCAGGTGGGCGTCCACCAGCACATCGAGGACGTCGTCGGCGTGGGTGCGGCCGAGCAGGACCGCGACCACCCAGGAGGGGAACTGGACCGAGCCGAGCCCGCCGAGGCCGCGGAACGCGGTCGCCGCCGACATCGGCAGGAGATCGTAGCTGAGCGTGACACTGGCCCGGACGGCCAGGTCACCGACGCGCAGTTCGTCCAGTCTTCGTCTTTCGTCCCGCAACCGGTCCGCCAGCACGCGCAGCGTCCAGCCCGGCCGGTGGGTCAGCTTCGCCCCGGCGACCCGGATCGCCAGCGGCAGGTGACCGCAGTGGCGCAGGATCGCGGTCGCGCACTCCGGCTCGGCGGCGACCCGATCGGTGCCCACGATGCCCTTGAGTAGTTCGGCGGCCTCCGCCTCGGGCAGGAGGTCGATGTCGACCGGGGTGGCCCCGGCCAGATCCGGCATCCGCATCCGGCTGGTGATCAGTACCGCGCAGGCGCCCGCGCCGGGCAGGAGCGGCCGGACCTGCGCCGCGCTGCCCGCGTCGTCGAGGACGACGCACATCCGGGTGTTCGCCAGCCGGGATCGCAGCAACGCCGCGCGTTCGGCGAGATCACGCGGCAGACCCGCGTCCGGGACCCCCAGCGCGCGGAGCAACTCGGCGAGCACGGTCATCGGCGGCCGCGGTGAGGTCGACGTCCCGGCGAGGTCGACGTGCAACTGGCCGTCGGGGAAGTCTTCCCGTACCGCGTGCGCCACCCGGATCGCGACCGAGGACTTGCCGACCCCCGGCGCCCCCGAAAGCACCGCGATGGCGGGCTTTCCCTGTTCACGGCGGTCGTTGAGGAGACCGACGAGTTCGCCGACCACCTCTTCGCGACCGGTGAAGTCCGGCAGGTCCAGTGGTAGCTGGCAGACCGGCGCCATCGGCCGGGTGACGGCGATGGCCACGGTGTCCGGGGCCACCAGCGAAGCCCGCAGTTCCCGCAGCCGTGGCCCCGGTTCGGTGCCGAGTTCCTCGGCCAGCACCCGCTCGGCCGTTTCGTAGGCCTCGATCGCGTCGGTCGTGCGGCCGTCGGCCCGCAGCGCGACGATCAGCCGCTGCCAGAGTTCCTCGCGCAGCGGATGCTCGGTGACCAGGCCGCGCAGTTCGGCGACGACTTCGGAGGTACGGCCGAGTTCGATCCTCGCCCGCAGCCGCTGTTCCTGTACCGCGAGCCGCAATTCCGTCAGCCGGGCCACGGTCGCGCCCCAGCCGTGGTCGTGGGGGAGCCCTTCGAGGACTTCGCCACGCCACAACGCTTCGGCTTGATCCAGCAGGTCGAGCGCGGATTCGGCATCCCCGTGGCCGAGCGCGTCCTGTGCGCGGGCGGCCAATTCGCCGAAGCTGATGTGGTCGATCTCCGCGGGCGTGGCTTTGAGGATGTAACCGGACGCCCGGCTGCCGATGCGTTCCCCCAGTCCTGGATCGCGGTCGGCGAGACGTTTGCGGAGCGAATGGACGTAGGTGCGGATGTTCGCCGCCGCCGAACGCGGAGCCGACGAGGGCCACAGGACCTCGATCAGCAGTTCGGTGGAGACGACGACGTTGGGCTGGAGCAGCAGTGCGGCGAGCAGCAGACGCGGTTTGGGGCCGCCGAGCGGCACCACCTGTCCGTCCACCGCCACTTCCAGCGGACCGAGAACGCGAAACCCGAGAATCGTCACCTAAACCGCCAATACGGCAGGAGCCCCATATCCGCTGATAATATTACCGTCCCGCCATGGTGGCTAGATCCATTCGCATGCATGTGCAGACAGCGGGTCGGCGTTTGTACGGGATGTGTACGACGCCGGTTGACGCTGAAGCGATGAAGCGTTCAAGTGTCCGGCGACTCGCCGGTTTCTTCCTCGTGCTGGCGACGGCGGGCGCCTTCGGGCTCGCCGTCGCGACTCCCGCGCTGGCCGCGGCCACCGGGACCGTGAAGACGGCGGGTGATCCGCTGAACGTGCGCCGCGCCCCGAGCACCGCTTCGAGCGCGGTGCGCACCGTGGCCAACGGCGCCACGGTGACCATCGACTGCCAGACGCAAGGGACCGAGGTCACCGGTCCCTTGGGCAAGACGACGTTGTGGGACTACGTTCCCGCGCTCGGCGGCTACATCTCGGACGGCTACGTCTACACCGGCTCCGACCAGCGGATCGCGCCCGACTGCGGGGTCGGTTCCGGCAGCGCCGAGTGTTCCACCGGCGTCTGCGCCGGCGAAGGGCAGTTCCGTTCATCGGATGCTCACTTCCTGGTCTACGACAAGGACGCCGACGGCAAGTCCGCCGTGGTCGCCTATTGGCTGAAGGGTGGCGCCGGGCCGTTCTACGTCTGGGCTTCCGGCGGTAACGGCACGCACGTCGACAAGGTTGTTCCGGTCGCGAAGGGTTCGTGGGTCTATTACAAGGTCTGCGTCGCCGACGCTTCCGCGAATCCGACCCTCGAGGCCTGTAGTGGCGGCATCACCGATTACGCCGCGTGAAATCCCTCCCCGTTCTTCCCCACTTCGAAAGGTTGAATTCTCATGGGTCAGGTGAACCGGCGGGCGGTACTCCTCGGTGGGGCCGCGGCGGTTTCGGCGGCGGCGTTATCGTCGACGGTGCCTTCGTGGGCGAACGCGAGAACGATGGCGGCGGCGCCCGCCATCCGCGACCCGTTCCAGCTCGGTGTCGCCTCCGGTGACCCCCTGCCGGACAGCGTCGTGCTGTGGACGCGGCTCGCTCCCGCCCCGCTGAACCCCGACGGTTTCGGCGGTATGCCGGACGCTTCGTACACAGTGGACTGGGAGATCGCGAACGACCAGGCGTTCTCCTCGATCGCGCAGAAGGGCACCGCTACCGCGGCCCGCGCCTCCGGGCACAGCGTGCACATCGAACCGGCCGGGCTCGAAGCGGGACGCGAGTACTTCTACCGCTTCAAGACCAGCGGCTTCATCTCCCCGGTCGGCCGGACCAGGACCGCGCCCGCCGCCGGTGCCACCGTTGACCAGCTGAAGTACTGTTTCTCCTCCTGCCAGCACTGGGAGGAGGGCTGGTACCACTCGTACAAGGGGATGCTCGCCGACGACCCGGATCTGGTGCTGTTCCTCGGCGACTACCTGTACGAGAAGAAGTCCGGCCGCGTGGCCGCCGAGCGCAACCCGCGCAAACTGGCCTTCACCGACGAGGTGAAGACGCTGGCGCAGTACCGCGCGCGGCACGCCCAGCACAAGACCGACGCCGACCTGCAGAACGCGCACGCGATGGCGCCGTGGATGGTGGTCTTCGACGACCACGAGGTGATGAACAACTGGAACGGCACCACCGCCCCGGCGACGGCGGACCGCAAGACCGCCGGCTTCCAGGCGTTCTACGAGAACATGCCGATCCGGGCGACCGCCAAGCCGAGCGGCGCGACGATCCGCCTGTACCGGCAGTTCGGCTGGGGCAACCTCGCCCGGTTCCATCTGCTCGACACCCGCCAGTACCGCAACGCGCAGGTCACCGACCCGTCCGGTGCGGCGGGCCCGGCGTGCACCGACATGCGGGCGACGTCGCGCAGCATCCTGGGCACGGCGCAGGAGGCTTGGCTGCTGAAGGCGCTGGAGACGCACCCGGCGAAGTGGGACTTCCTCGGCCAGCAGGTCTTCTTCGCCACCCGTGACGGCGACGGCAACAAGGCGACCTGTGAGAGCCCCGACTCCTGGCAGGGTTACGAGGCGTCCCGCGACCGGATCGCGAAGGGCATCGTGGATCGCAAGGTGCCGAACCCGATCGTGCTGACCGGCGACGTCCACCGGCACTGGGCGGCCGATCTGCGCCGCGACTACTTCAACCACAGCGACCCGGTGTTCGGTTCGGAACTGGTGACGACCTCGGTCACGAGCAACAGTGACACCGCGACCGATCCGTCGTCGGCCTGGCTCTCGAACAACCCGCACATCAAGTACTGCCGGGGAAAGCGCGGTTACGTCCGGGTGACGGCGTCGCAAGCGCAGATGCGGGCGGATTTCATGACGGTTTCGGACACCACCGAGTACGACTTCTCGAAGGTGACCCTCGCGGCGGACCGCAGCTATGTCGTCGAAGCCGGAAAGCCAGGCCTGCAGAGAGTTTAAGGAGCTGAAGGGGACTTTCCCCGCATCTCACGCGGTGAAAGCTCCCTTCACCGCGTCGCACGCGGTGAAGGGCCCCTTCAGCTCTTCCTCAGGACAGCAGGCTCACCAGCGCGTCACCGCGAGGAGTCCGGACCACGAGGACGACCTGGCCCTCGCGGTGCCGCTGGATCAGGCCCGCCGACACGAGCTGTTCGCAGTGATAGGTCGCGGTGCTCGCGGCGCAGGACAGCAGATTCGCGATCTCGCCCATCCGGGCGGGTTTTCCCAAATGCCGCAACAGTTTCGCGCGGTGGACGCCGACCACCAGGTCGAGCCCTTCGGCACCGGGGCTCGCTTCGGCCTTGCCGTTCTCGAGCAGGCTGTCCAGCCCCGGCAGGGGGTAACCGATCCAGATGGCGTCCTCTTCGTCGAAGTTGGACACCACCGACCGGGAGCCCGCGAGCATCGGGACGAGGATCAGCTTGCGGCCGCGGACGGCGTACCGCGCCGGTTCGGCGTCGGGCAGCAGCAGTGAGCCGTTGCCGAACCGGAAATGGGGTCGCAGCAGGCCGAGCACCGCGTCGGTCCCGCCGCGGACGGAGGCGACGCCGATCCGTTCGATCTCGCGGTCGAGCAGGGGCCGGGCCTTGGTCCACAGGTTCTCGGTCGCCACCCTGGTCGCGGTGAAGGCGTCCGCGAGCGAGGCGACCCAGCGTCTCGGATGGTCGGCGGCCTGCCGCCACTGCGCGGGCAACCGGTCGCCGAAGACCTCTTCCAGGCCTTTCAGGACGTCGGCCTCCGTCAGATCGCGCAGCATCTCCGTCTGAGCGGCGGCGGAAACGTCCCCGGCGGGGCTGATCGGCACGATGAAGTCCGGTTGCACGGAGGTGCCACGGCGGGCGAGGGCGCTCGCCGCGCGGTACCCCTGCTCCGGGATCGCCGAACCCACCTGGCGGCGCCAGGGGGCGGGCAGGCCGCGGTCGTAGCCGCCGACGACTTCGACGAGCAGGGAAACCAGTGAGATGTGCGGGGAAACCGTCACACTGACCGGGATCTTGCTGGTGTCACCGAGTTCGAGCCGGGTATAGGAGGCCTGGGGCGGCGTCTCGCGCATCCGGTCGTCCCTCCTGGGATTGGGGCGTCGCAGCACGCGATGTTAGCGCCTCAGGTCAATACCCTGCACCGCCCGGAAAAACCCAGTTGCTCATTCATGATGAGGAACGCGCCGAGACCGTGGAAATCGTTGGTATTGCGCTTGCGCCCGTAGTAATACGCGGTGTCGCCGACATTCGCGCCCTCGGAGATGTTCTTGATATCCGCCAATCCGTCGGCACCGGCCGAAACCTGGGACAGGACTCCGCGGTAGCCCTTCGCGGCCACCGGTCCGTACTCCGTGCCGATGTGACCGTGTTCCGCGGCCCCGGAGAGCAGGAACGTGTACATCGCCGACGCCGAGGTCTCCAGCCAGTTGTCCGGCCAGCTCTGGGGCGGAACTTTCCTTGCGGGACAACGTCTACCTGTCCTCTCGACGGCGAGTCCAGAGAAATCTGCCTGATGTCATATATCAGATATGCCACTCGAGCGGCCGCTCCCGCTGTCCGGGACGGTCCCGGTGGGCGGCACCCTCTCGGAAGGCGGTCCGCTCGCCTACGATCGGTACGTGAACGAGCTGACCTTCCGCGGGCGCCACGTCGCCCGGGACCGCGCCCTGGTCATGGCGATCGTCAACCGCACCCCCGATTCCTTCTACGACAGGGGTGCGACCTTCTCGGACCCGGACGCGCTCGCCGCCGTCGCGCGGGCGGTGGCGGAGGGGGCCGACATCGTCGACATCGGCGGGGTGAAGGCCGGCCCCGGCGCGGAGGTCGACGTCGAGGAAGAGATCCGACGGGTGGTCCCGTTCGTCGAGCGGATCCGCGAACTGCATCCCGACCTGGTGATCAGCGTCGACACCTGGCGGCACGAGGTGGGCAGGCGCTCGGCGGAGGCGGGCGCGGACCTGATCAACGACACCTGGGCGGGGGCCGATCCGAAACTGGCCGAGGTCGCGGCGGAATTCGGCACCGGCTACGTCTGCTCGCACACCGGGAAGGCCGTCCCGCGCACCCGCCCGTTCCGGGTGAACTACCCGGACGTCGTCGCCGAAGTCGTCGCGGAGACGACGGCCCACGCCGAAGCGGTCGTCGCGCTCGGTGTCCCGCGCGAGGGCGTGCTGATCGACCCGACCCACGACTTCGGCAAGAACACGTGGCACAGCCTTGCGCTGCTCCGGCACGCGCGGGACCTGGCCGACACCGGCTGGCCGGTGCTGATGGCACTGTCCAATAAGGACTTCGTCGGGGAGACGCTCGGGGTGGAACTCGCGGAGCGGGTCGACGGGACCCTCGCCGCGACGGCCTGGGCGGTGGCCGAGGGAGCGAAGGTGTTCCGGGTGCACGAGGTGAAACGCACCCGGCAGGTGCTGGAGATGATCGCGTCGATCCAGGGGGAGCGGCCGCCCGCGCGCGCGATCCGCGGCCTGGCCTAGGGCTCCAGCGGGACGACGGCCGAGACCGTGCTGCCGGATACTGGCTCGCCGACGACGGTGAGCTCACCACCGAGCGCGCGGACACGGTCGCGGAGGCCGTGCAGCCCGGATCCGCCGTCGATGTCGGCCGCGCCGGTACCGTCGTCGCGCACGTCCACCCGCAGACGGCCCTCCTCGACGCCGATACGCACGCGGACCTCCCGCGCCCGCGCGTGCTTCAGGGCGTTGGTGACCGCTTCGGAGACGACGAAGTACGCCGTCGCCTCGACGGCGCCGCTGAGCCGGGGCACGTCCGCGGCGTCGAGGCCGACCGCGAGCGGGATCCGGTCCAGCAGTGACCGGACCGCGGCGATCAGCCCGGCGTCGGTGAGGATCGCGGGCCGGAGCCCGTGCGCGAGTTCACGCAGTTCGGTGACGGTGGCCTGCAGTTCGTCGATGGTGCCTTTCAGCAGGGTCGCGACGGGCGGGGTCAGCTCACCGCCGAGCCGTCGTTCGGCCATGCGCAGCAACAGCACGACGCTCACCAGCCGCTGCTGCGCGCCGTCGTGCAGATCGCGTTCCACGCGCCGCCGCTCGTCGTCGGCGGCGGCCACGATGCGGGCGCGGGAGGCCTGGACCTCGACGAGGCGCTCCTCCAGTTCCGCGGCGAGACGCTGGTTGTCCAGTACCAGCCCGGCGGCGGCGTTGAGCGCGTCGATCGACCGGCTGTCCTTCCACACCTCGTCGTCCTGCACGAGCGCGGCCAGCCCGGTGCCGTCGCGTTCCAGCAGGAGCCGGATCATCTCCGCGTTGCCGACCCGTGCCCGCAGCACCCCGATCAGAGACGCCAGCGGCCACAGGCAGAACGAGATCCGGTAGACGTCCAGCAGCGGGTCGGAGACCGGGTGCCCGGAGCCGAGCGCGCTGCCGACCGTGGTGCTCACCGCGCCGATCACGGCGATCGCGACGACCGGGGAGAGCAGCCGCCGCTGCGGGAGACGGCCCGTGAGCCAGCGGTAGAGCAACACCACGACGACGCCGCCGCCGATCAGCGCGCCGACCAGTTCGAGGAGCCGTTTGACCAGTTGCTCGGCCTCCGGGGAGGCCGCGACCGCGGCGAGGTTCTTCGGATCGTCGTTGACCAGCAAGCCGAGCACCGCCGCCCCGAAGACCACGGTGTAGGCCGAGAAGACCAGCACGCGTTCCCAGCGGGACCTGAGTTTCCCGTGCGGGAAGACGACCACGAGATGCGCGATCACCGGACTGGACGCGGCCGTGAGCGCCAGGCCGGCGGTACGCGCGAGCGGGTCACCGGCGAACTGCAGGTCCTCGGCGAACAACGCGAGCCCGGCCAGCGCGATGAGCAGGCCGATCGGATTCGAGGCGCGGCGTACGTGCGCGACGGAGCCGGCCAGGAGGAAGAGGAACCCCGTCGCCGTCGACAGGGTGGTGTCGAGCGCGGTGTGCGTGCCGTCGGCCAGCTTGAGCGCCATCGCGAGGACGCCCATCCCGATCCCGGCGGTCAGCACACCCGCCATCGCGAGGGTCCGAGGGTGGTTCACCACTAGGCGTGGTTCGCCCGTTCGGCCCGGACCGTTACACCCGGAGAACACCGGAGCTGTCTTGGCATGTGGAACAGCTGTCTCGTCTGGTGTCAAGCGTTCTCGGCATCTTTCCCGTCATTCGGATGGCGATGCAGGCAGGCGGGTGAACATGCGACTCTCGCCACCACCCGACCCGAGTCGAACCCCCGAAAGGCGACCTTCCGTGCGCACCCACCACAGAACCCGCTTGCTGGCCGCGGCCTTCGCCGCACTGACCCTGGCCGGCGGTATCGCGGGGTGTTCGCGCGCCGACCGGGGCACCCAGGTGGAGCAGAAGAGCCAGGGCGCGGCGGGCGAGGTGCGCGTCGGGTACTTCCCGAACGTGACGCACGCTCCCGCGCTGATCGGGGTGAAGAACGGTTTCTTCGCCAAGGAACTCGGCTCGACGAAGCTCACCCCCCAGACGTTCAACGCCGGGCCCGAAGAGGTCAACGCGCTGCTCGGCAACTCACTCGACATCGCCTTCATCGGTTCCGGGCCCGCGATCAACGCCTTCACCAAGTCCAAGGGCGCCATCCAGCTCGTCTCCGGCGCGGTCACCGGCGGCGCGCAGCTGGTGGTGAAGCCCGAGATCACCACGCCCGAGCAGCTCACCGGCAAGAACATCGCGACGCCGTCGCTGGCGAACACCCAGGACGTCGCGCTCAAGAAGTTCGTCGCCGAGAAGAAGCTGCCCGACGTCAAGATCACCAACCTCGACAACCCGAAGACGTTCGACGCCTTCAAGAAGGGCGAGCTCGACGGCGGCTGGCTGCCGGAGCCGTGGTCCTCGCGGCTGGTGCTGGACGCGGGCGCGAAGGTACTGCTGGACGAGAAGACCCTGTGGCCGGAAGGCAAGTTCCCGACCACGGTCGTGATCGTCCGCAGCGAGTTCCTGCAGCAGCACCCGGAGACCGTCACCGCCATCCTCAAGGGTGAACTTGCCGCCATCGACTGGGCGAAGACCAACCCCGCCGAGGCGAAGAAGGTGGTCAACGGAGAACTCGAGGTGCTCGCGGGCAGCACACTGAACGAGGCCGTTCTCGACCGCGCGTTCTCCGCCATCGAACTCGGCATCGACCCGGTGGCGTCGACCTTCACCCAGCTCGCGCGGGACTCGGTGACCGCGGGCGTGGTGAAGTCCGCGGTGGACCTCAAGGGGTTCGCCGATTTCGGCCCGCTCAACGCCGTGCTCTCCGAGCAGGGCAAGCCCGGCGTGGACGCGCCAGGGCTGACGAAGTGACCGGAGGGGATCAGCGATGACGACCACCTTGGAACCTGGCCTGTCCACCGGTGTCGCCGTGCGTCTCGACGGTGTCCGGAAGGTGTTCGGCCCGACCGGTCGCGCCGTCGTGGCCCTCGACGGGATGGACCTCACGGTCGCCCCCGGCGAGTTCGTCTGCCTGCTCGGCGCTTCCGGCTGCGGCAAGAGCACCCTGCTGAACCTGGTCGCCGGCCTCGACCGGCCGACCTCGGGTTCGATCACCCTGGAGACCTCCCGCCCCGCGGTGATGTTCCAGGAGGCCGCGCTGATGCCGTGGCTGACCGCGGCCCGCAACGTGGAACTGCCGCTGCGGCTGGCCGGTTTCGGCCGGACCGAGCGCCGTGAGAAGGCGGCCGAACTGCTCGAACTCGTCCGCCTCGGCGGCGCGGGCGACAAGCGGCCGCACGAACTGTCCGGCGGGATGCGGCAGCGCGTCGCGCTCGCCAGGGCGCTGGCCGCGACCCTGCGCGTCGGCGGTGACCCGGAGCAGTCGCTGCTGCTGATGGACGAGCCGTTCGCCGCGCTCGACGCCATCACCCGCGACGTCCTGCAGGGCGAACTGCTGCGCGTCTACCGCAGCACCGGCACCTCGGTGCTGTTCGTGACGCACGACGTCCGCGAGGCCGTCCGGCTCGGCCAGCGGGTCGTGCTGCTCTCGTCGCGGCCGGGCCGGGTCGTGCGGGAATGGCGCGACGTCCAGGCCTCCGACGCCGAAGAGCTGACGCTGGAGATCACCGGTCACCTCCGGGAGGTGATCAGTACCCATGCCGCGGCTTGACCGCCCCGACACCGCGGTGGAGGAGGCGGACGAGGCCGTCGGCGCGGGCCTCGACTCGCTCGACACCCCCACCGGCGAGCGCCGGGAAAGCCAGGGGAAGCGGTTCCTGCGCGGTTTCGTGCCGCCGTTGGTCTTCCTGGCCCTGCTGGTCGTGCTCTGGCAGTTCCTGTGGGCCGCCGCGTTCTGGCCGGAGTCGATGCTGCCCGCGCCGCTCGCGGTGTGGGACGAACTCGTCGACATCACGAGCACGGGCGAGATCTTCGAGTTCGTCTGGACGTCGGTGCACCGGGCCGCGCTGGGCTTCCTGATCGGCGTGGTCATCGGCACCCCGCTCGGCCTGCTGGTGGCGAAGGCCCGGCTCGTCCGGGCGGCCGTCGGGCCGTTTCTGACCGGGCTGCAGAGCCTCCCGTCGGTGGCGTGGGTGCCGGCGGCGATCCTGTGGTTCGGTCTGAACGACGCCTCGATCTACTTCGTCGTCCTGCTGGGTTCGGTGCCGTCGATCGCGAACGGCCTCGTCTCGGGCATCGACCAGATCCCGCCGATCCTGCCGCGCGTCGGCCAGGTGATGGGGGCGAGCCGGTTCTCCTCGGCCCGGCACATCCTGCTGCCCGCCGCGTTGCCCGGCTTCCTGGCCGGGCTCAAGCAAGGCTGGGCGTTCTCGTGGCGTTCGCTGATGGCCGCCGAGCTGATCGCGCTGTCCCCGGCCTTGGGCAAGGGGCTCGGCGCTTACCTGAACGAGGGCTCGTCGTTCAACAGCATGGAAGGCGTGATCTCGGCGATCTTCCTGATCCTGCTGGTCGGCGTCGGGATCGAGTTGCTGGTGTTCCGTCCGCTGGAACGGTCGGTCCTGCGGGCGCGGGGGCTGACGGCGTCGCTTTAGGTCTCGCGCGTTCATCTTCCGGAGGTGGCCTACCTACGACACCGTAAGTTACGGTGTCGTAGGTAGGAGTTTTCCGTTGTCCCGGAAGGACGAAACGCATGGCGGTCCCCGAAAGCACCCGGCTGATGCTCGAGCTCGAGGGGACGGTCGAGGAGAATCTCAACCGACATCTCGAGGTCGCGAAGGAATGGATGCCGCACGAGTACGTGCCGTGGAGCGAGGGCAAGAACTTCGCCGAACTCGGTGGCGAGCCGTGGGATCCCGAGCAGTCGCGGGTGTCGCCGATCGCGCGGACCTCGCTGGAGGTCAACCTGCTCACGGAGGACAACCTCCCGAGCTATCACCGCGAGATCGAGCGCGCCTTCGGACGCGACGGCGCGTGGGGCACCTGGGTACACCGCTGGACCGCCGAAGAGGGCAGGCACGGCATCTGCATCCGCGACTACCTGCTGGTGACGCGCGCGGTGGACCCGGTCGAGCTGGAGCGGGCGCGGATGCAGACCATGCAGGCCGGGTACGACAGCGGTGACAAAGCTTTGCTGAACGTCTTCGCGTACGTGTCGTTCCAGGAGCTGGCGACGCGGCTTTCGCACCGCAACACCGGGCGGTACACGGAGGATCCGTTGTGCGAGAAGCTGCTCTCACGGGTCGCGATGGACGAGAACCTGCACATGATCTTTTACCGCAACCTCGTGAAGGCGTCGCTGGAGCTTTCACCCGACGCGATGATGCGCGCCATCACCGACGAGGTCGTCCAGTTCCAGATGCCGGGCGCGGTGATCCCGAGCTTCGTGCGGAAGGCCGCGCTGATCGCGAAGGCGGGTATCTACGACCTGCGGATCCACCACGACGAAGTGATCTGGCCGCTGCTGCGGCAGTGGAAGATCTTCGAGCTGGAAGGGCTCGGCGAGGAGGGCGAGAAGGCTCGCGACGAACTCGACCAGTTCCTCAAGGCTCTCGACACGCAGGCGTCACGATTCGAAGAGCGCCGCGCGGCCGCTGCGGCCCGCGCCGCCGCCCGACACCCGTGACCAAACCGGCTCGCCGATGCCGTGTCGTCCATCCGATCACGCGTGCTGTCCGGCTGATCACGCGTGATGTCCGCGGGATCACGCGTGCTGTCCGGCTGATCACGCGTGACGTCCACGGGGTCACGCGTGATCAGCCAGCGAAGCGGCGAGAGCTAGCGAGGGCGGCGAGCGCCGGCGCGCGTTCCCGAGGAGAAAGCGGCGGCACCGCCACGGCGGGCCGGAGCGCCACCGGACTGGTTCCGCGAGGACTGGGACGCGGCACCGGAAGCCCGGCGCGGCTGGGACTCGGCGGCACCGCGACGGCCCCCCTGACCACCCTGGCCGCCCTTGGGCGCACCTTCGCGACGTCCGGTGCTCTCGGCCGCACGACGTCCTTGACCGGCGGGCGCCCCGCCACGGCGGTCGCCTTCGGTCCGCGGCTGACGCGAACGGCCTTCCGAAGATCCACTAGCGCCACCACGACCCCGGCCGCCGCCGGAAGCACCCCGGCCACCGGCGGAGGGGCCACGGCCGCGGCCGGTCCTGGTGCCCCGGTTGACAGGGCGCTCTTCTTCCTCCCCCTTGGCGCGGATGGCCTCGCCGCCGGCGGTGACCTTCTTCGGACGCGTGTCCACGATCGGCCGTCGCGGCGACGCGGTGAACGAACGCTCGCCGGGAGCCAGCTCCGACAGCAGCGGGTGGCCGGGGCCGAGCTGCGTCGTGGTCGGCTTGATGCCCGCCTTTCGGGTGAGGTCGCGGACGTCGCGGACCTGCGCGTCGGTCATCAGCGTGACGACGGTGCCGGACGCCCCGGCCCGCGCGGTCCGGCCGGACCGGTGCAGGTACGCCTTGTGCTCGACCGGCGGGTCGGCGTGGATGACGAGGGTGACGTCGTCGACGTGGATGCCGCGCGCGGCGATGTCGGTCGCGACCAGCGTCTTCGCCGCGCCGGATGAGAACGCCTCCAGGTTGCGCGTCCGCGCGGTCTGGCCGAGATTGCCGTGCAGTTCGACTGCCGGCACGCCGGAGGCCATGAGCTTGCGCGTCAGCTGCTTGGCGCGGTGCTTCGTCCGGGTGAACACCAGCGTGCGGCCCGGTGCGGCGGTGAGGTCGATCAGCACCGGGAGCCGGTGGGTCTCCTCCAGGTGCAGCACGTGGTGCCGCATGGTCGAGACCGGCGACTGGGCCGAGTCGACGCTGTGCGTGACCGGGTCGTGCATGAAGCGCTTGACCAGTACGTCGACGCCCGCGTCGAGGGTCGCGGAGAACAGCAGCCGTTGCCCGCGTTCCGGGGTCTCGCCCATGATGCGCCGGACGTCGGGCAGGAAGCCGAGGTCGGCCATGTGGTCGGCCTCGTCCAGCACGGTGATCTCGATGTTGTCGAGTTTCGCCTCACCCGAGCGCATGTGGTCGGCGAGCCTGCCGGGGCAGGCGACGACGATGTCGACGCCGTCACGCAGCCGGGTGATCTGCGGGTTGGGGCTGACGCCGCCGAAGATGGTGGTGACCTTGAGGCCGAGCGGCTTGGCCAGCGGCAGGAACGACGCCTCGATCTGGGTGGCCAGCTCGCGGGTCGGCGCCAGTACCAGCGCACGCGGACGGCCGGGGCGGCGCCGCGTCGGACCGGCGGCGAGCCGGGCGAGGACGGGCAGCACGAAGCCGTAGGTCTTGCCGGAGCCGGTGCGGCCGCGGCCGAGGACGTCCCGGCCTGCCAGCGAATGCGGCAGCGTGGCGGCCTGGATCGGGAAAGGGCTGGTGACGCCCTGCTCGGCGAGCGAGTCCACGAGGGTCTTGGGCAGGCCGAGTTCGAGGAAAGTAGGTGTGCTCATAAGCGTATGGGCGCGTGTGCGCCCTGGTATCTCCGTAAGGATAGGAACGGTTGTCCTGCCCGGCGCAGACCTCGGGGGGCCGCGGCGCGTGGTCATTCGACAACGAAACGCGGCCCGAGGCAGAACTGAGCGGACCGCAGCGCAAGTGTACTTGGTCGTGATCTCCCGGGCTACGTGATATCGCCCGCACCCCGGTTCGCGCCACCCCACGAACTGGACGGGCGATGTTCGTCCGTTTCCACGAGTCCGGCGCCCGGACCCGGTGAAACGCTGGTCGGACCAGCCCCGGCGTGAAAGGTGACGCGAGTGTCGAAGAGCGTTCAGGAACTCCAAGGTCGTCTCGACGAGTGGGCGCGTGAGGCGAGTGTCCCCGGAGCCGTGGTGGGGGTGTCGCACCACGGCGAAGAATCGGTCTTCGCCACCGGGGTGTCCAGTGCGGACACCGAATTGCCCGTCGACACCGGCACGCTGTTCATGATCGGCTCCACCAGCAAGACCTTCGCCGCCGCCGTGGTGCTGGCACTGGTCGAAGACGGGGTGCTGGACCTGGACAAGCCAGTCATCCACTATCTCCCCGGACTCCGGCTGGCGGATCCGGAGGCACGAAAGACGGTGACCCTGCGGCATCTGCTCACGCACTCCGCCGGCTTTTTCGGCGACGTGGACTTCACCACTGGATGGGGTGACAACGCCCTCGCCCTGGCGATCGATCGGTTCGGCGACCTGCCGCAGGTGTTTCCGCCCGGCGAGGCGTTCTCCTATTGCAACGCCGGATTCCAGCTGGCCGGGCGGGTCGCGGAGGCGGAGTCCGGTGCCACCTTCGAAGACCTGGTCCGCACTCGGCTGCTCGAACCGCTCGGCATGACCGACTCGTTCTACTTCCCGTGGGAGGTGCTCACCCGCCGTCACGCCGTCGGCCACGCGCTGGGTGAAAAGGGGCCCTCCGTCGAGCACACCGTGGGCCTGACCCGCGCGGACAGCGCCAGCGGCGGGTTGTGGTCCACCGCCGCGGACCAGCTGAATTGGGCGCGGTTCTTCCTGTCCGGTGAGTCGAAGGGCGAGGCGCCGCTCAGCGCCGAGACCCGGGATCTCCTGCGCGCGCCGCAGCGGAGCGCGGCCGTGCCGTTCGACGAGGTCGGGCTGAGCTGGCTGCGTACGAGCCACGGCGACGCGCGGCTGGTCCGGCACGGTGGCAACGTCGGCAACCTGCAGATTTCGGAGTTCGTCACGCTGCCTGAGGAGGACTTCGCGGTCACCGTGCTGACCAACAGCGCGGGTGGCGGCGTGCTCGGCCCCCGGATCGTCGACTGGTGTCTGGAGAATTTGGTCGGGCTGCCCCCGATCGCGAGCGCGCCGGCGGTGCCTCGGCCGGATTTCGCCGAGTACCTCGGCCGCTATGAGACCGGTGACCTGGGGTTCGAGGTCACGGACCGGGACGGCGACCTGTGGGGGCAGTTGATCGTGAACATCGAGGACATTCCATCGCCGCCCGCCTACGAGGTCGTCTTCGTCGGTGAAGACGTGCTGGCCAAGGCCGCCGACACCCGTCGTCCCGCCGCGCGCTTCCTGCGGAACGACCACGGGGAGGTGACTTCGGTCGAGTTCAGTGGCCGGACGGCGAGGCGGCGCGCTACGGTTACCGGGTAGTAACTTCGGCGACCAGGAGTGACGATGAGCGAAAAGGCGACCGCGTTGTTGCTGAATCCGGGTGGGTACGACCCACGGCAGTTCGACCCGGAGACGCGTCGCCTGCTGCGTGCCACCATCGAGTGGTTCGAACAGCGTGGCAAGCGCAAGCTCACCGCGGACTATCACGAGCGGACCTTCTACGCGGACTTCATCGAGTTCGCGGGCAAGGAAGGCCTGTTCTCGACGTTCCTCACTCCCGGTGCCAACGCCGACGGCGACCCGGACAAGCGCTGGGACACCGCGCGCGTCGCGGCGCTGTCGGAAATCCTCGGTTTCTACGGCTTGAACTACTGGTACCCGTGGCAGGTCACCATCCTCGGCCTCGGCCCGGTGTGGCAGAGCGCGAACGAGGCCGCCCGCAAACGTGCGGCGGACTCGCTCGCGGCCGGGGGTGTCGCCGCGTTCGGACTGTCCGAAAAGGAGCACGGCGCCGACATCTACTCGTCGGACCTCGTGCTGACCCCGGACGGTGAGGGCGGCTACCGCGCCAACGGTTCGAAGTACTACATCGGCAACGGCAACTGCGCGCGGACCGTGTCGGTGTTCGGCCGCGTCGACGGTGTCGAGGGTCCGGACCAGTACGTGTTCTTCTACGCGGATTCGGCGCACCCGAACTACCGCGTGGTGAAGAACGTGGTGCCGTCACAGATGTACGTCGCCGAGTTCGAGCTCAACGACTACCCGGTGTCCGAAGAGGACATTCTGCACGTCGGCGCCGAGGCGTTCTCCGCGGCACTGAACACGGTCAACATCGGCAAGTTCAACCTGTGCTTCGGCGGCATCGGGATGTCGACGCACTCGCTGTACGAGGCGATCACGCACGCGCACAACCGTGAGCTCTACGGCAAGAAGGTCACCGATTTCCCGCACGTGCGCCGGGAATTCGTCGAGGCGTACACGCGGCTCGTCGCGATGAAGCTGTTCTCCGACCGCGCTGTCGACTACTTCCGCAGCGCGAACCCGGACGACCGCCGGTACCTGCTGTTCAACCCGATCACCAAGATGAAGGTGACCACCGAGGCGCAGAAGGTCATCGGCCTGGTCGCGGATGTCGTGGCGGCCAAGGGTTTCGAGACCGACACCTACCTCGCGATGGCCAAGAACGACATCGACGGCCTGCCGAAGCTGGAAGGCACGGTGGCGGTGAACCTCGCACTGATCGCGAAGTTCGTGCCCGCGTACCTGTTCGCGCCGCAGGCCTACGAGCCGGTGCCGACGCGGTCCGACGCCGCCGACGACGAGTTCCTGTTCCGCCAGGGCCCCGCGCGCGGGCTGTCCAAGGTGCGGTTCCACGACTGGCGCGAGGCCTACGCCAAGGCGTCCGCGATCCCGAACGTCGCGCGGTTCACCGAGCAGGCCGAGGCGTTGGTGAAGTTGTTCACCGACGCCACGCCGGACGAGGCCCAGCAGCAGGACCTCGACTTCGGGCTCGCGCTGACCGAGCTGTTCACGCTGGTCGTCTACGGGCAGCTGGTGCTGGAGCAGGCGGAGATCACCGGCATCGAGACCGAGGTCGTCGACCAGATTTTCGGCGTCCTGGTGCAGGACTTCAGTGTCGCCGCGATCGATCTGCACGGGAAGTCGTCCTCGACCGAGGCGCAGCAGGCGCTCGCGCTGGCCTCGGTGCGGAAGCCGGTCGTCGACGCGGCCCGTTTCGACCACGTGTGGTCGCTGGTGCGGGACCTTTCCGGCGCCTACGCGATGAACCCCTGAGCTGAAGGGGACTTTCCCCGCATCTGACGCGACGAAGGACGCTTTCCTCACATGAGATGCGGGGAAAGCGTCCTTCAGCCGCTTCTAACGTGCCCGGCTCCTACTTGCCGTAGCCGGCCTTCCGGAGCGCGTCCGCCAGCGAGCCGCCCCCCGAGTTCCCGCCCTTGTCTCGACCGCCTCGATTACCGCCGCCCTGGCCGCCACGCTGACCGCCACCTTGACGCTGGCCACCGCCGCCCTGACCGCGGTCACGACCACCGCCGCCACCACCACCGCCGCCCTGCTCGCGAGCGGGACGGCCGGGCTCGTCGTCCAGGCGCAGCGTCAGCGAGATCCGCTTGCGCGGCACGTCGACTTCCAGCACCTTCACCTTGACGATGTCGCCGGGCTTCACGACCTCACGCGGGTCCTTGACGAAGTTCTTCGACAGCGCCGAGACGTGCGCGAGGCCGTCCTGGTGCACGCCGACGTCGATGAACGCGCCGAACGCGGCCACGTTCGTCACGACGCCTTCCAGCCGCATGCCCGGCTTGAGGTCGCCGATCTTCTCGACGCCCTCGGCGAAGGTCGCGGTCTTGAACGCCGGACGCGGGTCGCGGCCCGGTTTGTCGAGTTCGGCGAGGATGTCGGTCACCGTCGGCAGGCCGAAGGTGTCGTCGACGAACTCAGACGGCTTCAGCGCCTGCAGTGTCCGCGAGTTGCCGATCAGCGCGCGGAGGTCGGTCCCGGTCGAGGACAGGATCCGCCGCACCACCGGATAGGCCTCCGGGTGCACCGAGGACGAGTCGAGCGGGTCGTCGCCGTCCGGGATCCGGAGGAAGCCCGCGCACTGCTCGAAGGCCTTGGGACCCAGCCGCGCGACCTCCTTGAGCCCGGTCCGCGTCTTGAACGGGCCGTTCTCGTCACGGTGCGCCACGATGTTCTCGGCCAGGCTCGTCGTGATACCCGAGACACGGGTCAGCAGCGGCGCCGACGCGGTGTTGACGTCCACGCCGACCGCGTTCACGCAGTCTTCGACCACCGCGTCGAGTGACCGCGACAGCGAGATCTCGGACAGGTCGTGCTGGTACTGCCCGACACCGATCGACTTCGGGTCGATCTTCACCAGTTCGGCCAGCGGGTCCTGCAGCCGCCGCGCGATGGAGACCGCGCCGCGCAGCGAGACGTCCATGCCCGGCAGTTCCTGCGACGCGAACGCCGACGCCGAGTACACCGACGCGCCTGCCTCGGAGACGACGGCCTTGGTCAGCTTCAGCTCCGGGTGCTTCTTGATCAGCTCACCGGCGAGCTTGTCGGTTTCCCGTGACGCGGTGCCGTTGCCGATCGAGATCAGGTCGACCTTGTGCCGGGCGCACAGCGCGGCGAGTTCGGCGATCGACTGGTCCCACTTGTTGGCGGGCTGGTGCGGGTAGATCACGTGGGTGCCGACGACCTTGCCGGTGTCGTCGACGACGGCGACCTTCACACCGGTGCGGAAACCGGGGTCGAGGCCCATCGTGGCGCGGGTACCCGCCGGGGCGGCGAGCAGCAGGTCGCGCAGGTTCGCGGCGAACACGCGGACGGCGTCGTCCTCGGCCGACTGACGCAGCCGCATCCGCAGGTCGATGCCCAGGTGCAGCAGGATCTTGGTGCGCCACGCCCAGCGGACGGTGTCGCCGAGCCACTTGTCGCCGGGGCGGCCCTTGTTCGCGATGCCGAACTTGTGCGCGATGCGGGTCTCGTAGTCGGTCGGCCCGGTCCTCGGCTCTTCGGACGGCTCCTCCGACTCCATGGAGAGGTCGAGGATCTCTTCCTTCTCGCCGCGGAACATCGCGAGAATCCGGTGGGAGGGGAGCTTGGTGTAGGGCTCGGAGAACTCGAAGTAGTCGGAGAACTTCGCGCCTTCGTCGGCCTTGCCGTCGCGGACCTTGGCGGCCAGGCGGCCCTGTGACCACATCTTCTCGCGCAGCTCGCCGATCAGGTCGGCGTCTTCGGCGAAGCGTTCCACCAGGATCGAACGGGCGCCGTCCAGCGCGGCCTGCGCGTCCGCGACACCCTTGTCGGCGTCGACGAACACCGCGGCGGCGGCCTGCGGGTCGGTGTTCGGGTCGCTCAGCAGCCCGTCGGCGAGCGGCTCCAGACCGGCCTCACGGGCGATCATCGCCTTCGTCCGCCGCTTGGGCTTGTACGGCAGGTAAATGTCCTCGAGACGGGACTTGGTGTCCGCCGCCACGATCGACGCTTCGAGCGCCTCGTCCAGCTTGCCCTGGCTACGAATCGACTCCAGCACCGCGACCCGGCGCTCGTTGAGTTCCCGCAGGTAGCGGAGGCGTTCTTCGAGCGTGCGCAGCTGGGCGTCGTCCAGCATCCCGGTGACCTCTTTGCGGTACCGGGCGATGAACGGCACGGTCGATCCGCCGTCCAGCAGGTCGACGGCCGCCTTGACCTGCCCCTCGCGCACGCCGAGTTCTTCGGCGATCTTCTGCTCGACTGTCTGCAGGCCCTGCACGCTCACTCCCACGCTCCTGAAATCCGCTTTCGGGTGCTCTCGGACCCTGCATTCTGCCGCTTCCGCCGAGCCGACTTTCGTATGGCCTCCTCTAACCGAACCCTTGACAGTTGTATTGGTCTAGTCCATTTTGATGTGGCCGACATCACCCGTTCGTGGAGGCCAGCTGTGAAAGTCAAGCCGAAACACGCGTTCCTAGCCCTGCTGTCGTCACTGGCCGTGTGCCTGGGGGTGACTTTCGCGGTCTCGGGCAGTGCCTCGGCCGCCAACATCCTGACCAACCCGGGCTTCGAACTCGGGACCACGAGTGGCTGGACCTGTTCCGGCGCGTCCTCGGTGGTCACCACGCCGGTCCACTCGGGCACCCGCGCGCTCAGCGCGACCCCGGCGGGCCAGAACAACGCCCGCTGCACGCAGAGCGTGCCGGTGAAGGCCAACACCGCGTACACGCTTTCGGCGTGGGTGCAGGGCAGCTACACCTATCTGGGCGTCACGGGCACCGGGACGGGTGACAAGAACACCTGGACCCCCGGCGGCGCCAGCTGGAGCCAGCTCTCGCTGAGCTTCACCACCGGGGCGGCCACCACCAGCGTCGACATCTACCTGCACGGCTGGTACGGCCAGCCCGCCTACTTCGCGGACGACGTCAACCTCGACGGACCCGGCGGCTCGCCGACCACAACCCCGACGACACCGACGACGACCACCACGAGCAACTCGCCGACCACGACCACCACCCCGACGACACCGACGACCACGACGACCAACCCGAACCCCGGCAACCTGCCGAAGCACGTGATCACCGGGTACTGGCAGAACTTCTACAACGGCGCGAAGGCGCTCAAACTCGCTGACGTCCCGACGAAATACAACATCATCGCCGTGTCCTTCGCCGACGCGACGGCCACGCCGGGCGCGGTCACCTTCACCCTCGACTCGGGTCTGTCGAGCCAGCTCGGTGGCTACACCGACGCGCAGTTCAAGGCCGACATCAAGACGGCGCAGGCGCGCGGGCAGAAGGTCATCCTGTCGGTCGGTGGTGAGAAGGGCACGATCCGCGTCGACTCCTCGGCCGCGGCGACCAACTTCTCCAACAGCATGAAGTCGCTCATCGCGACCTACGGTTTCGACGGCGTCGACATCGACCTCGAGAACGGCGTCAACGCGACCTACATGGCGCAGTCGCTGCGGGCGATCCACGCCGCGGGCGGCACGGTCATCACCATGGCGCCGCAGACGATCGACATGCAGAACCCGGCGGCCGAGTACTTCAAGCTGGCGCTGAACGTCAAGGACATCCTGACGATCGTGAACATGCAGTACTACAACAGCGGCGCGATGCTCGGCTGCGACCAGAAGGTCTACTCGCAGGGCACGGTCGACTTCCTCACCGCGCTGGCCTGCATCCAGCTGCAGAGCGGCCTGCGTGCCGACCAGGTCGGTCTCGGCCTGCCCGCCTCGGGTTCCGCCGCGGGTGGTGGCTACCAGGCGCCCGGCAACACGGTCAACGCGCTGAACTGCCTGGCGAAGGGCACGAACTGCGGTTCGTTCAAGCCTTCGACGACCTACCCGACGATCCGGGGCGCGATGACCTGGTCGATCAACTGGGACGCCTCGCAGGGCTACGCCTGGTCGAACACGGTGAGCGCGGGCCTGGCAGGCCTCCCGTGATGATCCGCTAGACCGGGGCGGGTGCCGGCGTCGCGCGGGCGACGGCACCCGCCTCTTCCATGCCCGCGTTTAGTCCTCTAGTTGCGGTACTTGCGCACGCAAGTACCGCAACTAGAGGACTAAACGCCGCCGAACCCGGAGCCGATCACAGTACGTCGTGGTTCATCGCGGTCCCGCCGTCCGGTAGTCGCCGAGGTCGAGCGTCTTCGTCCGGCGGTCGTACTCGGTCACCAGGCCCGGCCAGTTCGTGCTCACCCTGCCGTTCTCCTGGCGGTACCAGCTGGCGCAGGTCGTCCAGACGCTGTGGCCGAGCCGTCGCTGAATTTCCTTGTCGTAGCGGTCTTCCACCTCGGGCGCGACGTCCATATAGGACACCTCGGGCCGGTTGAGGTGTTCGACGGCCTGCCGGATGTAGCGTGCCTGCCGTTCGATCATGTAGATGATGGAGCCCGCGCCGAGGTTCGTGTTGGGACCGTAGACGCAGAACAGGTTCGGGAAACCCGGTACGGTCATGCCGAGGTACGCCCGCGCGCCGCCCTTCCACGCATCGGACAGCGACCGGCCGCCGAGACCTCGCACCTTGAGTTCGCCCAGGAAATCCGTTGCCGCGAAACCGGTTCCGTAGACGATGACGTCGGCCTCGTGCTCGACGCCGTCCTCGGTGAGCAGCCCGGACGGCGTGATCGCGCTGATGCGGCGCGTCTCCACCGCGACGTTGTGCTGCGCGAGTGCGGGCAGGTACTCGTTGGTGAACAGGATCCGCTTGCAGCCAAGGGGATAGTCCGGGGTGAGCTTCTCGCGTAGCGCCCGGTCCTTGATGTGGCGGCGGCGCAACTGGGCCGTCCGCAGTTCGAAGACCTTGGCCAGCAAAGGATGCTTAATCATCGCGTAGGTCGCGTACTCGGCGAGGAGGAAGATCCGGAGCCTGCCGAGCAGCTGCGTGGCCGGAAGGTGCCGGAACAGCCGCTGCTGCCAGCGCCGGTAGCGGGTGTCCCGTTTGGCCATGATGTAGGGCGCGGTGCGCTGGAACACCGTCAGTTCACCGGCCTGGCGCTGGAGTTCGGGCACGAACTGGATCGCGCTCGCGCCGGTGCCGATCACCGTGACCTTCTTACCGCGCAGGTCGACGTCGTGCTCCCAGCGCGCGGAGTGGAAACTGGCGCCCTCGAAGGTGTCCTGGCCGGGGATGTCCGGCTGGACCGGCCGCGAAAGCTGTCCGACGGCGGGGACGAAGACCTTTGCCTCGAAGGTCTCGCCGCCCGCGGTCTCCACACGCCAGAGCCCGCGTTTGTCGTCGAATGCCGCGCCGGTGGCCCTGGTGCCGAAGCGGATGTGCGGTTCGAGTCCGTAGCGACGCACCACGCGTTCGAGGTACTCGTGGATGTCGGGTTGCAGCGAGAACCGCCTCGGCCAGTCGGGATTGGGCTCGTAGGAGAACGAGTACAGCGGCGACGGGATGTCGCAGCCCGCGCCGGGATAGGTGTTCTCCCGCCAGACGCCGCCCGGTTCGGCGGCGCTCTCCAGGATGACGAAGTCGTCGATCCCGGCGCGTTTGAGTTCGATCGCCGTCCCGACCCCGCCGAACCCCGCGCCGACGATCAGCACGCTTGTCTTCGATGCCCCAGTGCCCATGACGATCGAAGTTACGCAGGGGTCAGCCCGCCCGGAAGTGCCCGACCGGCCACTGAATCGAGATTTCCGGCCACGCCCCCTGTCGCGATTAGTCCTCTAGTTGCGGTAGTTGGTAGTACGAACTAGCGCAACTGGAGGACTAATTGCACCGTGTGGGTCTCGGCCTTCGGATGCGCCCAGGTCAGGAGGGAGTGAGCGGAGCTTTCGAGTGTGTCCAGGTCGCGCTTGGGGATGCGTTCGAACGGCGTGATCGCGACCGAAGCGGCCTTTTTCGCCACCTTGATCTCCCAGCTGCCCTTCACGAATCCGTCGACCAGGATGGTGCCCTTGACCAGGCCGTTCTGCGTGATGACGACCTTGCGGTGCTCGTCGCTGATCACCCGGGTGCGGTCAGCGTAGGACAGGACGGTCTGGTCGAACGGCCCCAGTAACCGCACCGGCGCGGGAGTCTCGGGATCCGGGCGCGGAGCGTCAGGCAAGTCGAACAGTTCGCGTCCGTTCTCGTCGCGGAACGTCCGCAGTTCCGGCCGCAGCCGCTCGGCGACCTCGCCGAGTTTCGTGATCCCGGCCCACGCCTGCGCGTCCTGGACGCTCGCGGGCCCGAACGCGGCCAGGTAGCGTTGGAACATCGCTTCCGGCGATGGCGTCGCGTCCGGTTCGGCGCCGAGCCAGTCCCGGGTGGTCTGGTACGTCGGCTGCCCGGACTTCCCCCAGATCCCGCGCGGCGGGATCTGCACCAGCGGCAGCAGCGCCCGCGCGACGTGCACCAGCGCCGACGGTCCCGCGCTTTCCCAGCGGCCCGCGAGTTCCGCGCCGAGTTCCGCGGACGACAACGGGCGCTCGCCGAGCAGTTTGCGCGCGGTGCGGGCGATCTCCTGGTGATCGAGACCCTTGATCTCCGGGGTGAACTGGGTGTTGTCCATCGAGCGGTCGTAGAGGGGCTGCACGACCGGCCGCCACGCCAGCGCGTCCGACGGCGTGACCAGGTGGACCGTGCCGCGCATGAGCGCGATCCGCACGACACTCCTGTCGAGCAGCAGGTTCGCCAGATCTTCCTGGCGGAACCCGTGCAACCGCGTCCACAGCGCGAAGTACGGCGGGTTCGGCGCCTGCGCCTGCAAGCCGGCGAGATGCTCGACCGCTTCGAGCGCGGTCATTTTCGAACGCCGGAGCAGCAGTTGCCGGTCCAGCATGGCGCGGTTCAGGGCGCGCCTGCTCAACGTGTCGGACATGCCGCTCACCTTAAACGGGATCGAGGACAGTTCCGGTCCTCAATGCGAGAGCTGCTGCCGGGATTCATAATCCCGGCCATGGAACTACCGCCGCCGGTGATCCGGGACTGGGACTACCCGCGCGGCACGGCGAGCATCGTGCTCATGGCCCGCTTCGCGGCCGAGAACGGCGTCGAGGGGCTGAAGGCCTACGAGCGCGCTCCGGTGGACGGTCAAGTCGACGCGCGCCAGGAACTCGCGGTGGTCCGCGACCTGATCCGGGGCCTCGGCGGCGGGGACGACGTCGCGCTGCGGCTGAGCAGACGGTACCGCGTCAGCGCGTTCGGCATCTTCGGCTTCGCGTGCATCAGCAGCCCGACGCTGGGCGACGCGATGCGGTTCGCCCTGCGCTACCTGGACCTGAGCTTCACTTTCTGCATCCCGCACGTGACCGTCGAGGCCGGGCGGCTCGCGCTGACCATGGACGACAGTCGCGTGCCCGGCGACGTCGCCCGCTTCCTGGTACTGCGCGACCTCGGCGCCATCCACACCGTCATGCGCGACATCCTGCCGGACATCTCCCTGCGCTCCTTGGCGTTCCGGCACGAGCGACCATCCACAGTGGACGAATACGTGCGGACCTTCGGGCTGGCGCCGTCGTTCTCGGCGCTGTCGCACGTCGCCGCGCTCGACCCGCTCTTCCTCGACAGACCGCTGCCGCAGGCCAACGACCAGACGGTCGCGGTCTGTGCCGCGCAATGCGATCTGCTGGTGTCCCGGAAACGGGAGCGGTCCGGGATCGCCCAGCAGGTCAGGGAACGGCTGGTGCGGCTCGGCGGGGTGGACGCCGGGATGGACGAGGTCGCGCGACGGCTCGCGCTCAGCCCTCGCACGCTGCGGCGAAGGCTGTTCGAGGCCGGGACAGGCTACCGCGCGCTGCTGGACGAGGTCCGCCAGGCGCTGGCGGAGGAGATGCTCGACACCGGCGCGCTCAGCGTCGAGGACGTCGCGCTGCGGCTGGGCTACGCCGAGGCGTCGAGTTTCATCTACGCCTTCAAACGCTGGAAGGGGATGACTCCGGCGGCCTATGCCCGGCGGAACGCGTTGCGAGCACGGCCGGGTAGGTGACCCGAAGCAGGTGCCCGATCGAATCGGTCAGGAAGATCCGCAGTTCCTCCCGGCCGAGGGTGCCGCGGATCAGCCACTCGCGTGACGCGGCGCGCAGCATCCCGCCGTAGGAACGGATCATCGCGCGGAGTTCTTCGCGGCCCTCGGTGATGTCACTCATCAGCGCGGCCGCGAGCACGCGGTCGGCGGCGATCTCGTCGCCCTCCAGCATGATCCGCTCGACGTCCGGGTCGCGGCCGACGGCCTCCTGGCCGATCGCGGTCAGCCACGCCTGCTCGTTGCGTTCGACGACCTCGATCCAGTGCCGCACGCTGATCGCGAGCCGCTCCTCGGCGGTCGTGTCTGGCAGGTTCTCGATCACCGGCGCCGGCACGATCATCATCTGCCGGACGACTTCCAGGTACAGCTCCCGTTTGCCGCCGAAGTAGTGGTTGATCAGCGGCCTCGCCACCCCGGCGGCCTTCGCGATGTCCGACGTCGACACGGAGGCGTACGTGCCCGCGCCGAACAGCCGCCGCGCCGCCGCCAGGATCTCGGCACGCCGGGCGGCCGGTTCGAGGCGGCGCCGCCGGATCTCCGGGTCGGTGCTCATGGGCCGAGCGTAACCGTTTCACGTGAGCGCTTGCCGTTACTCATTCGGAACAACCGGTAGGTAACCCTCCGGGGTCCGGCGGCGACGTTCGGGGCGGGGGGACCGTGTGGCATGGGCAGGGACGAATGACCAGTGCTGAGCGCGATCCGGTCCGCCGTGCGGGACGGTGGGTCAGTGTGCGTCTGCAGCACCGCGACGTCCTCATCCGAGGTGACATCGCGGACGAACGCGTCTCCTACGCGGGGATCGTGATCACCAGTTTCGAGAACGGTATCGAGGTCGGCGAACGCTGGATCCCGCTCGGCGTCGATCCGTCGGAGGCGGACGACGAACAGCTCATCCAGCAGTTGCGGGACGCGCTGATCTGGCAGGCGCGGCGCCCGCCCCAGGCCGCGGGGGAGTAGCCGAAGGGAACTTTCCCCGCATCTGATGGGGGGAAAGCGCCCTTCACCGCGTCACACGCGGGGAAAGTCCCCTTCAGCTCCGCGGGAGAGGGTCACTGCGTCCGGAGGCCGTCGAACGCGATCTTGCACACCGCGTCCGCCAGTTCCGTCCCCGCCGAACCCCGGCGCGGCCGGTACCACTCGATCAGCGAGTTCACCATGCCGTACAGCAGCCGAGCGGTGACCGCGGGATCGATGTCGGGCCGCACGTCGCCCTCGGTTTCGGCCTGTTTCACCAGTTCCGTGACCAGCCGGTCGAATTCGCGCCGCCGCGCCAGCGCCGCCCGCTCGATCTTGGTGTTGCCCCGCACCCGCAGCAGCAGCGTCACGAACGGCAGTTGCTCGACCAGCACGAGAACACTGCCCCGCACCAGATGCTCGAGTTTCTCGATCGCCTTGCCCTCGAAGGACTCCGTCTCGGCGGCGACGGCGAACAGGCCGTTCAGCGCGCGGTCGACGGCGAGCCGCAGCAACTCCTCCTTGCTCGGCACGTGATGGTAGATCGCGGATTTCGTGATGCCGAGCTTGCGGGAGAGGTCTTCCATGCTGGTGCCGTCGTAGCCGCGTTCGTTGAACAGCCTGACCGCGACCTGCAGCAGCGACTCGAGGTCGTAGCCGGGGCGTCCCCGGCGGGCGGGGCTGGTCACCCGCGGTCCCGCTCGTCGAGTACGCGCCGCATCTTGCCAAGCGACCGCTCCAGGGTGTCCGGGTCGACCACCTCGACGCCGACGCTCACGCCGACCCCGTCCTTGACCCCGGCGATCAGCCGGGCGGCGGCCTGTTCGCGCTGCTCGGCGGATACGTCCGGACGCGCTTCGACGCGGACGGTCAGGTGGTCCATCCGGCCTTTCGTGGACCGGATCAGCTGGAAATGCGGCGCGAGCGCGGGGGTCACCAGCACGACTTCCTCGATCTGCGTGGGGAAGACGTTGACGCCACGCAGGATGATCATGTCATCGCTGCGCCCGGTCACCTTCTCCATCCGCCGGTACGACGGCCGCGCGGTGCCCGGCAGCAGCCGGGTGAGGTCACGGGTGCGGTACCGGATGATCGGCAGCGCCTGTTTGGTGAGCGAGGTGAACAGCAGTTCGCCGGTGTCGTCGATGGGCTTCTCGGTGAACGGGTCGATCACTTCGGGGTAGAAGTGGTCCTCCCAGATGTGCAGGCCGTCCTTGGTCTCGACGCATTCCTGCGCGACGCCGGGGCCCATCACCTCGGACAGGCCGTAGATGTCGACGGCGTCGATGCCGACGCGGTCCTCGATCTCCGTGCGCATCTGCTCGGTCCACGGCTCCGCGCCGAAGATGCCGACCTTGAGCGAACTCGACCGCGCGTCGATGCCCTGTCGCTCGAACTCGTCGAGCAGCGTGAGCAGGTACGACGGGGTGACCATGATGATCTCGGGTTTGAAGTCGGTGATGATCTGCACCTGGCGCGCGGTCATCCCGCCGGACGCGGGGATCACCGTGCAGCCCAGTTTTTCGGCGCCGTAGTGCGCGCCGAGACCGCCGGTGAACAACCCGTAGCCGTAGGCCACGTGGACCTTGTCGCCCGGCCGCCCGCCCGCCGCGCGGATCGACCGCGCCATCACCGTGGCCCAGGTGTCGATGTCCTCGGCGGTGTAGCCGACGACGGTCGGTTTGCCGGTGGTGCCGCTGGACGCGTGAATCCGGCTCACCTGTGACTCGGGGACGGCGAACATGCCGAACGGGTAGTTGTCGCGCAGGTCCTGTTTGGTGGTGAACGGGAACTTCGCCAGGTCTTTCAGCGCCTTGCAGTCGTCCGGGCGGACGCCCGCCTCGTCGAACTTCCTGGTGTAGAACGGCACGTTGTCGTAGGCGTGCCGCAGCGTCCACCGAAGGCGCGTCAGTTGCAGCGCCTGGAGTTCGTCGATGGTCAGGTTTTCGGCGTCGTCGCTGAAAGTCATCGGTTGGGTGCCTTCTCGATGATGCGGCTGCGGCCGCGGAACTCGGCGACGACTTCCGGCCCTTCAGGGGTCTCCCGGTGCACGGTGACGTCGTAGATGCCGTTGCGGCCGTAGCGGGTCCGCTCGGTGGCGGTGGCGACGAGGTGGTCGCCGAGCCGTCCGGCGGCGATGAAGGAGATCTCCGCGCCGGAAGCGACGGTCGCCGGGCCGTGGCTGTTGCAGGCGCAGGCGAACGTCGTGTCGGCGAGCAGGAACACGTAGCCACCGTGCGCGATGTCGTGTCCGTTCACCATCGTCTCGGTGATCTTCATGGAGGCGACCGCGTGCCCTTCGGCGGCCTTGATCAGCTCGATGCCCAGCGCGTTCGACGCCCGGTCGCCGGTGAACATCGCGTGGGCCGCGTTGGTAGTCAAGGCACCGCCTCGTGAGTTACTGACCGAATGGACGGTTGTTGAAGGGTGTCGCCAGTAAAGGTGCGACGTCGCGCAGATGTCAAGGGTCCACCGCCGTCCGGGGGTTTGCAAGTGCCGGGTCACGAGCTAGAGTGAATTACTGAACGGACGGTCTGTAATTAAACCCACCACGTGAAGGGTCGACCCCATGGCTTTGCTGCGCAGCTACGTCTCCGGCGGATGGCACACGTCGGAAAACGACGGCGTACCGCTGCACGACGCCTCGACCGGTGAGGAGGTCGCCCGTGTCTCGTCCGACGGCATCGACTTCGCGGCCGCACTGGACCACGGCCGCCGCACCGGCGGTCCCGCGCTGCGTGAGCTGACCTTCCACCAGCGTGCCGCGCTGCTGAAGGCGCTGGCCTCCCACCTGCGTGAACACCGCGGCGAGCTGTACGCGCTGTCGGCCAGGACCGGCGCGACCAAGGGCGACTCGATGGTCGACATCGACGGCGGCATCGGCGTGCTGTTCGCCTACTCCAGCAAGGGCAAGCGCGAGCTGCCGAACGACACCGTCTACGTCGACGGCAACGTCGAGCCGCTGAGCAAGGGCGGAACTTTCGTCGCCCAGCACATCGCCGTGCCGCTGCGCGGTGTCGCCGTCCAGATCAACGCGTTCAACTTCCCCGTCTGGGGCCCGCTGGAGAAGTTCGCGCCCGCGTTCCTCGCCGGGGTGCCGAGTCTGATCAAGCCCGCCAGTCAGACCGCGTACCTGACCGCGCGGCTGGTCGAGATCATCATCGAGTCCGGCATCCTGCCCGAGGGCACACTGCAGTTCGTCGCGGGCAGCGTCGGCGACCTGCTCGACCACGTCACCGCGCAGGACCTCGTCTCGTTCACCGGCTCCGCGTCCACCGCGCAGAAGCTCCGCGTGCACCCGGCGGTCGTGCGCAACTCCGTCCGGTTCAACGCCGAGGCCGACTCACTGAACCTGTCGATCCTCGGCCCGGACGCCGAACCCGGCACCACCGAGTTCGACCTGTTCGTCAAGCAGCTCACCACCGAGATGACGGTCAAGGCGGGTCAGAAGTGCACCGCCATCCGCCGCGCCTTCGTGCCCGCCGGCCTGCTGGACGCCGTCGCCGAGGCCGCGAGCGCGCGGTTGGCGAAGGTCACCGTCGGCAACCCGACGGCCGAAGGTGTGCGCATGGGCGCGCTGGCCAGCCTGGAGCAGCGTGAGGAGGTCCGGCGGTCGCTGAAGGCGCTGCTGGACGTCGGCACGGTCGTCTTCGGCGACCCGGAGCAGGTCGAGGTCGTCGGCGCGGACGCCGAGCGTGGCGCCTTCCTCTCGCCGGTCCTGTTGAAGGCCGACCCCGAGCGTTCCGAGCCGCACGAGGTCGAGGCGTTCGGCCCGGTGTCGACGCTGCTGCCCTACACCTCGACCGAGCAGGTCATCGAGCTCGCCGCGCGGGGTGGCGGCAGCCTGGTCGGCTCGATCGTCACCGCCGACGCGGGGTTCGCCCGCGAGGTCGTCCTCGGTGTCGCGCCGTACCACGGCCGCCTGCTGGTGCTGGACGCCGACGACGCCAAGGAGTCGACGGGCCACGGTTCGCCGATGCCGCAGCTGGTCCACGGCGGTCCCGGCCGCGCCGGTGGCGGCGAGGAGATGGGCGGCGTCCGCGGCGTGCTGCACCATATGCAGCGCACCGCCGTCCAGGGCAGTCCGAAAGTGCTCAGCGCCGTCACCGGCCGCTGGGTCGCCGGCGCCCCGCGCACCGAAGGCGACGTCCACCCGTTCCGGAAGTCCTTGGCGGAGCTGAAGATCGGTGACTCCGTCGTCGCCGGGCCGCGCGAGGTCCTGCAATCCGACGTCGACCACTTCGCCGAGTTCACCGGCGACACCTTCTACGCCCACACCGATCCCGAGGCCGCGGCGGCGAACCCGCTGTTCGGCGGGATCGTGGCGCACGGGTACCTCGTGGTGTCCTTCGCCGCGGGCCTGTTCGTCTCGCCGGAACCCGGCCCGGTGCTGGCCAACTACGGCCTGGAGAACCTGCGGTTCCTCACCCCGGTCAAGGTCGGCGACACCCTCACGGTGACCCTGACCGCCAAGCAGATCACCCCGCGCATCGACCAGGAGTACGGCGAGGTCCGCTGGGACGCCGACGTCACCAACGCCGACGGTGACTCGGTCGCCAAGTACGACGTCCTCACCCTGGTGGCGAAGGAGCAGTCATGACGGCCACATTGCCGGAGGAAGATCTCGAACGGCACTTCGAGGCGACCATCGAGCGCGACCAGCGCATCGAGCCCCGCGACTGGGTGCCCGAGGGCTACCGCAAGACGATGATCCGCCAGATCGCGCAGCACGCGCATTCGGAGATCATCGGCATGCAACCCGAGGGCAACTGGATCACCCGCGCGCCTTCCTTGCGGCGCAAGGCGATCCTGCTGGCGAAGGTGCAGGACGAGGCCGGGCACGGGCTGTACCTGTACTCGGCGGCGGCCACACTCGGCGCCGACCGCGCGGATCTGACCGACAAGCTGATCAACGGCAGGCAGAAGTACTCGTCGATCTTCAACTACCCGGCGCTGACCTTCGCCGACGTCGGCGTGGTCGGCTGGCTGGTCGACGGCGCGGCGATCTGCAACCAGGTCCCGCTGTGCCGCAGCTCGTACGGGCCGTACGCCCGCGCCATGATCCGCATCTGCAAGGAGGAGTCCTTCCATCAGCGGCAGGGCTTCGAACTGCTGATGACGATGATGCGGGGCACCGAGAAGCAGCGCGCGATGGTGCAGGAGGCGGTGAACCGCTGGTGGTGGCCGTCGCTGATGATGTTCGGCCCGCCGGACGCGGACTCGCCGAACACCGCGCAGTCGATGGCTTGGAAGGTCAAGCGGCACACCAACGACGAGCTGCGGCAGCGCTTTGTCGACATGTCCATTCCGCAGGCCGAGGCCCTGGGTGTCACCTTTCCGGACCCGGACCTGAAGTGGAACGCCGAACGCGGGCACTACGACTTCGGCGCCGTCGACTGGGACGAGTTCAAGAACGTGTTGAAGGGCAACGGCCCCTGCAACGCTCAGCGCGTCGCGCACCGGCGGCGGGCACAGGAAGACGGCGCTTGGGTGCGCGAGGCAGCCTCGGCGCACGCAGCGAAGAAGGGTTCGTGATGAAACACGACTGGCCGTTGTACGAGGTGTTCGTCCGGGGCAAGCGCGGCCTGAACCACGTGCACGTGGGTTCGCTGCACGCGGCGGACGACGACATGGCGTTGCACCACGCGCGGGATCTGTACACCCGCCGCAACGAAGGCGTGTCGATCTGGGTCGTGCGGGCTTCGGACATCACGGCGTCCTCTCCGGACGAGAAGGATCCGTTCTTCGCGCCCAGCGGCGACAAGGTGTACCGGCACCCGACGTTCTACGACATCCCCGACAACGTCCCCCACATCTGACATGAGCTTCGACAACGCCTATGAGGCGATCGCCGAAGAAAACGACTCCCGCTGGGCGTTCGGCACCGGGTTCGAGGATCCGCTGTCCGGTGTGGACACCACGGTCCCGTCCGGTGTGGACGGTCACCGCCTCGCCGCCTACTGCCTGATGCTCGGCGACGACGCGCTGATCTTCTCGCACCGGCTGCAGGAGTGGTGCACGAACGCGCCCGAACTCGAGGACGAGGTCGCGATCGCCAACATCGCGCTCGACCTGCTCGGGCAGGCGCGGCTGCTGCTGGCCCGCGCGGGCAAGGCCGACGGGAGCGAGCGCTCGGAGGATTCCTACGCGTTCTTCCGGAGTGAGCAGGAGTACCGCAACGTCCGGCTCACCGAACTCGAAGGCGGGCACTTCGGACATCTGATCGCGCGGCTGCTGGTTTTCTCCATCTGGCGGCTCGCGCTGCTACAACAGCTTCAGTCCTCTGTGGACCCCGTGCTCGCGGCCATCGCGGACAAGGGCGTCAAAGAGGTCGCCTACCACCGCGACTACGCGGCACAGTGGGCGGTCCGGCTGGGTGACGGAACCGAGTTGTCGCGCACCCGCATGCAGGAAGGTCTCGACGCGGTCTGGCCCTACACCGGCGAGCTTTTCACGGCACACGAGGTCGAATTCGTCGCGGCACCGTCGCTGCGGCCCGAGTTCGACGCGATCCTGGACCAGGTGCTCGCCGCCGCGACCCTGACGCGGCCCGAAATCGGCGCGCTCGCCGGGGTGTCGGGCCGGATGGGCCGCGACGGCGTGCACACCGAGCGGATGGGCTTCCTGCTGGCTGAGCTGCAGAGCGTCGCCAGGGAACATCCGGACGCGACATGGTGACCGCGTACGCCGTGGCGGCCACGGTCACCGATCCGGAAATGCCGATGCTCACCCTCGCCGACCTCGGCGTCCTGCGCGAAGTGTCCGAATCCGGCGGTCGCGTGGTCGTCGCGATCACCCCGACCTACACCGGTTGCCCGGCGATGGACACCATGCGTGACGACCTCGTCCACGCGCTGACCAACGCGGGCTACGGCGAGGTCGAGGTCCGCACGGTGCTGCGGCCGGCGTGGTCCACCGACTGGATCACCGACGACGGCAAACGGAAGCTGGCCGAGGCCGGGATCGCGCCGCCGGGGGCCGCGCCGCGGCGGACCGGCCCGATCCCGCTCACGTTGAGCCCGCCGGTGTCCTCGGTCCGGTGCCCGCATTGTGGTTCCGCGGATACCGAGGAGCAGTCCCGGTTCAGCGCGACAGCGTGCAAAGCCCTGCGCCGCTGCCGGTTCTGCCTCGAACCGTTCGAACACGTCAAGGAGATCTAGTGACTGCCACTCTCCGCCGCACGGGCTTTCACACCCTGAAGGTGTCCGACGTCCAGCGCCTGTGCGACGACGCCGTCGCGGTGACCTTCGACGTGCCCGAAGACCTCGCGGACACCTTCCGCTTCAAGGCGGGTCAGTCGCTGACCCTGCGCCGCGAGATCGACGGCCGCGATGAACGCCGGTCGTACTCGATCTGCGCGCCCGCCGGCGCGGCGCCACGCGTCGGCATACGCGAGGTGCCGGGTGGGCTGTTCTCGTCGTGGCTCGTGCGCGACGTGCGGCTCGGCGACGAGATCGAGGTCGCGGCGCCGACCGGTCATTTCACCCCGGACCTGGCAGCGGCGGGGCATCACGTGCTCGTCGCGGCCGGATCCGGGATCACGCCGGTGCTGTCGATCGCGTCTTCGCTGCTCGGCGATTCCGATGCCACGGTGACCGTGCTTTACGGCAACCGCCGCACGGACACCGTCATGTTCGCCGACGACCTCGCGGACCTGAAGGACCGTTATCCCGCGCGGCTCGAACTCGTCCATGTCCTCTCCCGCGAGCCGCGTGAGGCCGAACTGTTCACCGGCCGCCTCGACGTCGAGAAGCTGCGGCGCCTGTGCACGGTGCTGATCCCGGTCGAGGACGTCGCGCACTGGTGGCTTTGCGGACCGTTCGAGATGGTGACCGGCGCGCAGGAACTGCTGCGCTCGCTGGACGTCCCCGACGAGAACATCCATCAGGAACTGTTCTATGTGGACACCCCGCCGGAGCCGGTGCACCACGTCGATCCGGCCGTCGTGGGGTCCGCCAGCGAGGTCACGCTGGTCCTCGACGGCCGGTCGACGACGATGACACTGCCGCGCGACTCCTCCCTGCTCGACGGCGCGCAGAAGTACCGGCCGGACCTGCCGTTCGCTTGCAAGGGCGGGGTATGCGGGACCTGCCGGGCGAAGATCTGCGACGGCAAGGTGGACATGCGGCGCAACTTCGCACTGGAGAAGGCCGAAGTCGACGCCGGGTTCGTGCTCACCTGCCAGTCCGTGCCCGTCTCCGAGGCCGTCACCGTGGACTTCGACGCCTAACAGCGATCTCGCGTGTTTGAACCCGTAACACGCCACTGTAGGTGTTACGGGGCCAACCACACGCACCGGGCATGTCGCGAAAGACGCCACCTTCGCCGCAACCCTCAATAGATTTCCAACCATCGGGTGATGCCGAGGTCCTTCAGGAACGGCCGGTCGTGGCTCGCCACGATCAGCGCGCCCCGATAGGCCCGCAACGCCTCGGTGAGTCGCCTGACACTCGCCAGGTCGAGGTTGTTCGTCGGTTCGTCGAGCAGCAGCAGTTTCGGTGTCGGTTCCGTGAGCAGCAACGCCGCCAGCGCCGCGCGGAACCGTTCCCCGCCGGACAGTGACGCCACCTCACGGTCGGCCGTCGCGCCCCGGAACAGGAACCGGGCCAGCCGGGCGCGGATCTCGTTGTCGGTGAGCGACGGCGCGACGGTCCGGACGTTGTCCACTATGGACAGTGTGTCGTCGAGGACGTCGAGCCGCTGGGGGAGAAGCCGGGCGGGGACGAACAGCCCCACCTCGCCCGAACGCGGCGGGAGTTCGCCGGTGATCGTGCGGAGCAGGGTGGTCTTGCCGGAACCGTTCGGGCCGACGAGCGCGATCCGCTCGGGCCCCATGACGTGCAGGTTCACCGGCGGGCCGAACCGGGGGACGGCGTCGATCCGGAGCACGTCGTTCCCCGGGAACACCAGGGTTTCCGGGAGTTCGACCCGGATCTCGGCGTCCTCGCGCACCAGTTTCTCGACGGCTTTCAGTGTTTCGACGGCGCCTTCCAGTCTGTCGGTGTGCAGGTTCCGGTGCTTGCCCGCCGCGATCTGTGCGTCCTCCTGGCGTTTGCGCATCCGGACCTTGGGTTCGCGTTTCTGGTCCCACATCTTCTGGCCGTAGCGGGCCCGCCGGGCGAGCTTCATCCCGGCCTCGATCAGCTCCCGCTTCTGTCGTTTGACGTCGGATTCCGCAGCCCGGACATGCCGCCGCGCGGCTTCCTGGGCCACCTCGACGGCGTGCTCGTAGTCCGCGAGGTTTCCGCCGTAGGTGGTGACGTCGCCGTCGCGGATCTCGTCGATCCGGTCGACCAGCTGGAGCAGCTCGCGGTCGTGGGAGACCACCACGAGGATCCCGCTCCAGCCCGCCACCTCCCGGTGCACGACTTCACGGGCCCGAAGGTCGAGGTTGTTCGTGGGTTCGTCGAGCAGCAGCACGGCCGGTCGGCGCAGGAGCAGGGCGGCCAGCCCGAGCAGCGTGAGTTCGCCGCCGGACAGTTCGCCCGCCCGCTCGTCCAGGCGGACGGCACCCAAACCGAGCCTGTCGAGGATCGCGCGAGTGCGTTCCTCGACGTCCCAGTTGTCGCCGATGGTGGCGAAATCCTCTTCGGTGGCGTCACCACTCTCGACAGCCCTGATCGCCGCGCGGATCGCGGTGACGCCCAGCACGTCGTCGACGCGGCGGCCGGTGTCGAGGATGAGGTTCTGCGGCAGGTAGCCGATTTCCCCCGGCGCGGTGACCGAGCCGGACTCGGGCCGCAGCCTGCCCGCGAGCAGCCTGAGCAGGGTGGACTTGCCGGAACCGTTCGTGCCGACGAGGCCGGTGCGGCCGATACCTACGGTGAGCGAGAGGTGTTCGAAGACCGGGCCGCCGTCGGGCCAGGTGAAGGTGACGTCGGAAAGCGTCAGTGAAGTAGACATGAGACTCCCTGCGAAGGAGGTGGAATGCGGGCGCAGGTCCGTCTCACAAGATCATCGGGCCAGGATAGACCGCGCGCGGCTCCGGTGCGACCGATTTGGCGGGGGCATACTGGCGGACGTGATCGAACGCCCTCACGTCCTGCTGTCCGCCGCGGTCTCCCTGGACGGCTACCTCGACGACGCGACCGACACCCGGTTGGTGCTGTCCAACGAGGACGACTGGGCGAGGGTGGACGGGCTGCGCGCGGCCTCGGACGCGATCCTGGTCGGCGCGAACACCGTCCGGGCCGACAATCCCCGGCTGCTGGTCCGCTCCCCCGGACTGGTTCGCGAGCGGGTCGCCGCCGGGCGGTCGGAACAGCCGGTCAAGGTCACGCTCACGCGGAGCGGGTCACTCGATCCGGCGGTGCAGTTCTTCACCGTCGGTGACGCGGAGAAGCTGGTCTATGCCCCGCCAGGCGTCGTCACCGGGGTGAAGGCGACCGTGGTCGAAGCTTTCGGCCTACGGGAAATGCTGGCCGACCTCCACGCCCGCGGCGTGCGGCGGCTGATGGTCGAGGGCGGCGGCGCGATCCACACGCAGTTCCTCACCGAGGGACTGGTCGACGAACTGCACTTGGCCATCGCACCGTTCTTCGTCGGCGACCCGCGAGCGCCGAGGTTCACCGGGCCCGGCGCGTTCCCCCGAGGGCTGACGCTGACCCGGACGACGAAGCTGGGTGACATGGCCGTGCTGGAGTACCACGCCACGCCCGAACCGTCCGAAGTGGACATTCTGCGGCTGCGTGAGGCCATCGCCTTGGCCGACAACTGCCCGCCGCGCACTTTCCGCGTCGGCGCGGTCATCGCCGACACCGACGGCGAAGTGATCTCCACCGGCTACTCGGGCGACGGCGATCCGAACGACCACGCCGAAGAAGCCGCGCTCGCCAAGCTCGAACCAGGAGACCCGAGGCTGGCGGAGGCGACGATGTACACGTCGCTGGAGCCGTGCAGCTCCCGGACCTCACATCCGAGGAGCTGCACCCAGCTCATCCTCGACGCCGGTATCCCGCGCGTCGTGTTCGCCTGGCGCGAGCCGTCGGTGTTCGTCGACTGCGTCGGCGCCGAAACGCTGGAAGCGGCCGGACGCCGGGTGATCGAGGTACCAGCCCTCGCCGCCGACGTCCGCCGCGCGAACACCCATATCCCGGGTGTCCGCCCCTGACCTACTTGCAGGCGTCGCAGCAGCCGCAGCCCTGACCGGTGCAAGCCGAGCAGCAACCGTGGCGAAGCACGACCTTCAACAAGCGCTTGATCATCGCTGTCCTTCCGATCGTTGACGTCCCACCGCCCCTGTCACGCTAAGTTCTGCGCATACGACAGTGGTACCGCCGGGAGGGCCAAGAGACTGCTCCAGCGGGTGACGTCAGGATTCGAGGTCCCCCTCCAACGAGAGGTAGACCTCGCGCAGCTGAGCCAAAAGATCGGCGTCCGGCTCCGCCCAGAGCCCTCGATCGGCCGCCTCGTTCAGGCGCTCGATGATGCCGCGCAGCGCCCACGGATTGGCCTGGCGCAAGAACTCCTGATTGACCTCGTCCAGTACGTAGGATTCGGTGAGCTTCTCGTACATCCAGTCGCCGACCACCCCGGCGGTGGCGTCGAAACCGAAGAGGTAATCGACCGTCGCCGCCAGCTCGAAGGCGCCCTTGTAGCCGTGCTTGCGCATCGCGGCCAGCCAGCGCGGGTTGACCACGCGGGCGCGGAAGACACGGGCGGTCTCCTCGCCGAGGGTGCGGGTGCGGACGGCGTCCGGAGTGGTGCTGTCGCCGACGTAGGACGCCGGAGCGGTCCCGGTGAGCGCGCGGACCGTCGCGATCATCCCGCCGTGGTACTGGAAGTAGTCGTCGGAATCGGCGATGTCATGCTCACGGGTGTCGGTGTTCTTGGCCGCGACCACGATCCGCTTGTACGAGTTCTCCATGTCCTCGCGCGCCGGCCTGCCGTCGAGGTCTCGGCCGTAGGCGAAGCCGCCCCAGACCGCGTAGACCTCGGCGAGATCCTTGTCGTCGCGCCAGTTCCCGGAGTCCATCAGCGGCAGCAGGCCCGCGCCGTACGCGCCGGGCTTGGAGCCGAAGATCCTCGTGGTGGCCCGGCGTTCGTCACCGTGCGCGGCCAGATCCGCGCGCGTGTGGGCGCGCACGAAGTTCTGCTCGTCCGGTTCGTCGAGGTTCGCCACGAGACGGACGGCGTCGTCCATCAGGGCGATCACGTGCGGGAAGGCGTCGCGGAAGAAACCGCTGATCCGCACGGTGACGTCGACGCGCGGGCGGCCGAGTTCGGCGAGCGGGATGGCCTCGATCCCGGTGACACGGCGCGACGCCTCGTCCCAGACCGGCTGGACACCCAGCAGCGCCAGGACTTCCGCCGCGTCGTCGCCCGAGGTGCGCATGGCCGACGTGCCCCAGACCGAGAGGCCGACCGAACGCGGCCAGTCGCCGGTGTCCTCCTTGTAGCGGCGAAGAAGTGAGTCGGCCAGTGCCTGCCCGGTCTCCCACGCGAGACGGCTCGGGATGGCCTTCGGGTCGACGGTGTAGAAGTTCCGGCCGGTCGGCAGCACGTTGATCAAGCCGCGCAGGGGAGAACCGCTGGGGCCCGCCGGGATGTAGCCGCCGTCCAGCGCGTGGAGCACGGCGTCGATCTCGGCGCCGGTGCCCGCCAGGCGCGGCACGACCTCGGTGGCGGCGAAGGTCAGCACGCGGGCGACCTCCTGGTGTTCCGGGACGTCGGCGACGACCTCGGCGACGGCGGCGGGAGACCAGTCGCGGGCCTCCATCGCCTCGACGAGCGAGCGCGCCTTCTGCTCGATGGCGTCCACTTCGGACAGTGGGGCGTCGCTGTTCTCCTTCAACCCCAAGGCGGAGCGAAGGCCCGGAACGGCACCCTGTTTGCCGCCCCACATCTGCTGGGCACGCAGCATCGCGAGCACGAGGTTGATCCGCGCCGCACCTTCCGGCGCGGCACCGAGGATGTGCAGGCCGTCGCGGATCTGGGCGTCCTTGACCTCGCACAGCCAGCCGTCGATGTGCAGCAGGAAGTCGTCGAACTCCGCGTCGTGCGGGCGTTCCTCGACACCGAGGTCGTGGTCGAGCTTCGCGGCCTGGATCAGCGTCCAGATCTGCGCGCGGACCGCGGGCAGCTTCGCCGGGTCCATCGCGGCGATGTTGGCGTGCTCGTCGAGAAGCTGTTCCAGGCGGGCCATGTCGCCGTAGCTCTCGGCGCGGGCCATCGGCGGGATCAGATGGTCGACGATCGTGGCGTGCGCGCGCCGTTTCGCCTGCGCGCCCTCACCGGGGTCGTTGATCAGGAACGGGTAGATCAGCGGCAGGTTGCCGAGGACGGCGTCCGGCGCGCAGGAGTCCGAGAGGCCCGCGGTCTTGCCGGGAAGCCATTCCAGCGAACCGTGCTTGCCGAGGTGGACGACGGCGTGCGCGCCGAACTCCTCCTCCAGCCAGCGGTAGGCGGCGAAATAGTGGTGGCTCGGCGGGAGGTCCGGGTTGTGGTAGATCGCCACCGGGTTCTCGCCGAACCCGCGGGGCGGCTGGATCATCAGGATGACGTTGCCGGACTGTAGCGACGCCAGGACGATGTCGCCGTTGTCGACGTAGAGCTCGCCGGGGGCGGGCCCCCAGTGCTCCTCCATCCCTTCGCGCAGTTCCGCGGGCAGCCCGGCGAACCACTCGCGGTACTTGTCGGCCGGGACGCGGATCGGGTTGCCGGACAGCTGCTCCTCGGTCAGCCATTCCGGATCCTGGCCGCCCGCGGCGATGAGCGCGTGGATCAGCGCGTCACCGTCCGGCTGATCGGTGCCGGTGGGCTCGACGCCGGGGAACGGGTCCTCGCCGAGGTCGTAGCCCCGGTCGCGCATGCGACGCAGCAGTTCGATCGCGGACGCGGGCGTGTCGAGGCCGACGGCGTTGCCGACGCGAGAGTGCTTCGTCGGGTAGGCCGACAGCATCAGCGCGATCTTGCGCTCCTGGGGCGGCGTGTGCCGCAGTCGGGCGTGCGCCAGCGCGATCTCGGCGACGCGGGACGCGCGCTCGGTGTCCGGCACGTACTTGGGGAGGCCGTCGTCATCGATTTCCTTGAACGAGAACGGGACGGTGATCAGGCGGCCGTCGAACTCGGGGACGGCCATCTGGTTGCCCGCGTCGAGCGGGGAGAGCCCGTCGTCGTTCGCCGACCAGGTCTCGCGGTCGCTGGTGAGGCACAGCGCCTGCAGAATCGGGATGTCGAGCGCGGCCATCTCGGCGACGTCCCATGCCTCGTCGTCCCCGCCCGCCCCGACCTCGGAGGGCTTGGTGCCGCCGGCGGCCAGCACGGTCACGAGAAGCGCGTCGGCCTTCGCCAGCTCGGCCATCATCTCCGGCTCGCGGGTGCGCAGGGACGCGCAGTGGACCGGGAGCGCGCGGCCCCCGGCGTCCTCGATGGCGTCGGAGAGGGCGTGGACGAACTCGGTGTTGCCGGACAGGTGGTGCGCGCGGTAGTAGAGGATCGCGATGACCGGGCCGCTTGTTCGCCGGGGTGTGCGCTCGAGGACTCCCCAGAGCGGCTGCACCGCGGGCGGCTCGAAGCCGTCACCGGTGAGCAGGAGCGTGTCGCTCAGGAAGCGGTGCAGCTGTGTGAGGTTCTCGGGCCCACCCTGCGCGAGGTACGCGTGAGCCTCGGCAGCCGTCCCGGCCGGTACCGTCGAGAGCTTCATGAGCTGCGCGTCCGGCGTCTGCTCGCCGCCGAGGACGACCACGTGCGCGCCACTCGCGCGGACCGTGTCGAGCCCGTCGGACCAGCTACGCTCGGACCCGAGGATCCGGACGACGACGATCTGGGCGCCGTCGAGCAGAGCGGGCAACTCGGCGAGGTCGAGCCGGGCGGGGTTGGCCAGCCGGTAGTCGGCCTCACCGGCGCGGGCGCTGAGCAGGTCGGTGTCCGAAGTGGACAGAAGCAGGATCACGGCAGTCCTCACTCGGGGTGTCCGCGCCCCGGGTCGTGCGGTCGCGGCGGCCGGAGTTCCTGGCTTCCCCTCTTTGTGGCTGGGAGGGGTGACAGTGGCGGGACCGCCCCGGAGTCCCACCGGGTTCCTCCACTTGCCGACGCGTGGGTTCCCGCTCACTCTCCGGTGCGGTTCGGCGGGAGTCAAGGTGATGTGTCCGGCAGGGGTGTTTCCGCTGGTGGAGGGGTTCGCCGGAAGTGGTGGTTCGGTCTGGTGGGCCGGGCGCGGCGTTTCGGGTTCCGGTGGGCTCACGGCTGCCGACTCACCGTCCCGAATCTTCCCCGAGGTTCCAGGTGGCGTGACCTCCGTTGTGCAAGCTCCGTGGCGGTGGCGCCCGTGCGCTCCGTCAGCCGTCGATATCGCCCATGACCTTCCGGAGTTAGTGTTGTCCGTTGACGTACAAGTCTTCACGCCACGAGACTCGATCTTCGCCAGGTACTGGCCCAACCCGGCGGTCGCCACCCTTGTCACCTGCACTGAAAAGTGATTCGGCCAGGTGTGCGCGGTTACCGCATTTAGTCGACTAATTGCGACACGCAGCTGCCCACCCCGATAACGAGATCATCGCCATTGGTCGGCGAGGTGGCGGGTCGGCCGGGCCTGGCGCAGGTGGAGGTCCCTTACCTTCCCCAACGCGGCTTTCCCTGACGCGGTCCCAGATTCTGTCGTGGGTCACCCGCACCAGATCCGCCGTCACGCCGTGTTCGCTCAGCATCCGAGCCGCGCCACCTCCGGCCGACAACAGTCCGGCGATCAGCTCGACAACGCCGAGTGAGCCAGACCGCAAGACCTCGAAAGCCTCACCGTCGACCGAGAAACCCTCGACGGTCTCAGTGGCCGGTGCCGAATTCGCCGCGACCGCTTTCTCCAGCTGCCACACGAGGACGTCGCGAGGAATCTCCAGCGAGACGAAGATGAAGTACCCGAAGCTCTCATCCAGGACGGCGAGCAGAAGCTCCTCGCCCCGATCCCATCCCGCCCCAGCCGCACGGCATGCGCGTGCGCCCGCTCCGGCAGACTCACGCCGACCGCTCCGAGGAATCGCCGATGCGCGGGAAGGGGGCGGTGGAGAAGATGATCTCCACCGCCACCTCGAAGAACCCCGCGATCCGCAACGCGAGGTAGAGGCTCGGGCTGTACTCGCCGCGTTCGAGGTAGCCGATGGTCTGGTAGTGCACGCCCAGCGCATCGGCGAGCTCGCGGCGGGAGATGCCCCGTTCCGCCCGTAGCATCGCGATCCGGTTGTAAACGACCTCGCTCATGAGCTAGCCAATTCGCTGCATCGCCTTTTCCCGTCGTGCCGCCACCGAGGACCCGGACTCCCGCCGCGCCATGCGCCGCAGGACGATCGGGGCCAGTGCCAATCCGATCACGGTCCACGCGGTCAGCACGCCGAGGGTCTCCCACGGCCGCCAAGACTGCCCGATCTCGATCATCACCGTCGAGTCCGGCAGCAGCGCCGACCGCATGCCGAGGCCGAGCCAGTACATCGGGAACACCTGCGCGATGCCCTGCAACCATTCCGGCAGCGCGGTGATGGGGTAGAAGATCCCGGAGATCGCGCCAAGGCCGAGGGTGGGCAGCATGACCAGGCCGATGCTGCGCGCGTTCTTGGTCAGCGAGCCGAAGATCGCGCCGATCGGCATGGTGGCGAGCAGGCCGAGCACCAGCACCCACAGCAGGCCCAGCCACGACGTCAGCCCGCCGGGCGCGATGCCGTCGAACAGGACCAGGCTGGGGATCAGGACCAGCACGATTCCGATGACCGTGCTGAAGGACACCGTGACGACCTTGCCGATGAGATAGCCGACCATCCCGTTCGGGGTCGCCTTGGCGCGCAGGAGGGTGCCGTCCTCGCGTTCGACGGCGAGGATGCCGGCCATCCCGAGCATGCCGCTGAACACGATCGACGCGCCCAGCACGCTCGGCACGGTGGCGGCGCCGAGCGAGAACTCCGTTCCCGGCAGTTTCGCGTTGCGCATGAAGAACATGGCGATCACGAACATCGCCGGGAAGAGGAAGGTGTTGAACAGGTCTTCGCTGTTGGTCATCATCTGGCGGGCTTCGAGCCAGCCCCGTCGGATGCCCAGCCGGACGCTGTGCTGCACCGGGTTCATCACACACCCACCTCCGAGCGGGGAGCTTCGGCCTTGCGGACCAGGGTCATGTAGGTGTCCTCCAGTGACGCCCGGCGGACCTCCAGGTCGCCGACGGCGTCCCCGTGCTGCTTGAACAGTTCGTGCACGTACTTCGTCGATTCCGTGGTCGAGTGCACGAACCGCTGACCGTCCAGCGTCCAGCGCACCTCGGCCTCGCCGGCGATCTGCCTGCTCAGCGCGTCGGCGGAACCGTCGGCGACGATCCGGCCGTGGTTCAGGACCAGGATCCGGTCGGCCAGCTTCTCGGCTTCGTCGAGGTCGTGCGTGGTCAGCAGGATCGTCGTGTCTTCGTCATCGGTCAGCCGGTGCACGAGTTCGTGGAATTCGCGCCGGGCCTCCGGATCCAGTCCGGCGGTCGGTTCGTCGAGGAACAGCAGTTCCGGACGGCCGACGATGCCGATCGCGACATCCAGCCTGCGCCGCTGCCCGCCCGAGAGCATCCGGACCTTCTTGTCCGCGTGCTCGGTCAGCCCGACCGCTGCGACCAGTTCGTCCGGATCCCACGGCCGCTTGATGCGGTCGGTGGAGTACGGCGCGTAGTAGCCGCCGAGGTGCTCCAGCAGTTCCCGAACCCGCCATTTCGCGTGGTCACGCCAAGCCTGGAGGACGACCCCCAGCCGCGCCCTCCAGTTCTCGTCCGCGCGTGCCGGGTCGACGCCCAGCACGCTGACCTCGCCCTCCGACCGCATCCGGAAGCCTTCGAGGATCTCGATCGTCGTGGTCTTGCCCGCCCCGTTCGGCCCCAGCAGGCAGATCACCTCGCCGCGGTGCGCGGTGAAGTCCACGCCGTGGAGGACGTCGTTCGTCCCGTACCGCATCCGAAGATCTTTGACGGAGATCATCAGCTCTTGTGGATCTCTCATTGGTCACCCCCATCTCAGTGCTGCGACTGAATGTAGCACACCTACTACATATGATCTGAGAGATACTCTTGCTCGGGGTGGCCATCTACAGTGAGCGCATGTCCACGAGCACGCGTGTCCGAGCCGACGCGTGCCCCGGCGTTTTCGCCACGCACGACGCCGCCGACGGTCCGCTCGCCCGGATCCGGCTGCCCGGCGGAGCCATCACGAAAGAGCAGCTCACGGTCCTCGCGGACGCCGCCGACGACCTCGGCGACGGCGCTCTCCACCTGACCTCCCGTGGCAACGTCCAGCTGCGCGGCGTCACCCGTCCGGGTCTCGCGAGCAGACTCTCCGCGGCCGGGCTCCTGCCCTCGCCGTCGCACGAACGCGTCCGCAACATCCTCGCCTCGCCCCTGAGTGGCACCGCCCAAGAACTCGCCCCGGCACTCGACAAGGCCCTGTGTGCCGTCCCTGAGCTGGCCGAACTTCCCGGACGCTTCCTCTTCGCCCTCGACGGCGGTCGCGGCGACGTCTCTGGGGAGGGCGCCGATGTCTGCTGGCGTGACGGCGCGTTGCTGCTCGACGGCGCAGACACCGGCCTGCGCGTCGCCGTGGAGAACGCCGTCGAGGCATTGATCGCGGTCGCGCGCGCCTTCGTCCGGATCAGGGAAACCGCCTGGCGGGTCGGTGAACTCCACGACCCAGAACCACTTCTTCATGGCATACCGGGCGAAACCGAAGAACCCCGGATCTTCGACACGAACCCTGGCCTGCCCATCGGGCCTATCGGTGACGCCTTCGGGGTCGCGCCGGTCTTCGGCCGCCTGGCCGCCGAACAGGCGCGCGCGATCGCGAAGGCCGGGAACGCCGTGGTGACGCCGTGGCGCTCGATCCTCGTCTTCGGCACGTTGGACGACGACGCCGGCCTGATCACCGATCCGGCCGCGCCGTCGCTCGGGATCAGTGCCTGCATCGGGCGTCCGGGCTGCGCGAAGTCGCTCGCCGACGTCCGGGCCGACGCGGCGCGGGTCGGCCAGACCCCGAGGGTCCATTTCGCCGGTTGTGCGCGGCGGTGCGGAAAGCCCGCGCGTGAGCACGTCGACGTGCTCGCGGCGGAGGACGGTTATCTGGTCGACGGGGCATGGGTCCCGGTCGGCGACCTGGCCAGGACGTTGGCGCGGAAGGGCAGTGCCGAATTGAAGGGACAGCAGTGATCGACTACATCCGGGACGGGGCCGAGATCTACCGGCATTCGTTCGCCACCATCCGCGAGGAGGCGGATCTCGCGATCCTGCCCAACGACGTCGCGGTGCTGGCCGTGCGGATGATCCACGCGTGCGGGATGGTCGACCTGGTCGACGACCTCCGCTACAGCCTGGACGTGGTGGAGTCCGGCCGCGCGGCCCTCGAAGCGGGTGCGCCGATCTTCTGCGACGCGAACATGATCGCATCCGGCGTGACCCGCAAACGTTTGCCTTCGGCCAACGAGGTGCTGTGCACGTTGTCCGACCCGAAGGTGCCGGGGCTGGCCGAGCGGATGGGCACCACTCGCTCCGCGGCGGCGCTGGAGCTGTGGCGCGACAAGCTGCCCGGCTCCGTGGTGGCGATCGGCAACGCGCCCACCGCGTTGTTCCGCCTGCTGGAACTGCTCGACGAGGGCGTCGGTGCCCCGGCGGCGATCATCGGCGTCCCGGTGGGCTTCGTGGGCGCCGCCGAGTCCAAAGTGGAGCTCGTGGAGCGTGCTCCCGCGCCGTACCTGGTGGTGCACGGACGCCGCGGCGGCAGCGCGATGGCCGTCGCCGCGATCAACGCGATGGCGAGTGAGGTCGAATGAGCGGGCTCGGAAAACTCTGGGGCGTCGGGCTCGGACCCGGTGACCCGGAACTGATGACGGTCAAGGCCGCGCGGCTGATCGGCGAGGCCGACGTCATCGCCTATCACAGCGCGCGGCACGGCCGGAGCATCGCGCGTTCGGTCGCCGAGCCGTACCTGCGGGACGGCCGGATCGAGGAGAAGCTGGTCTACCCGGTCACCACCGAGACCACCGACCACCCCGGCGGCTACGAAGGCGCCATCGCCGATTTCTACGAACTGAGCGCGAAACGGCTTGCCGAACACCTCGACGCCGGACGTGACGTGGTCGTCCTCTGTGAAGGCGACCCGTTCTTCTACGGCTCCTACATGTACATGCACGAACGGCTCGCCGACCGCTACGAGGCGACCGTGGTTCCCGGCGTGACGTCGGTCAGCGCGGCGTCGTCGGTGCTCGGCCGTCCGCTGGTGCAGCGCGACGAGGTCCTCACCATCCTGCCCGGCACGCTGCCCGCGCCGGAACTCGCGCGACGCCTCGCCGACACGCAGGCCGCGGCGGTGCTCAAGCTCGGCCGCACGTTCGGCAACGTCCGCGAGGCACTGGCCGAAGCCGGGAAACTGGACGACGCCGTGTACGTCGAACGGGCGACCTGGCCGACGCAGCGCGTCGAGCCGCTCGCCGGCGTCGACCCGGACTCGGTGCCGTACTTCTCGCTGGCGCTGCTGCCCAGCCCGGCCTACGCGTCGCGTCTCGCGGGGGAGCAGGAGACGGCGAAGCCCGCTGAAACCCACACCGGTGGCGAAGTCGTGGTCGTCGGCCTCGGCCCGGCTGGCCCGGACTGGCTGACCCCTGAAGCGACCGAGGAACTGGCCGCGGCGGAGCACATCGTCGGCTACGGCCCGTACGTCGCGCGGGTGCCGCAGCGTGCGGGCCAACAGCGGCACGCGTCGGGTAACCGGGTCGAGGCGGACCGCGCCGTCGAGGCGCTCGAGTTGGCCGCGAACGGCGCCAAGGTCGCGGTGGTGTCCTCGGGCGACCCAGGTGTGTTCGCGATGGCGTCGGCCGTGCTGGAGCAGGCCGCCGCCGGACACGGCACGGGGACGCGGGTCCGGATCGTGCCGGGGGTGACCGCCGCGCAGGCGGCCGCGTCCCGGGTCGGCGCCCCACTGGGGCACGACTACTGCGTGCTCTCACTGTCCGACCGGCTCAAGCCGTGGGAGATCATCGAGAAGCGGCTCGACGCCGCGGGTGCCGCGGATCTCGTGCTCGCGCTGTACAACCCGGCGTCGCGCACGCGGACCACGCAGCTCGCACAGGCCCGCGACGTCCTGCTCCGGCATCGCGCGCCGGAGACGCCGGTGGTCGTCGCCCGCGACGTCGGCGGCCCGGAGGAGGACATCCGCGTCGTCACCCTCGGCACGCTGGATCCGGCGAGCGTGGACATGCGCTGCCTGCTGATCGTGGGCTCGTCGAAGACTCGCGCCGAGAACGGCATCGTCTGGACACCGCGCAGCTACGAGTGACGGCCCAGCCCCGCGTTGCGCGCCTGCCGGACCGTCCGGTTGCGAGACGTCGGCGAACTGGCCTCGAGTGGCTCTGGGCGATGGACGACTCCCGGGCCAGGACCGGTGCCGGGAAGAGTGGAAGAGGTACTTTCCGGGGCTCGAAAACTTGCCACCGGATGGATGAGCGACTCTCTCCGTAATAAACATATAGCGCATAGGGGGACTTGCCGCAAGACCCCGGTCATGCTTCAAACTCACTCGCCGTAGCCGAAACCTGGCGAAATGGGAGTCTGTGTCAACTCAGGGTCATGAAGAAGAGCTGCTGTCCGAGCGCGAGTACGTCGCCGGGCTCTACGCGCGCCTGGACGCCGAGCGAGCGCGGGTGAAGGGCGAGCACCAGGTAGCGCTGGGGGGAACCGGCGGGACGGCCATGGAACGCGACGTCGAGGTGCGGGCGCTGGCCAGGGAGTCGCGGCGGCTGGAAGTCGTGGACAACGGACTGTGCTTCGGCAGGCTGGACAGCGTCGCGGGGGAGACCTTCCACATCGGCCGCATCGGGCTCTTCGACGAGAAGAACGACTACGAGCCGGTGCTGCTCGACTGGCGGGCACCGGCGGCGCGCCCGTTCTACACCGCGACCGGTGCGACACCGGAAAAGATGCGCCGTCGCCGTCAGTTCCGCACGCGCGGGCGCGAGGTGCTCGGGTTCACCGACGAGGTGTTCGGCCGTCCCGGCGGTGACGCGGAGGGTGACGCGGCGCTGCTCGCGGCCGTCAACGCGCCGCGCGGCGAGGGCATGCGCGACATCGTCGCGACGATCCAGGCCGAACAGGACGAGATCATCCGGCACGAGCACCCCGGTGTGCTGGTGATCGAGGGCGGGCCGGGTACCGGGAAGACCGTGGTGGCGCTGCACCGCGTCGCGTACCTGCTCTACACCCAGCGCGAGCGGATGGAACGGCACGGCGTGCTCGTGGTCGGGCCGAATCCGGCGTTCCTGCACCACATCGGACGGGTTCTGCCGTCGCTGGGCGAGACCGACGTGGTGTTCATGACCACCGGCGACTTCGTCCCCGGCAAACACGTCACCGCCGAGGACGGTCCGGAGGCGGCGCGGCTCAAGGGCTCGCTGAAAATGCTGGACGTCCTGGCCGCGGCCGTCGCCGATCGGCAGTCGCTGCCGGAGGAGCCGCTGCCGATCGACCTGTCCGACGTCACCGTCCGGATCGACGCCGAAACCGCGGACTGGGCAAGGGAGGAGGCGCGCAAGAGCGGGTTGCCGCACAACGAAGCGCGCGCGGTGTTCACCGACATCGTCACCTACGTCCTGACCGAGCGGGCGATCGCGCGGATCGGCCGCGGCTGGCTGAGCCGGGACGACCGTGACGAATGGGAGCGGCTGCGCAAGGACCTGCTCAAGGAGCTGGCGGAGAGCGAGACGTTCACCGCCGCGCTCGACGCGCTCTGGCCGATCCTGACGCCGGAAAGCCTGCTGGGGTCGCTCTTTTCGTCGTCGGAACGGCTTCGTGCGGCGGGCGCCGACCAGGCGCTGCTGCGTGCCGACGGTGCGGCATGGACGGTGTCGGACACGCCGCTGCTCGACGAACTCGTCGACCTCCTCGGCCGGGACACGGCGGCGGAGAAGGCGGCCGAGGCAGCCGTCGAGCGGGCGAAGAAGGCCGAGGCCGAGTACGCCGAAGGTGTGCTGGACACGATGAAGCTGGACCGCGAGGAGATGGACGAGGACGTCCTGCTGTCCGCCGAAAACCTGCTCTTCGCCGACGAACTCGCCGATCGCTTCGTCGAGCACGACACGCGCGGCCTCGTCGAACGCGCTTCCGCGGACCGGGACTGGACGTACCGGCACGTCGTGGTCGACGAGGCGCAGGAACTGTCCGAAATGGACTGGCGGGTGCTGATGCGCCGTTGCCCCAACCGGTCCTTCACCGTCGTCGGCGACCTCGCGCAACGCCGGTCCGAGGCCGGGGCACGGTCGTGGGGCTCGATGCTGGAGCCGTACGTGCCGGGCCGGTGGGTCTACCGGTCCCTGACGGTGAACTACCGCACCCCGGCGGAGATCATGGCCGTCGCCGCCGCTGTGCTCGCCGATTTCGCACCCGAGGTCCGGGCACCGGATTCGGTCCGCTCAAGCGGTGTCCTGCCGTGGGCTCGGCCGGTCACCGACGACTCGCTGGCCGGCGCCATCGAGGAGTTCGTCAAGGACGAAGCCGGCCGTAAAGGCACCAGCGTCGTGATCGGACCGCCCGGGGTACCGGGCACCGTGCCCGCCTCGGAGACAAAGGGCCTCGAGTTCGACGCCGTCCTCGTCGTGGACCCGGTGCGGATCCTCGCCGACGGGCCGCGGGGTGCGGCCGAGCTCTACGTCGCGCTCACTCGCGCGACCCAGCGGCTCGGGGTCCTGCACGACGGTCCGCTGCCGCCGGCGTTGGCCGTGCTGGCTGTCCGGTGAGCGATGGGTTTCGTGAGGGGTAGGGACGGTTCTATCAAGGGGTGTGTGGAAATAGGGACGTTGAGTGTCCCTATTTCCACCCACCCCCCCCGGGCAGCGTGACCGGTCACCGGCACGCGTGAGCCGACGGACGACACGCGTGATGGGATGGACGACACTCGTGTCCAGACGGACGACTCGCCGCGCAGCCTGGCCGCACGTGTGTCGTCCATCTGGTCACGTGACATCGCCACTGGCTGAAGGGGCCCATCACCGCGTCTCATGCGGTGATGGGCCCCTTCGCTGCGTCTTACGCGGGGAAAGTCCCCTTCAGCTCCGAGCCCGTCAGCTCCGAGCCCTTCAGCTCCTAGCGCGTCGGGTCCTTGCCGTTCGGCTGCCGCGGTCCCGGACCCGGCGACCACCAGCCGGGCACGACCTTCTCACCGTGGATGATCGTCGGAGCGATCCCCTCGGTGAACGGTTCGACCTGCAGCAGCTGTCCCCACGACTGACTCGGCTGGCCGATCAGGTAACTGGGCACCTCGGGTTCGGCCGCGACCTCTTCGAGCCAGCCGATCGGGCCGCCGTTGGTACTGGACGCCCAGTTCGCCTCGTCGGCGACGGCGCCCGCGGTGATCCGGTACTCGGGCATCTTCGAGATGCCGTCGTGCGAGGTCACCGGCTGCACACACGGGTAGACGAACGACGCGGGCCAGTCGACGTACACCGGCTTGCCCGCGATCTTCTCGGTCAGCGTGGTGAACGTCGGGACGCGGGGTGCCGACGCGGCGATCCAGCCGTCCTCGGTGAGGTCGTTGTCGACGATGTTGATCCGCACGGACGTCGTCTCGGCCGGCAGGTCACGCAGGTTGATCCGGGTGTCGTTCCAGCCGTTGGTCCCCGCGCCCGGCGGAAGTACGAACTGGCTGCGAAGCACCTTCACGCCTTCGCCGGTGTTCAGGCCGTAGTCGAGGCTGACCGACGTCGGCCGCCGTGATGCTCCGGCGGTGGCGACCACGATCTGGCCGTCCGCGGGCTTTTCGGCGAGGGCGTACCAGTCGCCGCGCAGCCGCCCGGCCCGCGTTTCGGGGTCGAGGAAACTGCTCCACATCGGCACTTCGTCGGGTTTGAAGCCGTGCGGCGGTTCGGCCAGCGGGTCCTTGTCGTCGATCGCGCGGGTGTGGAACCCGGTCTGCACGCGGCCGTTGTCCTGCCCCGGATCGGGCAGCGGCGGGGTCGCCCCGGCGGGCGGCTCCTCCTTCTTCACCGGCACCGTCCGCTGTTCGGGCTGGGCCCGCAGGATGCTGGTCGCGGCGTCCCGTTCCACCATCACGTGGTCGGAGAGGTTGCAGCTCTTGCCGGACAGATGCCCGAAGTTCGCGGCGCCGAGACTGTAGGAACCGGCTTGGTTGTGGATCGCCCACGCCATGCTGACGAACTCGCCCGTCGCCATCAGGCCACAGACCACCGCCAGCGAGAGCGACCCGAGCCGCAGCGACCGGCCCCGGCCTTCCTGCGGCCCCGCGGGCAGCCCCGGCCGGTGCGCGCGGACGTTCTCCACGAACGCGTACACCCCGGAGATCGCGGCCGCGACCAGCAGGATCGTCGACAGCGGGATCCCGCCGATCGAAGGCGCCACCGCGGTCCACTGCACGCCCAGTTTCGACACGAACCAGAACGAGTTGGGTCCGGTCGCGGCCAGCGCGCCGACCACGAGCAGCCCGGCGAGGAACGCCGCCCGGTTACGCCTCGACCGCAGCACCGTCGAACTGGTCGCCAGCGCGGTCAGCGCCGCCATGGCCGCGCCGACCGCGGCGAACGCGCCGAAGTGGTGCGTCCACTTGGTCGGGGTCAGCGCGAGCAGCAGGAAGAACAGCGCGACCGTGCCGATCAGGCGACGGCTGGGGCCGAGCGCGGCACCGGGGATCCGGCCGCGGCGCAGCAGCACCACCAGGCAGGCCCCGGTGCACAGCAGGACGAGCAGCACGGGGAACCGCCGTGGCGCCGATCCGTCCGGCAGGCTCTCGAAGAGCAATTGGTAGCGCGCGAGTTCCTGGAACCACGACAGGTTCGGGCCGACCTGGGTGCGGATCCGGGTCGCCTCCTGCACGGTGGCGAAGGTCTGGTCGGCGAACACCACGACCAGCACCAGCAGCCCGGCGGCCAGCACCGGCGCGAGCACCGGCAGCCAGCCGTTCTCGGCGCGCTGGCGGACCAGTTTGAACAGCGGCCGGGCGGCGACCAGGAACGGCGCGACCGCGATCAGCCCGGTCGGCGTCGCGGCCAGGGTGAACCCGGCCGCGGTGAGACCGAGGGCCAGCGGCAGCAGGCGACGGGTCACCAGCGCGCGCTCCACGGCGCAGATCGCCAGCAGCGAGCCCAGCGCGGCGACCGGTTCCGGCCGGACGCCGTTGTTGAACGGCATCCACCAGACCAGGAAGACCGCGGCGGCGGCCCAGCCCGCCGCGCGGCTCGTCCGGACCTGGGTGCCGAGGCGCGGCATGACCTCGCGGCTGATCAGCAGCCAGCTCAGCACGCCGAGCAGGAACGACGGAAGCCGGATCCACGGCGGCACCGTGCTGACGTGCGCCATCAGCTGATACACGTGGTAAAACCAGCCGAACGGCGCTTCGGCGACGCCGAACCAGCGGTGGTAGTTGGTCAGGTAGCCGGTCTCTTCGGCCACTCTCGCCATCGTGAGGATGTAGCCGTCGTCGGAGGTGACCGGGCCGATGAAGACCCACGCGCCGAGCGCGACGGTCACCGTGGCGTCGCGGGCGGTCAGCCGCCACCAGCCGACCGGCGCCCAGCGCGGCGCGCGGCGGGCGAAACCGGAGTCCATCCGCCACACCGCGATCAGGCAGCCGATGAACGACAGCGCCGCGAGCACGCCGATGATCCACTTCAAGACCGTCGGCGACGTCTGGTAGCGGGTGTCCGGGACGACCGAGACGTGCACGCCGCCGATCGGGTCCTTGCCCGCATTGATCGACGAGTAGATCCCGACCAGCCGCGGCCGGACGTCACCCTCGGCGTGGAACACCACGGTCCCGGCGACGGTCAGCGTCATCTGGTTCGCGTCCGCCGACAGTTCGACGTCGCAGGTGCTCTCCGGCAGCGGCTGCTGCACGATCTGCTGACCTTGGCTGACGGCGAGCAGTACGCCGTTGTCGATGCGCAACTGCAGGCCGACGCCCTTGCCTGCCCGCGGGTCGGTGCGGCCGTCGGGCACGGTGGAGAACAGCAGTGCCTGGCCCTGCGAACGCGCGTCCAGCGAACGGACGGTCGGGCACGGCAGATCGACGCGCAGGTCCTGTGCCCAGTACCCGGTCAGGGGCGCGTTGACGGAGCGGGTGTCGCCGCCCGTTGGCCAGACGACCTCCGCTGTGTCCTGCACCACCGGCAGGAAGGGGAAAGCCAACGCGCACAAGGCGGACAGCAACCCCAGCGTGACAGCGATCAGACGCATCGGCGCAACGCTAACGGGTCTGATCCGAACGGCTTACGCAGGGCTGCCCTTCGTCGTGACGCTGAGCCGGTGGGCGGAGCTGAGGGCGGTTCCGGGAAGGTGACCGTACGCGAACCCGCCCTGGCCGAAGGCACGCTATCGCGGTGGCAGGGCGCCATTTCCGAATAGGTGGCGTGGATGACGAGGTGGCGTCCTGCCGACGTCGATCGCGGGTTCACCAAGGGCCCTGAGCCAGATCAAGGCGTCCTGAACTGTCGTTACGCCGTCCGTCCCAGGTCGCCGCGGCCGCCGGACGACGACCACGGGGAGGGCGAGTTCGCGGGCCGCGGTGAGCTTCGCCGCGGTCATCGCGCCGCCGCTGTCCTTGGTGACGAGTACCTCGATGCCGTGCCGTTCCATCAGCGCGCGTTCCTTGGCGGGCTCGTACGGTCCGCGGTCCAGCAGGACTTCGTGCCGACGGGGGAGCGGCGCCTCCGGCGGATCGACGCAGCGGATCAAGAACCACAGATCGAGCTGGGCGAAGGCGGCGAGCCCTTGACGTCCGCTGGTGAGGAACACGCGTTCGCCGAGGGCCGGGAGCAGCCGCGCGGCGTGGCCGAGGTCGTCGGCCCAGTGCCAGGTGTCGCCGGGCTGTCCGGCCCAGCCGGGCCTGGCCAGTCTCAGCAACGGTGTGCCCGTCTCACGGGCGGCTTCCACCGCGTTGGCGCCGATGCGTTCGGCGAAAGGGTGCGTGGCGTCGATCATCGCGGCGATGTCGTTCTCGGTCAGCCAGCGCGCGAGACCTTCCGGGCCGCCGAAGCCGCCGACGCGGACTTCGCCGTCCGGCAGCTTCGGACGCGCGACGCGGCCCGCGAGCGATGACACGACGTGCTCGCCGCGTGCCGCCAGCTCCTTCGCGAGTTCCCGGGCTTCGCCGGTGCCGCCCAGGATCAGCAGCGTCATCGGGCCACGGCCGCGCGCCACCGTTCCAGCGTGCGCAGGTTGGCGATCGTCTCCGCCCAGGTGAGTTCGGGTGCTTGCCGGTCGGCGAGATGCGCGGCGACGTGGTCGGCTTCGCGGGCGAAGAGGCCTTGCGTCGCCTCGACTTCGATCACCTCGGGCTCGCCGCCTTCGGGCGTGAGGATGATTTGCGAGGTCTTCGGCTTGCGCATTTCGTGGATCCACGCCGGCTTCGGCACGTACAGCTGTCCTCGTGAGCCGTAGACGCGGATGTGGTCGTCCTGGGTGAGCTGGAAGCCGCAGGCCACCTGCGCGAGGATGCCGCCGGGCAGCCGCAGCAGCCCGAACGCGACCTCGTCGATGCCGTTCTCGTCGAGCCTCGCCATCCCGAGCACCTCTTCGGGCTCGACGACGTCCTGCCCGGTCGCCGCCTGCGAGACGAGCCGCGCGAGCGAGGTGCAGTAACACCCGACGTCGAAGATCCCGCCGCCACCCAGCGCGGGATCGGTGAGCCGGGGGACGGCGAAGTCGTAGCTGAAGGCGACGTCCACGGCACGGACCTCACCGATGGCGCCGCCGGAGATCAGCTCGGCCAGGCGGCGGATCTGCGGGTGCAGCCGGTACATGAACGCCTCCATGAGGAAGACGTCGTTGACGCGGGCCGCCTCGATGACCTTCTCGGCTTCGCTGACGGACACCGTCAGGGGTTTCTCGCACAGGATGTGCTTGCCAGCCTCGGCCGCGCGGATCGCCCACTCGCCGTGCAGCGGATGCGGCGTCGAGATGTAGATCGCGTCGACGTCCGGGTCGGCGAGAAGGTCTTCGTAGGAGCCGTAGCACTTCGGGATCTCGAAGCGGCTCGCGAACTCGGCCGCCCGGTCGCCGGAGCGCGCGGCGACGGCCTCCAGCACACCGTGCTTGCTCTCTGCGACGCCCGCCGCGAACTCGGCGGCGATGGTCCCGGCGGCCAGCAGGCCCCAGCGCACGTTTTCAGGTTGACCCAGTTTCACAGTGACTCCGGTTGGTTCGCGCGATCTCGGGTGGCCGAGTACAGGAAACTGTCGGGAAATCCTTCGGCGGCAAGGACTTCCCCGACGAAGATCATCGCCGCGCGGCTGATCCCGGCTTCGCGGGACTGGGCGGCGATGGTGCCGAGCGTTCCGCGCAGCACCTGCTCACCCGGCTGACTCGCCAGCGCCACCACCGCCGCCGGGCAGTCGTCCCGATAAAAGGGGCGCAATTCGTCGACTGCTTGCTCGACGCGGTTGATCGCCAGGTGCAGCGCGAGCGTGGTGCCGGTGCGCGCGAAGTTCGCCAGCGTTTCACCCGGTGGCATGGCCGTGGAGCGGGCCTGCGCCCGCGTGATGACCAGGCTCTGGCCGACCTCGGGCACGGTCAGTTCGCGCTTGAGCAGCGCGGCCGCGGCGGCGAACGCGGGTACGCCCGGGGTGACGTCGTAGGGGACTCCGGCCACGTCGAGGCGACGCATTTGTTCGGCGACCGCGCTGTAGAGCGACGGGTCCCCGGAGCACAGCCGCGCGACCTCGTGACCGCTCCGGTGGGCCTCGACCATGCGCTCGACGATCGCGGGCAGATCGAGGTTCGCGGTGTCGACGAGCACTGCCTCCGGAGGGCAGTAGGCGAGCAGGTCCGTCGGCGTCATGCTGCCGGGGTAAAGGCAGGTTTCGCAGCGACCGAGCAGGTCACGGCCCCGCACGGTGATGAGGTCGGCGGCACCGGGGCCCGCGCCGATGAAATGCACTGTCATGCCCTGCTCCATTGTGTCACGACCCGCGCCGGGGTCCAGCCGGTGAATCCGCCCAGCGGCGCGGCCTGTTCGACGCCGACGCGGATCAGTTCGCCACCGTGTTCGGCATAGGCACGGGCCAACGTCTGCTCGGATTCGAGAGTGACGCCGTGTGCCACCAGCCGCGCGCCGGTCGCCAGACAGGCGTCCAGAACACCCGGAACGGTCACTCCGCCGCCGAGGAAGATCGCGTGCGGCTTGGTCAACCCTTCGAGTGCTTCCGGCGCGGCACCGATCACCACGTCGAGTTCCGGTACCCCGAGCGCGTGCGCGTTCCGGATGATCCGGGCGGCTCGCTCCGGCGACCGCTCGATCGCGATCGTCCGGTTCAGCGGATGCACCCGGGACCACTCGATCCCGACGCTGCCCGCGCCCGCGCCGACGTCCCACAGCAGTTCGCCGGGTGATGGCGCGAGCCTGGCCAGCGCGGACGCGCGGAGGTCGCGTTTGGTGAGCTGGCCGTCGTGCTCGAAGGCGTCGTCCGGAAGACCGGTCAGCGGCAGCGCGGGCCCGTCGGCTTCGACGGCGAACACGGTCAGCGAGCCTGGGCCGACCCGCTCGTCGGGGCCGCCGAGGTCGGACAGCGCGATGACGCGGCTCCGGCCGTAACCGCGGGCTTTGAGCAGGTCACGCAGGTCTACGTCGTTCGCCCCGAGGACGAGGATCCTGCGGCCCGGCGCCAGTGCCCGGCTCACCCGGCCGATCGCGCGGCCGACGACGGTGACGACCTCGGTCTCTTCCGCCGACCAGCCGAGCCTCGCGCGGGCGAGTGTCACCGAGGAGAGCGCGGGCAGGATCTGGACGTCGTAGCCGCGCTGGATGAGCGTCGTGCCGATGCCGGACAGCAGGGGATCGCCGCTGGCCAGCACGCAGACGCGGCCCCTGTCCGCGAGGAAGTCGTCCAGAGCGGGGAGTAGCGGGCTGGGCCACGCTTCGGTTTCCACGTCTTCGGGCAGGGACGCGAGCTGTCTCGGTGAGCCCACGACGACGTCCGCGTTCAGCACCGCTTCCCTGGCCTGCCCGGACAGGCCGGACCAGCCGTCGGCTCCGATCCCGACGACCGTGAGGGGTGATTCTTCGCGCACGCTCGTCACGTTAGATGACGCTTTTCCTATGCGATGATCGCACCAGATCGTCGACGACAGGAGTGCTGTGAAGCCGTACCCGTTCTCCGCCGTTGTGGGGATGCCGGAGCTGCGCCTGGCGCTGGTGCTTTCCTCCCTCTCGCCCGCCGTCGGCGGGGTGCTGGTGCGGGGGGAGAAGGGCACGGCGAAGTCGACGATGGTGCGCGCGCTGGCCGGGCTGCTGCCCGGCGTCGACGTCGTGGACGCGTGCCGGTTCTCGTGCGATCCCGTCGAACCCGATCCGGCCTGCCCGGACGGCCCGCACACCGAGGGTTCGCCCGCCCACCGCCGTCCCGCGCGGCTGGTGGAACTGCCGGTCGGCGCGGCCGAAGACCGCGTGATCGGCTCGCTGAACCTGGAGCGCGCGCTCGCCGACGGTGTCACCGACTTCCAGCCCGGCCTGCTCGCGGCCGCGCATCGCGGACTGCTGTACGTCGACGAGGTCAACCTCCTGCACGACCACCTGGTCGACACGCTGCTCGACGCCGCCGCCATGGGGCGCGCGACCGTCGAGCGCGAAGGCGTCTCGGTGTCGCACGCCGCCCGGTTCGTCCTGATCGGCACGATGAACCCCGAGGAAGGCGAACTGCGGCCGCAGTTGCTGGACCGCTTCGGCCTCACCGTCGAGGTCGCGTCCAGCCGGGATCCCGAACTGCGTGTCGAGGTCGTCCGGCGGCGGCTCGCCTACGAGGCGGATCCCGACGGTTTCGCCGGCCAGTACGCCGCTGCCGACGCCGAACTCGCCGCGGACATCGAGGCGGCGCAACGACTTCTGCCGTCGGTCAAACTCCCGGACGACGCGCTGCGGCAGATCGCCGAGGTCTGCGCGTCCTTCGAGGTCGACGGGATGCGCGCGGACATCGTGACCGCGCGGACCGCCGTCGCGCATGCCGCCTGGTCCGGGCGGACCGAGGTGACCACCGAGGACGTCCGGGTCGCGGCCCGTCTCGCACTGCCGCACCGCCGTCGCCGGAATCCCTTCGACGCGCCCGGAATCTCCGAGGAGCAGCTGGAGCAGGCGCTGCAGGACGCCGAGCCGGAAGGCCCCGGTCCCGACGACGACGGCCCCGGCTCGGGTACTCCTCCGGAGGGCGGCGAGGCTTCGGGCCAGCCGCCTTCGGAAGGCGGGCAGGAGCCGTCGGGCGGTGGGCAGAGCGGCGGTGACCAGAAGCCGGTCGGAGCCGGGGAAGCCTTTCGCGCCAGGCGTTTCGAGGTGAAGGGCACCGGAGAGGGCGCCGCCGGACGGCGGTCACGCGCGATCACCGACAACGGCCGGACCATCGGCGTTCAGCCCGCCGGGGTCTCCGGTGGTCACCCACATCTGCTCGCGACCGTGCGCGCCGCCGCGCCGCACCAGCGTTCTCGCGGACGCAGTGGTGCCGGGCTCGTGGTGCGGCCCCAGGATCTGCGGTTCGCGCGGCGGGAAGGGCGCGAGGGCAACCTGGTGCTGTTCTGCGTCGACGCGTCCGGCTCGATGGGCGCTCGCCAGCGGATGCGGGAGGTGAAGACCGCCGTGCTGTCCTTGTTGCTCGACGCCTACCAGCGGCGTGACAAGGTGGGCTTGGTGACCTTCCGTGCTTCCGGCGCTGAACTCTCGCTTCCGCCGACGATCAGCGTCGACGCCGCGGCGTCCCGTTTGGACGGTCTCGCGACCGGCGGCCGGACGCCGCTGGCCGAGGGACTCCTCGAGGCGGCGAGGGTGCTGCGGATCGAAGCGGTCCGCGACCCGCTGCGACGCCCGTTGCTCGTCGTCGTCACCGACGGCCGGGCGACCAGCGGGGCCGACGCCGTCGAACGGGCACGGCAGGCGGCCGGGCTGCTGGCCGGGAACGTGACTTCGGTCGTGATGGACTGCGAGAGCGGGAAGATGCGACTCGGGCTCGCCGCGGAACTGGCGAAACACCTTGGCGCGGAACACGTTCCGGTCACCGAGGTCGCCGCCGACACGCTCGCCGGTGCCGTCCGTACGCGCATTTCCGGGAGGGCCGCGTAATGCCTCAGGGCAAACCGGAAACCGTACCCGCCGACGGTCTCACCACGCGTCAGCGCCGCAACCGTCCCCTGCTCGCCGTGCACACCGGCGAGATGAAGGGGAAGTCCACGGCCGCGTTCGGGATGGCGTTGCGGGCATGGAACCAGGGCTGGTCGATCGGGGTGTTCCAGTTCGTCAAGTCGGCGAAGTGGCGCGTCGGCGAGGAAGCCGCGTTCCGCGCGCTCGGCAAGCTGCACGAAGACACCGGTCAGGGCGGGCCGGTCGAGTGGCACAAGATGGGCGAAGGCTGGAGCTGGGCACGCAAAGCCGGGTCCGAGGAGGATCACGCCGCCAACGCCCGCGAGGGCTGGGCCGAGATCGAACGCCGTCTCGCCGCCGAGACCCACGACTTCTACGTACTCGACGAGTTCAGCTACCTACTCAAATGGGGCTGGCTCGAAGTGGACGACGTCGTCTCGACCCTGACCGCGCGCCCTGGTCACCAGCATGTGGTGATCACCGGCCGGTACGCGCCGCCGGAGCTGGTCGACGCCGCCGACCTGGTCGCCGAGATGACCAAGGTGAAACACCCGATGGACGCCGGGCAAAAAGGCCAGCGAGGCATCGAATGGTGAATCGCGTGGTCATCGCCGCGCCCGGCTCCGGGCACGGCAAGACCACGATCGCCGCGGGCCTGATGGCGGCGTTGCGCGCGCGGGGACTGAACGTGTCCGGGCACAAGGTCGGCCCCGACTTCATCGACCCGAGCTATCACGCCCTCGCGACCGGGCGACCCCCACGCAACCTCGACCCGTTCCTGCAGGGCGAGGAGCAGTTGATCCCGTTGCTGCTGCACGGTTCCGCCGGGGCCGACATCGCGATCATCGAAGGCGTGATGGGCCTGTTCGACGGCGCGCTCGGCACCGAGGGGTATGCCTCGACCGCGCACGTCGCCCGGCTGCTGGACGCTCCGGTCGTACTCGTCGTGGACGCCTCGGCCGCGTCGCGCAGTGTCGCGGCGACCGTCCTCGGCTTCGCGCAGTACGACACCCGCGTCCGGCTCGCCGGCGTGATCCTCAACAAGCTGGGCTCGCAGCGGCACGCCGACGAGATCGTCACGGCGCTGGAAGCGACCGGCGTCCCGCTGCTGGGAACCTTGTATCGCAACGAAGAGATCCACGCGCCCAGCCGTCACCTCGGCCTGGTCCCGGCGGCCGAACGCGCGAGCGAGTCGGAGCGGTTACTGCCGGAGCTGGCCGGATGGATCAGCGAAGGCGTGGACCTCGGCGCGGTCGTCCAGGTCGCGCGGTCGGCTTCCCGGCTGTCGGGAGAGCCTTGGCGGCCTTCGCTTTCCCACGATGGCCCACGCACCGTGGTCGCCGCCGCGGCCGGTCCGGCCTTCACCTTCCGCTACACCGAGGCAGGGGAACTGCTCGCCGCCGCCGGTGTCGACGTCGTCGACGTGGATCCCTTGCAGGACAAGGAACTTCCCGAAGGCTGCGCCGGACTGTACTTCGGCGGCGGCTTTCCCGAGGTGCACGCCGAGGAGCTGTCGGCGAACGTCCCGCTGCGGACGGCGGTGGCGCGGGCCATCGGCGACGGAATGCCCGTCGTGGCCGAATGCGCCGGTCTGTTGTACCTGTGCCAGGACATCGACGGGCTGCCGATGACCGGTGTCCTCGACGCCTCGGCCACCATGACCAAACGCGGGAAACTCGGCTACCGCAAGGCTTTCTCGCCCTCGGATACGGTGCTGACCGTCGCCGGGCAACGCGTCACCGGGCACGAATTCCACCGCACGATCGTCGAACCCGGCAGCGGGCCGACGCCCGCGTGGGGTTGGGACCGCACACCCGACGGCTTCGCGTCGGCGTCACTGCACGCGTCCTATCTGCACGTCCACTGGGCGGGCTATCCCGAACTCGCCGAGCGGTTCGCCGCCGCGGTACACGCTCATGGCTGACTACGATCTCTGGCACCACGGCGATCGCGAGGTCGGCGAGGGGCTCGTCGACCTGGCGGTCAACGTCCGGCTCCCGGCTCCCCCCGCCTGGCTGCGCGCCGAACTCGCGGCTGCTCTGGACGACCTGGCCGCTTACCCGGACGTCACCGCCGCGACCGCCGCGGTGGCCCGACGGCATGGGCTTCCGGTGTCCCAGGTGCTGGTGACCGCGGGTGCGGCCGAGGCTTTCACGTTGCTGGCCACGGCGTTGCGGCCTTCTCGTGCCGTGGTCGTGCATCCGCAGTTCACCGAGCCCGAAGCCGCTTTGCGCGCGGCAGGCCATCCAGTGCACCGTGTGCTGCTGTCGCCCGATGACGGCTTCCGCCTGCGCCCGGTTCCCGAAGACGCGGATCTGGTCTTCGTCGGAAACCCCACGAACCCGACGTCGGCGCTACACCCGGCCGCGGACCTGCTCGCCTTGGGACGTCCGGGGCGCCTCGTCGTCGTCGACGAGGCTTTCCTCGACGCCGTCCCCGGCGAAACCGAAAGCGTCGCGGGAGAGCCGGGTTTCGTCGTTCTCCGGAGCTTGACGAAAACCTGGGGGATCGCCGGGCTGCGCGCCGGATACGTACTGGCGGATGAGTCCGTTGTGGACAGTCTGCGCGCGGTACAACCGCCGTGGTCGGTGTCGTCGCTCGCCGCCGTCGCCGTGGTGGCGTGCTGCCGTCCGGCGGCGCTGGAAGAAGCCGAAAAGCTGGCGGTGGCGGCGGAATCGGACCGGGAGTACCTCGTGTCCGGGTTGAGTGCCTTGGGTGTCGACGTGCTGGGGGAGCCGCGGGGTCCTTTCGTGCTCGTGCGGCTGCCCGGAGCGGATGGCGTCCGGGAACGGTTGCGGGAGGCCGGTTTCGCGGTGCGGCGCGGGGATACCTTCCCGGGACTGGACGCGCGGTACCTGCGGATCGCGGTCCGGGACCGGGAGACGGTGGACGGCTTCCTGGCGGCGCTCACCGCCGTGCGGTGAGCGCGGATCCGCAGGCATCCTCGATGCTGGTTTGGTAGCGCGAAGCGAAGCCGAAAGCCGAGATCGTCGCCCACGGGCATGATCACCCAGTCCACAGTGACCTCGCCTCGTGATCCGGGCACGATGTGCACAGGGATGTCGGGCCCCTCGCGTTCCAGAGCCGAAGCGGCAGGGATAACGGCGCGGGGCGCGCTAGTTCTCCGAAAACCTCTGCTTGGTGATCCGTACCTCGGCCGCGTACGAGAAGTCCAAGATGTGCTTCGAACCTGTGTCAAACAAAGAGTCAGGAGGTCCCGTCATGGACACCACCACTCGAGACGACGCCGTCCTCCAGGTCAAGGGCACCACGGTCTTCGGGCCGCCTGACATGTCCGGCGACCAAACCGCCGACCATCACCTGGGCTGCGACGTCCCCGCCGGGGTGGGCCGGCGGTGCGAAACTCGTGCGCGATCTTTGGGCTTTCTCAAGGCAAGTGGTTGGATGGGCCGGTGAACTTCGTGATCGGCGTCTTCGATCTCTTCGCCTACACCATCCCCGGCGCGCTCTACGTCGCGTTCTTCGGCTACCTCGGGATGAAACTGCATATCCTGACCGCGGCGAGCCTCGGTGGCGTGCCCACCGTGGTGGTGGTCGTCGTGATCGTGGTGCTGAGTTTCCTGTTGGGCTATCTGGCCTATCCCCTCGGTGAGGCTATGGAGCGGATCGTGCCACGCCGTCGTCAGAGGGTCCTCTCCGAAGAGTTCCTCCGTCGCCTGCCTTCGGCCAAGGACCGCGCCTTCGTGTACCAGAACCAGCATCTTCTGCTGTGTGCTTTGCAACTGCACGACAAGGAGATCGCGGTCGACGTCACGCGGCTGCGCGCGTCCGGCCTCATGGTGCGCAACTGCGCGCCGCCACTGCTGTTCGGCGCGGTCGCCGCGGTCGTCGAGATCTTCGCGGGCAAGCATCCGTTCATCGCCGCCGGAACGGCGGTCCTGCTTCTGATCTCGTCGCTCACGCTGGTTTCGCAGGGCCGCAAACTCGCGCTCTGGGCGGGGATGAAGACTCTCGAACTGTGCTACTGGCTTCCGGAAATCGACGAGAAGCTGAAGGCGGCCGAGCAAACCGCTTGAGCCGGGTTCACCTCCTCGGAACGCGCCAAGGTGTCGCTGCCCGGGCTGTCGCGATCGGACCGGTTCTGCGGGACCGTCTGGATTCTGCTCATCCAACGTCCCGAAATCCCCACGGTCGGTCCTCAAAACGACAAAGCCAGCAGAACTCCCGCGACGGCGACCTCGACACAGCCCCCGAGCACGTCCCCGGTGACCCCGCCCAGCCGCTGGACGCACCGCGCCAGCAACGCCGACGCGGCCAGGTAGCCGAGTATCACCGCGATCAGGCCCTGCCACCACGGAAACACCAGCGCAGCCGCACCCGCGAGTACGGCGAACACCACCGCGGCCGCCCATCTCGGCACCGAACCGGCGACGGTCGCGCCCAGTCCTTCGGGCCGCGCCGAGGGGACGCCACGCGCGCAGCACAGGGACAGCACGCCGCGTCCGGCGAGGACCGCGATCGCGGCCGTCGCGATCCCGTGCCCGGCCGCGATCGCCCCCGCCAGTGCTCCGGTCTGTACGAGCAGCACCAGCACCAGGGTCGCGATCCCGGTCGGCCCGGAGTCCCCGCGGCGCATGACGTCGAGTGCCCGCGCGCGGTCGTACGAAGCGCCGAGCCCGTCGGCCGTGTCCGCGAGACCGTCCAAGTGAAGCCCGCGGCTGCCCAGCGCCACCGCGCCGAGGGCCAAGGCCGCCGACGCGAAAGCCGGCAGGCCGACCAGATCCCCCAAGAAGACGAGGAGGGAAGCGAAAGCCGCGAGAGGCACGGCAGCCAAGGCTGCAAGCACCATCGCGCCGCCCGCCACGCGCTTGTCGATCACGCCCGGCGCCGGAACCCGGACGGTGGTCAGGGTGCCGACGGCCATCTTCAGCGCGTCCAGGATCAAGTGAGGTCCGCCAACAGACCCATGTCCGCGAGGATCGCCCGTGCCGCCCTCAGCGTCGGCACCGCCTGCACGGCGCCGCTGCCTTCGCCGAGCCGCAGCCCGAGGTCGAGGATCGGCTCCAGGTCGAGTGCCTGCAACGCGTACGCCTGTGAAGGCTCTGTCGAGCGATGTCCGGCGAGCCACCACTGTTCAGCACCCGGTGCGATCCCCCGTGCGACGAGTGCCGCGGCACCGGAGAACACGCCGTCGAGTACCACCGGCACACCGCGAACGGCGGCTTGCACGAGAAAACCCGCCGTCGCGGCGAGACATGCGCTGCCTAACGCGGTCAGCAACGCGAAGGGGTCCTTCACCTCGCCAGCTCGCTGGAGCGCGGCTTCGACGACGGCGACCTTCCGTGCTCGCCCGTCCTCATCGATCCCGGTGCCCGTGCCGACGACGTCCTCCGCCGCCAGGCCGAGTACCGCGGCGACCACGGCCGCGCAGATCGTCGTGTTGCCGATCCCCATGTCGCCGGGGATGAGCAGATCCGCGCCGCCGTCGATCTCCTCGTCCGCGATCGCGAGCCCGTGGCCGAACGCCGTCCGCGCCTCGCCTTCGGACAGCGCGTCCTCGACGTCGATCGAGCCGGAACCCCGCCGCACCTTGTGCGCGACGACCTCGGCGGGTACGTCCGCGCCGTCCCAGTCCACCGCGATGTCCAGCGCCCGCACCTTCGCCCCGGCCAGCCCGGCCAGCACGCCGACGCCGCTCTTCCCGGCCAGGAACACCCGGACCATGGCCGCGGTGACCTCACGTGGATACGCCGACATACCGGAAACCCCGTGGTCCCCGGCGAACACGACCACCCGGACGTCGTCGAGTGGCCGCGGCGGCACGACCCCGTGCGCGGCGCTGAGCCACGCGGCCAGGTCTTCGAGCCGCCCGAGTGAGCCCAGTGGCTTGACAAGGCCGTCCAGTCTGGTGCGCGCGGCGGCCCCGGAGGCGGCGTCCGGGGCGGGGATGGCGAAACGCATGGCGGCTCCTCTGTGGCTGTTGGTGAACCCGCGTCCGCGATGGGGCTCCGCCGACAGGCTTCCTAAGACAGGTCGAGCATCCGCCCGGCGACGACCAGCACGGTCCGGTCGGAGACGGCGGACACCCGGTTGTTCACCGCGCCCAGCACATCACGGAACACCCGGCCGGACACCGCCGGAGGCACCACACCGCTGCCGACCTCGTTGCTGACCGCGATCACCGGCACGCTCGCCTGCTCCCACGCCGCCAGGAAATCCTCCAGCCGGTCGTCGAGCCGCCGTTCCCAGCCCTTCTTCTGGTCCCAGGCGCCGACCTCGTCGAGCACGCGGGCGATCCAGGTGCCGAGGCAGTCGATGAGCAGCGGATGCGTCGCCGTGCGCAGCACCGTGGCCAGGTCGGTGGTCTCGATCGTCTTCCAGGTGCTCGGCCGCCGCGCGCGGTGCGCGGCCACACGAGCGGCCCATTCGGGATCGTCGGCGCTCGGCGGCAGGCCGGGCGCGACATAGGTCAGGTGCGGGTGGCGGGACGCGAGCCGTTCGGCGTGGTGCGACTTCCCGGAGCGGACGCCGCCCAGTATCAGCACCTTGCCGTCGTCGCGCGAGTAGCGGCGAAGTGCCCGCGCGAGCGTCTCCAGAACCCCCGCGAGGCGATGCGTCAGCTTGGTCATACCTCGCATTCTCGTGCACGCGCTACGGTTCGCCACGTGCCACTCCGACAAGCCGCCACCGCAGCCGGACTCGTTACCGGTTACGTCGCCGACGCCGTGTTCGGAGATCCACGACGAGGACATCCGGTCGCCGGCTTCGGCCGCGCCGCGCAAGCCCTTGAACAGCGGGTTTGGGCTGATTCGAAGGTGCGGGGCGCGGCGTACACCGCCGTCTGCGCGGGGACCGTCACCGGAATGGGTGTCGCTGCCCAGCTCTTGACCCGAAAGCGGCCTTTCGCGCGATTCGCGCTCACGGCGGCGTCCACCTGGGTGGTTCTGGGCGGGCGAGGGCTCGCGGCCGAGGGCACACGCATGGCCAGGCTGCTCGACGACGGCGATCTGCCCGGCGCGCGGCAGCGGCTCTCGCACCTGTGCGCCCGTGACGCCACCGGCCTCGACGCCGGGCAACTCGCGCGCGCGACCACCGAGTCCCTCGCCGAGAACACTTCGGACGCCGTCGTCGCGCCGTTGCTGTGGGGAGCGGTCGCCGGGATCCCCGGTCTGCTGGGTTACCGGGCGCTCAACACCCTGGACGCGATGGTCGGCTACCGCTCGCCGCGTTATTCCCGGTTCGGCTGGGCGTCGGCCAGGGCGGACGATTTGGCCAACCTGGTCCCGTCCCGCGTCGGCGCGGCGCTGACCGTGGCGTCGGCGCCGCTGGCGGGCGGCTTCGCCAAATCCGCGTTCCGGAGCTGGCGTCGCGACGGGAAGCACCACCCGAGCCCCAACGCGGGCCAGGTCGAGGCGGCCTTCGCGGGCGCGCTCGGGATCCGGCTGGGCGGGACGAACAGCTACGGCGGCCGCACCGAACGCCGCGGCGTGCTCGGCGACGGCCGTGACCCGGAACCGGTGGACGTGCGTCGCGCGGTCCGGTTGTCGAGAGCGGTCGGTCTCGCCGCGCTCGCCGTCGCGGTGGCGGTCACGCGGTGAACGGCCTCCTCGTCGCGGGGACGACGTCGGACGCGGGCAAGAGCCTGGTCACCGCCGCGTTGTGCCGCTGGCTCGCGCGCCGGGGCGTGCGGGTCGCGCCGTTCAAGTCCCAGAACATGTCGAACAACTCGATGGTGTGCGCGGACGGCGCCGAGATCGGCCGCGCGCAATGGTTGCAAGCACGCGCGGCCCGCGTCGAACCCGAAGCCGCGATGAACCCGGTGCTGCTGAAACCAGGGAGTGACCGCCGCAGCCACGTCGTCGCGCTCGGGAAACCGTTCGGCACCCTGGAAGCGGGGGAGTACGCGACCGGCCGGGCCGGGCTCGCCGAGATCGCCTTCGACACCTTCGCCTCACTGCGACGGCGATTCGACGTCGTGCTCTGTGAAGGCGCGGGCAGCCCGGCCGAGATCAACCTGCGCGAGGGCGACTACGTCAACATGGGGCTGGCGCGGCGGTTCGGCCTGCCCGTGGTCGTCGTCGGCGACATCGACCGCGGCGGGGTCATGGCCGCGATGTTCGGCACCCTCGCTCTGCTGTCCGCCGAAGACCAGGCGCTGGTTTCGGGTTGGCTGGTCAACAAGTTCCGCGGCGACGTCGGCCTGTTGCGGCCGGGACTGGAGACGCTGGAGAAGCTCACCGGCCGTGAGGTCTTCGGCGTGCTGCCCTGGCTCGACCAGGTGTGGATCGACTCGGAGGACGCGCTGGCCGCCGCGGGCTGGGGCGCGACCGGTGGATCCCTGCGGGTCGCTGTCGTGCGGTTCCCCCGCGCCTCCAACGCGACCGACGTGGACGCGCTCGCTGCCGAGCCCGGTGTCTCGGTCGCGCTGACGGCTGATCCGGACACGGTCCTTTCCGCCGACGTGGTGATCCTGCCGGGTTCCCGTGCCACGGTGGACGACCTGGCGTGGTTACGTGCCCGTGGTCTGGCCGCCGCTGTGCAGGCGCGGGCCGAGGCCGGTCGTCCGGTGCTGGGGATCTGCGGTGGCTATCAGATGCTGGCCGCCGAGATCGAGGACGACGTCGAGTCCGGCGCCGGAACGGTCCCCGGCCTCGGCCTGCTGCCGACGCGTGTCTCGTTCGGTGCCGACAAGGTGCTGGCCCGGCCGTCGGGCGAATGGCGAGGTCAACCCGTGGAAGCGTACGAGATCCACCACGGCGCCGTGTCGGCCACCGGCCCCGCCGAGTCCTTTTTGGATGGACATCGGCGGGGGTCGGTGTGGGGCACGATGTGGCACGGCGCCTTCGAGAACGACGGCTTCCGCCGTGCCTGGCTCGGCGAAGTGGCGGACTGGTCACCTACCCCCGGGGCGCAGGGGTTCGGCACGCTGCGGGAGAGCATGCTCGACCGGCTCGCCGACGCCGTCGAGGACCACGTCGACACTCAGGCGTTGCTGCGCCTCATGGATCGGGGTGCGGTGGAGGGGATGCCTTTCGTCCCGCCTGGCGCCTCGTGAGTCAGCACCGTCCGCGCCATTCATCGCTTGCCCGCCAACGCCTTCTCACCCAGCACCTTCTCGGCCAAGGCGCCGAAGGTCAGGCCGAGTACGGTCCACAGCACCAGCTGGGTGCCGACCGAGGCCAGCCGGAAGCTCCACAGCGTGGAACCGGGGAACTCGGCGGGGACCTCGTCGATCGACGGCAGCAGCGCCGCCGCCACCGCGATCAGCACGACGTATCCGCCCGCGGCGATCAGCCCGCCACGCCAGGCGCCGAGTTTGTCGGCCAGTTTCCGGCCGAACGCCGCGGCGAGGATGCCGATCAGCAGTGAAAGCGCGACGAAGCCGAAGTACAGCGAAGTGCGGCTTCCGATCGTGCCCGCCTGCCCGACGGCCGGCGGGTTCGCCGGGTATTTCAGGAACGGCACCAGGAACACGACCACGAAGGCACTCGCGGTGAGCAGCGCGGCGGTCACCCGAGGCCGGAGCGTGCCGATCCGTCCGTAGACAAAGGCGAACGCCAGCGAGAACAGGCCACCGACGGCGACACCGTAGAGCCCGACACCGGTAAGCAGGCCGACAGTGCTCTGCACACCACGGGCGACCAGCTCGTCCTCTTCGGCGGGAGGGTGCTCGTGGGCGTCGGGGGCACTGTGTGAATGCGCGGCGCTGCCTTCGAGTCCGATGGCGGCCTCGACCGAAGGCTCACCGAAGAAGTACGCGAAAAGGGTCGCCAGCACACCGGCGATCAGGCCCGCGAGCATGCCGCGGACCAGCAAGGACCTCATCATGGGGCGCGTGCCGCCTAATGACACGGGAAGGCCAGCAGGTGCCGGCCGTCGTGGACGAACTCGTGGACGTACGAGTTCGCGAACACCGACACCGCGCCCTGCTCGGCGCTGATGAAGTACAGCGTGATCAGCGAAAGAAGGATGACGAGCGCCGCCCAGGGCAGGATCTCGCGGACGGGGATCCGGATCGGGACGGGTACTGCGGCTACCGCTTCGGACATGGCGGTGGGACCTCCTCGGGCTAGCGCGGCCTCTTCAGGGGTGACACGACGGCTCCGGGTCTGGCTTCCCCGAACCGGATGGTTCGAGGTCACAGTGGCGCGACCGCGCGGAATCTCACCGCGTTCCGGGTGCCGTCGTCTGGCCGGTCGAGCGTAGGTCTCCGCAAAGCGTCCGGTCAATGTGACAATCCAGCTATGACACCTGCGGTGGCGGCACTCGACGTCGGCGGCACGTCCATCAAGGCGGCCCTGTACGACGCGGATCTGAAAGACCTGGCCAGCTTGCGCGAGCCGACGGCGCGCGGAGCGGACGGCGAGGCGCTCGCGGACCAGGTCGCGCGGATCGTGGAAACCCTGGGCAAGCAGGCGGGCACCGGTACGCCGGACGCCGTCGGCGTGGTCATCCCCGGCATCGTCGACGACGTCGAGCGAGTGGCGCGGTTCTCGGCGAACCTCGACTTCCGGAACGTCCCGTTCGGCGAGCTGCTCGACAGCAGGCTGGGGCTGCCGTTCGCGTTCGGGCACGACGTCCGCGCGGGCGGGCTCGCGGAGTTCCGCGTCGGCGCGGGCAAGGACTGCACCGACGCCGCCTTCATCCCGGTCGGTACCGGGATCGCGGCCGCGCTCCAGCTCGACGGGAAGTTGTACGCCGCGGGTGGGCTGGGTGGCGAGATCGGGCACATCGACGTCGGCCACCGGCTGCCGTGCGGCTGCGGCGCGACCGGATGCCTTGAGGCGATCTCCTCGGCGTCGGCCATCGCCCGCCGCTACAGCGAGCACACCGGACGTCCCGCCGAAGGCGCCGAGAAGGTCGTCGACGCCGCGCGGCACGGCGACGAGGCCGCGATCTCGGTGGTCAACGACGCCCTCGACGGACTCGGTCACGGCATCAAGACCTTGGTCACCTTGCTCGCACCGGAGGTCGTCGTGCTCGGCGGCGGCCTGTTCACCGCCGGCGACTACGTGCTCGAACCGGTCCGTGCCTGGCTGACCGCGAACCTGCAGTTCCAGCGGATGCCGGAGCTGCGGATCGCGCAACTGGGCGACGAGGCGGGCAGGCTCGGCGCGGCCCTGCTGGCACTGGACCTGCTCAGTGTCTGATGGCGAACCCGACGTCGATCGCGGACGCGGGTTCACGCTTGGTCCTGTTTCGCGGGTCGCTCTCAGCTTGGCCAACCGGCTCAAGCCTTGACCACCCGCACGCCTTCCTCCTCGAAGGCGTGCACTCGCTCGGGATCCGCGCGGCCGTCGGTGACGAGAACGTCGACATCACCGGTCGCGCAGATCTTCGCGAAGGCGTGCCCGCCGAGCTTCCCGCTGTCGGCGAGCACGACGACCTGCCGCGCGCGGGCCGCCATCAGCCGGTTCGTGCTCGCGTCGCCTTCGTGGTGCGCCTGCGCGCCGTGCACCGGGTCGAACGCGTCCACCCCGAGGAACACCAGATCCAGCGAGATCTGGTCGAGGAACAGATGGGACAACGGCCCGGACAGGTCGAACGACTGCTGCCGCGCGACCCCGCCGGTCACCACGATCTTGATGTTCGGGCGCACGGCGAGTTCGTGGGCGATGTTGAGCGCGTTCGTCACCACGGTGAGCGACGGGCCGCCGCTCGGCTCGCCCATGTCCGGCCGGGTGGCGAGCGCCCGGCCCACTTCGGTGCTCGTGGTGCCGCCGTTGAGGCCGACCACCATGCCGGGATCGACCATTCTCGCCGCGGCGGCCGAGATCCGTTGCTGTTCAGGTGCGTTGCGCGCGGCCTTGTGCCGCAACGGAAGGTCGTAGGCGACGTTGCTCGCGACGGCGCCGCCACGGGTACGGACCACGAGATTGCGGCCGGCGAGGTGATCGAGATCCCGGCGGATCGTCGCGGGAGAGACGCCGAGTTCTCCAGCGGAGACTTCGACGTCGACTTTTTCCCGCTCTCCCACCATGTCCAATAAGGCCGTCAGCCGTTCATGCCGATTCATCTCCAGCTCCCTCCCCGAAGCGCGATAAGTCGCTCACCGCACCGGACAAAGTACTACGCGTCGCGATACGGGCGGAGGGAAGAGGCGGTTTGAGACGTCGGAGAGAAAGGGAAGAGCGGGCGCCGGCCACCCCCAGTGTGACCGGTGCCCACCCGGTGACCGGCACGCCCAGGGCCGACCCGTCCTGGAGGCTATCGCCGTCGACGCCGAACTGATATCCATTTTGCGTCCATTCCGGTGACGTTCAGCGGATAACCCGCTGCCCGATCACCGGAACCGACCATAGTTCGGGAAAGAATCAGCCCAGTCCACCCAGTCCGCGCAGGAAGGCGAGCGACGGCATGAAGAAGTAGTCGCCGCTCTCGCAGATCTTGCCGGTCCCCACCGTCGTGATGACACCACGCAATTAGTCCTCTACTTGCGATAGTTGCACGCGCAACCATCGCAAGTAGAGGACTAAACGCGGGGCCGCTAAGAAAGCGGTCGGTCGGTGGGGGCGATCGGAGCGGGCAGGACGTCCCGTCCGGTGAGGAACGCGTCGACCCCGGCCGCGGCGGAGCGGCCTTCGGCGATCGCCCACACGATGAGCGACTGGCCGCGGCCCATGTCCCCGGCCACGAACACGTTGTCGACACTGGTCTTGAACGCCTTGTCGCGGGCGACGTTGCCGCGCTGGTCCAGCTCGACGTCGAGCGCCTCCAGCAGGCCGTCCCGCTCCGGGCCGACGAAGCCCATCGCGAGCAGCACCAGCTGCGCGGGGAGTTCCTTCTCGGTGCCCTCGACCGGGACGAACTTGCCGCCCTCGTTGCGCACCTCGACCAGCTTCAGCGCCCGAACGCGCCCCTCCGCGTCCGCGGCGAAACTTTGGGTGTTGACCGAGTACAGCCGCTCGCCGCCCTCTTCGTGCGCGGACGAGACGCGGTAGATCATCGGGTACGTCGGCCACGGGTGCGCGTCGGCGCGCGAAAGCGGCGGCTTCGGCATGATCTCCAGCTGCGTCACCGACTTCGCGCCCTGGCGGTGCGAGGTCCCGACACAGTCCGCGCCGGTGTCGCCGCCGCCGATGACGACGACGTCGAGGCCCTCGGCGCTGATCGGCGAGACGTCCTGTTCACCGGCCGCGACGCGGTTCGCGTGCGGCAGGAACTCCATCGCCTGGTAGATGCCCTGATGTTCGCGGCCCTCGATCGGCAGATCCCGCCATGCCGTCGCGCCACCGGCGAGGACCACGGCGTCGTACGACGACTTCAGTTCCTCGACGGTGAGATCGACGCCGACGTTCACCGAGGTCCGGAACTCCGTGCCTTCGGCCCGCATCTGGTCGAGGCGGCGGTCGAGCCGGTGCTTCTCCATCTTGAATTCGGGGATGCCGTAGCGCAGCAGCCCGCCGATCTTGTCGGCCCGCTCGAAGACCACGACACTGTGGCCCGCGCGCGTGAGCTGCTGCGCCGCGGCGAGTCCCGACGGGCCGGACCCGACCACGGCCACCTTCTTGCCGGTGCGCGCCACCGGCTCCTGAGGCGTGACCCAGCCTTCCTCGAAGGCCCGGTCGATGATCGAGATCTCGACCCGCTTGATGGTGACGGGATCGTCGTTGATCCCGAGCACACACGCCGTCTCGCACGGCGCCGGGCAGAGGGTCCCGGTGAACTCCGGGAAATTGTTGGTCGCGTGCAGCCGCTCGGCCGCCTCGCGCCAGTCGTCGCGCCAGGTCAGGGTGTTCCACTCGGGAATGAGGTTCCCGAGCGGGCAGCCCTGATGACAGAACGGGATGCCGCAGTCCATGCAGCGTCCGGCCTGCTTCTGCAGTTTCGTCGTCGCGAAGTCCTCGTACACCTCGCGCCAGTCCATCAGGCGCAGGTCGACGGGACGGCTCTTCGGCGTCTCGCGAGTGGTGGTCAGAAAGCCCTTGGGGTCAGCCATGTGCGGCCTCCATGATCGCCTCGTTCACATCGCGCCCATCGCGCTCGGCCTTCGCCTGCGCCGCGAGCACACGCTTGTAGTCCTTCGGCATGACCTTGCCGAAGCGGTCGACCGCGGCGTCCCAGTCGGCGAGCAGCGCACGCGCGACCGCGGACTCCGTTTCGTCGTAATGCTTTTCGAGCGCCTCACGCAGGAAGTCCACATCGGACGAATCCAGCGGGTCGATATCGACCATCTCCGGGTTGGCCCGGTGCGCGGGCAGGTCCAGCACGTAAGCGATGCCGCCCGACATCCCGGCCGCGAAGTTGCGGCCCACGCTACCGAGCACGACGACGCGGCCGCCGGTCATGTACTCACAACCGTGGTCTCCGACCCCCTCGACGACGGCCAGCGCGCCCGAGTTGCGCACGCAGAACCGCTCGCCGACCTTGCCGCGGATGAAGATCTCGCCACTGGTCGCGCCGTAACCGATCACGTTGCCCGCGATGATCTGCTCTTCGGCGTTGTACCGCGCCACCTCGGGCGGCCGCACGATGAGCCGTCCACCGGACAGGCCCTTGCCGACGTAGTCGTTGCCGTCACCGTAGAGCCGCAGGGTGATGCCCTTCGGCACGAACGCGCCGAACGACTGGCCCGCGGTCCCGGTGAAGGTGACGTCGATCGTGTTGTCCGGCAGGCCTTCGCCGCCCCACCGCTTGGTGAGCTCGTGGCCGAGCATGGTGCCGACGGTCCGGTTCACGTTGCGGACCGGCAGTTCCAGCCGCACCTTGTCCCCGGCGGACAGCGCGCCCTCGGCCAGCTGGATCAGCGTGTTGTCGAGCGCCTTCTCCAGGCCGTGGTCCTGCACGGTCTGCTGGTGCCGCAGACCGGCCGGAGCCATTTCGGGTACGTGGAAGATCGGCGACAGGTCGAGCCCGGCGGCCTTCCAGTGGTCGATCGCCTTGCGCTTGTCGAGCATCTCCGCGTGGCCGACGGCCTCGGCGATGGACCGGAAACCCAGCTCCGCCAGGTACTCCCGGACCTCCTGCGCGATGAACTCGAAGAAGTTCACCACGTACTCGGCCTTGCCACTGAACTTCTCGCGCAGCTTGGGGTTCTGCGTCGCGACACCGACCGGGCAGGTGTCGAGGTGACACACGCGCATCATGATGCAGCCGGAAACCACCAGCGGCGCCGTCGCGAAACCGAACTCCTCGGCGCCGAGCAACGCGGCGATGACGACGTCACGGCCGGTCTTGAGCTGGCCGTCGGTCTGCACCACGATCCGGTCACGCAGCCGGTTGACCAGCAGCGTCTGCTGTGTCTCGGCGAGGCCGAGTTCCCACGGCCCGCCGGCGTGCTTGATGGACGACAGCGGGGAAGCGCCGGTGCCGCCGTCGTGCCCGGAGATGAGCACGACGTCCGCGTGCGCCTTGGAGACACCCGCCGCGACCGTGCCGACGCCGACCTCGGACACGAGCTTCACATGGATGCGCGCGGCCGGGTTGGCGTTCTTGAGGTCGTGGATCAGCTGCGCCAGGTCCTCGATCGAGTAGATGTCGTGGTGCGGCGGCGGGGAAATGAGACCGACGCCGGGCGTGGAGTGCCGCGTCTTCGCGATCCACGGGTACACCTTCGCGCCGGGCAGTTGACCGCCCTCGCCGGGCTTGGCGCCCTGCGCCATCTTGATCTGGATGTCGTCGGCGTTGACCAGGTACTCACTGGTGACGCCGAACCGTCCACTCGCGACCTGCTTGACCGCGCTGCGGCGCTCGGGATCGTAAAGACGCGCGGCGTCTTCTCCGCCCTCACCGGTGTTCGACTTGCCGCCGAGGCGGTTCATCGCGATGGCCAGGGTTTCGTGCATCTCCGAGGAGATCGACCCGTACGAGATCGCGCCGGTGGCGAACCGCTTGACGATCTCGGAGACCGGTTCGACCTCCTCGATCGGCACCGCGGGCCGCTGGCCGATCTTGAAGTCGAACAGCCCGCGCAGCGTGTACAGCTTCTGCGCCTGGTCGTCGACGGACTTCGTGTACTCCTTGAAGACTTCGTACTTCCCGGCGCGGGTGGAGTGCTGCAGCTTGAACACCGTCTGCGGATTGAACAGGTGCGGCTCGCCCTCGCGGCGCCACTGGTAGTCCGCGCCGGTCTCCAGCTCGCGGTGGTTCGCGCGGAACCCGTCGGCGGGGAAAGCGCGGCGGTGCCGTTCGGCGACTTCCAGCGCCAGCGTGTCGAATCCGACGCCGCCGAGGCGGGAAGTGGTGCCGGCGAAGCAGTTCTGGATGACCTCGTCGCCGAGCCCGACCGCTTCGAAGATCTGCGCGCCGGTGTAGGAGGCCACTGTGGACACTCCCATCTTCGACATCGTCTTCCGCACGCCCTTGCCCAGCGCCTTGATCAGGTTCGTGGTCGCCTGCTTGGCGGTGGCACCGGCGATCAGGCCCTGGTCGGCCATCTCCTCGACGGTCGCCATCGCCAAGTACGGATTCACCGCGGCGACGCCGTAGCCGATCAGCAGTGCGATGTGGTGGACCTCGCGCGCGTCGCCCGCCTCGACGATGAGGCCGACCTGGGTGCGGGTCTTCTCGCGCACCAGATGGTGGTGCACCGCGCCGGTGAGCAGCAGCGATGGGATGCCGGCGTGGTCTTCGTCGATCCCGCGGTCGGACAGCACGATCAGCCGCGCGCCCTCGGCGATGGCCGCGGACACTTCGGCGCGGATCTCGTCGAGCCGCCGCACGAGCGCCTCGCCGCCACCGTGGACGTCGTAGGTGCCCTGTACGGCGACCGACTGGAACTCGGGTAGGTCGCCGTCGTCGTTGGCGTGCACCAGCTTCGCGAACTCGTCGTTGTCCACCACCGGGAACGGCAGCACGATCCGGCGGCAGGACGACGCGTCGGCGCTCAGCAGATTCGGCTGCGCGCCAAGCTGGGTGCCGAGCGCGGTGACGAGTTCCTCGCGGATCGCGTCCAGCGGCGGGTTGGTCACCTGGGCGAAGAGCTGGATGAAGTAGTCGAAGAGCAGCCGCGGGCGGCTCGACAGCGACGCGAGGGGGGAGTCGTTGCCCATCGAACCGATCGGCTCCGCGCCGGTGCGGGCCATCGGCTCGAGCAGGACGTCGAGTTCCTCTTCGGTGTAGCCGAAAGCCTGCTGGCGGCGCACGAGCGCGGCGTGCGCCGGGATCTCGCGTTCGCGACCGGGGAGCCCTTCCAGCGGCAGCAGCCCGTCCTCGACCCATTCGTCGTACGGGTGCTCGGTGGCGAGCTCGTTCTTGATCTCCTCGTCCTCGACGATCCGGCCGGCCTCAGTGTCCACGAGGAACATGCGGCCCGGCTCCAACCGTCCTTTCCGGACGATCGTGGACTGCTCCAGCTCCAGCACGCCGACCTCGCTGGCGAGGACGACGAGGCCGTCTTCGGTGACCCAGTACCGGGCAGGGCGCAGGCCGTTGCGGTCGAGCACCGCGCCGATCTGGGTGCCGTCGGTGAAGGACACCAGCGCGGGGCCGTCCCACGGCTCCATCAGCGTCGAGTGGAACTCGTAGAACGCGCGACGCGCGGGATCCATCTCCTGATGGTTCTCCCAGGCCTCGGGGATCATCATCAGCACCGCGTGCGGCAGCGACCGGCCACCGAGGTGGAGCAGCTCCAGCACCTCGTCGAAGGACGCGGAGTCGCTCGCGCCTCGGGTGATGATCGGGTAGATCCGCTTGAGGTCACCCGGGATCAGGTCGGACTCGAGCAGCGCCTCGCGCGCGTCCATCCAGTTGCGGTTGCCGCGCAGAGTGTTGATCTCGCCGTTGTGGGCGACGTACCGGTACGGGTGCGCCAGCGGCCACGACGGGAAGGTGTTGGTGGAGAACCGGGAGTGCACCAGGCCGATGGCGCTGGTGACGCGCTCGTCGGTGAGGTCGGCGAAGAACTTCTCGACCTGCGGCTCGGTGAGCATTCCCTTGTAGACGATCGTCCGTGAGGACAGGCTCGGGAAGTAGACGTCGTCCTCGACCAGTTCGTGCTCGGCGCGTTTGCGCACGACGAACGCGGCGCGCTCCAGCGCCAGGCCCGAAAGCGTGTCCCGCAGCCCGGCGAGGAAAAGCTGGCTGAAGTGCGGCATCGTCTCGGCCGCGCCGGTGCCGACGTGTTCGATGTGGACGGGCAGATCACGCCAGCCGAGCACGCGCATGCCTTCTTCGGCGGCGATGCGCTCGATGGTGGTCATCGCCCGGCCACGCCGTTTTTTGTCCTGGGGCAGGAAAGCCGTGCCGACGGCGTACGCACCGGGTTCGGGCAGTTCGAAGCCGACGACGTCGCGATAGAACTCGTCGGGGACCTGGATCAGGATCCCGGCGCCGTCGCCGGTTTCCGGGTCGGCGCCGCGGGCCCCGCGATGTTCCAGGTTCCGCAGCGTGATCAGCGCTTTGGCGACGATGCCGTGATCGCGTTTTCCGGAGAGATCGGCGACGAACGCGACACCACAGGCGTCATGTTCGAACTCCGGGTCATACAGGCCTTCGGGGGCCTTGCTGCCCTTGTTGCTGGCATGGTGGGTCACGGCTGGCCGCCTCCCAAGGCGTCGGCGCGACCGGTACCACTGGCGTCCGGGTGGTTCACAGGTGAACCAGTTAACGAAGTGGTCCGGGACCGCGATGGTCAGTCGAGAGGGAACGATTCCGCCCGCGGAAACGGGGGCAGGACTCGTAGAGCCGCACTGCACTGGGCGGCCGATGCGCTGATCGGTGCTGCTGTGCGCCGCGTGCCGCCAGACCGTTGTGGTGGATGGCAGGCGGGGCGCACGGGTTACTCCCGGGTTCGCCGGTCTTATGACGATAGTGTGAAATCGCTGTTATCGACATACGTCGCTTGGTCGGGGTGGGAAATGCCACGCGGGCGTTGACTTCGTACATCATCTGCCCACTGGCTGGAATGACATGTCCACTGAGTGGTGCATCAGGCCGCTGACCTGCGTGAACGACCGCTCACGTCCTCCGATGGTGTGACCTGGATCGCGCATTGGAGTGGGTTTCACCGGTGTTGCGGTGACCTGAGGTGACCATCGAATCGCCCGAACGGCAGAGCGCCCCGTCTGGTTTGAGAGGCTTGGCCGATGGCGGATCGTTATCTCACCGTGGCGGGCACCGGGGTGCACGAGATCGAAATCCGGCGTTCGCGGTTCCTGTGCGCGCTCGCCCCGGTGACCTCGGAGGAGGCCGCCCGCGAGGTGATCGCCGCCCGGAAGAAGGCCGATCCGGCCGCCCGGCACCACTGCCACGCGTTCGTCCTGGGCACCGACGGCAGCCGGAGCGGCCCAAGGGATCCTCGGCGGGAAAGAGTGCCTCGAATCGAGCGTTCGAGTGACGACGGCGAGCCGTCGGGGACGGCGGGCACCCCGATGCTCGAGGTGCTCCGCCGCCGGGAGCTGACCGACACGGTCGCGGTGGTGACCCGCTACTTCGGCGGGGTCCTGCTCGGCGCTGGTGGCCTGATCCGTGCGTACGGCCAGGCCGTCTCCGAGGCCGTCGACGTCATCGGGGTGCGGGAGTACCGGCGGCTACGGCTGGTGGAGGTCGTCGTCGACTATGACCGGGCCGGACGGCTGGAGAACGACATCCGCTCGTCGCCGTACCTGCTGCACGCGACGCGGTTCGAGGACGTCGCGCACTTCGACGTCGGCGTCGCACCGGATCAGGGGGACGCGTTCCACGCGTGGCTCGCCGACCTGACCGGCGGTGAAGCCCTCACCGCCGAAACCGGCGAAACCTGGCTCCCGAACCCGTGACCAAACACCGAACTCGCGTGCTCAGAGACGGAACTCACGAGATCGGCGTCTGATCACGTGAGGGCGCGGGACCGCCATTCCTCCAGCGTGATCGCGTACTCGACCTCGCCCTCCTCCGTGCCGGGGATCGGGTCGTCGAAGTCCTCGTGATAGGTCCGGACGTGGTGCATCCCGACCTTCTCCATCACCCGGCGTGACCCCAGGTTCACCGCCATGGTGGCCGCCCAGATCCGTCGCGCCCCGAGTTCGGTGAAGCCCTTCTCCAGCAGCGCGAGCGAGCCTTCGGTGGCGTAGCCCTTGCCCCAGGAAGAGCGGTTCAGCCGGTAACCCAGTTCCGGGTCGTCCGTGTGATGGCCGCGCAGCGGCCGGAAATGGAACCACCCCAAGAAAGCCCCACTGGATTTCTCGATCGCCGCCCAGAACCCGTAATCGGGGGAACGCTCGTAGTAACCGAGAAAAGCGGGAAGGTCGAGCTTTTCGATCTCCGCCCGGTCGGCTGGTTTGCCCCCATTGAGGTACCGCATGACTTCGGGGTCGTCGTAGAGCGCGAACAGGTCGTCGACGTCGGCGTCGGTGAACTGCCGCAGCAGGAGCCGTTCGGTCTCCAGAAAGACACGCATCAGCAGATCTTGGCGCCTCTCGCGCACCCCGGCAAACGTTTTTAGGCGGCGGCCATCGGCGGTAGGGCGAGTGCCGGTGCGGCGGCCCCCAACGCTTCCGCCCCTGCCTCGGTGAGCCGGGCGGGGACGCGTTCGCCCCATCGGCCGCCGCGGGCGGGTGCTACCAGGCCGAGGTGGGCCAGGCGGTGCGCGGTGTGCTGGTCGCAGCAGGCGAGACCGTCGACGAACAGGTCCGGCTCGCAACTGCGGCTGATCTCGGCGTGGCCATCGGCCACGGCTTTCAGGGTGGCCCGCTCACGATGGTTCAGCTCTGTCCGAACGTCCATGGCGTGCCTCCTTTCTGTTCCGCTTCGAACAAGTCAAACCCATACCCCCGACAGTTTCCGTCTTCTCCGGTGCGAAATCTTGGATTTCGGGCGGACTCAGGGGTGGTGTGTCGGGTATTCCAGGGTGAACTCCTTGGGGTTGTCACCGGGTATTCGCAGCGGAAGCGGTTCCAGCTCGGTCTTGCGCAGATGCCGGAAAATGATCGAACTCCGGAAACCGACGATCTCCTTGCGCTTCGACAAGCGATCCACCAGGAATGAGTGGAGCTGTTCGACGTCCTGTGCGGCGACGTGGATCAGGAAATCGTCGCTGCCGGCGGTGACGAAGACCGAAAGGACCTCCGGCAATTCGGCGACCGAGCGCTGGAACGAGTCAATCACCTCCCGGCTCAGCGGCCGCACCTGCGCCGAGACCATCGCCTGCACGCCGCGGTTGAGGCTGCGCAGATCGATGTCCGCGTGGTAGCCGCGGATGACGCCGCGTTCCCGCAGCAGCCGCGTCCGTTCGAGGCAGGTCGACGGCGCGACGCCGACCTTCCGGGCGATGTCACGGTTCGACTGCCGCGCATCCGCCTGGAGTTCCCGGATGATCGCCGAATCAAGTTCGTCCACGGTGATCCCTTCCCAAGGCCTGCCGAATATCGTTCGGCAAGCCACCCGTAAGCGTGACGATCAGCCTAACTTCAGCGCAAGTAGCCGACTAATTGCGCGAAGGGGACCAAAATGTCTGTACAGGAGCTGGTCGTCCGGCGGGGGCGCAGGTCCGGGGTGACCACGATGGTCGCCGTGCACTCCCGCACGCTCGGCCCGGCCGTCGGCGGTTGCCGTTTCAAGGTCTATCCGGGCATCCACGACGCGATCGACGACGTCCTGAGGCTTTCCTCGGCGATGACCCGCAAATGCGCCGTCGCGGGCCTGGACTTCGGGGGTGGCAAGAGCGTCATCACGCTCGAGAGCCTGCCGACACCCCGGCAACGCCGAGAAATCCTGCTCGACCACGCCGACCTCATCGCGTCACTCGATGGTGCGTATCTCGCCGGTCCGGACGTCGGCACCGGGCCGGACGACATGCTCGTGCTGCGAGAGCGGACGCCCCACGTGTTCTGCGTGCCCGAGGAGCACGGCGGCACCGGGTCGTCCAGCGGACCGACCGCGGTCGGCGTGCTCGCCGCGCTGCGGGCCGGGGCGAAGACCGTCTTCGGCGACGACGAGATGAAGGGCCGCAAGGTGGTCATCAGCGGCTACGGCTCGGTCGGCGCGCACCTCGCCACTGACCTGGTCGCGCAGGGTGCCGAGGTCATCGTGTCCGATGTGGACGAACGACGCCTCCTCGCCGCCGAGGAACAGGGACTCGGGTGGGTCCACCCTGAGCGGGTGTTCGGAATCGAGGCCGAAGTCCTGATCCCGGCGGCCGTCGGCGGGGTGTTCGGCCCCGCCACCGAGGTCAAGGCACCGCTCGTCGTCGGCCCGGCCAACAACCAGCTCACCGAGGACGCGGTGGCGGACGGCCTCGCCGCCAGGGGGGTCGTCTGGGTCCCGGATTTCGTCGCGAGCGCAGGGGGAGTCGTCTACACCCTCGGCCGCGAAGCCGAAAACCTGACGCACGCCGAGGCCCTCGCCCGTGTCGAGAGGTTGGAGTCGACCACGCGACAGATCCTCGACGCGGCTTCGGCCAACGGCACCACACCGCTGGCCGAAGCGAACGCGCTCGCCGAAGCCCGGCTCACTGCTGGTGCGGAGCCACGTACTCCTCCGCCTCGGGAGCCTCGAGTAGCGGACCCCGCCCCTCGGCCGACGCGTCCGGTGTCGCCGCGTACACCTGGCGCGTCGCCGGGGTGCCCGCCTTCGAGAAGTCCAGTGCCGCCACCAGATCCTCCGTGCTCGCCGACGTCGCCTGCTTCAGCGCGGCGGCGATGCCATCCCGGGTGAGGCCCGTTGAGCGCCGCGACCCGGTCGAGGGTTGAGCAGCTCCTCGCGCTCACGCGGAAGCCCGCCGAGCACCGCGCTGTGCTCGGCGGCGAGGTGCTCGGCGGTGTGCCGTCTGGCCCTCACGCGTTCACGACCGCACACTGAGCGTGGTCTCCGACACACCCGGCTGGAGAGGTTCACCGATGCATTCTCGCCCCCGGTTGTCTTGAATGGACTCCGTGGAGATCCTGGCCGACGCCGCGACACTGGCGCTGTACACGACCGATGCCTCCAACTACCGGCACGTGCCCCACGGCGTGGTGCTGCCGCGGAGCGTCGACGAGGTGATCGCGGCGGTCGCCGCCTGCCGAGCGGCCGGGCTGCCGGTGATCGCCAGAGGCGGCGGTACCAGCGTCGCGGGCAACTCGTGCGGCCCGGGCGTCGTGATCGACACGTCCCGCCATCTGGGCGGTGTGCTCGCCCTCGATCCGGAAGCCAGGACGGCGAGGGTGGCACCCGGAACCGTCCTCGACCACCTTCAGGCGGTCGCCGCGCCGCACGGCCTCCGGTTCGGGCCCGACCCGTCGACGCATTCGCGCTGCACGATCGGCGGGATGATCGGCAACAACGCCTGCGGTTCGCATTCGGTCGCTTACGGGCGCACGGTCGATGTCGTCCGCGAACTGGATGTGCTGCTCTACGACGGCACTCGGCTGACCGTCGGGCCGACTTCGCCGTCCGAAGTGGACGAGCGAGCGGCCAGGCCCGGTACGGAAGGCCGGGTCTTTGCGGAGTTGCGTGCGCTCGTCCACGACAACCTGGCGCTACTGCGCACGGAACTGTCCACCTTCAGCAGGAGGGTGTCCGGATACGGCCTGGAACACTTGTTGCCGGAGCACGGTTTCGACGTCGCCAAGGCACTGGTCGGCAGCGAGGGCACCTGCGTCACCGTGCTGGAGGCGACGGTCTCCCTCGCCAAGGTGCCGGACCGCAAGGTGCTCGCGGTACTCGGTTTCGAGTCCGACATCGCCGCCGCCGACGCCGTCCCGGCGATCCTGCCGTGGTCGCCGTTGACCGTGGAGGGCGTCGACGCGGACCTCGTCGCGCTGCTGGAACCGGGCCGCGCCGACGGACTTCCGCCGGGTGGAGCCTGGTTGTTCGTCGAAATGACCGATCCGGACAAGGCACGCGGGCTGATCGCGGAACTACACGGCGCTTTGACCGGGTCCGCGCTGCTGGACGACACGGCCGCGCAAAAGCGACTGTGGCGGATCCGGGAGGAGGGCGCCGGTCTCGCGACGCGACTGGCCGGTGGCGAGGAAGCCTGGCCCGGTTGGGAGGACGCCGCCGTCCCACCCGCGCGGTTAGGTGCCTACTTGCGCGAGTTCAAGGAACTCATGCGGAAGCACGGCCGCAAAAGCGTGGTCTACGGCCACTACGGCGAGGGCTGCCTGCATCTGCGGCTGGACTTCGATCTGCTTTCCCCGCGAGGGATCGCCGGATTCCGGTCGTTCCTCGAAGAGGCCGCCGACCTGGTCGCCGCGCACGGTGGTTCGCTGTCCGGGGAACACGGCGACGGCCAAGCCCGTTCGGAACTGCTGCCCCGGATGTACAGCCCAGAGATTCTCGCGCTTTTCGCGCGGTTCAAGGGGATCTTCGACCCGGACGGCAGAATGAACCCCGGTATCCTCGTCGATCCGAGGCCGGTCGACGCCGATCTCCGGGTGCGGCGAGCGCCGCTGGACCTCGAAGACGTCACCGCGCTCGCGTACCCGGAGGATCAAGGGAGCTTCGGGCAGGCGATGCGGCGCTGCGTCGGTGTCGGGAAATGCCGCGACACCGCCGGTGCGGCCGTGATGTGCCCGAGTTACCGCGCCACCCGCGAGGAGAAGCACTCGACGCGGGGCCGCGCGCATCTGCTCGCCGAGATGGTGAACGGCGAACTGATCACCGACGGCTGGCGCTCCGAAGAGGTCGCCGAGGCGCTGGATCTCTGCCTGTCGTGCAAGGGCTGCCTATCCGATTGCCCGGTCGATGTCGACATGGCGACCTACAAGGCGGAATTCCTGCACCAGCACCACAAGGGGCGGCTGCGCCCGGCGTCGCACTATTCGATGGGCTGGCTGCCGGTGTGGCTGCGTGCGGCGTCACTGGCGCCGCGGCTGGCGAACACGTTGTCGCGCCGGTTCTCCGGTCTGCTGAAGAAGCTCGGCGGGATCGCGCCGGAGCGGGAGCTGCCGACGTTCGCCGGGACGTCGTTCACCGGGCGCCGCGAGGATCTCCGGCGGTGGGCGACCGGTACCCGGCCCGTCGTGCTGTGGCCCGATTCCTTCAACAACTACCTGACCCCGGACGTCCTCGACGCCGCGGCCGAGGTGCTCACCGCGGCGGGCTACGACGTCGTCCTGCCCGATCGCGGCGTCTGCTGCGGTCTCACCTGGGTGTCCACCGGACAGCTCGACGTGGCGAAGAAGGTGTTGCGCCACACGCTTTCCGTTCTCGAACCGTACCTGCGGTCGGGATATCAGGTCGCCGGGCTGGAGCCGAGTTGCACGGCGCTCTTCCGCGGCGACCTCGAAGCCCTGCTGCCGGGTGACCCGGTCGCGAAACTGCTCGCCGGGCAGACCAGGACGTTCGCCGAGCTCATCGAAGACTCGCCGCTCGAATTCCGGTCGCTGGACGTCGAAGCACTCAGCCAGGTGCACTGTCACCAGCACGCCGTGCTCGGCTTCGGCGCCGACGAGGCCGCGATGCGCGCCGCGGGTATCCACAATTCCACCATGGATTCCGGCTGCTGTGGATTGGCCGGCAACTTCGGCTTCGAACGCGGGCATTACGACGTATCCGTCGCCTGCGCCGAGGATCGCATGCTGCCCGCGATCCGCGCCGCGGCCGAGGGCACCGAAGTGGTCGCGGACGGGTTCAGCTGCCGGACGCAGATCGAGCAACTCGACGGACGCAAGGCCGTGCACCTGGCCGAACTGCTACGGCGTGCGCTGCCCTAGAGCCTTTCCGGACCGGCGGCCCCGGCGATCGCGCTGTCGACGCGTTCACGCGGCCAGCCGAGTACGGCGGCCGCCCTGACCGTCACGCCGGGATCGGCACGGACCAGGGCGGCGAGCACGGTCAGCGCGTCGTCTCGTGCGGTGGCGCCGGGACTGTTCGCCATGGCGTCGGTGACGGTCGCGAAAAAGCGGCTCATCCGGTCCAGCCGCGCCCCGGCGGGGGAGGTGCGATCGAAGAGTTCGGCGCCATCGCGGGCGGTGTCCGCCCAGGTCGCGTTCGTACGGGCGCTCGAGAGCCAGGCGCGGAGCCAGACGTCGTCGTCGATGAAGTACCACTCGCGCCTTCCCCGATGCGTACGCCGGACGACTTCCAGTCCTTCGAGGTAGGAGACGGCTTTGGACACCGAGGCGGGGCTGACCTGGAGCAGTCGGACCAGCTCGGCCGAGGTCAGCCCGCCCGAGTTCGTGGTGACCAGGCGCGCGAGCACCCGCGCGGCCATCCGAGGCAAGCCGCTCCGGACCATCATCTCGGCGAAGCGGTCCGCGTAACCCCGTACCGCGGCCGGCTCCCCGTCCAGCGAGTCCAGAGTGGACGAATCGGCAAACGGGCCGCCTCCGCCTCGCCTGCCGCGCCAGATGGTGGCGTGCTGGGCGTGGTTCGCCCGGTAGCCGCGGCGCCCGCCGTTGCGGGCGACCTCGCGGCTGATGGTCGACGTCGGCCTGCCCAAGCGGCGCGCGATTTCGGCGAACCCGAGGTTCTCGGCCAATCCCGAAGCGATCCGCTCACGGTCTTCCCCGGTGAGCCTTCCCGATGTCACCGGCCCAGTGTGCGTCAGGGGCAATATCAATGCAACGTCGTTGCGTTTCACGGGAAGGCCAATGCAATGAACTGGGGCTGTCAACGGATATTCGACGGAAAGTCGCCGTATGAGCATTGACGATCGAGGAAAGACGACTTTAGCGTCCGTGGTGCCTGAAAGGGGGCGACATGATCAAGACCGCAGTGCGGCGAGTACTCGACCGGGCGATGGCCGAGGGCGGGATACCCGGCATCCTCGTCGAAATCCGCGAGGGGGCCGGCAGTCGGTCCGATGAGCGGAAACGCTCGCCCGAGGACAGGTTCCGCATCGGAAGTATCACCAAGACGTTCACCGCCACGGTGCTCTTGCAGCTGGCGGCCGAGAACAAGGTGAGGCTCGACGATCCGGTGGGAAAGTGGTTGCCCGGGCTGGTGGAGGGGAACGGTCACGACGGGGACGAAATCCCCCTCCGGCGGCTGCTCGACCACACCAGCGGGATCGCCAACCACACGGAGGATCCCGAGGCGTTGAGCGAGTACGAGACCTACACGCCGCGGCAACTCGTCGATATCGCCCTACGGCGTCCGGCCGCCTTCAAGGCCGGTACGGACTGGGCGTACTCGAACACCAACTACGTGCTGGCCGGGATGATCGCGGAGCGGGTCACCGGACGGGACCTCGCCGCCGAGATCGCCACGCGGATCACCGTCCCGCTCGGCCTGAGCGGGACACGCCTGCCGCGGGCGGGTGACGAGACCCTCGGCGAGCCCCATTCCCGTCATCACACGAAGCTGTTCTCGCCCGATCCCGCCGCCGAGATTTACGACGCCACCGAACTGGAGCCGAGTCCGTACTGGGCGGCGGGCGGGATGGTCTCGACGGCCGGTGACCTCAACCGGTTCTTCGGTGCGTTGCTGGGCGGGCGGCTCCTGCCGCCGGAGCAGCAGCGGGCGATGTTCACCACCATCCCGACCAAGAATTGGCTGCCCGCCACGACGTATGGCCTCGGCGTCTCGTCCGTGACGTTGCCCGACGGCACCGAGTTGTGGGGGATGGGCGGCGCTCTGTTCGGTTCGTGGTCTTACGTCTACGGTTCCCGCGACGGTGGGCACCTGCTCGCGGTCAACGTCAACGGCGACTGGACCTCCGGTCCGTGGGATGATGCGAGCGGCGTCTTCACCGACCTGCTGGTGGCGGAGTTCTGTTGAGCCGCGCGTCGCGTTCGGCGTATCCCTTCAGTGTCAGCAGCTGTTTCCGCATCATGACCAGGTCACCCCAGCCGAGCAGGAACTCCTTCAGGCGGCCTCGGAGTCCCTTCGAGGTCACGACGATGCGGCACAGCATCCGGCACGACCGCTCGTCGATCGCCTCGACTGAGTACGTGGCCGCCACCGGGCCGAACAGCTTCTCGGACTTGGCGAAAGTGCGGCCGGTGAGGCTGTGCCCCCGGTCGACCTCGGTCAGCTCGAACACGATCAGCGTGTCGCCGGGAGCGAGGTCGTCGGCGCCGGGCGTGAGTGCGCGCGGACTGCGGTGCCCCAGGTTGTCGAGCAGGTCGTAGCTGTAGGGCGCGACCGAGATCTGGCAGAGCCAGCGGTAGGCGAGCGCGGCGGGCGCCTGCACGGTGACCGCGCGGTCGAACCGCGCGACAGGACCGTCGAGCAAGGTGTCCGCCGGCTGCGCGCGGCGGCGTTCTTCCGGGGTCGCGCCCCAGTTCGCGGGTGATCCGAAACGCATGGTGACTCCCGTACGGTGCCGTATGTTTTTCCGTACGGTAGCGTATGCAAGGTGGCCGGGAAACGGAAGCTCGCCCGCGAGGATTGGGCGGACGCGGCGCTCGAAGCGCTGTGCGACGGCGGGGTCGCCGCGATCGCCGTCGAACCCATCGCGGCGAAACTCGGGACGACGAAAGGCAGCTTCTACTGGCATTTCGCCAACCGGGACGCGCTGGTCGAAGCCGCCGTGCGCCGCTGGGCCGAGCAGCACACCGAGGCGTTGATCTCGTTGCTGGACGGGATCTCGGATCCGGTGCGGCGGCTGCGTGAACTTTTCGAACTCGTCTTCGGGGTGAAGGACGACCAGCGGGCCGAGCTGGCGCTGCTCGCCCATGCCGTCGACCCGGTGATCGGCCCGCTGCTCGCCGACGTCACCGCGCGGCGTGTCGATTTCATCGTCCGGTGCTTCCGGGAGATGGGCTGTCCCGAAGCCGAGGCCCGGCATCGTGGTCTGCTGGCCTACACGGCCTTCATCGGGTTGATCCAGGCGCAGCGGGCGAGCGGCGGCACACTGCTGTCCGCGGCCGATCGGCCGGGCTATCTGGAGTTCCTGCGCGGGATTATCACGCGGTGAGAGGGATCTTCGGCTCTTCGGGGAGGTGACCGGCCGGAGCCTTCCGACGGTGCGGCCCACCACCCATCATCGGCCCATGACAGCCACGTATCCCGCGGCCAAGAACCACGCCGCGACCCCGATGGGCGCGATCTACGCCGAGTGTCCGCCGATGTCCCGGGTCGTCTTCCCCAGCGGCTGCGAAGGCTGGCTGGTGACCCGGTACGAAGACGTCCGCTTGATCTTCTCGGATCCGCGGTTCTCCCGGAACCTGCTCGATCCCGGCGCGCCGTGCCTCATCGAGCCGGGCGACTTCTCCACCGGTGAGCACAGCATTCTGAACATGGACCCGCCGGATCACACGCGGCTGCGGAAGCTGTCGGCGCCGGCTTTCACCGTCCGCCGGATCGCCGCGCTGCGGCCGCGGATCCAGGAGATCGCCGACGATCTCCTTCGCGTGCTGGCCGGGCAGGGCCCGCCGGTGGATCTCGTGGAGACCTTCGCCTTCCCGCTGCCCACCGCGGTCATGTGCGAAATCCTCGGTGTCCCGTTCGAAGGCAAGGAACGGTTCCGCCAGTGGTCGCGGGTGATCGTCACGCCGATGGCCTACACCCCGGCGGAAGTGGCGCAGGCCCGGCGTGACGGGGCGGAGGACATGGCCGCGCTCGTCACCGTCAAGCGCGCGAAGCCGGGCGAGGACCTGCTGAGCGTCCTCGTGCACACCCGTGATGAGGACGGTGACCGGTTCACCGAGGCCGAGTTGATCGATCTGGCCACCCAGCTCCTGCTGGCCGGGCACGAGACGACGGTCAGCCTGATCGCGACCGGGATCGTGCTGCTGTCGGAGCATCCGGACCAGTTCGCCGCGCTGCGTTCGGATCCCGATCTGACGGCGGGGGCCGTCGAGGAGATCATGCGCTTCGACGGCCCGGCCGAGGCGTCGCTGCTCCGGGTCGCGCTGGAGGACGTCGAACTGAGTGGTGGCCTGGTCCGGCGCGGTGAGGCCGTGCTGGCGCACACCGGTGCGGCGAACCGCGACGAGAGCGCCTTTCCCGGCGCGTCGCGGTTCGACATCCGGCGCCGGAACGCGCCACAACTCGGCTTCGGGCACGGCATTCACTTCTGCCTCGGCGCGGCACTCGCGCGGCTCGAAGGGGAGATCGCGTTCCGGACCCTGCTCGACGGACTGCCGGGACTGGATCTCGCCGTTCCTCTCCCGGAAATCGTGTGGCGGCCGCCGCTCTCGCTTCGCGGCCCGGAAGCCGTGCCGGTGACGTGGGCTACCACCAAACGCGGCTGAGGCTCTCCAGCGTCGGTTCTTCCGGCGCCGGAAGAACCTTGAAGTACCACGTGAAATTGCTGTAGACGTGCAAAAGCGCATACGCCAGGCAGCGCCGCGAGAACCCATCGTCCCGATCGACGCCGTACCCGGTGAGCAGCCGCCGCAGGAAGTCCTTGTCCCCGCCGGAAACGAACAGGCCGACGGCGACGAAGTCGTACTCGGCGGCACCCCGCATCGCGGGTTCGAAGTCGAAGAGGCCGGTCAGCCGGGGGCGTTCGCCGTCGTGGGTGACCATGACGTGGTCGCGCATGAACTCGGTGTGCAGCGGGACGACGGGAGGTGAGCCCAGCTCGACGGAATCGAGGAACGCCGGGATCTGCGCGATCCAGCTTTCGCCGAGGCCGGTCCGGCGGTGCTGCTCGACGGCGTTCGCGCGCTGCTCGGCGACGAACGAGGCCCAGTCCGGCGGATCCAGGACGTCCAGCCGCGGGTCGCGCAGCGAATGCAAGGCGGCCAGCGCCTCGCCGAGTTCGGGAGCGATCAGGTGCTTGTCCTCTGTGGACAGTTTGGGCCAGGCGTTTTTCAGTGTTTCGCCGCGCAGACGCTCCATGAGCACGTAGCCCCAGCCGTCCCGCTCGCCGACGTCGTGCACGGCGGGCGTCGGGATCGGGAGCTTGCCGTGCAGGACCTCGAGCATCGTCTGCTCGGTGGGGAGTTCGTCGAGATGCACCGGCGGGAACAGCTTGAGTACCAGGTCTTCGCCGACGGCGTAGACAGGCAGTGAGCCTTCGGTGAACGGGACGACCTCGCCGAGCCCGAGCGACCCGGTCAGCGAGGTCACCGCCGGAAGCAGGTCTTGCCTGGTCAGGGCGTCGAACTCGGCTTCGGTGCCGGCGGGCGGGAACGAGGTCACGACACCGACCGTAGAACAGCGGGGCCGGGGACGGCGACGCAATTACCCGCTGCGCTCCAGCAGCGTCCGTGCCGCGCCGAGCACGAGACGGCAGACGTCGTCGGGATCCGCGCTGGCCAGAGGTTCCTTGCCGGTGATCTCGCGGACGAGGCCGATCCCGAGCAGCCAGGCCAGAACGAGGTCGGCCCGCAGATCGGCGTCGTCGGCGTCGGTCAGCGTGGCCAGCACCTTCGCGTACTCCTCGCCGAGTTGCCGCCGGACCGTGGCCGCCGCGCTGTCGTGCCCGGTCGAGCGCAGGTAGGCGTCGAGTGTGCGATCCCGCCCGGTGTCGGACTCCAGCATGCTGCGTAACGCGGTCCCGAGCAGTTCGTCCGGTGGGGTGGTGGCGATCTGCTCGCGTCCGCCGCGCGCCAGTACCTCCTCGAAGAGCGCGTCCTTCGAGCCGAAGTAGCGGAACAGCAGTGCCTGATTGGCTCCGGCGAGCTTCGCGATGTCTCGCACGGTCGTCCGGTCGAAGCCGCGTTCGGCGAACAGAGCCGCCGCCGCGTCGAGCAAGGCCGCCTTTGTCGCGGCCGCGTCACGCTTGCGGACCTGCGGTTCTTCGGTCATCGGGCACAGGCTAGCCGGACGTCGCACGGTAGGCGCATTGACGCGTTCCGTGATCGTGGTTAGCGTTGTAAGCAGTTGCTTACAAACCGTCGAGCCGGGGGGTTTCCGGAAAAATGACCACCACAGGACCTGAGATTCTCGCCTATCCCTTCAATCAGGACGCGGGACTCGAACTCGACGAGGCCTACGCCGCCGCCCGTGCCGCCGAGGGCATGCTCCGCGTCCGTCTCCCGCACGGCGAGCCGGCGTGGCTCGCCACCCGCTACGCCGACGCGCGTCTCGTGCTGGGTGACCGGCGGTTCTCCCGCGCGATGGCCGTGGACAAGGACGAGCCGCGGATGGCGCCGGGCAGGCGGCCCGGCGGGATCCTGAGCATGGATCCGCCCGACCACACGCGGCTGCGCACGCTGGTCGCGAAGGCGTTCACCATGCGCCGCGTCGAACTGCTGCGGCCGCGGGTCGCGGACCTGGCGGCTGGCCTGATCGTGGACATGAAGACCAAGGGACAGCCCGCCGACCTGGTCGAGGACTACGCGCTGCCGATCCCGGTCGCGGTGATCTGCGAACTGCTCGGCGTCCCCGTCGAAGACCGGCCGAAGTTCCGTGTGTGGAGCGACGCCGCGCTGTCGACCAGCCCGTTGACCACCGAAGAGATGATGGCCAACCAGGAAGAACTGCGGGCGTACATGCACGTGCTCGTCGAAGAGCACCGTGCCCGGCCCCAGGACGACCTGATGACCGCGCTGATCGAAGCACGCGACGTCCGCGACAGGCTGAGCGAGCTGGAACTGGTCGACCTGTGCATCGGCATCCTGATCGCCGGGCACGAAACCACCGCCAGCCAGATCCCCAACTTCGTCTACGCCCTGCTCGAACAGCCGGACCAGCTCGCCCGCCTGCGCGGGGACCTGGACCTGATCCCGGCCGCGGTCGAAGAACTGATGAGGTTCATTCCACTGGGTGCCGGAGCCGGGTTCGCCCGGTACGCCACCGAAGACATCCAGGTGGGGGACGTGCTGGTGAAGGAAGGCGAGCCGGTGATGGTCGCGATCGGCGCCGCCAACCGGGACGCACTCCAGTTCACCTCGGCGGAAGCCCTCGAATTCGGCAGGGAAGTCAACCCCCACCTCGGTTTCGGGCACGGCGTGCACCACTGCCTCGGCGCACCCCTGGCGAGGCTGGAACTGCAGGAGGTTTTGCGGGCTTTGTTGCGTGATCTTCCCGGACTGCGCCTCGACGGCGATATCGTGTGGAAGACGCAGATGCTGGTGCGGGGACCCCGCTCCATGCCGATCGGATGGTGACCATGAGCTGGAATGTCGAGGTCGATGGCGGGACGTGCATCGGCTCGGGAATGTGCGCTTCGCTGATGCCGGAGGTCTTCGAACTGGAGGGTGCCACGGCGACAGTGGTCGCGGGGGAGGTGAGTCCGGACGAGATGGTGCTGGACGCGGCGGACTCCTGCCCCGCGATGGCGATCGAGGTGACGGAGAAGGGTGAGGTGATCGGGCCGCGGCCCTGATCTTCGCCCGTTAATACGTGGCGGTCGTCGGTGAAAAGGCGTAGGACGACTGGGTGACCGATGATGGCCTGACCCTTCGTAACCTGACCACCGACGACCTGCCCGCACTCTCGGACATGCTGGCCCGCACGTTCCTCACCGACCCCTCGGAAGGGTTCCAGTACCGTGAGGGGCTGGTGTTCGAACCCGAGCGTTCGCACGGCGTCTTCGACGGTGACGAACTGATCGGGATGGGGGAGATCCTCAGCCGGAAGATCACCCTGCCGGGTGCCGGGCCGACACCGTTCGCCGGGATCACGTCGGTCGGCGTCGCTCCGGGACATCGGAGGCGGGGCGCGCTCACCCGCGTCATGCGGGCGCAGCTCCACGGCCTGCACGAGGACGGCGCCGAGCCGATCGCCGCACTGTGGGCCTCCGAAGCCGTCATCTACCCCCGCTTCGGCTACGGCCTCGCGACGCAGTTCTACCGCGCGAAGGTGCGCGCGAAGTCCGCGTTCCGGCCCGGCGTCGAACTCGAAGCCGAGCGCGTGCGCGAAGTCGGCCGCGAGCAGGCGATCCCGCTGATCAAAGCGATCTACGAGAAGGAAGCGTCACAACGGGTCGGCGCGCTGGACCGGCCGGGGGCGACGTGGGAGTTGAACCTCGACGACCCGGAGCGGCGAAGGAACGGCGCGACCGCGCTGAGGTTCGCCGTCCTGTCGGACGGCTACGTGATCTACCGGCTGAAGAACGACTGGAATGAGGAAGGCCCGCGAGGGACGTTGACCGTGCAGGAACTGGTCGCGACCACGTCGGAGGCCTACGCGACGCTGTACCGCTTCCTGCTCGACTACGACCTGGTCTTCACCGTGGAGACGTTCGCCGCCCTCGACGAACCGCTCATCCACCTTCTCGCCAATCCCCGCGCCATGACCCGGTCCGCCGGTGACTCCCTGTGGGTCCGGCTCGTCGACGTCGATCGGGCCCTGGTCACCCGCCGCTACGGCGTCCCGGTGGATCTGGTGTTCGGTGTGCGCGACGCGTTCTGCCCGTGGAACACCGGGAACTGGCGGCTCGTCACCGATACCGATGGGAACGCCGAAGTGACCAGGGTGGAGGACGCGCCGGATCTCGAACTGGACGTGATCGACCTCGGCGCGATCTTCCTCGGCGGGACCCGGCCGAGCACGCTCGCCGCGGCCGGGCGGATCAAGGAACGGACCGCGGGGGCGGTTTCGCGGGCGACCGCGGCTTTCGCCGGCGACCGCGAGCCGTCCTGCCTGGAATCCTTCTAGGGCGGCATTACCTCGCGGGTAATCGACCTCATGTGGTCCTTCGCGCCAGAGTGACCTGGTGCGAAAAATCAACGGATTCTTGGGTGCGGCGGCTGTCCTGCTCGGTGCGATGCTCGCGCAAACCGGGACGGCGACGGCGAAAACAGGTGAGGACTGCCCGATCCTGGAACAGCTGGGTGATCGTGTCGAAGGCACGGTGTCACCGGGCGCCTGCGCCTTCATCGCGAAACAGACGGAATTCGGGGCAATGCGCTCGGACACGCCTGAGGCGCGAGAAGCTCGCGTTCGGTTGTACGGCACCATATTCGCCACCGACGGGACGCTCGCGGAATCGGGCAGCGCCCCGCCGATGCGAGGCAGAGCCGCTATCGAGACCAATCTGCGGACCCTGCTGGGCGCCTTCCCGACTTTCCGGTTCACCCCGGTGAAGATCGTGGTGAACGGCGATGCGGTCTTCTACGAGGCGAGCAACGAAGCGGTGATCCACGGCCGGATGGTGCGGTACCCGGCCGTCTACCGGGTGGTGCTCAAGGGAGGCGAAGTCACCCAAGGCCGCCGCTATCACGATCGGACGGAATGGTTCCGCCCGATCGAGAGGGATGCTCTCCGTGAACTGTTCGCCGGTGTCGCCGACGACTGCCCGAGGAGGGGGCCTGCCTTCATCGGGCCGGGACTGACGACGCCGGTGACGGACCCGGTCTGCCACGGCGCCTACCTCGGCAGGTTGTCGGGCGCGATGACCGACGTCCGGCTGAAGGCCGATCAGTCGGCGGCCGGTCCGCGCACGCGGTTCCAGGAATACCACGGAACCGTACGGGCGAAAGGGCGGACGATCGATTACGGGATGATCGTGGGCAACGGGCCAGGCGGGGTCCGGTACTACTTCGACACGCTTCCGCTGAACTACGACGACACCGAGACGGCCGTACTGTTCGGCAAGCTGCTCACGGGCACAGCACCCCCTGCTCGGTGACCACCGCGGTCACCAGCTCGAACGGCGTCACGTCGAAGGCCGGGTTGAAGACCCGCGCGCCTTCGGGGGCGACCTTCGTTCCGCCGAAGCTCAGGACCTCGCCGGGATCGCGTTCCTCGATCACGATCCCGGCGCCGTTTCGCATCGTGATGTCCACAGTGGACGATGGGGCGACGACCACGAACGGGATTCCGTGGTGCTTCGCCGCGATCGCCAGGCCGTAGGTGCCGATCTTGTTGGCGACGTCACCGTTCGCGGCGATGCGGTCGGCGCCGACGAGCACACAGTCGACCAGGCCGCGGCTCATCGCGGCGGCGGCCGCACCGTCGGGCTGGATCCGGTACGGGACACCGGCTTCGGCCAGTTCCCAGGCGGTCAGGCGGGAACCCTGCAACAGCGGCCTCGTCTCGTCGACCAGCACGGACTCGACCAGGCCGCGAGCGTTCAGGTGCCAGACGACACCGAGCGCACTGCCCCAGGCGACCGTCGCGAGGTGGCCGGCGTTGCAGTGGCTGAGCAGCCGCAACGGCCGCCGCTCGCAGTTTTCGAGCACCACGGCGGCCGCGAGCCGGGAAGCCTCGTGGTTGATCCGCTCGTCCTCGTCGAGGATCTCCAGCGCTTCGGCGAGGACGGCTTCGGGCCCCTCCGGGAGCTTCGCGAGCGCCCGGGAAACGCCCCAGCTCAGGTTGACCGCGGTCGGCCGGGCCTTGGCGACGCGTTCCGCCTCGGCCCCGACGTCACCTTTCGCGCGGGTCGCGAGCACCACGCCGAGCGCCCCCGCCGCGCCGAGCGCCGGTGCCCCGCGGACCGCGAGGCGCTGGATGGCGTCGACGAGCTCGCCGACCGTGCGCAGTTCGAGCACGCGGTACTCGGCGGGCAGCGCGGTCTGGTCGATGATCGTGACCGCGTCGCCGGTCCAGTCGATCGTCCTGCGCATGACTCCCCCGTGAAATCCGGTTGTCCGGTCGCGGCCGCCTCGATGAGGATGCGGCTCGTGACCATTCAACGCCACCATCCGCCCGGTCTGCACCCCACGCCCACCTACCACCACGTGACCATCGTCGAAGGACGGCGGGACATCCACCTCGCCGGCCAGTGCCCGCTCTCCGAAGACGGCAAGGTCGTCGAGGGCGACGTGCTCGCCCAGGTCGACCAGGTCGTCGCGAACACCGCCGCCGCGCTCGCCTTCGCCGAGGCGACCCCGGCCGACGTCGTACGCACGGTGCTCTACGTGGTGACGCCGGACGCGGACGTGCTTTCGGCCGTATGGGACCGGTTCGTCGAGTCGGAGATCGGGGAGGCCTTCACGACCGCGAGCACCCTGCTCGGTGTCGCGCAGCTCGGCTACCCCGGGCAGCTCGTCGAACTCGACGTCACCGCCGCCACGTCCTGACCCCGTCACCGCGACTGGGTCGGGGTGGTCTCGAGTGGCGATTCTGGTTCTGGTGGACCCGTATTTGCCTACCCACCGAGCGGTTTCGTCCCGTAGGTCTCGCATCGAACGGCGACCCGGCGAGTTGAGCGTCCCCGATCCTCCCTTGATCAAGGTCCGGGTCGGGCGCGGCTTCCTGACGAGGTAGGAATTAGGACGCTGAACGTCCCAATTCCTACCCAGTCAGCCCCTGCGCAGGACCGGGCAGGTAAGCAATCCGGATCCGCCCTCACCACTCACGAGGCTCTTGTGCCGCGCGTGATCGGTTGGACGACACGAATGCGGGCTGCGCGGCGTGTCGTCCATCCCGTCACGCGTGTCGTCACTCTGGTCACGCGACATCGCCATCGGCGCACCGCGGTAGGTACCTAAGACACCCTTGGCCCTGACACGAATTCCTGCTCACCGGGAATCTTCTGTCCGGACCTGGGGAAGCGGGGTGGTCAGGTGATGATCGTGACGACCGGATCCCCTGCCTTCGCGGACCCGGCGAAGAAGGTCACGAGTTCGTCGTAGTAGCCCCGCACGTAGTCCAACGCGTCAGGCTCGTCCCAGATCGACGGGTAGATGCCGTTCGCCTCGAGCTGCGAGAGCTCGACGCCTCGCGACAGCTGTTCGAACCGGGTTCGCGACAGCTCCGCGGCGACGTTCCCCACCTCGTCGGCCGTGAAGTACCGCGCCGGTCCGTCACCGCCCTCTTCCCCCAGCAGTGTCCCGCCCAGCACGAAGTCGACCTCGAACCCGGCCCGTTCGGTCAGGAACCACAAGGCGTGCCACGCCTTGTCGATGTCCACGGCCCGCTCGGTGTCCCTGGTTTTCTCGGCGTACTCCCAGTACTGATCGGGCTCCTCGATCAGCTCACGCAGTTCACCGGACGTGACGCGAAAGTACGCACCGCACATGCCCATCGGTCAAAGCCCCGCCATGATGTCGGTCTCGGTGATACCCGGCCCCTGACCTGCGCGGATGAACCACTCGGTGCCGAACGCCTGCGCGAAACCCTCGTCGGGCATCGCGAGGAAGAACGAGTCCTCACTGATCTGACTGGCGTGCGCGCGCATCGCGGCCCGCTTCTGCGGCAGGTACGCGGAGACGTCGACCCTCGCCGTCAGCACCGCCTCCGGCTTGCCGAACTCGGCACCGCTCTCGTCGAAGTCGGGCAGGTCCTCGGCCTTCATCTGCCCTGCCCGCACCGCCTCCTCCATCCCGCGGCGCATCTCGTCACTGTTGCTCGTGGCCTCGTAGACCCGCGGCGTGCCCGCCAGCTCGGCCGCCCGCATGCCGACGCGGTACACCTGGATGTGGTCCGGATGCCCGTAGCCGCCGTTGTCGTCGTAGACGGTCAGGACGTCGGCCTGCTCCTCGCGCAGGATCTCGGCCAGCCGCTGTGCTGCCTCCTCGACGTCGGCCTGCCAGAACGTGCCGGGCACGTCGTTACGCGGCTCGCCCATCATGCCGGAATCCGTGTACCCCAGGAACTCCACGCGCTTGGCCCCCAGCACCTCGGCCGAAGCGTGCGTCTCCTGCACGCGGCGCTGCCACAACTCCTCTCCGTCGTCGAGGAAGCCGTCCGGAACCTCGCCGACCTCGCCCCTGGTCGCGACGACGAGCACGACACGGTGACCTTCCTCGAAGGCCTTGCGCATGACGCCGCCCGCGACGATGCACTCGTCGTCGGGGTGGGCGTGAAAACTCACCAATGTGGCCATGGTGGGGAAACTACCGGGAGGCACCGACATATTCCGGCGCGCACCCACCCGCATAACGGTTGGCCATCCGCGTGTTGCGGATCCGGCCGCTCACCCGACTCAAGACACACGGACAACGGGGTGGAAAGGGTGGCCGGCTTTGGTGAGGATCGACGATTGGTACCTGGACCGTGCGCACCGGCGCGAGGTGAGGTCAAAATACGGCCCTGGCGACGACATCCCGGATCCGGATGTTTTCGGAGAGTCATCGGCGCAAGGGTGGATCGTCCTGGGAAGCGGGCGGCTACGGCACAAGCATCCGGCCCCGGCGCCTGAAGCTCCGCGCAAACTGCCACGCGCTGGTGCCTGCAGGGGCTCGGGAGTGTGCCGGGGGAACTCAACGTCCCAATTCCTACATCGTCAGCCTCACACAGCGACGAAGAGCCGTCCGACTTGCAAGACCTCGACTTTGCCGGGACCCTGCACCCTCAGAGTAGGGAAGCCGGGCGCGGCACGCTAAGCCGGCTCAAGCAGGGAAGGTCCGCTCCAGGAACTCCAGCGTCAGCGCCCAAGCCGCCGCGGCAGGCTCAGGCTGATGAAACATCGGCGCCACGTGGTTGTGGAACGCGTGTCCCGCCCCCTCGTGAATGTGGATCTCCGCGCCCTCATGACCGGCGACAGCGGCTTCCAGTCGACGCACACCCTCGACGGGGATGTAGGGATCGGCCCCGCCGAACTGGAACTGGATCGGGCAGGTGATCCTGTCCAGCAAGGGAAGCTGCTCCGGCACCCGGGATCCGTAGTACGAAACGGCGACGTCCGGGTCGCCCTCGGCGGCGGCCGCGTAGGCCATCGAGCCGCCGAGGCAGAAACCGAAGACTCCCGCGCGGCCATCGGTTTCGGGCAGGGAACGCAGCGTCGCCAGTGTCGCGAGTACGTCGGTGACCGCGCGTGGCGGGTCGAGTTCGCCGGCGACCGCCATCGACGCCGAGACCCCGGCTTCATCGTGGGTGGCCGACCAGGCGGGGGCGATCCGCCAGAACAGTTCGGGCACGGCGACGACGTAGCCGAGTGCGGCCAGGTCGGCGGCGACGGACTTGAGGTAGTCGTCGAGACCGAAGATCTCCTGGATCAGCACCAGTCCCGGGCCGGAGCCGGATTCGGGCAGCCAGAGCGGGGCGTCGAACGAGCCGTCGTCGACGGTCACTTTCGTCATCGGGTTCCTTCCAGTGCGTGCACGAGGCAGTCCGTCACCAGGGCGGCCTGCGTGCCGTCGGGGTCGAGGTCGGGATCGAAGATGGTCAGCTCCAGTCCGACCGCGCCGGGGATCGCGAGCAGACCGCGGAGAAGTTCGACGAGCTTGTCCGGGCTGAGCCCGCCGGGGTCGGGACTGTCCACAGCGGACACGAACTCCGGGTCGAGGGTGTCGATGTCGATGTGGATCCAAAAACCTTCCAGTGGCGCGAAAATCTCACGGGCGGCGGCGAGCGCGCCGTCGGTGCCGGAAGCCATGATCTCCTGGCTGGTCACGATGCGAAGCCCGGCATCCCGCGCCTCGGCGGACTCCTCCGCGCGTACGCCGAGCACGAGGACGTCTTCGTCACGGACGTAGGGTCCCAATCCGTCCACATCGGCCAGTTCCGGAGCGCCGCGACCGGTCACGACGGCCAGGGCCTCGCCACCGACGGAGGCGACGTGATCGGAGTTGCCGACGTGCCGGAAGTCGTCATGCCCGTCGAAGTAGACGATGCCGAAGCGGCCTTCGCGACGCAGGGTCAGCATCGCGGCGAGCGCGATGGAGCAGTCGCCGCCGAGCACGACCGGGAAACCACCGTCCGCGCGGATCTTCGCGATCCGCCCGGCGAGGGCCGCCGTGTAGTCCGCGATACCGGCCGCGTTGCGGACGCCACCGTCCGGGGACCAGTCCGGCAGATAGCGCGGCGGAGTGACCACGCCGCCGTCGGTCGCGCCCAGACGGGTGAGCAGTCCGTGATCACGCAGCGCGCCCGGTGCCTTGTAGCAGCCCGGAACCACGCCTTCGGCGGGTGGCCGCAGCCCGAGGTTGGACGGCGCGTCCAGCAGTACGAAATTCCCCATGCCCACACCGTAGTAGTCGCGCCGTCCGTCCCTTCAGGTCGAAGAGATACGGAGGAGGCTCAATGGCGGAGCGGACGAAGTACCCCTTCCCCTGATCGCAATTCGTCCTCTAGTTGCGGTACTTGCACACGCATCTACCGCAACTAGAGGACGAAACGCGGGAGGAGGTCAGCCGGTCACCTGGTAGCCGGAGGTCCGGTTCCGCCCGGTGTTCTTCGCCTCGTACAGCGCCTGGTCCGCGACGGCGATCACCGCGTCGAGGTCGGTCACGCCCGGCCGGTCGGCGAGGCCGATCGACACGGTGACGTGCTCCGGCAGACCATCGGCACGCGAAGCCACACTCGACCGGATCCGCTCCGCGATCGCGTGCGCGTGCACCGCGGGCGTACCGGGCAGCAGGACGACGAACTCCTCACCGCCGAACCGCCCGACCAGATCGGTGCCGCGCACCTCGGTGCGCAGCGTTTCCGCGATGGCGGCGAGGTACCGGTCGCCGACCAGATGCCCGTGCCGGTCGTTGATCAGTTTGAACCGGTCGACGTCGAGCATCAGCAGGCTGGTGTGCCGTCCCGCGCGACGCGCGCGGTCGAGTTCGTCGGCCGCGGCCTCCCGCCACGCCTTGGCGTTGAGCAGCCCGGTCTTGGCGTCGTTGCGCGCCTGCCGTTTCAGTTGCCGCAGCAGCACCCCGCGGTGCAGCACCAGCGTGATCCCGACGACCAGCAGCAGCACCACCGGCCAGTCCCGCAGCGCCCACGCCACGATGACGCCGAGCGCGATCGTCGCCGCCTCGAGCGCGTACTCGAACGGCTTCGCGAGCGCGTCGCGCAGCTGGTCGTGCGGGGTGCCGTAGTACACCGCGATGGTCATCAGCACGGTGTTGACCAGCAGGAACACCCCGCCTGCCGCGATGACCAGCCCGAACGACCGGACGTCGCGGGGGAGGACGTCGAACGGGACGGCGTACCGGTCGAGGAACGTGGCGGCCGCGAAGCCGGAGAGCACGGTGGCCGACGCGGAGAACGTCCGCCGGAACAGCGGGTTCGGCTGGCCGCGGAACCAGCGGTAGAAGAACGACACGGCGATGACGAGCGCGGCGAGCGTGGGGTGTGTCAGCAGGACCGCGGCGAAGGTCCATACGCTGTCCAGTGAAATGTGCGGCGTCCCCGCGAAACGTTCCCGAACTCGCTCTACAGGGCGTGACAACTCCGTGTACAGCACGGCGCTGGTGATCAGGATCGCGAAGGGGACCGCGTCACCCGGAGTGACCGGGACGCGAACAAAAGACCAGGCGGATCCGACGATCGCCGCGACGTCCACCAGAAGGACGAAGCCGATCAAACCGCGGTGGGGTAGCCGCCACAGCGCCCAATTCGTTAGCGCCACGGTGACGAACGTAATCGGTTGGATACTCGGTGTCACTACGCTGTATGGGTAGGCGTGGGTGCACCACGCGTGACCGGGATCGAGATCAAGAGGGGGTGAGCTCCATGCGCGGGCAGAACTGGTGAATACCCGGTTCCGGTCAAAGGGGGTGAAGCGGGGCCACGTGGCGCCATGCCCGGGTGGCCGGAACAGCCACTACGAGACCGGCGAGTGCGATGACCGAGACCGTCGTCGCGGGTGAACCGAGTACGCCGACGAGCAGGCCGCCGGCGATCAGCCCGATTCCCTGCACGGCGATGAGTCCCGACCCGGCGAGGCCGAAGGCCTGGCCTCGTTCGGTGTCGGGTACCAACCGCATGAACGTGGTGCTCGCGGTGACCTGGTAGGCCGCGCACATCCCGGACAGCACGAGCAGTCCGGCGGCGTAGGGGAGCGAGGGCCGGAACCAGAACGCCGCGAGCGGCACGATCGCGCCGAGCGCCAGCGTCCCGACCAGCCGCAGCCGGACTTCCGGCCGGACCAGGCGGCCCAGCACGAACACCCCGAGCACGATCCCCGCCGGATGCGCCGCGAGCAGCAGCCCCGCCGTCACCGCACCGCCGCCGATCTCCGCGGCGTAGGGCACGGCGAGCCCTTCCGGCACGATCACGAAACCCGCCAGCCACGCGAGGCCGACCAGCGCGCGCAACCGCCGGTCGTGCCAGATCGTGCGGGCACCCGCCGAGAGCCGCCGCAGGGTCGACGTCGCCGGTCCGCCGGAACCCGAAGCGGGCCGGGCGCGGACACCCAGCCGCAGGACGATCGCGGAGATCCCGAACGTCACCGCGTCCAGCGCGAGCCCGCGCCCCGGCCCGATCGCGGCGATGATCGCGCCGCCGAGGGCGAACCCGGCGAGCTGCCCGACCTGGTTGGTGATCTTCAGCAGGGACTGGCCGAGTACGTACTGGTCCCCGCTCAGCACCGACGGCAGGACGGCGGCCTGAGCGGCGGTGAACGGGGCGTTCGCCAACTGCACCACCACGAGTACGGCGGCGAGCACGGGCAACGGGATGCCGGGGATCGCGAGTACCGCGACCAGCATGGCCCGGACGACGTCGGAGCAGACCATCACCGCCCGTCGTGGGAACCGGTCGGCCAGCCCGCCGAGCAGTGGCCCGCCGACCAGGTCGGGCAGGTAGGTGAGCGCGTAGGTCAGCGCCGGCCAGGTCGCCGACTGGGTCCGCTGGAACACCAGTACCGACAGGGCGACCCTGGCCACCTGGTCGCCGAGGATCGACTGGAGTTCCGCGAACCAGATCGCCCGCAGTTCACCGACCGCGAGGATCTGCCGGAAGGTCGCCTTCGAGGTCACGAGGTGGCCACCCCCGTTCAGTCGGGTCGGCCACTCAGCGTACCTTCCCGGACGCGCTCGGTGAACGCGTCCGGGTGAAAATTACTCCGTACCGCAGGTGATCTTCGGCTGCGGGTTGTAGTGCACGTTCCGGGTGTGGCGCCGGACCTCGCGGCCGGACGCGGCGTCCTTGATGACCCGGGTGTCCGACGTGGTGAAGCCGGGCGCGCCGTTGCTGGGCTTGCAGTTCTCGGCGGGGCCGGGCTTCGTCGGCGGCTCGGACGGGTTGGTGCGGCCGCCCGGTATCGACTCGACGGTGTACTTCTTGGTGCCCCACAGCCGGATCGTGATGTCCGACGGCGACCAGATGGTCTGGATCGCGACGCCGGTGTCACCGTCGTTGGTGAACTTCAGGTCGATCACGCTGCCGCCGCCGTGGTTCTGGAACACGGTCGCCTCACGCGCGGCGGGGTACCGGCTGATGTAGTAGCTGTGTTCCTTGTGTTCGGTGTCCTTCATGCCGGCGAAGTACGAGGCGTTGTACAGCGTGGTCGCGAACTGCGAGATCCCGCCGCCGACCTCGCGGCCGGGCGCGCCGTCCTTGATGACACCGGCTTCGACGTAGCCCTGAGCCGCGCCACGCGGCCCGGTGAACCCGTTGAGGCTGAACGTCTCGTTCGGCTTCACGATGGCGCCGTTGACCTTCTGCGCCACGACCCGGATGTTCGTCCCCGAGTCCGAAGCGAAGCCGCCGGTCTTGAACTCGCTGACGACCTCCTTGATGCCGAGCTGGTTCGCCTGCTCGGTGGTCACCTTGGCCGGGGTCTTCTTGTAGGTCACCGGCAGCTCGCGGGGACCGGTGCGCTTGAGCACGTCGAGCACCGGTTTGAGGCTCGGCTCCCAGTCGACGACGTTGGCGTCCTCGGAGGGCTGGACGGTCGGCTTGCCGCCTTCGAAGACGATCTGCGCGTCCTTGCCCTCCTTCTCGGTGGACTTCAGCTGCGGGCCCGCGGCCTCGATGATCTTGTTGTTGTCCACCTTCGGGTTCAGCACGCCGCCGTCGGCGGGCTCGAAGGTCAGCGCGGTCGCGATGGCGTCGGGTTTCACGACGGCGTCCTTGCCATCGCCCTTGATCACCATCGGCGCGGCCACGGCGGGCTTCGCGACCTGTTCGAGGGCGGTGTTGACAGCCTCCGCGGAGACCTTGACCGGGGTCTGGGTGACCGCGAGCGTGAGCGGCTCACCGCTCGCCCAGCGGTCCAGGATCGTCTGCTTGGCGGCCTCGACGTCGAGCTTCTGCCCGGTCTTCGGCTCGACGGCGACCGGCTTGGCCTCCTCGAAGCGGATGGTGCCCTCGACGGGGTCGCGGTCGATCTTGTCGCGCAGGCCCGCCAGCGCGGAGGTGAGCTTCTCGTCCTCGGTGCGCGTGACGACCCCGACCTCGGTGGTGGAGAAGAACGACGCGACCCGCGTGAACGGGTTCAGCGGCTGGTCGCCCGCCTGGTCGAGGGTGGCGGGCCAGTCGAGGCGCAGGCCTGCCGTGTTCGGCGCCAGCGACTCCTCGGCGTCGCCCGCGACGACCTTCACCGGCCGGGTCAGGCGCGGCTCGATCGTTCCCTTGAGCTCCTTCTCGGCCGCGGCGCGGTCCATCCCGCCGACATCGACCCCGGCGACGGTGACGCCGCGGGGGACGCTGCCCTGGGAGACCAGCACGTCGAGGGCGTACGCGACGACCAGCAGGCCGAACACGCCGCCACCGATGAAGGCGGCCTTGCGGTAGCTGCGACGGCGTTTCGGTGGCGCGGGCTCCTGCGGCGTGGCAGACTCCGCGGCCCCGGGCGTGACGACCGGGAGAATGTCCGTCTGCTCGGCATGGGACTCGGGCCAGCGCGGTTCCTGCGGCAACACTCCACCCTCCACGGTCCGGCGAGTACGCCGGACGTCGTGATCGAACATCCGGGCCTTCCACGCGTTCCGGACGTAGGTTCAAGATACGGGGCGCGTTTTGTGGGCTTGCAACTCGCCCGGTTGGGCGATCGGGCCACTCCGTCGGGTGGTCACTGGGCGTCAGGTTCGTAACTTTCACTCTTTCTGGTGAGGAAATTGAAGTCCCAACCCGCGTCGGCTTGCGTGATGTGTTCGGAGTACGACGCGCCGTAACCTCTTTCGTGGCGCGGGGCGGGCGGTGTCCACTGTGCTCGCCGGTGTTGCAATTCCGCATCATCGACGTCGAGGCCGAGTTGTCGCGAAGGAACGTCCAAGGTGATCGGATCGCCATCGCGGACCAGCGCGAGCGGTCCGCCGACGTGTGTTTCCGGCGCGACGTGCAGCACGCGCCGTAACCGGGTGCCGCTCATGCGGGCGTCGGAGACCCGGACCAGGTCCCGGACCCCCTTGGCCGGCAGGTGATCGGGCAGCGGCAACATCCCGTACTCGGGCATCCCGTGGCCGCCGAGCGGGCCGGAACCGTGCCGCACCATGACGGAATCCTCGGTGCTGCCGAGCGCGCGGGATCGTTGACGCGTGCCTCCAAGTCCTTGTGATCGCCGAAAGCCACCGCTGGTCCAGTGTGGACGAGCAGGTTGCCCCGAAGCACCGCGACGCCTCCTTCGGTGAGGCCAGGGTTGTCGCGGGTACGGATGACGTCATCGTTGTGCACTCGCGCCATTCCCAGTGAATTGCCAAGGGTTTCGCCGGTAACGGTGACGCGATCGGTGTGCAGCAGGTCGGCCAGCCGGGAGAGCAGGCCGGGAAGTCCTCCCGCGTGAGAGAAGTGCTCCATCAGCCAGTCCCCGCCGGGCCGGATGTTCGCCAGCACCGGGGACCCGGCGCGCGATCATGTCGAAATCGTCGATGGACAGCGGGATCCGCCAGCGGCCGCCGAGCGCGGTGGTGATCGCCTCGGCGTACGCGCGCTCGTCGAGGATCTTCGTGATGGTGAGGGTCCTCCCACGCCAGGTCCGCCAACCGCGCTCCGCTCGCCGCGGCCATCCGGTGGTGCGCCGGGCAGTGTCAGCCCGAGCACTTCGGCGACCGACATCATCGTGGGGCGGTTCCCATCGTCGTACAGGTGCCGGGGGAGCGGGCGAGCCCACGCTCCAATTCGGACAGTTCCTCGCCGCCGATCATCCCGGCGCGCTTGTCGTCCCGGTACTTCCACAGGTCGGTGCCGCTGCCGAGCACCTCGGTCCGCCAGTGCCCACGCTCGCCGCGCCCATCAGGACCGCCGTCGATCGGGTAGGACCGCAGGATCTCCTCGGTCTCCATCGACAACAGGTTGCGGTAGAGCGTGGGTGTCGGTTTCTGGAAGGTCTCCGACAGCGTCGCGACCGGAACCAGGGGTTGATATCCCTCCAGGTGTTGAGGATGGCGATGACCGGTTTACCGAGGTGATCTTCCGGGTTATGCCGAGTTGCCTGCTCCGGCCCGGTGGCCGCGGAGTTCCTCAGGGTCTTTCATGAACCGAGTATGACATCTCATATATGATTACCCGATGTCATTGACCTTCAATCTGCCCGCTTCGCGCACCGAAGTGGTGCTCGAGGAGATTCGCCGCGGCATCCTCACCCGTGAGCTGAAGCCCGGTCAGCCGTTGGTCGAAGCCGAACTCGCGGCCCGGCTCGGGGTGTCGAAGACGCCCGTCCGGGAGGCGCTCAAGGTGCTGTCGAACTCGGGACTCGTGACCTTCAGCCCGTACAAGGGCGCGTCGGTGTGCGTGGTGGACGCGGAGCTGGCGAAGTCGGTCTACGACGTCCGCATGGTGCTGGAGCCCGAAGCCGTGCGCCGGTCGGTGGAACGCCGCTCGCCGGACCTGCTCGAAGACGCCACCGAACTGCTGAAAGAGGCGTCGGCGGCGATCTCGGACAAGGACCAGGTCGCGCTCAGCCTGCTCAACCGCCGGTTCCATCGCGCGCTCTACAGCGGCTGCGGCAACCCGCTGATGGTCTCGATGCTGGACGACCTCAAGGACCGCGCCGCGCTGATCAGCGCGGTCGGCTGGGAGACGAACCCCAGCTGGCGCAGGGAATGGAACGAGCACAAAGCGGTGCTGGCGGCGGCGAAGAAGGGGGATGCCGACGGCGCCGCCGGGTCGCTGCGTGCCCATATCGGCGACTTCCTGGCCCGGATCCTCGGGGCCATCGGGGACCGGTGATGCGCCTGCTGCTCATCGCCGACACGCATCTTCCGTCGCGCGCGAAGGCGCTGCCGGACCAGGTCTGGCGCGAGGTCGAAGCGGCGGACGTCGTCGTCCACGCCGGCGACTGGGTCGAGGCCGGCCTGCTCGACGAACTCGAGGCCAGGAGCAAGCGGCTCATCGGGGTCTACGGCAACAACGACGGGGCGGACCTGCGATCGCGGCTCCCCGAGATCGCGCGGGCCGAACTCGGCGGTGTCCGCCTGGCGGTCATCCACGAAACCGGCGGCAAGCAGGGGCGCGAGCGGCGCTGCGACGAACTCTTCCCCGAGACCGACGTCCTCGTCTTCGGGCACAGTCACATCCCGTGGGACACGGTCACACCGAAGGGGTTACGGCTGCTGAACCCGGGCTCGCCGACCGACCGGCGCCGTCAGCCGTTCTGCACGTATCAGACCGCGGAGATCCACGACGGCGAGTTGCGCGATGTCGCCCTGCATGAGCTGCCGTTACGCCGTTGACGGGGTAGACAGGTAGCCATGGAACCGGCGCAGGCGTTGAGGGAGATCGCGTTCCGGCTGGAGCGCGCCGGCGAGCCGACCTACCGGGTGCGGGCCTTCCGGCAGGCGGCCTCGGTGATCGCCAAGGTCAAGCTGGACGACCTGCGCAAACGTGCCGAGGCGGGCACGCTGACCGCCTTGCCGAACATCGGCAAGGCGACCGCGGCCGTGGTCGAGGACGTCCTCGCCGGGCGTCGTCCCGCGTACTTCGAGAAGATCGGCGAGCCGAAGCTGCCCGACGGCGGCTCGATGCGGGCGGCGTTGCGCGGCGACTGCCACACCCATTCGGACTGGTCCGACGGCGGGAGCCCGATCGACGAGATGGCCGAGGCCGCCCGCGCGCTGGGGCACGAATGGATGGTCCTGACCGACCATTCGCCGCGGCTGACCGTCGCCAACGGTCTTTCGCCCGAGCGGCTGCGGCGGCAGATGGACGTGGTCGCCGAACTGAACGAGACGATGGCGCCGTTCCGGATCTTGCACGGCATCGAGGTCGACATCCACCTCGACGGCACCCTCGATCAAGAGGAAGACCTGCTGGAGCGGCTGGATTTCGTCGTCGCGAGCGTGCATTCGAAACTGCGGATGCCCGCGAAGGAGATGACACCGAGGATGCTCGCGGCCGTCCAGCATCCGCGGGTCCGGGTGCTGGGGCACTGCACCGGGCGGCTGGTGATGGGGGCGCGGGGGAAGCGGCCCGAGTCGGAATTCGACGCCGAGGCGGTGTTCACCGCTTGCCGGGACAACGGGGTGGCCGTCGAGATCAACTCACGCCCCGAACGCCGTGACCCGCCGACGCGCCTGCTGAACCTGGCCGTGGACCTGGGCTGCGACTTCGCGATCGACAGCGACGCGCACGCGCCGGGGCAGCTGGACTGGCTGGTCTACGGCTGCGTGCGGGCCACCGAGCTGGGGATCGAGCCGGACCGGGTGATCAACACGCGGACCGCCGAAGACCTGCTGGCCTCGTGAGTGCTGATTCGGAACTCCGTGAAGGCCTCCTTACCTACTTTCAGGCAGGGTCCTGGCAAAGTCGCAGAGCTGGTCGGCCGGTCGTGAGTGGCGATTCGGGTTCTGCCCGACCCGTTTTGCCTACTGGCTGAAAACGGTGTCATCCTCCCCACCCCAGTCGATCAAGGTCGGAGGCCCTGCGCCGTCGGGCTGATTCACGTGGGTAAGCAACTACCGGTCCGCCCTGACCCGACTTACCCACTCACGACCGAAGGGTGGCTCAGACGTCAAGCGCGGCCGCCCCCCGGTGTCGCGAAAGCCACTTTCGCGACACCGAAACGGCAGTTGCGCGACTTTGCCGGAGCCCTGCTTTCAGGGTAGGTAAGGAGGCTTCACGACATGCGGGAGGTGCCGGCGGGCGAGTGGGTTCTGGGGACCGAATTCATCGAGCAGGTCGCCGGTGCCGGAGCGGAACCCGATGATGCCGACGGTGTACCCGCGTCCGTCCCGGCGAGGCGAACACGACACGAGGCGAAACAGCGAGGCGAGGACGGAGACCGCGCCGCAAAGGAAATATCAATGAAAGGTATCCCTTTGCGTAGAGAATTGTCTCTTTCTGTTATTGCTGGCAGGAAAAGCGTCAGCGGCGGTCGCCGGTGTAGACGACGGCGGCGCCCACCGCGTCCACACCCGAGATCAGATCGGCCAGCGCCCGCGGGAGTTCGCGGTGGGTGGCCTCGGCCCACGCTCGCAACCCGGCGCGGTCGAGCTCCGGTTCGCAGAGGTCGTCGAGACCGATGGTCCAGGCCAGCAGGGCGAGGCAGACCGAATGCGGATCCGGTCGTTCGGTGCCGAGCACGGCGGCCCTCGCCTTGCTGCGCGCGGCCGTCGACATCAGCAGATCCCGTGGCGGGTACCGGTGATTCTTCCGCACGAGCCCCCGGTCGGTCTCGTGGTTGATCACTCCCGCGGCGAGCAGATTGTCGGCGACTGTTTCCCCGAGATCCTGACGGAGGTGGTCGACCCATTCCCGGACGGTGTGCCACTCGCCTTCGCCGAGGATTTCCGAGAACACCCGATCCAGCGCGGGATGGGCGAGGCCACGCCGCGACAGCGGCCGGATTCGCTTGCGCTCCACGGTGATCCGCTCGGCGAGGAGGAGATCACAGAGCGCGGAGCCTGCCATTCCGATGCCGAGCCCCGTGCGGCGCAGCACGGGTTTTCCGGTGAACTCGTCGTGGGCGAGGAAGAACAGGGAATCGACCAAGGTCAGCCGACGCATGAATGGCACGCCCCCCCGGCGTTGTAGTGCGGGACGGCCAAAGTAGCGGTAGGCGGTGGACCACTGCGACCCGAGGTCCGTTTTTAGCCTGAACGGACGTATCTCACCGCCCTGCCCGGCCCTAAGGTTGGATGGCCTCTCAAGATCAAGAGCACGAACCGACCGTGTTCACCGCCATTCGACGTCCGGGGGGACGGGTCAATGGGTACGCACAGGCCGAGGCGTGTCCTCGGCCACCGGCGGCTCGGTGCCGCCCAGATCGTCTTCTTCGTCGTCGCCGCGGCGGGTCCGCTGTTCGCCATCGCGGGCGGTGTCCCGACGAACTACGCGGTCACCGGCAGTGTCGGTGTGCCGCTGTCGTTCCTCCTGCTCGCCCCGATACTGGGGCTGTTCGCGGTCGGGTACGCGGCGATGAGCCGCTACATCACCAACGCGGGCGCCTTCTATCCCTACGTCGCCAACGGTGTCGGCAAATCCACCGGCGCCGGGATCGCGTTCGTCACGCTGATCTCCTACAACGCCATCCAGATCAGCATCTACGGCCTGTTCGGCTGGTCGGTGTCGACCTGGCTGGGCACGCTCACCGGGTCCCCGCCGCCGTGGTGGCTGTGCGCGCTGGTGATGGTGCTGATCGTCGGCGCGCTCGGTGTGCTCCGGGTCGATCTCAACGCCAAGGTGCTCGGGGTCGCGCTGTGCCTCGAGGTCGCCGTCGTCGCGATCGTCGACATCGCGTTGTTCGCGAATCCCGCCGGTGGCAGTGTTTCCTTCGTGCCGCTGGAGCCGTCGAGCCTGTTCACCACCGGCGTGGGCGCGGTGTTCGCCTTCTCCGCCGCCGCGTTCGTCGGCTTCGAGGGCGCGGCGACCTACGGTGAGGAGACGCGCGAACCCAGCCGCACGGTCGGCAGGGCGACGTTCGCGGCGATCGGGCTCACGGCGGTGCTCTACGTCGTCTCGTCGCTCGCGCTGGCCGTGGGCACCGGACCCGACGTCATCGTGACCACCGCGGCCGCGCAGGGGCCGGACCTGCTGTTCACCCTGGCGGGCGAGCATCTGGGCGGCACGTTCTCCGACATCGCCTACACGCTCTTCGTGACCGGCCAGTGCGCGGCGCTGCTGAGCTTCCACAACGCCGTCGCGCGATATTTCTTCGCGCTGGGCAGGGAAGGACTGCTGCCGCACTCACTGGCCAAGACCAGCAAGCGCACCGGCGCGCCGGTGGCCGGTTCGGCCACGCAGACCGCGCTCGCGCTGGTCGTGGTGGCCGCGTTCGCGATCGCGGGCCGCGACCCGGTGACCGAACTGTTCACCTGGCTCGGTGCGACGGCGTCGACCGGCGTCGTGGTGATCATGATCGCCGTCTCGCTTTCGGTGATCGGCTTTTTCAAACGGCGCCGCCACGCCGAAAACGCATGGCGCCGCTGGATCGCGCCGGGGCTGGCGATGCTCGCGTTGTCGGCCGTTCTCGCGCTGATCCTGCTCAACTTCGACCTGTTGCTCGGCCCGGCGGGGACGTTCCTGTTGCGCTGGGGTCTGCCTGGCCTCATCGTCGTCGCGGCACTGGTGGGTTTCCTGCGCGCGGAAGTGCTGCGGACCAGGGATCCCGAGACGTACGCCGCGATCGGCGGCCCGCTCGAAGACGAGGGTGACCGACGCGAACCCGCCATGCTGAGGTCGGGGCGATGACCGTGCGCGCCGCCCACTGTCCTAAATGGACACGGACCGGCTTTCGCGGTCGAGGACCGGCCGCCGATGCGCTCGATCCGTGACAGATCTCTCGCCGATCTGTCTATAAAGGACTGGTAAAGTGGCAGCCAGATGACGACGAACCGTGCCCCCGCCCCACGGCACCGTTCCGTCTTCTTTCTGCTGATCTTGCTCGTTTTCGCCTTCGTCACGCCGACCGTCCCCCACGGTCATGGCGGCGTCGCGAAGGAAGATGACCCCGTCGCCGTCTTCGCGACCCATCCGCTGCCCGCCTTCCATGGTGGCCAAGCCGTTCCCCTCGCCGACGCGCCCGCCGAAACGGCGACCGTCGACCTCCCCGACGCCGGACTCGCCCCTGCGCAGGGTGTGCCCGTCGTCGTCAGCCGTGCGGTGCCTCAGGCCGCCGCGCGGGCACCTCCGCGCTGATCGGCGTCCCCATCCCGCATCAGCCACCATCGGAGGTCTCATGAGTTCCGGTCATGCCCTGCTGGCCGTCGGCGGGGCGTTCCTCGCCGCCGGTGTCATCGCCAGAGCGGGCGCCCGCATCGGGCTGCCCACGATCCCTTTGTTCATGCTGGCCGGTTTCGTCTTCGGCCCCAACACTCCTGGACTGTCCCTTGTGGACGATCCGAGTGAGCTCGGTGTGCTCGCCGGGCTCGGTCTCGTCTTCCTCCTGTTCTACCTCGGCCTCGAATTCTCCCTCGACGACCTGGCCAACGGGGGTCGCAAACTCGTCTGGTCCGGGCTGATCTACCTGATCCTCAACATCGGCGGCGGGCTCGCGTTCGGCTTCCTGCTGGGCTGGGGGACAAGGGAGGCGCTGGTCATCGCCGGCGCCATCGGGATCTCGTCGTCGGCGATCGTCACCAAACTCCTGGTCGAAGCACGCCGGATGACCAATCCCGAGTCCCGCCTGATCATGGGCATCATCGTGATCGAGGACCTGTTCCTCGCGCTGTACCTGGCGTTGCTGCAACCGGTGTTGTCCGGTGCCGGGAGTTTCGGCTCGGCCATGGCCGATTTCGGCAAGGCCTTCGGGTTCCTGATCGTGCTGGCCGCGCTCGCCCGCTGGGGCGGCCGCGTGGTTTCGAAGCTGTTCGGCTCGGCCGACGACGAACTGCTGACCGTCTGCTTCGTCGGTGTCGCCGTGATGGGCGCCGCCGTCGCCGAAGAGGTCGGGGTGTCCGACGCCATCGGCGCGTTCATGGTCGGCATGATGCTCGGCGGCTCGAAGGTCGCGCCACGCATCCACAAGCTGGTGCTCCCGCTGCGGGACGCGTTCGGCGCGCTGTTCTTCTTCATCTTCGGCCTCGGCATCGACCCGAACGCGGTCGGTTCGGTGGTCGTGCCGGTGCTGATCGCGGTGGCGCTGACGATCGCGGCGAACCTCGGCGCGGGCGCGCTGGCCGCGCGACTGCACGGATTCGGCCGCCAGGCCGGGGTGAACATCGGGCTGACCGTGCTCACGCGCGGCGAGTTCTCGCTGGTGCTCGCCGCGATGGCCACCGCGGCCGGGCTGGACTCGAGGGTCGCGCCGTTCGTCGCGGGCTATGTCCTGCTGCTGGCCGTGATCGGTCCAGTCGCGGTCATCCGCTCGGAGAGACTCACCTGGTTGCTACCGGCGAGTATCGTCCGGGGTACTTCGACCCGCGAAGGCCGCGAAGAGGTGGCACGGGCGACGTGACGAGGAGGCCTGGGTGACAGAGCGGTTCGGCGGCTACCAGAACGAGATCTACCTGCGGGGGCTCGGCGGGACCTTCCCGCCGTGCTCCACCGACGCCACGAAGCTGGAGGAGTCGGCGAGGGAGATCCTGGAGCCCGGGCCGTTCTGGTACGTCGCGGGCTCGGCCGGTTCGGGCGCCACCGCGCGCGCCAACCGGGAGGCGTTCGACCGCTGGCGCCTGGTGCCGAGGATGCTCACCGGCTCCACCGAGCGCGATCTGTCGACGACCGTCCTGGGGACGCCCGTGCCGGCGCCGGTGCTGCTGGCGCCGGTCGGCGTCCAGTCGATCGTGCACGAGGGCGCGGAACCGGCTGCCGCTCGCGCTGCGGCGTCGGTCGGTCTGCCCTACGTCATGTCGACGGCGTCCTCGACGAGCATCGAGGACGTCGCGCAGGCCAGTGGCGAGGGGCCGCGCTGGTTCCAGCTCTACTGGCCGACCGACAACGACGTCTGCGCGAGCATCCTGGCGCGGGCGAAGGCAGCGGGCTTTACCACGCTCGTGGTCACGCTCGACACCTGGACCCTCGCGTGGCGCCCGAACGACCTCGACCACGCGTACCTGCCGTTCATCAAGGGCGAGGGACTCGGCGTCCCGCTGAGCGACCCGGTGTTCCGCGGCCTGCTGGAGAAGACGCCCGAAGAGGACGCGCCCACCGCGATCCTGCGCTGGATCTCGATGATCACCGGCACCGACAGCACCTGGGACCGGCTGCCGTTCCTGCGTGAGCACTGGGACGGGCCGATCGTCCTCAAGGGAATCCAGCACCCCGACGACGCGCGCCGCGCCGTCGAGGCCGGGATGGACGGGATCGTGGTGTCCAACCACGGCGGTCGCCAGGTCGACGGCGCCGTCGGCTCGCTCGACGTGCTCCCGGAGATCGTGGCCGCGGTCGGCGACCGGCTCGAGGTGCTGTTCGACTCCGGGATCCGCACCGGCGCCGACATCGCCAAGGCCCTCGCGCTCGGGGCGAAGGCCGTGCTGGTGGGGCGGCCGTGGGTGTACGGGCTCGCGCACGCGGGGGAGGACGGCGTCCGGCACGTGCTGCGAAGCCTGCTCGCCGACCTCGACCTGACCATGGGCCTGTCCGGTCACCGCACCCTCGCCGACCTCACTCCCGCCTCCCTCGCACGCCCCTGACCCCCCGCGTTTAGTCCTCTAGTTGCGGTAGTTGGTGGTGCGAACTACCGCAACTAGAGGACTAGTTGCGGGGGGTGGTGGTGACGTGAGGGATATTCGGGAGCCCTGATCGTCACGCGCGGCTATCCTGGTGCCGGTCATGGCTTCCACAACTTCCCCGCTCGGCGCCCTGCGCGCTCGCTTGCCCGAACTCATGTCGCGCGACGAGCACCGCCTCCGGCGACGGCTCGACGGTGCCCGGAAAGCGCGAAACGCCGAGGACCTCGCCGCCCGGATCGAGGCCGACATCGAGGCCGCGGAATTGCGGGTCACCCGCCGCCGCGACGGCGTCCCGAAGATCTCGTTCCCCGAAGAGCTACCCGTCAGCCAGCGCAAGGACGAGATCGCCGCCGCGATCCGCGACCACCAGGTGGTGATCGTCGCGGGTGAGACGGGCTCCGGGAAGACGACCCAGCTGCCGAAGATCTGTCTCGAACTCGGACGCGGCATCCGCGGCCAGATCGGGCACACGCAGCCGCGGCGGCTGGCCGCGCGCACGGTCGCCGACCGGATCGCCTCCGAGCTGAACACCGAACTCGGCGAGGCCGTCGGCTACAAGGTCCGGTTCACCGACCAGTCCGGCCAGGACACGCTGGTCAAGCTGATGACCGACGGCATCCTGCTCGCCGAGATCCAGACCGACCGGATGCTGCGACAGTACGACACGCTGATCATCGACGAGGCGCACGAGCGCAGCCTCAACATCGACTTCATCCTCGGCTACGTCAAACAGCTCCTGCCGCGCCGCCCCGACCTCAAGGTGATCATCACCTCGGCGACCATCGACCCGGAACGCTTCTCGAAGCACTTCGGCGACGCGCCGATCGTCGAGGTCTCCGGCCGGACGTATCCGGTCGAGGTCCGCTACCGGCCGATCATCGACCCCGACGATCCGGACGCCGACTCCGATCGCGACCAGACGCAGGCCATCTGCGACGCCGTCGACGAGCTCCAGCACGAGGGCCCCGGCGACATCCTGGTGTTCCTCTCGGGGGAGCGGGAGATCCGGGACGCCGCGGACGCCTTGTCCAAACAGGACCTTCGCAACACCGAGATCCTGCCGCTGTACGCCCGGCTCTCGTCGTCGGACCAGCATCGTGTGTTCCAGCGGCACACCGGGCGCCGCGTCGTGCTCGCCACCAACGTCGCCGAGACGTCGCTGACCGTGCCGGGCATCAAGTACGTCGTCGACCCCGGCACCGCCCGGATCTCGCGCTACAGCCACCGCACCAAGGTCCAGCGCCTGCCGATCGAGCCGGTCTCGCAGGCGTCGGCGAACCAGCGCAAGGGCCGCTGCGGCCGGACCTCGGACGGTATCTGCGTCCGGTTGTACTCCGAAGACGATTTCGACGCGCGGCCCGAGTTCACCGATCCGGAGATCCTGCGGACCAACCTCGCGTCGGTCATCCTGCAGATGACCTCGCTCGGCCTCGGGGACATCGCGGCGTTCCCGTTCGTGGAGCCGCCGGATCGTCGCCAGGTCACCGACGGCGTCCAGTTGCTGCAGGAACTCGGCGCCTTCGACATGACCGACGGCAAGAAGCTGACCGAGACCGGCCGCAAACTCGCGCTGCTCCCGGTCGACCCGCGGATGGCGCGGATGGTGCTGGAGGCCTCGCGCAACGGCTGTGTGCGCGAAGTGATGATCATCGCCGCCGCACTGTCCATTCAGGACCCTCGTGAGCGGCCGGCGGAAAAGCAGCAGGCGGCGGACGAGCAGCACGCGCGGTTCGCCGACAAGACGTCCGACTTCCTGGCGTACCTGAACCTGTGGGAGTACGTCAGCGAGCAGCAGAAGGCGTTGTCCACCAACCAGTTCCGCCGGTTGTGCCGCAACGAGTACCTGAACTACCTGCGCATCCGCGAGTGGCAGGACATCTTCAGCCAGCTGCGTCAGCTGGCCAAACCGCTCGGCATCACCCTCAACACCACCGGCCCGGCCGATCCGCAACGTGTGCACACGTCGCTGATCGCCGGGCTGCTGTCACATGTGGGACTCAAGGACCCGGCCAAGGGGGACTATCTCGGCGCGCGCGGGGCGCGGTTCTCGGTGTTCCCGGGTTCGGCGCTGTTCAAGAAGCAGCCGCGATTCGTGATGTCGGCCGAACTGGTTGAGACCTCGCGCCTGTGGGGCCGGGTCAACGCGCGGATCGAGCCGGAATGGGTCGAGCCGCTCGCCGGGCACGTGGTGAAGCGGAGCTACTCCGAGCCGCACTGGGAGCGCAAGCAGGGCGCGGTGATGGCGCTGGAGAAGGTGACGCTGTACGGCGTCCCGCTGGTCGCCGATCGCCGGGTCAACTACGGGCGCATCGATCCGGAACTGAGCCGCGAACTGTTCATCCGGCACGCGCTGGTGGAAGGCGACTGGGAGACCAGGCACCACTTCTTCCGCGAAAACCGCGCGCTGCTCGATGAGGTCGAGGACTTGGAGAACCGGGCCCGCCGCCGCGACATCCTGGTCGACGACGAGACACTGTTCGAGTTCTACGAGCAGCGCGTCCCGGCAGACGTCGTCTCCGCGAGGCATTTCGACAGCTGGTGGAAGAAGGCGCGGCACACCGAGCCCGACCTGCTGAGCTTCGAGAAGACGATGCTCATCAACGAGACCGCGGGCGGCGTGCGCGAGGCCGACTACCCCGATTTCTGGACTCAGGGCAGCCAGACCTTCAAGCTGACTTACCAGTTCGAGCCGGGCGCGGACGCGGACGGCGTCACCGTGCACATCCCGCTGCCGGTGCTGAACCAGGTCACCCCGGACGGCTTCGACTGGCAGGTCCCCGGCCTGCGCGAAGAACTGGTGACGCAACTGATCAAGTCGCTGCCCAAGGCGATCCGGCGCAACTTCGTGCCGGCGCCCGACCACGCGAAGCTGGTGCTGTCGCGGGTCGGCCCGGCCGACGGTCCACTGCTGCACGCCGCCGCCGACGAACTGGAGGCCTTGCGCGGGGTGGTGATCCCCGACGACGCCTGGCAGCTGTCCGCGGTACCCGAACATCTGAAGATGACCTTCCGCGTGGTCGACGTCCAGGGCAGGAAGGTGTCCGAGGGCAAGGACATCGAAGCGCTGAAACGAGACCTGTCCGGCCAGGTGCGCGCGACGATCTCGAAGGCCGCCGACAGCATCGAGCGCCAGGGCTTGACGACGCCCGCGTTCGGCGAGCTGCCGAAGGTGTTCGCGAGCAAGCAGCGCGGGCACGACGTCAAGGCGTATCCGGCGCTGGTTGACGAGGGCGGCACCGTCGCGGTGCGGCTGCTGGACACGCCGGGACAGCAGGAACAGTCGATGTGGGCGGGTACGCGGCGGATGCTGCGGCTGAACCTGCCGTCGCCGATGAAGTTCATCACCCGCAATCTGGGCAATTCGTCGAAGCTCGTGCTGAACCGCAATCCGCACGGGTCGGTGGCGGCACTGCTCGAAGACTGCGTCGACTGCGCTGTCGACAGACTCGTGGGTGACAACGGCGGCCCGCGCTGGGACGAAGCCGGTTTCGCCGTCCTGCAGGAAAAAGTGCGTGCCGGGCTGAACGCCGGAGTGCTCGACGTGCTGACCAACGTCGAGAAGATCCTGCGCGCGGCGAACGACGTCGAAACGCGGCTGGCCGACACCCGCGGCCCGGCGGATTCGCTCGCGGACATCCGGGCACAGCTGGACGGATTGGTGCGCAAGGGTTTCGTCACCGAAACCGGGCAGGACAGGCTGAAGCACGTCGTCCGGTACCTGCGGGGGATCGAACGGCGGCTGGAGAAACTCCCGACCGAACCGACCCGCGACATCCAGCGCACCGGCGACGTCGCGTGGCTTCGCAACGAGTATCAGGCCGCGCTCGACGCTCAGCCGCCAGGGACCTCGTCCCCGGCGCTGCGCGAGATCCGGTGGATGATCGAGGAATTGCGGGTGAGCTTCTTCGCCCAAACTCTCGGCACAGCTCACCCCGTCTCGCTGAAGCGCGTCATCAAGGCCCTGGACGACGCCGCCTCCTGATCACGCGTGTTGTCCGCCCAATCACGCGTGTTGTCCGTTCAATCACGCAAGCCCGCCGCCTGATCACGCGCGTCGTCCGTTCAATCACACGTGTTTGCCGCCCAAGCACGCGTCTTCCGTGGCGTGGAAAGTGGAACGCGCTTGATCGGAGGCGGAACTCGTGTGATTGAACGGCGAACTCGCGTGATCAGGCGGCGAGTTCGTGTGATTGGGCGGCGAACTCGCGTGATCAGATGGACGACACGGTGCGGGTCACTTGGCGTCGGCGTAGGTGTCCACGGCGGCGATGTGCAGCGGGAACCGGACCGGGCAGGCGGCACCGAACATCATCCTCGCCGACTCCGCCATGCTGTCCACAATGGACTGCGAGATCTCGTCGGCGAACTCGGCCGGGGTGTGCACCAGGACTTCGTCGTGCTGGAAGAAGACCAGGTGCGCGGGGGAGGGGAGCTTGCCCCGCAGGGTCGCCAGCAGGACCGCGGTCATGTCCGCCGCGCTCGCCTGCACGACGAAGTTCCGGGTGAACCGGCCCCAGCCACGCGACGCCTGACGCGCCTTCGTCTCGGCCGCTTCGTCGTCGGTGGAGCCGCCGGTCAGCGCGCGCCAGGCTTCCGACGGCGCGGGCGACGTCCGGCCCAGCCGCGAGCGGACGCGCTCGCCGCGTTCCCCGGCCTGAGCGGCACGCTCCACATAGGACACCGCGTCGGGGAACCTGGTCCGCAGCAACGCCAGCAACGGACCGGCCTCCCCGGACGTGCCGCCGTACATCGCCGACAGCATCGCGATCTTCGCCCGGTCGCGATCGTCCCTGTCGTCCCAGGCGGGCACCGGCACGCGACGCACTCCGGAGAACATCGCCTCGGCGAGGCTCGCGTACAGATCCGTGGCCGCGGCGACGTCGGCCAGCTTGCGGTCCCCGGACAACGCCGTCAGCACCCTCGGCTCCAGCTGCGCGGCGTCGGCGACCACCAGTTTCCAGCCCGGATCGGCGCGGACGCAGGTCCGGAGCACTTTCGGGATCTGCAGCGCGCCGCCGCCACGGCTGGCCCAGCGGCCCGAAACGACCCCGCCGACGATGTAGTGCGGGCGGAACCGGCCGTCGTGCACCCATTCGTCGAGCCAGGTCCAGCCGTTGGCCGAATGCAGCCGCGCGAGTTCCTTGTACTCCAGCAGCGGCGGGACGGCGGGATGGTCGATGTCGCGCAGCAGGTACTTCCTGGCCGAGGTGACCTCGATGCCCTCCCGTCCCAGCGCCCGGACGACGCTGGCCGGAGCGTCCGGGTTGACCGGACGCCCGCCGAACGCGTCGCTGATCTTCGCCGCCAGTTCGACCAGCCGTTTCGGCCGCTGCCCGGCCGGGACGCGCGGCCCGAGCTGGTCGGCTAGCAACTCGAGGTGCAGGTCGGCCCGCCACGGCAGCCCGTCGGCCGACATCTCCGCGGCCGCCAGCGCGCTCGCCGACTCCGCCGCGAAGAGCAGCCGAAGCCGCTCCGGATGTTCGGCGAGCGCGACCCGCTTCTCCTGCTCGGCCAGCACGCGGCGGGCGGCCTCGACGACGGTGACGCCGTCGGGCAGTTGCGGGCCGCGCGTCTCGAACAGCGTCGGCTGGTCGTCCTCGGCCCAGGGCGGCGGCTCGTCGGCGGGCGCCTCCTGTCCGTTCGCCCTGGCCAGCGCCGCGTGCAGGCTCCGCGACTCCTGCGGGCGACCCTCATGGGCCAGCAGCAGGCCTTCGGTCAGCGCCAGGTCGTGACACCGCCGCACCCGGACGCCTGCCTTGATCAGTGCCGGGTACGCCCGCTCGACCGACGGGAACACCCAGCGCGGTGCGTGCTCGGCTTCCAGGCCTCGCACCTTCTCGGCGAACTCCGCGAGCTTCAGGCCCCGCAGCGTTTCGCCGGGAAACGAGATCGCGAAGTCGCCATCTTCCTCTTGACCTGCGAACGCCTGCACGTTGCCATTGTGCTAGTTCCTACCGACATTTCTGTCACCAGCGGGTTAATGCGCCGCAGCTACCGGTCGGCTACTGTCGAGTAGCAACCCCATACCGCCGGTACGCGAACGACGGCGGCATGGTGTCTCGCCGCAGCAGCAACGGAGGTGCCCGGATGAGAAACCCCACCGGCCTCGCCACCATGGTGGCGGGCAAGGTGACCGAGACCGTGCGGAGCATCGACGTGATGCGCCAAGCGGGCCTGCTCCCGATCCCCCGGGTCGACGAGGGCCTGCGCTCGCTGGTCTTGGTGCGGAAGTGGGGCCCGTTCGCCGGCGCCAACATGATCGCCGCCCGCCGGGACCCGGCCGCGACCGGCATCATCGACGAGCTCGGGCCGCTGACCTTCAAGCAGCTCGACACCCAGTCGAACGCGCTGGCCAGGGCATGGGCCGAACGCGGCCTCGGCCCGGGTTCGGTGATCGCCGCGCTGTGCCGCGACCACCGCGGTCTCGTGCTGACGATGCTCGCGTCCGGCAAACTCGGCGCGAAGCTGCTGCTGATGAACACCGGATTCGCCAAACCGCAGCTCGCGGATGTCGCGAAGCGCGAAGGCGTCACGGCGCTCGTGTACGACCAGGAGTTCACCGACCTGCTGGAAGCCATCGAGGGCGACGTCGAGCACTATCTCGCGTGGGTCGACACGGACTCCGCACGTCAGGGTGATATCCCGGTCGTCACCGAACTGGTGGCCAGCACCGACGACCGCCCGTGGCCCGCGCCCGCCAAACCGGGCGGGTTCATCCTGCTGACCAGCGGTACCACCGGGACGCCGAAGGGCGCGCCCCGGCCGCACACCTCCGCGCTCGCGTCGGCGCAGTTCCTGGACCGCATCCCGCTGCGGACCGGCGAAGCGACCTACATGGGCGCGCCGCTGTTCCACGGCACCGGGTTGTCGCAGTTCATCCTGTCCTTCGCGCTCGGCTCGAAGGTCGTCATGCGGCGCAAGTTCGTGCCGGAGGAGACGTTGCGCGGGGTCGCGGAGAGCCGCTGCACCACGCTGGTCCTCGTGCCGACGATGCTGCAGCGAATCGTCGACCTGCCCGAAGAGATCCGCGCCAAATACGACACCTCGTGCCTGCGGATCATCTTCGTCGCGGGTTCCGCGCTGTCCCCGGACCTCGGGAACCGCGCGACCGCCGCGTTCGGGGACGTCGTGCACAACCTCTACGGCTCGACCGAGGTCGCGGTCGCGACGGTCGCGACGCCCGAGGACTGGCGCAAGGCGCCGGGCACGGTCGGCCGCGCGCCGGTCGGCTGCAAGGTCGCGCTGTACGACGAGAAGGGCGGCAAGATCACCGAGCCGCACGTCACCGGCCGGGTGTTCGTCGGCAGCGGGCTGAGCTTTCAGGGCTACACCGACGGGCGGAACAAGGAGATCATCGACGGGCTGCTCTCCAGCGGCGACGTCGGCCACTTCAACGAGGACGGCTTGCTGTTCATCGACGGCCGCGACGACGAGATGATCGTCTCCGGCGGCGAGAACGTCTTCCCGATCGAAGTGGAGAACCTCCTGGTCGAGCGCGAGGACGTGATCGAGGCGGCGGTCGTCGGCGTCGACGATCCCGAGTTCGGGCAGCGGCTGAAGGCGTTCGTCGTGCGGGCCGACGGCGCGGATCTGGACATCGAGGGCGTGCGCGAGTACGTCAAGGCGAACCTCGCCCGGTACAAGGTGCCGCGCGACGTGGAGTTCCTCGACGAACTACCGCGTAACGCGACCGGGAAGGTGCTACGGAACAAGCTGCACTAGGGCTTGTCACCTGGAGGTGAAGAACGCCGGGGACTCTGAAGCCGTTGATCAACATCACCGAAAACCAAGTCCCCGGCTAATACTCCCAGTCGATGCCGAAGACACCGGGACCGAAGTCGAGCGCGACGGCGTGGACGCCATGGTTCTGATCGAGCTTCAGGTCCCGGCGGTCCAGCGGCGATGTCCCCTGCCGGGAGTACTGCCAGCATTTCGTCGGGATGGTGTCCGGGTCGAACCGGATCTCCAGCAGGTACTCCCGGACGGGCCGCCGGAACTCGCGGTAATGCGTGTTCCGGCATTCCGGATACGGCGGCCCGGGGTTCGTCAGCGAATACTCGATCAGGTGGGTCTCGCCGCGGTCGATGGGCCGGTCGAAGAGCAGTTCGGCCACCGTGAGCCCGTGCTCGTCGTCGACCTTGGCGCGCCCGACGTGGCAGTTCCGCAGGGTGTTGAGCACCGGCGGTCCCGCCTCGGGATCACCTTGGGCGTAGACCAGCAGCCAGCGGTCCTGGCCGTCCGCGCCCGCCTGGAACACCGCCCGCGCGGTCACCGCGCGCTGTCCGCCGTCGGCGGCGATCTCGCACAGGTCGTGCAGGCCGACCAGTTTCAGCTGATGGTGTTGTTCGAGCGCGTTGGGAGCGCCGACCTTCTCCAGCAGGGCCTGGAGCGCTTCGAACGGGAAGGTCATCGGCTGTTCGGTGGTGGCGCGGCTGCGGCGTGACGCCGCCCCACGTGGCCGAGGCGGCGGCAGCAGGCTGAGCAGTGAACCGGCGGGAATCGCCAGCACTTCTTCGAGGACCCGCACCGCGGACAGCGAACTCTGCCGTTCCGGCTGTCGTTTCCCCGATTGCCAGTAACTCAACGCGGTGACACTGACCGACGCGCCGCGCGCCAGGAGCCGGGCCTGGATGCGGTCGAGACTCAGCCCGCTGGTCGCGATGGCCGACCGCAACGCGGTGGCGAACGCCGTACGCGGCTGGTCGTCCTCGTTCGTGATAGCGCTCCCCACCGCCATATGCTGCTGACCGCCCCCATCTGCCGCTTCTTGACATCGCTCGGTTGATAACAACACGAATAACTTCAACAGTCCGGGGTAACACTCCAAGGGTGCCTTCCGCCAGGCGAAAACGCCTTTCCGGACGAGCGCCGCTACTCCCTTCGGTCTAATACTGGTAACTGTGAATCATTGCCCGGCCCATGGCGCACCGGTTTGCATGACCTCAGCAACGATCATCCTCCCGGGTGATCCGCACGGTGCGGCAGGAAGGGATCCAGTGAGCAAGTCCCGGAAAAACCTGAAGTCCCGAAAGACCCGGAACGGCTTGATGGCGGGGGTCGCCCTCGCCGGTGTGACCGCGGCGGTCGCCACCTTCGGTGCGGGTCCGGCCAACGCCGACCAGCAGGGCGAGATCCGCGGCGCCGGTGCGGCCAACGCGGTCGGCGGCAGCTACATCGTCGTCCTCAAGCCCACCGCCGTCGGCCAGGGCGTGGCCGTGGCGGGCGAGGTCACCGCGAACGTCGCCGCCAAGGCGCAAGGCCTTACCGGTCGATATGGCACCACGCTTTCCCGCACGTTCGGTTCGGCGCTGAACGGCTTCTCGATCAAGGCCGACGAGGCCGCCGCCAAGCGTCTCGCTGCCGACCCGCAGGTCGAGTACATCGTCCAGGACAAGACGTTCAAGATCAGCGAGACCCAGGACAACCCGCCGTCGTGGGGCCTCGACCGCGTCGACCAGGCGGACCTGCCGCTCGACAAGAAGTACACCTACCCGAACAAGGCCGACGACGTCACCGCGTACGTCATCGACACCGGTGTCCGCGGCACGCACGGCACCTTCGGTGACCGCGCCGCCGGCGGCAAGGACTTCATCGACAACGACGACACCCCCAACGACGAGCACGGCCACGGCACGCACGTCGCCGGCACCATCGGCGGCACCGAGTACGGCCTGGCCAAGGGCGTGAAGATCGTCGGCGTCCGCGTGCTGGACGCCAACGGCAGCGGCACCACCGAAGGTGTCGTCGCCGGTGTCGACTGGGTCGCGGCGAACGCCAAGGGCCCGTCGGTCGCGAACATGAGTCTCGGTGGTGGCGCGGACGACGCCCTCGACGAGTCGGTTCGCGGTGCCATCTCCAAGGGCGTGACCTTCGCGCTCGCGGCGGGCAACGAGTCTTCCGACGCCGGCACCACTTCGCCTGCCAGGGTGAAGGAGGCCATCACGGTGGCCGCCAGCGACAAGACCGACAAGCAGGCCGGCTTCTCGAACTACGGCTCGGTCGTGGACCTCTACGCCCCGGGTGTCGACATCACCTCGTCGTGGGGCACCGGTGACGACGCCACGAACACCATCAGTGGTACTTCGATGGCTTCGCCGCACGTCGCGGGTGCTGCCGCGCTCTACCTGTCGGCCCACCCCGACGCCACCCCGGCTCAGGTCTCCGAAGGCCTGGTCGCCGCGGCGGCCGACGGCAAGATCAGCAACCCGACCGGTGGCACCGCCAACAAGCTGCTCCAGGTGAAGTAGTAGGCCTTCCGGACAGGCTGCCCCCGGCGAATCCTAGGCGCCGGGGGCAGCCTTTCGTCCGGAGGGCGCCGAACTTGTTACCAACCGGTACGCTCCCGGACATGGTCCTGCGGAAGAACATCCTGATCACCGGGGCGAGCTCCGGACTCGGCGAGGGAATGGCGAGGCAGTACGCCGCCAGAGGCCGCAATCTGGCCTTGGCCGCCCGCCGTCTCGACCGGCTCGACGCTCTCGCCGCGGAGCTCAAGAAGGCGTATCCCGGCATCACCGTGGTCACCCGGAAGCTGGATGTGAACGACCACGACCAGGTCTTCGCCGTCTTCGAGGAGTTCCGCGAGGAACTCGGCTCCCTCGACCGCGTGATCGTGAACGCGGGCCTCGCCAAGGGACAGCCGATCGGCTCCGGCCGGTTCGACGCCAACCGCCAGACCCTGCAGACCAACTTCCTCGCCGCGGCCGCCCAGATCGAAGCCGCCGTCGGCATCTTCCGGAAGCAAAAGGATGGTCACCTCGTGGTCGTCTCCTCCTTCTCGGCGCTTCGCCCCTTCCCCGGCAACATGACCGCGTACGCCGCTTCGAAGACGGGCGTCTCGGCGCTGGCCGAGGGCACCCGGATCGAGCTGATGCGGACGCCGATCAAGGTAACCCAGCTGCTGCCAGGGTTCATCGAGTCGGAGATGAACGCGGACATCTCCAAGATCCCGCTCGCCATCAAGGCGGAGGCCGGCGCGCTGGCGCTGGTCAAGGCGATCGAAACCGAGAAGGCGAAGGCGTTCGTGCCGTCGTGGCCGTGGACCCCGCTCGCGAAGGTGTTCCGGTTCGTCCCGGCGTCGGTGCTGAAGAAGTTCGCATGACCCTGGGCTCGGACAAGACGGTCGAGGTTCGTGGTGAGGACGCGTTCGACCCGGCCGCGGTGCACACCTGGCTGACCGGACGGGTGCCAGGGCTCGGCGATACGCCGCCCGAGGTCCGCCAGTTCCCCGGCGGCGCCTCGAATCTCACGTACCTGCTGACCTACCCCGGCCGGGAGCTGATCCTGCGGCGTCCGCCCGGTGGGCACAAGGCCGCGTCCGCGCACGACATGCGCCGCGAGTTCCGGGTCCAGCGGGCGTTGCGGCCGGTCTTCCCTTACGTGCCCGAGGTGCTCGCCTTCTGTGACGACGAAACCGTGCTTGGCGACGACTTCTACGTGATGGAGCGGCTCGAAGGCCTGATCCTGCGCGGAGACCTGCCTTCGGGACTGGATCTGGCGGCGGAGAGCGCGCGTGAGTTGTGCGGCAAGGTCGTCGACAGGCTGGTGGAATTGCACGCCGTCGACGTCGGGGCCGCGGGACTGGCCGACCTCGGCAAGGGCGCCGGATACGTCGAACGCCAGGTGCGCGGCTGGTCGGAGCGGTTCCTCAAGGCGCGCACGGAGAACGTCCCGGACTGCGCCGAGGTGATGGCGTGGCTGAAGGAGAATCAGCCGTCCGAGGTGAAGATCTGCCTGATCCACAACGACTATCGGCTCGACAACCTGGTGCTCGACGACGATCTCGACATCGTCGGGGTGCTCGACTGGGAGATGGCCACGCTCGGCGATCCGCTGATGGAGCTCGGCAGCACGCTGGCGTACTGGGTGCAGGACGACGATGACGACGTCATGAAGCTCAGCCGTCGTCAACCGACGCACGTGCCGGGCATGTACAAGCGTGAAGATTTCGTGCGGCGGTACGCGGAGCGATCCGGCCTCGGGATCGGCGATTGGACGTTTTACGAGGTGTACGGCCTGTTCCGGCTCGCGGTGGTGATCCAGCAGATCTACTTCCGTTTCCACGAAGGACAGACGGACAACCCGGCACTGAAGGATCTTTGGCAGTTCGTCGGCTATCTGGACGGGCGCTGCCGCCGGATCATCGCGAAGGGAGGACACGCGTAGATGGGCGCGATTTACCTGGTCCGGCACGGGCAGGCGTCCTTCGGTGCGGAGAACTACGACCAGCTCTCGCCGCACGGCTTCGAACAGTCCACTGTGGTCGGTGCGGAACTGCTGCGGCGCGGCGTCGAATTCAGTCAGGCGCGCTCCGGTTCCCTCGCCCGGCAACGGGACACGGCCGCGACGGCGTTAAAGGTGCTCGACTCCGGGATCGCCGTCGTCGAGGACGAGCGCTGGAACGAGTACGACCACGTCGACATCGCGAAGTACCACGCCGCCGGTGTTCAGCAGACCGATTCGCGGGCGTATCAGGCCGCTTTGGACGGCGCGCTGAGCGCGTGGATCGCGGCGGGGGCCGCCGGGCCGTGTGCCGAGACCTGGCCTCAGTTCCTGGAACGGGTCAAAGGCGCGCTGGCCGATCTCGTGGCATCGCTGGGCAAGGGTGAGCACGCCGTCGTCTTCAGCTCCGGCGGGGTCATCGCCACGGTCTGCGGCGCGCTGATGGGCGCGCCCGAGGCCGGGCTGCTGAAACTGAACCGGGTCACCGTGAACGCGGGCATCACCAAACTGGTGTCCGGCCGCGGCGGGGTGACCATGCTGTCGTTCAACGAACATCCGCATTTCGAGGCGGAAGCCGCGGAACTGCTCACCTACCGCTAGGAGACACGCGATGGCGTTCGGCGAGGTCACGGTCATCCCGGTCAACGGGCACGGTCCCGAGGACGTCCTTGTCGACGACCAGGGCCGGATCTACACCGGCGTCGACGACGGGCGCGTCCTGCGCGTCGCGCCGGACGGCAAGCGGATCGACGTCCTCGGTGACACCGGCGGCCGACCGCTGGGACTGGAGTTCTACGGCGACGACCTCCTGATCTGCGACGCCAAGGCCGGGCTGCTGACCATGCCGCTCGCCGGTGGCGCCGTCACCACCTTGGCGACTTCGGCGGTGGGTCTCGACTTCGTGTTCTGCAACAACGCCGCCGTTGCTTCCGACGGCACGGTGTACTTCACGGACTCGTCGCGGCGCTTCGGCATCGAGAAGTGGCGTGACGACCTGATCGAGCAGACCGGCGGCGGGCGCCTTCTGCGGCGAACCCCGGACGGCGAGTTCGAGCAGCTCGCCGACGGTTTCCAGTTCGCCAACGGCGTCGCGCTGCCGCCCGACGAGTCCTTTGTGGCCGTCGCCGAGACCGGCGCCTGCCGGGTCGCCCGTGTGTGGCTGACCGGCGAGAAGGCGGGCACGCGGGACTACCTGGTCGACGATCTGTGGGGCTACCCCGACAACATCTCGACCGGCAGCGACGGGCTGATCTGGATCACCGTGGCGAGCCCGAAGGTCCCCGCGCTTTCCTTGGTGCAGAAGCTTCCCGCGCCGTTGCGGGCCGGTGTCCGCGCGCTGCCGACGTCGCTTCAGCCCGCACCCGCGCGGGAATGCGGGGTGCGGGGTGTCACGCCCGACGGGAAGCAGGTGCACGAACTGCGCGGGGAGATCGACGGGTTCCATGTGCTCGTCGGGGTCCGCGAGCGGGCCGGAACCCTGTATTTCGGCTCCCTGGAGGACAACGCGATCGCCGTGACGACGGTCTGAGTCAGTCCAGGCAGAATTCGTTGCCCTCGGGGTCGTTCATCACGATGAAGCCGAGGCTCAGCGGCTGCTCGGGCTCGAAGCGCTGAATCCGCTTCGCCCCGAGTGCGACGAGCCTGTCGCACTCGGCTTCGAGCGCCGCCATCCGCTCGTCCCCCTGAAGCCCGGGAGCGGCGCGGATGTCGAGGTGGACGCGGTTCTTGGCGATCTTGTCTTCCGGGACCTGCTGGAAGAAGATCCTCGGCCCCTCACCTGCCGGGTCTTCGAGCGCGGACCGGCTGTTGCGCTGTTCCTCGGGCACGCCCACGCGCTCGAGGAATTCGTCCCAGGCGTCCAGTGGGTCGGTGCCCTCGGGCACCTCGACCCCCGGCGGGCCGGGGTGGACGTAGTGCAGGGCGTCGCGCCAGAAGGTGGACAGCGCCTTCGGGTCGAGGGCGTCGAAGCTGACCTGGATTTCGCGGCTCTTGTGGTTCATGGGATTACTCTGGCACGCCTAGCGGACAGGATCGGTCCGCTATCTCTGACACAGTGGGTGACATGGAGGCGGAACGGGGTACGACGGAGCGGGTGCTCACCCTGCTCGGGCTGCTGCAGCAGCGCGCCGTGTGGACCGGCCCTGAACTGGGGGAACGACTCGGCGTCACCCCGCGCACGATCCGGCGGGACATCGAGCGGCTACACGCGCTCGGCTATCCGGTGCGGTCCAGCAACGGCGTCGGCGGGGGTACCAGCTCGGCCCCGGCCACGACATGCCGCCACTGCTGCTCGACGACGAGGAAGCGATCGCCACCGCGGTCTCGCTGCTCGCCGGCGCGGGCAGCGGTGACGCCGCGCTCCGAGCCCTCACCAAACTCGACCGGGTGCTGCCGACCAGACTGCGACACGAGGTGCGCGCGCTCTCCGGCTCGGTGGTCTCCTTCGACGGAAGCCGCGCGCCGATCGACCCCGACGTGCTGATGACACTGGCCAGGGCCTGCCGGGACGAGGTCGAGGCGGGTTTCGACTATCCGTTTCCGACGGCCTCGCTCGGCGTCGGGTCGAAAACTATGACGCCCACCACATTCACCATTTGGGTAGACGGCGGACCCACCAACCTGCGCAACCTCACACTGCTCTGCGGTTTCCATCACCGCCTGATCCACCACGGCGACTGGGAAGTCCAGATAGCCGCCGATGGACTACCCGAATTCATCCCACCCCAATACCTGGATCCATTGCGAAAAACCCGACGCAACACCCTCCCAGCTTGACCCGAGGAGCCCGCCAGCCACACCGGCGACGGGCCCCTCGGCATGCCCACACCCCACCAGCCTGAGCGACAACACCAAGCCCCGACGGACAACACTGGGTCAAGGCGGTCGTGAGGGGCGATTTATCCTGGGGATGAGGTTGAAACGCTGGGCGCGGGTCCGTGAAGGACTCCTTGAGGGACCCAGACCCCCACCGGAACGCCAAGTAGTCGCCTACTCGCGGAAGAGGCTCACCGACCGGTCCACTGGGGCGAACGCCCAGCCGTCCAGGCCGCATAGAACTCCCCGTGATCCTTCGCGGTCATCAGCAGGGCCTGAGTGATCGCCTCAAGTTCGATGGAACTTCCCAGGTCCATGTCCAGCTCTCGCGTCAACAGCACCTTCGTCGTGCTGTAAGCCAACGCCGGTCCGTCAGCGAGACGGCGAGCCAAAGCCGAAGCCTCGGAAGCCAGCGAGGAATCGTCAACGACCCGGGAAGCCAGCCCGATCGCCTCGGCCCGTGTGGCGTCGATCTTGTCGCCCAGCATCAGCAACTCCGTCGCCCGGCCCAGTCCGACCAGCCGCGGCAGCAGGTACGCCGAGCCCATGTCCGCCCCGGCCAGACCGACCTTCGTGAACAGGAAGGCGAACTTCGCCGAGGACGCCAGCAGCCGGAAGTCGCTGGCCAGCGCGATCACCGAACCCGCGCCCGCCGCGACGCCGTTCACCGCGGCGATCACCGGGATGGGGCATTCCCGCAGTGCTTTCACCACCGCGCCGGTCATGCGGGTGAACTCCAGCAGTTCCGCGGACTCCATCTTCCGCAGTTCGCCGATGATCTCTTCGACGTCGCCGCCGGAGCAGAACCCGCGCCCGCGGCCGGTGATGACCAGCACCCGGACGTCGCCGCGGTGCGGCAACTCGGCCAGCAGGTCGCGCAGATCCGCGTAGATGTCGAAGGTAAGCGCGTTCAGTTTTTCGGGACGGTCCAGGGTGACTGTGGCGACGCCATCGTCCACAGTGAACTCGAAGTGCTCCCAGTTCGCCGTGATCGGCGGCGTGGCGCGGAACGGGCTCATGACTGGATCCCACCTCCATCGAGGACGAGTGTCTGTCCGTTGATCGCGGCGGCTTCCGCCGCGGCGAAGAAGGCCACCGCGTGGGCGACCTCGTCGGGTTCGAGCAGGCGGCCGAGCGGGGACGCGGCGGCGAGGGCGGCTTCCGCACCGGCCTCGTCGCGGCCGGTCCGTTCCTGGATGCGGGCCACGGAGGCGGCCGTCATGTCCGTGCGCACGAAGGCGGGGCAGACTGCGTTCGCGGTGACGCCGGTGCCGGCGATCTCGGCGGCGGTCGCGCGCATCAGGCCGACGGCGGCGTGCTTCGACGCGGTGTACCCGGCCGTATAGCGGTAACCGATCTGCGCCGCCGTCGAGGCGACCGTGACGATCCGGCCGGTGTCACGGGACCGCATACCGGGCAGAACCGCCCGCGTGCACAGGAAAGCGCCGGTCGCGTTGACCTCGATCTGCGTCCGCCACTGTTCCAGCGACGTCTTCGCCAGTGGGGCACTCGCCGAGATCCCGGCGTTGTTCACCAGCACGTCCACCGGGCCGAGGCCGTCGAAGTACCGGGCGACGGCGTCCTCGTCGGTGACGTCGCAGTCGGCCCGGCCGGGGGCGTGCACCTGGTCACCCGCGGCCTGGAATCGCGCGGCGATGGCCGCGCCGATCCCGCGTGTCCCGCCGGTGACGACGACGATTCTCACTCTGCCTCCACCCGGCGCAACGTGCGCCGATCGAGTTTTCCGTTGGCGGTGCGGGGGAGTTCGGTCACGAACACCACCTCGCGCGGATATTTGTGCTTCGCCAGATGAGCCCGCGCGTGGTTCTTCAATTCTTCAGCGGTAACGGAAAAGCCCTCCGCCAGCACGACGCACGCCCGCGGGACCATCAAGCCGTCGACGGTCACCCCCAGCACCGCGCAGTCGACGACGGCGGGATGACCGATGAGGCAGTCTTCGATCTCGCTCGGCGCGACGAACACGCCGGACACCTTCAGCAGGTCGTCGACGCGGCCGTGGTGGTGGAAGTATCCGTCCGTGTCGCGGCTGAACAGGTCACCCGTGCGCAGGGTGTCGCCGTGGAACGTCCGCGCGGACTTCTCCGCGTCGCCGTAGTACTCGCGGGCGATGGACGGGCCGGTGACCTCCAGCGTGCCGATCTCGTTGTCCGGCAACGGATCACCGGTCTCATCCAGTATACGAGCGGTGTAACCGGGGACCTCGCGGCCGAGGCTGCCGACCCGCTGCGCGCCGGGCACATTGGACAGATAGATGTGGTACGCCTCCGAAGAGCCGATCCCGTCGATCACCGGGACACCGAACAGGTTGTCCCACTTGCGATGCAGCTCCGAAGGCAGCGCCTCACCGGCCGACGTCGCTAGCCGCAGCGAACTCATGTCCACTCCTGCCGCGTCCGGATGGGCGATCATCGCGCTCATCATGGTCGGCACGTTCACCAGGATCGTCGGCCGGTAGCGCTCGATCAGGGTGAATAGCAGATCGGCGGTACTGCGCTGCGGGAACACGATCCCGGACGCGCCGACACCGAACGGGAACAACGCGGTCAGATCGCGGGCGTAGCCGAAGAACAGTTTCGGCACGGCCAGCACGCGGTCGTCTTCGCGGAGTCCGAGGACGCCGAGCGCGTACCGGTCGAAGCTCTCCAGCGCGCTGCGCGCCGGGTGCACGCACGCCTTGGGAGAACCGGTGCTGCCGGTGGTGAACTTCCAGATCGCGACGTCGTCCAGCGTGGTCGGCGCGGCTTCCAGTTCGGGGGAGGCCGAAGCGACCAGCGAGGCGAACGAGTGCTCGCCGGGTTCCAGGGAAGCCTCGCCGATCACCAGCAGGTTCCGCGCCCCGGCCTCGCGCAACACGGGCAGTGTGGAGCCGTCGGCGATGACGACCGCGGCTTCGGTGTAGTTCAGGTAGTACGCGTAATCCTTGGGTTGCAGGAAGGAATAAACCTCGGCGGTGACCGCGCCGATCTTCTGCGCCGCGTACCAGACGGCCACGAACTCGATGCTGTCGTTCAGCGCCAGCAGGACCCGCTGTCCACTTCGGACACCGAGATCGCGCAGCACGTTCCCGGCCCGGTTCACCAGGGCGGCCAGCTCCGCGTAGGTCACTTCCTCGTCGCCGCACACCAGCGCCGTCCGCGCGCCGGGGAGCCGGTCGACGAAATGGGTCGCCAGGTTGAAGGTCATACCAGCTCCCGGATCGCTTCGACCAGGATGTCGGTGAGTACCGAGAAGGTCCGCTCGCCTTCTTCGGCGGTCGCCTGGGCAGGGGTTCCGCAGTAGGCCTCGGTCATCCCGGCCGAGGCGAAGTCGGTGACCCCATCGCGGGCCAGGTCGACGTGGACCGGTCGCAACTCGCGCTGAATCGTGACATCGACCAGGTCCGGCCGGTCGGCGAGCACCAGCGACGTCTCGTACTGCCCGGCGTGGCACGTGCCGGACCGGAACTCGTCGGTGAGCCGGGCCGCGTACCGGCGGCGGACGAGATCGACGAAGCCGACACCGGCGGTCTCCGCCACGCGTCGCAGCACCGCCAGATGTGCGGGCTCGAAATGGTTGTTGACCAACAGGATCTTCGGCAACCCCTGCTCGACGAGCGCGCCGCAGATGTCGGTCAGCAGCGTGTGCAGGGTGTCCTCGCCGATCGAGACGCCGCCCGCGAACCCGGCCGCGAACCGGGTCACGCCGTAGGGCACTTCGGGCAGGATCAGCACGCGCACGCCGGGGTCGCCCGCCAGCCGCGCGGCGGCGCGCTCGCACATTCCCCGTGAGATCAGGGGATCGGTGCCCAGCGGCGCGTGCGGCCCATGCGGTTCGACGGCTCCCACCGGCAGCAGCAGCACCGGAACGCGCTCACTGGACGCGAGCGCGGCCGCCTGACGCGAGCTCAGATCCGCGAAGTACGTCACTCGAATCAAGCTACACCGCAGCGGCCTGAGGTGTATAGAGTTGCCCGCATGCCCGAATCGGCCCCGCCCCACGGCGACCCAGGCCCCCAGGAACTGGTGATGACGCTGCTCGGCACCTATGTGTCGCCACGCGAGAGCCGCCGTGTCTGGTCCGGCGGCCTGGTCGGCGTGCTCGCCGGGCTGGGCTTCTCCGACGGCGCCGCGCGGATCGCGCTGGCACGGCTCGCTCGCCGCGACCTGCTCGCGAGGCACAAGGCGGGCAGGCTCGTCCACTACTCGCTGACCCGCCGCACGATCGCGCTGCTGGAGGACGGCGATCGCCGGATCTTCTCCCTCGGCCGCCGCGAACGCGAGGTCGGCCAGTGGACCGTGTTGTGGCAGAGCATCCCGGAAAGCCGCCGCCAGGCGCGGGAGCGGCTGGTGCGCCGCCTGCGTTTCCTCGGCTTCGGCCCGGTACAGGACGGCACCTGGATCGCCCCGCACGACCGCGAGGCCGAGGTGCTCACCCTGCTGGCGGAATTGGACGTCTCCGAACACGCCGGGCTGATGCTCGGCAAACCGTCGGAAGCCCTCGACGTCCGGCGGTTCGCCGGCCGGGCCTGGAACCTCGACGACCTCGCCGCGCGTTACGACGCGTTCGTCCGAGATTTCGGCGGCTGTTCAGGTGACCTGCCTGACGTCGAGGCGTTCCAGGTCCGAACCTGGTTGACGCACACCTTCCGCGCCTTCCCGTCGCTCGACCCGGAACTCCCGGTCGGGCTGGTGCCGGCTCCGCCGAGCCGGGCGGCAGCGGTCGAGCTGTTCCACGATCTTTACCGGGCGCTCGCTCCGGCGGCACAGCGCCACTTCGACGAGGTGACCGAACCATGACAGGCGACCGCGGTCGGCGCGATATCGATGGAGTGACTGAACCATGAACGACACCCAGGCCGCATTGAGTTACACGTCCTACCTTTCACTGGACGAATTACTGGACGCGCAGCATCCGAAGTCCGATGAACACGATGAATTGCTCTTCATCGTGATCCACCAAGTGTATGAACTTTGGTTCAAACAAGTTCTCCACGAGGCGCTTTACCTGCAGGAGCAGCTCGAGGCGGGTAACACCGCTCACGCCGTCCGCACACTGAGGCGGATCCTGACTATCTTCAAGGTGGTGGTCGCGCAGATCGATGTGCTCGAGACGATGACTCCGAGCCAATTCGCCAGTTTCCGTGCGCGACTCGACGCTTCGAGCGGGTTCCAGTCGGCTCAATTCCGCGTACTGGAGGCCGTCCTCGGCCGCCGGGACGAACGGGTGTTCGCGCATTACCCCGAGGGCGGTGAACAGCGTGCCGGCATCGCCGGCGCGATGTCACGGCCGTCGCTCTTCGATTCCTTCGTCACGTACCTCGCGGTGAAGGAGTACGACGTCCCGACCGGGCGCGATGTCACCAAGCCACTCGAACCCTCTCCAGCGCTCCAAGAGGTTCTACTGCGGGTTTATCGCGACGACACAGGGCCGTCGGTCGTGGCGGAGCACCTGGTCGATCTGGACGAAGGGATGCAGGAGTGGCGGTATCGGCACGTGAAGATGGTCGAGCGCACCATCGGAGACAAGACCGGGACGGGGGGTTCGTCGGGCGCGCACTACCTGCGTACGACTCTTTTCTCCCCGATGTTCCCGGACCTCTGGGCGGTGCGGAGCAAGCTTTGAGGAACCTCGACGAGCTCCGCCGCGACCCCAACGCGCTCGCGGCGCAGTACACGAAATTCGGTGTTGCGGACCGGATCCTGTTGACCGGGCACTCACACCAGGCCTGGCCTGACGTCGCGCAAGAAGGCCTTCTCGAGGCTTTCACCGACGCGGCCGAAGAGGTCGACACGAAGTGGGACAGGGCCTTCGCGAAGGCCGACGAGATGCGGGCCGGGTTCCGGGCGCTGCTCGGTGACCCGCACGGCGACATCGCGCTCGGTGCCAGCACCCACGACCTGGTGATCCGATTCCTTTCGGCGATGGACCTGCGCGGGCGTCCGCGCCTGATCACCACCGACGGGGAGTTTCACACGCTGCGCCGTCAGCTGGCGCGGCTGGCCGAGGAGGGCGTCGAGGTGGTCCGCGTCCCCTCGACTCCGGTCGCCACCCTGGCCGAACGCGTCGCGGCCGAGGTCACCGAAGACACCGCCGCGGTCCTCGTCTCGGCCGTGCTGTTCGAGACCTCCAGACTCGTACCGGGCCTGGCCCACCTCGCCGACGTCTGCCTCGCGAAGTCGGTGAATCTCGTCGTCGACGCCTACCACGCGCTCGGCGCCGTCCCGTTCGCGCTGCACGACCTCGGGCTCACCAACGCCTGGGTGCTCGGCGGCGGCTACAAGTACCTCCAGCTCGGCGAGGGCAACTGCTTCCTGCGGATGCCCGCGCACGCGCAGGAACTGCGGCCGGTCGTCACCGGCTGGTACGCCGAGTTCGGCGCGCTCGCGGACGAGCGCCGCCCCGGCCAGGTCGCGTACGCCTCCGGATCGGACAGGTTCGCCGGGGCGACCTACGACCCGACGAGCCACTACCGGGGCGCTCGCGTCTTCCGGTTCTTCGCCGAGCAAGGGCTCACGCCCGAGTTCCTGCGGGAGGTGTCACGGCACCAGGTCGGCTTCCTCGCCGAGGGGTTCGACAAGCTGGGCTTGCCAGAGGACGTCATCACGCGTGACCGGGAGGCGCCGCTGGACCGCATCGGTGGTTTCCTGTCGCTGAACTGCGCCGACGCCGGCGCGCTGCAGGCCGCCCTCGCCGAACGGGGGGTCCGGGCCGACAGTCGCGGCGCGTACCTGAGGTTCGGACCGGCGCCGTACCTGTCCGACACTCAGCTCGACTCCGCACTCCGCATCCTGGACGAAATCGTCCGCTAAGTTTGCGCTGTGGCACTGTCGCCGCCCGGATGACCTTCGCGCGGGGACCGTGCCTTGATCGAGGAACGCGCACGTCCGCCACAAGCGGCGTGCACTCCAGTGACAAGGAGTCACCACAGTGACCGAAGTGTTCGGCCAAGGTACCGGCCATGAACAGGTCGTCTTCTGCCAAGACCAGGCCACCGGCCTGAAGGCCATCATCGGGATCTACTCGACGGCGCTGGGCCCGTCGCTCGGTGGAACCCGGTTCTACCCCTACGAGTCCGAGGACGCGGCGCTCGCGGACGTCCTCGCGTTGTCGAAGGGGATGGCCTACAAGAACGCGCTCGCCGGCCTCGACCTCGGCGGCGGCAAGGCCGTCATCATCGGCGATCCCCACAAGCACAAGACCGAAGCGCTGCTTCGCGCCTTCGGCCGGTTCGTCCAGACACTGGGCGGCCGCTACATCACCGCCTGCGACGTGGGCACCTACGTGCAGGACATGGACGTCGTCGCCCGTGAATCGGAGTTCGTCACGGGCCGCTCGCCGGAGAACGGCGGCGCCGGCGACTCCTCGGTGCTCACCGCTTTCGGCACCTATCAGGGCATGCGTGCCGCCGCGGACGCCGTCTGGGGTGTCCCGGACCTCGCGGGCCGCAAGGTCGGTGTCGCCGGGGTCGGCAAGGTCGGGCACATCCTGGTCGGGCACCTGATCGAGGCGGGCGCGCAGGTGGTCATCACCGACGTCTCGCCCGCGGCGATCGAGCGCACCCGCGCGGCGTACCCCGCCGTCGAGGTGGTCGAAGACCTCGACACGCTGATCCGCACCGAACTCGATGTCTTCGCGCCGTGCGCGCTGGGCGGCGTGCTCACCGACGAGACGGTCGGCGAGCTGCGCACCAAGATCGTCTGCGGCGCGGCCAACAACCAGCTCGCGCACCCCGGAATCGACAAGCAACTCGACGACCGCGGCATCCTTTTCGCGCCGGATTACCTGGTCAACGCCGGTGGAGTGATCCAGGTCGACGACGAACGGCACGGTTTCGACTTCGCGCGGGCGAAGCGCAAGACCACGGCGATCTTCGACACCACCAAGGCGGTGTTCGCGCTGGCCAAGGCCGACGGCGTGCCCCCGGCGGCGGCCGCGGACCGGCTGGCCGAGCGGCGGATGACCGAGGTCGGCGGGCTGCGGTCGATCCTGACGGTGTAGGTCTCGCCGGGCCGAACGTGATGAACGGGACTTTCATCGCGAAATTTGCGATGAAAGTCCCGTTCATCACACGTGCGTGAGGGGACTCAGCCGCTCTTGCGACGGAAGGTGCGCTTGTTCGCGGCGGGCCCGTGGGCGTGCAGGTTCTTCCCGCCGGCGTTCTCGTGGGCCGAGCCGGAGCGGGCCTGCGCCTGCTTGCGCTCCAGCGCCTCACGGAACTTGCGCTTGTTGTCGTCCTCTTCGCCATCCGCTGGGGATGGTGCCGGTTCAGTCATTGCTACCTCCGAGGTGACGACATGTGACGATCCCAGCCTGTCAGGAACCAACCCGGTTGGCGAGTCGATTTACGTCACCTGGTCGGCGCGGGCAGCTGGACGGGGCCGTGCGGATGGTGCACGACGCGCGTCAGGTGGCGGGAACCGCCGGGCCCCCTTCAGGTCGAAGGCGTGCGGAAGGCGCTGACCTTGAACGTTGGCGGATCCTTCACGACCGTCGTCGCGATGGTCGTCGCGCGCTGAAGCCAGCGGCCGCGTTGTGCCGCTCCGGCGAGTGCGCCGGTCACCGTCGCGCCCGCGAAAACGACAGCGGCGAGACCTGTCTCGGCGGAGAATTCGAGCGCGCCCAGCGTCCCGGCGGTGAATCCCGAATGGACACTCCAGGCGATCACCGCCGTCCCGCCCGCGGCGGCCGCGGTGGTCACCACGCCGGCCACGAGCACGACGAACCCCAAGGCCGCCAGGGAAAGGCCAGGATGTCGGGCCGAACCGAGCAGACCGGCCACCGACGCCGCGGCGACGACGGAGACACAACCGAACGGGAAACCGAAGCACTCGGGATTCCTCATCCGTTCAGTCAACTCCGCGTCACCGGCCGTGTCGTGCGCGTGAACGGGTTCCCTACGCGGACGCCGAAGTTCTTGACGAAATTTTGTCGCGTCAGACCTTGCGCGCGTGCTCGATGATCGCGTCTGCGATCGCGGACCACAGCTGCCGTGGCAGTTCGTGTCCCATGCCGGGGAACAGCAGCAGTTCGGCGTCCGGGATCGCCTCCGCGGTCGCCTTCCCGCCGCTGACGTTGATCAGCGGGTCGCGCTCGCCGTGGATGACGAGCGTCGGGACGTGGACCTCGCGTAGTTTCGTCGTGCGGTCGCCCGAAGCGACGACGGCGGCCGCTTGCCGCAGCCCACCCGCCGGGTGGTTCGCGCGGTCGTGGTTACGGGCAGCCTTCATCCGCAGGAACTCGTCGTCCGAAGGGTGACCGGGCGAGCCCACGAGCTTGAACCACGCGACGCCGTCTTCGATCGCCTGCTCGCGGGTGGCGGCGGGCGGGCGCGTCAGCCCGGCGAGGGCCGACGGCTCCGGATGCCCGACCGAGGGGTCCCCGGTGGTCGACATGATCGACGTCAGGCTGAGCAGCCGCTCCGGTGAATCGATCGCGAGCTGCTGCACGATCATCCCGCCCATGGACGCGCCGACGACGTGCGCGCGCTCGAAGCCGAGCGCGTCGAACAGGCCGGTGACGTCGGACGCGAGATCGGACAGCAGGTACGGCGCCGTGTCCAGGTCACCGGCCGCGAGGGCGGCCAGGTCCGGCGCGGGAAGGTCGTCCAGATAGGACGACAGGCCGATGTCGCGGTTGTCGAACCGGACGACGTGGAACCCGCCCTCGGCGAGCAGTTCGCAGAAGCCGACCTCCCACGTGACCAGCTGGGCGCCGAGCCCCATCACCAGGACGAGTGGCGGGTTCGAGGGGGAGCCGAAGGTGTCGTATTCGAGTTCGAGGCCGTTCACACGCGCGCGGGGCATGCGCTGATCCTCCCCGGATGTCCCCCGCCGTGCCACCGGCCGAATGCGGATACGGTAGCCCGCATGCCGACTTTCTCCGAAGACGCGGGTTCCCGGCCACGGTCGCGCGCGGCTTCCGGACGGCAGGCGGTCACCAAGGAGCGGATCGTCGACGCCGCGCTGGAGCTTTCGGCCGAATCCGGCTTGGAGAACTGGACGCTGCGGCAGCTCGCGGCCGCTGTCGACGCCTATCCCGCGGTGGTCTACCACCACGTGGGCGACCGGGACACCGTCGTCGTCGCGGTGCTGGACCGGGTGGTCGGCGAATTGACCCTGCCCGACGAGACCCTGCCGTGGCGGGCCTGGTTCGACGAGTTCCTGCCCACCGTGCGGACCGTGCTGCGCCGCTATCCCGGTTCGGCGCGGCGGCTGGCCCTGTTCGGGCCGTCGGTCGCCGCGGCCGTGCCGACCATGAACACCGGTATCGGCCGCCTGCTCGCGGCAGGCTTCGGTGCCGAGTCGCCGTTCGCCTACAACTTGCTGCTCGCCACCGCCTGCCAGTTCGTCGCGATGGAGGACGACCGCGAGAGCGCGATGGCGCTGCAGCTCGACCGGTCCGAGGGGTATGCGGCGTTTCGCACCCGCGAGGACCTGCCGGGGATGGCGGCGCTGGGGGAGTCGATCGCTGCGCTGATCGCCGATCCCGATCTCGCGGCCGGCTACTACGAACGTCTCTACGCCTACGCGGTCGAGTGTTGCCTTGACGGGCTGGAGCACCGGCTCGCCCAGCTGGGGGCTCTCGAAAGTTTGACAGAGCCGTGACAGTGAATCGGCGTAGTGTGGAGGAATACCGGTGCTCGTCACCGGTCATGAAGCCCCTGGCACCCACCTCCCCCTCGAGGTGCCGGGGGCTTCTCCCCGTCAGCTTCGCGGTGCCGCCCGCTGGATCTCGGGGAAGACCTCACCGACCAGCGTGACCAGCGACTTGCTGAGCAGCGTGTGCACCTGCTCGCGATTGAGCGAACCGCGCACCAGCCATTCGCGGCCCGCCGCCTTGACCATTCCGCCGAACGCGCGGACCAGCGCGTTGAGCTCCTGCCCGTGCTCGCTTTCGCGGGAGAGACCGACCGCTTCGAGCACCCGGTCCGCCGATTCGCGATCGGCCTCCTCGAGGATCCGTTCGACTTCGAGGTCCCTGCCGATGCCCTCGGGCGCGATCGCGGCCAGCCACATCTTTTCCTGGCTGGTGACCATGTCCAGGAACCAGTCGATGGCGACGTCGGCGCGCAGATCGAGCGGGCCCTCCGGCAGGATCTCGACCGCGAGCCGCGGCACGGTCAGCGCCCGCCGGATGATCTCCAGGTAGAGTTCGCGCTTGGTGCCGAAGTAATGGTTGATCAGACCCCTGGCCACCCCGGCCTCCGCCGCGATGTCCGATGTGGACACTTCCGAGTACGGACGGGCCCCGAAAAGGCGGGCCGCGCAGGCGAAGATCTGTTCCTTACGCTCGTCCGGTTCCAGTCTCCGCCATCTCGGCGCCGGCTCGGTGGTCATACGCCCAATCTTCCCACGATCGATTCAGTCCGGCTGGACGGTCACGGAAGTCCTTTCGTCATCTGAAAGCGCTGTGACATTCAAAAGCAAAGTGTCAGTTAATCCGGCGTGTACCGTCCGTTGGCCCGCTGGTCTTTACCGTCTTCTTTCAGGTGGCATGCCGTGCGCGCTGTCGGGGCGCGTTTGCCTCCTACCGGCCCGGCCTGGCGAGTAACCCCCCCTAGCTCGCCAGGCCCGGGCCTTCTTCGCAGGGTGAGGGACGCTCGGCGGGCAGGAGCAGTGTGAACGTCGTCGGCGACGGGCTGGTCAGCCGCAGACGTCCGCCTTCCGCCTCGGACAGGCTCCGCGCCAGCCGCAGCCCGATCCCGTGGCCCGCCCGCTCCTCGGACTCGTCCCCGGTCACGAACGGATCGTGCCCGTCCGGGATGGCGCCCTCGTCGCTCACGTCGATGGCCAGCGCGTCCCCGGCGTCGCGAGCGAGGACGGTGACCGTGCCGCGTCCGTGCGTCGCCGCGTTGTCCAGGAGTACGGCGAGAACCTGCCGCACGGCCGCGTCCGCCGCCCGCGCCGGCAGGGCCTCGCGTCCGCTGATCCGCAGCGCCCGGCCGCGTCCGGCGAGCAGGCCGTGCCAGGTCTGGCGGACCTCCTCGAAAAGTTTGCCCAGGTCCAGCAGGGCGCGCGGGGCCCTGGTCTGTTTGGCCAGCGCCAGCAGGTCGTCGATGGTGCGTTCCAGCCGGTCGGCCGAAGCGATTCCGTCGCGGATCGTCGCGTAGGGGTCGCGATCGGGGCTCTCGAGTGCCGCCTCCAGTTGCAGGCGCAGCCCGGTCAACGGCGTCCGCAGCTGGTGAGAGGCATCGGAGGAGAAAGTGCGCTCCCGTTCCAGCGTCTCGCCGATCCGGGCGGAGGTGACGTCGAGCGCTTCGGCGACCTGATCGATCTCGCGGACCCCGGTGCGGCGAGCGCGCACGGTGAAGTCACCCTCGCCGAGACGTTCGGCGGAGACGGCCAGATCCTCCAGCGGCCGCGCCAGCCGGGTGGCGATCCGGCGCCCGATCAGCCAGCTCGCCCCGATCGCGATGGCGGCGAGCCCGGCCATCTTCAGCCAGGTCAGCCGGATCCTGGCGTCCAGTTCGGACCGGGGATGGGCGGCGCGGATCACCCCGACCAGCGACGGTCCGCTGAGTACCGGGATGGCGAGGACCACTTCGTCACCGAGTAGCCCGGTCGCCATGTCGGTCCGGCGCGCTTCGAGCACGAACGCGTCGGCGGTGGCCGGCCCGTCGCCGGTCATGAGCCTGCCGGTCGGGGTGTAGACCGCGACCTTGATGCCGTGGATCCGGTCTTCGCCCTCGCCGGGCACGACGGGCCTGAGCTCCGGGACCCGTCCGTTGGCGAGTTCACCGGTCACGGCGAGGGCGACGGTGTCGGCGGCGCGTTCGAGGTCGTACGTGGACATGCTCTCGTGGAACCTCGCGACCGCGACGGCCAGCGGCACTCCGAAGAGGGTGATCGCCAGCACCGCGGCCAGCACGGTGAGGGTGACGATCCGGCGGCGCACGGACAGAGTGTGGCCGACAAGGGCGAGGATCACCCACCCGACGCGATATTTTGCCGTCCGTTGACCTGAGATCAAGGCGATGTTGACCCCGTTCGCTCTACCTTGGGGCCATGCGCCGACGTGCCGCCGTCCTGGCAGGCCCGGGGCCCGGATCCGTCCCCCTCGTCCGGTACGCCGTCCCGGGCGAGTGTGTGGCCGTGCTGCCCGCCGGAAGTGGCGACGCCCCGGTGGTCGCCGCCGGCGTCGGCGTGCTGCTCAGGCGCGGGAACCTCTTCGGTCATCTCACCGTGGCGCAGAATGTCCTGCTGGCGGGACGGCTCTCCACCCGCCGCGCCCCCGAAAACGCCGCTGACCTGCTTGAACTGGCCGGGCTGGCCGCACGCGGCGACGCCTATCCGGATACGTTGTCCGCACTGGAGGGCGCGCGGGCCGGGGTCGCCGTCGCACTGGCCGGTGCGCCCGAGGTCGTCTTCGCCGACGAACCGGCGGGCGAACTCGACGGGCTCGCCGCCCTCGAACTCATGGACCTGTTGTGCGCCGTCGCGCGCCGGGGGACGGCCGTCGTCGTGGCGACCCGTGATCCCGACATCGCGGCGGCCGCGCACCGGATCGTGAGAGTGGCGTGACGGCACCGCTGGTCCGCACCGACGAACTGGCGCACACCTACGGCACCGGACTGACCGCGGTGGTGGCCGTGCACGGCGTCAGCTGCGCCATCGGCGCGCGGACCCGCGCGGTGGTGACCGGCAGGGCCGGAGCCGGGAAGACCACGTTGCTGCATCTGCTCGCCGGGATGAAGAAGCCGACGGCGGGCACCATCGACTGGCCCGCGTTCGGACCGTCGCCGCCGGGCCCCGACCTGATCGGGCTGATGCTGCAGGACGGCGGGCTGCTGCGCGATCTCGACGTCCGGCTCAACGTCGCACTGCCGCTGGTCCTCGCGGGCCGGACCGGCACCGCGGTCCGCGACGCCGTCGACGGCGCGCTGGAACTGGTGGGTCTCGCCGGTTTCGCCAAGAAGGCGCCTCGTGACCTGACCGGTGAGCAGATCCGGCTGGCCATCCTGGCCAGGGCGCTCGCGCCCGAGCCGAAACTGATCCTCGCCGACGACCCGGCGGGCTGGCTGGACCGGCGGTCCGGGGAACGGCTGCTGGGCAGGCTCGTGCAGGCGGCGGACCGGCTGGCCGCCGGGCTGCTGGTGGCCACGGCCGAGCAGGCACCGGCAGGGCTGTTCGGCGAGAGCTGGGCGATGGTCGACGGGAAGCTGGTGCGGGACCTGTGATCGCGGCGATGGCGTTGTGGGTCGGCGGGATCGCGCGAGTGCGCCCCGCCAGGCTCGGCGTGCCCGCGGCCGGGGTCGCGATCGTGATCACGCTGCTCGCGGTGCACGGCTGGGCCGGGCATCCGGCCCCGCCGTGGGTACCCGCGACAGTGCTCGTGGTGCTGCTGGCCGCCCCTTCGGAGCGTTCGTTGCGGGCGGACCAGGACCTGCTTCGCGCCCGCGGCGCGACCGGTGGACAGGTACTCGGACTGGCCTCCGCCGAAGCCGCGGTCTCCGGGCTGACCGGTGGCGTGGCCGGGGTCGTGCTGTCGCTGGCGGGTGGCTTCCTGACCGGAACCGGCGTATCGCTCACCTGGGAAATCGTTCTCTTGCTGCTGGCCGGGCCGCTCGTCGCGGCCCTCGCCGTGCTGCCGCCGGTGCTGCGCGAGTGGTATTTCGTCCCCGCCGACGACGGGCCGCCGTGGTGGTCGCCCTACGGTCTCGACTTCATCCTGCTCGCGCTCGCCTTTCTCTGGCCGCTGCTCGGCTGGGCCGGCGGCACGATGCTGTTGTGGCGGCTGGTGGAGCTGGGACTGCGTAAGGGAAAGCGGGCGATCGGCGGGGTGCTCAGGCCGTTGGTCTCCGGGCTCGCGGGTGTCCTCGCGCTGTCCATTTCGTGGCGGAGTGCGCTGCTGGCGCGGTCGGTGTCACTGGTCGCGCTGGCGGTGGCCTTCGCGATCGCGTCCGCGCTCACCAGGGACGGCTGCACGGCGGCCACGGTGGACAAGGTGGCGTCACTCGTGCTCGCCGCGGCCGCGGCCGGGCCGTCGTTCGGGCTGGCGCTCAACGAACGCCGCCGTGACCTGCTGATCGTCAGCACCCTCGGCGGGAAACGCCGCCAGGTGGCGACGTTCATCGCGGGCGACGCGCTGATCGTCGGCGGCGGTGGCCTGATCGCCGGACACCTGCTGGGCGTGCTGTTCGTCCTCTTCACGCCGGCGGAATGGGAATCCTTTCCCCACGGGTACTTCGGGATGCTGGGGGCGGTGGTGATCGTGTCGTGCGTGGTGGCGTCGGCGTGGATCGCGCAACTCGCCGCCCGCGACGAGGTCTCCGACCTCCGCGACTACTGAGGTATGTCTCGTGACTGGACGGGCATCACACGTGATTGAGCGGGCATCACCCGTGATGTCCATCCAGTCACGGGTGATGCCCGTCCGATCACGTCTCGAAGGGTTGTTCGAGGCGGTAGCCGTGGCCGCGCAGCGTCGAAATCCGCGGCGCCTGCTCGGGCGTGGGCGCCGATTCGGTCAGTTTCCGCCGCAGCGCGGCGATGTGGACGTCCAGGGTCTTGGTGGAGCCGTACCAGTGCGCGTCCCACACCTCCGACATCAGGGTGTCCCGGCTGACCGCGACACCCGGCTGCTCGGCGAGCCGCGCGAGCAGGTCGAACTCCTTGGCCCGCAACGAGATCTCCCGTCCGCCGACACTGACCCGGCGTCCGGCGGTGTCCACCCGCAGACTCCCGATGGCGATCGCGGGCCTGCTTTCCGGCGGGGCCGTCCCGCGCCGCAGGTGCGCCCGCACTCTCGCGAGCAGTTCGCCGAGGCGGATGGGTTTGGTGAGGTAGTCGTCGGCCCCGGCCTCCAGGCCCACGACGACGTCCATTTCCTCCTGCCTGGCGGTCAGGATGACCAGAACGGCGCCGGGGAGTTCCGCGCGCAGCCGACGGCAGACCTCGACCCCGTCCAGATCCGGCAGACCGAGGTCGAGCAGGACGAAATCGATGTCGCCGTCCGCTGCCGCCGTGAGCGCGGTGCGGCCGTCGCGTTTCCAGGAGACCTCGTAACCGTGCAGGCGGAGGGTCGATTCGAGGACGCCGCCGATCGCGTCGTCGTCTTCCACCACCAGCAGTTTCGGCATGCGGGGGAGCTTAACCGTTGAACGCTGTTCTTTTCGGCCAAGACGTTACGAACGCCACCCTTTCTGTAACAGGGCGCTAACGGTTGCCTGTGCGCTTCCGGCTGTACGTCCATAAAGGACAGAGGGCGGCGAGGGCGAGGCACAGCCAGGCGAACACGTCGCCGATCGAGCCGTACACGGTCTGTGTTCGCGGCTGTACCGGCAGATCCGCGAGGAGCGTCTGCTGATCGGTCCGGGCGTGGTCGGCGTTCCCGAGTACCCGGCCCTGACCGTCCACGGCTGTGGAATTTCCGTGCGTGGAGTGCCGGAAGATCGAGTAACCGTTTTCCACCGCGCGGAACACCGCCTTTTCCGCGTGCAGTGAGCCGAATCCCGGCCAATCGTTGGCGGGGACGAGCATCAGCGCGGTCCCCTTGTCCGCGGCCTGTCGCATCAGGCCGGGGTAATCCGCGTCGTAGCAGATGACCGTCGCGAGCCGCCCGTACGGCGAATCCGCGGTGGGCACGACGCCGGGGCCGGGAGTCATCGGTTCCATCGGCGTCGGATGTGCCTTGTCGTAGGTCCACGACACCTCGCCGGCCGGCCCGACGAGCACGGCCACATTCCGGATGTGGGGAGCCTGCGCGGTGTAGAGCGCGTAGGCGAGTTCTACGTGGATACCCGCCTGCTTCGCCTCGGTGCCGACCCGCTCCAGCAACGCGGCCTGGTCTCGCTCCAGCACTCTGGCATGGGTTTCCGGCCAGACCACGATCTTCGCCCCCGCCGACGCCAGCTGTCGTGTCCTGGTCACGAGATCATCGGTGATCGGCGCGAAGGCGGCACCGACCGCGACCGGGTCGGCCGCGTTGACTTCTTCGGCACGCCAATACTTCACGCCGATCCGCTCCAGTGCGTCGGAACTTGCCCGGTCCGCGTCGGATGATGGACTGATCCCCGCGATCCGCACCGTCTGTGTCGTGGGCGCGTCGAACAGCAAGCGCGCGCCACCGGCGGCGAACACCAGGCCCAGCAGGCAAACGTGGACGAGGACCGTGCGCCTGACCCGCGGCCACCCTTCCGCCCAACCGGTGTTCACCACCGAGGCGAACCACGCGAGGACGAAGGTGAGGCCGTACACGCCAGTCACCGACGCGGCCTGGAGCAGCGGCAGATTCCCGGACTGGGTGCTGCCGAGCGCACCGAAGTCCCCGAATCCGGTGATGAGGGTGAAGAGGTACTCGCCTGCCACCAGTGTCGCCGGGAACACCAGGGTCCTCAGCGGTCCGGCGCGTTCGGCGAGCAGGCGGTCGGCCACGAACGCGGTCGTCTGCAGCAGGACCAGCAGGGTGAAGGCGAGCAGCGCCGGCAGCACGAAGATCAGCCCGGTGACACCGAGCCAGAAAAGTTGCCCGATCAGCAGGGAGAGCCCGACCATCAGGGCCGCGCGCCGGATGGGCGCCCGCCGCGCGTAGCGGAGCAGGAAGACCGGGAATACCCACGCGGCGAAGGGAACGTTCCAGTCGGTGTGGACGGCGAGCAGGAGCAGCGCTGTGCCCAGCCACCAGAGCAGCCGTTGATTCATACCGCGAACGGTAGGAAATCGCGGCTGCCCCGGCAGCCCACCTTGGGCAGCGGTGACCCTTACTTTCGTCAGGAAACGTGGTCGCGATACGCCCTGACGGTCTCCGCGAGGACCTCGCCGCCGGGACGCCGCCAGAGATCGGCGTCGAACACCTCGACCTCGATCGGCCCGGTGTACCCGGCGGCCTCGACACACGTCTTCAGCCGCCGGTGGTCGATCGGGCCGTCACCGGGCAGCGCGCGGCCGAGCAGGGTGTCGGTCAGGGGCACCTTCTGGTCGCAGACGTGGAATCCGGCGATCCGCCCGGTCGCCGCGGCGATCGACTCCTCGATCCGCGGGTCCCACCACACGTGGAACTCGTCGACGATCACGCCGACCTGGTCGGCCGGATGCTCCAGCGCGATCGCCAGCGCCTGATCCACAGTGGACAGAACCGAACGTTCGGCGCACTGCATGGGATGCAGGGGTTCCAGGCCAAGACGGACCCCGCGCTCACCGGCGTAGGGCGCCAACTCGCCGACCGCGTCGGCGACGCGCTGCCTCGACGTCGCGAGGTCACCGTTCACCCCGCCGACGACGAGTACGAGAACGTCCGCGCCCAGCGCGGCCGCTTCGTCGATCGCCTCGCGGGTCTGCGCGACACCATCCACAGGGGACCCTTCCGGGGTGATCCCGGTGAAGAAACCGCCGCGGCACAACGACGACACGCCGACGTCGTACTCCTTGAGCAGCCGGGCCGTCTCCTCGACGCCGGTCTCGGCGACCTTGTCCCGCCACAGGCCGATCCAGCGGACGCCCGCCTTGGCGCAGCCCGCGACGGCTTCCGGCAGCGACCACGCCTTGGTAGTGATCTGGTTGAGGCTCAAGCGGTCCATCAGGCCACCCCCGCCGCGGCCAGCAGCGGCCGCATCCGCGCGACGGCGAGATCCGGGTCGGTGAGCGCCCCGGCGGTGTCCGCCAGGCGCAGCAGTTCGGCCAGATGCGTGATGGACCGGGCCGACTCGCGGCCCGCGACCATCCGGAAGTGATCCTGGTGCCCGTTGAGATAGGCGAGGAAGACGACGCCGGTCTTGTAGTTCCTCGTGGGGGCGCGGAAGATCGCCCGGCTGAGCGCCACCGTCGGGTCCAGCAGGTCGTGGAATCCGGCCGTGTCGTCTTCGTCGAGCCGCGCGAGCGCGGCGCCGGCGACCTGGGCGACGGCGTCGAAGATACCCAGAAGTGCTTCACTGTGGCCCTGCTCGTCCCCGGCGATCAGTTCCGGGTAGTTGAAGTCGTCGCCGGTATAGCACACGACGCCTTCGGGCAGCGCGCGGCGGAACTCGGTCTCGATCGACGCGTCGAGCACCGAAACCTTGACGCCCGCGATCGCGCCGGCGTGGTCGGTGCAGAGCCTGCCCAGTTCCTTGGCGGCCTCACGGACGTCGCCGTGGCCCCAGTAGCCCGCGAGTGCCGGGTCGAACTGCTCGCCCAGCCAATGCAGCAGGACCGGACGGTCCGCGCCGGAGAGCAGTTTCCCGTACGCGGCGTGGTAATCCTCGGGGCCGGACGCCGAAGCGGCCAGTGCCCGGCTGGCCATCACGACCGGGATCGCCCCGGCCTCGCCGACCAGGTCCAGCTGCTCACGCCAGGCGTCCACAATGGACGCCGCGGTGGCGTCGCCGCCGGGGAGCTGGTCGGTGCCGACCCCGGCGACCCACGGCCGCCCGTCGGCGAGCGCGCCGGTGCGCCGGATGAGGTCCTGGATCCTGCCCCAGTCCAAGCCCATCCCGCGTTGCGCGGTGTCCATCGCCTCGGCCACGCCGAGACCGCAGGACCACAGGTGCTCGCGGAAGGCGAGTGTCGTGTCCCAGTCCAGGACCGCGCCTTCTTCGGGATCGGCGGCGGCGAGCGGGTCGGCCACCACGTGTGCGGCCGCGTAGGCGATCCGGGAGGTCGGAGGTGATGCCGGTTTCGCGGGCGTTTCCGCCCCTCGCGGCGTCCACTCCACCAGTCCGCCGTCGGCGGTGGGCAGGGCGATCAAGGTCATCGGGTCTCCGTGGCGCGGGGTTGAGAAAGCGCTTTCTCGTGCCACGGTAAGTCACCTCATGGGCCGCACACAAGGGTTTCAGCGAGGGCGAGCGGCGGTGCTGAGGCGCAGGACGACCTCGCCGGACATCCGCACGACTCGAGGCCGCGTGCCGGGGGAGGCCTTGAGTGCCAGGTCCATGGCCCGTTCACCCAGCTTTTCCAGCGGCAGCGCGACCGTGCTCAGCGACGGCGTGAGATCGCGCACTACCGGGATGTCGTCGAAACCGGCGATCGACATTTCACCGGGCACGGAGACCCCGGCGTCGCGCAGTGCCGCCATCGCGCCGATCGCCATCACGTCGGTCACCGCGAACACACACGTCGGCCACTGCTTCCGCGGCCGGGCGAGGACCTTCTCCATCGCCTCGTAGCCCCCGTCGCGGGTGAACGCCGCCTCGGCGACATCGTCCTCGTGGAGTTCGACGCCGTGCTCCCGCAGTTCCGCCGCGAAACCGTCGAGCCTGTCGACGACCGTGGTCAGGCTCCTCGGCCCGGTGAGTACGGCGAACCGCCGGTGTCCCAGGTCCAGCAGTGCCTTCGCCAGTTCGGCGCCGCCGCCCCGGTTGTCGGGTTGCACGGTGTCCACTTTGAGCCCCCGGTGCCTGCTGACCGCGGCGACGTGGCCGCCGCCGCGCCGGTACGGCTCGAGTTCGGCGGCCATCGCCTTCTCCCACGTCTTGTCCTCGAAGGCGGAGCCGATCAACAGGATCGCCGACGCGCGCTGGGCGCGCAGCGTGGAGACGTAGGCGACCTCCTTGGCCGGGTCGCGGAACGTACTCGCCAGCATCACCAGGAGGTCGTTCTCACTCGCGACGCGCATGATGCCGCCCGCGATGGCGGCGAAGTACGGGTCGCCGACGTCGTGGCAGATCACCCCGACGGTCGGCTGTGAGCCACCGGCCAGCGCCTGAGCGTGCGCGTTGGGGGTGTAGGAGAGGTCGGCCGCCGCGGCGATCACCCGTTCGCGGAGATCCCCCCGGACGGTGGCGGTGCCGTTGAGGACGCGGGACGCGGTCGCGAGCGACACGTCCGCGGTACGCGCCACATCTTCCAGCGTCACGTGGGGGCGGGCCTTCATCGATCCTCCAAGCTGACGTTTGGGGCATAGTGGCGGATATGCTCGGCCTTTACCCGGAAATCGAACCTTACGTCCAAGGGATGTTGCCTGTCGGTGACGGCAATGAGATCTATTGGGAGGAATGCGGCGACCCCGCGGGCAAACCCGTGATCTTCCTCCACGGTGGCCCCGGAAGCGGGGCGAACGCGAGACATCGCAGACTGTTCGATCCCGAGCGGTATCGGATAGTTCTTTTCGATCAGCGCGGCTGCGGGCGCAGCACGCCGAACTGCGCCACTCCGGACGCGGATCTCTCGGTCAACACGACCTGGCACCTCGTCGCCGACATCGAACGGTTGCGCGAGCATCTCGATATCGAACACTGGATGGTCTTCGGCGGTTCGTGGGGGAGTGTGCTCGGGCTGACCTACGCGGAAACGCATCCCGGGCGGGTCACCGAACTCGTCCTCCGCGGTGTGGCCACGTTGCGGGTGAAGGAACTGCAATGGCTCTTCGGCGGGGGAGCGGCGTTCCTCTTCCCCGAGGCGTGGGCGCGTTTCCTGGCCCCGGTGCCGTTTCCGCGCCGCCAGGAGAACTTGATCGAGGTGTATCACGAACTGCTGCACCATCCGGACCCGGCGGTGCACGAGCCCGCCGCGATCGCGTGGAGCCGCTGGGAGGGCGAAACGGTCAAACTGCGCCCGCAGGAGGAAGTGATCGACGCGTTCAGCGATCCTTCGTTCGCCCTCGCGATCGCGAGGATCGAGAACCACTACTTCCGGCACGGCGGCTGGCTGGCCGAGGATCAGCTGCTCCGCGAGGCCGGGAAGCTCCGGGGCATTCCCAGCGTTCTGGTCCAGGGACGCTACGACGTGGTCACCCCGGCCATCACCGCCTGGGAGCTCAGCCAGGTACTGCCCGGCGCGGAACTGGTGATGGTCGGCGACTCGGGTCACGCGTTCGACGAACCCGGCACCCTGCACGAGTTGATCAGCACGACCGACCGGTTCGCGTCAAACTGAGTGCGCCGGTACACCCAGGACGAGGAGAGGAACGCAGACATGCTTTTCGGTGACGAGCACGTCCGTCGCTACGAAGAGACCGATGGCGAGGTGGGCCACGACTGGGAGAAGGGCGCCCCCTGTCTCATCCTCACCACCAAGGGCCGCAAGACCGGCGAGGACCGCAAGTTCGCGCTGATCTACCAGTTCGACGACGAGAACAACCCGGTCATCGTGGCGTCGAAGGGCGGTGCGCCGGAGGACCCGGGCTGGTACAAGAACCTGCAGGCGAACCCCGAGGTCAAGGCCCAGGTCAAGGCCGACAAGTTCACCGCGCGGGCCCGCACCATCGAAGGTGAGGAGCGCGCGAAGCTGTGGGAGAAGCTGGCCGCCGTCTGGCCGGACTACAACGAGTACGCGAAGAAGACCGACCGTGAGATCCCCGTGGTGGTCCTCGAACGCGTGTGATCCGCGCCGCGTTCACGCGTGGTTTCAGCCGAAGAGGAGCGGGTTCGGCTACGAATTACGTCCATGGTGCTGAGACCCCGTGAACGCTGGACCGCGCTCACCCCCGTTTCGGGTGACTTGCTCACGTTTCGCCGGATGATCGCCTTCGGCCGGCGCTTCGCCCGCGCCGGCCGGGGGTTCTGGTTCAGCCTCGCGATCAACCTCGTGTGGCCGTTCCTGGTGCTGTTCACCCGGTTCCGGGTACGCGGCGGCGAGCACCTGCCCGCCACGGGTGGCTTCCTGGTGGCGTCGAACCACCTCTCGTTCGCCGATCCGACGACGGTGACGGCGTACTGCCTCGCGCACGGCCGTGTGCCGCGCTACCTGGCCAAGGCGAGCCTGTGGGGCGCGCCGGTCGTCGGCTCGGTGATGCGTTCGGGCAAGCACATCCCGGTCCACCGCGGGGCGCCCACGGCGTCGGGCGCGTACCGCGACGCCGTCAGTGCCGTGCGTGAGGGCGAATGCGTCGTCATCTTCCCGGAGGCGACCTTCACGGATCACCCGGACGGGTGGCCCATGCGCGGCAAGACCGGGATCGCGCGGATCGCGCTGGAGACCGGTGCCCCGGTGGTCCCGCTGGCGAACTGGGGCACGCACCATCTGCTGCCGTCCGACGCCGTGCTGCCACGAGGATTCCCCCGCAAGACGGTGAACCTGGTCGCGGGTCCTCCGGTCGACCTTTCGGACCTCGTGACGCCTTCGCCGTCGCGTGAGGTGCTTGAGGAGGTGACCGAGCGGATCATGGCTGCGGTGACCGACCTGCTGGTCGAGATCCGGGGCTCGCGGCCGCCCGCTTGAGTAGGCAGTCTCACCCTTCGGACCGTCCCGGTGAAGAGTAGGTTTCGAGGTATGAGTGCACACTATGACGTCGTTGTCCTGGGGGCCGGTGTCGGCGGGTACGTGGCGGCGATCCGGGCATCGCAACTGGGGCTGAGCGCGGCGGTCGTGGAGGAGAAATACTGGGGCGGGGTCTGCCTGAACGTCGGCTGTATCCCCTCGAAGGCACTGCTGCGTAACGCCGAACTCGCGCACATCGTGACCAAAGAGGCGAAAACCTTCGGGATCCAGGTCGAGGGTCAGGTCACCTTCGACTACCAGGCCGCCTTCGACCGCAGCCGCAAGGTCGCGGACGGTCGCGTCAAGGGCGTGCACTTCCTGATGAAGAAGAACAAGATCACCGAGTACGACGGGCACGGCACGTTCCTCGACGCCAACACCATCGAGGTCAACGGCGAGCGGATCACCTTCGACAATTGCGTGATCGCCACCGGTGCCAGCGCGCGCCTGCTGCCGGGCACCACGCGCAGCGACCGCGTGGTCACCTACGAACAGCAGATCATGGAAAACGAGCTGCCGGAAAGCATCGTCATCGCCGGCGCGGGCGCGATCGGCGTCGAATTCGCCTACGTGCTGCACAACTACGGCGTGAAGGTGACCATCGTCGAATACCTCGACCGTATCGTCCCGCTCGAAGACGCCGAGGTCTCCGCCGAACTCGCGCGCCGCTACCGGAAGCTCGGCATCGAGGTGCTGACCTCCACCAAGGTCGAAACGATCGACGACACCGGCGAGCAGGTCCTGGTCACCGTGTCGAAGAACGGCGAGCAACGCGTCCTGGAAGCGGACAAGGTGTTGCAGGCCATCGGTTTCCAGCCGAGGATCGAAGGATACGGTCTGGACAAGACCGGCGTGGAACTGACCGAGCGCGGCGCCATCGCCATCGACTCGCGCGGCCGCACCAACGTCCCGCACCTCTTCGCGATCGGCGACGTCACCGCGAAACTGATGCTCGCGCACGCGTCGGAGTCCATGGGTGTCGTCGCCGCCGAGACCATCGCGGGCGCCGAGACCATGGAACTCGACTTCGTGATGATCCCGCGCGCGACCTACTGCCAGCCGCAGATCGCCAGCTTCGGCTGGACCGAGGAACAGGCCCGCGAAAAGGGCTTCGACGTCCAGGTGGCGAAGTTCCCCTTCTCCGCCAACGGAAAAGCGCACGGACTCGGCGAGGCCGTCGGTTTCGTGAAGATCCTCAGCGACGCTACGCACGGCGAGTTGCTGGGCGCGCACCTGATCGGTCCTGAGGTGACCGAACTGCTGCCGGAACTGACTTTGGCGCAGCAGTGGGACCTTACGGTGCACGAGATTTCGCGGAACGTGCACGCTCACCCGACTTTGGGGGAAGCGGTGAAGGAAGCTGTGCACGGGCTGGCGGGACACATGATCAACATGTAGTGCCCCTCGTGAGCGGTAAGGGCGGTTGCGGCATGGGCGAGCGGGGAAGATTCAGGACGTTCAACCCAGATCGACCCGCTCCTCGATCAGCTCACCCAGACCGACGCTTTCGGCCAGCCGCATCACCGGCACGATCCCCGCGCATGACACGAGATTCTCTTCATCGAACCTCACCGACACCGCGCCGGCACTATGAGACAATCGCATCCAGCAGATGCCCTCTCGCTCAGTGGATCATTTTCCTTCGCAAGAACAATCATCCCAAGCCAGAGGGCATCTGCGCGCCCACGACACGACAAACCAACAACATCCGACGGTGGATCCAGGTTCGACGTCCTGAATCTTCCCCGCTCAGCCGTGTCGGGGTTGATCAGCGGAGGATCGGGACGTTGAGTGTCCCCGATCTTCCGTTGACCAAGGTCCGGACCGGAGTAGCCTCGCGACGATGTAGGAATTGGGACACTGGACGTCCCAATTCCTACATCGTCAGCTCTCGGGCAGGTAGGCAATGCCAGTGTCAGGTCCGTCCGCACGCGACACGCATGCCAACTCGCGACCCGCCGGACCCAACGCCCTCCCTCTTGCCGACCAAGCAAGTAGTCGACTACTTGCGGGGGAGCTAAAGGGTGTGGGTGGCGATCAGTTGGCCGATCGCCCGGATGTCCGAGCCCCGGAACTCCAGTCGTACGTTTCCCAGCCCGCTGAACCAAAGGTCCAGCTCGGCGTCCAGGTCGAAGGTGCCCGCGGTTTCGATCGAGAACGCCTGGATCCGGTTGTAGGGCAGCGAAGTGAAGTCCTTCTTCTTGCCCGTCATGCCCTGGACGTTCACCGCGATCAGCCGCTTGTTCGTGAACACCACGAAGTCGCGCACCGCCTTGAACGACGAGATGATCTCTTCCCCGGGGATGATGATCGGCTGCACCGTCGGCGCGATGTCCTTCGGTTTGCACGGCGTGAGCTTGAAGACGGTGTCCTTGGAGAAGTCAATCATGCTTCCCACAGTACGGAATTCCGACGGATCAGGCCTTGGGCGTGAACTTCACGACCGCCTTGCCGTCCTTGACCGCGTTCACCGTGTAGGCGATTCCGTTCGTCGCTCCGGCGCTGCCGCTGAAGGATGATCGCGTACCGCTGGGGAGGGCGGCCGAGAGGGTGACACCGTCGGCCGACACGGAATCGACCGCGATGTGGGTGACACGCAGCCGGGCTTCGAAGGCGATTTTGTCCTTCGGCTTCAGGATGACCTCGCAGTCGCCGTCCCGGCATGCCTTGAGGTCGGTGCCGTCGGCGGCGACCAGCGGGCCGTCCGGCCGGGCGATGCCCGACGACGACGGCGGAGCGATCGAAGACGGCACAGGCGAAGGTGCAGACACAGGAGTGGGCGAAGACGCAGGCGGCGAAGCGGCCGGAGGCTCGGATCCGCAGCCGGCCAGGGCCGCGGCGGACACGAGCAGGAAGCCGGCCACACGCAGAGTAGACATAGGCTGAACCTAAGCGACGCCACCGGGACCCCTCCCCGGCGGCGGCTCGCATACTGCCGGGGACAGGAGGAGGCACGATGAAGCGGCTCACCACGGCACACGAAAGCCTGGCGCTCGGCGTGCCCCGGTCGGCTCCTGGCGCGGTGTTCGCCCTCACGCTCGCGGGCGGCGTCTCCGTCGATCCCGGCGAGGGCGGCGAGATCTCGTTCGGGCGCAACCGGCCGCAGGTCGACGTCTGTGTGGGGGAGAACGACCTGCAGGTCAGCCGCAGGCACGGGCTGCTGAATTTCACCGGCGGGCATTGGTGGGTCAGCAACACCGGCCAGCTGCCCATCCGCCTGCCGAACTCCCGGTGGCTGTCCCAGGGCGAGGAGCCGATTCCTCTCTCCGACGGTTACACACCGCTGTTCGTCCGCGGCTCGGGCCGCCGTGAACATCTGCTCGAGTTGTACGTCGCCGGTCCTGACGGCGGGCAGCCCGCCACCCGGCACGGTGACGTCACCGTGCCGCCCCGCCGCTGGCGCCTCAGCGCGGACGAACGCCTGGTCCTGGTCGTCTTTGGCCAGCGCTACCTGTTGCACGACCTCAACCCGCAGCCACTGTCCCGCCGGCAGACGGCCGTGGTGCTCGGTGAACTCCGCCCCGACGAGACGTGGACCAGCCGCCGCGTCGAGCACATCGTCATCGACGTCCGGGCGCGGTTGTCCGCCGGAGGTGTTTACGGCCTCCGGCGCGAGGAAGTCGGCGAACCGGTGGGCAACGCGTTGAACGACAACCTGTTGCGCGAACTGGTGCTCTCCACCACCCTCGTCCCGCCGGACCTCGTCCTGCTCGACGCGCTGGGCTGATCAGTCCACTGAGGATGGTCAATTGACGCCTTCCATCGCCGCCTTCGCGACGTCGCTGCCCCTGTCCGCTTCGCCGGCGACCTTCACCAGTGCGGCCGTCGCCTGGTCCCGGCTTTCCTCGGCTTTCACGCGTCCCGCCGATGCCGCGTTGACACCGAAGAACGCGCCCACCACCGTGCCGATCACCGCATGACCGCCGCCACCGCGATGACCGCGAGCGCGCTCAGCCCCGCCAGCACCGTCATGAATCCGTAGTTCTTGCCCATGGCCCGCTCCCTTCAGGCTCTTGAGGCAATGCTTCGCCCGAACGCCACCACTCGTTACGGCAAAAGGCCGGACCGTTACCCGTCGATGCCGAAACGTACGTCATGGCTCTCGCCCGGCACCACGAATTCCAGTAGGTGTGTGCCTTCCTCGGCGATCAAATCCTGATCTCGCAACGGTTTCCGCGATTCGATCGTCAGAGTCGCCTCTTTGATCGCCCAAACGGCCAGGAAATCGCCATCGACGAGCAGGGTGCCCCGGCGGCCACCGTTACCCGGTGGCAACGGCACGCGGCGGCCGTCGGGGATCACCCGCGCGCGATCGGCGTGGGAAAGCAGGACGTTGTCGTACTCGGGCAGGAACCGGGGTGGAGCGGGGGTCTCCGGATCGGGTCGTGGAGCGTCCGGGACGTCGAACAGTTCCTTCCCCTCGGCGTCGGTGAAAGTGCGCAGCCGCGGCCGGAGCCGTTCGAAGACCTCCTTGAGTTTGGTCAGCCCCGACCAGATCCGCGCGTCCCGGACGGTCGCCGGGCCGAACGCCGTGAGGTAGCGCAGCACCAGGTCGTCGAGGGAGACGCCGTCCGTGATCGGCTCGCCGATCCAGTCTTCGAGCAGGGAGAACGCGACCGGGCCGCGCTGTCCCCACAGGCCACGCGGTGTCACGTGCGCCAGCGGAAGGAGGCTGTTGACCGCGTAGGCGAGGACGGCGGGATCGGCGTCGGGCCACCGGTCCGCCAGGGCCGTCCGGATCTCGGGGCGGGTGTGGGGCCGCTCGGCCAGTAGCCGCCGCCCCGCTTCGGCGATCGCGGCCAGGTCGAGCCCGGCGACCTCCCGCGAGTAGTGGCCGAGGAAACCGCGCTCGACCACCGGTTTGATGGTGGGCCACAGTGCGAGGCCGTCTTCGGCCGTCACCAGGTGCACGGTTCCCCGCATCAACGTCGACCGGACGACCTCGCGGGCGACCAGCGGCTTCGCCAGGTCGTCCACCCGGAAGTCCCGCAGCCGCGACCACAGTCCCACATAGGACGAGTCGGGCGCCTGCGCCTGGAGGCCGGCCAGGTGCTCGATCGCGGCGACGGCGGGCAGGTCGGAGCGCTCCAGCAGGAGCTGCCGGGCCAGGGTCGCGCGGTTGAGCGCACGCGGGCTCAGCGTCTCCGTCGCCATCAGCGGTGCCCGCGAAAGAAGGTGCGGAGGTCTTCGGTGAGCAGCTCGGGGACCTCCATCGCCGGGAAATGGCCACCGGTGTCGTACTCGGACCAGTGATCCAGCGGACCGTCCTGGAGGCTCCGGATCGTGGTGTCCGCGGCGAAGACGGCGATGCCGCGTGGCGGTCCGGTTGGCGCCTCGCCGCCGTCGTCCCAGCCACCTTGGGACAGCTGCCGATAGACCTCCATGCCCTCGTACGTGGCGTGCGCGGAGGAGGCGCCCGCGCCGGTGAACCAGAACAGGCTGACCAAGGCCAGCAGGTGGTCGCGATCGACGGCGTCGTCCGGCAGTTCCTTGGCCGGATCGGTCCACTCGGCGAACTTCTCCACGATCCACGCGAGCTGGCCGGTGGGGGAGTCGTTCAGCGAATAGGCCAGCGTCTGCGGTCGCGTCGCCTGGAGGTGCAGGTACCCGAGGCCGTTGGTTTGGAACTTGTTGAAGCGCTCGCCGCGTTCGCGGTCCTTCTCCGCGAGGCCGTCCAGGTCGACGCCCTCGCCGAACGGCATGCCGGCGCTGGTGCCGGTGAGGTGCACGCCGGTCACCCGATGCGGGGCGATCATCGACAGGATGCCCGCGACCCCGGCGCCGGCATCGGTGCCGTGGACGCCGAAGCGTTCGTAACCGAGGCGATCCATCAGCGTGGTCCACGCCTGGGCGACGCGGAACAGGTTGCCCCAGCCGGGTCCCCGCACCGGCGTCGAGAAGCCGTAGCCGGGCAGCGACGGGATGACCAGGTGGAACTCGGTGCTCAGCTCGTCGATGACGTTCCGGAATTCGAACGGCGAACTCGGCCAGCCGTGCGTGAGGAGCACCGGCAGCGCGTCCGGGGCGGTCGAGCGGACGTGCAGGAAGTGGACGGTCTGGCCGTCGATCTCGGTGGTGAACTGCGGGAACTCGTTCAACTCCGCCTCTTGGGCACGCCAGTCGAAGCCGTCGGCCCAGTACTCGGCCAGCCCCCTGAGGTAGGCGACCGGGGCGCCACGGCTCCAGTCGCCGGTGACCTCGTGCGGCCAGCGGGTGCGGCTCAGGCGGTCCTTGAGGTCGTCCAGATCGGCCTGGTCGATCGCGATGCGGAAGGGCTTGATCTCGGTCATGAGAGTTAAGCTAGAACCCATCGCGGAAAGGTTCGTTCCGCAATGGCGGACAAGGTGAACTCATGGCGGAAACTTCGGCGAGGCTCCTGCGGCTCCTGTCCTTGTTGCAGGCGAGACGGAACTGGACGGGACCGGAACTGGCGGACCGGCTCGGCGTCACGACCAGGACCATCCGGAACGACGTCGAGCGGCTGCGCGGCCTGGGCTACCCGGTCGACGCCACGCCCGGCGTTTCCGGTGGCTACAGCCTGGGCGCGGGCGCGGCGATGCCGCCGTTGCTGCTCGACGACGAGGAGGCCGTCGCGGTGGCGATGGGCCTGCGTACGGCCGCGGGCGGGACCATCGCGGGGATCGAGGAGACATCAGTGCGCGCCCTGGCGAAACTGGAGCAAGTGCTGCCTTCGCGGCTGCGGCGCCGCGTCGAGGCACTGAATTCCGCGACGCTCGCGGTGCAGGGCGGCGGCCCCACGGTCGATTCCGAGGTGCTCACGGTCATCGCCGACGCCTGCCGTGACCGCGAGACCCTGCGGTTCGATTACCTGGGCCACAACGGATCCGAGACGCGGAGGCAGGTCGAACCGCATCGCGTCGTGCACCTGAGCCGCCGGTGGTACCTCGTCGGCTGGGACGCGGACAAGCAGGACTGGCGCACCTTCCGCGCGGACCGGATGCGGCCACGTACTCCCAACGGGCGACGCTTCGAGCAGCGTGAACCACCCGAAGGCGGTGTAGTCGCTTACCTTCAGCGTGGTGTGGGCGCGGCGCTGTGGCGGCACCACGCGACGATCCGGCTGCACGTCCCGGCCGCCGAAGCCGCCGCCAAGGTGCCGCCCGCCGTCGTGGTCGAAGCCGTCGACGACGAGACCTGCCTGCTCAAGGCGGGTGCGGACACGCTGGAGTACCTGGCGCTCTATCTGGGCTTGCTCGACGCCGACTTCGAGCTGGTCGACTCTCCGGAATTCGCCGGGCACCTGCGCAAACTGATCGGCCGGTTCAGTCGCGCGGTGGACGCTTGACGTCGAAGACCAGTTCCGGTCGCTCCCAAGTGATCTTCGGCGGCTGGGGCGAGACGATACCGACGCGGCGCGCGCCCATCCGCTCGTAGAAACCGGTGGACGGCGGGTGGGAAACGACCCGGATCTCGGACATGCCGAGGTCCGCGGCCTGCCCGAGCATATGCTCGACCAGCCAGGCGCCGATGCCGGTGCCCTGGGCGGAATCGGCGACGAACAGCAGGTCCAGCTCGGCCGGATACTCGATGAGGCTGTAGAAGCCGACCACCTCGCGCTGCGCGTGGGCGACGAACGCGGGGTGGGTGGCGAGGTAGTCCTCGGTGATCCGGTACCCCTCGAGAATTCGCGCGTACTCCCCTTGGTAGGCATCGGATTCGTGCATCAGCGTGGTCAACCGGCCTGCGTCGGAAGCGTTTGCCCTGGAGATGCGGTAGCTCGTCACGTCGGCAGCTTAGAACGTCACACCGACAACTCTTGACCTCCAGTTAGCCAGAGGTATCAGGCTGGGTCCCGACAGCTGGGGAACGAAGTGGAGGGACAAGATGAAAGCGGCCGCGTTCACGGAAGCCGGTGGCCCGGAGGTACTTCGGGTACTGGAGCTGGAGGAGCCGCACGCCGGGGCGGGGGAGGTCCGGGTGCGGGTGAAGGCGGCGGGAGTGCAGCCGTACGACGCGGCCGTGCGGGCGGGCTGGGAACCCGCCGGGCTCGAGCTGCGTTGGCCGCGTGTCCCGGGGAACGAATTCGCCGGGGTCGTCGACGAGGCCGGTTCCGGGGTTACCGGCCTCGTCGCGGGGACCGAGGTGCTCGGTTTCACCGCTGTGCGGGCTTACGCCGAGTACGTCGTGGTGCCCGCGGAGAACGTCACGCCGAAGCCGCCGGAGATGCCGTGGGAGGTCGCGGGCGGCTTCACCGCGGGGACGCAGACGGCGTACCTGGCGTTGGACGCCCTGCGGATCGCCCACGGCGAGACACTGCTGATCCACGGTGCGGCCGGCGCGGTGGGCACGGCCGCCGTCCAGCTCGCCGTGCTGCGCGGTGCGCGGGTGATCGGGACGGCGAGTGAGGCGAACCAGGACTACGTCCGTTCGCTCGGCGCCGAACCGCTGGTCTACGGCGATGGCCTCGCCGAGCGGGTGCGTGCTCTCGCGCCGTCCGGTGTCGACGCGGCGCTGGACGGGGCGGGCGGGGTCGCGTTCGACCTCTCGCTGGAGCTGGTCGGGAACCCGGACCGCGTGCTCACCCTGGTCGATCACGCCCGTGCGCCCGAGGCCGGGGCGCGAGTGGTCACGGGGACGCGGTCGGCCGAACGGCTGGGGATGCTGGCGTCGTTGTACGCCAAGGGGGAGCTGCGGTTCTTGGTGCGGCGGACGTATCCGTTCGGCGAGGCCGCCGCGGCGCATCGGGAGATCGAGACGGGGCACGGCCGGGGGAAGATCGTGCTGACGTTCCCGTAGGGGTGAGGCAGGGCGCGGCGGCGCGGGAGGAAGCCGCCGCGCCTTTTGTCTACGATGACAACGATGGCAGGGAGGGAACCCGATGAGTCTTCGCCAGTACGAGTACGCCCTGGCCGTCGCCGAAGAGGGTTCGGTGACGGCGGCCGCCGAGCGGCTGCACGTCGCCCAGCCGTCGGTGTCCCAGCAGATCCGCGGCCTGGAACGGGAACTCGGCGTGAAACTGTTCGCCCGCACCCCGACCGGACTGGTGCCCACCGTGGTCGGCCGCGCGTTCCTGCGTGAGGCCGAGGTCGCGGTGAGGGCGTCGCGGCGGGCGCGGGCGACCGCGCGGGCCGGTGCCGAAGACCTGGTGGGCGAGCTGGTGGTCACGGTGCAGATGGGCTTCGGCACCCGGCAGCTGCCGGGTGCGCTGAGTGCGCTGCGCCGCCGCTTCCCGAGGCTGGAGGTCACCCTCTTCGAGGAGCCGAGCGCCGCCGAAATGGAGCGGCTGTCGCGCAAGGGCGTCCTGGACCTCGCCCTGATGGCGGCGTGCGAGCAGAGCCCCGAAGACGCCCACCACCTCGGCCACGAAGAGTTCGTCGTGGTGCTGGGCGCCGGGCACCGGCTGCTCACCGCGGACCGGGTCGAGCTGCGCGAGCTGGCGGGCGAGCCGTGGGTGCGGTTCGACCGCGACAGCGCGCTCGACAACGTGCTGCTGTCCGTCCTGCCGGACGGCGGGCCCGCCCTGACCACGGCCGCCCGCGTGTCCCAGACGGCGACGGCCGCGCGCTGGGCCGCCCACGGGCTTGGGGTGACCCTGGTCCCGGCCTCCGCCGTGCCTCACGACCAGGAACACCTCGTGCGCCCGGTGTTCCCGGCCGTGTCCCAGCCCGTGATCGCCGTGCTCCGGCCCGGCGCGGGCCCGGCGGAGACCGCCCTGCTCGAACTCCTTTGTCAGGAGATCTGGCACGAATCCGGTTCCCTCTCAAGGGTTTCCTGATCGCTCAGAGCTGCGTGGCGCCGCCGTCCACGACGAGCTCGACGCCGGTGCTGTAGGTGGCGTCGAAGGCGAGGAACGCGGCCGCCCTGGCGATCTCGCCGGGGGTGCCGAAACGCCGCATGGGGTTGTCCGCGACCAGGCCCGCCTTGAACCGCTCGAACTCCTCCTCGGGCATCCCCTCCAGCACGATTCCCGTGTCGATGGGGCCGGGACTGACCGCGTTGACCCGGATCCCGCGCGGCAGCAGTTCGGTGCCGAGGGTGCGCGCCATCGACCGCATCGCCGCCTTACCCGCCGCGTAAGCACTGGTCTCCGGCATGCCGATGGCGTTCGCGACCGACGTCGTGAGGACGACACCGGCGCCCGTGCTCAGCAGCGGGGCGAGCTTCTGCACGGTGAAGTAGGCACCCTTGACGTTGACCGCGAACAGCTCGTCGTACACCTCCTCGGTCATCGACTCGAAGGGCATCGCGCGGGCGATCCCCGCGTTGACGAACAAGGCCTCGACCGTGCCGAGTTCGCCCTTCACGCGGTCGGCCAGCGCGTCCAGGTCGAAGAGTGACGCCACATCGCCTCGGACCGCTACCGCGTTCTCGCCGAGCCTTTCGCGAGCTTGGTCGAGCGTTGTCTGGGAACGACCGGTGATCACCACCCGAGCGCCGCGGTCGATCAGCAGTTTCGCCACGGCGAAACCCATTCCGCTGCCGCCGCCGGTGATCACCGCGTTCTTTCCGCTGTATTCGTTCATGATTCGCCTCAGCCCCGGGGGAATTCGCCACCGTCGACGATGATCGTGCTCGCGGTCAGCCAGCTCGCCCGCTCGGACACGAGGAACGACACCGTGTCGGCGATGTCGCCGGGCAGGCCGTCGCGCCCCAAGGGCACGGCGGGGATGTCGCTCTGGTCCGGCGTCCCGCCCATGCCCGCCCACTGCTCCCGCGTCGCTTCGCCACCGGGAGTGGCCGTCCGGCCGGGGGACACGGTGTTGACCCGGATCCCGAACGGAGCCAGCTCCAGCGCCAGTCCCCGGCTGTAGTTCTCCAGTGCCGCCTTCGCCGCGGTGTAGTGCAGGAACGGCCCGACCGGGGTGAGGACCGCGGCCGAGGAGACGTGCACGATCGCCCCCGAACGCCGGTCCCGCATTCCCGGCACCAGCAAGGAGTCCAACCGCACCGACGCCAGATAGTTCAGATCCAGCGCGTCCTGCCACTCCTCGTCGGGGATGGCCGAGCTGCCCTGGTGCGGTCGTGCCCCGCCCGCGTTGTGGACCAGGACGTCCACCCCGCCGAGCACCTCCCGGGCGGCCTCGGCGAGCGCCTCCGCTCCGGCCTTCGTCCGTACGTCGGCCGCCACGAAGGAAGCCCCCTCCGGCACCGTGTCCGTCGCCGACCTGGCGGACGTGAGCACCTCGGCGCCCGCGTCGAGGAGCTGGCGCACGATGGCCGCCCCGATCCCGCGGGAGCCACCCGTGACCAGGGCCCGCTTTCCGGCGAGTTCCCGTGTTCCGTTTTCGGGCGTGGTCATACCAGTGTTCCTTTCGATCCCAAGAATTGTCCGCTCGATGGAAAAAGCGTATGTCCGGGGAAGAACGAAAGGCAAAGACGAAATGTCAGTGGCCCCCATAGGGGATTCCTATGGCGGCGGTTGTGGCGGGACTCACGGCTCCACTGGGCAGTCGCGAGGCTAACCGTCTTTACCACTTACGATCCGCGCGCCTTCCGGATCACCCCGCGCACCACCAAAGGCGCCACGATCGCCACCAACAGGACCAGCGCCGCCCAGCCCCCGAAACCGCCGAAACCGCCGTCGTCGTAAGCCGCCGGAGAGGCCTCTCTCCAGTTCTTCGAACCGCCGCCCGCGGACTCCTCGTCCGGACCGGCCGCCGTCGTCGCGGTCTTGTCGCCGCTGGCCGGGCCCGCGCTCGGGGCTGCCGACGGACCCGCGGCCGCGCCAGGGCCCGTCTTGGGTTTGCCGTCCGGGTTGATGATCCCGGCGGCCACCAGCGGGTCGGGCGGGCTGGCGGCGCCGTCACCGAGGCTGCCGTGGAAGGTCGGGTTCCCGCAGTTGCCCGGGTTCAGCTGTTTCGCCGGTCGCCCGGTGAGCCGCGCGTTGGCGTTCATGATCTCCTGCGACAGGTTCGGCGGCAGCGGCGAATAGCCGATCCGGGCCATGTTGACCTGGCCGTCGCAGGCGACGTGTTCGAGGAACGCGGTGATCGTGTCGGTCTTGCCCTGGTCGCCGTAGCCGCCGCGGCAGGTGTCACGGCCGCTGGTGCACGGCATCATCACGTACGAGTACGCCGAGATGGGGTACGACTTCGGATCGGTGTTCGAGTAGACCTTGTCCAGTTTCTGGCTCAGGTCCTGGCGGAGTTCCGCGTGCTTCAGTGCGGCCGCGATGTTCTCCGCATAGGGTTGCGTGTACTGGCCGGCCCCGTTCTGCACCCACGCCGTCGGCACCTTGTACAGCTGCGCGTAGGCGAATTCGTCGTAGGCGATCGAGAACGGGATGGTCGCTTGGTCGATCGCCTTGGCGATCTGGTCCGAGTCCGCGAGCAGCCGGTACCACTCGGCGTCCGGTCCTTGCCCGGGAAGCTGGATGGGGCGCACGCCGTCGGGCAGGTTGCCCATGCCGTTGCCGACGTTGCGGGAAACGAATCGCTGGTAGGCGTCGGGGGCGGCGTGGGCGATGAAGTCGTAGAACAACGCCGTCGTTCCCGATTGGCCGGTCCGGCCGACCAGGGTGATGGGCTGATCCGGCAAGGCCTTCCCGCCGTTGGTCGCGGTGATGGCCGGGTCGCTCCAGCGGGTGACGTCCCGGCTGAAGATCCGGCCGATCACCTCCCGGCTGAGGTGCAGGTAGTCGACGCGCTTGCCGCCGAGATCGTTGACGTTGTACATCAGGGCGATCGCACCGGCGACATCTGGTACGTACTGGTAGCCGCGGGTTTGCGCGGACAACCCGCCACCGCCCGCCGCGATGAGCGAGGAGACCTCGGCCTCGGTTCCGGCGAAGTCGACTGTCCGGTCGCCGAACTGGTTGACCCCGGCGGGTGAGTTGTTGGCCGAGTAGTTGACCGGGATACCGCGCGACGTCGCACCGTTCTGCCAGTCGTTCATCGCCGGACCGACGTAGCTGGACCCGGAGCCGGTGATCCTGGTGAGCGCCGCGGCGCCGGGAGTGATCACCAGCGACAGCAACACCGTGACCCCGCCCAGCGCGGCCAGCCTGCGGATCATCCGAATCGCCCGTTCACGTAGTCGTGGGTGCGTTCGTCCGACGGCGCGTTGAAGATGGTGTCCGTCGGGCCGTGCTCGATCACCCGGCCGGGTTCGTTCTCGGCCGCGAGGAAGAACGCGCAGTGGTCCGAAACCCGTTGGGCCTGCTGCATGTTGTGCGTGACGATCACGACCGTCACCTCATGCCCGATCTCGGCGATGGTCTGCTCGATCCGCCGGGTCGACGTCGGGTCGAGCGCGGAGCACGGCTCGTCCATCAGCAGCACGTTCGGCTGCACGGCCAGCGATCGCGCGATGCAGAGCCGCTGCTGCTGACCGCCGGACAGCGCGCCGCCGGGCGAACTCAGCCGGTCACGAACCTCGCGCCACAACCCGGCCCGTTCGAGGCTCTGCTCGACCAGCGCGTCCTTGTCCCCGCATTTGACGCCGGCGAGTTTCAGCCCGGCCAGCACGTTGTCGCGAATGGACATCGCCGGGAACGGGTTCGGCTTCTGGAACACCATGCCGATCCGCAGCCGGACCTGCTGCGGGCGCGTTCCGTCGGCGTAGATGTCCTTGCCGTCCAACAGGACCTCACCGGTCAGCGACGCCGACGGCACGAGTTCGTGCATGCGGTTGAGGATGCGCAGGAAGGTCGACTTGCCGCAGCCGGACGGACCGATCAGCGCGGTCACCTCCCGGGCGGGCATCCGCAGCGACACCCCTTCGAGGACCAGGCGGTCACCGAACCAGGCGCCGATTTCACGCGACTCGAGTTCCGCCGCGCCGGGCGGCGGCCCGCCGGTCAGCTCGACCAGCGGGCGCGCCGGACTGTCCACGTAGGACACTTCAGTGTCGGTCACCGGTTCTCCTGTGTCTTGACGGTAATTCTTTTCGCCTTGCGCATCGACCGGTCGCGGCCCACCACCCTGGCGATCGCGAACAGGCCGAAGATGAGCAGGATCAGCACGAGCGCGCCGACGTAACCGCGCTGCTGGACGTTCTCCAGCGGTTGCTTGATGAACCGGTAGATGAACAGCGGGATGCTCTCCTGCGGATCGGAGAACGGGTTGGCGTTCATCCCGAGCGTGCCGAACGAGGTGAACAGCAGCGGCGCGGTCTCGCCTGCCACCCGGGCGATCCCGAGGATCACGGCGGTCGTCACCCCGGTCCGCGCGGTAGGCAGTACCACGGACCAGACCGTGCGCGCCCGGCTCGCGCCGAGCGCCAAGGAAGCCTCGCGCAGGCCGTCCGGGACGAGGCGGAGCACCACGTCCACCGTGCGGGTCACGGTCGGCAGCATCACCATCGTCAAGGCCAGCGTGGCCATCAAGCCGTTGTAGCTGAACAGACCCACGCCGGCCTGGATGCCGGGGATGATGAGGGCCGCGTAGACGAACAGACCGGCCACAATGGATGGCAGCCCGCTCATCGCGTCGACCATGATCCGGACCGGACGGCGGAACCTGGATCGGGTTTCGTTCAGGAAGACGGCGGTGAGCACGCCCAGCGGGACGACGAGGACCAGCGTCAGCGCGGTCTGCTGCAGGGTTCCCACGATCGCGTGCAGGCCGCCGGTGTCGGTCACCGGATCGGTCGGCGCGACCGTGGACATGTCGTGGGTGAAGAAACTCCAGCGCAGGTAGGGCGCGCCTTCGACGACGATGTAGATCAGCAGCGACAGCAGCGGGGCGAGCAGGACGAGCGCGCCGGTGACGACGACGGTGGACACGAGCCGGTCCGACGCGGCGAGCCTGTCCAGCCGGTCGCGGGTCACCAGATAGAGCATCGCCAGGTAGAGCAGGTACGCGACGATCAGGTCGGCCAGCCAGCCGGGGGAATCCAGCAGCAGGTGCATGACGAACCAGGTGAGCAGCGTGGCCGACACGGCGCAGCCGAGCGCGGCGAGACGGTCCTGCCTGGTGGTTTCCGACGGACGGCGTCTGACGAGCTTGCGCGGCGCCGGGGTGACCGGGGGAGTCACTGTCGCCCTCATGCGTCCACCCCCGCGCCCGAGCGGCTCCTGGAGATGATCACCGACGCGGTGAAGTTCGTCGCCAGGGTGAAGACGAACAGCACCAGGCCCGCGGCCATCAGGCCGGACAGCGCGAGCCCGGACGCACCGGAGTTGTTGGCGATGAACCCGGAGATCGTCGCGCCGCCGAATTGCAGGACGTGCTTCGTGATTTCCGGAACCTGCGGCAGCAGCAGGGAAACGGCGATCGTTTCGCCGAGCGCGCGACCGAGTCCGAGCATCGAACCACCGATGATGCCACCCCGGCCGAAGGGCAACATCACCGTTTTGACCATTCCCCAGCGTGTACTTCCCAGTGCGAGCGCCGCCTCCTTCTCACCGGGTGGCGTCTGCGCGAACACCTCCCGGATCACCGACGTCGTGATCGGGAGCACCATCAGCGAGACCACCAGGCCCGCGATGAACATCGACTGGATGTAAAGCGCGTTCTCCTTGGCCGAGAACAGCGGGAACCAGCCGAGGTTTTCGGTGAGCCACAGCGAGATCGGCACGATCTGCGGTCCGAGGAAGGCGAAGCCCCACAGGCCGTACAGCAGACTCGGGATCGCGGCGAGCAGGTCGACCAGTCCGGTCAGGAACCCGCGGATCCTCCCACTGGAGTACTCGGTGATGAACAGCGCGGCCAGGATGCTCAGCGGTACCGCGATCAGGACCGCGATCAGTGCGACCACGATGGTCCCGTAGAGCACGCCGAGCACGCCGAGGACGCCCGAGGCCGGGTCGAACCGGATCGTGGTGAAGAACCCGAAACCACTGGTGTCGAAGGCGGACCCGGACCGGTAGACGAGGAAGAAGCCGATGACCACGAGAATCGCCAGCATGGTCAGCCCGGCGCCGGTGGTTACCCGGCGGAACACACGGTCCGCCCGTGAGAGGACTTCGGTGAGCACGCGCCGCACCGGTGCTCCCGGTGGGGACGGATCGGGCCGGGGTGGCGCGATGGTCACGAGCGGCCTTCCTTCGTGTTGGCAGGTAAAGGAGTTCAGGGCACACCACGTCGCCCCTCGATGCGGCCAGTATGTGGTGCCCGCGTCCGGGAAAGGTGTCCACGCGGAGAACGCCCGACGGGGCGTTTGTGAATCAGTGCGGCGGACGGTCCGAGCCGGTTGACCCCCGACGGGTGGCTCGGGGACTTTGGGTCTCGTGAAACTTGGGGAGTCGTCCGTGTTCCTGGTCCGCGCAAGACGCGTCGGTATCGTGCTGATCTGCGGGATACTGGCGGTCGCGGGTGTGTCGGTTCCCGCCGCGCAGGCACAGGCGCCCGCCGACCCGCCGTACCGACTCAAAACCGAACCCGCCGATCTCTCGGCTGTCCAGAACGGCGACCCGGTGCGGATCACCCTTTCCGGTTTGCCCAAGGGAGCGAGGGCGAAACTCGTCATCTGCCCGAAGGATGTGCCGGACAACCTGGTGAAAAGGGCCTTCGTGCCGCCGTGGCCGAAAGACAGCACACTTCTCACCAGGGTGCAGGCTTATTGCCAAGACGAATTCGGTGACGAATTCGCCGGCAAGAACGCGGGTATGCAGTCGATGGAAAGGGTGCGGAGCAGCACGACCGGCGACATCGTTTTCGACACCACGATCCCGCGCGGTACCTTGCGACCGCATCCCGTGTCCTGGGATCCGCTCTACACCACCTACGAAAAAGCGGTGAATCCCGGGGACAGGTTCCCCAAGGTCCCGTGGGCGGACAACCCCGCGGTCGTCGATCCGGCGACCGGCGCGAAGACCAGGAGGCAGTTCTCCTTCACCTGTGACGAGAACAATCCCTGCAGCGTCACGATCCAGATCACCGCGCAGGACGCCACGGGCAAGCCGGTGACCTGGGTCGACGACTCGATCAAGTTCACCCCGTACCTGCCGGGTATCGGAGTCAAGGGCTGCAAGGGGATCGGCAGGCATACGCTCAACGCCAGCATGCCGGAGCGGCTCGGGCGGGCCGCGGTCGCCTGGAACCAGGCGTTGTGCGCTCCCACCCAGGCCGACCAGCCCGCCAACATCGTGAGTGAGACCGAAGACACCGGGCTGACCGCGTTCGACAAGGGTGCTTCCGATCTCATGATCACCGGAAGCGGGAACGCGCTGGCCGCCCAGACCGTCCGGTCGAGGGAGTACGTCCCGGTCGGGGTCAACGCGGCGGTGATCGCCGCGGTCGGCTGGTCTCCGACCGATGTCGATGACGACGGAAACCCTCTCGGTTCGAAGCTCACCAGCACGACGTCGTTCACCAACGACGAACTGGCGAACATGTTCACCAAGGGCGGCCAGAACCCCGACGCCGCCGGTCGGGGCGGCATCTTCAAGAACGGTGCCCCGCTGGTCGACCGCAATGCCGGGCTTTCGGCCATCAAGGATGGCCAGCCCGCCGGGGTGGTCGCGGCGAACCGCCGGTCCGGTTACAACGGAAGCGCCGACTTCTTCGGGGTGACCGGGGAGTCGGGACCGGGGACGATCCCGTTCGCCCTGAGCAAGGTCCTCGCCGGGACCGCGCCGGAGGCCTGGGTCTTCCCGGTGCTGGGCTCGGACTACTTCGGTGACCTGGACGGGAAGTCCCCCGGTGTGATCGCCGATCTGAGCGCGCTCGATCCCGGCAAGTCGCAGGTGCACAACGTCGATGCGAAGACGGGTCAACTGTCGGTGCGCAAGACCGTGGACAACGCCGTCGCCGGGCGGGGAAGCGATTGCGACGGCGGCTGTGTGAACTGGGTGATCACCGATCTCGCCACGGCGACCGTCAACCGCTGGACACCGGTGGCGCTCCCTGACGGCAAGGGGAACTTCGTCGCGCCGACCGAGCAGAGCCTTCAGCTGGCGGCCGACACGATGAAGATCGGCCCCGACGGAACGGCCGAGGTCGGCACCGTGACCAAGGACGGCGCGTACCCGCTCACCTTCGTCGAATATTTGGCCGCCCCGGTCAATCCGCTGATCGACGCGACCTGCAAGCCGATGACGGAGAAGCAGGACCAGTTGAAGTCGTTCGTCAACCTCGCGGCCGGTTACGGGCAGGCGCTTCTTCCTCCCGGTCTGGCCCGGTTGAGCCCGGGTCTGGCCGCCACCGCCGCCGCGCGCGTCGCCAAGATCGGCACCGGTACGGCCGAAAAGGCCTGCCAGGAGAAGGAAGAGGCGAAGAACCCGCCACAGCCGGGAGCCACCGGCGCGACGCCGGCTGTCAACTTCTTGCCGAACAATCCCTCCGGTGGTCCCGGTTCGACCGCCGAGACGCCGGCCGCGGCCGCCACCGGACCCGTTCCCGCCGCCGCGCCGACTCCGGAAAGCGTCGCCGCGGCGAAGAATCTCGCCGACTCCATCGACATCCCGAAGTTCGCGGGGGCTGGGGCGCTGGGTGCCCTCATTCCCTTGGTGGCCTTGGTGATCCTGGCGACGCTCCCGTCCGCGACGGCGTACCTCGCGGCCGGGCGACCGGTGCCGACGTGGCTGACCAGGGCGCTGGCCGAGATCGGCGCCGCGTTCGCCATGCTGTTCGGCCTCTTGCGGGGCAAGCGGTCCGGCGGCGTCGCGTGAGCACTTCCGTAAAAGACCGGCAGACGGCGCCGGAAGACGTCGAGGAGGAGCACTTCCTGCGGTTCGGTCCCGGCTGGATCGGCGCGGTCGTCTTCGCCTGGCTGGTCACCACCCTGGTGGCACTGGCCTTGGTCGTCTACGCGCTCGGCCCGATGCTGCAGTCGAGTGACCAGCGGAAGGCGCTGACCGGGATCCGCGGCGAGATGGATGTGGCGCTGGGCGCCAGCCAGAGCCTGTTCGGTGCCGCCCCGCCCGCCAAACCGGTCGAGTTCGGCAAGCCGGTCGCGGTCATGGAGATTCCTGTCCTGAAGGTGCAGCAGGTCGTCATCGAGGGCGCGTCGAGCGGCGAGACCGCTTCCGGTCCCGGCCACGTGCCGGGGACGGCCGGGCTGGGGCAGCCGGGCAACGCCGTGATCGCCGGTCGCAACGCCGGTTTCGGCGGCCCGTTCGGTTCGCTCGACACCCTGGAGAAGGGTGACGAGATCGTCGTCGCGACGACGCAGGGCAAGTCCGTCTACCTGGTGACGGACACGGCCACTCGACCCCTCGACGAGGGGGCCGACTACGGCAAGACCGAAAACGACCGGCTGACGCTGGTGACGTCGGCGTCGTGGTGGCCACTGGCCTCGGAAGAGGCGACCGTGGTGACCGCCGTCCTGGAGGGGAGGCCGTTCAAGCCGACCCCGCAGAACGGCAGGGCGGACGCGCGGGACGGCCGGACCGGTGACGGCGACGCGTGGGCCGGGCTGGTGCTGGCCTTCGGCGGATTCGTGGCGGCGGCGGCCGGGGCGACTTTCCTTTATCGCCGTTGGCGTCCGGTTTCGACCTATGTCATCACCGGACCAGTCCTGCTCACGCTGGGCGCGCTCGCGGCCTTGGCGCTTTGGCGACTGTTTCCGGCCTGGGCTTGATCCGGGATTTCGGTCTTTTCGGGCCGGACTCGTTCCCAGGATGTGGATCTTCACCCGTTCCCGACTTTGGTCGGTGGACTCCTCACTGACAGCTCTTTAGATTCTCCCCATTACACCCGGTCAGGGGTAACTCATTCGGGGAACCGGAGGAATTCTTCTGACGGAGTGTCACGCCATCAGCGTGCTTTGAGCCGGAGCGCGACTGGATTGCTGAACACAGGGAGAGTTCGATGAGCAGATTCAGCCGAGTGGTCACATGCTCGGTTCCGGTCGCGGTCGGTGCGTTGCTGCTGTCGACCGCGGTTTCCGGTGCCCAGCCGTCGGAGGAGGCCCGCACCCAGGCCGGGATCACCGCACTGCAGAGCATCAAGCGGAGCCTCACCCCGGCTGAGCGGAAGCAGTCGAGCCAGCTCGTCATCGAAAAGCGCCTTCGCGCGGACAAGGGCCTGGCCGGCAAACTTCCCGAGTACCGGACCGGGCTGGGCGTGAGCAACGCCGGCACCGTCGCGGTGGACATCAAGGGCACCGGCCAGTCGCTCGTGAACGCTGTCAAGGCGGCCGGCGGCACCGTGCGCTACGCCTCGCCCGCCGGCGCTGTCCGGGCCGACCTCCCGCTGAACGCCGTCGACACGATCGCCGGCCGCGGCGACGTCGCCGAGGTCAAGGCCGCTTCCCAGGCGATGACCTGGAACGAGTCCGCGCCGCAGGACCGCCGTCAGGCCCCCGCCGCCAACGCGGCCGCCGCGCCGCAGGTCGCCGAGGGCGACAAGGCACACGGCTCCGACACCGCCCGCACCAAGTACGGCGTGACCGGCGCGGGCCAGAAGGTCTGCGTGCTCTCGGACGGCATCAAGTCGCTCCAGGCGTCCCAGACCGCCGGTGAGCTCCCGGCCGTCGACGTCCTCCCCGGCCAGGCGGGCAGCGGAGACGAGGGCACCGCGATGCTGGAGATCATCCACGACATGGCGCCCGGCGCCGCGCTCGGTTTCGCGACCGCGTTCACCAGCGAGCAGAGCTTCGCCGACAACATCCGCGCGCTGCGCACCACCGGCAAATGCACGATCATCGTCGACGACGTCTCCTACTTCGACGAGTCGCCGTTCCAGGACGGCCCGGTCGCGAAGGCCGTCAACGACGTGACCGCCGCGGGCGCGCTCTACTTCTCCTCAGCGGGGAACTCGGGCAACCTCACCGACGGCACCAGCGGCTACTACGAAGGCGACTTCCGCGGCTCCAGCACCAAAATCTCCGGGATCACCGGTACGCCGCACGACTTCGACCCGAGCGGCACGACCCAGCTCTACAACGCGCTTTCGCCCGGCTCGCTCGGCCGTTACGTCACCCTGTTCTGGTCCGACCCGTGGGGCAAGGCCACCAGCGACTACGACCTGTTCGTCCTGAACTCGTCCGGTTCGGTCGTCGCCTCCAGCGAGGGCTCGCAGAACGGCACGCAGAACCCGTACGAGATCGCCCAGGTCCCGGCCACCGGCTCGGGCTTCAAGGTCGCCGTGGTCAAGTACAGCGGCGCCGACCGGTTCATCGCGCTCAACGTGATCCGTGGCCGCTTCGTCGCCTCGGGTTCGCTGAAAGCCTTCAGCACGAACGGCGTCACTTCCGGTCACTCGGCCGCGGTCAACGCCTTCAGTGTCGCGGCTGCCCCGGCCGCCGGTGCCTTCGGCCGCGCGCTCGAGACCGGTGACCCGGCGAACCCGACCGGCCCGTTCCCCGGCCTGTTCACCGGCGCCAGCAAAGGGGAGCGGTTCACTTCGGACGGTCTGCGCCACCAGTTCTACCACCCGGACGGTTCGGTGATCACCCCCGGCAACGTGTCCTCGACCGGTGGTGCGACGCGGAACAAGCCGGACATCACCGCGGCCGACGGGGTGGCGACCTCGGTGAGCGGCTTCCAGCCGTTCTTCGGGACCTCCGCCGCCGCGCCGGGTGCCGCGGCCATCGCGGCGCTGCTGCTGCAGGGCAAGCCGACCGCCACCCCGGCGCAGATCCGGACGGCGCTGACGTCGTCCGCGATCGACCTCGGTGCCCCGGGCTTCGACCCGGTGACCGGTGCCGGCGTGATCATGACCGGTCCGGCGCTCGACGCGCTGGGCGTCGCCCCGAAGAATTAGCACGACAGCGAGAAGAACGGCCCGGTGTGTGAGAGCACGCCGGGCCGTTCTCGTTGTCATTTCAGCACAGTCAGGACTTGACGCAGGACAGGCCGTTCGGGCCCGAGACGGTCAGGAAGCCGTACTGCTTGATCTTGGCGGCGTACGCGCCACCGCACAGGCGGCTGGCGGTCGAGGCCGAGTCGCCGTTGTCGAAACCGACGGCGCGCTTGGCCTGGTCGTAGCTCGGGGTGCGGCTGTCGACCACGTTGAAAACGCTGCGCGAGCCCAGGAACGCCGTGGTGAACGCCGGGGTGTAGTTGCCGGCGGAACCGGCGACCGGGGAGCCGTTGAAACCGGCGCCGGTCAGCGGGTTGACGGTGAAGCCCGCACGCTTGTCCGGGGTCACCGCGTTGCCCTGCGCGATCCACTGCGCGATGGAGAACGGCGCGATCGCCCGGGAGCGGTCGGCGGCGGCGATGGAGTTGCCGTCGTGCTCCTGGAAACGCTTGATGGTGACCGGCTTGGTGGTCGGGTCGAAGCCGAGGACGGTGCCGGTGAAGAAGCTCAGCGTGCCGGAACCGGTCTGCGGGAGGTAGACGACGATGGCGGCATTGGCGCCACCGACCTGGTTCCAGTTGGTGATGGAACCGCTGTAGATGCCGCGCAGCTGCGCCAGCGTCAATGACAGGCCCGCACCCGAACCGGTGGCCGAGGAGGCCCAGGTGACACCGTCGGTGGCGAACGCGTAGAACTCGAAGGTCGACGGGTCGGACGAGCTACGCGCCGAGGACGACCGCGCGATGTCGATCTTGCCGTTGAGCGCCTCGGCCGAGGCCTTCAGCGCGGCCTTGCCCTGCGAGGAACCGTTCGGGGCCGGGTTGCTCGTGCTGTAGACGACCTGGTCGGCGAACGGGTCGGCCGGAACGGTGAACGTCTGGGTGCCGGAAAGCAGCGGCGGCACGTTGACGTAGTTGTCGGGGTCGGTGTTCCAGGCCGCCTTGGACGCCGCGGTGTTGGCGTCGGCGAGGATCGCGCCGGTGATGTCGGTGGTGGTGTCCGAGCCTGCCGCGGCGATGACCTCTTCGAGGCCGTTGGCCGGGGCGACCGCCGAGGCGGTGCCGGTCAGGGTGAGGCAGGCACACGCGGCGATCGCGGTGGCGCCGAGAAACCGAGTGGTACGAGCACGCATCTTGTTTGCACTCTTTCTCTAGTCCCCAAGTCGTCACGGGATTCCGTGACTTGCCGCAATCCTCGCTCCGTAACACTGTCCTGCGACGGTGCTTCGCGTTCCCGCCCGACGTCTTGGTGGTTAATCTCCAGGGAACGCACTTTCCGTGATGGGCCGTCACGGAAAACGATTCGGTGAATTTCCGGCGGAATTGCGGCGGTATTTCCGGCGCCAATCGGCTATGGTCTCGATCCCTTCACCGATCGCCGCCTCGGCGGTGGCGGACCGGAAACGGTCGAGCCCGCGCTGCGCCTCGATACGTCGCCCGTACGCGTGGCTGGCGATCGCCACGATCCGGTTGTCCGTATGCAGGCGCCAGCGCCAGCGACCTCCGCTGAGATGACTGAAATCGCTGGTCAGCTCGACTATGTGCGTGCTGAGCCAGGTGATCGCGACAAGGCATTCCTCGGCCCGCGGATAGTCGGCGGGGGCCGAGCCCAACGACACGTTGTTGCCGCCGAGCAGACGCCATCGGATGGTCTCTTCGCCGGTCTGGACCAGCTGAAAGCGTGGATTCTTCCTCACCGTTCACCGCTCCGGCGACGATGTGAACGGTGTGAATTCCCCCTGGGCACGTCTGTAAAATCGCCCCGACGCGGTGAAGGGGTTACCGTTTTTCATGAAGGCGCGACGGCCGCCGGGTGAACGTTTTATCCCGGCGGGCGCCCGCTAGCCTGAACGGACGCGGGTAATCGGAAAACAAGCACCGAGCCGGATCGGTCCGGTACGGTCTGCGAGGAGGATCGATGGGCAACGGCAAGACCGCGGTCGTCACCGGGGCGGGCTCCGGACTCGGCCGGGAGATCTCCCGCGCGCTACTCGGCGCGGGCTACCGGGTCGCGCTCGCGGGCCGCCGCGCGGACGCGCTGGCCGAGACCGCCGATGGGGACGCGGGAGCGCTTCCCGTGCCCACCGATGTCGCCGATCCCGATTCCGTCGCCGCGTTGTTCGAGGCGGTGCGCGCGGAGTGGGGACGGCTGGATCTCCTGGTGAACAACGCGGGCGTGTCGGTGGGCGGGACGGTCGACGAACTGTCCTTCGCGGACTGGAAACGCGTCGTCGACACCAACCTGACCGGAATGTTCCTGTGCGCGCAGCAGGCCGTACGGCTGATGAAGACGCAGGAACCGCGCGGCGGCCGGATCGTCAACAACGGTTCGATCTCCGCGCACGCCCCGCGTCCGGCGAGCATCGCCTACACCGCGACGAAACACGCGGTCACCGGGCTGACGAAGTCGATCTCCCTCGACGGCCGGGCCTGGAATGTCGCTTGTGGACAGATCGACATCGGCAACGCGGCCACCGAGATGACGCTGCGGATGGCCGGCGGCGTCCCGCAGGCCGATGGCGGCGTCAGAACCGAGCCGACCTTCGACGCCCGGCACGTCGCGGACGCCGTGCTGTACATGGCCGGGCTGCCGCTGGACGCGAACGTCCAGTTCCTGACCATCACGGCGACCACGATGCCGTACCTCGGGCGGGGCTGAAGGGGACTTTCCCCTCGTCTCACGCGGTGAAGGGCGCTTTCATCGCATCGCATGCGGGGAAAGTCCCCTTCAGCTCAGCCCTCGAAATCACGGGATCACCTTCGCCTTCCGGAACTCGTCGAACAGCCGGAAGAACATCGCCGACGTCTCGGCGTATTCGTGGAAACCGGCCCTCCGGGCCTTCGAACCGTCCGCGAACATGTCGTAGTCCCAGCCGAACACGAAGTCGGCGAAGCCCCACGACGACGAAACTGCGCCGTACGGCACCTCCAGCCCGTACTTCGCGGCGATGGCGGTCCAGAGTTCTTCCTTGTCCGCCATGACGACGCCCAGCGACATCGGCAGCGGCGGCGCGACCTCCAGGCCGAAGTACGCGGCGATCCGAGGCCAGAGTTCGCTCCACCGGAACAGATCACCGTTCGCGATGTTGTACGCCTCGTTCGTCGAGCCGGTCGCCGCCCAGGTCGTGGCCTTCGCCAGCAGCCCGGCGTCGGTCATCTCCAAGAGACTGTCGTACGCGCCGGGTTTGCCGGGAAAGCGCAGCGGCAGGCCGAGTTCCTTCGAGATCGACGCGTAGACGGCGATGGCCAGCGCGAGGTTCATCGGGTTGCCCAGCGCGGTACCGCCGACCACCGACGGCCGGATCGCCGACCACGTCCAGGTCTTCCCGTCTTGCCGCCGCTCCAGGAATTGCTGTTGGTCCACGTTGAACTCGGGCGGCATGTGCCCGGCGTCGGATTCGCGCGCCGGGGTCTTGAACGGGCCGAGGTGGGCGCCGTAGACCTTGTAGCCCTGCATGAGGCTGATGTGGCGCAGACCGGGCGCGGCCCGCTCGATCGCGTCGACGAGATTGGTCAGCATCGCCAGGTTCGGCGGGACCAACTCGGCCCAGGTCGGCTTGTCGACATAAGCCGCGTAGAACACGTGCGTGACGTCGTCCAGGTCGCCGAGCTTCGCCAGGGTGCCTTCCGCGTCGAGCAGGTCGACGGCGATCTGGCCGGGGCCGCCGCGCCGCGACAGGCCGATGACCCGCCAGCCGGACTGGGTCTCCAGGTGCTCGATCAGGTTCTTGCCGATGACCCCGTTGGCTCCGGCGACCAGTGCGACCTTGCGTTCTTCGTTCATGTCATCGAGCCTGGACTCGCCAGAAGGATAAGTCCAAGGCATAGATATCACCGCCTCGATAAACTCTCTTTATGACCAGCTTGCGGCAGCTCGAGTACCTGGTGACCGTCGTCGACACCGGCTCCTTCACCCGGGCCGCGGAGTTGCTGCACGTGACGCAGCCCGCGCTGTCGCATCAGGTGCGGGCGCTGGAGAAGGGTGTCGGCGGCCCGCTGCTCGAACGCCTGCCGCGCGGTGTCCGGCTCACGCCGATGGGACGCGCCATGCTGCCGCACGCCCGCGCCACCCTCGCCGACGCCGATCGCGCGCGGTGCGCGGCCCGGCAGGCGTCCGGGCTGCAAGCCGGGGAACTGCAGATCGCCACGGTCTACTCGGTCGGTCTCGGTGTCCTGCCCTCGGCGTTGCGGGTGTGGCGCAGGGAGCGGCCGGACGTCGACGTCCGGCTGGTGGAGTTCCGGCACGCGGACGAACTCCGGGACGCCATGGCGGCGGGGGAGGCCGATGTCGCGGTCGGCCCGGTCCCGTCGGGCTGGGTAGGGCCGGTACGCGAACTCGGCACCGAGGAGTTCGTCGTCGTCCTGCCGATCGACGGACCGCGTGAGGACGACGGCACCGGCGTCGTCGACCTCGCGACCCTCGCCGACTGCGCTTGGGTGCACTACGCGCCGGGCAACGGCCTGGCCGACCTCGTCGACCAGGCCTGCGCCGCGGCGGGATTCCAGCCGAGGGCCGCGGTCCGGACCGAACAGACCGCGGCGGCCCCGGTCCTCGCGGCGGCGGGTCTCGGTCCGGCGCTGGTCCCGGCCAACGTGCTGCCCCCAGGCTTCCACGGTCGCGTCCTGCGGCCCGAACCGGCGATCCGGCGCACACTGGCCGCCTACTGCCGGAGCGCGCCCGACCCGCTGACCTCGGCGTTCATCGACGTCGTCGCCGGGAAGTGCACGCTCGGGCCGGCACACGGAACCCGCTGACAGGTCCACATCTCCGAACCTCGTCGCCTCGTGGGCGCCCTACCGGCACCAGGGTCATGCCTATCTCCCGAAGCTCACCGTCTGAGCGAAGATGTCCCCATGCTCACTGTGGGGAAGACGCTGGTCGTGGCCGCGGTCGTGCTGACCGCGGCCTGTGACCCGGCACCGCCGGAAGAACCGGAAGAAAAAGCCGCCGTCCACACCGATCCGGCGCCGGTCGCCGAGGAGTTCCCGGAGGTCGGCGAGATCGTCGAGGCGTCCTGGGTCGAGGAGAGGGTGGGCGTCTCCGAAGGCCGTATCGAGGCGCCTGGTCCGACCGATCTCCGATTGTCCGCTGTGGTGCAGCTGCGTCTCGAAGCCGTGTCGAAGGTGATGAGCGGCAAGGAATGCCACGCCGGTGCCCCGGCTGTACCGGAGTCGCTGGAGGCACTCCTTCCCACTGGCGTGGCGTGGCTCTCCTGCGAGCTTCCCGCGACCGGCAAGGCACGGACCGCGTTCGTGGCCGCCGGTTCCGAGCGGGCCTTCCTGACTTACACGACGATGTAGCGAAGTCGTGCGGAACCGTTGATCTTCGGTCACGGTGGCCGCACGCCCCGTTCCTAGCTTGGCGTCATGACCACCTTGCTCGAACGGGCCCCGGCTCCCGCTCCTGAGAAGACCCCGCGGCGGAGCATCACGGCCCTGTTCGCGGTCGCCGTCCTCGTCGCTGGGTACACCGGGTTCCGGTCACCGGGGAACTGGGCGGCGACCCTGCAGTCGGTCTCGCTGTACGACGGCTTCCACCGGCGCTTCCTCGTCGGCACGCTGCTGTACCCGTTCGGCCACGACTATCTGGTCTTCGTCGTCGCGAGTTCCGCCGTCCTCGGTGGACTTCTGACAGCCGTGGCGATCGCGTTCTTCCGCAGCCGCACCGAAAGCCGTCGATTGCTGATCGTCGCCTGGCTCCTGCTGCCGACGGGCGGCTACCTGTTCCACGAGATCGGCTATTTCGACCAGGTGCTGTATCTGCTGCTGTTCGGAGCTTTGTGGGCGCTGCGCCGGAACCGGCCGGTGCTCGCGAGTGTCCTGATGGCGCTTTCGGTGACAGTGCACGAGATCGCGCTGCTGACCGTGCTGCCGGTGTTCGGTTTCGTTTTACTGCGGCGATTCCCGTTCCGCCGCGCCTGCGCGCTACTCACTCCGCCCGCGGTGCTCGGAACGGTGATCCTCGCGCTGCCGCCGTCCGCTCCCAGCGCCGTCGAGAAGCTTCGGCAGGCGCTGGCAGGAGCGGACTTCGCCTACCGCGTCGACGCGCTGGACCTGTTCGGGCGCACGCAGGCCGAGAGCTGGCGGATGTACTCGATCACCAACGTGCTGCTGTACCTGGTGCCGATCGTGATCGTGGTGGCCGGCGGCTTTCTGTTCCTGCACCGCCCGACCCTCGCGGCCGCGGTGCCCGTAGCCGCCATCACGGCGCCGGCGCTGCTCGCGTTCGGCGGCTGGGACGACGCCCGCTGGGGCTTCCTGCTGGTGACCAACTTCGTCGTCGTGCTGTGGCTCTGGCTCGGTCGTCGAGAACTGCGGCTGTCCCAGATGGGCGTGCTGACCGCGCTCTTCCTGATCCTCACGCACGTCCCGATGCCGTACTTCGACGGTTACGCGCCACGCGGGCTCACGCTGGTGACACCCGTGGAAGGCTTACGGTGAAGACGGCGCCGCGGTCGTTGCGGACTTCCAAGGACCCACCGTGGATCAGCGCGTTCTCCCTGGCGATCGCCAGTCCGAGCCCGCTGCCTTCGGTCGCCTGACGGGCTTGATCGCCCCGGACGAACCGGTCGAACAAGATCGGGAGCAGGTCCTCGGGGACCCCCGGTCCGGAGTCGGAGACCCTGATCGTCACGGTGCCCGGAGAACCGTCGATGGACACGGTGATCGGAGGACGGCCGTGCCGGGCGGCGTTGGCCAGCAGGTTGCCCACGACGGTGTGGACGCGGCGCGGGTCGGCGAAGACGGTGGTGTCCCCGGTGCTCGTGACCTCGACGGCCGCCCCCGGCACGCTGACCTCGATCGCGTCTTCGACCAGCGCGGGCAACTCGACCGGTTCGGGCCGGAAATCGGCGGAACCCGCGTCGAACCGGGAGATCTCCAGCAGATCCTCGACGAGCCGCGCCAGCCGCCGGGTCTGCGTGCCGAGCAGTTCGGTCGCGCGGGTCCGGGTCACGGGGGTGGCGCTGCCGAGCGTGTCGACCGTGGCGACCATCGAGGCGAGCGGGGTCCGCAGGTCATGGGCGACGTCGGCGACGAAACGCTGCTGCTGGCGGTCCTTGGCGCGCAGGTCCTCGATCGACTCGCTGACCCGCTGGGCCATGATGTTGAACGAGTCGGCGAGATCGGCGAGTTCGTCACGGCCTTTCACCGGGACGCGCACCTCGAAGGCACCGTTGCCAAGGTCTCGGGCGGCGGAGGTGACGCGGCGCACCGGCCGCTGGATGTTCCACGCGGCGAACACGGCCGCGAGGACGCCGAGCGCGGTCACGCCGAGCGCGATGTACACCAGCTTCCGCCGTTGCGCGGCCAGATCGATGTCCAGCGGGGTGAGGTCGAAGAACTGCACCACCCAGTAGTCGACGAAGTTCCCGCTGACCACGAGGAGCCGCCTGCCGGTTTCCGGGTCGACGGTGGTCGCCGTCAGCAGATCCATCGTCTTCGCGGTGCGGACCAGCACCCGATCCTCGATCGACGCCACGAGCCCCAGTCGATCGCCGACGCGGACCGGCACGGGCTGCGGCCGGTACCAGAAGTCGGTCGAGGCGAAGTTCACCAGCTCCGCCGAGCCATCGGGCCGCTTGGTGAACAGCGCCCACTCGTGCGTCCTGTCGGACATCGCCACGGCGAACTCGTTCAGGGTGAGTCTGTTGTCCATCACCGCTTCGAGCCCGCGCCATGACTGTTCGAACATCGCCCCGAACGTCATCTTGGCACTGAAGACGAAGCTGTCGACGGTGTCCGCTTCTTGCAGTTTCGACGCGCTGAAGACCATCACCGCGGTCGCCGTCGTGGTCACCAGCACGACCGCCGCCGTCACTTTCGTCCGGAGCCCGAAGGACGGCCGCCTCACTGGTCCACCAGGCGGTAGCCGAGGCCGCGCACCGTCTTCAGCACCACGGGATTCGCCGGATCGTCCTCGACCTTGGCCCGCAACCGCGCGACCGCCGCGTCGACGATCCGCGAGTCGCCGACGTAGCCGTAGTCCCAGACCCGTTTCAGCAGCGTCTGCCTGCTCAGCACCTGGTTCGGATGCTCCGCGAACTCGACGAGCAGGCGGATCTCGGTCGCGGTAAGCGCCAGTTCGAAGTTGTCGCGGGTCACGCTCATCGCGGCGGCGTCGATCTCCAGCCGCCCGATCCGCAGCGTCCCCGCCGACGGGCCGGGAGCGGTGACCGCGCGACGGCCGATCGCCTTGAGCCGGGCGTCGATCACCCGCGGTTCGGCGGGTTTGACCACGTAGTCGTCGGCGCCGCATTCCAGCCCGGCGACGACGTCGATCGGATCGCCGCGCGCGGTCAGCAGTACCAGCGGCAGCCTGCTGCGCGCGCGGATCCGGCGGCAGACCTCGAAGCCGTCCATCCCGGGCAGCATCACGTCGAGCAGCACGAACTCGAGTTCGAGCCGGTCGGTGAACAGCACCTCCAGCGCCCGCTCCCCGGTCGGGGCGACGACGACGTCGTGCCCGAGTACTTTCAGCGCCAGCGTGAGCGCTTCGGCCAGGGCTTCGTCGTCTTCGACGAGCAGGATGCGCGGCATGGGTCTCCCAAGATCGAAATGCTCACCGATCGTAAGGGCGCTCCGCCGCGCTCGCCGCCAGCCGGTGCGGAACCGTCGCAGAGCCGTGCGGTCTCGTCACAAACGTCAGATCGGTGTCGACCGTGATTTGCTGTTCCGGGTCGCCCTTGGCCGCGACGACCGACAGCAGTTTCGCGCCTGGCTCGGTCGTCTGCGGTGCCGTGCCGCAGTTGGTCTGTGTCAAGACGATCGCCCGATGTCCCAGCGCGGCCTCGACCGGCCCGGACTTCACCGTGACGCCCGTGTCGAGACAGCCCGCGGACGCGGTGCCGATGATCGGTCCCGATGCCGGACCGCGTGCCTTATGACCACCGGATCCGGGGCGGGTGTGTGGAAAGAGGGACACTCAACGTCCCTCTTTCCACACACCCTCTCAGCTGACACCACCTTTGCCCTTACCCCTCACTAGTTGCCCAGTGACCGGCCCGTTCGCCGGACTCACGTGAGTCACGCGGGAGACTGGGCAGGCGACATCAGGCGAGCAACTCCTGCAATTCCGCGACCGCCGTGGCGAGTTCCGCCGCGAACAGCTCCATCTCGTGCGCCACGTGCTTCGGCGTGCACAGGTAGACGTTCAGCCGATCCGGCAGCAGTACGTACGCGACGCCGATGCACTGCGGGCTGGTCGACCCGAAACCGAAGTACCGGATGTTCACCGACGGCGCCGAGCTGGTGCTCAGGTAGTCGTTGCGCATCTTCAGCCAGCCCGGCGACGAGTACAGCGCCGGGGGTTCCTCGACGCCGCGCCGTTTCTGGATCAGCTGCAGCTCCCATAGGTGCTGCTCCGGCGCGTCGCCCGCCTGACATTCCTTCGCCCGCGTGACGTGCTTCGCGGCCGCCGCGCGGAAGGCCGCTTGACGCGTCTGTCGGTCCGCGTTCGAGTCGTCCATCACCCTGACGAACCACTGCACCTCGGGCGTCACCACACGCATCGCTTCGGTGCGCCCGTTCTGGAACTGCCGCGTCGCGATCGACTCGTAAGTCGTGCCGGTGATCCCCTTCGCGCGCTTGTGCGCGAGCTGATACGCCATCTGCGCGAAGCCGTCGGGGGACATCCCCAACTCCTTCGCCCGCTTCGCGCCGAAGTCGGTGAAGGACACCGTCTTCGTAGCGGTCGCATCGGCGTACGCGGCGAAGGCCGCTGCCGCGGCACGGGCGTCCTCGCGAAGCGCGTCACCCAAGACGAACTCGATGACCTCGGTCGCCGGGACGCCGTCGGCGGGCGCCCGTTCCAGCCGCGTCCCGCTCAGCAACGCGTCGGTGAACCCGAGGATCGTGGTCCCGTCCAGTTCGCAGTGCTCGACGTTGATCCCCGCCGTGCCGTCCTCGAACACGATCAGCGAGACGGCCTTGTCGAACCAGCGGTTGCCGCTGTCGCCGTGCAGTAGTTTGTCGCATGCCTCCTGCGTGTCCGCCGGGGTGAAGTCCTCCAGGCACAAACAGAACAACGCGGTTTCGATGTCGTCGAGCGCGGCCGCGTTCCCGGCGGTGAGCAACGCTTCGCGCGTCGCCGCCCATTCCGCCCTTGCTTTGGTGGTGAAGTGCCCGGCGGCGGTCTCGGGATCCTCGACGAAAGTCTCGGACTTCACGATCGCCTGCAGTCCCGCGGCCAGCTGTTCGGGGGAATAGGGGCGGCCGTCCGGCGCGATGACGTCCATCCGGAACGGGGTGTCGCGGTGGAACACCACGATGTGCCGCGCCCTCGACGGCCCTGGCCACTCCTCGCGGTACGGCGTGCGCGCGGTGTCCTGCACGGCACCGGGAATCCGCGTCGCCGAGAACAAGTACTTGTGCTGCACCATCGACTGCGGCTGCCCGCGCAGCACGATCGGCGGCACCAGTTCCTCGTCGAGCTTCAGCTTGTAGTCCACCGCCGACGCGGCCAGTTCGGCCGCCCGTTCCAGTTGCCCCAGCGGGGACTCGGAGAACAGGAAGAAGAAGTTCGCGTTGAGCGCGATCCGGTCGCGGCGGCCGAGGTAGCGGTACGGCCAGAAGGTGTCGAGCCAGCTTTGGACGCCTTCACGGCTGTCGTAGGACTCGAGCGCGCTCTGCAGTTCGTGCGCCGGGCTTCCTTCCGCGAGGAACTCGGCGACGGCGCCTTCGGTCTCCGCGAGCTCACCGGGGGTGAGCAGCGGCGAGCACCACTCGAGGAACCGGCGGCAGGTGTCCTCCAGGCTGGGGACAGGAACCCGCGGCAGGACGTCCTCGTTGCCGAACGTGCGGGTGGACAGTTCCGGACTGCTCACGATCATCCTTGATCTCGAAGGGGCAGGGCGTTCAGCGCGGAGGCGAGCCCGCCGGCCGCGCCGTTCGGCCGGGAGACGAACAGCCGCGCGTACAGCCGGCCGTCGGCTTCCAGCCCACGCGGGTCGACACCCGCGATGGACAGATTGTCCAGGATCTGCGTTCGTTCCTCTTGCGAAGCGAACCTTCGCTGCCGGAAGACGCCGTCGACCCCGGCGGTGTCGTACTCCAGATCGGTGAGGCTCGCGGCGACCGGTTCGTAGGAGAACATCCGGAGGACGAAATGCGCCATCCACGGCCGGTTCTCCCGCGCGATCCGCACGAGACTCTTCTCCGTGACGTAGCCGATGCAGCCGGTCGAGATGACGATGTCGACGCCGGCCAGCAGCGCACGCTGCTCCTCCGTCGGGTCTTCGCTCTCCAAATCCGCGTGGATCGCGTCGTCGATGAAGCCCGCGGCGAGCGCGTAGTCCAGCGCGGGCGCCGAGGTGTCGAGGCCGATGAAGCGGACTCCGTCGCCGACGGCGAGCCTCTCGACCATCCGCCGGTCGTGCGCGATCAGGTCGTCCCGGCTCAGTGACTCGCCGTCCGCGTAGTGGTCGTACAGCCCCTCCATCGAGGTGTCACACCGGTACAACGCCGCGTTGACGCCGTAGGAACAGCCGAGGTCGAGCACTGTCGGCACTTTGACGTCGGCTTCGGCGCGGTACTCGTCGATCAGCTTCGCGAAATAGGCTTTGGCCTGCTGAGGGATGTTGTAATCAAGCCTGCGCAAGGTGTCGTAGAAGGCACGCGGATCGGGCTCGGTGTAGATGTGGTCGAAGGAGATCTTGCCGGTCGAATCCAAAGGCACGGGCCGGGCTCCTGACTTAGTCGAGCAGCTGATCGCCCCGGACGGCCGCTGACGCGACGTGTTCGGGCAGGACCCGGCCGAACAGCTGTCTAGTCCGCTCCGGACTGCCGGTGACCCCAGGACGTTCGCTGTAGGCGAAGATCGCGGAATGGCGTGCTGTTGCTCCTAGAACACTACTCACGCGGTGCAGGGAGAAACGTCCGCGAAACAGCTGAAGATCACCGGGACGCAGAGTGAGCCGACGGATCATGTGATCGCCTTCGCCCGCCAGGACCGCGCGGACGTCGTCGAAGTTCTCAGCCTTCTCCGAGCGGATGTTCGGACAATATTCGAAGACTCCGCCGTCTGCGGCCTCCTGCGTGAGCATGCTGACGGTGAACTCGTTGGTGTCGAAATGCCACGGATGGGAGCGGCCCGGTTCGATCACGTTGAGGACAAGACCGGACAGCGGATCGGCGAGTTCGTAGAGGACGGGGAGTTCGAAGCAGTCGGCCACGAACCGCTGGAACTCGTGGCTCGAATACAGCTGCTGGATGATCGCGGTCGCCGGGATCTGGTCGCGTGCCACGAAGGCGTTGCCGCGTTCCATGATCGTGCGGCCGGGATGGCCTTCCGGCAACGGAGTGTCGATGGCGGTGTTGTACGCGTTGACCCGTTCGATCCTCGCGTACGCCTCCGGTGCGATCTGCCCGCCTTCGTGGCGAAGGACGTCACGCAGCTCCGGGCGGATGAAGTCGGCCAGCACACTGCAGCCCGTTTCCCGCAGTTCGGCGCGGGTCCGGGAAACGATTTCGCGCCAGGCGGGGCTTCCCGGTTCGGACAACGGATAGCGGGCGGTGTCGGCCACCCGGACTGCGCTCGCGGTCATCGACGTCCTCTCGGCTGCCCGGAAGTGATTCTCGGGTTTAGCACAGAAAACGCCGGGGGCTCCCGCTCCTTGTGAGCGGTGACACACGGAACGTGAAGGCCCCCTCGCCCCGAACTGTACGCGGGTAAGGGGGCCTTCACGGACTTTTCGTCAGGTGGTGACAAGCGGCAGCAACGGCCGCCGGACCGCGGTCGCGACGCCGTCCGACGTGGCGGCCGCGGCGATCCGCTCCGCCGTCGGCGTGCCGTACTCGGTGGTCCGCTGCCGCAGCGGACGTCCCAGCGGCTCGACCATCGTGCGCATGTCGCTGATCGTCTTGTACGACCCGTTGGCCGCACCCGCCATCCGGCTGATCGTCTCCTCCATCAGTGTCCCGCCGATGTCGTTGACCCCGCCTCGCAGCACCGCGCGGCTGCCCTCTTCGCCGAGTTTCACCCAGGAACTCTGGATGTTGTCGATCGTCCCGTGCAGCAGCAACCGGGACAGCGCGTGCACCGCGCGGTTCTCGCGCAGCGTCGTCCCGGCCCTGGCGAGCCCGGCGAGGTAGATCGGCGAACTCTGGTGGATGAACGGCAGCAGCACGAACTCGCTGAACCCGCGTCGCCCGTTGCGCTCCAGGCCTTCCCGCTGCAGTTTCGCCAGCAGCTTCAGGTGCCCGACCCAGTGCGCCGGGGTGTCGACGTGGCCGTACATCATCGTCGACGTCGTCGTGATGCCGAGTTTGTGCGCGGTGGTGACGACGTTGATCCACTCCGAGGTCGGCAGCTTGCCCTTGGTCAGCACCCAGCGGACGTCGTCGTCGAGGATCTCCGCCGCCGTGCCCGGCAGCGAGTCGACACCGGACGCCTTCGCCTGCGCGAGCCAGTCCTCGATGGAGAGGTTCGTCCGCGAAGCGCCGTTGACGACCTCCATCGGGCTGTAGGAGTGCAGGTGGATGTCCGGCTGACGGCGTTTCACCTCGGCCGCGAGATCGAAGTACGCGGTGCCCGGCAGATCCGGGTGGATGCCGCCCTGCATGCAGATCTCGGTCGCGCCGGCGGCCCACGCCTCGTCGACCCGGTCGCCGACCTGCTCCAGCGAAAGGGTGTACGCGTCGGCGTCGGTGCGCCGCTGGGCGAACGCGCAGAACCGGCAACCGGTGTAGCAGACGTTGGTGAAGTTGATGTTCCGCGTGACGACGAAGGTGACGTCGTCACCGTTCACTTCGCGGCGCAGGTCGTCGGCGATCTCGGTGAAGGCGTCCAGCTCCGGCCCGTCGGCGTGCAGCAGCGCCAAAGCCTCGTCGTCCGACAGCCCGGCGGGGTTCTTTTCCGCGCTGCGCAAAGCATCCCGGATGTCGGTGTCGAACCGCTGCGGCGCGGTCTTGATGTTGCCCTTGATCTCCGCCCAGTCGCCGTAGACCGAGTCGAAGTCGCCGCGCCGGTCTTCCGTGCGGCCGATGGTGTCGACCTCGACGTGCAGATCGGTGCGCCCGGCCTCCTGCCAGCCGCCGTCCGGCTCCTGCCACGGGATGCCCACCGGGATGGCCTCTTCGATCGCGAGCCCGGTCTCGGCCTCGGTCAGCGGCGCGAGATGCGCGTTCATCCGCGGGTCCAGCCACGGTTCGCCGGTCTTGACGTACTCCGGGTAGATCGGGAGCCGCTCGCGCACGGTGAACCCGAGTGCCTCGGTGCGGCGTTTGAGTTCGTCGATCCGCGGCCACGCGCGCTCGGGGTTCACGTGGTCGGGGGTCAGTGGGGAGACGCCACCCCAGTCGTCGATACCCGCGTTCAGCATCAGTTCGTACTGCTGGCCGATGAGGTTCGGCGGCGCCTGGATGCGCATCTTCGGGCCGAGCACGAGCCGCGCGACGGCGATGGTCGCGGCGAGTTCTTCGAGATCGGCGTCCGGGGTCGCGCGCATCTTCGTGTCCGGCTTCGCGCGGAAGTTCTGCACGATGACTTCCTGGATGCCGCCGTAGGTCTTCGCGACCTTGCGGATGGCGAACAGCGCGTCGGCGCGCTCCTCGAAGTTCTCACCGATGCCGATCAAAATGCCCGTCGTGAACGGCACCGAACTGCGGCCGGCGTCTTCGAGAACGCGCAGGCGGACGTCGGGGTCTTTGTCGGGCGAGCCGTAGTGCGGGCCGCCCTTCTCGGTGTAGAGCCGCTTCGCCGTCGTCTCCAGCATCATGCCCATCGACGCCGACACCGGCTTGAGCCGCTGGAAGTCCTGCCAGGTCAGCACGCCCGGGTTGAGGTGCGGCAGGACGCCGGTCTCCTCCAGCACCCGGATCGCCATCGCGCGGACATAGGACAACGTGTCGTCGTAGCCGTGCGCGTCGAGCCAGTCCTTCGCCGCCTTCCAGCGGTCCTCCGGACGGTCACCGAGGGTGAACAGCGCTTCCTTGACGCCCATCGCGGCACCCTTGCGCGCGATGTCGATGACCTCGTCGGGGGAGAGGAACGGTGACTCGACGCGACCAGGGACGGTCGCGAAAGTGCAGTAACCGCACCGGTCCCGGCACAACCGGGTCAGCGGGATGAACACCGAACGGCTGTAGGTGACCACGCCGGGACGACCGGCCGCGACAAGGCCGGCGTCACGGACGCGGGAGGCGTGCTCGGACAGCGTCTTGAGATCGTCGCCGCGCGCCTGGAGCAGGATCGAGGCCTCGGTGAGGTCGAGGGTCTTCCCGTCGCGCGCCCTGGCGAGCGACCGGCGCATCGCGGTGGTGGTGGGGGTGTTCACGTCAGCATCGGATGCCATTCCCGCACGCTATGGCCGGACTCGCTCCAGCTGCCAGTGCGCATCCCGCCACCACGTGACCCACACGGCTGTCGTCACTGTTTTCGCTGGTCAGAGCGCGATCTGGGTTGCCGATCAGCGGGCCGGGGTGTATTACCTAAAGTATGGCCTCGGTGATCGGCAAGAAGGTCGGTGGGCGGACGTACTACTACCTCGTCACCTCCGCGCGGGTCGACGGCGAGCCCCGCGTGGTGTCCCAGCGCTACCTCGGCACCGCCGAGGAGATCGGGCGCGCGATGGACGGCGACGTCTCCGCGCCCGGCGAAGCGCGGCACCGGACCTTCGGCGACGTCGCGGCTGTGTGGGCGACGCTCAAGCGGCTCGACTTCGTTCGCAGGGTCGACGACGCCGTCGGAACCCAGCGCGCCGCGACCACCTTGGGAACGCATCTCGCGCTCGCTGTCCTGCACCGGGCGACAGCGCCGGACACGGAACTCGCCTCGTGGTGGGAGGACGGTATCGCGCGGGAGTTCCTGAAGGCCGACCTGGCGAATCACTGGCGAGCACTGCAACGCCTCACCCCGGAACGGCTCACCCGGATCGAGACCGCCGTCGCCGACGCGGTGCTGTCCTGGCTGGGCACGGGGAACGCCGCGCTCGCCGTCGACGTGCCGCAGTTCGCCTCCTTCACCACGGTCGATCCCTGCCGCTGCGAACTCGCCGGGCTCGGGCTGGTGGTGACCAAGGACGGCGCGATCCCGCTGGCGTCGCACGCGTACCGGAGGGAAGGGGCGCCGCCGTTCGCCGCGCTCGCCGATGACCTCCGGGAGCGGTACACGGCGGGCGACGTCACGCTGGTCTTCACCGCCGGTCAGGCCGCGCAACTGGACCTCGGACGGCATTTCGTCGGCGCGCTGCCGCTCTCGGAACATCCGGACCTGCTGGCGAAACCGGCGTCCGCGCGCAAGCCCGTCGACCCTGAGCGCTTCGCCGGGCTGACGGCCCTCGACACCAGAGCCGTGGTCGCGGGCGTACGGCGGCGCGTGATCCTGACCCACTCGGAGACCCTGCACAACGCGCAGGCCCGCGCGTTCGGCGACGAACTCGGCACCGCGACCCGCGAACTCGCCGGCCTCGACGCCGCACTGGCGGCGGGCACCTACCGGGGCGACCGAAGCCAGGTGAACGCCGAAATCGCGCGGATCACGCGCGGCCGCCGCGTCGAACGGGTGCTCTCGCCCTCGATGGCAGGCACCAGACCGGGGGAGATCCGGCTGACCTGGAAGGTCGACGACGCCGCCGTGTCGCGGCTCCACGACGAGTTCTTCGGCAAGCAGGTATTGGTCACCGACCACGACTGGCCGGTCGGCGAGGTCGTCACCGCCTACCGCGCCCGGACCCACCTCGACTCGACGTTCCGCTGGTTGACCGGCTCCGCCGTCGCCGGTCCGACCCCGCGCTGGGACTGGAGCCCGCACCGGATCGCCGTGCACACGCTGGTCACGGTGCTGGCCTCGACGGTCACCCACCTCATGCGGCGCGAGGCCGACCGCGCGGGGATGAACCTGTCGGTCCGCGAACTGATGGACATCCTGGCCGGGATAGGGGAGACGGTGTTGCGCTACCCCTCCACCGGCGGCCGCCCGCGAACGCGGCGCCTGCTGACCGAGCGGAGCCCGGAGCAGCAGGCGCTCTTCACCCTTTTCGGTCTCACCCAGACCCCGCCCCACCACCCTCAACGGTCAGGCTCTGCCTGACTGGCTACTCCGAGCGGTGAATCTGCAGCGCGGAGAAGGTCTGCACCACCGGCATCAACTCGATGACGTTGATGTTCACGTGCTCCGGCTGCGAAGCCGCCCAGAAGACGGACTCGGCCACGTCGGCGGCTGTCAGCGGCGTCGTCCCCTTGTAGACGTTGTCGGCCTTGCCCTGGTCGCCCTCGAAACGGACGACGGAGAACTCCGTGCCACCGACCATGCCGGGTTCGACGTTGGTCACCCGGACGCCGGTCCCGTGCAGGTCCGCGCGCAGGTTCAGGCTGAACTGGTGCACGAACGCCTTGGTCGCGCCGTAGGCGTTGCCGCCGGGGTACGGGTAGGTGCCCGCGATCGACCCGATGTTGATCACGTGCCCGCGGCCGCGCTCGACCATGCCGGGCAGCAGTGCGCGGGTGAGGTGCGCGAGACCCTTGATGTTCGTATCGATCATCTGGTCCCAGTCGTCGAGCTTCGCCCGGTGGGCGGGCTCGAGGCCCTTCGCGAGGCCCGCGTTGTTGACCAGCAGGTCGACCTCGGCGAACCCGGCGGGCAGCGTTCCGGGGAGAGCGGCCACCGCGTCGGCGTCCCGGACGTCCAGCTCGATCGGCAGGACGTTCTCACCCAGCTCGTCGGCCAGCTTGTCGAGCCGGTCCTTGCTGCGCGCGGCCGCGACGACCTTGGCGCCGTCCGCGGCGAACCGGCGGACGATCTCGACGCCGAACCCCGCGCTGGCGCCGGTCACGAAGACGGTCTTCTTGGACATGGAGACGATCACCCAATTTCTTTCAAGAACCGTGCGAACACGGCGTTGAACTCGGCCTCGCGTTCCAGGTTAGGCATGTGGGCGGCGCCCTCGATCACTGCCAGGGTGGAGCCGGGAATGAGTTCGTGCATCAACTCGGCGTCCGAGACCGGCGTGAACTCGTCCTCGGTGCCGACGACGACCAGGCTCGGCACTTTCGCCCGCCTGAGGCTGTCCCGGTAGTCAGGCCGCTCGGCCCGCCCTCGCAGCGCCGCCGCCGCTCCTTCCTTAGGAGTCGTGCGCATCATCCGCAGGACGTGTGCCGCCACGTCGGGCTGGGTGCGGACGTTCTCCGGCGAGACCATCTTCGTCAGCACCTCGTCGGCGTACGGGTCCAGTCCTTCGGCGAGGACGCGGTCCGCCATCGCGTTGCGGACGCGCTTGCCCTCGACTGTCTCCTCCTGGGGAGAGGTGTCGGCGAGCAGCAGACCGGCGACGCGGTCGGGATAGGTGCGGTGGAACTCCATGACGATCTGCCCGCCCATGGAGAGGCCGCCGAGCACGAACCGCTCGATGCCCAGGTGATCGGCGAGGCGGGCGATGTCCGCGGCGAAGACGTCGAGGCCCGTCTTCCCGGGTACGACGGTGGTCTCGCCGTACCCGCGGAGGTCCGCAGTGATGACCCGGTAGCCCTCCTGGCTGAAGCGTTCGGCCTGGGGACGCCACATCGACCGGTTGAAGGGGTGGCCGTGGACGAGGACGACGGGCAACCCGGTGCCGAGGTCGTCGTAGGCGACGGTGATGCCGTCGAGTTCCGCAGTGCTCATGACTCGACGCTAATCGGAGCAATCGGGGAGATCAATACGGTGCAATGTACTCGGAGCAATGTTTCTTCCTGGCGTTCACCTGGGGTGCCCCTGGAGCGATCACCGGGTGATCGTCGGGAGGTGACCGGTTTTCAGCCTTTGACCTGCGTAAATGTCGTTAAGGTACCCCCCTGTTTCGGGCCCCTGGGGGCCATGTAAAGTTCTCCAAGTCGCCAGGGAAACCGGGTGGCCGCGGGACACGAACCAAGCTCTCACCTCAAGGTGATTGAGTGGGTGTCCCACCAAAACTGCTAGGAATGACTGCTTCGGATGAGGCCGCGTGGTGTGGTGTTTTTCGGGGTGTGTTGCTTGAGAACTCAACAGTGTGCTAGTGAATTAAGCCAGTAGAGCTTATGTATGTGAACCTCGTTTGAGGTTTCTTTGAGTGCATTAAATTGCCTCGATTGAATTCGAAGACATTGTTGGAGAGTTTGATCCTGGCTCAGGACGAACGCTGGCGGCGTGCTTAACACATGCAAGTCGAACGATGAAGCCTTCGGGTGGATTAGTGGCGAACGGGTGAGTAACACGTGGGCAATCTG